>NZ_AP019632.1:0-1200000 GCF_007035645.1 Enterobacter asburiae
AGATAGCGGTTCGCACATCACCCTCATTGGGTCATGTCGATGTGCGCCAACAATCATGAATATTCAATAGTTTTCTTTTATTGTTCGAGTGGAGTCCGCCGTGTCACTTTCGCTTTGGCAGCAGTGTCTTGCCCGATTGCAGGATGAGTTACCAGCCACAGAATTCAGTATGTGGATCCGCCCGTTGCAGGCGGAACTGAGCGATAACACGCTGGCTTTGTATGCGCCAAACCGTTTTGTGCTCGATTGGGTAAGGGATAAGTACCTTAATAACATCAATGGACTGCTGAACGATTTCTGCGGGTCAGATGCCCCGCAGCTGCGCTTTGAAGTGGGCACAAAGCCGGTCACCCAAACCGTTCGTGAAACCGTGAACGTAGCAGCGCCTGCTCAGGCCGCGCCTGCTCCGGCCCCTCGCGTCGCACCCGCTCGTCAGGGCTGGGATAATGTCCCTGCACCGGCTGAGCCAACCTACCGCTCTAACGTTAACGTGAAACACACGTTCGATAACTTCGTTGAAGGTAAGTCGAACCAGCTGGCGCGCGCGGCGGCTCGTCAGGTTGCTGATAACCCTGGTGGGGCCTACAACCCGCTGTTCCTTTACGGCGGCACGGGTCTGGGTAAAACGCACCTGCTGCATGCGGTGGGTAACGGCATTATGGCGCGCAAGCCCAATGCCAAAGTGGTGTATATGCACTCCGAGCGCTTCGTTCAGGACATGGTAAAAGCCCTGCAAAACAATGCGATCGAAGAGTTTAAACGCTACTATCGTTCCGTTGACGCGCTGCTCATCGATGACATCCAGTTCTTTGCGAATAAAGAACGATCTCAGGAAGAGTTTTTCCACACCTTCAATGCCCTGCTGGAAGGCAATCAGCAGATCATTTTGACCTCGGATCGTTATCCAAAAGAGATCAACGGCGTTGAAGATCGTCTGAAATCCCGCTTCGGCTGGGGCCTGACCGTGGCGATCGAGCCACCGGAGCTGGAAACCCGCGTCGCGATCCTGATGAAGAAAGCCGATGAAAACGACATTCGCCTGCCGGGCGAAGTGGCGTTCTTCATTGCCAAGCGTCTGCGCTCCAACGTGCGCGAGCTGGAAGGGGCACTGAACCGCGTTATCGCCAATGCCAACTTCACCGGTCGTGCGATCACCATCGATTTTGTGCGTGAAGCGCTGCGAGATTTGCTGGCATTGCAGGAAAAACTGGTCACTATCGACAATATTCAAAAGACGGTGGCTGAGTACTACAAGATCAAAGTGGCAGATTTACTGTCTAAACGTCGTTCCCGCTCGGTGGCGCGTCCGCGTCAGATGGCGATGGCGCTGGCAAAGGAGTTAACCAACCACAGTCTGCCGGAAATCGGGGATGCGTTTGGTGGCCGTGACCATACGACCGTGCTGCACGCTTGTCGTAAGATTGAGCAGTTACGCGAAGAAAGCCACGACATAAAAGAAGATTTTTCCAATTTAATCAGAACATTATCATCGTGACGCTATGAAATTTACCGTTGAACGTGAACATTTATTAAAACCGCTGCAACAGGTGAGTGGCCCATTAGGTGGCCGCCCAACGCTGCCTATTCTCGGAAACCTGCTGCTTCAGGTCGCGGACGGTACGCTGTCGCTGACCGGTACAGATCTGGAAATGGAAATGATCGCGCGCGTTACGCTGACGCAGCCGCACGACGCGGGCGCGACCACGGTTCCGGCACGTAAATTCTTTGACATCTGCCGCGGGCTGCCGGAAGGCGCTGAAATCGCCGTGCAGCTGGAAGGCGACCGTATGCTGGTGCGCTCTGGCCGCAGCCGTTTCTCGCTCTCCACGCTGCCTGCTGCGGACTTCCCGAACCTGGACGACTGGCAGAGCGAAGTTGAATTCACCCTGCCGCAGGCGACGATGAAGCGTCTGATTGAAGCCACGCAGTTCTCCATGGCGCATCAGGACGTCCGTTACTACTTAAACGGCATGCTGTTCGAAACTGAAGGTGAAGAGCTGCGTACCGTAGCCACCGACGGCCACCGTCTGGCGGTCTGTTCTATGCCGATTGGCGACGCGCTGCCAAACCATTCGGTGATCGTGCCGCGTAAAGGGGTGATTGAGCTGATGCGTATGCTCGACGGCGGCGACACGCCGCTGCGCGTGCAGATCGGCAGCAACAACATCCGCGCACATGTGGGCGATTTTGTCTTCACTTCTAAGCTGGTTGACGGTCGTTTCCCGGATTATCGCCGCGTATTGCCGAAGAATCCGGACAAAACGCTGGAAGCGGGCTGCGATAGCCTCAAGCAGGCCTTTGCCCGTGCGGCCATTCTCTCCAACGAGAAATTCCGCGGCGTGCGCCTGTACGTGAGTGAAAACCAGATCAAAATCACCGCTAACAACCCGGAGCAGGAAGAGGCAGAAGAGATTCTGGACGTCACCTACGCCGGCGCTGAGATGGAAATCGGCTTTAACGTCAGCTACGTACTGGATGTGCTGAATGCGCTGAAATGCGAAAACGTGCGCATTCTGCTGACCGACTCCGTTTCAAGCGTACAGATTGAAGATGCCGCATCACAGTCGGCTGCCTATGTTGTTATGCCAATGAGACTGTAATGTCGCTCACCCGTCTGTTGATCCGCGACTTTCGCAATATCGAAAGCGCGGATCTCGCTTTATCCCCTGGCTTTAACTTCCTGGTTGGCGCAAACGGCAGCGGCAAAACCAGCGTGCTTGAGGCCATCTATACGCTCGGCCACGGTCGGGCGTTTCGCAGTTTGCAGATTGGTCGCGTCATTCGCCACGAGCAGGAATCCTTTGTTCTGCACGGGCGTTTGCAGGGGGCGGAGCGGGAAACCGCGATCGGCCTGACCAAAGACAAGCATGGCGACAGTAAGGTGCGCATCGACGGCACCGACGGCCATAAAGTGGCGGAACTGGCGCTGCTGATGCCAATGCAGCTGATTACGCCGGAGGGGTTTACTTTACTCAACGGCGGCCCCAAATACAGAAGAGCGTTCCTCGACTGGGGATGCTTTCACAACGAAGCCGGTTTCTTTAACGCCTGGAGCAACCTGAAGCGTCTGCTCAAGCAGCGTAACGCTGCACTGCGCCAGGTTACCCGTTACGCCCAGCTGCGTCCGTGGGACATGGAGTTAATCCCTCTCGCGGAACAAATCAGCAACTGGCGTGCCGAATACAGCGCAGGTATCGCCGAAGACATGGCCGACACCTGCAAACAGTTTTTACCCGAGTTCTCTCTCACCTTCTCTTTCCAGCGCGGCTGGGAGAAAGAGACGGATTATGCCGAGGTGTTAGAGAGAAGCTTCGAGCGCGACCGCATGTTGACCTATACCGCGCACGGCCCGCACAAGGCGGATTTCCGCATTCGTGCCGACGGTGCACCGGTGGAAGACACGCTGTCGCGCGGGCAGCTCAAGCTCCTGATGTGCGCGCTGCGCCTGGCACAGGGGGAGTTTCTCACCCGCGAGAGCGGAAGACGCTGCCTGTACCTGATAGATGATTTTGCCTCGGAACTTGACGACGCGCGGCGCGGGCTGCTTGCCAGCCGCTTAAAAGCCACGCAGTCGCAGGTTTTCGTCAGCGCCATTAGCGCTGAACACGTTATAGACATGTCGGACGAAAATTCGAAGATGTTTACCGTGGAAAAGGGTAAAATAACGGATTAACCCAAGTTGAAATGAGCGAGAAACGTTGATGTCGAATTCTTATGACTCCTCCAGTATCAAAGTCCTGAAAGGGCTGGATGCGGTGCGTAAGCGCCCGGGTATGTATATCGGCGACACGGATGACGGCACCGGTCTGCACCACATGGTATTCGAGGTGGTAGATAACGCTATCGACGAAGCGCTCGCGGGTCACTGTAAAGACATCGTGGTCACCATCCATGCGGACAACTCCGTCTCCGTCACCGATGATGGTCGTGGCATCCCAACCGGTATTCACCCGGAAGAGGGCGTCTCTGCTGCGGAAGTGATCATGACCGTGCTGCACGCAGGCGGTAAGTTTGACGATAACTCCTATAAAGTTTCCGGCGGCCTGCACGGCGTAGGCGTCTCCGTGGTTAACGCCCTGTCGCAGAAGCTGGAGCTGGTTATCCAGCGAGAAGGCAAAATTCACCGTCAGCTCTATACGCACGGCGTGCCGCAGGCACCGCTGGCCGTTACCGGCGATACCGACAAAACCGGTACCATGGTGCGTTTCTGGCCGAGCCATGAAACCTTCACCAACGTCACCGAATTCGAGTACGACATCCTGGCGAAACGCCTGCGTGAACTGTCGTTCCTGAACTCCGGCGTCTCTATTCGCCTGCGCGACAAGCGTGACGGCAAAGAAGACCACTTCCACTACGAAGGCGGTATCAAGGCGTTCGTTGAGTATCTGAACAAGAACAAAACGCCTATTCACCCGAATATCTTCTACTTCTCCACCGAAAAAGACGGTATCGGCGTGGAAGTGGCGCTGCAGTGGAACGACGGTTTCCAGGAAAACATCTACTGCTTCACCAACAACATTCCACAGCGTGACGGCGGTACGCACCTTGCAGGCTTCCGTGCGGCGATGACCCGTACCCTGAACGCCTACATGGACAAAGAAGGCTACAGCAAGAAAGCAAAAGTCAGCGCCACCGGTGATGACGCCCGTGAAGGCTTGATTGCCGTTGTCTCCGTGAAGGTGCCGGATCCGAAGTTCTCCTCCCAGACCAAAGACAAGCTGGTCTCTTCCGAGGTGAAATCGGCGGTTGAACAGCAGATGAACGAACTGCTGAGCGAATACCTGCTGGAAAACCCGTCCGACGCGAAAATCGTGGTGGGTAAAATTATTGATGCGGCGCGTGCCCGTGAAGCGGCGCGTAAAGCCCGTGAAATGACCCGTCGTAAAGGCGCGCTGGACTTAGCAGGCCTGCCGGGCAAACTGGCTGACTGCCAGGAACGTGACCCGGCGCTGTCCGAACTGTACCTCGTGGAAGGGGACTCCGCGGGCGGTTCTGCGAAGCAGGGCCGTAACCGTAAGAACCAGGCTATCCTGCCGCTGAAGGGTAAAATCCTCAACGTTGAGAAAGCCCGTTTCGACAAGATGCTCTCTTCTCAGGAAGTGGCGACGCTCATTACCGCGCTGGGCTGCGGCATCGGCCGTGATGAGTACAACCCGGACAAACTGCGCTACCACAGCATCATCATCATGACCGATGCGGACGTCGACGGCTCGCACATTCGTACGCTGCTGTTGACCTTCTTCTATCGTCAGATGCCTGAAATCGTTGAGCGTGGTCACGTCTACATTGCACAGCCGCCGCTGTACAAGGTGAAGAAAGGCAAGCAGGAACAGTACATTAAAGACGACGAAGCGATGGATCAGTACCAAATCGCGATCGCCCTTGATGGCGCGACCCTGCACGCGAACTCGCACGCCCCTGCACTGGCCGGTGAGCCGCTGGAGCGTCTGGTGTCCGAGTTCAACGCCACGCAGAAAATGATTACGCGTATGGAACGCCGTTATCCGAAAACGCTGCTGAAGGAGCTGATTTATCAGCCAACCCTGACCGAAGCCGATCTGAGCGACGAGCAGACCGTGACCCGCTGGGTGAATGCCCTGGTGACCGATCTCAACGAGAAAGAGCAGCACGGCAGCATGTGGAAATGCGATATCCAGCAGAACGCCGATAAGCAGTTCGAGCCTATTATTCGCGTGCGTACCCACGGCGTTGACACCGACTATCCGCTGGAGCACGAGTTTGTGACCGGTCCGGAATACCGTCGTATCTGCACGCTCGGCGAGACGCTGCGCGGCCTGATCGAAGACGATGCGTTCATCGAACGTGGCGAACGTCGTCAGCCGGTAACCAGCTTCGAGCAGGCGCTGGACTGGCTGGTGAAAGAGTCCCGTCGTGGCCTCGCGATCCAGCGCTATAAAGGTCTGGGCGAAATGAACCCGGACCAGCTGTGGGAAACCACCATGGATCCGGAAAGCCGCCGCATGCTGCGCGTGACCGTTAAGGACGCGATTGCTGCGGACCAGCTGTTCACGACCCTGATGGGCGATGCGGTTGAACCACGTCGTGCCTTCATCGAAGAGAACGCCCTGAAAGCGGCAAATATCGATATTTAATTGTCGTTATACCGCACGATAACTGGCCGCGCTTTTAGCGCGGCTTTTTTATGGACGCTGGAAGGTCCAGTGACATCGCTGCCGGTAAACGGCTCGCCAGCGTATCTATCGCTATTCTTACCCTCAGCGGCAGATGCGGCGTCTGCTGCCATACGGCATGAACGTTGAAATGCACATCCGGTGCCTGCTTCAGGAGCGGGACGAGTTTACCCTGGTGAATATCTTTGACGACCATCCAGCAGGGCAGCCATGCAATGCCGTGTCCGGCCAGCGCAGCGTCGCAGATCGCCTGCAAATCATCCATATTGAGCGACGATCGGGGCGTAAAGGTGTGCGACGTTCCTTCGTTATCCATCAGCTGCCAGGACAACACTCTGCCTGCGCTCAAATAGTTGATGGCCGTATGCTGGGATAAATCATTAACGCTTTGTGGCTGGCCTTTCTTCAGCAGATACTCCGGCGCGGCGCACAGCACCATCCGGTGTTCTCCCAGCTTTCTGGCGACCAGCACGCTGCTGTCCTGAAGCGTGCCGTTACGCACCGCCATATCAAACCCTTCCTCGACGAGATCCACCACGCGGTCGCTGAATGACATTTCCAGTTCAAGCCCGGGGTGTTCCTGCGCCAGCGCTACCAGCAAGGGGGCGACGCACTGGCGACCAAACAGCACCGGCATGGAAATGCGCAGGCGGCCGCTGACCTGCTGTTTCCCCGTTTCAAGCAGCGATTCCGCACCCCGAATCTCCTCCAGCGCGCGCAGACAGCGTTCATAAAAAAGGGCGCCGTTATCGGTCAGACTCTGGCTGCGGGTGGTGCGCTGAAAAAGACGTACCCCCAGCCGCTGTTCGAGGCGAGCGATGCTTTTTCCGACCGCCGAACGTGACAAATGCAGGCGAATCGCGGCCTGCGCGAAACTTCCCGCCTCAACGGCGGCCACGAAAACAGGAATATCCTTCAGCGTATCGGTCATGGATTGTATCTATTCTGGCGTCAATAAAGAGAAAACTTATCGCCACTGGCGACCTTTAGTCAACGGTAGACTGTCAGGACTAAAGCTCATCTGATGGCAGGAGAAATAAAATGACAGAGACAATGCAACGCTGGTCCATGGATGCCCTCGGGCGCGAGAACCTCAAGCTGACTCAGGCGCCCGTCCTACAGCCAGGCCCGGGTGAAGTGCGCGTAAGGGTGAATGCTGTTGCGCTCAACTATCGCGATAAAATGGTTGTTGAAGGCACAATGCCGATCCCGCTTTCCTTCCCGTTTACCCCGGCGTCTGACATGGCGGGCGTGGTGGACAGCATTGGTGAAGGCGTTACGCGCTTCCAGCCCGGCGCGCGCGTCATCTCAACCTTCTTCCCTGAGTGGATCGACGGTAAGCCGCAGGCGGACGCGCGCAATCTGCCCTATAAAACGTCCGGCGGATACTTCCAGGGCATGCTGTCCGAGTATGTGATTGTGAAGGAAGACGCGCTGGTGGCCTCTCCGGAGACCCTGGATGACGCCGAGGCCAGCACCTTACCTTGCGCAGGGCTTACCGCCTGGTTTGCGCTAGTGGAGCGCGGCCAGCTCCGCCCCGGGCAATCGGTGCTGGTGCAGGGCACGGGCGGCGTGGCGATATTCGCCCTTCAGATTGCAAAAGCGCACGGCGCGGAGGTGTTTGTCACCTCGGGGAGCGATGAGAAACTGGCGCTGGCCAAAACGCTGGGGGCCAGCCACGGCATCAACCGGCTGAAAGGCGACTGGGCTGAAAATACGCTGGCGCTCACGCAGGATCGCGGTATCGACCATATTATCGAAACCGTCGGTGGAGAGAACCTGAAGCATTCCCTGCGCGCCGTTGCCGTTCACGGACGTATCTCCGTCATTGGCGTGCTCGCCGGGACGGAGATTACCCTCTCTGCTGGCGAACTGCTGCTGAAATCCCCCGTCATTCAGGGGATTGGCGTGGGGCATCGCCGGGCGCTGGAAGATTTTGTCCGCGCTGTTGACGTCACGGGGCTGAAGCCGGTGATTGAGCATCGCTATCGTTTTAACGAGCTTGAACAGGCGTTTGAACATCTTGACCGAGGCGCGTTCGGTAAAATTGTGCTCACCCGCGAGTAAGCCTTCGTTCCCCGGAATAAGCGTAAAAGGGGCATTCCTGTTGCGCAATATAGCTCTATTTTTGTGTGCTTAATCGCGTTAGCATGAGGCAGCACTCATTTATTCCGGGGAACTAATGGCTATCAAACTCATTGCAATCGACATGGACGGCACGCTGCTGCTGCCAGACCACACCATCTCTCCAGCCGTTAAAAACGCGATCGCCGCGGCGCGCGCTAAGGGCGTGAATGTGGTCCTGACCACGGGGCGTCCGTATGCGGGCGTACACAGCTACCTGAAAGAGCTGCACATGAATCAGCCGGGCGACTACTGCATCACCTATAACGGCGCGCTGGTGCAGAAAGCCGCAGATGGCAGTACGGTTGCGCAAACCGCGCTGAGCTACGAAGACTATCTGTTCCTGGAAAAACTGTCCCGTGAAGTGGGTTCCCACTTCCACGCGCTCGATCGCAATACGCTCTATACCGCCAACCGCGATATCAGCTACTACACGGTACATGAATCCTACGTTGCGACCATTCCGCTGGTGTTCTGTGAAGCGGAGAAAATGGACCCGGCGACGCAGTTCCTGAAAGTGATGATGATCGACGAGCCGGAGATCCTGGATAAAGCGATTGCGCGCATTCCGGCGGAGGTAAAAGAGAAGTACACCGTGCTGAAAAGTGCGCCGTATTTCCTCGAAATCCTCGATAAACGCGTCAATAAAGGCACCGGTGTCAAATCGCTGGCCGATGCGCTGGGCATTAAACAGGACGAGATCATGGCGCTGGGCGACCAGGAAAATGACATCGCGATGATTGAGTTCGCCGGTATGGGCGTGGCGATGGATAACGCGATCCCATCGGTGAAAGAGGTGGCCAACTTCGTGACCAAATCCAACCTCGAAGACGGCGTGGCTTATGCCATTGAGAAGTTTGTGCTGAACTAAAAACCCGCTTGCGATACCCTGATGCGATAACTGCGCATCAGGGTATCCTCATGAAACAAGTCACCTTCGCTTCCCGCAACCACCAGCTGACCAACATCAATACCTGGACGCCGGACAGCCAGTGGCTGGTCTACGACGTGCGCCCGTCCGGTGCGTCGTTCACCGGTGAAACCATCGAGCGGGTCAATGTCGCGACGGGTGAGGTAGAGGTGGTTTATCGCGCGACTGACGGCGCGCATGTCGGCGTGGTGACCGTTCATCCTGCAGAAGATAAATATGTCTTTATCCACGGCCCGAAAAACCCGGATGCCGACTGGCGCTACGATTTTCATCATCGCCAGGGAGTGATTGCGCAAAACGGTCAGGTGAGCAACCTGGACGCGATGGATATCACCGCGCCTTACACCGCAGGCGCGCTGCGCGGCGGCAGCCACGTCCATGTCTTCAGCCCGAACGGGCAGCTCGTCAGCTTTACCTATAACGACCATGTCCTGCACGAGCGCGATCCTAAACTCGATTTACGCAACGTCGGCGTGGCTGCGCCTTATGGCCCGGTGAACCCGCAGGGGAACCATCCCCGTGAATATTCGGGAACCTTCTGGAGCGTGCTGGTTAGCCGCACCACGCCCAACCCACGGCCGGGCAGCGATGACATCAACCGCGCTTACGAAGAGGGCTGGGTGGGCAACGACAGGCTGGCGTTTATCGGCGATACCCTCTCCGCGCAGGGCGAAAAAGTACCCGAACTGTTTATCGTCGACCTGCCGGAAGACGAGCAGGGCTGGAAGCGTGCGGGCGATGCGCCGCTACAGGGCACGACGGAGACCCTGCCAGCCCCGCCTGCAGGAGTGAACCAGCGTCGTTTGACCTTTACGCATCAGAGGGCGTACCCGGGCCTGGTGAACGTGCCGCGTCACTGGGTTCGCAGCAACCCGCAGGGGACGCAGATTGCGTTTCTGATGCGGGATGATAACGGCATTGTGCAGCTGTGGCTGATCTCTCCTGAGGGCGGCGAGCCGCGCCAGTTGACGCGTACCGGGAGCGATATTCAGTCAGCATTTAACTGGCATCCTGCGGGCGGCAGTCTGGGGTTTGTGCTCGAAAATCGGATCGCCTGCTGCGACGCACGGACCGGAGAGGTGACGTTTTTGACGTCCGATCACGGCAACCCGCCGTCTGCTGATGCGGTCGTGTTTTCCCCTGACGGGCGCGTTATTGCGTGGATGGAGGAGACAGCCGGTTTCCGTCAGCTTTGGGTGACGGAAACCGCACAGTACTAGCGTGGAGGCATGTCAGCGGGCGGGATGACGGCGTTTGTCGCCAGATTTTCCTGCTCGCTTTTCTCTACACGCGAGCGTACGGAGTTGTCCTTACGAAACATATCCCACGGCAGCAGAAGCGTATCCGCCACGGCCGTAAACGGCATATCGAGGATAACCAGGGATTTGGTGCCCCAGTTTGTATCGTCATCGGAGAGCATCGCCGCGCTGGCGCGCGTCCCCGGATATGTTCCTTCTTTACCGCCGGTGTGAGACATCACGCTCGAACACCCGCAAAGTAAAACTACCCCGCTGAACGTCGTCAGCTTTATCAGAACATTTTTCATCATCACTCAGTCATCGTTAATGGCACTGCATAGACCTGCAACTCAGGGTTATAGCGAGCCTTATCCAAAATGGATAGCCCGATAACCCCGCACTGTGGCAGCCATCGCAATTTAACCCTTTGTGCTGTTGTCCCAGTCTAAGCGAGATGCAGGAAAGTGCAAAAAAAAGTGCAGCTGTCGTTCTTGAAAAGCCCGATTGCAGACCCATTTTAAGAATGTGGCCCGATAACGAACTCGCCTGATGGGTGTTCGGGGGCGCAAAGGCCTGTCCATGGTGGAAGGCTACAATTTCTCGCTGATTTCAGGAGTTTTATTTATGCGTAACTTCGATCTTTCTCCGCTATACCGTTCTGCAATTGGTTTTGACCGCCTGTTTAACCATTTAGAAAATAACCAAAGCCAGAGCAACGGCTACCCTCCATACAATGTTGAGCTGGTTGACGAAAATCACTACCGCATCGCTATTGCCGTCGCCGGTTTTGCAGAAAACGAACTGGAGATCACCGCGCAGGACAACCTGCTGGTGGTGAAAGGTTCCCATACGGCCGAGCAGAAAGAACGTACCTATCTTTATCAGGGCATCGCCGAGCGCAACTTTGAACGCAAGTTCCAGTTAGCCGAGAACATTCATGTTAAAGGCGCGAACCTGGTTAACGGCCTGCTGTTTATCGAACTGGAACGTGTGATTCCGGAAGAGAAAAAACCGCGTCGTATCGAAATTAACTAATTACGCGGGTCGCGTAAGCGGCCCACCCAGACTTGCTTGCCGTAACGGGAGCATATGCGAATCCATCAGGATTTGCAGGAACAACTGTGCACAAAATTAGACTGTGCCGAACTCGCTTCTCAGAAGGAGATTTAGTATGCGTAACTATGATTTATCCCCTCTGCTGCGTCAGTGGATTGGTTTTGACAAACTGGCTAACGCCCTGCAAAGCACCACCGAGCAACAGACGTTTCCGCCGTACAACATCGAAAAGAGCGACGATAACCACTATCGCATTACCCTTGCGCTGGCTGGTTTCCGCCAGGACGATCTGGACATCCAGCTTGAAGGCACTCGCCTGACCGTGAAAGGCACGCCGGAAAAACAAGAGACCGAGACCAAATGGCTGCATCAGGGGCTGGTTAATCAGCCGTTCAGCCTGAGCTTTACCCTGGCAGACCATATGGAAGTGTCCGGCGCAACGTTTACCAACGGTCTGCTGCATATCGACCTGATACGCAACGTGCCGGAAGCCATCGCGCCGCAGCGTATCGCCATTAGCGAGCGGCCAGCGTTAAACAGTTAACAAGCCCGCCGAACCTGTAGGTCGGGTAAGGCGCAGCCGCCACCCGACAATACTCATAGACTGCACGAAGCCCTGCCCCGGCAGGGCTTTTTTGTGCGCCATCGCCCATACAATCGCATCCGGCTCTGAGAGAATCCTTAGCATAACTAAGGTTATGCACAGGAAGTGGATCATGAGTGATATCGCGTTAACCGTAAGCGTGTTGGCCCTGGTCGCTGTTGTTGGCCTGTGGATAGGGAATATCAAAATCCGTGGCGTCGGGTTTGGGATAGGCGGGGTGCTGTTTGGCGGCATTTTTGTCGGGCACTTCGCCGACAAGCTCGGGCTGCTCCTCAGCGCCGAAATGCTCCACTTCACTCAGGAGTTCGGCCTGATCCTCTTCGTTTATACCATCGGTATTCAGGTGGGACCGGGCTTTTTCGCCTCACTTCGGGTCTCCGGATTACGGCTCAACCTGTTTGCCCTCGGCATAGTGGTGATGGGCGGGCTGGTCACCGCAATTCTGCACAAAATCTTCGATATCCCGCTTCCCGTGGTGCTGGGCATTTTCTCCGGGGCGGTTACCAACACGCCTGCGCTCGGCGCCGGGCAGCAAATCCTGCGCGATTTGGGTATCGAACCCGGCATCGTCGACCAGATGGGGATGAGCTACGCCATGGCCTACCCGTTTGGGATTTGCGGCATTCTGCTTTCCATGTGGCTGGTACGCGTCCTGTTTCGCATTAACGTTGACAAAGAGGCGAAGGACCACGAAACCACGCTCACCAACGGCCATATGCCAATTAAAACCATCAACATTCGGGTCGATAACCCCAACCTGAACAATATGGCGATTCAGGACGTGCCGATCCTCAACAGCGCCAATATCATCTGCTCCCGCCTCAAGCGTGACGATATGCTGATGGTGCCCGCGCCCGGCACCGTCATTCGGCAGGGCGATCTGCTGCACCTGGTCGGCCAGCCCGGAGATTTAAACAACGCGCGGCTGGTGATTGGCCAGGAAGTGGATACCTCGCTCTCAACCCGCGGCACCGATATGCGCGTGGAACGCGTTGTGGTGACTAACGAACACGTTCTTGGCAAGAAAATACGCGATCTGCAGGTAAAAGAGCGCTATGACGTGGTGATCTCTCGCCTTAACCGTGCGGGTGTTGAACTGGTCGCCAGCCCGGAGGCCAGCCTGCAGTTCGGGGATATCCTCAACCTGGTCGGGCGCCCGTCGTCCATCGACGCCGTGGCGGATATGGTGGGTAACGCCCAGCAAAAGCTGCAGCAGGTGCAGATGCTGCCGGTGTTTATCGGTATCGGGCTTGGCGTGCTGCTCGGTTCTATTCCTGTGTACGTGCCGGGCTTCCCGGTGGCGCTCAAGCTGGGCCTGGCGGGCGGGCCGCTGATTATGGCGCTGATCCTCGGGCGTATCGGCTGTATCGGCAAGCTCTACTGGTTTATGCCGCCGAGCGCCAACCTGGCGCTGCGCGAGCTGGGCATCGTGCTGTTCCTGGCGGTGGTCGGCCTGAAATCCGGCGGAGATTTTGTCGATACCCTGGTCAAGGGCGAAGGGATGAGCTGGGTTGGATACGGCATCTTTATCACGGCGATCCCGCTGCTGACGGTGGGAATACTGGCGCGTATGTTCGCCAAAATGAACTACCTGACGCTGTGCGGGATGCTGGCGGGCTCCATGACCGATCCGCCCGCGCTGGCTTTTGCCAACAACCTGCACGCCACCAGCGGTGCGGCCGCGCTCTCCTATGCCACCGTCTATCCGCTGGTGATGTTCCTGCGCATCATCACCCCGCAGCTACTGGCGGTGCTGTTCTGGGGGATGAGCTAGCAGGTCGTCCGGGTGGATGCGCCGCAGATGGTAGTCCACCTGGTAATCGCTGGTATTTCGGAACATCACGGAATAATTGAGGAACTCGCCGCTGTCGCTGTAGGAAAGAGACGTAATGCGCAGCAGCGGCGTCTGTTCCGGCAGGTTCATATAACCGGCCAGCGTTTTATCTGCCAGCACCGGCGTCAGGCTCTCGTAGTTGCCGCTGATGGTGATCCCGCACTCCTTCTCGATGTAATCAAACTTAGACCCCTCAAGATGCGCCAGCGACAGATTGCGGAACAGCTTCACCGGCATAAAGCTGTCCTCCAGCATCAGCGGCTTCCCGTCCACGTAGCGCACCCGCCGGGAAAAGTAGATCCGTTCATCCACCTGAATCCGCAGCTGGCTGGCGATGGCGGGCGGGGCGGGCATCACTTCAAACTGTAAGACCTTACTCTGCACCTCTTTTCCCTGTTGACGCAGCACCTCCACCAGCCCGGTCAGGTTGGTGGTTTCGTGGTGAACGTCTTTGCGTGAGACAAAGGTTCCGCTGCCGTGTCGACGCTCAACCAGCCCCCAGCTCACCAGCAGATCCAGCGCCTTGCGGATGGTCATTCGCGCCACGCCGAACTCCTGCGCCAGCGCTTTTTCGCCGGGCAGCGGGCTGCCGACGTTGTAGTCCGACGAATTCAGCCGCAGCCGCAATCTGTCAGCAATAGATTTGTAGATCACCAGTAGACCTCTCTGCCGTTATCAGGGCGTGGATTGCGTTCTGACATGTCCATATTTACCGCAAAAAGTAGACCTGATTGGTCAAAATAAAACCATGAATGCGATCACGAATCGCAGCGGCACGCCATGTTCGCGCATCAGTAACTTCTTATGCTCACCTCAGGCCAGCAAAAAACCATAAAGGCCTCTACCCCTACAGGTTGTTTCATGAGGATTTAAAAATGCTCAGTCAAATACAACGTTTTGGCGGTGCCATGTTTACCCCGGTGTTGCTGTTTCCGTTCGCCGGGATCGTGGTGGGAATCGCCATCATGCTTCGCAACCCGCTGTTTGTCGGCGAAGCCTTAACGGCCCCCGATCATCTTTTCGCGCAGATTGTCCACATCATTGAAGAGGGCGGCTGGGCGGTGTTTCGCAATATGCCGCTGATTTTTGCCGTTGGCTTACCGATTGGCCTGGCGAAGCAGGCGCAGGGCCGCGCCTGTCTTGCGGTGCTGATTAGCTTCCTGACCTGGAACTACTTTATTAACGCGATGGGGATGACCTGGGGCCACTTCTTCGGCGTCGACTTCTCCGCCGAACCGACGGCCGGAAGCGGGCTGGCGATGATTGCCGGTATCAAAACGCTCGATACCAGCATCATCGGTGCCATTGTGATCTCAGGCATCGTCACCGCCATCCACAACCGCTACTTCGACAAGCCGCTGCCGGTGTTTCTGGGGATTTTCCAGGGCAGCTCGTTTGTCGTTATCCTCGCGTTCTTCGTCATGATCCCCTGCGCCTGGCTGACGCTGCTGGGCTGGCCGAAAGTGCAGATGGGCATCGAGTCCCTGCAGGCGTTTCTGCGCTCCGCCGGTGCGCTGGGCGTGTGGGTGTATACCTTCCTGGAACGCATTCTGATCCCAACCGGATTGCACCACTTCGTCTACGGTCCGTTCATCTTCGGCCCGGCGGCGGTAGAAGGCGGCATTCAGGTCTACTGGGCACAGCACCTGCAGGAATTCAGCCAGAGCACCCTGCCGCTGAAAACCCTCTTCCCGGAAGGCGGATTCGCGCTGCACGGCAACTCAAAAGTGTTTGGCTCGGTCGGGATTGCGCTGGCGATCTGGTATACCGCGTCGCCGGAAAACCGCGTCAAGGTGGCGGGGCTGCTGGTGCCGGCCACGCTCACCGCCGTGCTGGTGGGCATCACTGAACCGCTTGAGTTCACCTTCCTGTTTATCTCGCCGCTGCTGTTTGCCGTGCACGCCGTGCTGGCGGCCACCATGGCAACGGTGATGTACGCCTTTGGCGTCGTGGGGAACATGGGCGGCGGCCTGCTGGACCAGTTCCTGCCGCAAAACTGGATCCCAATGTTCCACAACCACGCCTCGACGGTATTCACCCAGATCGGCATTGGCGTCTGCTTCACCGGGATTTACTTCGTGGTCTTCAAAACGCTGATCGAACGTCTGAACCTGAAAACGCCGGGCCGGGAAGAGAGCGAAATCAAACTCTACAGCAAGGCCGACTATAAGGCGGCGCGCGGGCAAACCACCGCCCCGGCGGCGGCCAGCCAGCAGGTAGGGCAGGCCGCCGGATTCCTGCAGGCGCTCGGCGGCGCGGCCAACATCGAAAGCATCAACAACTGCGCCACCCGCTTGCGCATTGCGCTGGTGGATATGGCGAAAACCCAAAGCGATGACGTCTTCAAAGCCCTCGGCGCCCACGGCGTGGTGCGACGCGGCAACGGCATTCAGGTGATTGTCGGCCTGCACGTTCCTCAGGTGCGCGACCAGCTGGAATCGCTGATGAAAACCCCTTTAACAAATGAACAAACCACCCTGACAGAGGCTATATCATGAAAAAATTCTCAGTTGTTATTGCAGGCGGCGGCAGCACCTTTACGCCTGGTATCGTCCTGATGCTGTTAGCCAACCGTGACCGTTTCCCGCTGCGCGCGCTGAAGTTCTATGACAACGACGGCGCACGTCAGGAGACCATCGCCGAAGCGTGCAAAATCATCCTCAGGGAGCAGGCGCCGGAGATTGAATTCAGCTACACCACCGATCCTAAAGCGGCGTTTACCGACGTGGATTTCGTGATGGCGCATATCCGCGTGGGCAAATACCCGATGCGTGAAAAAGATGAAAAAATCCCGCTGCGCCACGGCGTGCTGGGCCAGGAAACCTGCGGACCGGGCGGCATCTCCTACGGAATGCGCTCTATCGGCGGCGTGCTGGAGCTGGTTGATTATATGCAGCAGTACTCCCCGAACGCGTGGATGCTGAACTATTCCAACCCGGCGGCGATTGTCGCGGAAGCCACGCGCCGCCTGCGTCCGAACGCCAAAATCCTCAACATCTGCGATATGCCGATCGGCATTGAAGGGCGCATGGCGCAGATTGTCGGCCTGAAAAACCGCAAAGAGATGCGCGTGCGCTACTACGGCCTGAACCACTTCGGCTGGTGGACGTCGATTGAAGATCTCAACGGCAACGATCTGATGCCGAAACTGCGCGAATACGTGGCGAAAAACGGCTATGTTCCGCCTTCGGAAGATGCGCATACCGAAGCGAGCTGGAACGATACCTTTGCCAAAGCCAGAGACGTACAGGCGCTTGATCCGGATACCATGCCGAACACCTACCTGAAGTATTACCTGTTCCCGGACTACGTGGTCGCGCACTCCAACCCGGAACGCACCCGCGCCAATGAGGTCATGGATCACCGTGAGAAGCACGTATTCAGCGCCTGCCGGGCGATTATCGAAGCCGTTCACTCCGCCGCCGGTGAGCTGGAAATCGACGAACATGCGTCGTACATCGTCGATCTGGCGACGGCGATTGCCTTCAACACCCAGGAGCGGATGCTGCTGATTGTGCCAAACAACGGGGCCATCCATAACTTTGATGCCGACGCGATGGTGGAGATCCCGTGCCTGGTGGGGCATAACGGGCCGGAGCCGCTTACGGTGGGCGATATTCCACACTTCCAGAAAGGGCTGATGAGCCAGCAGGTGGCGGTGGAAAAACTGGTGGTGGATGCCTGGGAGCAGCGCTCGTACCAGAAACTCTGGCAGGCAATCACCCTGTCGAAAACCGTGCCGAGCGCGTCCGTCGCGAAAGCGATTCTGGATGACCTGATCGAGGCCAATAAGGACTACTGGCCAGAGCTGCACTAATCGTCCTGACCGGCATCGCCCGATGCCGGTCTCCTTGTCCTTGTCGATTTACGCTATGCTGAAGCCTGCCTGGAGCACGACAAGGAACCTTCATGAAAATTTCCCGCCTCGGCGAAGCGCCGGACTACCGCTTCTCTCTGGCCAATGAACGCACTTTTTTAGCGTGGATCCGCACCGCGCTGGGCTTTCTTGCCGCAGGGGTCGGTCTCGATCAGCTCGCGCCGGATTTCGCCACGCCGCTGATTCGCGAAGTGCTGGCGCTGCTGCTGTGCTTGTTTGCGGGCGTGCTGGCGATTTACGGCTACCTGCGCTGGCTGCGCAATGAGAAGGCGATGCGTCTGAAGCAGGATCTGCCATATACGCGCGGGCTGCTGATTATCAGCACGATTCTGCTGACGGTGGCGGGCGTGCTGATGGTGCTGGTGTTCTATGGCGGATAGCCGCAAAGCGCGGCGCGAGGCGGACCCCGGCCTGCAGCCGGAGCGGACGTCACTCGCCTGGCTGCGCACGCTGCTGGGGTATGGCGCGCTGATTGCCCTGGCGATTAAGCACAACTGGCACCGCGCGGGGGTGCCATTCTGGATTTCTATTGTTGTGCTGGCGCTGGTGGCGATCGTTTTATGGCGCTATACCCGCAGCCGTAACCTGATGGACGTGGCGCAGAACGATTTTGTACAGCCGAAAGCGGTGCGGGATAAGTTCCTGATCGCGCTCGCTGTTCTCTCCCTGTCGCTGCTGTTTGCGATAACCCATATTCAGCAAATTTTGAGCCTGTAAGCCCGGTGGCGGCTGCGCCTTACCGGGCCTACGATTAACGGCCTTTTGCTAAATACTTCGCCATCTCGTCTTCCGGCACCATTCCGCCGCCGGTCGCCCACACCAGGTGGGTAACGTTGGTATGCGAATGAACGCGCACCGGCCCGGCCATGCCCGCGAGCGCGGACGGTTCGAGGCGGATCCCTTCCTCCTGCGCGAGCCAACCGAGCATGTCGTACATGCTCTGGTCGGAAAGGGTGTAGAACCCGTCGAGCAGGCGCTCCATCGCGCGGCCCACGAAGCCGGAGGCGCGTCCTACCGCCAGCCCGTCCGCCGCCGTCACGTTATCAATGCCCAGATCCTGCACCGCGATCTCATCGTGCAGGCCGGTGTAGACGCCAAGCAGCATGCACGGGGAGTGCGTTGGCTCCGCGAAGAAGCAGTGGACGTTATCGCCAAAGGCCAGCTTCAGGCCAAATGCTACGCCGCCGGGGCCGCCGCCGACGCCGCACGGCAGGTAAACGTACAGAGGATGGTCCGCATCCACCACGCGGCCCTGTTCGGCAAATTGCGCCTTCAGCCGCTCGCCTGCAACGGCGTAGCCCAGGAAAAGGGTGCGGGAGTTTTCATCGTCAATGAAGAAACAGTTCGGATCGCTTTCCGCCGCTTTTCGTCCCTGCTCCACCGCCACGCCGTAATCCTGCTCATATTCCACGACGATGACGCCGTGGCTGCGCAGTTTGGCTTTCTTCCACTCGCGGGCGTCGGCGGACATATGCACCGTCACCTTAAAGCCGATGCGGGCGCTCATAATGCCGATGGACATCCCGAGGTTGCCGGTTGAGCCTACCGCAATGCTGTACTGGCTGAAGAAGTCCTTAAAGCGTGGCTCCAGCAGAATGCTGTAGTCGTCGTCGATACTCAGCAACCCGGCTTCCAGCGCCAGTTTTTCCGCATGGGTCAGCACTTCATAGATGCCGCCGCGCGCTTTAATCGAGCCGGAAATCGGCAGATGGCTGTCTTTTTTCAGCAGCAGCGTGCCGGGAATAGGCTTACCAGTTTCTCTCTCCAGCCGCTTTTGCATCGCCGGGATGGCAACCAGTTCGGATTCGATAATCCCGCCCGTTGCCGCCGTTTCCGGGAAGGCTTTCGCCAGATACGGCGCGAAGCGGTTGAGGCGCGCGTGCGCGTCGTCCACGTCGTCTTTGGTCAGCCCGACGTACGGCAACCCTTCTGCAAGCGTCGTGGTGCGCGGGTTAAGCCAGGTGGTTTCTTTCAGTGCGATCAGATCCTCAACCAGAGGAAACTGTGCGGTTAAAGTAGTGATAGTTGCGTTTTCCATAATACGTCTCTTCGCGCTCAGATAATGAAGGAAAGCAGGAATGTGCCGCCAAGTGCAAGCACCGAGGCGATAAACGTCGCCGTCGTATAGTATTTGAAGGTCTCATTCAGGGTCGCGCCGCAGTATTGCTTCACCAGCCAGAAGAGGGAATCGGTCACGATCGTGCAGCCAATGGCGCCGGAACCGATGGCAATGGTGATGATCTCCGGGCTCACGTTCGGATAGAGCGGCAGCATCGGCGCGACTATCGCCGTCGCGCCCATCATCGCCACCGTCGCGGAGCCGACGGCGGCATGCAGCACTAGCGCCACCAGCCAGGCGAGCAGGATAGGGTGCATGTGCAGGTTCGAGAGAATATGCGCCAGCGAGTCCGCCAGCCCGCTGGTTTTCAGGATGGCGTTAAACGCGCCGCCCGCGCCGATAATCAGCAAAATGTTAGCGATAGAGCCGAAGCCGTGCTCGGTGTGCGTCAGCATCGTGCCCATGCCCATATGCTGGCGTATCCCCAGCAGGTAGTAGGCGACAAACACGGCGATAAACATGGCGGTGATCGGGTTGCCGATAAACTCCAGCAGCGTATACAGCGTGCCTTCTTTTGCCATATTCAGCTCGGCAATGGTTTTCACCAGCATCAGGGCAATCGGCAGCAGCACCGTGAACAGCGTGGCGCCCAGCGACGGCAGGGTGTGCTCTTCCCGCACCTTCAGGTCTGAAAATTCCGCCGGAACCGGTTTAAACGGCAGACGGTTGCCGAGCAGTTTCAGGAACAGCGGGCCGCCGACCAGCGAGGCCATCAGGCCTACCATCAAACCGTAGACAATGACCGTTCCGACGTCCGCGCCTAATTTATTGGTCACAAACAGCGCGGCCGGATGCGGCGGCACCACGCAGTGCACCGCCATCAGCGCGGTACAGAGCGGAATGGCCAGCTTGAGCAGCGACGTGTTGGTCTTTTTGGCGATCGAAAACGCCAGCGGGATCAGCAGTACCACACCCACTTCCACGAACAGCGTGATCCCGCAGATAAGACCCACCAGCACCATAATCACGTCCGCCGACAGCCAGCGGCAGCGCTGCAGTGCGATCCCGATGCGCTCGGCCGCGCCGGAGACTTCCATCATTTTGCCGAGAATGGTGCCCAGACCAATCACCGCCGCCAGGAAGCCCAGCGTACCGCCAATTCCGCTCTCAATGGCATTCACCATATCCAGCGGGCTCATCCCCATCATCGCGCCGACGAAAAAGCTCGCCAGCAGCAGCGCGAGGAACGGGTGAAACTTCAGCTTAACGATGGTTAAAACAATCAACACAATGCTGACCAGCAGCGTTGCCACAACCCAGACCTGAGATCCCATATCTCACCTCACCCTTATGTCATCTGTGGGTATTGGACGAAAAAACGGCGTGGGCTGACAAACGATATAAATTGGCGTTCAGGTGAGCCAGATTGGATCAACTGAGTGACTGCGGTCTAAAAAGTGCACTTAATTCGTATTAGGTTCACATAAATTCACCCTTGAGCGGTATGCTGAGCGCAGAAAACCCGCGTGAGAATTGTGATGACCGATGCGAATGAAGCCAGAAACCGGCTGTTAAACGGCTGGCAGCTGTCGAAAATGTACACCTTTGAAGTGGCCGCCCGGCATGAGTCCTTCGCCCTGGCGGCGGAGGAGCTGTCGCTCAGCCCAAGTGCGGTGAGCCACCGCATCAACCTGCTGGAAGAGGAGCTGGGTATTCAGCTGTTCGTCCGCTCGCACCGTAAAGTTGAGCTGACGCAGGAGGGAAAGCGCGTTTACTGGACGCTTAAGTCGTCCCTCGACACCCTGAATCAGGAGATCCTGGACATCAAAAACCAGGCGCTGTCCGGCACGCTGACGGTCTACTCCCGGCCGTCGATCGCCCAGTGCTGGCTGGTGCCCATGCTGGGGGACTTTACCCGCCGCTATCCGTCAATTTCACTCACCATCCTGACCGGCAATGATTACGTTAATATGCAGCGAACGGGCGTCGATCTGGCGCTCTATTTCGACGATACGCCGCCAAACCACCTCTCTCATCACTTCCTGATGGACGAGGCGATTTTGCCCGTCTGCTCGCCGCAATATGCCCGCGAGCATGAGCTGCTGAAAAACCCCGATAACCTCAGCCACTGCACGCTGCTGCACGACCGTCAGGCCTGGAGCAACGATTCCGGTACGGATGAGTGGCTGAGCTGGGCGCAACATTTTGCGGTGAATATGCCGCCATCGTCGGGTATTGGTTTCGATCGTTCCGATTTAGCGATTATTGCGGCCATCAACCACGTCGGCGTCGCGATGGGCAGAAAGCGGCTGGTGCAGAAACGGCTCGAACGGGGCGAGCTTATCGCCCCGTTTGGTGAAAAGACCCTGAAATGCCATCAGCACTACTATATCTCGACGCTCTCTGGCCGACAGTGGCCGAAAATAGACGCCTTTATCGGCTGGCTGAGAGAACTGGCAGGTTGAAGAATTATTACGCTTTCGCTCTACACGAAATGTGAAAAAGCGTGCTAAATACAGGTAATGCTTTCGATTTATCCAGGGTAAACCGTGTTAAAGCCTTTTATTGCCTGTGCATTACTGATCTCTTCCGGCTGGGCGATTGCCGCTGAGCCGCCGCTGACGGCTGCCCGTTATGCGCAGCAGCTGGGCGTCGGGATGGATGTGGACTGGGCACGCACCGAGCGCGGCATACGCGAATTCGACCCGCTGGTGGTGCGCGATTTTCGTGCAAAAGGCATTACCCACGTGCGCATTCGCGTCGCCGATGAGCCGACGGAAGCGCGGCTAATTCACCTGCGCAAGCTGGTGGAAGCCTGCGAACAGTATGGCGTGATCCCGATTATCGCTTATCAGGCTGATGAATATAAAAACGACCCGAAAGCCGATAACGAGAAAGAGACGATTAACTGGTGGATTGCCGTGGCGCACTATTTCGGTCAGAGCTATCCGCTGCTGGGTTTTGATCTCATTTATGAGCCCGCCGACAAGCTTAACCACAACCTCGCGTCGCTAAACCGCGTGTATGAAAAAACCATTAAAGCTATCCACGACATGGACCCGCAGCGCATGATCTTTATTGCGCCACGCCTGCGCGCCGCGCCGGAGGATTTATCCAGCCTGAAGCTGCCCGCGCACAGCCAAAACTACCTGCTGGCGGAGTGGCATATTTTCCCGTGGGGGCCGCTGAAAAATAGCGGTAAATATCCGTGGACGTCCGGCACGGCGGCGGAGAAAGCGGCTATCCATAATCGCATCACTACCGCGCTGCGCTGGCAGCAAAAAACCGGGCACGTGAGCTGGGTCGGGGGCTGGGGCGTGGGAGAGTCAAACCACCTTACGCCAACTGCTTCGCAAATGGCGTTCTCCACTTTTATGGCGTGCGAGCTGCAAAAGGCGAAAATCCCGTATGCGCTGAACGCAGATTTCCAGTTTTACGATGGGGAAGAGGGGGCCTGGCGGCCCGCGCCAGAGCCGTTACTGCAGGCGATGATTGCGCCCGTCTGTGAAAAGCCCGGCGAGAAGCCGGGCCATCATGCGGTTAAACCGGCTGCTCGTGATGCGGAACACGCGACGCCAGCGGCAGCCAGCACAGTAAAATCAGCAGCCCCATCAGCGTCATCAGCAGGCCCAAACTAGCCTGCCCGGTCTGCGGCATCATCGCCGAGAGCCAGGCCAGCGCGCCGGAGCCGATATTCTGCAAACCGCCTACCAGCGCGCCAGCCGTGCCTGCGAGAAACGGGAACGGCTCCATCGCGCCGCTGGTCGCTAGCGGGAACAGCATCCCCGCGCCGAAGAAGAACAGCGCTGCCGGGATGAGCAGCGTCCAGACCGTCATCACGCCAAACAGCCCCGGTATCCACATCATCAGACCCGCCAGCAGACAGCTGATCACCGACTGCCACATCAGGGTGGAGAAGCGTTTATTTGGGCGTCCGGCAAACCACGCGCCGAAGAACGCCGCCGGGATCGGCAGAATAAACAGAATACTCACGACCATGCTGCTCAGGCCCAGACCCGCGCCCAGCAGCACGCCGGAACAGGCTTCAAACACCGCAATGCCCGCCAGGCCGCCGATCAGCATCAGCAGGTAGCAGGTAAACGACCCGTTGCCGAACAGCGTTTTATAGCTGGTGATAAGCTTCGTGCGCGGCGCGTCCTGCGGGCGCGTTTCCGGCATCCAGCGCGCCATGCTGAAGGTGACAATGACGCACAGCACCAGCAGGAAGGCGTAGCAGGCGCGCCAGGACCACATTGTGTCCAGCAGGCCGCCAATCAGCGGGGCGAGAAGCGGGCTGACCAGAATACCCATATTCAACAAGCTGTTGGCATGACGGAGCTGGGTGCCCTGATACATATCGCGCGGTAAGGTTCGCGCCATCACCCCACCGACGCCGGTTCCGACGCCCTGCAGGGCGCTGGCGGCAATCAGTACGGTCAGGCTGTGCGTGGTAATGGCAATCACCGTCGCCACCATGAAAATGCTCATGCCCACCAGGATCACCGGGCGACGCCCGATTCGGTCAGACAGCGGGCCGTAGAAGAGCTGCGAAACGCCATAGGTCAGCAGGTAGGCTGCCATCACGCTCTGCACCGCGCCCTCGCGGACGTTCAATTCCTTTGCCATGTCGGCAATCGCCGGAATGTAGATGGTTTGCGCCATCTGACCGACGGCCACCAGTAACACCAGCATCAACAATAAGTTAACGTTCCTTTGTTTTTTCATGTCGCTGAATACTTTTGCCAAAAGAGAAAAATGAAGAATAAGTGACTGCGCATTCCCATAAATGCGCGAGGAATCTACCACAGAGAGATGACAATTTAAGCATTGTCGTGGTGAATGAAAAAACCGGGAAAGGCAGGATTTGTAAACAAGAACGGCAACTAATGTTGCCAGTGATTTACGCCAGGCGCAGCAGAATGGCGCCGCCGGCAATACCCAGCGCCGCCGCGATGCGCAGGCCCGCAACCTTCTCTTTTAAAAGGACAAACGCGATCAGCGCCCCGAAAAGAATCGAGGTTTCACGCAGCGCCGCGACCACCGCCAGCGGTGCCTGCGTCATGGCCCAAAGCGCCAGACCGTAAGAGCCCATGGTGCCCACCCCGCCGAGTAACCCCTTTTTCCAGTGCAGGCGCAGGTAGCCGGACGCCTCGCGCCGACGCGCCACCATCGCCCAGCTCAGCAGGCAGAAGCCGTTCATAAAGAAGGTCCACAGCGTGTAGCCCAGCGCGGTGTCCGACAGCCGCACGCCGGTGCCGTCCACCAGCGTATACCCGGCAATGAAGCAGGCGTTCAGCAGCGCCAGCCAGATCCCTTTGCGTGACTGCATGCGGCTATGCATCGCCATCGCCAGAATCGAAAGGCAAATTACTCCGATGCCGGACCAGGCGAGCCAGGAGAGACGATCGCCGAGCGCCAGCACGCCGATCAGCGCCACCAGCAGCGGGGCGGTGCCGCGCATCAGGGGATAGGTCTGGCTCATATCGGAGACCTGATAGGTCTTCGCTACCAGCACGGTGTATACCACCTGTAAGGCGCAGGAGACGATCAAAAACGGCCAGCTTGCAGCAGATGGCTGTGGGGACAACGGCAGTAAGACCAGAGCGATAAGCGTGGCGGATCCGCTGACGCTTATCGCGGAATAGAGCTTGTCCGTTCCGGCCTTAACGATGGCGTTCCAGCTGGCATGCAGCAGCGCGGCGAAGAGCAAAATGCAGAAAACGATGGTGGTCATGGCGTATCGGGTGATGAATTGTCACTCAACTGTAACATTCACACCCTGATGCTGCCAGCCGGTTACACGGCACAAAAAAGGCGGTGCGTCATCCGCGGTTCGTCCGAGACCAGCGTAAAACCCGCCCGATTATAAAACCCGTAGGCACTGTCCGGCGCGTGGGTATTCAGAAAATCAAACCAGATGCTGGCATCGGCCATCACCACGGTTAAAAGCTGTTTGCCAATGCCCAGCCCGCGGCACTTCTCGCTGACGTAGAGATGGCGAATACGTCCGGCGCGCGGCTGCTGGCTGAACGGATCGCGGTTGAGGCCGCATACGCCGACCAGCTTGCCGTTAAGAAACGCGCCCAGCAGCTTTTCTCCCGGTGCGTTAAAGCGGTTCTCGCCGCGCTGCCAGTTCTCTTCCAGCCTGCGCAGCATGTTGAAATTCAGTGCGATACTTTCAGCCTTCAGGGCGATATACCCCGGTTCATCCGGTGTGACGGGCTCAATTAACAGACGCGACATAGCATTCCCTCGTTATTAAAGAGGGGCGGTTTCCCGCCCCTCTCAGGTGCGACTTGAACCTGAATTACCGAAGGAATTTCAGGACAGCATCAAGCAGTTGCAGTACTGCAACAATGAGTTTGAGGATAAGTATCACCATATCCACTACGCTCATACGCGTCTCCTTTTGGTTAAAAGGAGCACGATGCTGGCGTACCTTTCCGCCGCCTGTTGCCAGCACCTGGATTGACGTAACACAGTGTGCTCACTTCAGGGGTTAAGGCACTGACGGCACCACCCGTTTCAGCCAGGACTTCGTTGCGCCGGTAAAACTGCGGCCCCCTCGCTCACTGCGAACACCCTCAGTATAGATAAACACTGTATGCATGAACAGTATTTTTTGGACAAAATCAGGAAGGCGATCCATAATCAAAAGCGTCAAAATCCGTGCCGGAATTGCGCGTTCGTCTTCGATCGCGTATACTTTTTGCGTTGACGTAACACAGTGTGTTCTGCGGCGACCAACCGCAAAACCCTGATAAAAACCTCGCTCCGGCGGGGTTTTTTGTTTTCATCCCTCAACAAACGAAACGTGATCCCTGGCGCATTTTTGCGCAGATGAAAATATTTCCATTGTCACGCCCGAAAACCTGTGTTTGTATAAATTCCATCAATGATTCCAAACACAGGTCCCCAATGACTTCATCCATCTTCACTTCGACCCTACTAAAAACTGCGCAACCAGCCGCAGTGGTCGTCGTGCGTGTGGTGGTGGTCGTCGGCAATGCGCCGTAGGGACTGGATCAACACACGAATCCAAAACCCCGCCGGCGCAAACCGGGCGGGGTTTTTCGTTTAGGACCCTCCCCGGAACGTCGGCCCAGAAGAAAAGGACTGGAGCATGGCAAGTTCGGGCACAACATCCACCACGACGCGTTTTACTGGCGCGCAGCTGATCGTTCATCTGCTGGAACGGCAGGGCATCACCACGGTTGCGGGTATCCCTGGCGGCACGGTACTGCCGCTGTACGATGCGTTAAGCCAAAGCACGCAGATCCGCCACGTGCTGGCGCGCCACGAGCAGGGGGCTGGCTTTATTGCTCAGGGCATGGCGCGTACGCAGGGCAAACCGGCGGTCTGTATGGCCTGCAGCGGCCCGGGCGCAACCAACCTGGTGACCGCCATCGCCGACGCGCGCCTCGACTCCATTCCGCTGATCTGCATTACCGGCCAGGTACCGTCCTCAATGATCGGCACCGATGCGTTCCAGGAAGTGGACACCTACGGCATCTCTATCCCCATCACCAAACATAACTATTTAGTTCGCGATATCAGCGAGCTTCCTCAGGTTATCAGCGATGCGTTCCACATTGCGCAGTCTGGCCGCCCGGGCCCGGTGTGGATAGACATTCCTAAGGATGTCCAGACCGCTGAGATCGAAATCGACGTCCTGCCGGAGCCGGGCGAGCGTGCCCCCGCGCCGGAATTCAGCGCTGAGAGCGTGCGCGATGCCGCCGCCATGATTAACGCCGCCAAACGCCCGGTGCTCTATCTGGGCGGCGGAGCGATTAACGCTGCGGATGAAATCCGCCAGTTTGCAGAGAAAGCCAACCTGCCGACCACCATGACCCTGATGGCGCTGGGCATGCTGCCTAAAGCGCACCCGCTCTCTCTCGGCATGCTGGGTATGCACGGCGCGCGCAGCACCAACTACATCCTGCAAGAGGCTGATTTGCTGATTGTTATGGGCGCGCGTTTTGATGACCGGGCGATCGGCAAAACCGAGCAGTTCTGCCCGAACGCCAAAATCATTCACGTGGATATCGACCGCGCCGAGCTGGGTAAAATCAAGCAGCCGCACGTGGCGATTCAGGGCGACGTGGCCGAGGTTCTGGCGCAGCTGATCCCGCAGACGGACGCAGCCGACCGCGCCGACTGGCGCCAGCTGGTGGCCGATCTGCAGCGCGAGTTCCCGGGCGCCATCCCAACCGAAGGCGACCCGCTGAGCCACTACGGACTGATCAACGCCGTGGCAGCCTGCGTGGACGACAGCGCAATCATCACCACCGACGTGGGCCAGCATCAGATGTGGACCGCCCAGGCCTACCCGCTGAACCGTCCGCGCCAGTGGCTGACCTCCGGCGGTCTGGGAACCATGGGCTTCGGCCTGCCCGCAGCCGTGGGTGCGGCGCTCGCCAACCCGGACCGTAAGGTCATCTGCTTCTCCGGCGACGGCAGCCTGATGATGAACATTCAGGAAATGGCGACCGCGGCCGAAAACCAGTTAGACGTGAAAATCATCCTGATGAACAACGAGGCGCTGGGGCTGGTGCATCAGCAGCAGAGCCTGTTCTACAAGCAGGGCGTGTTTGCCGCGACCTACCCGGGGATGATTAACTTTATGCAGATTGCCGCCGGTTTTGGCCTGCACACCTGCGATCTGAACGCCGAAGAGGATGCCCACGCGGCGCTGCAGGACGCGATTTCTCGCCCCGGCCCGGCGCTGATCCACGTGCGTATCGACCCTGAACAAAAAGTGTATCCGATGGTGCCGCCGGGAGCGGCAAATACTGAGATGGTGGGAGAATAAGCCATGCAGAAACAACATGATAACGTCATTCTGGAACTCACCGTCCGCAACCATCCTGGCGTCATGACCCACGTCTGCGGGCTCTTTGCCCGCCGGGCGTTTAACGTGGAAGGCATTCTCTGTCTGCCGATTCAGGGCAGCGAGCACAGCCGCATCTGGCTGCTGGTCAACGACGACCAGCGTCTGGAGCAGATGATGGCGCAGATCGACAAGCTGGAAGACGTCACCAGAGTGGCGCGCAACCAGTCCGATCCCACCATGTTTAACAAAATTGCGGTGTTTTTCGAATAAATCGCTTAAGGTAAGCGCCCTGGTCGGCCTGCAGGCGTCGCGCTTGCAGGCCGGATAAGCGCAGCGCCATCCGGCGCTTTCAGACCGCAGGAAGACACATGACCACCATCGCTCTCATCGACGACCACCTTATCGTCCGCTCCGGCTTTGCCCAGCTTTTAAACCTCGAACCGGATTTTCAGGTCGTGGCCGAGTTTGGCTCCGGTCGCGAGGCGCTGGCGGGCTTGCCGGGGCGCGGGGTGCAGGTCTGTATCTGCGACATCTCGATGCCGGATCTCTCCGGGCTGGAGCTGCTAAGCCAGCTGCCGAAAGGGCTGGCGACGATTATGCTGTCGGTCCACGACAGCCCGGCGCTGGTCGAGCAGGCCCTCAACGCGGGCGCGCGCGCCTTTCTCTCCAAGCGCTGTAGCCCCGACGAACTGATCGCCGCCGTGCGAACCGTCTCCACCGGCGGCTGCTATTTAACGCCGGATATCGCCATCAAGCTGGCGGCCGGACGTCAGGATCCGCTCACTCGGCGCGAGCGCCAGGTGGCTGAGAAGCTCGCGCAGGGGATGTCGGTAAAAGAGATTGCCGCCGAGCTGGATCTGTCCCCGAAAACCGTGCACGTCCACCGCGCCAACCTGATGGAAAAACTCAACGTCAGCAACGACGTCGAGCTGGCGCGCCGCATGTTTGACAGCTGGCAATGAGTTCCGCTTTTTCACGGCTGATCGCCGTTGTCGCCAGCTTTTTTATCTTCTCCGCCGCCTGGTTTTGCCTGTGGAGCATCAGCCTGCACCTGGTGGAACGCCCGGAGCTGGCGGTGCTGCTGTTTCCCTTCGGCCTGCGTCTGGGGTTAATGCTCCAGTGTCCGCGCGCCTACTGGCCCGTTTTGCTCGGTGCTGAATGGCTGATGCTGGTCTGGCTGGCGCAGGAAGTCGCTCTCGCGCACCTGCCCTTATTGATGACCGGAAGCCTGCTCACGCTTCTCCCGGTTGCTCTCATTTCCCGCTACCGCCACCAGCGCGACTGGCGCACGCTGCTGCGGCAGGGGGCGGCGCTGATGGCCGCCGCGCTGCTGCAGTCGCTTCCGTGGGTCGGCGAGAAGGAGATGCTCAACGCCCTGCTGCTGACCCTGACCGGCGGCCTGACGCTGGCGCCAACCTGTCTCGTGATCTGGCACTACCTCACCAGCACCGTCTGGCAGCCGCTCGGCCCGGCGCTGGTTTCCCAGCCGGTGAACTGGCGCGCCCGGCACCTCATCTGGTATCTGCTGCTGTTTGTGGTGAGCCTGTGGCTCCAGCTTGGCCTGCCCGCCGAGCTTTCTCGCTTCACGCCGTTCTGCCTGGCGCTGCCGATTATCGCCCTGGCCTGGCACTACGGCTGGCAGGGGGCGCTGATCGCCACGCTGATGAACGCCATCGCGCTGATCGCCAGCCAGACCTGGCACGATCACCCTGTGGATTTACTGCTTTCCCTGCTGGCTCAGAGCCTGACCGGGCTGCTGCTCGGCGCGGGCATTCAGCGCCTGCGCGAGCTGAACCAGTCTCTGCAAACCGAGCTGGCGCGCAACCGCCGCCTGGCGGAGCGTCTGCTGGAGACGGAAGAGAGCGTGCGGCAGGAGGTCGCCCGCGAGCTGCACGACGATATCGGCCAGACCATCACCGCTATCCGCACCCAGGCGGGCATTGTCCAGCGCCTGGCGGCAGAAAACGCAGGCGTGAAGCAGGGCGGGGCGCATATCGAACAGCTTTCGCTGGGCGTCTATGACTCCGTTCGTCGCCTGTTAGGACGACTGCGCCCGCGCCAGCTTGACGACCTGTCGCTGGAGCAGGCGGTGCGTTCTCTGATGCGCGAGATGGAGCTGGAAAGCCGCGGAATAGTCAGCCATCTCGACTGGCGCATTAACGAATTTACGCTCAGCGAAGGCCAGCGCGTGACGCTGTTCCGCGTCTGTCAGGAGGGGCTGAACAACATCGTCAAGCACGCCAGCGCCAGCGCGGTCACGATCCAGGGCTGGCAGCAGGACGACAGCCTGAAGCTGATAATTGAAGACGACGGCTGCGGCCTGCCGCCGGGTTCCGGCCAGCAGGGCTTTGGCCTGGCGGGCATGCGCGAGCGCGTGAAGGCGCTGGGCGGCACGCTGAACCTCTCCTGCACCCACGGGACGCGCGTCAGCGTCAGCCTGCCGCTACGGAGTTACCATGTTTAAAACCCCTGCCAGCGCCGCGCCGATTGGCGATAAAGCGGAAATCGACGCCCGCTACCGCTACTGGCGTCGCCATATCCTGATGACCATCTGGCTCGGCTACGCGCTGTTCTACTTCACCCGCAAAAGCTTCAACGCCGCCGCGCCGGAAATCCTCGCCAGCGGCGTGATGACGCGCATCGATATCGGCCTGCTGGCGACGCTGTTTTACATCACCTACGGTCTGTCGAAGTTCTTCTCCGGCATCGTCAGCGACCGCTCCAACGCGCGCTATTTCATGGGCGTTGGGTTGATCGCCACCGGGGTGGTGAATATCCTGTTTGGCTTCTCGACGTCGCTTTGGGCCTTTGCCCTGCTGTGGGCGCTGAACGCCTTTTTCCAGGGCTGGGGCGCGCCGGTCTGCGCCCGCCTGCTCACCGCCTGGTATTCGCGCAACGAGCGCGGCGGCTGGTGGGCAATCTGGAACACCGCGCATAACGTCGGCGGGGCGCTGATTCCGATGGTGGTGGGGGCGGCGGCGCTGCACTACGGCTGGCGCGCGGGGATGATGATTGCCGGTGGCCTGGCGATAATTGCCGGGCTGTTTCTCTGCTGGCGCCTGCGCGACCGGCCGCAAACCGTCGGCCTGCCTGCGGTGGGCGACTGGCGGCACGACGAAATGGAGATTGCCCAGCAGCAGGAGGGTGCGGGGCTGACCCGCAGGGAGATCCTCACCAAGTACGTGCTGAAAAACCCGTACATCTGGCTGCTGTCGCTCTGCTATGTGCTGGTCTACGTGGTGCGCGCGGCGATCAACGACTGGGGCAACCTGTACATGTCCGAGACGCTCGGCGTGGATCTGGTGACCGCCAACTCGGCGGTTACGATGTTCGAACTGGGCGGGTTTATCGGCGCGCTGGTGGCGGGCTGGGGCTCGGACAAGCTGTTCAACGGCAACCGTGGCCCGATGAACCTGATTTTCGCCGCCGGGATTTTGCTCTCCGTCGGCTCGCTGTGGCTGATGCCGTTCGCCAGCTACGTGATGCAGGCGGCGTGCTTCTTCACCACCGGATTCTTCGTGTTTGGCCCGCAGATGCTGATCGGCATGGCGGCGGCGGAGTGTTCCCACAAAGAGGCGGCAGGCGCGGCGACGGGCTTTGTCGGACTGTTTGCCTACCTCGGCGCATCGCTCTCCGGCTGGCCGCTGGCGCGGGTGATCGACGTCTGGCACTGGAGCGGATTCTTCGCGGTGATCGCTATCGCGGCGGGGATCTCCGCGCTGCTACTGCTGCCCTTCCTGCACGCGCAGGCGCCGCGCGAGGTGAGCGAAGCGTGATGCGTCTCACCTTTTCACCCCGAATGGCGCAAAACCAGGAAATTTTCCCGGTTTTACCTGGACGCTGTCTCAGGCATCTCTCCCGGCTGATTTTTACAATGCCTGCCATTCGCAGGTAAAAATCAGCTCAGGAGCAAACCATGCTGGCCTTCCTCAACCAGGTGCGCAAGCCGACCCTGGATCTGCCGCTCGACGTGCGGCGCAAGATGTGGTTCAAACCGTTCATGCAGTCCTATCTGGTGGTCTTCATCGGCTACCTGACCATGTACCTGATCCGCAAAAACTTTAACATCGCGCAGAACGACATGATCTCAACCTACGGGCTGAGCATGACGCAGCTGGGGATGATTGGCCTGGGCTTCTCCATCACCTACGGCGTGGGTAAAACCGTCGTTTCCTACTACGCGGACGGCAAAAACACCAAGCAGTTCCTGCCGTTTATGCTGATCCTCTCCGCCATCTGTATGCTCGGCTTCAGCGCCAGCATGGGCGCGGGCTCCGTCAGCCTGTTCATGATGATCGTCTTCTACGCCCTGAGCGGCTTCTTCCAGAGTACCGGCGGGTCGTGCAGCTACTCCACCATCACCAAATGGACCCCGCGCCGCAAGCGTGGTTCGTACCTCGGCATGTGGAACATCTCCCACAACCTCGGCGGGGCGGGTGCGGCAGGCGTGGCGCTGTTTGGCGCAAACTACCTGTTCGACGGCCACGTGATCGGCATGTTTATCTTCCCGTCGATTATCGCCCTGATTGTCGGCTTTATCGGCCTGCGCTACGGCAGCGACTCCCCGGAATCTTACGGCCTCGGCAAAGCCGAAGAGCTGTTCGGCGAGGAGATCAGCGAAGAGGACAAAGAGACCGAAGAAAACGAGATGTCCAAATGGCAGATCTTTGTTGAGTACGTGCTGAAAAACAAAGTGATCTGGCTGCTGTGCTTCTCAAACATCTTCCTCTACGTGGTGCGTATTGGCATCGACCAGTGGTCGACCGTATATGCCTTCCAGGAGCTGAAGCTCTCTAAAGAAGTGGCGATTCAGGGCTTCACTCTGTTCGAAGTGGGCGCCCTGGTCGGCACCCTGCTGTGGGGCTGGCTCTCGGATCTCGCCAACGGCCGTCGTGCGCTGGTGGCCTGCGTCGCGCTGGCGTTGATTATCGCCACGCTCGGCGTCTACCAGCATGCCAGCAACCAGTACGTTTACCTGGCGTCCCTGTTCGCGCTCGGCTTCCTGGTGTTTGGTCCACAGCTGCTGATCGGCGTGGCGGCAGTCGGCTTCGTACCGAAAAAAGCGATCGGCGCCGCCGATGGGATTAAAGGCACCTTCGCCTACCTGATCGGCGACAGCTTCGCCAAGCTGGGTCTGGGGATGATCGCCGACGGCACGCCAATTTTCGGCCTCACCGGCTGGGCGGGCACCTTCGCGGCGCTGGATGCGGCAGCCATCGGCTGTATCGTCCTGATGGCGATGGTAGCGGTGCTGGAAGAACGTAAAATTCGCCGTGAGAATCGTGCGCAGAAATTAAAAACAGCCTGAGTGTGCAGGTAACTTCTTTGCCCGGTGTGTGATGCCGGGCTTTTTTATGCCTGTCGCTGTCGACGCCCTGCGTTTCCCGCTATGATGAGCGGCAATTCATAGGAGAACGCATGGTCTGGATAATGCTGGCAACGCTTGCCGTGGTGTTTGTGGTGGGATTTCGCGTCCTGACCTCAGATTCCCGCCGCGCCATCAAACGTTTGAGCGAGCGTCTGGGGATCACCCCGATGCCGGTCGAGTCGATGATCGACCAGTTCGGTAAAACGCCCGGCAATGAGTTTATCCGCTACCTTGAGCGGCCGGACGAGGCGCATCTGCAAAACGCGGCGCAGGTGCTGCTGATCTGGCAGGTTTGCATCGTCGACGGCAGCGAGGAGAACCTGCACGCCTGGCACCGCATGCTGCGTAAAGCCCGCCTTGCCGCGCCGATTACCGATGCGCAAATTCGTCTGGCGCTTGGCTTCATGCGCGAGATGGAGCCCGATCCGCAGGAGCTAAACGCTTTCCAGCTTCGCTATAACCAGCTCTTCCTGCCGGAAGAGGGCGTGTTTTACCTACACTGATCCCCTGTAAAAACGACAAAAGTTGTCAAATCGTTAAATCCGTCACACTTTTGATGATAAACTGCGCGACTTTTCCGCACGTTTTTATCTTCAGGTGACGCCATGACAGAACATATCCAGCCCACGACCAGACCGCAGACCAAAGAGGTTTCTCGCCCCAACTGGTCGGCCGTTTTCGCCGTGGCGTTCTGCGTCGCCTGCCTGATTACCGTTGAGTTTCTGCCGGTGAGCCTGCTGACGCCGATGGCGCAGGATTTGGGCATTTCCGAGGGCGTGGCGGGGCAGTCCGTCACCGTTACCGCCTTCGTGGCGATGTTCGCCAGCCTGTTTATCACCCAGGTGATTGGCACCATCGACCGCCGCAAGGTGGTCATTCTGTTCAGCGTGCTGCTGACGCTCTCCTGCCTGCTGGTCTCCTTCGCGGAAAGCTTCACCCTGCTGCTGCTGGGGCGCGCCTGCCTGGGGCTGGGATTAGGCGGTTTCTGGGCGATGTCGGCCTCGCTCACGATGCGACTGGTGCCCGCGCGGACGGTGCCAAAAGCGCTTTCCGTTATCTTCGGTGCGGTCTCTATCGCGCTGGTGATTGCCGCGCCGCTCGGCAGCTTCCTCGGCGGGATTATCGGCTGGCGTAACGTCTTCAACGCCGCGGCGGTGATGGGCCTGCTCTGCATCATTTGGGTGTGGAAAGCGCTACCGTCGCTACCGGGCGAAGCGGCGCACCACAAACAGAACATGTTCGCGCTGCTGAAGCGCCCCGGCGTGCTGGCGGGGATGACCGCCATCTTTATGTCCTTTGCCGGGCAGTTTGCCTTCTTTACCTATATCCGCCCGGTGTTTATGACCATGGCGGGCTTTGACGTGGACGGCCTGACGCTGGTGCTGCTGAGCTTTGGTATCGCCAGCTTTGTCGGCACCTCGCTGTCTTCCCAGTTCCTGAAACGCTCCCTGAAGGTGGCGCTGGCGGGTGCGCCGCTGGTGCTGGCAGCGAGCGCGGCGGTGCTGGTGCTGTGGGGCAGCGATAAGTGGGTGGCGTCTGCCATCGCGATTATATGGGGGTTGGCCTTTGCCCTGGTGCCGGTGGGCTGGTCGACGTGGATCACCCGCACGCTGGCCGATCAGGCGGAAAAAGCCGGGTCGATTCAGGTGGCGGTGATCCAGCTGGCAAACACCTGCGGCGCGGCCATTGGCGGCGTGGCGCTCGACCATTTGGGGCTGACGTCACCGCTGGTGATCTCCGGCACGCTGATGCTGCTGACCGCGCTGCTGGTGGCGGGGAAGGTTAAGGCGAAGTAAGTCAATTTCCCCCCTCACCCCGGCCCTCTCCCCAAAGGGGCGAGGGTGAAAAGACAGCACCGAGCCGTCCCCTCTCCCCTGTGGGGAGAGGGTTAGGGTGAGGGGACATCAGGCTACGCCGATGTCTGAACCCGTCTTCTCGAATCCATTGAAATCAACACTACCGACGACACAATCAATAGCGTCCCCAGCCAGTCCGGCAGGGTGAACGCCACCCCCAGCAAAATCACCGACAGCAGCGCGCTGCTCAGCGGCTCGGCGCAGCTCAGAATGCTCGCCTTCGGCCCGCCGATCATCTGTGCGCCTTTCAGATACAGGCTGAACGTCAGCGCCGTGCCAATCACCACGAGGTAGAAAAACGCCAGCAGCAGGCTGCCGTCAATCACAAAGGTGGTCCCGCGTCCGGCGTAGAACGGCGTCAGCATTAGCCCGGCGATCAGCATGCTCCAGCCGACAATCGGCAGCGTGCCGTAGCGGGCGATCAGCGTTGACGGATAGGTGGTGTAAAACGCGGCGGCAAACGCCGAGGCGATGCCGAAGAACAGCGCGGCAGGCGAGATGGAGAGCGAGGTCGGGTCGCCGTGAGTGACCAGCAGGAAGGTGCCGACAAGCGACGTCATGATGGCCGACAGCACAAACAGGCCGGGACGCTTTTTCCGCGCCAGGGCGAACCAGGCCACGATAATGGTCGGCGAGAGAAACTGCAGCACGGTAGCGGTCGCAGCGTTGGATTTTTCAATCGTCAGCAGGAAGGTGAGCTGCACGGTGAGCGCGCCGACCAGCGAGAAAATCAGCAGGCTGAGGGCGTCTTTGCGATGTTTGATGACCGAGAAAATCTTATCGCCGTGCACGAAAGAAAGCGTCAGCAGGATCACGCCGGTAAACAGCAGGCGAACCATGGTCAGGTAAGGCGAAGAAATGTGGCTTTTCTCCATGATGTACTGCGCGCAAACGCCGGAACTGCCCCATAAAACGGCGGCGATCAGGACGTTTAGCATCCCTTTACGTGTGGAACCCATTTTCTCCCCTGCGATGTTGTCGTTAATTCGGTCAACAGCATAGCATGGTTGCGTGCGGCCTGATGCCCTCACCCCGGCCCTCTCCCACGGGGAGAGGGAGCAAACACTAAAAACGGCAACTTGCGTTGCCGTTTTGCTTCTACCTTGCCTAGAACCACGCCTCCCACATCGCGCCGACGTTGAAGTCGTCGAGCGTTTCGTCTTTGGTGTTGTTTACGCGCGCGGTGCGTTCGTTATCCACCTTGCCGCCGGTCACGTAGAAGCGCAGCATCGGGCGGAACTCCGGCCCCATGGCGATAGACATGTTCTGGGACAGGGTCAGCTTCCAGCCCTTGTTGTCGCCACCGTTGTCGTAATCAACATGCTGCCAGCCCGCTTCCAGCCAGGTGGAGTGAACGTCGTTCCACCAGTGCATTGGTCGCACGATGGCGTTGTAGTTTTTGCGGTTGTCGGTCTTATCGCGGCTGTTGTCGTAGTCGTGGAAGGCGAGGATGTACTCCACCTGCGTGGCCTGGGTGAATTTGTATAGCCCTTCGAAGCTGGCGTAGACCGTGGTCAGATCCTCGGTTTTGTTGAACACGCTGTTGTCCGCGTTATCGGAGTAGCGGGCGATCACCTTGTTCACGCCGCTGTCGTTGGTGTGGCTCAACACCACGCCGCCTTGCCACGCGTTCAGACGCTCGTCGCTCTCCACCGCCTTGGAGTCAAAGCCGTAGTTGGCGTACAGCTCCATGTCGATCGGGCCAAGCTTCATGCCGTGGATTTTTGAGGTCGCGGCGTAGTTGCCTTTGTCGCCCGTGCCGGAACCGCCGGTACAGGTGATGCGCGACGGGTTGGCTTCATCTTCCATCACTTCCGGGCTACAGGATTCCACCGCCGCCACGGCGGCCACGTCGAACTGCACGCCGCCGATGTCGAAGTTCTTCACCCCGGCGCCCTGGCCGTCGTGGTTCATCCAGAAGTAGTCGTTGATGCCCTGCTGCGGACGCTGGTGGAAGTCACGACCTGCCCAGAAATAGGCGTTCGGGTTGGAGGCCATAATGTTGGTCACCCCCGCGTAGGCTTTTTTCAGGTTAACTTCGTCGCCCCAGTGGTCGATCATCACGTTAACGTCCCAGATGGCCCCGTTTTCACCCTTGAAGGCCTTGGAGAGCTGGAATTCCCCGCCGTTGCCTTCGTTGCCCAGACGACCAATGGCGGACGCGCCGTTGTACGAGCCGTCCACCGCGACGTATTTCTGATCGGCGGCCTGGAAGTGCGCGCCGTAGCGGGCGTAGCCGGTAAATTTAATTCCGAACGGGATCGCCATATCCGGAGATTGCGCCGCGCTTTGCGGCTCGGTCACCACGTCCGCTTTTTTCGCGACCGCCGCATCCATTTTAGCCTGACGTTCGGCCAGGGCTTTATCCACCGCTTTCGCCACAATGGCGTCGATTTGCTCCTGGGTGAATTCCTGTGCGAGCACGGAAATTGGGCAAAGCGCGGCGATAACCGCCATGGTTAATGGAAGTTTTTTAATCGTATTCATGGTTATCTCAATATAGTTTAATTTTATTCAGACAATAACCATCCCGCTCCGATCTGACAGAGTATGTCGCTATCATCAGAACAAGTGGATCTCTATTTAGGGTACAGAGGTATTACAATAATTATTTCGCCATAGACTATCTCTGATATAAATGAATAATTTCTTCGGACAGTTCACGCGCTAATAAGGAGTTCATTAAATGATCCTGCGCGTGCACCATAATTAACGTCATCGGCTGGCGGCCTTCGCCCGCATCCTGCTCGATCAGTTTGGTCTGCATCTTGTGCGCCTGGCGCGCGTAGCCGTCGGCTTCGCGCAGCAGGCTTTTGGCTTCGTCAATATTGCCCTGGCGCGCCGCGTGCAGCGCTTCAAAGCACAGGCTGCGGGACTGTCCGGCATTGACGATAATTTCCATTACGGCTTCTTCTAATGCGATCATCATCATTACTCTTTTTCAAAACTATTATTTAACGCGGTAGCGGCAAACCACTCTCCGCTTTTCTTAATGGTGCGTTTCTGCGTCTCTAAATCGAGCTGGATAAATCCGTAGCGATTTTTATACGCGTTGCACCACGACCAGTTATCAATAAACGTCCACATATGGTAGCCGAGACAATTGCACCCTTCGCTAATACCCTTATGCAGCCAGGCTAAATGTTCGGAAATAAACTCGATGCGGTATTGATCGTTAATCTGGCCATTTTCAATAAACCGCTGCTCGTTTTCGACGCCCATGCCGTTTTCAGAAATAAAGCAGCGAGGGTTGCCGTAATTGTCGCGCAGGTTAACCAGAATATCGTAAATACCCGGCTCGTAGATTTCCCAGCCACGGTACGGGTTCATCTTGCGGCCCGGCATCTCGTAATTATCGAAGAACCACTCCGGCATAAACGGCGCCTGCGGGTTCACCGCGCTGTCGCGACACTTCACGCGACGCGGCTGATAGTAGTTCACGCCGAGCAGGTCGATTTTCCCTTCCGCAATCAGGAAACCGTCTTCCGGTTTACAGGCGGGTAATTGATCGCAGGATTTCAGCAGCGCTACGAGATCTGCCGGGTATTCGCCGCGCAGGACCGGGTCAAGGAAGCTGCGATTAAACATCAGATCCGCGATGTGCGCCGCCTTCACGTCCGCCGGGTTCTGCGAACGCGGGTACGACGGCGTCAGGTTTAGCACGATGCCAATCTCCCCCGCGTAATGCCCGGCGCGGTAGGCCTGCACCGCCTTCGCATGGGCCAGCACGGTGTGATACGCCACGGTGGCTGCCCGACGAAAATCCACCACGTTCGGGTAGTGGAAGTCGTACAGATAACCGCCTTCCACCGGCACGATCGGCTCGTTGAAGGTAAACCAGTGCAGCACGCGATCGCCGAACAGCTCAAAGCAAATCTGCGCATAGCGGGCGTAGGCGTCCACCACGTCGCGGTTTTCCCAGCCGCCGATCTCCTGCATCGCCATCGGCATGTCGAAATGGAACAGGGTCATAAACGGCGTGATGCCCTGTTCATTCAGCTCATCAATGACCTGATTGTAAAAATCGACCGCTTCCGGGTTCACTTCACCGATACCGTCGGGGATCAGGCGCGCCCAGCTAATCGAGGTGCGAAAGCTGTTGTGGTTCAGCTGCTTTAACAGCTGAATATCCGTTTTCCAGTGCTGATAAAACGTGGAGGTCTGCTGCGGCCCCACGCCGTTGTGAAAACGGTTTGGCTCGCGGGAAAACCAGTAATCCCACGTGGTTTCCCCCTCTCTTGCCCCTTCCGTCTGGAGAGCGGAGCTTGCGCTGCCCCACCAGAAGTTATCGGGAAATGTGTATTTCATGACTCTTCCTCTTTGACTTAATTGCTGGCGGTCTCGGCGGCGCCGACGGTTGCCTGGGCCTTCTGCTCTTCGTTTTTGATGAGCGTACGCTCATAGGCGCGCAGGAACGGCAGGTACATCAGCGCGGACATCACCATACAGACCAGGCACATCACCACGGGGCTCAGCGCCCAGTTTGCCGCCCACGAGGCGCCAATCGGTGCAGGGGTGGTCCACGGGGTCAACGAGACGACCTGCGCCAGCCAGCCGAGTTTGGTTGCCGCGTACGCCAGGCAGGCGTTGACCAGCGGAACGAACACGAACGGGATAAACAGCATCGGGTTCATGATGATCGGCGCGCCGAACAGAATCGGTTCGTTGATGTTGAAGAAGCTTGGCACCACGCCCATTTTGCCGATGGTGCGCAGGTGGGTAACGCGGCTGCGCAGCAGCAGGAACGCCAGCGGCAGCGTGGAGCCTACGCCGCCAATCAGCAGGTAGTGATCCCAGAAGCCCTGGAGGTAAACGTGCGGCAGCGCCGCGCCGGCCGCCAGCGCCGCCTGGTTTGCCGAGAGGTTCGCCATCCAGAACGGGTTCATGATGCCGGTGACGATCAGCGAGCCGTGAATACCGGCGAACCAGAAGATCTGGCACAGCAGCACGGAGAGCAGAATGGCGGGCAGGGAGTCAGAGGCGGACACCAGCGGCTCCAGCAGGTGCATGATCGCCTGCGGTATGATCATTCCGGTCTGCGCTTCAATGAACAGGTTCAGCGGGTGCAGCGTGCCGATCACCACCATCACCGGGATCAGGATTTCAAACGAGCGCGCCACGCCGGTTGGTACTTCCTTCGGCAGGCGAATGGTCACGTTGTTCTGCTTCAGCCACGCGTAAACGCGGGTGGCGTAAATGGCGGTGATCAGGGCGGTGAAGATGCCCTGGCCGGAGAGATACTGGGTCGAGATCTTGCCGTCGGCATACGGCGCGGCGACCAGCAGGAAGGCCATAAAGGCCAGCAGGCCGGACATCACCGGGTCGAGGTTAAACTGACGCCCCAGGCTCGCCCCAATTCCCACCGAAATGAAGAAGGTCATCACGCCCATGCTGAGGTTAAACGGCAGCATCAGCTGTTCACGATAGGTCTGGGAGAAATCCAGCCAGCCGCGGGCAAAGCTGTTGGTGGTATCCGCCGAGAAAGGCGGGAAGATGAACACCAGCATAAACGAGCCGATGATCATAAACGGCAGCGCGGCGGTAAAGCCGTCGCGGATGGCAATCACATACTTTTGCTGGCCCAGCTTGGCGGCCAGCGGGGTAATTGACTGCTCAATCACCGCGACCATGGATTGATATAACGAACTCATGTGAACACCTTTTAGTGTGCCGCTTCGATGAGCGACAGAGCATAGTCCAGTACTTTATCGCCACGCTGCATGCCGTAGTCCATCATATCGATGGGCTGCACCGGAATGCCTTTCGTAGCCGCCTTGTCTGAGAGTGTCTTTAACATGTATTTCACTTGCGGTCCGAGAAGGACAACCTGGTATTGCGGAAACTGCGTATCAAATTCGGAAACACCGTACGCATCAATCTTCACCGGCAAACCACGTTCTTTCGCGACATCGACCATTTTGCTGACCAACAGGCTGGTGGACATCCCGGCAGAGCAGCACAGCATAATCTTGAACATCGACAACCATCCTCTAAATGTAAAAAGTTATTGCGAGGATGATTGGACATTATACGGAAACCGGTTTCCATTCATAAAAGACAGAAGTGTGACAACCATCAAGATCCCTTACTTATGAGGCTAATTAACCGGATGTGGGTCACATAATTTGGCTGTTATGACATCATTTTGAGTAGAAACGGAAAATCGGTTTCCATGGAAAACGGAAACGGATATACTCCGTTCTGGCTATAATGTAAGCCGAAGCGGTGATGGAATTTGCAGGCGCGAGGTAAGCCTGCCAGGGGAAAGAGATGTCGACAATCAATGATGTATCACGTCTTGCCGGGGTGTCTAAAGCCACGGTATCGCGAGTGTTGAGTGGGTCGCGTGGCGTTAAGGAAGCCAGCCGTCAGGCCGTTCTGAAGGCCGTGGATGAGCTAAACTATCGTCCCAACGTGATTGCCCAGTCGCTGCTGAGCCAGTCGACGGGCTGCATTGGAGTCATTTGCGCGCAGGAAAATATTAACCAGACCACTGGTTATCTCTACGCGCTGGAAAAACAGCTCAGCCAGCATCAAAAACACCTCCTGCTGCGCTTCGCGCACAGCAAAGCGGAAGTGATGCACGCCCTTGAAGAACTCTCCTGCGGGCTCTGCGATGATATCCTGGTGATTGGCGCCCGTTTCCCGCTGGACGTGGAGATGGACAACGTCATTCTGGTGGACTGCATGGAGTCTGATAATTCCAACAGCATTCAGTTCGATCACGCCTTTGCCGCCGAAACCGCATGTAACTACCTCACCAGCCAGGGGCGTCGCCAGATTGCGCTGATCCACCCCCACGGCAGCGGTTTTGCCGACCAGGTGCTGCTCGGCTACAAGCACGCGCTGGAGAAAAATTTCCTGCCCTTTAATCGCAGCCTGGTCTTTATGGACGCGACTTCTTCATCCGTTGCGCTGCAGGAGCTGCTTAACAACGCCAGCACCCTGAATTTCAACGCGCTGCTGGTGGCGGACGAGCAGGAAGCCCAGCGGGTGATCCCGCAGCTGCAGGCGTTTAATAAATCGGTGCCGGACGACATCATGGTCTTCAGCCTGGCCGGATCGCTGCACCTGCCGGGCATTCCGGTGATCCCGGCAATTGAATATTCCATGGACGCGATGGCGGCGCGCATTGTGAGCTGGCTGACGGAGAAAACGCAGATGCTCGGGTCCTATGTTCTGCGCGGGGATTTGATCATTCCAGACGTGCGTAAGCGTTAAACATGTTGTGTAGGCCGGGTAAGGCGCAGCCGCCACCCGGCGAGAAGCACGTTTCCAGCTCTCAATAATCTTCCATACAATCCACCTGACCAATCGCCCCCCAGTAGGCATCCAGGTTGTCGCGCTTCACGGCGGTGATGGCATTTTTAATCAGCAGCTGATTGGCCTCGGACGACAAAATCATCTCCTGCCAGGCTTTATCGCTCTGCTTTTTCTGTGGCGTACAGGTTTTCTTAATATCTTTAAGGACCTGCTGCTTTATTTGCGCCTCTTTCGCGGGGTCATCCTTTTCCTGAGCATGGACAAACGCGGCGAAGAGCAGACAAACCAGCAGGCAGACCAGGTGCGCAGCTTTCATCAACAACCCCCTTTAGAAGTCACATGCTTCCCATGAAATATATCGTTACATTCAGTGTAGCGACGCCAGCCGAAAGTATGAATTTTCTCTTCACCGCCTGTCATGAACTTCCCGGCAAGCGCTACTGAATACCGCCCCCCAGCGACTGCCACAGCGTGATGCGGTTTTCCAGGTCGGTTTGCTGCAGCGCGATCAGCGATTCCTGCGCCGACCACAGCGACCGCTGCGCGGTCAGTACCGTCAGATAATCCCCCGCGCCCGCCCTATAGCTTCGCGTTGCCACATCCAGCGTTTTTTGCTCCGCCGCGACGTATTCGCGCTGGGCGTCGAGCTGTTCGCTCAGGGTTTCTCGTCGCGCCAGCGCGTCGGCCACGTCCTTAAACGCGCTCTGGATGGCTTTCTCATAGGTGGCGATCAGCCCTTTCTTCTCCGCTTCCGCGTAGCGCAGCTGCGCCAGGTTGTTCCCGCCGCTAAACAGCGGCAGGGTGATGGACGGCGCAAACGACCAAACCTTCATCCCGTGGCTGAACAGGGAGGAGAGCGAGTCGCTGCCGACGCCCGCGCTGGCGGTGAGTGAAATGGTCGGGAAGAAGTTGGCGCGCGCCGCGCCGATGTTGGCGTTGGCGCTCAGCAGGTTATGTTCCGCCTCCTGAATATCCGGACGACGCAGCAGGGTGCTGGAGCTGACGCCCGCCGGGATCAGCGTGATGGCGTTGTCGCTCAGGCTCTCCAGCGTGCCGGGCAGCAGCTTGTCCGGCACCGTATCGCCCGCCAGCAGATTAAGGGCATTTTTGTCCTGCATCACCAGCGTCCGGTAGCTTGCGACGCTGGCGCGCGCCTGCTGGTACACCGCTATTGCCGAGCTGACGTCCGTCGCCGCCGCCACGCCCACTTCCTGCTGGCGCTTCACAATCTTCAGCGAGTTTGCCGCGCTCTCCATGGTGGATTTTGCCAGCGCCAGGTTGCTGTTATCCGCCGCCAGCGTCACCCAGGCCGTGGTCAGCTCGCTGACCATCGTCAGGCGCGTGTTCTGCGCGGTGAACTCGCTGGCAAGCCAGGTTTCACGCGCGGCGCGGGAGAGGCTCTGGTTGCGGCCAAACAGATCCAGCTCGAAGCTGGAGACCGCGCCGTTGGCTTCATCGCTTGTCGCGACGCCGCTTGCCAGCGTGCGGCTGCGGGTGTGGCTCAGCTCGGCGTCCACCGTCGGGAACAGGGACGAGCGCGTTTCACCGTACTGGGCGCGGGCGGCGTCGATATCGGCAATCGCTTTTTGCACGTCGCGGTTGCTGTTAAGCGCCATCGTCACCACGCTTTTCAGCCGCGCATCGTTCATTACCTGCTGCCACTGGCTCACCATGGCGGTGGCTTCGCCGTGCGCGCCGGGCAAGGTTGCCGGGACGGGCGCGTCCGGGCGTTGATACGTTGGATCTAACGACACACAACCCGCGCTCAGCAGGGCTAGCGCTAAAACAGATACACGAAACATTATGACCTCCGGTTCGCGTGTTTACCGGAGAACAGTCGTTTCACCAGTACAAAGAATAAGGGGACGAAGAAGATCGCCAGCAGCGTCGCGGCCAGCGTCCCGCCGATAATGCCGGTACCAATTGCCACGCGGCTGTTGGCGCCTGCACCGGTTGCCACGGCCAACGGCGTAACCCCTGCGATAAACGCCAGCGAGGTCATGATGATCGGCCGCAGACGCGTCTGGGCGGCACGCAGTGCGGCGCGCGTCAGAGAGTACCCTTCAGCGACTTTGGCTTCGGCAAACTCGACAATCAGGATCGCGTTCTTCGACGACAGGCCGATAGTGGTGAGCAGCGCCACCTGGAAGTAAACGTCGTTGTTCAGGCCGCGCAGCGAGGCGGCCATGGCCGCGCCCAGCACGCCAAGCGGGATCACCAGGATGACCGAAATCGGCACCGACCAGCTCTCATACAGCGCTGCCAGGCACAGGAACACCACCAGGATGGAGAGGGCATACAGGCTCATCGCCTGACCGCTCGCCAGTTTTTCCTGCAACGACAAACCGCTCCACGCCCAGGTGCTGCCGGACGGTAGGCTGTTTGCCAGCTGCTCCATTTTGCCCATCGCCGTGCCGGAGCTGGCGCCGCTGGCGTTTTCACCCTGAATCTCATACGCCGCCGAGCCGTTGTAGCGCACCAGGCTTTCCGGGCCGTACTCCCAGCGGGTGGTGGCAAAGGCGGAGAACGGGGTCATGGTGCTGTCACTGCCGCGCACAAACCATTTGTTGAGATCCGACGGCACGGCGCGGGTGTCGCTGTCGCCCTGGATGTAGACCTTTTTCACGCGGCCGCGATCGATAAAATCGTTCACGTAGGTCCCGCCCCAGGCGCTGGAAAGGGTGTTGGTAACGTCGCTCAGGGACAGCCCCAGCGACACGGCCTTGTTGTTATCGATATCCACCTGAAGCTGCGGCATCTGCGGCAGATCGTTGGCGCGCACGGCGTGCAGCGAGCTGTCCTGATTGGCCTCGCCAATCAGCTGGTTACGCAGCTTCAGCAGCGCGTCGCGGTCGGTGCCGCCGCTGGCCATCAGCTCAAAGGTAAAGCCGTTGCTCTGGCCCAGGCCGTCCACCGCGGGCGGCGTCATGGCAAAGATGGTCGCATCGCGGATGGTGCTCAGCTCCTGCGTGGCGCGCAGGGCGATGGCCTGAGCGGTATTCTCATCGCCTTTACGTTCGGACCAGTTTTTCAGGGAGACAAACGCCATCCCGGCGTTCTGGCCGCTGCCGCTGAAGCTGAAGCCCTCAATGGTGAAAATAACGTTGGTGTTGGCTTTCTCTTTGGTGAGGAACCACTCGCGCACCTGGCGGCTGACTTCGGCGGTACGCACCGTCGTCGCACCGGCCGGCAGGGTGTACTGCACCATGATTTCACCCTGGTCTTCCGTCGGCAGGAAGCTGCCCGGCAGCTTAAGCATGGCGAAGCCCATCGCGCCGCAGAGCAGGGCGTAGATGACCAGCATGCCGCCGGAACGGCGCAGGGCGCGCAGGACCTTGTTCTGATAGCCGCGCTCGGTCCTGCTGTAGAAGCGGTTAAACGCGCCGAAGAAGCCCTTTTTGTGCGGCGTCGTGTGGCTCAGGATCGAGCCGCAGAGTGCGGGCGTCAGTGTCAACGCCACCACCACGGAGAGGAACATCGCCGAAATGATGGTGACCGAGAACTGACGGTAAATCACCCCGGTGGATCCGCCGAAGAAGGCCATCGGCAGGAATACCGCAGAGAGCACCAGCGCAATGGCAACCAGCGCGCCGGAGATTTCGCCCATCGATTTTTCGGTGGCTTCCCGCGCGGGCAGGCCTTCGTCGCGCATAATACGCTCGACGTTTTCCACCACCACGATGGCATCATCCACCAAAAGCCCGATCGCCAGCACCATCGCAAACAGCGTCAGGGTATTGATGGAGTAGCCGAACAGCGCCAGCACGCCGAAGGTGCCCAGCAGAACGACGGGCACCGCCAGCGCCGGGATCAGCGTCGCGCGGATGTTTTGCAGGAACAGGTACATCACCACCACCACGAGGATAATGGCTTCGAACAGGGTCTGAATCACGTCCTCAACGGAGATCTTGATGAACTCGGTGCTGTCTTTCGGGTAGGCCACGTCGTAGCCTTCCGGCATCGACTTTTTGAACTCGGCGATCTTGTCTTTTACCGCCGTCGCCGTGTTGAGCGCGTTCGCGCCCGGTGAGAGCATCACCGCCATACCCGCCGCCGGGTGGCCGTTGAGCTTCGCGGTGGCGGTATAGTCTTCGCTGCCCATCTCCACGCGGGCAACGTCGCTGATGCGCACCACCGCGCCGCTGGACTGGCTCTTCACAATGATGTTTTTAAACTGATCGACCGTCTGCAGGCGCGACTGGGCGCGGACGGTGGCGGTCAGCTGCTGGGCGTTCGACGAGGGCAGCGCGCCGATTTTACCGGCGGAAACCTGCACGTTCTGGGCTTCAATCGCGCTCTGCACGTCGGACGGCATCAGCGAGTAGGACGCCAGCTTCGCCGGGTCGAGCCAGATGCGCATCGCGTATTCCGCACCGAACACCTGCAGGCTGCCAACGCCCTCCACGCGCGCCAGCGGGTCCTGCATATTGCTCACCAGCCAGTCGGCGATATCCGAGCTGCTGGCGGCGTCGGTTTTGTCGTACACGCCCATGATCAGCAGGAAGTTGCTCTGCGATTTCTCGACGGTAATGCCGGACTGCTGCACCTCGGTCGGCAGGCGCGATTCTGCCTGCTGAACCTTGTTCTGCACCTGCACCTGGGCGGTGTCCGGGTCGGTTCCCTGCTCGAAGGTGACGGTAATGCTCACCGACCCGTCCGAGCTGCTGGTGGAGGTGAAGTAGAGCAGGTTATCCAGCCCGGTCAGCTGCTGCTCGATCACCTGCGTCACGCTGTTTTCCAGCGTCTGCGCGGAGGCACCGGTGTAGGTGGCGGAGATTTTGATCGACGGCGGGGCGATGTCCGGGTATTGCGCCACCGGCAGCGTGCGGATCGCCAGCATCCCGGCGAGCATGATAAGAATGGCGATAACCCAGGCAAAGACCGGGCGACGCACGAAGAAGCGGGAAAACATCAGGCTTTTCCTCCCGCAGCTTTCATCTCTTCGGCCTTCACTTCCTGCCCGGGAGTCACTTTGTCGGTACCTTCCACAATCAGCCTGTCGCCCGCCTTCAGGCCGCTCAGCACCAGCCATTTGTCGCCGTAGGTGTCGCCCGTCTCCAGCTGACGCTGCTCGACCTTATTGCTGGCATTCACCACCAGCGCGGTGGCGGTGCCTTTGGCGTCGCGGGTGATGCCCTGTTGCGGTGCCAGGATCGCGTCGTTCATGATGCCTTCATCTACCCTGGCGCGAACGAACATCCCCGGCAGGAGCTGGTGCTGCGAATTCGGGAAGACGGCGCGCAGCGTGACCGAGCCGGTTGATTCATCCACCGCCACTTCGGTTAACGCCAGACGGCCTTTCTCGCCGTAGGTGCTGCCGTCTTCGAGGATTAAGGACACGCTTAACGTATCGCTATTTGTGGCAAGGGTTTGCTTGCGTAAACGCAGCAGATCGGCGCTGGAACGCGTGAGATCGACGTACATGCTGTCCAGTCCGCGAACGGTGGCAAGCGCGGTATCCTGCTGCGCGGTCACCAGCGCGCCGGGCGTGACGGAGGAGATGCCGATGCGTCCGGCAATCGGCGCGGTCACGGTGGTCCAGTTGAGGTTAATGCGCGCGCTCTCCTGTGCGGCCTTCTTTGACTCGACGCTGGCCTTGTCCTGCGCGCAGGTGGACTGTGCGTCCTCTGCGTCCTGGCGCGACACGCCCTCGTCTTTCACCAGCTGCGCATAGCGCCGGGCCTTCTGGCAGTCGGCCGCTACCAGCGCCTGAGCCTGCTTCAGCGCCGCGGCGGCTTCATCAAACGCCGCGCGGTAGCTGGAAGGGTCAATTTGATACAGCGCCTGCCCGGCTTTCACGGTATCGCCTTCGGCGAACAGCCGCTTCTGGATAATGCCGCCCACCTGCGGGCGCACTTCGGCGCTCATGGCGGCGGTGGTGCGGCCGGTCAGCTCGCTGACGACGGACACCGGCTGGCTCATGAGGGTGACAATCCCCACATCCGGAAGAGGACGCTGGGGAGCAGATGTTTGCGCATTATCGCACCCGGTCAGGAGAAATAATGCCGCGATGGAGGTTGTTATGTTTTTCATAATCTTTTTCCAGGGTGAACGACGCCTGCCCCGTTAATGGCTCAACGGGGAGGAGGGCTATTTAAAGGCACAGCGATACCGCATCTCCGGCTGAGCCAGAAATGTAAAAAAGGGGAATTACTTATTCCCGCTAATTATTCATATGCGATTACTTCGCAGAGAAAAGCATATTTAAAATATCCTGATAAAGGGGTTCTAATTGTTCTGACGGGACTTTTAAGGGGGTTAATCGACGATAAATCGTCCCCTCAATCATCACGGCGGTAATCTCCACGCAGCAGCGAATATGCTCGTCGCTCAGGTGGGGAAACTGCTTTTTCAGGTGCGCACAGGCGTTGGCGAACATGCGCGATTCGGCTTCGATCAGCATCGTCGCCACCTGCGGATTACGCGTGGCCTCAGCGGACATTTCCAGCATCAGCGCATCGTCATCTTCATTGAGGGTCTGTCGCCAGGCGAGCGCCTGCGGCATCCCTTCCACCAGGGTTTTACCCTGCATCTCCTCAATGCGCGAGTCGATGATGCGGCGGATCATCTCTTCGATAATCGCGTCTTTGTTGCTGAAATAACGGTAAATTTGCCCGACGCTGAGCTTCACCTCGCTGGCGATCTGCGACATGCTGGCGGCGTGAAATCCGCTGGCGCGAAAGCAACGACGCGCGGCGGTGATGATCTCGTCCTGACGTTGTTTTTGTCGTTCTTCCAGTTTCGTACTCATCGTCGGCTACCGTGTAAAAGTGAGAATGATCGTTCTCAGTATACGTTTTGGGTGCATATTGGAAAGGCCTTTTTTATTTAGATATTGAGGGAATGTTTCCGTATTTAAAAAATGGAGGGAATGAGGAGTTTTTGTGGAGGTTAAGCTGTGAGATATTCAGATTGCATAGAAAATAAGGAGAGAAAAATGCACCTGAGCATAACAAATAATGTAACGCCCGCTGAAAAAGAAGAGTTATTTGTGGGGTTAAGAGCCTATAACGGGCAATTTTTGGATATGGCGACCTTTAGCGGCGACATTGGCGTTTACGTACGAGACGATAAAGGCGTCATGCTCGGCGGGCTAATTGGGGTGCGTAAAGGCGACTGGCTGAATATCGACTATCTCTGGGTCAGCGAGACCGTGCGCGGATCCGGCGTGGGCAGCCAGCTCATCAAAACGGCCGAAGAGGAAGCCAGACGCAAAGGCTGCAAGCACGCGCTGGTCGATACCGCCAGCTTCCAGGCGCGCCCGTTCTATGAAAAACAGGGGTACCAGCTGCAGATGTCGCTACAGGATTACCCGTATGAGGGCATGCAGCGGCATTACCTGGCGAAAGCGCTTTAAGCCCCGGATCTGTAGGCCGGGTAAGCGCAGTGCCACCCGGCAAAACCCGCATATAACTTATCCTTCTTATTGATTCTTTTTCGGTTTTTATTTCACCGCTTCGTTGTCGATATAGTCACTACAACATTTAGCAAAAGGAACTGTCTTGTGAAACGTCGATTGGGTGCTCTGGTACTTGCTGGCCTGCTGCTGGCAGGGTGCGATCAAAGTGGCAGCGATGCCAAACACATTAAAGTGGGCGTCATCAACGGCGCTGAACAGGACGTGGCGGAAATCGCCAAAAAGGTGGCAAAAGAGAAATATGGCCTGGACGTGGAGCTGGTCGGCTTCAGCGGCTCGCTGTTGCCCAACGATGCCACCAACCAGGGAGAACTGGATGCCAACGTCTTCCAGCATCGCCCGTTCCTCGCTGAGGATAACAAGGCGCATGGCTACAAGCTGGTGGCCGTGGCGAACACCTTTGTTTTTCCGATGGCCGGCTATTCCCGCAAAATCAAATCCGTCTCTGACCTGAAGGACGGGGCGACGATTGCCATTCCAAACGACCCGACCAATCTTGGCCGCGCGCTGTTGCTGCTGCAAAAGGAGAAGCTCATTACCCTGAAGCCGGGCACCGGGCTGCTGCCGACGGCGCTGGATATTACCGCCAACCCTAAACAGCTGAAAATTATGGAACTGGAAGGGGCACAGCTGCCGCGCGTGCTGGACGATCCGAAAGTGGATGTCGCCATCATCAGCACTACCTATATTCAGCAAACCGGGCTGTCGCCGGTGCATGACAGCGTCTTTATTGAAGACAAAAACTCGCCGTACGTGAACATCGTGGTGACGCGCGAAGACAACAAGGACGCGGAGAACGTGAAGACGTTTATCCAGTCGTATCAGTCGCCTGAAGTGGCAAAAGCGGCTGAGACGATCTTTAACGGCGGGGCGGTGCCGGGTTGGTAAACGATCTGACGGAAAACGGGTTGCTTAAATTGGCCCGATTCCATCGGTAATCGCCCTTTAACCCACTGCGCCAAGTGCGACGGCTGGCTATCCTCCTTATCACACCCACCGGAGGATAGCCCATGAACATTACCCACATTCGCAACGCCACCCAGCTGATTTCCTACGCCGGAAAACGTCTTTTAATCGACCCGATGCTGGCCCCGAAGGGGGCTTATCCGGGCTTTCCCGGCACGGCGTATGCCGAACGCCGTAACCCGACGGTCGAACTCCCCGTTGACGTCAACACGCTGCTGGGCGCCGACGCGGTGATCGTTACCCATACCCATGACGATCACTGGGATCGCACTGCAGCGGAGCTGATCGCCAAAGATAAACCTGTCTACGTGCAAAACGATCGTGACGCCGCGCTGCTGCGCAGCCAGGGATTCAGCAACCTGACGGTCATGACCGACGCGACCTTCTTCGGCGATATTCAGATTACGAAAACCCACGGCGGGCAGCACGGCACCGATCGCGCTTACGCCGTGCCGGAGCTGGCGGAGCGTCTGGGCGAGGCCTGCGGCGTGGTGCTGCGTCATCCCGATGAGAAGACGCTCTATCTTGCCGGGGATACCGTCTGGCGTGACGAGGTGGCGGCCGATCTGCAAAAGCACCAGCCGGACGTGGTGGTGCTGAACGCGGGCTATGCCCACGTTATTGGTTTTGGGCCCATTATTATGGGGCAGGAGGACGTGCTCAACGTTCATTTCCTGCTGCCGCAGGCCAGCATTGTGGCGATCCATATGGAGGCGATTAACCACTGCCTGTTGACCCGCAGCGCGCTGCGTGAGTACGTTGAAGCCAATCAGGTGAGTGACGCAGTGAGCATTCCCCAGGATGGCGAAACCGTTATATTCTGAGTGCATTAAAGGGAAAGGAGAGACAGATGTCGCTAATCAACGTCGCGATTGTCGCGGTAGACGGGTTCAGCCCGTTCCACTACTCCGTTCCCTGCATTCTGTTTGGCGATTCGGTCTCCGGTGAAAAGCGTTTTAACGTGGCGATCTGCGCCGAAACGCCGGGTTTTCTCACCTCAAAAGACGGATTTGCCCTCAACGCCACGCAGGATTTTACCGCCCTTGGTCAGGCCGATATTGTCGTCGTTCCCTACTGGCAGCACGTCCTTGAACGACCGCCCCAGACGCTGCTCGACAGCCTGGTGCAGGCGAGAGACAACGGCGCGGAAATCGTCGGGCTGTGTCTGGGGTCGTTTGTGCTGGCCTGGGCGGGGCTTCTCGACGGCAAACGTGCGGCCACCCACTGGGAGTTCGAACATCAGTTCCAGTCCCTTTTCCCGCACGTTCAGCTGGATATCAATGCGCTCTACGTGGATGACGGCAATATCATCACCTCCGCCGGAACCGCGGCGGCGCTGGACTGCTGCCTGTATATCATTCGTCAGCGCTTTGGCAGCGTGGTCGCCAACCAGATTGCCCGTCGGATGATTGTTCCGCCCCACCGCGATGGCGGTCAGGCGCAGTTCATCGCCCAGCCGGTACCCAAAGATACCCGCGACGGACGCATTAACTGCCTGATCGACTACCTGCAGCGGCACATCACCGAACCGCATAGCCTGGACTCACTGGCGGAGGTGGTTTCGATGAGCCGCCGCACCCTGACCCGTCATTTTATTCAAGCCACGGGGATGAGCGTCGCCGACTGGCTTACCGCCGAACGCCTGCGGCGCAGCCAGCTCCTGCTTGAAGCCGGAAATATGCCGATTGAGCGCGTGGCCGAACTGGTGGGATTTAATTCCGCCGTCACCTGGCGACAGCAGTTTAAGGCGCGTTTTGGGGTGAGCCCTGCGGAATGGAGGAAAACATTCCGTCTTCACAGCTAGTGTATTACGGCTAACTCAAGATTTAAGGGGTAGTTAAATCACTTCTTATTTTTTCTTAATCCACCTCTCATTTTTCTGAAAAAATATTTTATTTGCTTCGCCTTAACGCAAATTAGATATACTCGCATTAAGAATGCTCTTATATTTCGAAAATATTAATTGCGAATAAATTTTGTGGCATGGATGAATAGCAATAAAATAGAAAGAAGAATAATTTCATTAGCAAATTATATTATTTTTATCTTATCGGGTGCGCTTTTTTCAGCAAGCATTAACGCTGCGCCCTTGTCGCCAGCCGATCGCGATACTATTCAGCAGCAACAGCAGCAGCTTTTATTACAGAACCAGCAACAGCGTGAAGAGCTGGAGCGGAGTATTCCTCGCCCGGCGCCTGACAGGCCTCTGCCTGCAGCCGGCACCGGGCCCTGCTTCACCATTGATACCATTACCCTTTCCGGCACGACCCTCATTTCCCCGAAAACGCAGCAGGCCCTTGTCGCGCCGTGGCAGGGCCGGTGTCTGGATATGGCGAAAATAACGGAGCTTCTCGCCCGTATTTCTGACTGGTATATCAGCCGGGGATATATCACCAGCCGCGCTTTTCTTACCGAGCAGGATCTCTCCGGCGGTCAGCTGAATATTGTGGTGCTGGAAGGACGGCTGGAAGCGATCCGTCTGGAAGGTGAAACGCCGCGCATGCTGAAAATGGCGTTTCCGGGACGGACAGGCGGCATCCTTAATTTACGCGACATCGAACAGGGGATGGAGCAAATTAACCGTTTGCGCGCCGAGCCGGTGCAGATTGAAATTCTGCCGGGAACGCAGGCCGGATATTCCATCGTTAATCTCACGGGCAAGCCGGAATTTCCGTTAAATGCATCCGTGAGCCTGGATAATAGCGGGCAGAAGAGCACCGGTGAAAACCAGCTTAACGGCGTGCTCACCGCCAATAATATGCTGGGGCTGGCGGATAAATGGTTTGTCAGCGGCGGGCGCAGCAGCGATTTTGCCAGCGCGTACGATGCGCAGAATTTCCAGGCGGGCGTCAGCGTGCCGTCTGGCTACGGCCTGCTGGACTACAGCTACGCCTGGAGTAACTACCGGACCACCATCAGTAACCAGGGGTTCAACTGGCTCTCCACGGGCGATACGAAAACCCACCGCCTTAACGCGTCCTGGGTGGTTTTCCGCAACGGGGATGTTAAAACCGGCATTGCGGCGGGCGTGGTTCAGCGCTCCAGCCGCAACTGGCTGAACGACGCGCCGCTTAAGAGCAGCACGCGCAACCTCTCGAGCCTGGTCCTGGGGATTACCCACACGCAAAAAATGCTGGGCGGCGTGGCGACCTTTAACCCGACCTGGAGCCACGGCATGCCGTGGTTCAATGCCGAAACCGACGAAAATAAATCCGGGGATATGCCGCGGGCGGAATTCCGCAAATGGAGCCTGAACGCCAGCTTCCAGCGTCCTGTCGCCCGTAACGCGTGGTGGCTGACCAGCGCCTACGGCCAGTGGTCGCCCGACCGGCTGTACGGCGCCGAGCGCCTGACGCTCGGCGGCGAAAGCTCCGTGCGCGGTTTTAAAGAACAGTACCTGTCCGGGGATAACGGCGGCTACTGGCGTAACGAGCTGGGGTATTCCCTCTTCACCCTCCCGGTGATTGGCGCGGTAAGCGCAACGGTCGCCGTTGACGGCGGCTGGCTGGAAAAAGACCGTCAGGACCGCTTTGCCTCCGGCACGCTGTGGGGCGGTTCGGTGGGGCTGAGCAGCGCAGGACGCGGGTACAGCAGCCAGATTTCGGTCGGCACGCCCCTGCGCTACCCCGACTGGCTCGGCCCGGATCATGTGAGCGTTAACTGGCGCATTGCCTTCATGCTTTAAGAGACTCTACGACTATGGATACCCGTCACCCACCCGTTCGTTTCTCGCAGCGTCTGATCAGCTGGATTGTCTGCGGCCTGATGGTCTGGCAGCCGGTGGCACCCGCCGTCGCGGCGGCGCTCACGCCGGCCGGGCAGACCACGGTCGACCGGGCGGGGAACGGGGTGCCGGTCGTCAACATCGCCACCCCGAACGGGGCGGGTATCTCGCATAACCAGTTCGGCGAGTATAACGTCGGCAGCGAGGGGCTTATCCTCAACAACGGCACGGACCGTTTAACCCGGACCCAGCTGGGCGGGCTTATCCAGAACAACCCCAACCTGCAGGCCGGGCGGGAAGCGAAAGGCATCATCAACGAAGTCACGGGCGCCAGCCGCTCGCAGCTGCAGGGCTACACGGAAGTCGCCGGTAAGGCGGCAAACGTCATGGTGGCCAACCCGTACGGCATTACCTGTAACGGGTGCGGATTTATCAACACCCCGAACGTCACCCTGACCACGGGGAAACCGCAGTTCGACGCCAGCGGTAACCTGCTGGCGCTGGAGGTGACGAAAGGGGCCATCACGGTTGAAGGCCAGGGGCTGGACGCCAGCAAGAGCGACGCGCTGTCGCTGATTGCGCGCGCAACGGAGGTGAACGCCGCGATACATGCGAACGACCTGACGGTAACGGCAGGGGCGAACCGCGTGGGTGCCGACGGCAGCGTCAGGCCAATTGCCGGCGAGGGCGCCGCGCCCGTGGTGGCGGTGGATACCGGCGCGCTCGGCGGGATGTATGCGAACCGTATCCGCCTGGTCTCCAGCGAGGCGGGCGTCGGGGTGAACCTCGGCAACCTCACCGCGCGCCAGGGCGACATTCAGCTGGATGCGGGCGGGAAACTGACGGTCAGGAACAGCCTCGCCAGCGGCTCGATTAGCGCGAAGGGCGCGGGGGTGGCCCTCAGCGGCAGCCATCAGGCAGGGGGCGCACTGAACGTGGCCAGCTCGCAGGATGTGGAGCTCAGTAACAGCACGCTCGCCAGCCAGGGCGACATGCGCCTTTCCGCGGCGGGGAAAGTGCAGATGACGGGCGGCGGGACAAACAGCGCGGGCGCGCTGGCGGTCAGCAGCGGGCAGGCGATGACGCTCAACAATACCTCTCTTATCTCCCGCGGCGCGGCGACGCTCAGCAGCGGCGGCACGCTGTCATCCACGGGCAGTGCGGTCTCGGCAGGGGAGAGCCTGGCGCTGAGCGGCGGGCAGCTGGTGCTGGACGGCCAGAGCCGGGCCGATGCCGCGGCCGATATCCGCCTGACGGGCAGCACCGTCAGTAACCAGGGGCAGGTGAATGCGGGGCGCGACATTGCGCTCTCCGGCGACAGGGTGTCCAGCAGCGGCCTGCTGGCGGCGAAAGGCCGTCTGGACGTGAACGCCGGAGAGCTGACGAACGGCGGCACGGCGCAGGGCAGCGACGTCACCCTGAAGGGGCAGACGGTGACCAACAACGGCACCCTGCAGAGCGCCGGCAACCTGGCGTTAAGCGCCGGAACCCTGGCGCAGCGGGGCACGCTGAGCGCGAAGGGCAATGCGAACGTCACGGCGCAGCAGACCCTGCGTAACGACGGCAGCCTGCTGGCTGACGGTGCGATGAACGTGACCGCAGGCGTGCTTGAGCAGAACGGCACCCTGTCCGGCGCGACGGCGCTGACGGCGCAGGCCGGCACCCTGACCAGCGGTCAGGCGTCCCGCACGACCAGCCAGGGCAATATACAGATTACCGCGACCCGCAGCGCCAGCCTGAACGGGCAGACGGACGCGGCGGGGGCGGTCACCGTCAGCGCCGGCGACCTGACCACCGGCCCGGACGCGCACCTGCAGAGCGGGCAGGGGCTCACCCTGCAGGCGCAGAGCGCCGCGCTGAACGGCACCCAGGCGGCGAAAGGCGCCCTGTCGGTGACGGCGGGCACGATTGCGCACGCCGGGAAATCCACCGGTGACGCGCTGAGCTTTAACGCGTCCGGCGACCTGACCAGCGGCGGGGAGCTCACCGCCGGCGCCATTACTCTCAGCGGACAGAACATCCTCCAGTCCGGCGCCGCAAAAGCGGACCGCATGACCCTGACGGCCCCCGGGCGCATCACCAGCAGCGGCTCGCTGGTTGCCGGTACCCTCTCGCTGGACGCTGCCTCGGTGGAGAACGGCGGGCTGCTGCAGGGCACCACCCTGCTCGGCCTGAAGACCGGGTCACTCGCGAACCTCGCGGGCGGGTCGGTCTACAGCGCGCAGGATTTAACGCTGAACGTTCCGGTGCTGGCCAACGGCGGGCTTATCACCACCGACGGCACGCTGCGCATTAAAGGCGACACGCTGACCAACCAGGGTGAAATCAACGGCGTCAGCCTGAGCAGCGACTACCTCAGCCTGACCAGCAGCGGACGCCTGCTGGCGGACGACCGGCTCACCCTGAACGGCACTACTCTGGTTAACGCGGGCAGTATTGCCGCCGGCGACCTGCACATCACGGCGGACAGCCTGGAGAACCAGGGCACCGTCGAGGGGGACGCGGCCCTGACGCTCGGCGTGGCAGACCTCACTAACCGCGGCGCGCTGCGCAGCGGCGGAACGCTGACGCTCAGCGGCGACACCCTTACCAGCAGCGGCGAGCTCAGCGCCACCGCGCTGCTGCTGAACCTGACCCGTCAGGTCAGCAACGAGGCGGGCGGCCGGGTGATTGCCCGGGACGGCCTGACGCTGACCGCCGCCAGCCTGACCAACAGCGGGCTGATGGCCGGTGCCGACGCGCAGTTCAACAGCGCGTCGGTGACCAACGGCGGCACGCTGCAGGGAACCCGCTCGCTGACGGCGACGGGGGCACAGCTCAGCAACCTGCAGGCGGGCATGCTGCTCTCCGGTGGCGCGCTCGGCCTGCACCACACCACCCTGAACAACGCCGGGCTCATGCAGGGCAACACCCTGAACCTGGCCACCGGCGAGTGGATGAACACCGGTAACGCGCTGGGGGAAGCGGGCGTGACGGCGGCGGTGACCGGCGCGCTGACCAACAGCGGTAAGGTGCTCAGCCAGCAGGCGCTGGACGTTCAGGCCGGCAATACCGATAACCGGGGCCAGCTGCTGGCGAAAGCGCTGACCCTGCGGGGCGACCTGCAGAACAGCGGCCTGCTTCAGGGCAGCAGCACGCTGGCCTGGTCCGGCAACACCTTCGCGAACCAGACTCAGGGGCAGGTGACGGGCGGTGAGACCCTCACCCTGAGCGGACACACGCTGAGCAACGCGGGCAGCCTGCAGGGGCGCAGCGCCACGCTGGACGCCGCAGGCCTGAATAACCAGGGCAGCGTTCAGGCGCTGGACGCCCTGACGCTTGCTGCAACCGGCAGGCTGGACAACACCGGCGCCCTGCTCAGCCAGAACCTGTTCACGCTGACGGCGGCGCAGCTGTTTAACGACGGCCGGCTGGCGGGGAAAGCGCTGACGGTGAACGCCGCGCAGCTGACCAACACCGGCATGCTGCAGGGCAACGACACGCTGGCGCTGACCACCCGCGCGCTGAGCAACGGCGCCACCGGGCAGCTGGTGAGCGGAAGCGGCCTGAATCTGTCCCTGGACACGCTCGATAACGCCGGTCTGCTGCTGGTGAACGGCGGGTTCACCCTCCGGGGCAGCGACCTGACCAACCGGGGCGATATTCAGGCGCAGGACCTGGATTTGGGGCTGGGCAACGCCCTGAGCAATACCGGGAACATCGTGGCCACCGGCGATGCCGCGCTTCACGCGACGACGCTGACCAGCAGCGGCACGGTGGCGGGCAGAACGCTGACCGCAGGCGCGACGGAGCTGCGCAACAGCGGCCTGATGCAGGGCAGCAGCGCGGTTAACGCCGCCGCTGACCGCTTTATCAACGCGCTGAACGGCAAATGGCTCTCCGGCGGCGGCTTCACGCTGACGGGCGGGCAGCTGACGAACGCCGGTACGCTGCAGGGCGCGACGCTGGACATGACCGGCACCACCCTGACCAGCAGCGGCACGGTGAACGGGCTGGCGGGGCTCAGCGGCACGCTCGGCGGGGCGTTAACCAATACCGGGCTGCTGCAGAGCGGCGGCGCAACCACCTTCACCGCGGACACCCTGGCGAACCCGGGGCGCATCACCGGCGGCACGCTCTCCCTGACCGCCCGCGAGATGAACAACGACGGCCTGATGCAGGGAACGAACGGCCTGGCGCTCACCGGCACCGCGCTGACCACGGGCGCGGCCTCGCGCACCCTCTCCGGCGGCATGCTGACGCTGGACGCAGGCCAGCTGACCACGCAGGGCACGCTGCAGGGGAACGGCGCGGACATCCGCGCCACCGGCGACTGGACGCACGGCGGGTCCCTGCTCAGCCAGGGGGCGCTGACGGCCGCGACCGGCGGCACGCTGACCTCGTCCGGCTCGCTGATGAGCCAGGGGCGGGCGGATATCACCGCGCAGACGCTGGATAACCGCGGGCAGCGCCACGCTGCAGGCCGCGACGCTGGCGAACCAGGGGCAGTGGGCGGCGAAAAACCTGACGCTGACCGGCGGCACGCTCAGCAACAGCGGCGCCATCAGCGGGGTGAATGGCCTGACCCTCAGCCAGACCGGCGCGGTCAGCCAGCAGTCGACCGGCACCCTGCTCTCCGGCGGGGCGCTGAACGTCACGGCGGCCTCCGTCACCAGCGACGGCAAAATGCAGGGGAGCACGCTCGGCATCACCACCGGGGCGCTCACCAACGGCGGACGTCTGCAGGGCGATAACGGCGCGACGCTGGCCCTCAGCGGCACGCTGACCAACAGCAGCGGGGGCGAAATCGTCAGCCGAGATGGCCTGACGCTGACCACGCCCGCGCTGTTTAACTACGGCCTGATTCAGGGCGGCGGCGAGACGCGAGTGACCGCCTCCTCGCAGGCGCGTAACGACGGCAGGCTGCTTTCCGGCGCGCGCCTGACGCTCGGCACGCCGCAGTTCACCGGTACCGGCTGGCTGCAGGCCACCGACCTGATACTCAATGCGGCAAACGCCACTAACGGCGGCACGTGGGTGGCCGACCGGGCCACGCTGACCGGCACCACCTTTGCCAGCCAGGGCACCACCCAGGCGGGACAGCTGACGGTTAACTACGGCCAGCTGAACAACAGCGGCACGCTGCTCGGCAACGCGCAGCTGAACATCGACGCGGACCAGGTGACCCAGAGCGCGGGCGGCAGGCTGCTGAGCGGCGGCAACCTGTGGCTGCAGAGCCGGGGGCTGGACCTGACCGGCCAGCTGGTCTCTCTGGGGGACTTAACGCTGCAGCTGACGAACGCGTTTACCAGCCGGACCGCCGTGGCGGCAGGCCGGACCCTGACCATCAGCAGCGGCGGCGACATCGATAACCGCAGCGTGCTGCAGGGGCAGGCGGTTAACCTCAGCGCGGGCGGGCAGCTCAGCAACAACGGACAAATCACCACCGGCGGCGGCACCAGCACGCTCTCCGGCAGCAGCGTGGCGCTGAACGCCGCGGGCGCGGTGCAGGGCGGGGGCGACATCACCGTCGCCAGCCGGAGCAACATTACCGTCGACGGCTTCACCGGCACGCGCGGCTCGCTGACCCTGAGCGCGCCGGGCGCCATCGTCAACACCGCGCTGCTGTACGCGGCGAATAATCTGGCGCTGTTTGCTGACAGCATCACTAACCGGCGCGGCGACATCATGGCGGGGAACAACCTGTGGATGCAGCGGGATGCGGCGGGGAATGCGAACAGCCAGGTGGTGAACACGTCGGGGAATATTGAGACGCAGAATGGGGATATTACGGTTAAGACTGCCAGCCTGTTAAATCAGCGTGATGGATTAACGTCAACCACAACAACAAGTGCGTCGCCAGCGTATGGTTGGGTTGGGCAGGCAACTGTTGACATACCTGTGTCGGTTCTCGGAATCGATACGCTTGTTCGGGATAAATACAGCACTTATACCCATGACGGTTCAGGTACATGTGGGGGAGTTCCCTGTTTCTTGTATGAGGATACCCATTACTATTACAAACCAATTACAGGCTATGAAACACGTAAATATGCACTAAATCAGATAGCGCAGGTTGTAAATGCTGAGGGTGGAAGCGCTCGTATTTCTTCCGGGCGTAACCTGACTATCACTGCCGCAGAGTTGAACAATCAGGCGAGTGCAATCCTGGCGAATAGCAATATTACGCTTGCAGGAAACACGCTGAATAATCAGAGCTATCAGAGCGGAACTTATACAGAATATGCTGTATATAAATATGTAAGCCCCTCATATGGCGGGGGTTCTCCTGGCTCCTACTCTCCAACCCATCGCAATACTTACTACGACAATGACGTAACCTATGTATTAGATGGGCATGTCACAGAAAGTGAAAATGGTGAAACATACCGCGCCGTCATCCAGGCGGGCGGCAACGTCACCGCGAACTTCACCAGCAACATCAGCAACACTAATACCACCGCTAACGCGGGCGGCGTCAGTAACGTTATCTCCACCCCGTCGCTGAACACCCTCAGCAACCAGACCATCGGCAGCGGCGTGCAAAAACAGGGGCTGAACACGACCGGCACCGTGGCGGTGAACTCGCCGCAGTGGAACGATCGGCTCCAGGGGGCGCTGCAGCAGCTTAACGGCGGTGGCGCGCTGGAAAACGGCGGCGCGTCCGGCACGTCTCTCAGCAACATTGTCACCACGCAGAAAGGCAACGCGAACCTCGGTCAGCTGGGCGCACTGGCGAACACCGGGGTCACCACCGCCGATCTCCGAACCGCTCAGGGCGGCGCCGTCGGGCATTATCAGGGCCAGCGCGTCGATACCAGCGCTTACCCGCTGCCGTCGGGCAACAACGGCTATTTTGTCTTCTCCGACAACCCGAAAAGCCCGTACCTGATCGGCATCAACCCGAAACTGAATGGTCTCGGACAGCTTGATCCCGCCCTGTTTGCCGATCTGAACGCGATGCTCGGGATCAAACCGTCGTCCACGGCGCCGCAGGAGACGCGGCTGGCGTTTACCGACGAGAAGCAGTTCCTCGGCTCGTCCTATATGCTTGGCCGCCTCAACCTGAACCCGGACTACGACTACCGCTTCCTCGGCGATGCGGCGTTCGATACCCGCTATGTCTCCAACGTGGTGCTCAACCAGACCGGTAACCGCTACCTGAACGGCATCGGCTCCGATCTGGATCAGATGCGCTACCTGATGGACAACGCCGCGGCGGCGCAGCAGTCGCTGGGCCTGCAGTTTGGCGTCTCGCTGACCGCCGATCAGATTGCCGCGCTCGACCACAGCCTGCTGTGGTGGGAGAAAGCCACCGTCAACGGCGAAACGGTGATGGTGCCGAAACTCTACCTGTCGCCGAAGGACGTCACCGTCAACAACGGCAGCGTGATCGCGGGCAACAACGTCACCCTGAAGGGCGGCAGCATCACCAACGGCGGCAGCTCGCTGCTGGCGAAAAACAGCCTGACGCTCGACAGCCAGAACAGCATCAGCAACCTCAGCAACGGCCTGATGAAAGCGGGCGGCGACCTGAACCTGAGCGCCATCGGCGATATCAATAACATCAGCTCCACCATCAGCGGCAAAACGGTCGCGCTGGAGAGCCTGGACGGCAGCATCAACAACCTGACGCAGGTTGAGCAGATTGATATCAACGCCGGAGGGAAGTACGGCAACATCGGCCTGAAAGACACGCTGCTGGGCAACACGGCGTCGATTACCGCGCAGGATGGCCTGTCGCTTGAGGCGGGGAAAAACATCACCGTCACCGGGGCGAACCTGGCCTCCGGCGGGGATATACTGCTGAATGCGTGGGGCGATATTGCCGTCAACGCGAATCAGATCAACGACGCATTCAGCTCCAGCCGGGAGAAAACCAGCCGTTCGTCCGTCACGTATCAGGGCAGTAACGTCACCGCGGGCGGCAACCTGCTGGTGAATGCCGGGCACAACCTTGACGTGACCGCCAGCGACCTGAAGGCGGGCGGCAGCGCGGGGCTGAGCGCGGGCAACGACCTGAACCTGAACGCGGAGCAAACAAGCGAAAGCAGCCGGAAAGGGAAAAGCGAATCCCACAGCACCGGGCTCGACCGCACCACGATTTCCGCAGGCGATAACCTGGTCCTGAAGGCCGGGCAGGATATCAACGCCCGGGCCGCCGCGCTGGCGGCGGAGAAAAGCGTCGGGCTGCAGGCGGGTCGCGACGTGAATCTGGCTGCGGAAGAGACCACGCAGGGCGACAGCTATAGGTCAGGCAAGAAAACCGTTATTAACGAATCGGTGCGTCAGCAGGGAACCGAGATCGCCAGCGGGGCGAATACCCAAATCCTCGCCGGACGCGATGTCACCACCGAAGCCGCGCAGGTGACGGCGAAGGGCGATATCGGCGTGGCGGCAGGCCGCGACGTCAGCCTCAATACCGCAACCGAAAGCGATTATCACTACAAAGAGCAGACCAAAACCAAAAAAGGTTTCCTCAGCAAGAAAACCACCCACACCATCGAGGAGGACAGCGCGACGCGTGAATCCGGCTCATTACTTAGCGGCGACAACGTGCAGGTGGTGGCGGGCAACAACCTGCAGGTGAACGGCTCCGCCGTGGCGGGCGATGGCGACGTGCAGCTTAAGGCGGGCAACAACGTCGATATCGTGGCGGCCACGAACAGCGACACCTCCTGGCGCTTTAAGGAAGAGAAAAAATCCGGCCTGATGGGCTCGGGCGGGATTGGCTTCACCATCGGCAGCAGCAAAAGCACGCACGATCTCCGTGAGAAGGGCACCACCCAGAGCCAGAGCTTCAGTACGGTGGGCTCGACGGGCGGTAACGTCGCGATTTCTGCCGGAAACCAGGCCCACGTCGGCGGGGCGGATCTTATCGCCGGGAAGGATTTAAGCCTCAGCGGCGACAGCGTCATCATTGAGCCGGGGCACGACAGGCGCACCCGGGATGAAACCTTCGAGCAGAAGAAAAGCGGGCTCACCGTGGCGCTCTCCGGCACCGTCGGTAGCGCTATTAACAATGCCGTGAGCGCGGCGCAGGAGACCAAAGAGCAAAGTGATGGCCGTCTGAAAGCCCTTCAGGCCACCAAAACGGTGCTGTCCGGCGTGCAGGCCGGGCAGGCTGCGGATATGGCGGCAACCACCGGCGACCCGAACGCAATGGGTGTGAGCCTCTCGCTGACGACCCAGAAGTCGAAATCACAGCAGCATGCTGAGAGTGATGCGGTGGCAGGCAGCACGCTGAACGCAGGCAACAATCTCTCCATCACCGCGAACGGCAAAAACAAAGGTGCAAACAGCGGCGACATCGTGATTGCGGGCAGCCAGCTGAAAGCCGGGGGCGACACCACGCTGGATGCACAGAACGATATTCTGTTGTCCGGCGCGGCGAATACCCAAAAAACCAGCGGCAAGAACAGCAGCAGCGGTGGCGGCATTGGCGTGAGCATCGGTGCCGGAGGCAACGGCGCGGGTATCAGCGTGTTTGCCAACGTTAACGCTGCGCACGGCAAGGATAAAGGCAACGGTACCGACTGGACCGAAACCACAATCGACAGCGGCAAAAACGTCACCCTAAAAAGCGGGCACGACACCGTGCTTGATGGCGCCCAGGTTAACGGCAATAAAATCGTGGCAGATGTTGGTCACGACCTGCTGATGCGCAGCCAGCAGAACAACAGCGACTACGACAGCAAGCAGACCAGCGTTGCAGCGGGTGGCAGCTTCACCTTCGGCACCATGTCCGGTTCAGGCTATATCAACGCCAGCCAGGACAAGATGAAGAGCCGCTTTGATTCGGTGGCCGAACAGACCGGGCTGTATGCCGGGGACGGGGGCTTCGACATCACCGTGGGGCATCACACCCAGCTTGATGGCGCGGTTATCGCGTCCACCGCCACGCCGGACAAAAACAGCCTCGATACCGGAACGCTGGGCTTCAGCGATATCCACAACGAAGCGGACTTTAAAACCTCGCACTCCGGTATCAGCCTGAGCGGCGGCGGCAGCTTCGGGGATAAATTCCAGGGCAACCTGCCGGGCGGCATGATCTCCGCTGCGGGTAATAAAGGCCATAAGGAAGGCACCACGCAGGCCGCCGTGGCAGAGGGCTCCCTCACCATCCGCGACAAGGCAAACCAGAAGCAGGACGTGGCCGATCTGAGCCGCGACACCGAACATGCTAACGACAGCATCAGCCCGATCTTCGACAAGGAGAAAGAGCAGAACCGCCTGAACGCGGTTGGGATGATCAGCGATATTGGCAGCCAGGTGGCGGATATTGCCAGGACGCAGGGTGACCTGAACGGGCTGAAGGCGGCAAAGGATAAATATGGTGATATTCCGGCTAACGCGACAGAAAAAGATCGCCAGGATTATCTGGCGAAACTGCGTGCTACGCCGGAATATAAAGAGACGCAGGAAAAATATGGTACCGGCAGCGATATGCAGCGCGGCATCCAGGCGGCCACGGCAGCGCTGCAGGGACTGGCGGGCGGCAATATCGGAGGGGCGCTGGCGGGCGCGTCAGCACCGGAGCTGGCGAACATCATCGGCCATCATGCAGGCATTGATGACAACACGGCGGCAAAAGCGATTGCCCATGCCATCCTCGGCGGCGTAACCGCAGCCCTTCAGGGAAACAGTGCCGCAGCGGGCGCTGTGGGGGCCGCATCCGGCGAACTGATTGCGACAGCAATCGCCAGACAGTTCTATCCGGACACAGACCCGTCGAAGCTGACGGAAGAGCAGAAGCAGACCGTGAGTACGCTGGCATCTGTTTCAGCGGGCATAGCCGGCGGGATTGCTGGGGGAAATACGGCTGGTGCGGCGGCCGGGGCCAGTGCCGGGAAGAATAGTGCTGAGAATAACGCGCTGAACTTTGGCACGGGCATGGAAAATACTATTGCGGTTAACGCTGTATGGAAACAGTATGCTGTGGAAAACAACCTGACGCCGGAAGAAACACAGGCCGGGCTGAATAGGATCGCGAAAGGCGATATGCCGGACAGCACCAATATCACGAAGGTGATAGTTAATGGATCTAAGGATGGTGTAATGATAGCGGGAGCCGCCTATTTAGGGCCTGCGGCATCCATAGTAAAAGTTGTTGGTGGTGCTGTAATCGGTGAAATTGCTAATGGCAGTTATCAATGGTACGACTTAAGCAGACCAGGCCACGAAAACAAAAGCTGGGATTACTGGAGTAGTATGTCTGCGGGTATTACAGGGGCGCTGGCTCCGGGTCGTAATGTCTGGCAAAACGCAGGTATCGTAGCTGGAGGGACATTTTTCACAGATGGTCTTGATAAAAATGCCCTGACGGGTTCTGGGTTTAGCTGGGCAGTTGGTGGTGTGGTTAGTGTTATTGCACCGCCTGCATTGAATCCAGTTTTCGGCCCAAGCACCGGATTTGTTAGTGACATTATTGGTTCTGTTGGTGGCGAATTTATTGGTAATAAAATTAAAGATAAACTAAAAGAAAAGGATGCTAATAATGCTGGCAATTAAAAAACAACAAAAAATAAGTTTGAAGATTTTATTTTTAAGTGTGGTTTATCTTGTCGTTTGTTGTTTTATTTTTTTCTCGATAGCTAGTGTTGTTATAGACTTGATTTTCGATGGTAAGGTGAATTTAACGCGAGAAGTTATTATAGATATTATAGTTGTAAGCATTATTACGGGGACTGCTGGAGGGCTGGGGTCTTGGATCTTCGCGAAAATAGATGAGCGTAAAGCCCGTAAATCTTCGCGTTCTGATACTGAATAATTTTCGATAATCCTGCCCATCTGTTGGCAGGATTTTTCATATTTACTTAAAAGAAAGAGAATGCGACCTACCCCAGCCTCTCCACCCGCGTCTCCCCCTCCACCATTGACAGTTGATACAGCGAAAACGATCGCTGTTTCTCAATCAACTTCGCCAGCTCCGGCGAGTGGCTGGTGAGCCAGATCTGCGAGTAGCGGCTGGCCTCGGCGATTAAGCTCGCCAGCGCGGGAAGCATCTGCGGGTGCAGGCTGTTTTCCGGTTCGTTCAACGCGATAAACGCCGGTGGGCGCGGGCTTAACAGCGCTACCGCCAGGCACAGAAAGCGCAGGGTGCCGTCGGAGAACTCCGCCGGTTCCAGCGGCCTGCTAAGACCCTCGCGCTGCATCATCATGCGAAAACGTCCGCCGGCGTTGTCGCTATAAAACACGCAGCCGGGGAAGGCCTGGTCAAGGATGCGCATCAGCAGCAGCTCGTCGCCGATCTCGACGATAGTCTGAAACGCGGCCGCCAGGTTGGCACCGTCGCTGGCCAGCACCGGGGAGCGGAAGCCGACCTGCGGGGCGCGCATCGCCGAGCCGATTGATACAGAAAACTCATGATAAAAGCGCCAGTTACGCAGGGACTCGCGCATCTGCGACACTTCCGGGTAAAGATGCGGTTCGCCGAGCTGCCCGAACACCGATTCGTTCTCGTACAGCGTGCCGCTGTGGGTCACTTTCTCGTGATGCACGTTGTTGAGAAATACTGCCTGGTTCTTACGCTTCATCAGCTGTGACGAAGGCCGACGGTGCTGGCCGCTCAGCCAGATAGACTCCTCTTTGATCACCGGATCGAGCTGAAACTGCGAGGGATAGGGCAGCTTCTCCACAAACCCGACCTGCAGCTCGTATTCGTAGGTCTCTGTTTCCACCGCCAGATTCATCCGCCGCAGCTGGTCGCTGCGGGTTTTGCCTGCCCAGAACACCTTCAGAATGCCGCCCTCGTTTGCCAGCGCCTGGGAAAATTGCCCCTGGGCGGCGCTGTGCATCAGGTGTATCGCCTTGTAAATATTGGATTTCCCGGTGCCGTTCGGCCCGAAGACGATGTTGAGCTGCTCCAGCTCCAGCGACATGTCGCGGATGGATCGGTAGTTTTGAATGTGCAGGGTGTTGATCACAGGCAGGCCCCTTTTGCAGAATAAGCCTGTATATAATCACAGTCTTTGAGATGAAATGCAAAAAAGAGACGACAGTGAGGATGTCGTCTAAACGGGGTACTGCTTTGGGCCTCTACGGGTCAATGGGGCCTTCGCATTTTTATGATCACTTGACTGCCAGACGCAGACCCAAATCATCAGGATAGGGATCAAAGTAGTTTTGCGTCATCAGATACCGGTCGGGGTATTCGGCCAGGTAGTGCTTCAGCAGCGTGATCGGGGCGAGAATAGGCAACTGTCCGTTGCGATAGTGCAGGATCACGTCGCGCAGCTCGCCGCGCTGGCGGGTGTTCAGCTGGTTACGGAAATACCCCTGGATATGCATCAGCACGTTGGTGTGATTCTTCCGCGAGGCGGGTTTTTTCAGGATGGTCATCAGTTTTTCCCGGTACGCCACGAAGAAGGCGTCCAGGTCTTCCCACTCGTGCAGCGAGGCAACGAACGGGCCTATTTCGCGGTAGCCTGCCTGATGGTGCGCCAGTAGCTGAAGCTTATAGCGGCTGTGAAAATCCAGCAGCCCACGGCGCGTCAGACCTTTAGCGCGCAGCGTGTTTAGCTCGTGCAGGGCAAATACCCGCTCGATAAAGTTTTCCCGCAGCACCGGGTCGTGCAGCCGACCGTCTTCCTCGACGGGCAGCCACGGGTAGGTTTCAAGAAGGGCGGCGGTGAACAGCCCGACGCCCTCCTTGCGGCCCCGGTTGCCGTTTTCATCGTACAGCCGCACGCGTTCCAGGCCGCAGCTTGGGGATTTTGCACAGACGATAAATCCCGACAGATCGCCGATTTTTGGCAGATAGTCCGCCGTAAAGTCGACCATTTTCTGCGTGAGGTCATCATGAGGCGGCTTGCTGAAACGGAGCTGCGTTTCGCCGCTGTCCGTCAGCGTCAGGCGTATGGCCGGACGAGGCGTCGGGAGACCGATAGCCATTTCCGGGCAGACGGGCCTGAAATTCACCCACTGGGCCAGCTCATCCATGACGAAGCCCATACGCTTGTGTCCGCCGTCAAAGCGAACGGCGGATCCGGTCAAACATCCGCTAATACCGAGCACAGGTTTCGTTGTCATGGTGTAGTCCTCCCGTTCATATAATTAAAACTTACACAACATGACTAATTTGTCCAAGTATTAGCGGAACTATTTTTTTTATTCCTTTAAAATCAATGCGTCTTAACTGCCCTTGTAGGTCGAGTAACCGTACTGGCTCAGCAGAAGCGGGATGTGCAGCTTCTCGTTGGTGCGGGTCACGGTAAACAGCACCGGGATCTCCGGGAAGAAGGAGTCCAGCTTTTTGCCGTGGAAGTACTCTGCGGTTTTGAAGGTCACTTTATACACGCCAGGCTGCATGTCCTGATCCTGCGGATAGAGCGATTTGATGCGGCCGTCGTGGTCGGTTTTACCGCTGGCAATCGGGGTCCATTTGTCCTGCTGCTGTTTCTCCAGCGTAACGGTCACGTCTGATGGCGGCATCCCGGTTTGCTGGTCGAGAATGTGGACGCTCAGCGTGCCGGCAGGGGCGCTAAAGGCAGCAGGGGCAAAGGCCATCGAGGCCAGGATCAGCAGAGGGGCAGTTTTTTTCATGGTGTTTTCCTGTTGAGTTATTCGTTACAGGAAAACGTTAGCATCTGCGGTGCGGGAAAATATTCAACTTTTCGTGAAGATTCCCGCAGGAGAAAATTATCAGAGGATAATCACTTCAAGCGATACCTGCTGCTGCCACTGCTCCACCTGTTTTTTCCGCCCGGCGGTGAGTTTGCCGCTGGTGACCAGAAGCCATTTGCGCTCCGGGAAAATTTCCGGTGCCAGCGCGTCAGGCGGAACCGGCAGGATGTCGATTCGGTGGCCCTGCCCGGTGCGCGTTAAGGCTTCGAGCCAGATCTCGCACGGGTCGTTCAGGTGCCAGCCGCTGAGCAAAATATTATCGCCCGGCGCTTTTTTATCGCCTTCGAGGCAAAACGAGGTGTAGGCGATGATGATGCCGTCGAGGATCGCGCGCAGGGTCATGGCGGCGGCGACGTTGGCCGAGACCTGGCTGCGCAGCGGGCGCAGCACGTTCGCGACCAGCTCCGGCCTTGGGTATTCGCGTCCGGCGTCGTAAATCATCTGGCGCAGGGACTCGACCTTGCCGTCCTGCAGACGTTGCAGCATGTTCTGCTGCAGGGTTTGCCAGTTGTTGGTCCGTCCCGGCATCGGGCGCTCCAGCAGCGGTTTGACCTGGCCGATCGGGACGCCTTTTTTTACCCAGTCGAGGATTTTGAGCGCCTGCTGGACGTCCTCGTCGCTGTACTGGCGGTGGCCGCCTTCCGTGCGCTGTGGCTTGAGTAAACCATAGCGACGCTGCCACGCCCGCAGGGTGGTGGCGGTGATGCCGCTGAGTCTGGCGAATTCGCCGATGGAGTAAGCCATGTCCGTGTCCAGAGTGGAGGAATACTCTCAATATACTACGAATTTTCCCGAACGGGATGAAGCGCCGAAACGGTGCACTACACTTAACGTCCAACCGTGCAAATGAAAGGAATTCTCATGAAGCTATGGCCTGTAGTGACCGGTGTTGCCATTGCGCTGACGCTGGTCGCCTGTAAATCCCCCACGCCGCCGAAGGGCGTGCAGCCGATTTCCGGTTTTGACGCCAGCCGCTATCTTGGCAAATGGTACGAGGTCGCCCGTCTGGAAAACCGCTTTGAACGCGGGCTGGAGCAGGTAACCGCCACCTACGGCAAGCGCAGCGACGGCGGCATCAGCGTGCTCAACCGGGGCTACGATCCGGTGAAGAACAAGTGGAACGAGAGCGAAGGCAAAGCGTACTTTACCGGCGAGCCAACCACCGCCGCGCTGAAGGTGTCCTTCTTCGGCCCGTTCTACGGCGGCTATAACGTGATCAGGCTGGACGATAAGTACCAGTACGCCCTGGTCAGCGGCCCGAACCGCGACTACCTGTGGATCCTGTCACGCACGCCAACCATTCCGGATGCGGTGAAGCAGGATTACCTGAACACCGCGCGCGGTCTGGGCTTCCGAACCGATCAGCTGGTGTGGGTGAAGCAGTAGCCCCTACTGGTAGGAAAACGTAATGCTGGCCAGCGCGTTGGCCGAGCCGGGGACCAGTTCGCCGGTTCGGATGTACTGCGCCTGGAACGGTAACGTGAGCGTCTGCGCCGCCGTGGTGCTCTGGATGAAGAACTGGCCGGTCGCACCCGCGGCCGAGCTGTCCGGCCCCATCGTCAGCGGCCCGCTGCCGTTGTAGAAAAACTGCACCCCAACGCCGGACGCCGTGGAGTCTCCGGTCAGGGTCACCACCGACGAGGTGTTCGACGGCGTGGTCTGATCGGTCATCACCGCGTGAACCGCCACGTTCGCGTCGCAGGTCAGGCCGACGGTAAACGTCCCTGATGGCGACGTGCTTCCCACCGTGGGCAGGGTGCGAATATCAATGGTGCCCAGCGCCACGCTGGCGTTTTTGCTGCCGACCGTACACCCGCTGGCGGTCACCGTGATGGTGGTCGGGCTGATGATGACCTGCGCCGTTTTCGTTTCGTTGTTATAGGCGGTGAGCACCGCGGCGTTGATGGTCGGGATGTTATAGACGCCGGATTTCAGGGCTGCACCGGTTTTAATAAAGGTGACCTTTGCAGACCATCCCAGATCCTGGGCAAACCCACTGGTGCCCTCTGCCGGGTAGCTTTGCGTGATACCGGTTTGCAGCGGAATATATTGTGTACTCTTAAAATCCTTCAGCCCGATGATATACCCCACGCCCGGTACGCCGGTCTCAAAAATGGTGTAATTCGCGCCGTCGACGGTGACCGTCGCACCGCTTGAGATGGCGCTGCTGCTGGGCTGCAGCGTGCCTTTGTTGCAGGTAAAAATAAGCCCGCACCAGAACACCTGCTGCACGCTGGCGGTGGCGCTCCAGGTCGAGCCGATAATGCTGCCCGGCACCACGGAATCCGCTGGCCCGCTGTAGGTCATCGGCTGAGGCGAGAGCGTAATGTCCGATTTCCAGTCCAGAGCCTGCACGCTGGCACAGAAAAGTAATCCGCCGAGAAGAAACGCTAAACGCATCATAGATACTCCGTTGTCCAGGTGGCGAGGGCTGACACATCACCGGCGCTCACCGGCGTAGCGGTGGCAACCAGCTGCGCGTAGAAGGTCATCTGTACGCTGTCATCCCCCGCCGTTCCGTACGCGGTGGTCTTTGTATTCAGGGGAATGAGTACGCTCTCTTTATCGAGGATCTGCACCGCCACGCCGGTAGCGCCACCGTCGGCAATTTTCAGCAGCTGCGGATTGGCATCATCCGGCGTACCGCTGAAGCGAATTTTTACGCCAGCAAAGGTTGGCCCGCACGCTTCAAGCCTGAGCGTGAAGGGCGTTTTGATATTGCTGACGGCCCCGGCACGGCTGAACTGTTTAATACCAATGGTGCCCAGCGGCACGTTTTGCTCCCCGGAGTCCTGCGCCACCACGCAGGTGTTGCCGATCAAATTGCCGGTGACGGAGACCAGCACGTCGTAGCCGCGAACGGGGAGCGTGAAAACCAGCAGCAGCGCAAGGCAGCCGATCCGAAGCGTTACTGACATACCACCTCCTGAGAATAAAGACCGGTGCGGGCGTTATAGTTCTGCTTGTTTAAGGCGTAGGTAATGGCGCAGCGCTGGCGGCTGCCGCGGCCCCACACGGCGTTCAGCGTGCCCTTCTCTGACAAACCGGAGAGATACAGGCTGCCGCCATCGCCAACGATGCCGCTGGTTTTGTCATCATCGAGCGAGACCAGCGTGCCGAAGGGGAGCACGTCGTTGCCGTGACGTACGATAAACATCGCTTTTGCCCCCTGGTGCGTGGTGAAGGTGGCGCGAACCAGGGCGCCATCGGTAGGCGTTTTGTTGGCGATGGCGTTTTCCAGCTCCACGTCGTTGCCGGCGGTCGTCACGTCCAGCGCGACCTGGTTAACGCGGTACGGCGTAGCGTACGGGATCACCGCGTAGCCACGGCCGTCCGTTTTGATGCCCTTATGGTTAAGCACGGCGACATTGCTGGCTCCCGGGGCTTTTACCAGAATGTTGGTATTTCCGAGCGGCTGGCTCAGCGTCAGGCCATCTTCATGCACTACCGCGCCGCCGCTGATGCCGTAGCTGAGGTTGCGGGAGTCGCTGGCGTAGCTGTAGCCCAGGTTGTAGTCTCCCCACGCGCCTTCGTACTGCAGGGTGGCATCGCCGCCGTAGTGCTGTCGGGAGCTGTAGCGCTGGTTGACGCTATAGAACAGATTCTCCTCACCCGGCAGGTAGCCGCTCACGCCCGTGCTGGTGGTGGTGCCGGTGGAATCCGCATGGGTCGTGGTAAAGCGCGCGCGGGTCGACAGCGTCGGGTTGCCCAGCGGGACCGAAATCGACATCGACAGGATGTTATCTTTCTTGTCGTCATACAGGCTCGAGCTTCGCTGGACGCTGACGCCAAGCGACACGTTGCGAAACGTGGCGTTCCACGCAAACTGCAGGCTTTGCGTGGTATTTGACGTGTTCCAGTAGGTCTGCTGATCCCACGACAGTGACAGCGAGCCGTATTGTCCCATCGGCTGCGACAGCAGCAGCTGGTTTTTTGCCTTACGCGACATGCGCAGGTTGTACACGGTGTCGTATTGGGTGGTGACGGTGCCATCGTCTTCCACCGTCTGCTTTGGCGATCCGCCCGACATGCCTTTGTACGTGGTGTCGCTGAGGGTATAAAACCCTTTCGTGGAGTAGCGCAGCGAGAAGAAATTCACCCGCGTGCCAATGTCGTTCAGCAGCTTGCTGTAGCGCAGGCGCACCGAATCACCGGTATAGTGCCGATCGTCCGCCAGCTGGCTGCGGGCGTGGGTCAGATCGATGGAGTAGGCGCCAAAGCGGCCGAGGTTTTGCCCAAACCCGAGGGCCAGGCCGTTATAGCGATCGGCAAACTGCGCCCCGCCGTAAAACGTCAGGCCGTATCGCCAGCCGTAGAACAGCTCGCCCTGCGCGAAAGAGGGCGCGTCCTGATTGCCCGTCGGACGGTATTTCCCGGCGCCGAGGGCATATTTCACCTGTCCGTTACGCACCAGGTTCGGCACGCTGGCAAAGGGGAGCGTGTATTGCGTTTTGCTGCCGTCGTTCTCCTGAATGGTGACCGCCAGATCGCCTCCCGAGGAGGTCGGGTAGAGATCTTTCAGCACAAACGCCCCCGGCGGGACGGAGGTTTGATAGATGATGTTGCCGTTCTGGCGAACCGTGACCGTGGCGTTGCTGCGCGCGATGCCGCGAACTTCAGGTGCATAGCCGCTGAGGCTGGCGGGCAGCATGTTGTCATCGGTTTTCAGGGCGATACCGCGCAGGCCCACGGAGTCGAACACCTGCGCCGAGGTGTACGTTTCCCCGGCATACACCTGCGCGCGCAGGGCGTGAATATCGCGCTGCAGCCATGTCTGCACGTGGGTAAGCTCATTGCTGTCTTTGGTCCACGTGGTGAAATCACGCAGCCGCCACGCGCCCAGGTTGACGCCGCTGTTGAGGCTCGCAAACAGCTGCTGCTCCCGCGTGCGCGTCTCGCCGCGATACTCATTGTTTGAGCCATTGACCACGTAATTCAGCCACACGGCAGGAATGCCCGCCTCCCAGCTTTCCGGGCTGACGTACCCGCGCGGCAAATTGCGCATCGCACTTTGCGGTACGGTGAAGCTCAGGGTGAGCGTCTTCTGGTCCAGATCAAACTGCGTATCCGCAAACGCCTTCGTTAGGAAGATGCAGCGCTGCGCCAGCGGCAGGTCGCCGCCCTTCGCCTGATGGCTATCGATGCCCAGCGCGGCGAATTGTTCAGGCGTGAGGCAGGGCAGCGCTTCACCCGTGCCGTCTTCAGCAAGGCGGAACGTGACGTTTCCCGTGAACGCATAATTCGTATTGATATACACGTTGAGGTTGTAATCACCCGGCGGCAACGCGCTCCCGGCGTTGACCCAGGCGAGATCGGCGCTGTTTGCGCTCTCGCCGTTGAGGAACGCGGGGTTAAATTGCAGCTCGCTTTCAGCAGCCACGGCTTGCCGAATCACCAGGGAGATCACCGTGGCGCACAGGATTTTTATTTTCACGTGGTCACGCCTTACTGTTTTTATTATTGGGATAACGACGCGCGCGTGGCGGGGGTCCATGCCCCGTAATCGTTAATGGTCTGATAGCTCATGCTGCCCGCATGGCTGAAGGTTTCGGCCAGGGTCACGCTGCCTTTCGGGGGCACCATCACCGGCTGCACCGGCATACCGTCAATTTTCACGTTGATGGTGGTGAGGTAGTACGGCGTGGGGTTGCTGAGCGTGACTTTTCCGGCGCGGTAGGCACCGGCCAGTTTTTTCCACGCCTCTCCCGGGCTCTCGCTGAGTCCCTCCGGGCGATAAAAGACCTTGATGCGGTTAGCCGACGCAAACTGCAGCGTATTCCCGGCGCCGCTTTTCGCCTGCTGGGGGATGGCTTTGACCGTCATCCAGTAGAGCGTCTCCCGATCCGCTGGCAGGGCTTTACCGTTAAACATGATTTTCACCGCGCTTTCGCTGGCCGGTTTTATGACGTACAGCGGCGGTGTGATCGCGAAGTCGTTGGTGCGTTCGCCTTTCTCATTCTCCATCCACGACTGGATGAGGAACGTAGCGTCGGGATGGGTGTTTCTCACCTGCATCATGGCCTGGCTGGTGGCGCTGGAGTAGACCATTCGCGTTGCGCCCAGCCCCACGCCGCCGGCATAGACGGCGGAGGAACATAACGCACCCGCCAGGCAAATCCATGTGTTTACGCGCATAGTGTTTCTCCTGAAAGCTAAGACAGGCCCGGCTCGCAGACCGGGCCTGAGGATTACGAATAGGTCACGGTGTAGGTTGCGACGGCGCTGGCATCACCCGCGGTGGCGCCGCCCTTCGGCGAGTAATATTTCGCGCTGAAGTTCAGGGTGTTGGCACCCTTACGCAGAGGGATGGCCGCAGCAGGTTCACCCAGGTTCACCACGTTGCCCTGCTCGTCATAAAGGCGAATAGCCACGTTTTGCGCAGAGTTGGCGCTGCCGTTTGCCCCGACGGACAAGCTATTAACATCGGAAGTGTCCGGCGTGCCGGTGAAGGTGACGGCCACGGTTGTGGCGGCAATCGGGTTCTCATCCGTAGAGGCTGAGGTATCGGCGATTTCGCAATCTTCCAGGGTGATGGCAAACGCTTTTGCCGTGCTGGCAACGCTGCCTGCCGTCTTCAGCGTTGCGGTACGCACTTCACCCATATCCACGTCAATGTTGGCGCTTCCTGCGCTGATGGCGCAGGCGGAGGTCACCACTTTGCCGCTAAAGTTCACCGTGCCGCCGCTGGTGCCGGCAGCCAGGGCCGTGCCCGCTGGCAGTAATGCCGCAATAGTGATAGCGAGCAGCGTTTTATTATTGAATTGAGCTTTCATTGTCCTGATTCCATTATGGTGTTATGTCGAGATTTGCTCTGAAAGCAGCAGGTCTAACTGGTTAAAAAGACCAGCAAATCTGTCTTGTTCCTGAGCCCGAGTTTTCTTATCGCTGAGCTTTTTAACGCGCTGACACGACGGTAAGAAAGCTGCTCTGTTTCGGCGATGTAACGCATATCCAGACCCTTTCGCAGTTCCTTCAATACCCTCCATTCACCCGGCGTCAGCGATAACGCCGTGGGTTTTTTTAGTGGGCGATAACGGCTATCGACCATTTTTAATACGCTGGCTCGCCAGTGATAAAGCGGGTCCTGCAGCGAGAGATAGGCGTCTATTTCACCGCGTATCCACAGCCAGGAATTTGCCGGTGCGGAATACATGCAAATAAGTACGTCGGGATAAAGGACTTTCATCTTCCTGATATATTTCAGGCAGTCATATCCCGCGTGATATTTCTCCATGCCGGATAAAAAAATCACGTCTACCGGTGCGGCTGCGAGTATCGTTTCGATTTCCATGTAATTATCGATCGATGCTGTAATCTGCATAGCCGGGACAATATTTTTTAATAACGCGGCGATCCCCTGGCGCGCAAAGTGATCTCCACCCAATAGCGCGATATTTAAATGACGTGTGTTGTTGAGCTTATTCGCCATGTCATTCCCTCGATTTATAATTGTAATGAGACTCGTCTGTCTGGCAGAACGATGCCTGTATTTTCGAAGCAATTAAGCATTGCACGGTGTGAGCCCACTATACTCAGGGCGTAAAAGAGGTAACCTGAATTAATCTTAATTTGTTTTAAGTACGGTTTAGGTGTAGCGTCAATTTCTCCTCGCTGAACCGGCTTTTGCTTATTTGCCTGTAAATAATCATACCGGTAGTTTTTATTGAAAAGTTGGCTTTAATAAATGTTTTGTAAGGAAATAGTCTGGGGACGTCATGCGACGAGGGTTGTTACTGACGGTGGCTAACAGTTTCGCACCGAAATTGTTAATTAAGACGACAGCTTTCGAATTGGTCGTAATTTCGAAACCCGCTGGCAGAGCGCGTCCTCTCTGCTTTTGATTAAAAAAACAAATTAAGCGCGCTGAATAATTCAGACAATGATGGCTAAAGCGTTCAACGGGCGCCTTTGTCGAGTTTTGTCAGTGTCAAGACGGCTTAAAATGGCGGTTAAGAAAACTTCAGACTGGTCAGATAAAGAGAAAGGAAAAATAAGATTTTTCGCCAGGCGCCAGGATATACAGTTGCGCATTTATCCGTCACATTAATCCTTACACAGGCGAGGGATACGCAGGTTAACCGTGAAGGGAATCTACTGGCGCAACAGGCGTTGACCGGAGGTATTTAGCCCATTCTATGCATAAGCATTACATTATTAATGGCCTGGTAGAGTTTCATCCAGCGGCCAGCACATTACGCGATCTCAACAATCCTGACCGGGTGGTGGTATTAAATTCCCCGGCGGGGCGCTGTTTGTTGTTATTAATAGAAAGAGTCGGAAGTATTGTGACTCAACAGGAGTGCATGGATATTGTCTGGCAGCGCCGGGGGATGCTGGTTTCGCCTAATACCTACTACCAGAATATTTCTATTCTGCGTAAGGGGCTGAAGAAAGTGGGGTTTGAAACCGATCCGATTGTCACTATCCCGCGTATTGGACTGACGCTCGCAAGCGATACGCAAATCACCGTTAAAGAGACGCAGCCGCAGGCTGAAGAGGAAGAACGTGCTGCTCCGGATGTCTGCGAAGAGACTGTCGCCCCGACGGCCCCGACACGCCGCTTCTGGCTGCCGGGCGCGCTGGTGCTATTGCTGATGCTGGCTGGCGTGAGCGTTATCAGCCATAACCTGCTGCATGACAGCTATTTCGTCGACGGGTACCGCTTCGCGATGAAGATGGGCGAATGTCAGCTCTATTTTTCTCGCGATATTGAAACGCAGCGCGATCGGGATAAAGCCCTGGCCTATGCCGCCCCGTTTAAGGACCAGTGCGCGAACTATCCCTGGGTGTACGTCAGCGGATATATCCTGCTGCCTCGCGCATCGGTCATACGCTGTGACAGGCCAATGACGGAACCCAACCGCTGTATGTCCGATTATTTTATAGAGGATCGCTAGTATGGTTCGCAACCGTCAAACGCTTGTTGCGCTCTGCCTGTGCCTGTTGATGGGGGCTGTCGTGGCGGCGTATTACCTCTGGCATCGCTATTACATCCAGCCCTTTTCCTGCCAGGCGAACTTTATTCAGCATCACCGTGATGAAACGCTCTCTCTGTGGCTGAATTACACCGTGGAGGGTAACAGCGGAATACTCAGCATGAATGGCCGGTTGAAAAGCGATCCCACGAAGACCCTGAATCGCAAAGTTTTCTTTCAGATTGAGCGCAAAGACAGCGTCTATAATCTAACGTCCATACGCAATATGAAATTTCCGGACGACAACATCAGCGACAGCTGGCTGGAGAAGTACGAGCCCTTATTTTTTATCTATCCGAATAAGAATATTTATATGCGTATTAAGAAACAGCAGAATGAGAATTATTTATTTATTCTGGGGGCGCTGCCGACCTATGTGTGCCACACGTCAAAAAACGGATAGCGACAGGGAGAAATGTTTTTAAGTTTTTGCGGGCATCATTTATGCTTGATTTAACAGCCAGGACCTATCTTAGGAAAATATAACAGCGACAATAATGTTGCGATAATGTAATTATTCTTCGGCAAGTTAATGAAAAATATAATTGATGATAGCGTCAGAATGACGCCTGCACGGAATAAATCCCTGCATATGGGTTTACTCCTGTGGCCCCATTTCTCGCTTTTCGCATATTCAGGATTAATAGAGGCGTTACGTATTGCATCCAGCGTCCAGAAGCGTAGCCAGAAAATACGCTTTAAACTCAGCCTGATAAGCACTTATCCCGACTTACCGATAGTGAGCAGCTCAGGGCTCAGCGTGCGGCCTGAGGCCGCCCATGCGCCGCCCGGCGATTTCGACTATATTGCGGCGATCGGCGGAGGTCTGGAGCATCTTCACCAGGGACACCGTGGCGACAGAGCGTTTCTCACGGAGGCTTATCACAACAACGTTCCTCTGATTGGTATTGGTACCGGCAGCTTTATTCTGGCGGAGGAAGGCTTACTGAACGAGCGCCGCGCCTCGATTCATCCTCATCACCATGACGTTTTCACGCAACGGTTTCCGCAGGTTTATGCTGAGCAAGGCCTCGATTTTATCGACGAAGGCGATGTGCTGACCTGCCCGGGCGGGATCTCAACGCTCACCCTGGTAACGGCGCTGATCCGCGCCCACGGGGGAGACGACATTGCGGCCACCACCTCCCGGCGGCTGTCCCTTCCTCCGCATGACGCCGCCACGCCGCGGCCCGCGAATATCGCCATGATCCCTGATTCACGGCTGCGCAGGGCGGTGACGATCGTCGAACAGTATCTGACTCACCCGCTGAACGCCGCCAGGCTCGCGCAGGACGTTAAGCTGAGCGAACGCCAGCTTAACCGCCTGTTTCACGCCGAGTTTGGTAAAACGGCGCGGGAATTTATTCGCAGCGCCAGGCTGCGCTATGCCTGCTGGCTGCTGAAAAACTCTCAGCAGAGCGTGACGGATATTGCGCGGCGGATGCGGTTTAGCGACTGCGCCCACTTTATTCGTCATTTTCAGACCGAGTACGGCTGCACGCCGGGGGTATGGCGCACGTCGCAGAACTGATGCACCTATTTCGTGCTTTCTTCGTAGGGTATTACTGGCTCGCCTGGATAGACTTCCGTTAAAAGCCTAACGGAGGGAAGACGACATGAACTGGCAGCCTTTTCGCGGCGATGCACCGGAAAATATGACGATTTTCAGCGCGTCATTTCCCGACGTCAGCGACCAGTGGCCGATGAAAGACGACGCTGCCCGTGAGATCGCCTCCCTTGACCGCGCCCTGAAAGCCGAGCCAGCGCTCCGGCCTCCGAGGGTGGAATACGACGAAGGGGGGCAGGCCGTGCTTGTCCCGCAGAACCGCTATTCCGAACAGGCCTTCCGCAACCGCCCGGCGCTCACCGCGTGGCGCACCCGGCTGGTGCCCTCCGCGCTGGCGCTGTTTGTGGTGCAAAACCCGCTGGAGGACCGCCTGCCCGACGGCACGAAAATGGACAGCGACAGCCGCCAGTGGTTTATACACGCTAACGATGCGGTTGGCGTGCGATCCCGCGCCAGGGTGCTGGCCGCGCTGGTGGATAAGTACATTCACAACGAAAGTGAAAATAACTGGGTTAGCCTCGCAAGCGGTGCCGCCATTCCGGTGCTGGAGGCACTGCGCGAAGCAAAGCTTGACGGCCAGCGGGTGTATCTCACGCTGGTGGACAAAGACCCGGTGGCGCTCAGCTGGGCCGAAACCATGGCGGCGCAGGAAGGGATTGTGGTGGGCGAACAGCTGACGCTGCTCAGGCGCAACCTGCTCCATACGCTGGTGCGTAACGAGGACCTGCTGCTGGAGCTCGGCGAGCACCAGGCCGAACTGGTCGACGCGCTGGGGATTTTTGAATACTTCAACGATACCGATGCGGTGATTTTTCTCCAGCGCGCGCTGCGGCTGGTTAAGCCCGGCGGCGCGGTGATTGTGTCGAACATGCTCACCAGCAGCCCGCAAATTGACTTTGTGCTGCGGGGTATCGGCTGGGAGGATATTCACCCGAGATCGTTACAGCAGCTGCAGGATATTCACCTCGCGGCGGGCGTACCGGTGGAAAACGTCACCGTGGTGGTGCCGAAGGACGGGGTGTACGCGGTGATGGAGATTAGGGTTTAGCTCGACCTGTTCCCTTTCCCTGAGGGAGAGGGTTAGGGTGAGGGGGAACAGACCGCAAAGCGTGGCTTGAAATAGTTCGGTTTTCCAATCATGATCCCCCCATGAAAATAGAAACCGCACTCCCCACACACTTCGAACGTCTGGTCGCGATCTGGGAATCCTCCGTCCGCGCCACCCATCACTTTTTACAGGAAAGCGATATTGCGGCGTTGCGCCCGCTATTGCTTAACGCCTATCTGCCTAACCTCAAGGTCGTGATCGCTCGCGATGACGCAGGCGTTATTCACGGCTTTTTAGGCGTGGATGAAAACCGCATTGAAATGCTGTTTGTTGATAACGCGAGCCGCGGGAAGGGCGTCGGGAAATTGCTGCTCCAGCACGCCATTGCAGAGTTTGGCGCGAACGAAGTGGACGTGAATGAGCAGAACCCGCAGGGTGTGGGATTTTATCGCCATATGGGGTTTGAGCAGGTCGGACGCTCGGAACTGGACGGGCAGGGGAATCCGTTTCCGTTGCTGCATATGCGGTTGGGTGAGTATAAATAATCAGTAGATAATTTAAAACGTTACCGTAATTTCTGAGGGATATAATAACACCCTTATCATTCATTAAAAAAATAATTGTATTAAGTTACGGTGATATTAATATAGCTCTCGCAAAAGGAGAGCGCAGATGAGCGATGGAATAAAAATTGGCGGAGTGCGACTGCTAACGCTCGGTGAAATTAACCTTGCCAAAACACTTTATGGTTTAAGTATTCGTTATAATGAAGTGTGGATTCATCGGGGAAGTTATTTGCCCTTCAATATGCAGAATTTCAGAACCGCAATGACGCCAAACGGTGAGATTTACTTTATGGAAGGTACGTATGAAAACGACTTTACGGTATGATGGTACGCCTTCGTGGAGCATTCTCCTGGGCTGTCGACTATTTCTACCATTTAGATAAACATCACTTGCTTGATTACGGTCTCGAGCAACAAGCCTCTATCGTCAGTGATTTCTGGCTGCTCAATACCTATGGATTTGATCCCCGCAGCAACCTGCATAAACTCATTGATTACGACCCATCGGAACCAAAACAGGATCTTCTCAGGCGGTATGAAGTTATTTTAGGAGACTTTCCACAGTGAAACTAAAAATTCTATTCATTCCGATTATCTCAATGTTGACCGGTTGTCCGGGTGAAAACCTGAATATTCCTGAGCAGCGAATGATCATGATAAATGGCAATCATTTTTGTTTTAGTGTCGACGAAAAAGATATTTTGAATGGATATACAATTTCGTCTATGCAACACGGTAAATATAAAGAGTTTGCGGCCGAATTTCAAAGGCGTTCATATCCAGATAGTTGTATCGAGATTGCCTTGCCAGCTGGCTATGCCTATGAAATCTCTTATACCTTGAATGAGCGAAATTATTACTATCCATTTTTCAAGGATAATGACGGCAGAGTCATAAATTATCATTAGGAGGAAAGTCAATGTCATTACCCGCATACATGTTTCTTTATGATGAAAATGGAAACCCGATCAAAGGCAGCTGCAATGTTTCGGGCAGAGAAGGTGCGATTGAGATCCTTAACAGCAATTACCACAACCATCAGGTTTGCAGCGCCAGCACGGGCAATCTTATGGGTGCCAGAGAACATGGGGCATTCACTATCCATAAGCAGATCGACAAAACGTCGCCTTACTTTGCAGATGCTTTATGTCAAAGCAAAAGGCTACAGAAAGCGGTTATCCACTACTATGATGTGAACGAAGCAGGATTTGAATTCGAGGTGTACCGCATAACGCTGGATAGTATCGTGATTATGTCTGGCGATGCTGCCCATACCTGGGTTCCGGGGGCGCCTGGTCATAATATGATGGAAAGCATCGGGATTCGTTATCGCGGTATCGAGTGGTTTTATCTGGAGGGACATATTAAATATGAGGATCACTGGAATAAGGTGCCTCAGTGATGCTGTTAGTGAAGATTGGGTCCCTCTACCTTGATGGAGAGGGATTTAAAAAATTAGTTACTGGTAATTTGCCCGATGATTACGCCACGCACTTTTTCGCCATCGAAGTAATAGGAGACCGTATTACTCTGGATGAATCCATTCTGTACTGGCGTCTCCTGATAAAAAAGCATCGCTTTCTTTCTGGAAGGTCAAAAAGAATTTTCTTTAAAGGTGTAATGAGCTTTTACCCACTCGTCACGAATGAGAGGCAGTTAAGAGAACTGGATGGATGGTTAGTTTCTACTATTTATAGAGCTTTATTGTTAAGATCAAAACTTCTTGCTCAGCATGGATATAACAGAAATCATAGTTTCCCATTCAATCAGTCTAAAGTTAACTTACTTACTAATTGTTCAAAAGTTAACTTACTTACTAATTGTTCAAAAGTTAAAATTAATGGAAAAAAATTATTGGAGATTCCTAGTTTCCTTTTGATCAGCAAAGCATTAAGGAAAGGGTTAATAGAAAATGGCATTGAAAGAGTAATGAATCCCAATTCACAAAATTACAACTACCGATGGTAGGGGACTGGCGGAAGATCACAGGAGTCGAACCTGCCCGGGAACGCTGGCGTCCCCAACTGGATTTGAAGTCCAGCCACCTCACCGGAGATGACGATCTTCCGCGCCTCGATTGCTACATGGAGGCGGGGCGCATTATAGCTACTTTCAGGCATTTACCACATACCCCGACACACTTTTTTCACCTCTCTTTTGACCTGTACACCCCTGTTTCAGTTAATTCCTAAGAAAATCCTCATGTTAGCCCCTCGTGCTCCCAACATTTACCGCGATCACAAAAAACAAGAAACGTAATCTGCTAACCAGAAAACGCAATACCCGCTCCTGAAACAATGGTTTAAAACTCTGTAACCGGTCTCAGCGCCCCCTACAGCGTGAAGGATAAAAAAAGATGAGCGAAGTATTGTCAGTTAAAGAGAAGATTGGCTACGGCATGGGAGATGCCGCCAGCCACATCATTTTTGATAACGTCATGTTGTACATGATGTTTTTCTACACCGATATTTTCGGCATTCCCGCCGGGTTTGTCGGCACCATGTTCCTGCTGGCGCGCGCGCTGGATGCGATCTCCGACCCGTGCATGGGGCTGATTGCCGACCGCACCCGCAGCCGCTGGGGCAAGTTCCGTCCGTGGATTTTGTTCGGTGCCATCCCGTTCGGCATCGTCTGCGTGCTGGCCTACACCACGCCGGACCTCAGCCTCAACGGCAAAATGGTTTACGCCGCAGTTACGTACACCCTGCTGACCCTGCTCTATACCGTGGTCAATATCCCCTACTGCGCGCTGGGCGGCGTGATCACCAACGACCCGACGCAGCGCATCTCCCTTCAGTCCTGGCGCTTTGTGCTGGCAACGGCGGGCGGCATGCTCTCCACGGTGCTGATGATGCCGCTGGTGAACCTGATTGGCGGCGACGATAAGGCGTTCGGCTTCCAGGGCGGCATCGCCGTGCTGTCGGTGGTCGCGTTCCTGATGCTGGCGTTCTGCTTCTTCACCACCAAAGAGCGCATCCAGGTGCCGCCGAGCACCACCTCCATGCGGGAAGACCTGCGCGACATCTGGCACAACGACCAGTGGCGCATCGTCGGCGTACTCACCATCCTCAACATCCTCGCAGTCTGCGTGCGAGGCGGCGCGATGATGTACTACTGCACCTGGATCATGGGCTCGCCGGAGGTGTTCGTCGCGTTCCTCACTACCTACTGCGTCGGCAACCTGATTGGCTCCGCGCTGGCGAAACCGCTCACCGACTGGAAGTGCAAGGTCAGCATCTTCTGGTGGACCAACGCCGCGCTGGCGGTGGTCAGCGTGGCGATGTTCTTCGTGCCGATGCACGCCACCGTGCTGATGTTCGCCTTTATCTTCGTCATCGGCGTGCTGCACCAGCTGGTGACGCCGATCCAGTGGGTGATGATGTCCGATACCGTCGACTACGGCGAATGGACCAACGGCAAGCGCCTGACCGGCATCAGCTTTGCGGGCACGCTGTTCGTGCTGAAGCTCGGCCTGGCGCTGGGCGGGGCGATGATCGGCTGGATGCTGGCAGGTGGCGGCTACGACGCGGCAGCCAAAACCCAGAACAGCGCGACCATCAGCATCATTATCGGCCTGTTTACCCTGGCTCCGGCGGTCTGCTACGTGCTGAGCGCCATTATCGCCAAGCGCTACTACACGCTGAAAACCCCCTTCCTGACCAAAATCATGGGTGAGCTGGCGCAGGGCGCGCGCCGCAATCAGCAGGAGTTTGAAACCCTGCCGGTCAGCAAAGAATTGCAGAACTAAGAGGACGAGAGCATGAAAATCAGTGATGGAAACTGGCTTATTCAACCGGGCCTGAACGTGACGTATCCGGTTCAGGTGTTCGACGTGGAGCAGCAGGGCAACGACCTGGTGGTGTATGTGGCGCCGCGCGACGTGCGCGAACGCACCTGGCAGCTCGACACGTTGATGTTCACGGTGCGCCTGTTTGCCCCGCAGGAAGGGATTGTCGGGGTGCGCATTGAGCATTTTCAGGGCGCGCTGAATAACGGCCCGCACTATCCGCTGAACGTTCTTAAAGACGTGAAGGTAGAGATTGAAAACAACGCCGACTTTGCCGAGCTGAAAAGCGGCAGCGTCAGCGCGCGCGTCACCAAAGGCGAGTTCTGGGCGCTGGATTTCCTGCGCAACGGCCAGCGCATTACCGGCAGCCAGCTGAAAAACAACGGCTACGTGCAGGACAGCAATACCGACCGCAATTACGTGTTCGAACGTCTGGATCTGGGCGTGGGGGAAACGGTCTACGGTCTGGGAGAGCGCTTTACCGCGCTGGTGCGCAACGGCCAGACGGTCGAAACCTGGAACCGCGACGGCGGCACCAGCACCGAGCAGTCCTACAAAAATATCCCGTTCTACCTGACCAACCGCGGCTACGGCGTGCTGGTGAATCATCCCGAGAACGTCTCGTTTGAAGTCGGCTCCGAGAAGGTCTCCAAAGTGCAGTTCAGCGTGGAAGGGGAATATCTCGAGTACTTCGTGATCGACGGCCCGACGCCGAAAGAGGTGCTGAACCGCTATACGCAGTTTACCGGGCGTCCGGCGCTGCCGCCTGCGTGGTCGTTCGGCCTGTGGCTCACCACCTCGTTCACTACCAACTACGACGAAGCGACGGTAAACAGCTTTATCGACGGCATGGCCGAGCGCGACCTGCCGCTGCACGTCTTCCACTTCGACTGCTTCTGGATGAAGGCCTTCCAGTGGTGCGACTTCGAGTGGGACCCTGTGACCTTCCCGGATCCGGAAGGCATGATCCGCCGCCTGAAGGAGAAAGGGCTGAAGGTCTGCGTGTGGATTAACCCGTACATCGGCCAGAAATCCCCGATTTTCCGGGAGCTGAAAGAGAAGGGCTACCTGCTCAGGCGCCCGGACGGCTCCCTGTGGCAGTGGGACAAATGGCAGCCGGGGCTGGCGATTTATGACTTCACCAACCCGGACGCGTGCCGGTGGTATGCCGACAGGCTGAAAGGCCTGGTGGAAATCGGCGTCGACTGCTTCAAGACCGACTTCGGCGAGCGTATCCCGACGGACGTGCAGTGGTTCGACGGGTCCGATCCGCAGAAGATGCATAACCACTACGCCTACATCTATAACGAGCTGGTGTGGAACGTGCTGAAGGAGACGGTGGGGGAGGAAGAGGCGGTGCTGTTTGCCCGCTCGGCGTCCGTCGGGGCGCAGCAGTTTCCGGTGCACTGGGGCGGCGACTGCTACGCTAACTACGAGTCGATGGCCGAAAGCCTGCGCGGCGGGCTGTCGATTGGCCTGTCCGGCTTCGGGTTCTGGAGCCACGATATCGGCGGGTTCGAAAACACCGCTCCGGCGCATGTCTACAAACGCTGGTGCGCGTTCGGGCTGTTCTCCAGCCACAGCCGCCTGCACGGCAGCAAATCCTATCGCGTGCCGTGGGCGTACGATGACGAGTCCTGCGACGTGGTGCGCCACTTCACCCAGCAGAAGTGTCAGCTGATGCCGTACCTGTATCGTCAGGCGGCGCTGGCCCGCGAGTTCGGCACGCCGATGCTGCGGGCGATGATGCTGGAGTTCCCGGACGATCCGGCATGCGATTACCTCGACCGCCAGTACATGCTGGGGGATGCGGTGATGGTCGCGCCGGTGTTCTCCGAGGCGGGCGACGTGCAGTTCTACCTGCCGGAAGGACGCTGGACGCATCTGTGGCATAACGACGAAATTCAGGGCAGCCGCTGGCATAAGCAGCAGCACGATTTCATGAGCCTGCCGGTCTACGTGCGCGACAACACCCTCCTGGCGCTGGGCAACAATAACCAGAAGCCGGACTACGCGTGGAATGAGGGGACGGCCTTCCAGCTGTTTAACCTGGACGATGGCGCAACGGCGGTGAGCGAAGTGCCTGCGGCGGACGGGGCCGTGGCGTTTACGCTGAAGGCGTCACGTCGGGGCGATATCGTGACCTTTACCGGCGCGGGAGACGCGAAAAACTGGTCCGTGTGCTTGCGCAACGTACAGAAGGTGAGCGGCGTAAAAGGTGGTTCACACGCGGGCAGCGAATGGGGTGTGGTGGTGAAAGCGGAGGGGAATGAGGTGGTGGTTCACATTTAATTCCCCTCACCCTAACCCTCTCCCCAAAGGGGCGAGGGAAGGGTTTGCTCCCTCTCCCTTTCAGGGAGAGGGCTGGGGTGAGGGTGCGGTCGATACCACACCGCCCGTCATCGTCTGCTGCACCTGCTGTTTATCCATATTTACCGCGTTCAGCTTGCCGTTCACCGTTGGCTTCAACGGTGCGCTGGCCTGCACGCTGCCGCTGGCGGTGAGCTGAATATTGCCGTCGCCCGTAATCGGCAGCGCAGGCCAGCCCCACTGCTGCAGCACGTTGAGCGGCACGCCGCGCCCGTTCAGGCTCACCGTGGTCTGCCGCTGCGGCAGCTGAGAAACCGTCGCCGTGGCTTCCAGAATGCCTTTCTCGGTAAAGGCGCTCAGGTCGGTAATGTTCACCGTGGCGGCGTTCGCATTCAGCGCCAGCGACGGACGGCGCACGTCCACGCGGTTAAAGGTCGCCGCCGCGCCGTTCAGGGTTGCGCTGCCGCCCCAGATACCCCATTGGCGATCTTTCACCAGCTGCAGGTTTGCGCCGTAGCCGTCCAGAGAGGTGATCTGCCACGGGAAGGCGGGATCGATGTCGATCACCAGGTTGCGGCTCAGGCCGAATTTTTGCAGCGTGACGCTGTTCAGCCATTCCGGCAGAGGCTCCATCCACAGCGTTTTCCAGTTCTGCGGCAGGGTGTACTCCAGCCCGGCGATGGCAACATCGTCCAGCACCAGCGCTTTACCGTCGCGCAGCCAGTTACCAGACGTGCGCACCATGCCGCCTTCCCAGCGGGAGGTGAACTGACGCAGCGCCATGCCCTGCGGGGAAAACTCCGCATTCAGGATCGGGTCGAAAAGATGCAGCGAGCCGTAGATAAACTCGCTGGCGTTCATGGACAGCCGGCCTTCCTGGCTCTGCCAGTCGCCTTTGCTAAGAGTCAGGTTGCGCAGGCTTAAATCGAGATCGGTCACCGCCCAGTCCGGGCCCTGAAGCCGGGCGTCGGTTACGTCCAGACGACCAATCTGCAGAGAAGGGATGGAGGCCAGCGGCACGAAGAACGCCATCAGCGTTTTATCGCTCTGCAGGCGGATCTCATTCAGGCGCATCGTGTCGATAATCCAGCTCCCGTCGGCGTTGCGCAGGGCGGAGCCGGTAAGCGAGCCACGGGCCATGTCGGCACCAATCGTTTTCAGCACCACTTCCTTGCCGTTGAGCTGGCCCTCGATTAGCACGTTGGTCGCCGGTACGCCGTTCAGGGTCAGCGAGCCCGCGCTCATCTGGATCTGCGCGTTGTTCCCCAGCACGTTGCCCGCTTCCGGCTGCCACGGGCTGACGCCGCCCGTGACCTTCTGCGCGCTCAAGTCCCATTCAGTATTCGGGCTGTTAAAGGCCATGTTGTTCAGCTGCAGGCGATCCGCCTGGAAAGGCAGCGGTGCCGTCTGAGGCGAGAGATTCAGCGTGCCATCGAACAGGGTGATGGTGTCCATATGCAGCGGATCGGTTATCTGGCGGCTGCTCAGGCCGATATCGACTTTTTTGGCTACCAGCGTGGCGGGTTTACCGTCCCGACCGAAGGTGACGTTTTCCAGAATGATGTGGGAAGGCGACGAAAAGCGGTGATTCATCTTGTCGAAACTGAGTTCGTAGTCGGTATTCACCGTCACCCAGCTGCTGACCTGAGACGCGCCCCAGCGGGTCTGGAGCAAAATGTAGAACGCCAGCAGCACAATGAGCAGGGCTACCAGAAGATAGATGAGGAGCTTTCCAATAAATTTCATGGTCTTCCATCCCGCAAAACGCACATAAGGGAGTTATGCACGATTTATGCGCAATCCTCAAGGCGGGAATGGTGTAATTAGATGTCACGGCAGGCATTGGCTGCCTGCCGTGAAGAGGATCAGTTCTTTTCAGGCGGGAAAACGAGGTTCAGAACGATAGCGGTGATACCGCCCGCGGCAATGCCGGAAGAGAGCAGGTTTTTCACCCAGTCAGGCGCAAACTGCAGGATCAGCGGCTGCTGGGAAACACCCAGACCGACGGCCAGCGACAGCGCGATAATCATGATCGCGCGGCGGTTCAGCGGCTCGCGGGAGACGATACGCACGCCGGAGGCCGCGATGGTCCCGAACATTACCAGCGTTGCGCCGCCCAGCACCGGCTCAGGAATGTGCTGCACAAAGCCGCTTACCGCCGGGAACAGGCCGAGGACGATCAGCATCAGCGCCACCACAAAACCGACGTAGCGGCTGGCAACCCCGGTCAGCTGGATCACGCCGTTGTTCTGGCCGAAGCAGGAGTTCGGGAAGGTGTTGAATACCGCAGAGACAAACGAGTTCAGGCCGTTCGCCAGCACGCCGCCTTTCAGACGCTTCATGTACAGCGGGCCGGACACCGGCTGCTCGGAGACGTCGGAGGTGGCGGTGATATCGCCGATGGTCTCCAGAGAGGTGATCATAAAGACCAGCATCAGCGGCAGGAGCAGGCCCCAGTCGATGCCCAGTCCGTAGTACAGCGGCGTGGGGACAGTGATCAGCGCGCTGTTGGTCGGCGCGGTGTTCTCCGGCAGCATGCCCAGCGCCCACGCCAGCAGGTAGCCCGCCGCCATGGCGATCACCAGCGAGGCGACGCGCAGGTAAGGATTTCGCTGGCGGTTAAGCAGAATAATGATCGCCAGCACGACCCCCGCCAGCAGCAGGTTTTTCGGCGCGCCGAAGGTGTGGTCGCTCATTGCGGCATAGCCGCCGCCGATGGAGGTGAGGCCCACCTGAATCAGCGACAGCCCAATAATCATCACCACCACGCCGGAAACCAGCGGGGTGATGACGCGGCGAGCCAGATGCAGAACGCGGGAGATGACCATCTCCGTACAGCTGGCCAGCATCAGGGTGCCGAACAGCGCCGCCATCATGGTTGGGACATCCGCACCGCCGGTTTTCAGCGCCGTACCGCCCATGATAAGCGGTGCCACGAAGTTAAAGCTGGTGCCCTGAATCGACAATAATCCCGACCCCACCGGCCCCCACGCTTTAATTTGAATAATCGAGGCCACGCCGGAGGCGAAGAGAGACATGCTGATAATGTGCTGCGTGTCCTGCGCCGGTAAACCGAGCGCCTGGCAAATTAGCAGCGCCGGGGTGATCACCGCAACAAACATCGCCAGAAGATGCTGGCAGGCGGCGAAAAGCGTTTGCGGCAGCGGCGGGCGATCCTCAAGGCGGTAAATCAGTTCGCTATTTTGCTTCTGCGCAATCGGTTGCGCATCAGGCGACTCTATGGTGTTAACGGACATCGGCGGCAATCCCACGGTGGAAAAGCGGGCATTTTATCTGACCACCTGGTAAAAGCAAACGATTGCCAGCAAAAAAAGGGAAGAAAATCTGCCGCTGTGAGCAGGTTTTCTACAACGCGTGGGGAAAAAAAATTACACTTTTTGCGCCGGGGGCTCATGAAGAGCGCAAACCGGCCCAGGATAACGCCGCGTGTGTATGGAACACGCGCATAACAGGAGCCTTTTATGATTCATCTCGATACGTTGTCGACCCTTGTTGCCGCAACGCTGGTTCTTCTGCTTGGTCGCAAGCTGGTACATAGCGTTTCCCTTCTGAAGAAATACACCATTCCTGAACCTGTCGCCGGTGGCCTGCTGGTGGCTCTGGCCCTGCTGTTACTGAAAAAAAGCATGGGCTGGGAAATCGATTTTGATATGTCCCTGAAAGATCCGCTGATGCTGGCCTTCTTTGCCACTATCGGCCTGAACGCAAACCTGGCGAGCCTGCGCTCGGGCGGTAAGGTGCTCGGCGTATTCCTGATTGTGGTGGTGGGGCTGCTGCTGATGCAAAACGCCATTGGCATCGGCATGGCAACGCTGCTGGGGCTGGATCCGCTGATGGGACTGCTGGCGGGGTCGATTACACTTTCGGGCGGTCACGGAACCGGGGCCGCGTGGAGCAAGCTGTTCATCGAGCGCTATGGGTTTGAAAACGCGACGGAAGTGGCGATGGCCTGTGCGACCTTTGGCCTGGTGCTGGGTGGCCTGATTGGCGGCCCGGTGGCGCGGTATCTGGTTAAGCACTCCACCACGCCGAACGGCAGGCCGGACGATGAGCTGGTGCCGACCGCCTTCGAAAAGCCGGACGTTGGCCGCAGCATCACCTCGCTGGTGCTGATTGAAACTATCGCGACGATCGCCATCTGCCTGACCGTGGGCAAAGTGGTTGCGCAATGGCTGGCGGGTTCCGCGTTTGAACTGCCGACGTTTGTCTGCGTGCTGTTTATCGGGGTGATCCTGAGCAACGGTCTGGCGCTGATGGGCTTCTACCGCGTGTTTGAACGGGCGGTATCGGTGCTCGGCAACGTCTGTCTGTCGCTGTTCCTGGCGATGGCGCTGATGAGCCTCAAGCTGTGGGAGCTAGCCTCGCTGGCGCTGCCGATGGTGGCGATACTGGCGGTGCAGGCGCTGTTTATGGCGCTGTACGCCATGTTCGTGACCTGGCGCATGATGGGCAAAAACTACGATGCGGCGGTGCTGGCAGCGGGTCACTGCGGGTTTGGTTTGGGGGCCACTCCAACGGCTATCGCCAACATGCAGGCGATCACCGAACGGTTCGGGCCATCGCACATGGCGTTTCTGGTGGTCCCGATGGTCGGGGCGTTCTTTATTGATATCGTGAACGCGCTGGTGATCAAGCTGTACCTGATGCTGCCGATGTTTGCCTGAGATCAGGCGTTGGAATACCGCTCGGTTTCCGGCATCCAGCGCTCAATTAACGCTGCCGCCTGTTCGGGGTAGCATTCATGAATATGGCGGGCGAGGCGCTGAACCTCGGGGATCATGGCCTGATCGCGCAGCAAGTCCGCTACTTTGAACTCCGCGTTACCCGTCTGACGCGTGCCCAGCAGTTCGCCCGGGCCGCGGATCTCCAGGTCTTTTTGCGCAATCACAAAACCGTCGTTGCTGTCGCGCAGCACCTGCAGACGCATCTGGGCGGTTTTGGAAAGAGGCGCTTTGTAGAGCAGTACGCAGTGGGACGCAACCGCGCCGCGGCCGACGCGCCCGCGCAGCTGGTGGAGCTGGGCAAGGCCGAGACGCTCCGGGTTTTCGATGATCATCAGGCTGGAATTGGGGACGTCCACGCCGACTTCGATCACCGTGGTGGCGATCAGCAAATGCAAATCACCCTGTTTGAACGACTGCATCACCGCCTGTTTTTCGGCGGGCTTCATGCGTCCGTGAACCAGACCCACGTTCAGCTCGGGCAGCGCCAGCTTAAGCTCTTCCCACGTTGCTTCGGCAGCCTGTGCTTCCAGCAGTTCAGACTCTTCAATCAGCGTACAGACCCAGTAGGCCTGACGCCCTTCCTGGGTGCAGGCGTTGCGCACGCGGTCAATGATATCGCTGCGGCGCGTGTCGGGAATGGCGACCGTTGTGACCGGCGTACGGCCCGGCGGCAGTTCGTCGATGGTGGAGGTATCCAGATCGGCGTAGGCGGTCATCGCCAGGGTGCGTGGGATCGGCGTAGCGGTCATGATCAGCTGATGCGGGTGGAAGCCCTGCTGCAGGCCTTTTTCCCAGAGCGCCAGACGCTGATGTACGCCGAAGCGGTGCTGCTCGTCGATAATCACCAGCGCAAGACCGTTAAACTGCACCTGCTCCTGGAAGATGGCGTGCGTGCCGACAATCATCTGCACCTGCCCGCTGGCAATAGCCTCCTGTTGCGCAAGGCGCGCTTTGCCTTTTTGCTTCCCGGCAAGCCAGCCCACTTCAATTCCGAGTGGCGCAAACCAGGCGCGGAAATTGTTGGCGTGCTGTTCAGCCAGCAGCTCGGTCGGCGCCATTAGCGCCACCTGTTTACCATTAGCAATCGCGCGCAGGGCCGCCAGGGCGGCAACCAGCGTTTTACCGGAGCCCACGTCGCCCTGCACCAGACGCATCATCGGCACGTCGAGCGCCATATCGCGTTCAATCTCGGCGGTGACGCGCGCCTGCGCGCCGGTGGGTTTAAACGGCAGCGAGGCCAGCAGCTTATCTTTGAGCGCATCGTTCTGGCTTAACGGCTGAGCGTGGAAACGCTGCGCGCCCGCGCGAAGCGCCAGCATGCTCAGGTTATGTGCCAGTAATTCCTCAAGGATAAGACGCTGTTGTGCGGGATGTTTGCCGCTTTCTAAATCGCTGAGCTGCAGCGTTGGCGGCGGGCGGTGCAGGGTGCGCAGCGCCTCGGGCAGGCTCATCATGCCCTGCGCCAGCTCGGGCGGCAGCAGCTCGGTAATGGCGCAGGTATCCAGCAGCTCCAGCGCCTGATCGGTGAGCTTGCGCAGCGTCGCCTGCTTGATGCCTTCGGTCGTTGGGTAAACCGGGGTAAGCGTCTCCTGCATTTCCGGCGTGCTGAGATCGCCCTGCACGCGGTACTCCGGGTGGATCATCTCTGCGCCGTATTTCCCGCGTTTGGCTTCGCCATAGGCCAGCACCCTGCGGCCCGTCGCCAGGCTGTTTTTCATCGCCGCGCTGAAGTTGAAAAAACGCATGGTGAGAATGCCGGTGCCGTCGCTGATCTGGCAGGTCATCATTCGGCGTCCGCCGAAGGTGATGTTGCAGTTCAGGACTTCGCCTTCAACGGTGGCGTAAGTGGAGGGAAGAAGATCGCCAATCTTGTAGAGCTGGGTGCGGTCTTCGTAACGCAGGGGGAGGTGAAGCAGGAGATCCTGAACGGTGTGCAGGCCAATTTTTGCAAGCTTATTACTTTGCGCTGAGCCCACGCCCGTCAGGCTGTTAAGCGGGATAGCATCCAGCAGGCGGCCTTTCATCGCTTACCCGGCGTACTGCATGGTGGCCCACCACTCGGCATCGGCTTCAATTTCGCCCTGCGCGTTGACGTGGGGGTAAGGCAATTTTTTCTGCTTCGCAACGCGAGCCAGAACCGGATAACCACCTTCAAACAGCAGGCGCTGCTGTTCCTCTTCCGGCAGCATGCTGTTGCTGCGCTCGTACATCCCGGCGTTCTGACGCTGGCGCTGCGCTTCATACAGAATGAGCGCGGACGCCACGGAGACGTTGAGAGACTGGACCATGCCGATCATCGGAATGATGATGTCACGATCCGCCAGATCCAACGCTTCCTGGGTGATCCCGGTTTTCTCCTGACCCATCAAAATGCAGGTCGGGCGGGTGTAGTCGATCTCGCGAAAATCTACGGCTTTAGCGGACAGGTTAGTGGCGAGGATCTGCATCCCGCGCCCTTTTAGGTGCGATACGGCTTCGCCAATGGTGTGATGATTTTTGACAGACACCCAGCTGTTGCTGCCTGCCGCCGCCGAGACCGTATTGCGCATACGGCCGTCCGGCCAGACGGCGTGCACTTCATGCACACCGACGGCATCTGCGGTACGGACGATAGCAGAGACGTTATGAGGTTTATGCACCTGCTCCATGCAGACCGTCAGGTCAGGCTGACGCCTGGCGAGCATTTCGCAGATACGTGCATAACGTTGTGAATTCATAAACCTAGTTTCGGTTTCGGGTGACTTTAATCACGTCCGGCATGACGCGGATCTTGCGCATAATATTCGCCAGATGCACGCGGTCGCGGGCGGTCAGACGAATAAAGGCGCTGTACACGCGGCCATCTTTTTCTTCCGTATTCAGGCTCTGAATGTTGGAAGAAGCCGTGTTGATCGCTGCCGTCAGGTTCGCCAGAGCACCCTGATGGTTGAACATATCCACCTTAATTTCGGTGATAAATTCCTGCGCGGTCTCTTTATCCCACTCGACCGCCATAAACTTCTCGGCTTCTTTCTGGTAGCCGCGAATGTTACGACAGGACTCGTGGTGGATAACCAGCCCTTTACCCGGGCTGACGTGCGCAATAATCGGGTCGCCAGGAATTGGACGACAGCATTTTGCGAAGGTGATCAGCACCCCGTCTGCGCCTTTAATCGGCAGGTGTCCGTGGCTTTGCGTGGTTGCAGGCACCGCTGTCGTGTCGCCTTGCTGCAGATTCTTCGCCACCACCACGCTCATGGCGTTGCCGAGGCCAATCTCTGCCAGCAGGTCGTCAAGCGACGCAAGCTTCATGCGCTCCAGCTCGCGCTGGACGTTCTCCTGCGGAATTTCAGCCAGCTTACGGCTACCGCCCAACGCGTGGTTGAGCAGACGACGCCCCAGGCTGACGGAATCATCGCGCTTGAGGTTTTTCAGCAGCTGGCGAATTTTGGCGCGTGCTTTGGAGCTCACGACAAAGTTCAGCCAGGCCGCGTTCGGACGTGCGCCCGGCGCGGTAATAATTTCTACCGTCTGGCCGCTGGAGAGCGGTTGAGACAGCGGATAAGGCTGTCTGTCGACACGCGCGCCGACGCAGGCATGCCCGATATCGGTATGCACGGCGTAAGCGAAGTCGACCGGCGTTGCGCCCGCAGGCAGTTCGACAATGCGCCCTTCTGGGGTGAAAACGTAAATCTCATCCGGGAAGAGATCGGATTTAACGCTCTCGATAAATTCAAACGAGCTACCCGCACTCTGCTGAAGCTCCAGCAGGCTCTGCATCCAGCGCTGGGCACGGATTTGTGCGGTCGTGCTGCTTTCGCCACCGTGCTCTTTATATGCCCAGTGTGCGGCAACACCCATCTCTGCCATCTGGTCCATGTCTTCGGTGCGAATTTGCACCTCAACAGGCACACCGTGTGGCCCGATCATCGAGGTGTGCAAAGATTGATAGCCGTTCGCTTTTGGAATGGCGATGTAATCTTTCATGCGGCCCGGACGCGGTTTGTAGAGGCTGTGCATCTGCCCCAGCACGCGATAGCAGGTGTCCGAGTCGTGGACAATTACGCGGAAGGCGTAGATATCCATGATCGAGTGAAAACGCTGCTCTTTGAGCACCATTTTGCAGTAGATGGAGTACAAATGTTTTTCGCGACCGCTGACGCGGCACGGAATTCCCGCTTCCTGTAAGCGCCCTTCAATTTCCGAGAGGATTTTTTGAATCATCTCTTTACGGTTACCGCGTGCGGCTTTCACCACCTCTTTAATCACGCGATAGCGGTTCGGGTACAACGCTTCAAAGCCCAGCTCTTCCAGCTCGGTTTTAATGTGGTGAATACCTAAACGGTGCGCCAGCGGACTGTAGATTTCGAGGGTTTCACGGGCAATGCGGCGACGTTTATCCGGGCGAAGTGAGCCCAGCGTGCGCATGTTGTGGGTACGGTCAGCGAGTTTGATGAGAATGACACGGATATCCTGCACCATCGCCATAATCATCTTGCGGAAGTTTTCGGCTTGCGCCTCTTTCTTGTCGCGGAAATTCAGCTTATCAAGCTTAGAGACCCCTTCCACCAGTTCGGCAACGCTTTTGCCAAACAGCTGTTCCATGTCCTGATAAGTGGCAGGGGTATCTTCGATCACGTCATGCAGCAGAGCGGCCATCAGCGTTTCGTAGTCGAGTTTCATCTCGGCCAGAATACAGGCCACCGCTACCGGGTGCGTGATATAGGGTTCACCGCTTGAACGTGTCTGGCCCTCGTGAGCGTCACGTGCAACGAGATACGCCTGCTGAAGACGCTTAATCTGGTCTTCAGGCAGGTAGGTTTGAATCAGTTGATTCAGGCTTTCAAACAGATACAAGGGCGACCCGCAGGTTTAATTAACGACGACCTTCAGCAATAGCGGTTACGGCCTGCAGTTCTGCGGCTTCCTGCTCTTGCTGCTCCTGGCGCTCACGCACGTCGAGGATCTGGTTGTTGATCAGACCTTCTTCGATTTCGCGAAGTGCAATAACGGTGGTTTTATCGTTTTCTTCCGGTACCAGCGGATCTTTACCGCCTACCTGCATCTGACGAGCGCGACGCGCGGCGACCAGCACCAGGTCAAAACGGTTACCAATTTTCTCTACAGCGTCCTGAACAGTTACGCGTGCCATACTTAAAATGCTCCACAGGTGAAGAAATGACTGGGCATGATACTGAAAGTGGGTTCAGTCTGCCAACAGTTTGGTGATTAATGCGTCATGTCGCTGCTTCTGGCGGCTCATACGCAGACGTTCTGCACGAAGAATGGTTTTGAGATCGCTCAGTGCGGCATCAAAATCATCATTCACAATAAGGTAATCATATTCCGCGTAATGGCTCATTTCTGCAACAGCCTGTTCCATACGCTTTGCGATCACTTCTTCGCTGTCCTGACCGCGGCCACGCAGGCGGCGATCCAGTTCATCTTTCGATGGCGGTAAAATAAAGATACTGCGCGAATCAGGCATTTTCTTACGAATTTGCTGTGCGCCCTGCCAGTCGATATCCAGGAACACATTCACGCCCGTGGCCAGAACCTGCTCAATGGTTTCACGCGAGGTACCGTAGTAATTACCGAATACTTCAGCGTGTTCAAGAAACGCGTCTCTGCCGATCATCGCTCTGAATTCGTCGTGATCCACAAAGAAATAGTGTTCACCGTGCACTTCACCCGGACGCGGCGCTCGCGTGGTGTGAGAAACAGAAACCTGTGTGTCGTACAACGGTTGGGTTTTTAACAGTGCCTGAATAAGGCTGGATTTACCCGCGCCACTAGGGGCAGAAACAATATAAAGCGTGCCTTGAGCCATGAGAGTCTTTTGTATGTGTTAACGAAGAAGTCCTACATACGGGCTTATTATACACGTCACCGCCGTGTGACGTAGCCTTTGTCACACTTTTTCCCCTGGATTATTGAATTTTGCGTGCCGTTTTCAGGTTTTATCTGTGGTTTTCAGCAACCAAAAGAAACACCGGATAGCGTCTCGCATTGTGAAACGTTGTCGTTAGCGTTGTTTCAGGCATCCGGGTATACCTCCTGCAATGCAAAGGAGGGGTAGCGATGTGGCGATGGATAAGCGGGTTAATGCTGTTGTGGTGTGGCTCTGGCGCGGCGGTGTGTCCGGTGTGGTCGCAGGCAAAAGCAGAAAAAGAGATGGCGTCGTTAAGCGCGCAAATCAAACGCTGGGATGAGGCCTACTGGAAGCAGGGCGTGAGCGAGATCAGCGACGAGGTTTACGACCAGCTTCACGGGCGGTTAACGCAGTGGCAGCGTTGTTTTGGCAGTGAGCCTTCAGAAGAGAAATTCCCCGCGCTGGCGGGAAGCGTAAAACATCCTGTTGCCCATACGGGCGTACATAAAGTGGCCAGCAAAGAGGAACTGAGGCAGTGGATGCGTGCCCGACAGCATCTGTGGCTGCAGCCGAAAGTTGACGGTGTGGCGATAACGCTGGTCTATCGCAACGGAAAGTTAACCCAGGCTATCAGTCGCGGTGATGGCCTCAAAGGGGAAGACTGGACCGGGAAGGTACGTTTAATCCCGTCTGTTCCGCAAAATCTCACCGGCGCGCTGGCGAATAGCGTCTTGCAGGGCGAGCTTTACTGGTTACGCGACAACCACATTCAGAGCCAGTTGGGCGGAATGAACGCTCGCGCCAAGGTGGCGGGGGCGATGATGCGGCAAAAGGATAACTCGCTATTGAGCAAGATCGGCGTATTCATCTGGGCCTGGCCGGACGGACCGAAAGATATGCGGACATCTTTAGCTGAACTGTCTCAGGCCGGTTTTCCGTTGTCGGCACGGTACACGCTACCCGCCGATTCTGTCGATGCCGTCGAGAAGCAGCGCGCGGCCTGGCACGTGACCGCATTACCTTTTGCCACGGATGGCATTGTGGTGCGTTCGGAGGATGAACCTGCGGGCGAAGAGTGGTTACCGGGAGAAGGCCACTGGGTTGTCGCGTGGAAATATCCTCCCGCAGCCCAGGTCGCTGAGGTGAGTGATATTCATTTTTCCGTGGGGCGCACGGGCAAAATTTCCGTTGTAGCAGCGCTGGAACCCGTGCAACTGGATGATAAACAGGTGCAGCGGGTGAGTCTGGGCTCGGTTGGGCGCTGGCAGAATCTGGATATTGCTCCGGGGGATCAGATACAGATCAGCCTGGCCGGGCAGGGTATCCCCCGGTTTGATAAGGTGCTCTGGCGCGGGACTGACAGACATAAACCAGAGCCACCGGCCTCACGCTATCATGCTCTTAGCTGTTTCTATGCTTCGCCGGAGTGTATGGAGCAGTTCTTTGCCCGGCTGACCTGGCTCAGTTCAAAGCAGGTATTCGATATTGAAGGATTAGGTGAGTCAGGCTGGCGGACCCTCTGGCAGGCGCATCATTTTGAACATCTCTTTTCATGGCTGTTATTAACGCAGGCGCAGCTGCAGGCTACACCGGGGTTTTCCTCAGCACGCGGGCTGGCGCTCTGGCACCGATTTAATCTGGTGCGCGAGAAGCCGTTTATCCGCTGGCTCATGGCAATGGGTGTGCCATTGACCCAGGCTTCGCTGAAGGCGATGGGAGACATATCGTGGCAGAAGATGAGCGGGCGCAACGCTAAGGACTGGCAGACCCTGCCGGGAACAGGAGAGGAGAAAGCGCGACAAATCGTTAACTGGATTCACGCGCCTCAGATTGATGTGCTGGCGAAATGGCTCGCTGAACAGCACATCAACGGGTTCTGAAGCTAGTGGGTGCTGTGTTTGTAATGAAAAACGGGCAGTCCGAGCTTCAGACGCAGCGCCAGCATGCGGGCCGTAAAGCCAAACAGCAGCGTCGAGATGACCACCACATCATGGTTTGAAACGTAATGCTGCAGGGCGATATAGAGCACCGCTGCCGCAAAGGAGATGCCGGCATACAGCTCTTTTTGAAAGACCAGGGGGATGCGTTTGCAGAACATATCGCGCAGCACGCCGCCGAATACGCCCGTGACCACGGCGGCGATGGTGGCGATAACCGGTCCTTCCCCCATATCGAGCGCGATTTGCGCGCCGATGATTGAAAAGACAATCAGCCCCAGCGCATCAAGCACAAGGAACAGGCGGCGAAGATGGGGCATAACGGGCGCCACGATGGTGGTTAACACGGCGGCCGTTGCCACGATAATCACATATTCAGGGTGTTTAACCCAGCCGAGCGGGTAATGGCCAAGCAGAATATCGCGCACGGAACCGCCGCCCAGCGCGGTAGCCGTAGCAATAATGATCACGCCGAAGGTATCCATACGGCGACGTCCGGCGGCAAGTGCGCCGGTCATGGCTTCTGCGGTGATGCCAATGAGATAAAGGATGTGAAGCAGCATATACCCTCCGGTGTGAACGCGGGGGAGGTTAGCGATTTGTGCGCGAGATCACGATTGAGATTTTCTAAGGCGAGTCAGTTTGCCCTATAAATTTTTATCAAGTTCTATAGAGAAAGCTTGATGAAAGGCGGTAAAACGACAAAATGGACGTTGAGATGGATTAGAAATAGTAATGGGTGGTGCATTCGACACCACCCGAAAAGCATTACTCGATGTTCTGGATCTGCTCGCGCATCTGTTCAATCAGCACTTTGAGCTCAATCGCTGAATTCGTCACTTCTGCATTGATCGACTTAGACGCCAGGGTGTTCGACTCGCGGTTGAACTCCTGCATCATAAAGTCCAGACGGCGGCCCACAGCTTCTTTTTTCTTCAGAATGTTGTAGGTTTCTTTAACGTGCGCTTCCAGACGGTCCAGCTCTTCAGCGACATCGATACGCTGCGCCATCAGCACCAGCTCTTGTTCCAGGCGGGTGTTTTCCAGCTGAACTTCCGCTTCTTCCAGTTTGGCGACAAGGCGCTCGCGCTGCCATTGCAGCACTTCTGGCATATGGGTGCGGACTTTGGCAACTTCGGTGCTCACGCCTTCAAGACGCTGCTCAATCATCGCTTTCAGCGCCTGGCCTTCGGTTTCGCGGGCAACGATAAAGTCGTCCAGCGTGCCGTCGAGAGCTGCCAGGATTTCAGCGGCAATGGCGTCCAGATCCTGCTCACCGGCGGCCATGACGCCAGGCCAGCGCAGAATATCAACCGGGTTGATTTCGCCTTCATCGCTCTGCATTTTGACCCAGTTCGCCGCATTCACGAGCTGTTTTGCCAGTTTTTCGTTGAGGATGAGCTCGCCCTGTGCGCTCGCATCAGGCTCAAAGCGCAGGTTACATTCAACTTTTCCGCGCGTCAGACGCGTACGGATACGTTCACGTACGACAGGCTCAAGGCTGCGGAACTGCTCCGGCATACGGAAATACGTTTCCAGGTAACGCTGGTTTACCGAGCGCATTTCCCATGTGGCGCTACCCCAGCTACCCTTGATTTCACGCCGGGCGTAGGCGGTCATACTGCGGATCATAGACATTCCCGTTTTTAAAGGAGAGATGGGGGGATTATAGCTTTCGGGGGCTTCTCAGGATAGGAATAAGCGTCCTTTATCCGTATAATGCGCAGCCACATTCGTTTCAAGCCGGAGAATCCATCATGCGTCCATCAGGCCGTAGCGCCAATCAGGTGCGTCCCGTCACCCTGACCCGTAACTATACAAAACACGCTGAAGGCTCCGTGCTGGTTGAGTTTGGTGACACTAAAGTGCTGTGCACCGCCTCCATCGAAGAAGGCGTTCCGCGCTTCCTGAAAGGTCAGGGCCAGGGTTGGATCACCGCAGAATACGGCATGCTGCCGCGTGCGACCCATACCCGTAATGCCCGTGAAGCGGCAAAGGGTAAGCAGGGCGGCCGTACCATGGAGATTCAGCGTCTGATCGCGCGTGCGCTGCGCGCCGCCGTTGACCTGAAAATCCTTGGCGAATTCACCATCACTCTCGATTGCGACGTCATTCAGGCAGACGGTGGTACGCGTACCGCATCCATTACCGGCGCCTGCGTGGCGCTGGCGGATGCCCTGAACAAGCTGGTTGCGGCCGGTAAGCTGAAAACCAACCCAATGAAAGGCATGGTTGCGGCGGTTTCTGTTGGTATCGTTAACGGCGAAGCGCTTTGCGATCTGGAATACGTTGAAGATTCTGCAGCCGAAACCGACATGAACGTGGTGATGACCGAAGACGGTCGCATCATTGAGGTGCAGGGTACGGCGGAAGGCGAGCCGTTCACCCACGAAGAGCTTCTCTCCCTGCTGGCGTTGGCCCGAGGGGGAATCGAATCCATTGTAACGACGCAGAAAGCGGCGTTAGAAAATTGATTTTAAAGGCGACCAATGAGTCGCCTTTTTTTTGCCTGTAAGACAGAAAAAACCAAAGGAGCAAATCCATGAAATCGTATCAGCGCCAGTTTATTGAGTTTGCGCTTAACAAGCAGGTACTTAAGTTTGGCGAATTTACGCTGAAATCCGGGCGTAAGAGTCCCTATTTCTTCAACGCCGGGCTGTTTAATACCGGGCGCGATCTGGCACTGTTAGGCCGTTTCTATGCCGAAGCGCTGGTGGATTCCGGGATTGATTTTGACCTGCTGTTTGGCCCGGCCTATAAAGGCATTCCGATTGCGACCACCACCGCGGTGGCGCTGGCGGAACACCATGACCGCGACGTGCCGTACTGCTTTAACCGCAAAGAAGCTAAAACCCATGGTGAAGGCGGGAATCTGGTCGGCAGCGCGCTGCAGGGCCGCGTCATGCTGGTCGATGACGTGATTACCGCGGGTACGGCGATCCGTGAATCGATGGAGATTATTCAGGCCAACGGTGCGACGCTTGCTGGCGTGCTGATTTCTCTGGATCGTCAGGAGCGTGGTCGCGGTGAAATTTCCGCTATTCAGGAAGTCGAACGCGATTACAGCTGCAAAGTGACGTCGATTATTACCCTGAAAGACCTGATTGCGTATCTGGAAGAGAAGCCTGAGATGGCGGACCATCTGGCGGCGGTACGTGCGTACCGGGAAGAGTTCGGGGTGTAATTAAATTGCCCGGTGGCGCTACGCTTACCGGGCTTACGGATTACTGCAACTGAGCAGCCACTAACGGCCAGCGGGCGTCAAAATCGTCCGTTGGACGGTATTTGAACTCGCTGCGCACAAAGCGGGAGAGCATCCCTTCACAAAACGCCAGAATCTGGCTCGCCAGCAGCGTTTCATCAATGCTGTAACCTTCGCCTTCACGCATTTTCTTTTCGCGCAGTACCTGGCGCAGCTGCGCTTCAATCCGCTCGAAAAGCTGGTTAATGCGGCCCTGCAGTCTGTCCTGTTCAAACATCAGCGCGTGGCCGGTGAGGATACGGGTTAAGCCCGGATTGCGTTCACCGAAGCCCAGGATTAACAGCACAATCAGACGCAGACGCGCGGTCGTGTCTTTTTCGTCTTTCAGAATCAGGTTGATGCGCGTGATCAGGCTGTCTTCAATAAACTCGATCAGACTGTCGAACATCCGGGTCTTGCTCGGGAAATGACGGTACAGCGCCGCCTCAGACACGCCTACAGAGGCGGCCAGTTTAGCGGTGGTGATGCGTTGACTGCCATCGCTGGATTCAAGCATCAGAGCCAGAGATTGAAGTATTTCTTCGCGACGATTCCTTTTCGCGGTTTGTTTTTCTGCCATGTTACAAAATACCCCTGAAAATAAGCACTTGCCAGGCTGGCATCCACACAGCGACCGCAAACGGGCGTTTGCGGTTTGTTATTGCATTATGACGCTGTGAGATACGTGTCTTTCGGGCCGTTATTTGCGCCCGGAATGGCCGAAGCCGCCTTCGCCACGGTCGGTGGCGTCAAAGTCTGCCACCAGGTTAAATTCTGCCTGTACCACCGGTACAAAGACCATCTGGGCGATACGTTCGCCAGGTTCAATGGTGAAGCTGTCCTGACCGCGGTTCCAGACGGAGACCATCAGCTGACCCTGGTAGTCGGAGTCGATCAGGCCGACCAGGTTACCCAGCACAACGCCGTGCTTATGGCCCAGACCAGAACGCGGCAGGATCACTGCTGCCAGAGACGGGTCAGCAATGTGAATTGCCAGGCCAGTTGGAACCAGGGTAGTGGCACCCGGAGCCAGTTCTACGGCGTCATCGAGACAGGCGCGCAGGTCAAGACCGGCAGAGCCGGAGGTGGCATAGGTTGGCAGCGGGAATTGCTCGCCAACACGCGGGTCCAGAATCTTAACGTCGATTTTTTTCATCATAACGGGTAACGATCTCGTCCAGTAATTGTTGGCCCAGGAGTTCCTTGCGCTCAAGCGGTAAGACTTTATCTCCATCCTGCCAGAAAAGGTGCAGTGCGTTGCTGTCGCTGTTAAATCCTTGTGTGGCCAGCGATACGTCGTTCGCGCAAATCAAATCGAGGTTTTTGCGGGTACGTTTTTGCCGGGCATATTCTTCCACATTATTCGTTTCTGCGGCAAACCCAACAACGTATGGACGATGGCTTTTTAGTGCGGCGACGCCGGCAACAATGTCCGGGTTTTTCACCATTTTTAGTGTTAATTCATCGCCTTGCTTTTTAATTTTAGCCTCGGCGATCGTCTCGGCACGATAGTCTGCGACGGCCGCACAGCCGATAAAAATCTGCTGGCTTTGCGCATGTGCCTGCACGGCGGCTTCCATCTCCAGCGCGGTGGTCACGTCAATTCGTTTCACAAACGCAGGGGTAGGCAGCGATACCGGGCCGCTCACCAGCGTGACGTTCGCGCCACGCCTTGCGGCGGCGGCGGCAATCGCAAAGCCCATTTTGCCGGAGCTGTGGTTGGTGATGTAGCGCACCGGATCCAGCGGCTCGCGCGTGGGGCCCGCGGTAATCATGATGTTGAGATGTTGCAGATCGTTGACAGGCGAAAAATGGGCTGCGGCCATATCAACAATCGTCAGCGGGTCAAGCATGCGGCCCGGGCCAACGTCGCCGCAGGCCTGGCTGCCGCTGTCCGGACCCCAGATAAGCAGGCCGCGTGAGGCCAGCGTCTCCAGATTGTGCTGGGTGGCCGCGTTACGGTACATCTGCTGGTTCATGGCAGGAACGACGGCAACAGGCGCAGGGGTGGCCAGACAAATGGTGGAGACCAGGTCGTTTGCCATACCGGCTGCCACCCGAGCGATTAAATCAGCCGTGGCGGGAGCGAGGATAACCAGGTCTGCCCATTTTCCCAGCTCAATATGGCCCATCGCGGCTTCGGCGGCCGGATCGAGCAGGCTGTCAGATACCGGGTATCCTGAAACGGCCTGCAGGCTCAGGGGAGTGATAAAGGCTTTACCGCCTTCGGTTATCGCGACCCGCACGTCAGCTCCGCGCTCGCGCAGACGACGCACCAGCTCCGGCGCTTTATAAGCAGCAATGCCGCCGCTCACGCCAAGAACGATTTTTTTACCGGCCAGGCTCATCATGATTCTTTCCTGTTGGGTTTCACCAGAGAGCGGGCATTTTATCACAATCCCCAAAGCGGGGTGATTTTGTCCTTCGACCACTTTGCGAGGCGCTACGCAAGAACGCAATGTGGCCGTCGAGCGACGGATTGGCCTGTGGCAGCATGAGGTTAAAAAGGGGAGAAAGAGCATGGAAGAAGAGGATGAGGAGCTGCTGCCGCGCGAAAAACTGCTGCGCTATGGCGTCACCCTGTTAAAAGACGATGAACTGCTGGCGCTCTTTTTACGTACCGGAACGCCCGGAAAAACGGTATTTACGCTGGCAAAAGAGCTGATAGCACATTTCGGTTCGCTGTACGGTTTATTGACCGCCGATCTGGCGCAGTTTAAGCACGTTGAGGGAATTGGCGTGGCGAAATATGCCCAGCTGAGGGGCATTGCTGAACTTGCCCGCCGTTTTTACAATGTCCGCATGGAGATGGAAGATCCGATCCTGACGCCCGCGATGACGCGCGAATTCCTGCAAAGCCAGTTAACCGATATCGAACGCGAGATCTTTATGGTGATCTTTGTCGATAACAGAAATCGGGTGCTGAAACATAGCTGTCTCTTTGCGGGCACATTGAGTCACGTTGAGGTGCATCCGCGTGAAATTGTGCGGGAAGCGATAAAAGTGAATGCAGCGGGCGTGATCCTCGCGCATAATCACCCCTCTGGCTGTGCAGAACCGAGCAGAGCGGACAAAGAAATCACCGAACGTATTATCAAATGCTGTCAATTCATGGACATTCGTGTGCTGGACCATCTGATAATTGGCCGCGGTGAGTACATTTCTTTCGCAGAACATGGCTGGATTTAGGCTATTTCTCGCGATCCATCGGGATCTTTGTCTGTTCGGGACTTGAGCACACCGCCGAGTCAGCGTATACTACGCCACCTTTGAGAATCTCGGGTTTGGCATTTGGGCCTGGCAATCGAGAGTTCACTTAGAACTATGCGATGACCGGGCTGTAAAGCCTGACGAGGCGCCGATACCCCATACGAAGCTCGAGCTAATTTGATTTTTGGAGAATAGACATGTCCCGAGTCTGCCAAGTTACTGGCAAGCGTCCGGTGACCGGTAACAACCGTTCCCACGCACTGAACGCGACTAAACGCCGTTTCCTGCCGAACCTGCACTCTCACCGTTTCTGGGTTGAGAGCGAGAAGCGTTTTGTCACCCTGCGCGTATCTGCTAAAGGTATGCGTGTAATCGATAAGAAAGGCATCGATACAGTTCTGTCCGAACTGCGTGCCCGTGGCGAAAAGTACTAAGTACTTAAAGAGGAAATAAATCATGGCTAAAGGTATTCGCGAGAAAATCAAGCTGGTTTCTTCTGCTGGTACAGGTCACTTCTACACCACCACGAAGAACAAACGTACTAAGCCGGAAAAACTGGAACTGAAAAAATTCGATCCAGTTGTACGCCAGCACGTACTGTACAAAGAAGCTAAAATCAAATAATTTTAGTCTCCTTGTATCGAAAAACCCCGCAACTGCGGGGTTTTTTGCATTCTGCATCTCAACGGAGGAACCATGCCTGAATTACCTGAGGTAGAAACCAGCCGTCGCGGCATTGAGCCCCATCTGGTCGGCGCGACGATTCTTCACGCGGTGGTCCGCAATGGACGTCTGCGCTGGCCGGTGTCCGATGAGATCCATGCCCTGAGCGATAAACCCGTCCTTAGCGTACAGCGTCGCGCGAAATACCTGCTGCTGGAACTGCCCGACGGCTGGATTATTATCCACCTGGGAATGTCCGGAAGCCTGCGCATTCTTACCGAAGAACTGCCTGCGGAAAAGCACGACCACGTCGATCTGGTGATGAGCAACGGCAAAGTGCTCCGTTACACCGACCCGCGGCGCTTTGGCGCGTGGCTGTGGACGAAGGAGCTAGAAGGGCATAACGTGCTGGCGCATCTGGGCCCGGAGCCGCTCTCAGACGCGTTTAATGCGGAATACCTCAAGGCGAAGTGTGCGAAAAAGAAAAGCCCGATTAAGCCCTGGCTGATGGAAAACAAGCTGGTGGTCGGCGTGGGGAATATCTACGCCAGCGAATCGCTGTTTGCGGCCGGGATCCATCCCGATCGGCTGGCCTCTTCGTTGTCGGCGCAGGAGTGCGAGCTGCTGGTCCGGGTGATTAAAGCTGTATTACTTCGCTCGATTGAGCAGGGCGGGACAACGTTGAAGGACTTCCTGCAAAGTGACGGCAAGCCGGGCTATTTTGCCCAGGAGCTGCAGGTGTATGGCCGTAAAGGCGAACCGTGCAGAGTCTGCGGCACGCCAGTGATTGCCACGAAGCACGCCCAGCGCGCCACGTTCTACTGCCGTCAGTGCCAGAAATAAGGCTACTTTAGCTTTTCCATCAATGCATGGTGGACGTTAGTCGGCAGGAAATGGGTGACATCGCCGTGATGACGCGCCACCTCTTTTACCAGCGTGGAAGAGATAAACGACCACTCTTTGGAGGGCATCAGGAACACGCTCTCCAGCTCCGGCATCAGGTGGCGGTTCATGTGCGCCAGCTGCATCTCATACTCGAAGTCTGCCACCGCGCGCAAACCACGGATCAGAATATTGGCCTGCTGAGCGCGGGCGAAGTTTGCCATCAGGTCGCTAAACCCGACCACCTCAACATTCGGCAGGTGCGAAATGGCATCGGTGGCGAGCTGTACGCGTTCGTTGAGGTCAAACATCGGCTTTTTGCTGGGGCTGGCGGCAATGGCCAGAATCACCTTGTCAAACATGCACGCCGCACGGGTGATGATATCAAGATGACCGTTGGTGATCGGATCGAAGGTACCCGGATAAATCGCTTTTGTGCTCATGGCTCACGTTTTCTCTGAGTAGCCGCGGCAGAGCGCCCACAGCTCGGTGTATTTGTTGAAAGTATACTGGGCATTCACAACCGCGAGTAACCAGCCCTGCTTGCCGTCCAGGACGCCACCACGCAGCAGCAGCGTTTTCAGGAACGCGCCCAGCGTGTGGGTGAAGATACCCGTCAGCGAGGCCTTCTTGCCGCGCTGGTGACGCTCCTGAGCCCATGCGGTGGCATAGTTGAGCTGTTTACGCTGGAAGCTCGCGAAATCACGACAGGTCAGGTGCAGCAAATCGCCCGTCAGGGGAATGACCTGGGCGCTATCGCAGCTCAGGGATTCATGCACCAGATTGTCGTTGTATTGATACCGCTCGCGCTCGTAGAGGCGCATCACGCGGTCAGGATACCAGCCGCTGTGGCGCATAAAACGGCCAAGGAAGTAGTTGCGGCGGGCAATGCTGTATACGGCGCCAGGCTGGGGCGAGGAAATCACCGCCTGAATGGCCTGCTGAAGCTCAGGCGTGATGCGTTCGTCGGTGTCGAGCATCAGGACATAATCACCTGTGGCATACCCCTGCGCGCGCTGGCGCTGGATGCCATAGCCCTGCCAGTCAGCGTCGACAAAGACTTTTGCGCCCGCTGCCCGGGCAACGTCCACCGTGTTGTCTGTACTTCCGGAGTCGAGAATGACTATCTCGTCAGCCCAGGCAACCGACGCCAGGCAATCCGGAAGCAGGTCGGCGGCATTTTTGGCGATCATGACGACCGACAGGCGCGTTGACATCAGTGGCTCCGCTGGGGCAGATAAGGTTGCAGAAGCTGCAGCAGTCGGGTCAGTGCGCCCTGGTTCTGGTGCAGCACTTCGACGGCATGACGCCCGTACCACAGGCGATAATCTTCGTCAGTCAGAAGGGTCGATACCTCTTTAACCACCGAATCCGCATCGGTCACGGTAATTAAACCATCGGCCTGCTGTAGTTTCGCGCAGATATCTTTGAAGTTAAACGTGTGCGGCCCCATCAGCACCGGAATAGCGTGGGCTGCCGGCTCCAGCGGGTTATGACCGCCGCGTTCGACCAGGCTGCCACCGACAAACGCGAGGTCAGCGATTCCGTACAGCAGCATCAGCTCGCCCATCGTATCGCCAATCACCACCTGGGTGCTGCCGGAAGGGATTTCACCGCTGCTGCGCAGCGTGAAGCTGAAGCCGCCTTTCTGCACCATTTCACGGGCATCTTTAAAACGCTCCGGATGGCGCGGCACGAGGATCAGCAGTAAATCAGGGAATTTTTCCAGCAGCTTGCGGTGAGCCTGCAGAATGATCTCTTCTTCGCCATCATGAGTACTGGTGGCAATCCAGACCTGACGACGCGGGGCCCACTGGCGACGCAGCGTGATCGCACGGGCGGCGAGCTCAGGGGTAACGGAAATATCAAATTTCAGGCTGCCCGTTACCGCAAGCTGGTTGCGTTTCAGGCCCAGCGCGATAAAGCGTGCCGCATCCTCTTCGTTCTGCGCGGCAATCAGCGTAATTTTGCTCAGCAGGCGGCGCATAAACTTACCCAGCTTGCCGTAACCTTTCGCCGAGCGCTCTGAAAGGCGGGCGTTGGCAATGACCAGCGGGATTTTACGGGCATGCAGGGCGGAAATCATATTCGGCCACAGTTCGGTTTCCATCACGATCACCAGCTTCGGGCGAACGGTATTCAGGAAACGATTCATGGCGCAGGGCAGATCGTAAGGCAGATAGACGTGCTGCACGTCTTTACCGAAAGCGGATAACGCGCGCTCCGAGCCGGTTGGCGTCATCGTCGTGACGGTGATTGGCAGTGAAGGGTAGCGGTGACGCAGGGCGCGAACCAGCGGGATCGCCGCCAGCGTTTCACCGACAGAAACGGAATGCAGCAAGATACCGTCCGGTACGACTTTATTGCGGCAGAAGCCATAGCGTTCAGCCCAGCGTTTACGATACGCAGGCGCTTTCCGGCTACGAAGCAACAGTCTCAGCCACACCAGTGGCTGAATGATGTAGAGCAGAGCGGTATACAACAATTCCAAGCGATTATCCGTTTTTTTAGTTTCGGCGGGCAAATTCTAAGCATTTAGGCCAGGTAAAGCTATCTCTTATGCCAGATACCGTTTCAAACGGAAATAACGTCGACCCAGCCGCCAGCGCAGACGCGGACTTTTTGCACTTTTCCAGATGAGTTTCCAGATGCCTGTTTCGAAGAACTCTTTAATAATCATTGATTTCTTCTTCTCATCCTTCATGTTGTCGAAGGTGTGAATAATGCCCAGCCCCTCTTTGGCAATTTGCCAGTGGCAGGCAGGGATCCCTTTCACTTTATCCGGGTAGCGCTGATTGATGGCATCGAGCATCTGCAGGATTTTCATGTAGTGACGCGCGGAGCGAATCAGCGTGTCGTCATTGTCCGGCATATGGGACACCGATGCAGAGTGAATGTAGTAGTCGTAATAACGTTCACTGGTGTACTGAACCCGCTCTGCCGCGAGCAGCACTTCGGTGGTCCACGGAATATCCTGATGGCGCAGGCCGGGTTCGAAATGGAAATTGTGTTTACGGATAAAGTCGTGGCGATAGATGTTCAGCCAGGTGACGTGAAGGAATTTACGAGAGTCCAGCGCCATTTTTAACCACGCAGGGCCAGCCATGACCCCAGTCGAAGCCAGTTTGTCTTCAGGGAAGATCGGGCGCGAGGGTTTCTTGTTATTCTCCCAGACGTAGTTCCCGTTACAGGTGGCGACATCCAGATCCTGCGTGACGGCCATATCCAGCAGGTGTTGGTACATGCCGGGTTTAAAGACATCATCAATATCCGGGAAAGAAAGATATTGACCCGTCGCAACGGCCAGACCGGTGTTACGCGCGATGGATACGCCCTGGTTTTGCTGTTCTATGACCTGCAGCTGCGGCAGTTTTTCTCGCCAGTTTTCGACGATCTCCATCGAGCGGTCAGTAGAGCCGTCATTGACAATGATGACTTCCATGCTGTCGATGCGTTGATTGACAAGGCAGGTAAAGAACTGATCCAGGAAAGCTTCACCGTTATAAACGGCAACCACCACGCTTAACAATGGGGCTGAATTTTGCATAAGAAACCTGATTATTTTTGATTGTCGACCAGAGCAATATATTGCTGGCAAATGGCATTGATACCGAACGACGCGATGGTTGTATCGCCAACGACCGGTGGGGCGGTATAAATATCCGCCAGCGTTTTTGCCAGTGACTCGTCATTTAACTCTGCCAGCCCGCGCGCTAAAGCGCCGGTGAGGATTTCGGCAGGGCCTCCGGGGCAATTTGTACTGACCGGTGGCGTCTGGCAGATAATGGCTTCGACCAGCACATTACCAAAACCTTCGCAGTCAGAACTTAACACTAAAAGGCGTGCCCCTTTAATCCAGGGATAGGGATTGGACTCGAACGGGCGGAAAACCGTTTTGTTTTCAATACCCAGCTCGGCAGCAAGCTGCTTGAGTTTTTGAATTTGAGCGTCAGATCCATTGCCCATCATGACCAGCGTTGTGTCAATTTTACTCAGGGCGAACGCACGTAAGAGTCGGTCGTGGCGTTTGTGCTCATGGAAGCGGCCAACATGAATAATGTAATCCTTTCCCTGCATCTCGAAGGGCGCATCCGCCAGACGCTGAATTTCAGGAATATCGAAAGGATTATGGATAACCGCTTTGCGTCGAAGATTGAGCGCCAGCGTCTCGGAAAGATCTGTCAACACGGCGCCTGAGACGGCGACAACGTTGCGGTTTTCGTAGGTATGACGAATTTTAAGATGTTTAAACCAGCGCGAAAGTCCGCTGCGATGGCGAAGATAGGAAAACGAGAACATGCCGTGCACGCAGAACCAGACTTTGTCACGTTCCAGCGCGCGGCAGTGCGACACAATGCGGTCTGTTTTGTGCAGGTGAGAGAACACCACATCAAATTTGCCGCTGCGCTCAGCTTGCTCAATCGCCTGATCCAGCAGTTGGGCGCGGCGTGGGATTTCCGTCAGCTTTCGCCACGGTTTTTTACATGTGTCCTGAACAACCTGATAATCGATGCCGTCCGGGATGGCGTAGTCGCACACTTTCCGCAGAGAGAATAGAGAGACCTGATGTCCCATTTCTATTAATCCACGGGAGAGCGTAAGAACCGTTTTTTCAGCTCCTCCACCGGGTAAACCATCAATAATCATTAGGATGCGCATTTTTAATCCAGTAATTTTTGATAAAGCGTAATAAGCTGACTTGATAGTTTTTCGGGAGTGGCGTCTTTTACACGTTCACGTGCCGCTCGTCCCATATTGTTATTTTTTTCCAGTGAAGGAATGGCGGCTACCGCTTCCTTCAGTGTACTGATATCAAGTGCGTCACAATAAAATCCGTTCTGGCCTTGTTGAATAAACTCTGCACCACCGCAACTCTCTGAAGTAATGACGGGCAAGCCGCAGGCCATCGCTTCAAGAATGACGTTAGGAAAGGGATCATACAGCGTTGGCAACAGTAAACCATCGGATAGCTGATAAAAAGGCAGAGTTTCTTTTTGCACCCCCAGGAAACGGATTTGCCCCTCGCAGCCTAACGAACGGGCGAGGTCGCGATAACGACGCTCTGCTTTATCTTGCCCAACCACAATCAGCCAGGCTGATGTTCCAGCGATAGCGCGTATGGCGCTGGCTAATCCTTTTCGTTCAAACCCTGAGCCAACAAAACAGAGCACAACGGCATCGGCTGGCAAACCAAATTGCTGGCGCAGCATCGCACGCTGTGCCTCCTGGGCCGGAACGAAGCGGCTGGAATCAATAGAATTATAAATCACATGAATTTTATTTGCGTCAATATCAAAGTCTTCAACGATTTCGCGTTTGATCATCTCCGCATTACAGATTACGGCTTTCAGCTCGGGCGCCTGATACATTTCCCGTTCCGCACGCATCACGTAGCGGTGATAGCGGTCATACATCAGCATTTGCGCACGCCAGGCAGGTAAAATGCGCGCGCGCTGCAGCAGCCAGCGACGATGCACCCCATCACCCGCGCGATAGATATCACAACCCGGGATGCGCTCATGGCTTTGAACAATATCAAACTGCTGTTGCTGCCACAGCGCGCGCGCGGCCTGTGCAAATCCGCGCTCTCGACTGATGCGGCCCCATTTTTGAGGGTTGCAAATGTGGATATGCCAGTCGTCTTGCTTCTCTCCCTGCCACTCACGCGTGATGACGTTGAGCTCAAGGTTCTGATTGCTCAGCGCGGTGAGAGCGCGCGAAACGAAGCGTTCCGCTCCGCCATCAGGGCGATATTTTTGGCGAACAATGGCCAGACGATGGTGTTTCATGACAGATATCTCCTTGCGGCGGAGACGACAGCATCAACGGGAATGGCGTCGAGATAGCGTTCTTTCGTTTTGGTATCAATGGCATCCGGATCGGGTAAAGGGCCGTAATCGCCGGCCCAGATGACTTCACCGTTGACTTGCCATGGAGACCAAAACGTGAGTTTAGAAGGGCCAAATAGCGCCACGCAGGGCGTTTGCAGCGCAGCGGCCATATGCATTGGAACGGAGTCAACGCCGATAAAAAGACGCGCATGATCGATGAGTGAGGCCAGCTGGCGCAACGTTAGCTGGCCCGCCAGCGAGACGACTCCCGTCTTTGGCGAGGCGGCGAGAATGCGATCGATCATCGCCAGCTCTTTTTTATCCGGCCCCGCGGTGAGCACAACCGTATGACCATCCTGCTGCAGTGCAGTAATGGTTTGCGCCATTTTGTCTTCGCTCCAGCATTTAAAGAACCAGCGGGACGTCGGCTGGATCACGATATAGCTGTCACCCACAGCCGTCTGCGTCAGCTTTTGGCGGGCATGATGCCAGTCTTCTGCGGTGTAAGCCATGGTGACGGCAGGCTGCGGCGCGACCGGTAATGGCGCCAGAATGGAAAGATTCTGTTCGACCGTATGCAGGAATTTGTGGCCGTCGACAGAGACCAGATCGGTGTGACAAAAACGCCAGAATGCACTGTTGCGTTTGTTAAACGCGAATCCGAGGCGAACGGGTGCACCGGTGAAACGGGTGACGATCGCGCTACGCCATTGATCGGCCAGGTTAATCACCAGATGATAATGCTGATTTCTTAACGCACGCAGCAACTGCCACTCTTTTTGAAGATGCTTGAGCGTGCCAAGCTGTTTCCATTTACGATCGATTCCATAAATTGTACCGATCGCCGGATGCGCGGCGAGCATATCGCGCGTTTCTTCATACAGCAGGACATCAATCTGCGCCTGCGGCCATTTTTGACGTAACGAATCAATGACGGGAGTGGTCAGCAACATGTCGCCATGATGGCGGAGTTTGATAAGTAAAATGCGCAAATCAGGTGTGTCAGGTAAGTTATTCATCATCATCTTATCGGCGTTGTACTGATGGCAATTCTAATAGACCTGATAGCGACTTGCACTCTTTCTCCATAATCTCAGTAATTTCCCTGGAAGGGTTTACTCATGCTTTGGAGAGTGCGTAACATAGCGCTAACTTTCCTGTCTTGCGGACTCATTATGAACAAACCAGCGTTTATCATCACAATTGATACTGAGGGCGATAATCTCTGGCAAAATCACCGCGTCATTAAAACGGAAAATGCGCGTTATCTGGCGCGTTTCCAGGCGCTTTGTGAGCGTTTCGGCTTTAAGCCCGTGTGGCTGACCAATTACGAGATGGCGATCGAGCCCGTTTTCATCGAATTCGCCAGGGACGCGATCGCCCGCGGTCAGGGGGAGGTGGGAATGCACCTTCACGCATGGAATAGCCCGCCGGAACACGATCTCACGGGCGATGACTGGCGATGGCAGCCTTATCTGGTTGAATTTTCGGATGAGGTGATGCGCGAAAAAGTGCTGTTCATGACACGCCTGCTGGAAGAGACCTTCCAGACCAAAATGTTAAGCCACCGTGCCGGACGTTGGGCATTTGACAGTCGCTATGCAAAATTGCTCGTTGAACTGGGCTACCAGGTGGATTGCTCCGTGACGCCACGCGTGAACTGGCGCAATGCGAAAGGCGCCCCACAGGGTAATGGCGGAACGGATTATCAGCATTTCCCCGACCACGCCTATTTCATGGATTTAGACAATATTTCCCGGGCAGGCAATAGCCCATTACTCGAAGTGCCGATGAGCATTCAGTATAAACACCCGGCGTGGTTGAACACGATCAAACAGGGTTACGACAGGCTTCGCGGTAAATATCGCTCTCCCTCTGTGAACTGGCTAAGACCGTCCGGTGGGAATGCGGCGCAAATGATTCAGGTCGCACAGCAAAGCCTGTCGCAGGGAAGTGAGTACGTGGAGTTTATGCTTCATTCGTCGGAATTTATGCCTGGCGGAAGCCCAACGTTTAAAGATGAGGCGGCGATTGAAGGGTTGTATCAGGATTTAGAAACGCTCTTTAGCTGGTTATCCGATAAGACGGTAGGGATGACGCTGGCGGAGTTTTATCAATACAAGAAAAAATAATGCCCGCCAGGCGGGCATTATCATTAGCGTTGCCTGGTTTGCGAAAAAGGGGTACTCAGCGCAAACACGGTGACAAAGAAGATTAAAGCCTCAGAACTCAACAGTATGACGTCAGTCAGGCCATAGAGTAATAAAAGAAGCATGGTCGTTAGCAGCAGGCCATTTCTGTTTTTAAGGGCGTAAACGATCATCGATATATAGAAAAACACTAATATCGCCAGCCCTGGGATCCCCTGCAGAGAATATTTCTCAATAAACTCATTGTGCAGATGCACCCTGATAAACTCGAGTGCAGCCGCCAGATGTGGGTGCCCATTTTTCACATATTGCTGTGTCCATATTTCGCGGTCTTCAACTGACTGCCCTAAAGGATGGGCAAGACCGTTTTGAATACCAACACTCCACATAGAGAAACGTGCGCCGAGTGAGGTTGCATCATAGCCTTTCTGATAACTTTCAACTTCAGCTTGTGTTTGTTGTATCTTAGGTAAGATTAATGGCTTGTAGCTAACGATAACAATACCCGCCACAATACATAAGAAAATCAGCGTAGATTTAAGGTGGATTCTTCTGAAGTGATAAAGCGTGAGTACAATCGCCAGGAGTAGATATAACCCCATTGCGGCACGGGTGCCCGTTAAAAGAATGACGAAATAAGATATTAAGATGATGAGTCCTGCGGCTACATACAGTTTTATATTTTTCTGTAGATAAAGGCTGTATACAAACGCCAGTGACAATACAGAATAAACATAGGCCGACACGGTCGCACGGTTTATGGCCATCTCGATACGCCCCATACCCTGTGAAGCCTGCCATAAGCCATAGCCAGTGGCGAGTATAAACCCTGCACCAGAGGCGTATAAAAAATATTTCTGGAAGGATATTTTATCAATATAAGACTTAAACCGGTCAAGATAAAAAATGAGAATACTTGCCAGAATTAATTTTTTACTTGCACCGAGATAATCGCTATAAACGTTCAGACCTTCGCTATGATATTCATATACCAGATACCAGCCAAGATTAAGCAGGCCAATCAATAAAATCGGCAATGCGATAGAAAAAGGACGCACTGTGATTTTTTTATATTCGCACGCTAAGCCGATAATGCTGGCATAAATCGCAATATAGAAAAACTCTCGCTGCTTACCTGAACTCAGCAGCGCCAGCGCAAGCGAAATAAGGCTCAAAATCAGCGTCAGCTGATAAAGCCGCAGTTTTACTTTTTCCATAATGCCTCAATGACCCTTTTTTTGTAGCTGAAACGTACATCTCTGGTAAAGAAGAAAGAGAGAGAATAAAGTGCATTGACCCGCTGTTTAACCAGTTTGAGTTGCAGGTCAGTCAGATGCTGCCGGTGGTTTCTGTAGATATCAAACCAGTGACAATTAACAAGATGCTTAAAAGAACGAGGGAATGTTTCTTCCATTTGTAATGTGCAATCAACCAGCGTAGCGATTTTACTGGCGTCGAGACGGCTCGACAAACTGTCGTTACGTTTGATGTAATAATAATGTCCCTGACGCTGATAGACTATTTTACTCGATTGCATCAGCATGCCGGGAAACACGGCAAAATCTTCATAGCAGACCATCGAAGGAATCGGGTTATTCACATACAATTCCCGATGAATGAATTGCCCGATGAGATGTGCCTGAAAATCTTTGTGCTGCAGGAACCGCTTTATTGCCTCATGTTGTGACAAAGCAACAGGAGAGAACCCCTGCCAGTCGGCTGTCATTTTTTTGGTGTCGCGAATTTCCAGCAGGCGCGTCAGGAGCATATCAGGGCGCTCTGATTTGAGAAACGCCACCGCGTCCCTGATGCTGCCCGGTTTCATCCGGTCATCGCTATCCAGCATGGTAATGTATTCACCTGTGGCCAGCGAGAGGGCACTGTTTCGAACATGGCCTACGTTACGGTACTCGACGTATCGGGATTGCGCATTCGGAAGCATTGGCAGCCACGCTTCAATAATATCCTGCGTTGAGTCGTTTGAACTGTCGTTAAAGATAATGATCTCTACATCATCCCCCGCCCCCTCAATCGCGTTTTGCAGGCTTTCTAGCGTAGTGTGAAGCGTATCTTTGGCGTTATGCGCGGCAATAATGATGCTTAGAAAAGCCATAATAATTAGTTTCCCTGAGCATCAAAGGAGTATGCGTCTGTATTAATTGTGGGTAACTCGCAAATGAAGTGTTTGAGTTCACGTAGCGCTTCGTCTGTTACAGCGAAGAGTTCTTCCCGGCTCTGTGAGAAGTAATATCGTGTTTCAAAAACATATGAGCAAATGTTGTCATCATTACCAATCAGCAATACGTTGCCCAGCGGACGCTGTTCATAGTGGCAACAAGGCCCGAACAGTAAGATTACCGGCACGCCTACCGCATCGGCAATGTAGACATTCCCCGAGTCAGACGCGATATAGCAATCCATTTTAGAAATGGCCCACGGCAGCTCTTCAAGCGAGATTTTGCCAATCAGATTAATAAAGTTGGGCAGTTCACCGTAAGCGCGGGTGATATCATCCATCCACGATTGTTCATTCGGGGCGCCAAACACATAAAATTCGCAGGGCAGGTCGGCGAGACGATCGGCAATTTGCTTCCAGATGACCGGCGGAACGGTTTTCGCTTTATTTCCCGCGGCTACGCTGATGCCAATCCGGATCACGCCGGGTTTATCGAGGATTGCCGGATAGGTCGCAGGTTTGAAAAGTGGCTTTGTGGCGTGCTTTGGCGAGTCTTGCCAGGTTAAGGTGCGATCGGCCAGTTTGAGATAGTTCGTGACTGAAAGAGTCTTCTTACCGTGTTCAACAGTACCGTCTGCCGTTGCATAGAAAATTCCGTGATACCATCTTCGCGTGTAAGTGCTTAAAAACTGTTTGTTTTTAGCGTTACACACGGAGGCGAAAAAGAGGTTCACGCTATTGGGTTGCAGGAGATAGACATTGTCATAGCGGTTCATGATCCGGCAGGCAAAGACCAGCTTTCGCCACAGGTTACGCTTATGCTGCTCGATAAAAAAAATCTCATCGATCGTCTCATCATGCTTCGCCAGCGCACCTACGCTACGACTGATGAGCACGTCGCTTTTTTGCAGGTATGCCAGAAGGGGCGTTGCATTAACAAAATCGCCGATTTTTGCTGTCTGAATGACCAGGTTTTTACCTGTCTCTTTGCGGAACAGCTTCCGGATAAGCTTCACCGGAAAGAGTAAAATCAGCAGAAATACGTAACTCATGCGTTAGATATCCCTGTTGGAAAGCCAACGGCTGCCCTGTAAAAATGAAAAAATAGCATCTGCGCTGATATCCTTCGTTTGCTGGGTCGGGCTGACCATCTGATGCTGGTTTTTACCGTAACCCCCGATCAATCCGGGATCGGTCGGACCAAAAATCGTAATATTCGGACGATCCAGCGCCGCGGTTAAATGGCTTAAACCTGTATCAACGGAAACAACAGCATTCGCTCCCGCCAGCTGCGCGGCAACCTGCGCCAGCGTGAGTTTCGGCAATACCTCGACGTGTGAAAAACCTGCTGCCAGACGCTCTGCACGCTGCCGCTCATGTTCAGCGCCCCAGGGCAGTTTAATATGGATGCCGGTAGGTTGCATTAGTTCAATCAGGCTTCGCCAGTGCGTTTCCGGCCAGTGTTTATCGTCGCGCGTTGTGGCATGCAGGAAGACAAGATAAGGCTGAGCACAGGGATCTGTATTGCGCAAAAAGTGCTGCGCAATGGCGTAGTCGCCCTGAGTTTCCGGTTTCGCATAGCCCAGGCTTTTTGCAAACAGCTCGCGGGTACGTTCTACGGCATGCTGTTGCTTTGCGATGTGGTGGCGACGGTTATAGAACAGGCTCGCCAGCGGTTCGCGGGCGGTGTGCCAGTCCATGCCGTGCTTTACGCCGTGTGCCAGACGCGTCACCAGCGCGGCGCTTTTCACCAGCCCCTGGGCGTCGATGATGGCGTCGTAATGCCGTGCCCGCACCGCCTCACGGAAGGCTTTGCGTTCGGCTTTAATCGGGGCGGAGAACCACGCTTTGCGCCAGCGGCGAATCGCCACCGGGATCACGCGGTCAACCGCTTCATGCCAGGTGGGGATCTGCGCGAAGCCTTCTTCCACCACCCAGTCAAAACGAATGTCGGGAATGGCCCGCATGGCGTCCGTCAGTGACGGGAGCGTATGCAGAACATCGCCCATCGAAGAAGTTTTAACGATCAGTACCCGCATTCGTTATCCTTCTTCGCTCAACAGCAGTTCGTTAAGCTCTTCGAGAACGCGCTCTGGCGTAATGTCGATCAGGCTCTGATGGTAGCCTTCTGCGGTATCGCCCTTGCGTACTTTGTGATAGCCGGTGATCAGGCGGATGACGCGCGCTTTATGAGAAAGCGGGGGCGTGAAGTCCGGGCTACTTGGGCCATACAGCGCCACCAGCGGGCGGTTGAGCGCGGCGGCGACGTGCATCAGGCCCGAATCGTTGCTGACCACGGCCTCACAGGCGGCAATCAGAATAACAGCCTGTTCAAGCTGCGTTTCTCCCGCCAGGTTGCGGCACCAGGCCTGCTGTTCATTACTGAGCGTCGCGAGAATTTCGTTGCCTGCCTCGTGGTCCTTTGCCGAACCGAACAGGACAATCTGGTAGCCTTCGTCAATCAGCTGTTTCGCCAGCTCCGCATAGTGATAGTGCGGCCAGCGTTTTGCCGGGCCGAACTCGGCGCCGGGGCAGAAGCCAATCATCGGGCGTTCAGACGAAAGGCCAAACGCGTTACAGGTCTGGGATTTTTCACCGTCGTTAACCTGAAGCTGTGGCCACAGCAGCGGCTGCGGCAGGTCTTTCGCACTGCGCATCACGCCTTTGTCGTAGGCCAGCGCCACATAGCGCTCCACCATCAGCGGCCAGGCCTCTTTATCCAGCACCCGCGCATCGTTCAGCAGGCCGTAGCGCATTTCACCGCGCCAGCCGGTGCGATGTGGGATGCCCGCAAAGAAAGGCACAAGGGCGGATTTAAAGGAGTTTGGCAGGACATACGCCCGATCGTAGCGCTTATCGCGCAGGCTATGGCCGAGCTTGCGGCGTTCGCCAATTTCCAGCGCCCCGTGGCCAAGCGGCATCGGGATCGCCTCGTTCACTTCCGGCATACGCGACAACAGCGGACGGCACCACGCGGGTGCCATCACGTCGATTATCGCCTGGGGATAACGCGCCTTGAGCGTGCGATAGAGACTTTGCGACATCATCATGTCGCCCACCCATGACGGGCCGATCACCAGAATCTTCATACTTATGCGTCGCGGTTCAGCCAGGCCATATATTCCGTTACGCCTTCGGCAACGGTCTTGAACGGCTTGTCGTAGCCTGCGGCGCGCAGGTTGGTCAGATCGGCCTGGGTGAACGCCTGATAACGGCCTTTCAGCTTGTCAGGGAACGGAATGTACTCGATGCTGCCTTTTTTGTGATACGCCAGCGTTGCGTCAGCCACGGCCTGGAAGGACTCCGCGCGGCCGGTACCCAGGTTGAAGATGCCGGATACGCCGTTTTCCCAGAACCACAGGTTCACTGCGGCAACGTCGCCCACGTAAACGAAGTCGCGCTTAAAGCCGTCGCTGCCTTCGAACAGTTTCGGGCTTTCGCCGTTATTCAGCTGGGTGTTCAGGTGGAACGCCACGCTCGCCATGCTGCCTTTGTGACCTTCGCGCGGTCCGTAGACGTTGAAGTAACGGAAGCCGACGATCTGCGAGTTCGCTTCTGGCAGCACCTGACGCACGTACTCGTCGAACAGGAATTTGGAGTAACCGTAGACGTTCAGCGGCTGTTCATACTCGCGGGATTCGATAAAGTCCGAGGTGCGGCCGCCGTAGGTTGCCGCGGAGGAGGCATACAGGAACGGAATTTCACGCTCCAGGCAGTAGTGCAGGATCTCTTTGGAGTACTGATAGTTATTGTCCATCATGTACTTGCCGTCCCACTCGGTGGTGGAAGAACACGCACCTTCGTGGAAGATGGCTTCGATCTCGCCGAACTCTTCGCCTGCCATAATCTGGATAAGGAAGTCTTCTTTATCCATGTAGTCAGCGATGTTCAGATCCACCAGGTTGACGAACTTGGTGCCGTCTTTCAGGTTGTCAACCACCAGGATGTCGGTGATGCCTTTGTCATTGAGAGCCTTAACAATATTGCTGCCGATAAAGCCCGCGCCGCCGGTAACGATGATCATAACTGTAACCTTTGAAGTGTGGAGCCCGGGGACAATCCCGGACGCTAATGTCTCTATCATATCATTAGTATGGCTGCCCTTCAGCCATTCACCTTCACAGCGCAGGGGTACGCGTGATTTATGCTGCAAAAACGACAAGAGATGACGTGTCATCTCGTCATGAACTATAGGTTTGGGTAATATGTCCCGAAATTTGCCGAGTCTGGAGAATTGCAATGCGTGGTGATTTTTACAAACAGTTAAACAGCGACCTCGACACCGCACGTGCGGAAGGGTTGTTCAAGGAAGAGCGTATTATCACGTCTGCCCAGCAGGCGGACATCACCGTTGCCGACGGCAGCCATGTGATCAACTTTTGTGCGAACAACTACTTAGGTCTTGCGAATCACCCTGAGCTGATTGCCGCTGCAAAAAACGGCATGGACACCCACGGTTTCGGCATGGCCTCCGTACGCTTTATCTGCGGTACGCAGGACAGCCACAAGCAGCTTGAGCAAAAGCTGGCGAGCTTCCTCGGAATGGAAGACGCGATTCTGTACTCCTCCTGCTTCGACGCCAACGGCGGTCTGTTTGAGACCCTGCTTGGCGCAGAAGATGCGATTATCTCCGACGCCCTGAACCACGCCTCCATCATTGACGGCGTACGCCTGTGCAAAGCGAAGCGTTTCCGCTACGCCAACAACGACATGGTCGAGCTGGAAGCGCGCCTGAAAGAGGCTCGTGAAGCGGGGGCTCGCCACGTGCTGATCGCCACCGACGGCGTGTTCTCCATGGACGGCGTGATCGCCAACCTGAAGGGCGTGTGCGACCTGGCGGATAAATACGACGCGCTGGTGATGGTTGATGACTCTCACGCGGTCGGTTTTGTCGGCGAAAACGGCCGCGGTTCCCACGAATACTGTGACGTGATGGGCCGCGTGGATATCATCACCGGTACGCTGGGCAAAGCGCTTGGCGGCGCGTCCGGCGGCTATACCGCCGCGCGTAAAGAGGTGGTCGAGTGGCTGCGCCAGCGCTCTCGCCCGTACCTGTTCTCCAACTCCCTGGCGCCGGCCATTGTTGCCGCCTCCATCAAGGTGCTGGAGATGGTGGAGTCCGGCGCTGAGCTGCGCGACCGCCTGTGGTCCAACGCCCGTCTGTTCCGTGAAAAAATGAGCGCCGCAGGGTTTACCCTGGCCGGTGCTGACCACGCGATCATTCCGGTGATGCTGGGCGATGCGGTCGTCGCGCAGCAATTTGCCCGCGAACTGCAGAAAGAAGGGATTTACGTCACCGGGTTCTTCTTCCCGGTGGTGCCAAAAGGTCAGGCGCGTATCCGCACCCAGATGTCTGCGGCGCATACGCCTGAACAAATTGAACGTGCGGTGGAAGCCTTTACCCGCATCGGCAAACAGCTGGGCGTAATTGCCTGAGGACGTGTGATGAAAGCGTTATCCAAACTGAAAGCGGAAGAAGGGATTTGGATGACCGACGTGCCGGAGCCGGAAGTCGGTCATAACGATCTGCTGATCAAAATTCGTAAAACCGCCATCTGCGGTACTGACGTTCACATCTACAACTGGGACCAGTGGTCGCAGAAAACCATTCCGGTACCGATGGTTGTCGGTCACGAATATGTCGGTGAAGTGGTGGGAATCGGCCAGGAAGTGAAAGGCTTCCAAATTGGCGATCGCGTCTCCGGTGAAGGCCATATTACCTGCGGCCACTGCCGTAACTGTCGCGGCGGGCGTACGCACCTGTGCCGTAATACCATTGGCGTGGGCGTAAACCGCCCGGGCTGCTTCGCGGAATACCTGGTGATCCCGGCGTTTAACGCGTTCAAAATCCCGGACAATATCTCTGACGACCTGGCCTCCATCTTCGACCCGTTCGGCAACGCGGTGCACACGGCGCTCTCCTTCGACCTGGTCGGTGAAGACGTGCTGGTCTCCGGCGCGGGCCCAATCGGCATTATGGCCGCTGCGGTGGCCAAGCACGTGGGCGCGCGCAACGTTGTGATCACCGACGTGAATGAATACCGTCTGTCGCTGGCCCGCAAAATGGGCGTCACCCGTGCGGTAGATGTCTCGAAAGAGAGCCTGACCGACGTGATGGAAGAGCTGGGCATGACCGAAGGCTTTGACGTGGGTCTGGAGATGTCCGGTGCGCCACCGGCGTTCCGCACCATGCTCGATACCATGAACCACGGTGGCCGTATCGCGATGCTGGGTATTCCGCCGTCAGACATGTCTATCGACTGGAACAAAGTCATCTTCAAGGGGCTGTTCATCAAGGGCATCTATGGCCGCGAGATGTTCGAGACCTGGTACAAGATGGCGGCGCTGATCCAGTCCGGTCTGGATCTGTCCCCAATTATTACTCACCGTTTCTCCATCGATGAGTTCCAGCAGGGCTTCGACGCGATGCGTTCCGGCCAGTCAGGAAAAGTGATCCTGAGCTGGGATAAGTAATCAAAAAGGGGCCTGAGGCCCCTTTTTTCACTGATTCTTTTTCTCTTCGTCCGTCAGGTAACGCACCTTGCGGGTGTAGTCCTGACCTTTGAACAGCAGTTTGTTATCCGGCGATTCAAGATACTTCTGCCATTCGGAGAGGGGGAAACCGCCGTGCGCGCCAATCACCTCTTTCGGCACAACGGCTTCCTGACCACCGATCTTCTTGGAGACTGGCCAGTTCATCCAGTCGCCCAGGTTAACCGTTTTTAAATCCAGCATGTCCAGCAGCGCGGCGAGCGGCAGCTGATCGGTCGGCGGCTGCGTGTCGTCCATCAGCTCCCAGGTATCCTGGAACAGCGTCAGCCACAGCGGGCAGATACGGCGCCAGGTTTTTTTAGTTGCCGCAAGAAACGCGCCGTTAACGTGATCGACCAGATACGGGCGCACCGTCTCCTTGTAATACGCCGGCACTTTTTCCTCTGGCGCACCGTCCAGCTTTGCAATCATTTTGCCCTGACGGAAGCTGGAGTAAATGTGCATATCGGCCATGTTGATCTCGGGCATCTTGAGCAGGTTGAGATCGGAATCGATCATCAATACCCCTTCACCGCGAGCCTGCAGCGGGGCGTTAAGCTTCACCAGACGGCTGAGGTAGATCTGCTTATAGCGGTAGCTTTCCTCACGAACGGGAAGATTTAGCGTCACTACGCGGGTTTTAGGCGGCAGTACCCCAAAGGCGGATTCAGGCTGATCGCTGACGATGACGATTTCGCTCACCCCGGTGGCATAACGTTCCGCGAAGGTGGCAGAGAGTAATGCTTCTTCGACGAAATCTGCGCCGGTACACGGAATCACAATAGAATCCACCGCAGCAAGCGCGCCCGTCACGGGCAGAGAGCTGTAAGGAATGTTGTGTCGCCCGGTGATATGACGATAGCGAGCATTAAGAAATTTAAACATAGTTATCTCGTTTGGTTAGTGCGCGCCAAGCACGGCTTCGACACCGCTGACATAGTTTTCGATGGCATAGGTATGACAGACGTTCTGGTATGCAGCCGCAGCCAGTCGAGCCCGCAGATCCGCGTCTGCCCAGATATTGTCCAGATGCTGTGCAAGCTGTGAAACATCGCTCCAGGGGAAGAGCAGCCCTGTCGAATCATGGTCAATCAATTCCGCCGTGCCGGTCACCTGAGAGCCAATAACGGGGATATTGAGAAGCATCGCTTCCAGCACCACGCGCGGCAGCCCTTCGCTTTTTGAGGCGAGAATAAAGGCGTCAAACGTAGCGAGGTAATCAAATGGGGTATTCTGAAAACCGGTGAAGATGACGTGGTTTTCAATTCCCAGCGCTCGGGCCTGTTCCGCTAAAGCGCGGCGTTCGGCACCTTCGCCGACCAGCACCATTTTCCATTTCGCCTCGGGATGCTTCTGGCTGAACTGTGCCAGCGCCTCCAGCGTGTGGTGGTTGGCTTTGCGAGGGATTAACGACCCGATACTGCCGAACACAAACGTGTCGTCATCAATGTTCAGGCGCTGGCGCATCGCGCGTCGGTCAGGTAAAGGCTGGTGGATGTCGATGGCATTATTGACCGTCGTACACAGTTCGGGTCGGACGCCATGCTCAAGCAACACGCGTTCAACGCCGTGCGAGACGGCGATGATTTTTGTGGCATGGGCATTAACCAGCTTTACCAGCGGCGGGGTCAAAACGGGCTCAATGCGGCAGTGCTGGATCAACCGCGCCTGCAGGTTCGCCGCCGCCAGATAGCCTTCCTCGTTTGAGCCCGGCTGGTTATTCATATAGAGCGTATCGAAACCGCCCTGCGTGAAAAGGGTCTCGATTTTGCTGACGTTAGGTCTGATGCGCCACATGATATCCACGTGACGCGTCAATGCCTTGCGGGCGCTGCGTGAGAAAAACAGCAGGCTACGTCCCGCTTCCTTCAACAATTTGGCCCAGACCGGCTGCGGACGTTGAGGGATCACGATGAGCGGGATGCCGATGCCGTTGAGCACCTGGCCAATCGTCTCACCTTCAGCACGACTATAATCACTGTAAAAACAACAGGTAATATCGAATTTATCGCGATTGATTCGCTTCAGGAGCTCAAGCATACTGTTGGTGCCTCCCCCCCATTCTTTACCCGTATCCAGGAGGAGAATTTTACTTTTGTGCGGCATGTCTGAATCCGTGTGCTACCCTTCATCTGACTGCATTATAAAGAATCTGTTGAAATAAAATAGATTTTTCTATTTTATTGCCCTTCAGAATTAGACAAAATTTCAAGCGTGCTTATTTGAAAAGTGTGATTCAGGACTTTAATCGTCTCTCCTCATTTATATAGTATTAATAATATTAATTTAGGCTGCTATTGAGAGTGGGAAAATGTTTAAAATAACGGTCTGCTTATTAACGTTTAATTCTGAAAGATTATTGCACGATGTTATCCCGCCTCTTTTGAAAATAGCGGATGAAATTGTCGTGGTCGATTCTGGCAGTACGGACAAAACACGATATATTTGTGAAAGTTTTGGACTGCTACCTGTCTATAAAAAATTTAGCTGGCATGGCGAGCAGATGAACCATGCTATATCCTTAGCCAGCAATGACTGGGTCCTGTGCATCGACAGCGACGAAATTCTTGACCAGGAAACGGTTAATGCCGTTTTAACGTTAAAAGCAGGCGATGAGCCAGACCCCGGAATGGCATGGCGAATATGTCGCCACTGGTTTGTTCTGGGTGAAGAAGTCCGGACGATTTATCCAGTTTCATCCCCTGATTATCCTGTGCGTCTTTTTAATCGTAAACAGTCCCGGTTTAATAACAGGCCGGTAGACGACCAGGTCGAAGGTTTTCTCCGTTGTGAACGTATTCCGGGTTATGTAAAACATGATACGTTTCCCACGCTGCATGAGCTTTTTAACAAATTAAATTGTTATACAACCCGCCTGGTTCAACATCAAAAAATACGGCCCTCTATAGGGCGCGGCGTAATCAGCGCCATCGGGGCTTTTTTCAAATGGTATCTGTTTAGCGGCGCCTGGCGTAAGGGCAAAGTGGGGGTGGCGACGGGACTGTATGCCACAGCCTATAGCTTTTTGAAGTATTTCAAATCCTGGTATCAGCATCAGGAAAAAAAAGAGCCCGTTGCTAACGAGCAGACGGACTCTCAGATTGCGAAATAAGCGTCAGGCTTTCTTACCCCATCCCTGCCACTGCTGTTGGACGTATTTCACCAGGGTACTGTTACTGATGCTGTCTCCGATGACGGAGAAGAAGCGGGTTGCATAGACCGGTTCAAGCGGTTGCTTCGGTACACAGCGCTTCACGCCGCGGAACGGATTACGCGGCGCTGTAGGGACGGGCTGCGCTGAATTTGGTGTAGAGGTATCTACCTGCGGCTCGTTCAGCAGATCGCTCGGACGCACCAGCGTGATATCGGCAGGCAAGGTCGGCAGCATCTGCTGCAGGACGCGAACGGTAGACGGGTGCGGGTGACCGATGGCGATGGCTGAGCCATTACGGCGGGCCAGCTGTACCGCGCGATTAAACTGCATGCGGATATCGGCTTCGTTCTGGGTATCATCCAGGAACACCTTGCGCTTAATCACCTTTACGCCGGTTCCCTGAGCGGCACGCATCGCCTGGCTGTTGCCGATGGTCATGCTGTCGAGGAAGTAGAGGTTGTAACGCTCCAGCGCCTGCATCACTTTGAGCATCCCGTACAGGCTTGATGTCATCGCGCTGCCCATATGGTTGTTCAGCCCTGCGGCATACGGCACTTTGTTATAGGCGTCGCGGATGATGCGCTCAATCTCCTCGCTGCTCATGTCCGGGCGCAGGGTGTCTTTTTCCAGCGGCTGCTTGCTGAGCGGGGCCATCGGCAGGTGGATCAGCACCTGATGACCGCTGTTATGGGCTTTGGTCGCCATCTCACGCGCGTGGGGCGCATTTGGAAGGACGGCGACAGAGATGGCCGACGGCATCGCCAGCACCTGATTTTCATAGTGTGGACGATAACCGAAGTCATCAATCACGATAGCGAGTTTACCTGCGTATACTGGTGCAGCCAGCGCCAGCGCGCTGACGACGGAGAAAACCATTCGACGAAATTGAAGCAAAACTTATCTTCCCAACCACGGCTGTGGATTGACCGCCTGACCCTGGCGACGAATTTCGAAATAGAGTGACGGGCGGCCCTGACCGCCACTGCTGCCCACGAGGGCGATGGGTTGGCCTGCGCGCACCTGCGTGCCGACGCTGACCAGCGCGCTCTGGTTGTAGCCGTAAAGGCTCATGTCACCTTTACCGTGTTCGACCACCACCACCAGTCCGTAACCCTGCAGCCAGTCGGCCAGAATCACGCGGCCATCGGCAATGGCTTTTACTTCGCTACCTTCAGACGCACCGATAACTATTCCTTTCCAACGTAGCTCACCCTGCAGCTGTTCGCCATAGCGATGCAGAATTGAACCGCGAACGGGCCAGAAAGCCTGACCGCGAGGAGAGCCCAAACCGCCGGTACGCGACATCAGGGAACGTTCGCTCTCGCTTGGCTTGTAGGTGGTCCCTTTGCGGGACGCTTCCTGCTGCTTATCGCGAACGGCCTGCGCCTCGCGAGCCTCTTTTTCGGCGCGCGCTTTCGCCGCCGCTTCCGCACGGGCGATGCTGTTACGCAGTTTTGATTCGTTGGCGCGCATTTCGCTGAGCTGGCTCTGACCTTCCTGAATGGAGGATTCAAGGCCGGAAAGGGTTTTCTTACGCTCGTTGCGCGCCTGCTCAAGCTTCGCCTGCTGGGCCTGCTGATCGTAAAGCAGCGTCTGCTGCTGGCTCTGCTTCTCTTCCAGCTCGGCTTTTTGCGTGGAGACCTCTTCGCGCGTCTGCTTCAGCTGCGCGATCGTCTCCTGACGCGCCTGGTTGAGATAGCCAAAGTAGGCCTGCAGGCGCTGGCCGCGCTGGCTCTCTTCGCCGCTGAGGATCAGCTGGAGTCCGGTATGTTCACCCTGGCGGAATGCGGCATCAAGCTGTGCGGCAAGATTGCGCTCCTGCGCGTCACGCTGGCGCTCGAGTTTGGCAATCGACGCGTTCATCTCGTCGATCTGTTTATTCAACTGGGCGAGGGTGTTTTGCGTTTCACGGAGTTTACGCGTGGCGGCGGAGATCGCCTCTTCCTGCTGCTTGAGCTGGGCGAGCAGGGCGGAGCGCTGCTGCTGCTGCTGGCGTACCGCACGCTCTTTGGCGGCGATATCGGCCTGAATGGATTTCAGCTGGTCGCGGTCATCCGCGTGGGCGGATGCGGCGCACAGCAATACGCCAGCGCTGAGTGCGCTGGCGTAAAACAGAGGTCTGACTGATAACCTAAGCGGCTTCACGACCCATGTGATTGAAAAAATCGCCTTTCCCCTCATGGGGAGCGATTATTCCACGATGAACAGCGGCTTACCAGTCATCTCTTCAGGGATCGGCATACCCATCAGCGACAGCATGGTTGGCGCGATGTCAGAAAGCTTGCCGCCTTCCACTGCTTTCAGTGATTTATCACCCACATAAATCAGCGGAACAGGCAGGTTGGTATGGGCCGTGTGGGCCTGGCCGGTCGCCGGGTCGCGCATCTGTTCAGCGTTACCGTGGTCAGCGGTGATCAGCAGCTGGCCGCCAACGGCTTCAACCGCTTTCGCTACCTGCTCAACGCAGTGGTCCAGCGCTTCAACCGCTTTCACTGCCGCTTCCATCACCCCGGTATGCCCAACCATGTCGCCGTTCGGGTAGTTACAGATGATGGTGTCGTACTTACCGCTCTTGATGGCCGCAACCAGTTTTTCCGTCAATTCTGCAGAGCTCATTTCTGGCTGCAGATCGTAGGTAGCGACTTTCGGAGAGTTGATCAGAATGCGGTCTTCGCCTTTGAACGGCTCTTCAACGCCGCCGTTAAAGAAGAAGGTCACGTGCGCGTATTTTTCAGTTTCGGAAATACGCAGCTGCGTTTTGTCGTTCTTCGCCATCCACTCGCCAAAGGTATTTGCCAGAGATGCTGGCGGATACGCGCAAGGCGCTTTGATATCGGCGGCGTATTCGGTCAGCTGGATGAAATCGAGGTTTACCACTTTCTTACGGGCAAAACCGTCGAAGTCGCTGTTGACGAACGCACGGGTGATTTCACGCGCGCGGTCAGCGCGGAAGTTCATGAAGATCAGCGCGTCGCCATCTTCCATGGCGGCATCAGCCTGGCCTTCAGCGCGAATCACGGACGCTTTCACGAATTCGTCGTTTTCATCACGTGCATAGGCCGCTTCCAGCGCCTCAACGGCGGTCGCGAACTGGAACTCGCCTTTTGCCAGGGTCATCAGGTCATAGGCCTGTTCAACGCGATCCCAGCGGTTGTCGCGGTCCATAGCGTAGTAACGGCCAATGATGGACGCTACGCGGCCTTTACCCAGCGCGGCGAATTTCTCTTCGAAGGCTTGCAGAGAGCCTTTTGCGCTACGTGGTGGCGTATCGCGACCGTCCAGGAAGGCGTGCAGATAGATTTTTTCTGCACCGCGCTCGGCGGCCAGTTCAACCATCGCCATGATGTGATCTTCGTGGCTGTGAACGCCGCCAGCAGAGAGCAGGCCCATGATGTGTACGGCCTTGCCAGCGGCAACGGCTTTATCGACCGCGCCAGACAGCGTTGGGTTGGAGAAGAAGGTGCGTTCTTTAATTTCAACGTCCAGACGCGTCAGATCCTGATACACAATACGCCCGGCGCCCAGGTTTACGTGACCGACTTCGGAGTTGCCCATCTGGCGGTCCGGCAGACCCACTTCCAGGCCAGACGCGTCAATCAGCGTATGCGGACGTTTCGCCCACAGGGCATCCATGACCGGGGTTTTGGCGTTGAAAATAGCGTTATCCTGGCTATCTTCACGGTAGCCATAGCCATCCAGAATCACCAGTACCATAGGTTTTTTAGAAACCGACATTGCGACAACCTCATGCTCAAGAGTCAAAATTTGCGTAATTTTACTACAGCTGAATCGATCAAATAGCCGCAGAAGATCAAAGAAAGCGCAGGGGCAAGATGTTCACCAGACCATTTTGAGGCATTTTTTTAGGTGGCATGCCGCAGAAAATGGATTAGGTTATGGTCGCTGGCTGTATTTGCCAGAACGCACAGGTATACTCCTGTCCTGGTTTTTTTTATCACTTAGTCGGGAGTAGTTACCCTCCATGCAAGAAATTATGCAATTCGTTAGCCGCCATCCGGTTCTGAGCATCGCGTGGATTGGCCTGCTGGCTGCTGTGCTGTTCACCACATTTAAGAGCCTGACGTCTAAAATTAAGGTTATCACCCGTGGTGAAGCGACGCGTCTGATTAACAAAGAAGATGCCGTCGTGGTCGATCTGCGTCAGCGTGACGATTTCCGCAAAGGTCACATTGCGGGCGCAATCAACCTGCTGCCAGCTGAAATCAAAGCGAACAACGTCGGTGAGCTTGAGAAACACAAAGCCCAGCCGATTATCGTTGTCGATGCGACCGGCATGCAGGCACAGGAATCTGCCAGCGCGCTTCATAAAGCAGGCTTCGAAAACGTAACGGTGCTGAAAGAAGGTATTTCCGGCTGGAGCGGGGAAAATCTTCCTTTGGTACGCGGTAAATAAGGAGTTCAGTCATGGCCAATATTGAGATCTATACCAAAGCGACGTGCCCGTTCTGTCATCGTGCGAAAGCGCTGCTGAACAGCAAAGGCGTCACGTTCCAGGAACTGCCGATCGACGGTGACGCGATTAAACGCGAAGAGATGATCAAACGTAGTGGTCGCACGACGGTTCCGCAGATTTTTATTGATGCGCAGCACATTGGCGGCTGTGATGACTTGTATGCGCTCGACGCCCGTGGTGGACTCGATCCGCTGCTGAGCTAAGAGACTTTAGGACAATTAAAAAGGGTATTTCCATGTCAGAACAAAACAACACCGAGATGACTTTCCAGATCCAGCGTATCTACACCAAGGACGTCTCTTTCGAAGCGCCAAATGCGCCACATGTTTTCCAGAAAGATTGGCAGCCAGAGGTTAAACTTGATCTGGATACCGCATCTACCCAACTGGCAGATGACGTGTATGAAGTCGTGCTGCGTGTGACCGTTACCGCATCTCTGGGTGAAGAAACTGCATTCCTGTGTGAAGTACAGCAGGGCGGCATCTTCTCTATCGGCGGTATCGAAGGCAACCAGATGGCGCATTGCCTGGGTGCGTACTGCCCGAACATTCTGTTCCCGTATGCGCGTGAATGCATCACCAGCCTGGTTTCTCGCGGTACATTCCCGCAACTGAACCTTGCGCCAGTTAACTTTGATGCGCTGTTCATGAACTATCTGCAGCAGCAAGCTGGCGAAGGTGCTGAACAACATCAGGATGCCTGATGAGCACTGTTAATGCGTCAATGACTGTGATCGGTGCCGGCTCATACGGCACCGCTCTTGCCATCACGCTGGCAAGAAATGGTCACGAAGTGGTTCTCTGGGGCCACGACCCAAAACATATCGCAACGCTGCAACGCGACCGTTGTAACGTGGCGTTTCTTCCGGACGTTCCGTTCCCCGACTCCCTGCACCTTGAAAGCGACCTTGCGACCGCGCTGGCGGCCAGCCGCAACATTCTGATTGTGGTTCCGAGCCATGTATTTGGCGACGTGCTCCGTCAGATTAAGCCGCTGATGCGCCCGGATGCGCGCATTGTCTGGGCGACAAAAGGACTGGAAGCCGAAACCGGACGCCTGCTGCAGGACGTTGCCCGTGAAGCGCTGGGTGATGAGATCCCGCTGGCGGTCATCTCCGGCCCGACCTTTGCCAAAGAGCTGGCCGCTGGCCTGCCGACGGCGATTTCGCTGGCCTCCACCGATCAGGCCTTCTCCGACGATCTTCAACAGCTGCTGCACTGCGGCAAGAGCTTCCGCGTCTACAGCAACCCCGATTTTATCGGCGTGCAGCTGGGCGGTGCGGTGAAGAACGTGATTGCGATTGGTGCCGGGATGTCAGACGGCATTGGTTTTGGTGCCAATGCGCGTACGGCGCTGATCACCCGAGGACTGACCGAAATGTCCCGCCTGGGCGAAGCGCTGGGTGCCGATCCGGCCACCTTTATGGGAATGGCTGGCCTGGGCGACCTGGTGCTGACCTGTACCGACAACCAGTCTCGTAACCGCCGCTTTGGCATGATGCTCGGACAGGGCAGCGATGTTAAAGGCGCGCAGGAGAAGATTGGTCAGGTGGTTGAAGGCTACCGCAATACCAAAGAAGTCCGCGAGTTGGCGCACCGTTTCGGTGTCGAAATGCCAATAACCGAGGAAATTTATCAGGTATTGTATTGCGGAAAAAATGCGCGCGAGGCAGCATTGACCTTATTAGGTCGTGCGCGCAAGGACGAGCGCAGCAGTAACTAGTCGGAACCGTTGTCACCTGAATGACCCAGCCAGCGCAGAACTGGCTGGTCATTAACTATCGTCTGGAGTAAGCAATGCCGTGTGAAGAACTGGATATCGTCTGGAACAATATTAAAGCCGAAGCCCGGGCGCTGGCCGACTGCGAGCCTATGCTGGCCAGTTTCTACCACGCGACGCTACTCAAGCACGAAAATCTCGGCAGCGCGCTGAGCTATATGCTCGCCAACAAGCTGGCTTCCTCGATCATGCCAGCTATCGCCATTCGTGAAGTGGTGGAAGAGGCGTACGCCGCAGACCCGGAAATGATCGCCTCTGCCGCCTGCGATATTCAGGCCGTGCGCACGCGTGACCCGGCGGTCGATAAATATTCTACGCCGCTGCTGTACCTGAAAGGCTTCCACGCCCTGCAGGCTTACCGCATCGGCCACTGGCTGTGGAATGAAGGCCGCCGCGCGCTGGCGATCTTCCTGCAAAACCAGGTTTCCGTGACGTTCCAGGTCGATATTCACCCGGCGGCAAAGATTGGCCGCGGGATCATGCTCGACCACGCCACCGGGATTGTCGTCGGGGAAACGGCGGTGATTGAAGATGACGTCTCGATCCTGCAGTCGGTTACCCTGGGCGGTACCGGTAAAACCAGCGGCGATCGCCATCCGAAAATCCGTGAAGGGGTGATGATTGGCGCGGGTGCCAAAATCCTCGGCAATATTGAAGTCGGGCGCGGCGCGAAGATCGGCGCAGGCTCCGTGGTGCTCCAGCCCGTGCCGCCGCATACCACCGCCGCTGGCGTACCGGCGCGCATCGTCGGTAAACCAGACAGCGATAAGCCTTCCATGGACATGGATCAGCACTTCAACGGCATTCACCATACGTTCGAGTATGGTGACGGCATTTAACTTCTGAGAATGGCGCCCGGATACCCCAGCTGGCGCCATGCTTCATACACCACCACCGACACCGCGTTCGACAGGTTCATGCTGCGGCTGTCCGGCATCATCGGAATACGGATTTTCTGCTCAGCGGGCAGGGCATCCAGGATCGTGGCCGGCAGGCCGCGGGTTTCCGGGCCAAACATCAGATAGTCACCTGCCTGATAGTTCACGGCGCTATGCGCTGGCGTGCCTTTGGTGGTCAGGGCGAACATGCGCTGCGGCTTTTCGGCTTCCAGAAACGCGGCGTAATCGTGATGGCGAACGACGGCGGTAAATTCATGATAATCCAGCCCTGCGCGACGCAGACGTTTGTCGTCCCACGTAAAGCCCATCGGCTCAATGATATGCAGACGAAAACCGGTGTTGGCACACAGGCGGATGATATTGCCGGTATTTGGCGGAATTTCTGGTTCGAATAAAACGATGTTAAGCATGCTGCCCCCTTAATTGCGGGGGCAGAATAGCAGAAAAGAGAGGAACTACGCGACGCCGGGTTCCTGCGAGCGGCTGTAGAGCATTTTGTAGACGGTTGCCGCAGCGGCCACCAGAGCGGGAACGCTGAGGATCATTAAAATACTGTCTGCCTGCCACTGCATAGCGAGAAGCTGGGCGCTGGTCATGGTTCCCGCCACGCCGCCAAAGCGGCCGATCCCCTGCATCCAGGCGATGCCCGTCGCGCGGCACTCGGTAGGATAAAAGGTGGCGGCCAGGGTTTGCATGCCCGATTGCGCGCCGTTCATCGCGATCCCCATCAGGAAAATCAGCCCGCCAAACAGAGCGATATGGTTATGCTCAATTCCCAGTAAAAGAATTAGGCCCATTGTCAGCACGAAACCACACGCGACAACTTTATGCGCTTCCCAGCGGTCCATCATCCAGCCCGCGAGCAGAATGCCTGCGGTGCCGCCGAAGGTGAACAGCGAGGTGAGCCAGGCGGATTCCGCCAGAGCATAGCCCATCCCCTGCATCAGCGTCGGCATCCAGCTTAGCAGGACGTAGTAAATCACCAGCCCCATAAAATAGGTCACCCACAGCATCAGGGTGCCGGGCAGCCAGGGCATGGAAAAGAGCTGCGACACGCTCCCTTTTTTAGAGGCGACTTTCTCCTCCGCCAGGAAAAAGCCCGTGACGCTATCCAGCGTGCTGCGGGCGAACCGGCTGGCGATGCGGCGGACCTGCATGACGTCTTTCCCGCGCTGCACCAGAAACTTCACGGACTCCGGTAAAAACAGCCCCAGCAGCAGCGTTAAAATCAGCGGCGCAATCGCCCCAGTCAGCAGCACGCTTCGCCAGCCGTGATGGGGGATAAGCCAGGAAGAGATCGCGCCGCCGCCCGCCGCACCCAGAGGGAAGCCGCAGTACATGGTATTAATCGCCATGGCGCGACAGCGCTGGGGGGCAAACTCCGAGATCAGCGTGATGGCGTTAGGCATTGCGGCACCGAGGCCCAGGCCCGTCAGAAAGCGCCACAGCGTGAGCGTATTCAGACTTTGCGCCCAGGCCGTCCCCAGGCTCGCAAGGCCGAAGAACAGGCACGAAAAGACCAGCACGCGCTTGCGACCCATCCGGTCCGATACCGGACCAGCAATCAGCGCGCCCAGCGACAGCCCTAGCAGCGCCGCGCTCAGCACCGGCCCCAGATCCTGTTTGTGTATCCCCCATTCTGCCGACAGCGTAGGCGCGATGTAACCCATCGCCGCCGTATCAAAACCATCGATCGCCAGAACCAGAAAGCCCAGCACAATGAGCAGCCAGTGAAACCCTGAAAAGGAACTCTCATCGATCACCTGCTGAATATCCACCTTACCTGAATACGCCATACGCTCCCCTCCGATCTGATGTTGTTTTTGTGTTCTTGTATTTGCTTGTCTATACAATTGCGGACGGCAGGTGGATGTCAAATTTTCTTATCCAATATGTTATCTGGATGTTATTTTTGGCGTAAAAAAGCGCCCGAGGGGGAAATCGGGCGCGTGAGAAAGGTATATTAACGGAGGAGAATTTACGCCGCGTTTCCCTGAGCAAGTGGCGCCAGCGCCGCCGGTAATTTGCTTAACTCCTGCACTAGGGAATCCTTACTGATTTCGCTAATCGTTCTTGCTCCTGTCAGCGTCATCGCCACCTTCATCTCTTTTTCGATCAGGTTGAGCAGATTCGCCACCCCTGCCTGGCCCGCCGTCGCCAGCGCATACAGATACGCGCGCCCCAGCAGCACGCTGTCGGCGCCGAGCGCAATCATGCGCACCACGTCCAGCCCGTTGCGGATGCCGCTGTCGGCCAGGATCGCAATATCGCCTTTCACCGCATCGGCGATGGCCGGCAGGGCGCGTGCGGAAGAGAGCACCCCGTCAAGCTGGCGTCCGCCGTGGTTAGAGACCACAATCCCGTCTGCGCCAAAGCGTACCGCGTCGCGGGCATCTTCCGGATCGAGGATCCCTTTGATCACCATCGGGCCGTCCCAGAACTCGCGGATCCACTCCAGGTCTTTCCACGAGATCGACGGATCAAAGTTGTTCGCCAGCCAGCCGATGTAATCCTCCAGCCCGGTCGGTTTACCGAGGTAAGCCGAGATATTCCCGAGATCGTGAGGCCGACCGTTCAGGCCGACATCCCACGCCCACTGTGGGTGGGTCACGGCCTGCCAGTAACGACGGAGCGCAGCATTCGGGCCGCTCATGCCGGAGTGGGCATCACGATAGCGCGCGCCGGGCGTTGGCATATCGACGGTAAAGACCAGCGTGGAGCAGCCCGCCGCTTTGGCTCGCTCGAGCGCGTTGCGCATAAACCCGCGATCGCGCAGGACGTACAGCTGGAACCACATTGGGCGCTTGATGGTCGGTGCTACCTCTTCAATCGGGCAGACGGACACGGTGGAAAGCGTAAACGGAATGCCTTTGGCCTCCGCCGCAGCGGCAGCTTGCACTTCACCGCGGCGGGCATACATGCCGCATAAGCCTACAGGCGCGAGCGCCACGGGCATGGAGAGCGTTTCGTTGAACAGCTTTGTCTCAAGGCTCAGGTCAGACATATTCTTCAGCACGCGCTGGCGCAGGGCCACTTCCGACAGATCTTCCACGTTGCGACGCAGGGTGTATTCGGCATACGCCCCACCATCGATATAGTGGAACAGGAACGGGGGCAAAATGCGCTGCGCCGCGGCGCGATAGTCACTGGCTGCTGAAATAATCATGCTTTGTTCTCCCTGGAAATATCACTGTCGCCAGGCAGACGGGTAATACGCGCCTGTCGGGCCTGGTCTTCATCGAATCGTTTAATGGTGGTGTGCACGAAACCGAGATGCGCCATCATCGCTTTGCGTGCGGCCTCGGCATCACCGGCCAGAATGGCGTTGAGCACCGCCTCGTGCTGTTCTGTGAGCTGGGCAAACACCGGCGGAACCAGATACATGCGCTGGCGGCTCTGCTTCACGGAGGATTGCAGCAGGTCGAAGAACCCGCGCATGGTCTGAAGCAGCACCACGTTGTGCGACGCCTCGGCAATCGCCAGGTGAAAACGGACATCCGCCTGGGAGGCGATGTCCGGGTCGCTGCTTTGCGTGGCCTCAAAGCAGGCGATGAGTTTCTCTTTGTCGGCGTCGGTTGCCCGCATGGCCGCGTGCCAGGCGGTACTGGTTTCGATGGCGTGACGCGCTTCAAGGATGTCGAAGCTGTAGTCCGGGTCGTTCTCCATCAGCGTCTTTAGCGGCTGCACGATGTTTTGCTCGGACCAGTCGTCATGCTGCCAGCGCACAAAAGTGCCGCCGCCGCGACGGCTCACCAGCACGCCTTCGCTGACCAGCGTCGCCAGCGCCTCGCGCAGTGAATTGCGCGACACGCCAAGCTGTGCGGCAAGCTGGCGTTCGGCGGGCAGCTTCATGCCCGCTTCAAGCTGTTGTTCTTCAATCAGCGCCCGCACGCGAGAGGCAATCTCGTCGGACAGGCGTCTGGGCATCACTATCATGGGATCATCCAGGTTAAGACATAGGCCTGCAGGGTGGTGATCACCCCGACCATGCAGGTGAATATCAGGCTGTGTTTCACGGTAAAGCGGAACAGATCCGACTCTTTACCGACCAGTCCCACCGCCGCACAGGCAATGGCGATGGATTGTGGAGAGATCATTTTCCCGGTCACGCCGCCGGTGGTGTTCGCGGCCACCAGCAGGACGTCCGACACGCCAATCTGCTGGGCTGCCGTTGCCTGCAGGGCGGCAAACAGGGCGTTAGACGAGGTATCGGAACCGGTCAGGAACACCCCCAGCCAGCCGAGGAACGGCGAGAAGAAGGTGAAGGCGTGGCTGGTATGGGCCAGCGCCAGCGCCAGCGTCGATGACAGGCCGGAGTAGTTCGAGATAAACGCGAACGCCAGCACCATGCCGATGGAGTAAATCGGCAGCATCAGCTCTTTAATGGTCGCGGCAAAGGTCTGCACCGCGGCCGCAGGCTTCATGCGCAGCCACACCACGGAAAGAATAGCGGCAAACAGGATGGCGGTACCGGTGGCGGAGAACCAGTCGAATTTATAGACCGCGGCATACGGCGTAGCGGCGTGCACCACCGGCGGCATACGGGCGACCATCTTGTCGAGGAACGGTACGGAGATGTTAATCACCATGTCGTAAAGCGCGCCGCCCGGGGCGAACAGGGCTTTAAACGGCGGGATGCTCCACAGGGTCACCGTTGCGGTCAGGAACAGGAACGGCGACCAGGCGCGGATCACCTGTCCTGCCGTATAGCCCGTACGGGCCAGGGTTTGATCAACCTGCGAGGCGCCCATGTCGGCGAAGCGGAAAATACGCACCGGCTGCCAGCGTTTCAGGAACAGCGTCAGACAGACCAGCGACACCAGCGAAGAGATGATGTCCGGCAGCTCCGGGCCGAGGAAGTTCGAGCTGAGGTATTGAGCGATAGCGAACGAACCGCCCGCCACCATCACCGCAGGCCAGGTCTCCTTCACGCCGCGCCAGCCGTCCATAATCGCCATGATCCAGAACAGGACGATAATGGTCAGGAAGGGCAGCTGGCGGCCAACCATCTGGCCGATCTCGAAGCTGTCCAGCCCGGTGACCTGTCCGGCCACCAGAATCGGAATACCCATCGCGCCAAACGCAACCGGCGCGGTGTTCACAATCAGGCACAGGCCCGCGGCATAGAGCGGGTTAAAGCCCAGCCCGACCAGCAGCGCGGCGGTGATCGCCACCGGTGCGCCAAAGCCTGCCGCACCTTCCAGAAATGCCCCGAAGGAGAAGCCGACAATCAGCATCTGCAGGCGCTGGTCCGGCGTGATGGAAAGAATCGACGAACGGATTATGTCGAACTGCCCGGTTTTCACCGAGATTTTATAGACAAAGACCGCCGCGATGATGATCCACGCAATTGGCCACAGGCCGTAGAAGAAACCATAGACGACGGAGGCCAGCGCGCGATCGACCGGCATTTTATAGAAGAACAGCGCCACCATCAGGGCGATAGCAACGGTATACGTCGCGGCGAGGTAGCCCTTCAGCTTGAGCTTAATCAGCGCAAAGAAGAAGAACAGAATCGGAAGCGATGCGATCAGGCTCGACAGCCAGATATTTCCGGCCGGGTCGTAGTTTTGTTGCCAGAGGCTCATGCAGGTCTCCTGGGGACCAGACAGCCTGCGCTGCGGGTGAGTCTCCGCTCAACTCTGCGTCACAGGTTGTGTAAAAGTGGTCCTGCCAATGTTATGTTGTAGGGTTAATGACAATGAATGGTTAACCAAATGTTATGGTCAGGCAATGAGTTTGTGAGCGAAAATAATGGAATTGTGAACCGGGGAAGAAAGAAAAGGGGGATTGGTTGGGCCAATTTGAAGCAGGGTGGGGCCTGATGCCCTCACCCCGGCCCTCTCCCACAGGAAGAGGGGGGAAGTATCAGAACGCGGTCTTACAAAAGCCCGTCATCTCTTTCAGGCCCATTTCACGACCAAGCTCGGTCATAGGGTGTACCACCACCAGACCACGGACGCTTTTCTTCAGCTTGCCCATGTCGGCCTGTTCTTTTTTGGTGATCGCGCGGCGGTGCGGCATGTTCATCAGCTTCTGCGCTTCTTTGCTCAGCTTCTGGCCCTTCACTTCGCGCAGACGCTCGATTTCTGTTTCCAGCGTGGCGGCTTCTTTTTCCAGCTCGGCGTACTTCTCGGCGGAATCGACCAGTGACAGGCCAGCCATCTGGTGGCGGATCAGATCCAGACGGTCGCTCAGGCGTTTAATTTCGTTCTTTTCGACTTCTTTCATGACAAATAACTCTGAAAACGGGGAATTTACAGGGAAGGATACACCAATGTGAGCAGGCTTACTTCTGAAACGCTTTTTTTAAGCTGATTCGGGAAATCAGCTCAGTCAGGGAGAGCACCATCGTGGAGCGGACAACCTGTTGATAACGCAGCTTTTGCATCGCGTATAGCTCAGGGTCGCTGTTATCAAAATGCGGAGCAGGGGGGAGCGCGCTGACGCAGTGCAGCTCGCCGAAGGGCCCCAGGATCTCATCATCGGTAAAGGTGTACTCGTTACCGTCATGATTGAGCTCTTCGCGCAGCGCCATTAACAGCTCCGCATCTTCATACTCTTGTCGGTTGAGCACGCCAAGACCATAAATCAGCTTTAAACGCACGGATAAATCGCCCAGCGGTCCGTCTCCGTCCAGTAACGGTTCTACAGCATACTTTACCGCGTAGTCGTCTTTGCGAAACACCTGAAGCACCAGGATATTCACCGCCTCGGTCAGTAATTCGACGGCGGCAATCAGGAAGCTTCGTACGGTTTTGCCAGCATTCAGACGCTCAAGCACACGATTTTCAAAGGCCTGGGTTTGTTCCATTATTGCCTGCATATCTGACAATCTATTATCTGGGCGCAGGTTAACCTGCGCCGCACTGTGCATCATTTGGTTGCGTTGTATGCGTTAACCGCCTCCACAACCACGTCGCTGTTGGCGTCCAGACCGGAAATCTGCGCCAGCGCAGCCTGCGCGCCTTTGTCATCAATCAGCTGAGCCAGTTCCTGCGCCTGTGGGTCCTGCTCGCTGCGGTAGTGCATCGCGGCGGCAATCCCTTTCACCAGGTTGGCGTGCGGCAGGCCGTATTCCAGCGTGCCCAGCAGCGGCTTAATCAGACGGTCGCCCGCGCTCAGTTTGCGCAGAGGCTGACGGCCCACGCGCTCAACGTCATCTTTCAGATACGGATTTTCAAAGCGACCGAGGATTTTCTGGATGTATGCTGCGTGTTTATCAGCATCAAAACCGTAGCGTTTGATCAGCACCGCGCCGCTCTCTTCCATTGCCCCTTTCACCACCGCGCGGATCTTCTCATCGAGGATCGCGTCACGAATGGTCTGATGACCGGCCAATTTTCCGAGGTACGCGGTTATAGCATGCCCGGTGTTCAGCGTGAAGAGTTTGCGTTCGACAAATGCCATCAGGTTATCGGTTAATTCCATTCCCGGAATGGTCGGCAGGGCGCCTTTAAACTGGGTTTTATCCACGATCCACTCGCTGAAGGTTTCCACGGTCACTTCCAGCGGGTCGTTGGTGGCGGATTCAGACGGCGGAACGATGCGATCCACGGCGGAATCCACAAACCCAACGTGCGCTTCAACCCAGGCTTTGTCTTCGTCTGCTACAGCGTTAAGCACGTGGCCTTTCAGCTGCGTGGTGCCGCGCACCATGTTTTCACAGGCGATGATGTTCAGCGGAGCGTCGATGCCCTGCGCTTTACGTTTTGCCAGGCCTTTCGCAACCGCAGGGGCGATGCGCTCAAGGACGACCGGACCCACGGCCGTGGTGACCAGATCGACGCTGGCGATCAGGTCGATAACGTCTTCCCCGATGCTGCTGACCGCGTTGACGCCGGATACCGTCTCAACCTGCTCGTTTTCACCGACTACATGGACCTGATAGCTATGACGCGCATTCAGGGCATCCAGGACCACCTGATTCACATCGGCGAATGTCAGCGTAATGCCCGCGTCTGCCAGCAGTTTACCGATAAAACCACGACCGATATTACCTGCGCCAAAATGTAATGCTTTCATAGTGTTAACCTTCATCAATGTTTTTACCCGAGAGGGCTGGGGTGAGGAACTTTTTCCCCTCACCCTAGCCCTCTCCCCAGAGGGGAGAGGGAAGAGAACTTATTTGTTAAGAAGTGCCAGGACTTCTTCCACGCTGGTGGTGCTCGCCAGACGCGCAATGACAGATTCATCATCCAGCGCGTTGGTCAGGCTGGTAATCACCTGAATGTGCTCGTTGTTGCGAGCGGCGATACCAATCACCAGACGGGCGATGTCGTCTTCTTCTTCACCGAAGCGCACGCCCTGCGGATACTGACAAAATACGACGCCGGTTTTCAGGACGCGATCTTTCGCTTCAACCGTACCGTGCGGCACCGCGATGGATTCGCCCAGGTAGGTTGGCGTCAGTTTTTCGCGTTCCAGCATTGCGTCGACATATTCAGGCTGAACGTAGCCGCCTTTCACCAGCTGCTCGCCGGCAAAGCGAATCGCTTCTTCTTTGGTTGCTGCTGTGCGACCGAGGAAGATGTTTTCCGCACCCAGTTTGAACAGGTGGGCGTTGCTTTCGTCAAAGCTGTCCTGCAGGCTTGAGCGCACTTTCACTTCGTTGTCTTCGTGACGCTGCGCCGCAACCAGACGTTCGGTCAGGCTGGTGTACAGGCCGCTGTCGAGGAAGTTGGTCAGCGAGATGTGCTGTGCCTGCGGCACCTGGCGCATGGCGCGTTCGGTCAGGTCGCGGTGCGTGATGACCAGGTCAACGTCCGGCGGCAGGCTGTTAATGGCGCTGTTGGTGACGGAGATGTTGGTCAGGCCCGCATCCTGCACTTTCTTACGCAGCACGCCTGCACCCATTGCGCTGGAACCCATACCGGCGTCACAGGCAACGATGATTTTACGCACGTGGCTCAGGTCGTTAGACACATCGCCAGCCGCCAGCGGGGTCGCGCCTTTGGATTCGGCTTTCATGTCGTGCATACGACGGGTCGCCGCTTCAATATCGTCGTCTTCTTTCACTTTGCTGGTTTTCAGCAGGATAGAAGAGACCACGAAGGAGACTGCCATGGCCGCACAGATGGCCGCGATGTTCGCGAAGTACGCCCCTTTTGGCGTCATCGCCAGCACCGCCAGGATAGAACCCGGAGAAGCTGGAGACACCAGACCGCCGCCCAGCACGCTCAGGGTGAACACGCCGGTCATACCGCCAAGGATAACGGCCAGGATCAGGCGTGGGTTCATCAGCACGTACGGGAAGTAAATTTCGTGGATACCGCCCAGGAAGTGAATGATTGCCGCACCGCCAGCAGACTGCTTAGCGCTGCCGCGACCAAAGAACATGTACGCCAGCAGTACGCCCATACCCGGACCTGGGTTGGCTTCAATCAGGAAGAAGATAGACTTGCCGAGATCGTGAGACTGCTGAATACCCAGCGGCGAGAAGATACCGTGGTTGATGGCGTTGTTCAGGAACAGGATTTTCGCCGGTTCAACAAAGATAGACGCCAGCGGCAGCATGTCGTGCGCCACCATAAAGTTAACGCCTGCCGCCAGAATTTTGGACAGCACTTCAACCGCTGGGCCAATGCCGAGGAACGCCAGAATCGCGAGGATCATCCCGATGATGCCCGCAGAGAAGTTGTTCACCAGCATTTCGAAGCCGGATTTGATCTTACCATCAACCCAGACGTCGAATTTCTTAATCGCCCAGCCGCCCAGAGGACCGGCAATCATTGCACCGAGGAACATCGGCATATCCGCACCGACGATAACACCCATGGTCGTGATGGCACCCACTACGCCACCACGGTCACCGCCCACCAGACGACCACCGGTGAAACCGATGAGCAGCGGCAGGAGATAGGTAATCATTGGGCCAACAAGTTTCGCCAGCGTTTCGTTAGGCAACCACCCTGTCGGAATGAACAATGCAGTGATGATACCCCACGCGATAAACGCGCCGATATTTGGCATCACCATGTTGCTGAGGAAACGACCAAAGCTTTGAACTTTGATCTTGAAATCGGATGACATAAAACACCCCTTCTTCTGTTTACGCTTAGGCTTGCGGCCCGAGGTTTATTGTTAATGAGGCGGCAGAGGTAGCCGGGCCCTGTTCTGATGCTGTGAAATCTGGCACTGAATCGTTCAACTGTCCAGACAGCGAAAATTTGTGTGATGCACATCACGTAAAGGTAGGGGGTGTGGATGTCAATGAGGTGATCTTAGTCACAAAAAAGGTGGGCAAAAAAAATACGACGGCGAGAAATGCGGCAAAAACCACCCTTTTCTGTGATGGTTGTCACGATTTGGTTTTGTGGGTTTGTTTCTGGATTGTGACTGATTTCACAAAATATTTTTATGCAGATTTCTCCGGCTGCGATCGGCGGCAAACTCTGCTTAGCGATTCGGCGTCAGGATGGCATAGCGCGACACGTTAAGCTAAAAAACCACTTTTGAAGTGTGGTATGGCGAAAAGTTAAAAGGTGGATTACGCTCATATTGTAAGGTTAAGTATATTATTATTCAGGATATATTTTGACACGCTTATAAACTTGCACGGAGATATTATAAAAAACGATACTCCCCGGCTCTGAAATAACCAGTATACCTTCTGTATTTCAAAATAAATTAATTAGGTTGCGTACTGTTTTATTAATTAAATGAGTTGACGTTGTTTAAGTGAGGAGAATATGTTTCTCAACTATTTTGCGCTGGGCGTATTGATTTTTGTATTTCTGGTTCTCTTTTATGGAATCATCGCCATCCATGACATTCCTTATAATATGGCCAAAAAGCGAAACCATCCGCATGCCGATGCGATTCACACGGCAGGCTGGATTAGCCTGTTTACGCTCCATGCCATCTGGCCGTTCCTGTGGATATGGGCCACGCTGTACCGTGAAGATCGCGGCTGGGGGATGCAAAACCACATCACCAAGCCTGATGAGGTTCCGGGCATGGATGCGCTGGCCAAACGCGTGGCCGAATTAGAACAAAAGCTGGCCGCGGTACAGCCCGCCGCTGATAAAAACACGCTGGAGCGCTAATCATGGATCTGTTAATTATTTTGACCTATGTGGCATTTGCCTGGGTGATTTTTAAAATATTCCGTATTCCGGTAAACCAGTGGACGCTTGCCACCGCGACATTAGGCGGGGTGTTTATTGTTGCCGGACTTATTCTGTTAATGAACTATAACCATCCGTACACCTTTACGGCGCAAAAGGCGGTTATTTCTATTCCAATTACGCCGCAGGTTACCGGGGTGGTCAGTGAAGTGACCGATAAAAATAACCAGCTAATTAAAAAAGGCGAAGTGTTATTTAAACTGGATCCGGGCCGCTACCAGGCGCGCGTCGACAGACTCCAGGCCGACCTGGTGACCGCAACGCACAATATCGACAATCTGAAAGCGCAGCTTTCGGAAGCGGTCGCCAATACCACCCGCGTGTCGGCTGAACGCGATCGTCTGTTTAAAGATTATCAGCGCTACCTGAAAGGCAGCCAGGCAAAGGTGAATCCGTTTTCTGAAAGCGATATCGACAACGCGCGGCAAAATTATCTCGCACAGGATGCGATGGTGAAAGGCTCCGTTGCCGAACAGACGCAGATTCAAAGCCAGCTGGACAGCATGGTGAACGGCGAGCAGTCGCAGATTGCCTCCTTACGCGCGCAGCTTGCTGAAGCCAAATACAACCTGGATCAGACCGTGGTCCGTGCGCCAAGCGATGGCTACATCACCCAGGTGCTGATCCGTCCGGGGACGTACGCCGCCGCGCTGCCGCTGCGTCCGGTGATGGTCTTTATTCCTGAACAGAAGCGTCAGATCGTGGCCCAGTTCCGTCAGAACTCGCTGCTGCGTCTGAAGCCGGGCGATGAAGCGGAGGTGGTGTTTAACGCGCTGCCGGGCCAGGTGTTTACCGGTAAACTCACCAGTATTCTGCCGGTGGTGCCGGGAGGCTCCTATCAGGCGCAGGGCGCGCTGCAGTCGCTGACGGTGGTGCCGGGAACGGACGGCGTGTTGGGTACGATTGAGCTGGATCCGAATGCGGAGGTCGATGCGCTGCCAGACGGTATCTATGCCCAGGTGGCGGTCTACTCGGACCATTTCGCCCACGTCTCGGTGATGCGTAAAGTATTGCTGCGCATGACCAGCTGGATGCACTACCTCTACCTCGATCACTAATCCTTCCAGGGCAGGAATGCGACACGCGTACCTGCCCTTTTTTCATCGCTTGATCCATACTGACTTTTTTCCGGCATCAAGGATCAGGCAATGAAACTCATCGGTAGCTACACCAGTCCCTTCGTGCGAAAAATCTCGATTCTCCTGCTGGAGAAAGGGATTGAATTTGAATTCATCAATGAACAGCCCTACAACGCTGAAAACGGCGTCGCGCAGTACAACCCGCTGGGGAAAGTCCCGGCGCTGGTGACGGACGAGGGCGAATACTGGTTCGATTCCCCGATTATTGCGGAGTATATCGAGCTGCTGGGCGTTGCCCCGGCAATGCTGCCGGCTGACCCAAAAGCGGCGCTGGCGGTGAAGCAAATTGAAGCCCTGGCCGATGGCATTATGGATGCGGCGTTAACCTCCGTGCGTGAACAGGCAAGGCCCGTCGCCCAGCAGTCGGAAACGGAACTGTTACGCCAGCGGGAAAAAATCAGCCGCAGCCTGGACAGGTGCGAACAGCTTATCCGGGAGGGCAAAATTCAAACCGACAGCCTGAACCTGGCAACTATCGCTATCGCCTGCGCCATCGGCTATCTCAACTTCCGCCGGGTTTCCCCTGGCTGGTGCGTCGACCGTCCGCTGCTGGTGAAACTGGCAGACACGCTTTTTAGCCGCGAGAGCTTTGCCCGTACCGAACCGCCAAAGGCTTGACGCGGGTTATAACACTTCGGCGTCGGAGGCGGTACAATCCCTCCACATGTTAACTCCCTCTCCCGTCGGGAGGGGGGAAGATATTTACTCGCCAGGCGCTTTCATGACTACTCATCATTCGCTGTACAGCCAGATCCCCGCTACCGACCGTCTCCTTCGCGAGCCCCGCATTCATGCTGCCGTTGAGCGTTTTGGCCATACCGCGACGGTGGAGATGTTACGCCTGCTTCAGGACGAAGCCCGATGCGCTATTCAGGCAGAAAACGCCTTGCCCGACTGGTGCGCGGCGTGGGAGCAGGAAGTTGAGCACCGGCTGGATGAGAAAGCGCAAAGCGCATTACGCCCGGTGATTAACCTGACCGGTACCGTGCTGCATACCAACCTGGGCCGCGCGCAGCAGGCGGAAGAGGCGGTTGCGGCGGTTGTGCAGGCCATGCGGGCGCCCGTGACGCTGGAGTACGATCTGGACGGCGCCGGTCGCGGGCATCGTGACCGGGCGCTGGCGGACCTGCTGTGCCAGCTGACCGGCGCGGAAGATGCCTGCATTGTGAATAACAACGCCGCAGCGGTGCTGCTGATGCTGGCGGCCACCGCCAGCGGCAAAGAGGTGGTGGTTTCCCGCGGCGAGCTGGTGGAGATTGGCGGGGCGTTTCGTATTCCGGACGTGATGCGCCAGGCGGGCTGCACGCTACATGAAGTGGGCACCACTAACCGTACCCATGCGAAAGATTATCGCGCGGCGGTGAATGAAAATACCGCCCTGCTGATGAAGGTCCACACCAGCAATTACCATATTGAAGGCTTCACCAAAACGGTTGAAGAGGCAGAGCTGGCGGCGATTGGCCGCGAACTGAATATTCCGGTGATTGCCGATCTCGGCAGCGGCTCGCTGGTGGATCTGAGCCTTTACGGGCTGCCGAGAGAGCCGATGCCGCAAGAGATGATTGCCGCAGGCGTTAGCCTGGTCAGCTTTTCCGGCGACAAGCTGCTGGGCGGGCCGCAGGCCGGGATTATCGTCGGCAAGCGCGAGCTGATTGCGAAGCTGCAGCAGCATCCGCTCAAGCGCGCCCTGCGAGCCGATAAAATGACGCTTGCCGCGCTGGAGGCGACGCTGCGGCTTTATCTCCATCCGGAGAAACTGGCCGACCGCCTCCCCACGCTGCGTCTGTTAACCCGCGATGCCGCTTCGATTCGCGCCCAGGCCGAATTACTGCTGCCGCGCATTGCCCCGCACTACCCCGATTTTGACGTTCGCATTGAACCCTGCCAGTCGCAGATTGGCAGCGGTTCGCTGCCGGTGGACAGGCTGCCGAGTGAAGCGCTCACGTTCACCCCGCGTGACGGGCGCGGCAGCCACCTTGAAGCCCTGTCGTCGCGCTGGCGTGGCCTTCCCGCGCCGGTTATCGGGCGGATTTACGATGGCCGAATGTGGCTGGATCTGCGCTGCCTTGAAGATGAAGAGCGATTTCTGGAGATGTTGTTGAAATGATTATTGCCACCGCCGGTCATGTCGACCACGGAAAAACCACGTTGCTGCAGGCGATTACCGGCATAAACGCCGACCGCCTGCCGGAAGAGAAAAAGCGCGGCATGACCATCGATCTGGGCTATGCCTACTGGCCCCAGCCTGATGGTCGCGTGCTGGGTTTTATTGATGTTCCGGGGCATGAAAAGTTTCTGTCCAACATGCTGGCGGGCGTGGGGGGCATCGATCATGCCCTGCTGGTGGTGGCCTGCGATGATGGCGTTATGGCGCAAACCCGTGAGCACCTGGCGATCCTGCAGCTGACCGGTAACCCGCAGCTGACCGTGGCGCTGACCAAAGCCGATCGCGTGGATGACGCTCGCGTCAGCGAAGTGCGCGAAGCGGTACAGGCGACCTTGCAGGAGTATGGTTTTGCCGATGCACCGCTTTTTGTCACCGTGGCGACAGAAGGGCGCGGTATCGATGAACTTCGCCACCACTTACAGCAGCTTTCGTCGCGTGACCACGCCAGCCATCACCGCTTCCGTCTGGCAATTGACCGGGCGTTTACCGTCAAAGGCGCGGGGCTGGTGGTGACCGGTACGGCGCTGAGCGGTGAAGTGAACGTAGGTGATACGCTCTGGCTGACGGGCGTTAACAAACCGATGCGCGTGCGCGGCTTACATGCGCAAAACCAGCCCGCGGAGCGTGCTCATGCCGGGCAGCGGATCGCGCTGAACATTGCCGGGGATGCGGAAAAAGAGCAGCTTAACCGCGGGGACTGGCTGCTGGCCGATGCCCCGCCTGAGCCGTCTGAACGCGTCATTGTCTCCCTGCAGACAAACGTGCCCCTGACCCAATGGCAGCCGCTGCATATTCACCACGCGGCCAGCCATATCACCGGGCGCGTGTCGCTGCTGGAAAACGATCTTGCCGAACTGGTATTCGATTCACCGCTCTGGCTTGCAGACAACGATCGTCTGGTTCTGCGTGATATTTCCGCGCGGGAAACGCTGGCCGGGGCACGGGTGGTCGCGCTGAATCCGCCGCGACGCGGCAAGCGTAAGCCTGAATATCTGCAGTGGCTGGCAGCGCTGGCACAGGCCAGCGATGATAACGCCGCGCTGCGGGTGCATCTTGAGCGCGGTGCGGTGAGCCTGCGTGATTTTGCATGGGCACGCCAGCTGAGCGAGGAAGGGTTACGCCTGCTGGCCCAGCAGCCGGGCTTTATTCAGGCTGGAAACAGTCTGCTAAACGCCCCGGTTGCTGCGAACTGGCAGCGTAAGATACTAAGCACGCTCGCAACATACCATGAACAGCATCAGGATGAGCCTGGCCCGGGCCGTGAGCGTCTGCGGCGCATGGCGCTGCCGATGGAAGACGATGCGCTGGTGCTGCTGCTGATTGAAAACATGCGCGAAAGCGGGGCGATCAAAAGCCACCACGGCTGGCTGCATCTTCCGGATCACAAGGCCGGGTTCACCGCTGAGCAAGAGGCAGTATGGCAAAAAGTGGCCTCGCTGTTTGGCGATGAGCCGTGGTGGGTTCGCGATCTGGCCCGCGAAACGAATACCGACGAGCAGGTGATGCGTCAGGTATTGCGCCATGCGGCGCAGCAGGGGCTGATAGTCGCGATCGTGAAAGATCGTTATTACCGTAACGATCGCATTGTGGCGTTTGCGAACCTGATCCGCGAGCTGGATCAGGAGCGGGGCTCTACCTGCGCAGCCGATTTCCGCGACCGGCTGAACGTGGGCCGCAAGCTGGCGATTCAGATCCTGGAGTATTTCAACCGCATCGGCTTTACCCGCCGTCGCGGTAACGATCATTTATTGCGCGATTCGTTATTATTTCCTGAAACTCCGTGACCCCCGTCGTAAAGCCGTTACCGGTTGGCGAGAAAATCGCCAGCCGGAACTACCCTTGATGTACACCAACAGCAAGGAGACGGTCATGACAAACAATCCTCCCTCATCGCGTATCCAGCCCGGCGAGTATGGTTTTCCCCTCAAGCTGAAGCCTCGTTATGACAACTTTATTGGCGGCGACTGGGTAGCTCCCGTCGACGGCGAATACTATTCCAACCTGACCCCCGTAACCGGCCAGCCGCTGTGCGAAATAGCCAGCTCCGGCAAGCGCGATATCGATCTGGCGCTGGATGCGGCGCACAAAGCGAAAGATAAATGGGGCCACACCTCCGTTCAGGACCGCGCGGCTATTTTGTTCAAAATCGCCGACCGGATGGAGCAGAATCTGGAGCTGCTGGCGACGGCGGAAACCTGGGATAACGGCAAGCCTATCCGGGAAACGATGGCGGCAGACGTGCCGCTTGCCATCGACCACTTCCGCTATTTTGCCTCCTGCATTCGCGCTCAGGAGGGCGGAATAAGCGAGGTTGACAGCGACACCGTGGCGTATCACTTCCACGAGCCGCTGGGCGTCGTCGGGCAAATCATTCCATGGAACTTCCCGCTGCTGATGGCGAGCTGGAAAATGGCGCCCGCGCTGGCGGCCGGGAACTGCATTGTGCTTAAACCGGCGCGTCTGACCCCGCTCTCGGTGCTGCTGCTGATGGAAATCATTGGCGATCTTCTGCCGCCTGGCGTGATTAACGTGGTCAACGGTGCGGGCGGTGAGATAGGGGAATATCTGGCTACCTCGAAACGGATCGCTAAAGTGGCGTTTACCGGGTCGACGGAAGTGGGCCAGCAGATTATGCAGTACGCCACGCAGAACATCATTCCCGTGACCCTGGAGCTGGGCGGGAAATCCCCGAACATCTTCTTCGCGGACGTGATGGAGGAAGAGGATGCCTTCTTCGATAAAGCCCTGGAAGGGTTTGCGCTGTTTGCGTTTAACCAGGGCGAAGTCTGCACCTGCCCAAGCCGCGCGCTGGTGCAGGAGTCCATCTATGAGCGCTTTATGGAGCGGGCCATTCGCCGCGTCGAGTCTATCCGCAGCGGTAACCCGCTCGATAACGTCACGCAGATGGGGGCGCAGGTCTCGCACGGACAGCTGGAAACCATCCTCAACTACATCGATATCGGCAAGAAAGAGGGGGCGGATATTCTGACCGGCGGTCGCCGTAAGGTGCTCGGTGGGGATCTGCAGGAAGGGTATTATCTGGAGCCAACGATCCTGTTCGGTCAGAACAACATGCGCGTCTTCCAGGAGGAAATTTTCGGACCGGTGCTGGCTGTAACCACCTTCAAAACGATGGAGGAGGCGCTGGAGATTGCCAACGACACGCCGTATGGCCTGGGAGCCGGCGTCTGGAGCCGCAACGGTAATCTGGCCTATAAAATGGGCAGAGGCATTCAGGCCGGGCGCGTCTGGACCAACTGCTACCACGCCTATCCTGCGCACGCGGCATTTGGCGGTTATAAGCAATCGGGCATCGGGCGTGAAACCCACAAGATGATGCTGGAACATTATCAGCAGACGAAATGTTTGCTGGTCAGCTACTCCGATAAACCGCTGGGGCTGTTCTAATCGCCCAGCTCAGGCCGTCCATGGGCGGCCTGAGCAATTTGCTGGCGCAGGCAGTTCAGAACGCCATCCAGAACGTATTGCACGCGCCAGGGCTGGTATTCGCGTTTGCGGAAAATGGCCGTCAGATCGAGCCACCACTCTTCCTGATGCGGGAAGCAGGGAACCAGCATCCCTTGCGTTAATTCTTTTTTCAGACTCTCTTTTGGCGCAAAAACAATCCCAAGATTATTTCTTGCCAGCTCCAGGGCCGTCTGCGTATTGTCACAAATATAATTACCGGTCACCCGGTAGTCATGCACGCTATCACTGCCGTGCACGCGGAAACGCCAGATGTTTGCATCATCGAACAGCATGGAATCAATGAGAATACAGGAGTGATTAATTAAACCTTCAGGTCCCGTTAAGGGGTGTTTATTTAAATATTCTACAGTAGCGAATGCCGTAACAGAATATTTTGTTAACACGCTGGCAACCAGACTTTCGTCTTTCGGCGGCGCATAGGTAATTAAAATGTCGCAGTCATCCGGAAAAGAAACGCCTTCTGAATATTCATTCCGATCCAGGTTATAGGTTTTCAGGGAGATGCGGATGTCACCGATATCTTCTATCTGATGGATCACGTGGCGCGCGAGATAGGTTACGATACCTGTAGGGGCATAGATCGTGACCTTTCCGCGCTTTTCATGCTTATAATCAGCAATAAAATTAACGAGTTGACTGTTCTTATCCAGCGTGGCATCAATGTACGGGAGTAACGCTTCCCCAAACTGGGTCAGGGCCAGCTGCCGCGTGGTGCGCTCAAAAACCTTGAGTCCAACCCGCGTTTCAAAATCAGACAGATATTTACTGACGTTGGCCTGCGCCATGCCCAGCAGGGCGGCGGCATCACCAATGCTGTGGGTGGCTGCGATGACGGATATAATTTTTAACTCGCGCGGCTTTAGCTGTAATTTATTCATCATGCACACCCATCTATATGATTTTGTATATAATATTATATAAACCGCAGCGTTGCATTGGCAAATTTGTAACCATTATTATGCGCCTCGCTTGTTTGGCATTTTAATGGATTACATGTAATGACTATTAAATACAATTTACTCATCGCTGCCACGTTATTTGCAACATCCTCAGCAATGGCCGGTGACTTTTCACTAGGAGCGGGGGCTGTATTTAATGAGTCTCCTTACAAAGGCTATAACGAAAATACTACCGCAGTACCGTTAATTAGCTACGAAGGCGATAGCTTTTATGTTCGCCAGACCACGGGCGGATGGATCCTGTGGAAAGACGCAAAAAATGAACTCAGCCTGACCGCATCCTGGATGCCGCTGCATTTCGATCCTGATGACAACGACGACCATCAGATGAAAAAGCTTGATGAGCGTAAAGCTTCTGCCTTCCTCGGCGGCGCGTACTACCGCCACGAAAGCTGGGGTTCGCTGAAAGTGGCGGTCTCGGGCGATGCCACGGATGAAAGCGGCGGTATGATCGGCGAGGTTTCATACTTCCGTCCAATCAGGATGGAACGCCTGACCCTGACGCCCTCTGTCGGTATTTTCTATAGCGACGAAAGCTATAACGACTACTACTATGGCGTATCCGGCAGCGAGTCTCGCCGCTCAGGTCTGGATGAATACACCGCCGGTGACAGCTGGACGCCATACGTTGGCCTGGCGGCCAAATATCAGTTAACCCAGAAGCTGTATCTTAACGCCAGCGCGGTCTACACCGTATTGCCTGACGACGTGAAGAACAGCCCGATGATCGACCGCGACGACAGCTTCGCGCTGATGACCGGCCTGACCTGGCGTTTCTGATGCGCTAAAGCCGGGTGGCGGCTTCGCCTTACCCGGCCTACATGGACTGCCATCGCAGTTTTACGTAGGCCCGTGCAAGCGAAGCGCCGCCGGGCATATTTGAGGGTACCGATCTCCCGTTTTCCCTTCCCGTCATGGCTTCCTCATTAATATTCCTGATACGCTAATGCGATCTGCGCCATCAATAAAGGTGTGCATCATGTGTATCATTCTTAAAGAAAATCAAACCGGGCACTCTCGCCCGTATTTGGCGACGGGCGTGAATTAAGCACGGATATCAGGAGTCGTTATGTTTTATCCGGCTTACATTCGTTCTGACTTCGACGGTAGCGCCAGCGGCTATCTCAAAAGAACCGGCTTTTAACGTGCGCGAGGCGTAACACATGAACCGATTTATCATGGCGGATGCGGAAAAATGCATTGGGTGCCGCACCTGCGAAGTGGCCTGCGCGGTGTCGCATCAGGACGCCGTCTCCGCTAATGCCTTTTCGCCCCGCCTTCGGGTGGTTAAGGGAAGTTCATACACTACGGCAGTGGGTTGCCATCAGTGCGAGGACGCGCCGTGTGCTAACGTCTGTCCAACCCATGCCATCAGCCGTACGGCGGGAGCCTGGCTCGTTGAGCAGACGCGCTGCATTGGGTGCAAAAGCTGTGTGGTGGCGTGTCCGTACGGGGCGATGCAGGTGCGCCTGGAGGGAAATAAGGCGCAGGCGCTGAAATGTGATTTATGCCTGCATCGCGAAGGCGGACCGGCCTGCGTGGAGGCCTGTCCAACCCACGCGTTACGCTGCGTTGACCCTGCCAGGATTCGGGCTGAAAAGCTTACTGCATTTTATTGAAATTCCACGTGAACGTCAGACTGTAGCGCCAGTCCCTGTTGCGACTGTCTGTCGGAACATCCCCGACGGGTCGTGCCGCCTCCACAGTGACGCTATAGTGGCGCGTATCGCCTATCATCACCCCGGCAGCCACTGACCCGAGCCGTTGATGAGGCAAACCGGACGTGTTAAACCAGGTTTGCGCGGTATCGGCCAGGATATAGGGCTGGATGGTGGCAAGCCAGGTACTCTCTTTTCGCATCTTGATATAGCGCAGTTCTACCTGCCCGCCATAGCCGTAATCACCGCTTGCTTCACTGTCCTGATATCCACGGCCAAAGCGCTGGGCACCGAAGCTAACGCGTTCGGGCTCTGGCAACGTGTTATTTGACCAGTCTCCCTCCCATGATGTTGATAGCCGCCATTTGTCGGCAAACAGCCAGGCAGCGTCCAGATAGCTTTTTGTGAGCGTAAAATTAATATCGGGTTTAGGGACTGAGACGATATCGGCACCCATCGCATCAATACCCTGTCGTACGTTGAGTCTGCCGCTGATGCTGGCGGTTGTGAATTGATGCGCACCATTGATACCCACTTCCAGCGCCGGATAACGCGCGTGTTGGTTGACGGAGTCCAGACTGTAGGTTTTGCCCTGCAGTCTGGCCTGCAGGGCATAGTCATCCTGGCGGTCGGTATAATCAAAACCGCTGGTCAGATTAATTTGTGATTTTTGCGTCAGCAGCAATGGATAGCCAAACGTCACGCCGCCGTTGTATTGCGTGGTTTTTTGCTTCGAATCGACCTGAATATTATTGGGCAAAGTGAGCAGGGGGGAAAAATCCCGCGGATTTTCACGGTAATAGCTGCCTTTGATCTGCATCGTCAGCCCTTCATCGTTTAAAAACTGCTGCCAGTTCAGACCCACATAGTTTTTTCGCGTGTTGCTATCTAACGGTATAAGCGTAGCCACGCCAAGCTGATCGCCATAGCTTGTCAGGTTGCTGAGCGTTCCGTTCAGCATCATTACATCTTGCCCTTTACGGGTGTCGATCGTGGAGGCGATATTCCAGCTCCGCTCCTCATTGCCGGTTATCTGCATCGCCGCCGCGCCATAGATATTGGTTGGCAGCTGCGCGTTGGCCGTGACCGGAACGTTCGGGGTGCGGGTCATCAGCTGGCTATATCGATCGAACGTATCCTGAGACAGCGGTTTTTCCGCCATGATTTTTTCTGACAAGCGTTTAAGGCGCGCGGCGATATTGGGGTTGTTACTGGTTATGTCGCTGTGCGCCACGTACCCTTCGACCAGGACAATTTTAATATTTCCCTGCTGGAAATTATTATCGGGCAGCCAGGCATAGGAGAGCGGAAAACCGTCGGCCTTGTAGCGCGCCGTAATATCATTTACCAGCCCCGTAAGCGTTTTTAGCGGCACGGTTTTTCCGGCGTAAGGCCTGAAGGGTTTAAGTAATTCCTGCAAGGGATAACGCGTGCCGCCAATAAACTGAATGTGATGAATGGTAATGGGCGTTTCAGGCGTCAGCGTTGACTGCGGTTTTTCTATTTTGACTTTCGGCTGTGGGACGGTCTCAGTCTGTTCTGGGGCAACGTTACGAGAAACTTGCGCCGGGTTATCAGGGTTAATAATAGAGGGCAGTGTATCGGCGCGGGCCATGCTCAACACAACCAGCCCCGTCAGCGAAAAAAGGAAATGGTTTTTCATCGCGCTATCCCTGTTCATCATTCCCGGTTAGGGGGAGTGTCGCTGTACGAAGCGCCCCTGAAGCAGGGGCGCAGAAAGGCAATAACCGTTTTACTGTTTTGGCGTCAGTAGACCGGTGGTTAACGTGTTGTTGTGCTGGCGGTAACGCCCGACGTCAGGGTATTGAGGGTTGTATTGACCGTCGCACCCAGGCTGTTGTTCGTGGCCGCCACAGTTGCATTAGCTGTGAGAGAGCCTGATCCTCCTCCGGTCGTCGAGGTGGCGGGTTTCACTAGCGTACCGGTATCCGTCACCGTCTGGCCGACGTTTTGAACGACCTGACCTACGCCGCTAAGCCCGCTATTACTGCTGCTAACGTTGGTGCCTACGCCGCTCACGGTGTTTCCTACCTGCGTCAGCAGGCCGTTGACCGGAGTCCCCAGACCTGTTGTGGTGCCCACGCTTTGCGTCACGCCTTGTACTCCGCCCAGCGTCTTGTTCACCACAGTCGTGGTATCGGTTGTTACCTGAGCTACCGCAGGGCTACTGACCGTGTTGGTTAAACCTGTGCCGGTGTTACTGACTAACTGCCCGGTACTGTTTACCACGCTGCCCGTCAGGCCTGTTACGCCGCTAACCGGTGTTCCCGATGTCGAACTTGCCAGGCCCGTGCCTACCGTAGAGACGGTATTGCCCAAGGAGGTGACCGACGTGGTCACGCCCTGAACCGTCGTACCAACACCGTTCGCGTTGCCCGGATCGCCAATGCCGGAGGTGACGCCTGTTCCCACGGTAGAGACGGCACTGCCAACACCGCTGACGGTGGTTGAAACGGTTGATGTGACAGGATTATTTGTCGGGATCTGGCTTCCCAGACTGTCCACCGTAGAGCCGACGCTGGTCACCGTTTTACCGGCATCACCCAGCACAGTATTCACGCCTGCAGTGGTTGTGCCGCCACTGCCCGTTCCGGTTCCTCCGCTGCCGTTACCTCCGGTTCCCGTTCCTGAGCCCGAGCCTGTCCCTGAACCTGAGCCAGATCCGTTACTGCCTGAACCACCATTGTTAGCCGTTGTGCCACTTCCATCACCCGAGCCGGTATTACTTCCGGTTGCAGGGTTATTTTTGGCTGTTGAGTGAGATCCGCCACCGCTTCCACTGCAGGCAGAAAGAGAGAACGCGAGCAGTACCGCAGCAGCAATTACGCTGATGCGACTAGCATTATTAGGTAGCATAAAAATACTCCACGCAATAGAACGCCGAGCGGCGTATTAGTGAGTATATGCAGTATTTTAAAAATGCACACAGACTCGCTTCGAGGATATTTTTTTACCAGCGTTGTTTGTTTTTAAATCTTATATAACAATGAGTTAATTAAGTTATTATTTAATGTCTACTTAATTATTTTTGAATTACTATAGTGCCATTAAAACAACAGGAATTATCCTAAGTAATCCCTTTAAATAATAGGGAAATAAAGCAGAAGGATATATCCTTTATAAAATATATAGATCACGATAAAAATAAGGCTCTTCATCCGAAGAGCCTTAATATTTAACAATTGCCTTCGCGCCAGGCTTTTTCAATTTCTTCGGCGAGAATTTTAACACCCGCTTCGATTTTTTCCGGATCGGGTACGTAGTTCATGCGCATGCACTGGTGCGTATGCGGCCACGGCTTATCCAGTCCCGGGAAGAAATAATCGCCCGGTACCATCAGAACGCCGCGCTTTTTCAGGCGCTGGTAGAGCAGTTCGGTGGTGACAGGCAAATCCTTAAACCACAGCCACAGGAAAATTGCTCCTTCAGGTTTGTGGATCAGGCAGCGTTCTTCCGGCAGGTAGCGGCGAAGTATCGCAATCGTCTCCTGAACGCGCTGGTAATAGAATGGCTTGATCACGTCATTGGACAGACGCAGCAGGTCGTTGCGCTTAATCATTTCACACATCATCGCCGGGCCAATGCCGCCCGGTGAAAGGCTGATAATGCCGTTCATATTGGTAATGGCGGTGATGATTTTCTCGTTGGCGATGATGATGCCGCAGCGGCTGCCCGGCAGACCCAGCTTAGAGAGGCTCATGCACAGGACAATGTTCGGGTTCCACAGCGGACGTGCTTCGCTGAAGATAATGCCCGGGAACGGCACGCCGTAGGCGTTATCGATCACCAGCGGAATGCCGTGCTGATTCGCCAGCGCATCCAGCTTCATCAGTTCGTCGTCGGTGATCACGTTGCCCGTTGGGTTAGTCGGGCGCGATACGCAGATCATGCCCGTCTCTTCACCAATATGCAGGTGTTCAAAATCGACGTGATATTTGAACTGGCCTTCCGGCAGCAGCTCGATGTTCGGGCGCGCAGAGACGAACAGATCCTCTTCCAGGCCGGAATCGGCGTAGCCGATATACTCCGGTGCCAGCGGGAACAGCACTTTTTTGGTAGTGCCGTCGGCGCGACGCCCTGCGAACAGGTTAAACAAGTAGAAAAACGCGCTCTGACTGCCGTTTGTCAGTGCAATATTCTGTGGTTCGATATCCCAACCCAGCTCGTCACGCAGCATTTCGGCGAGGAGTGCCAGCAGTTCGGTTTTACCCTGCGGGCCGTCGTAATTGCAAAGCGCATCGGTTGCTTTGCCGCTTTCCAGCATCTGAGCGAGCAGCGTCTGGAAATAGGTATTCATCTCCGGGATTTGAGCCGGGTTTCCGCCGCCGAGCATGATTGCGCCCGGTGTGCGCAGCCCGTCGTTGAGATCCTCCATCAGGCGAGTAATGCCTGAATGGCGGGTAAATTTGTCGCCGAAAAGTGAAAACGTCATAGCAGGTGATCTGTCGAGCTTATTTTGAAAGTGGGTAACCATAACGCTAGCACCGTGCTGGTGCAAATCGGGTGATGTGGTCGGATTTGTTGTTTTATAGGGCGGAAGTGTATTTGTGTAGTGAATAGTTCTGGTGGGTTTCCCCTCACCCTAACCCTCTCCCACAGGGAGAGGGGGAAAAGACGGCGCCGTGCGGTTCCCTCTCCCCTGCGGGGAGAGGGTTAGGGTGAGGGGGTGAATTATTGATTACCTGCCCATACCACCATCACCTTATCGCCATTATGCTCGCGCACGAAGCCATATCCCTCTTTCAGCGACAGCGTGGTTTGTTTGCCTTCACCGATCGCCGGATGGCGGGCGCGGAACTGGCCCAGCGTTTGCCAGTGGGCGACGGTTAGGGCCTGCTTGCCCGTGACGTCCTGCCAGTTCATATCCGAACGGGTGCCCTGTAATGGGTCAGAACCCGTCGGACCGAACGGACGCTCGGATTCATCACCGTAATAGATTTGTACGCTGCCCGGAGCCAGCAGAAGCAGCTCCGCCGCGCGCTGGCCCCCTTCGCGGAACAGACGCGTATCGTGTGATGAGAGATAGCTCAGCACGTTGAAGCTTTGCAGCTTTTCCGCCATCTGCTGCCAGGTGAGATCCATATCGGCCAGACAATCCACCGCTTTTGCCGCCTGCTCCTGATAGTCAAAGTTGATCATCGCATCAAAACCGTGGCGGTAATAATCGCTTTGCATCACTCCGTGGCCCCAGGACTCCCCGGTCATCCAGAACGGTGCGTTGTCGAGCTTTTTGTCCGGGTTCGCCCCTTTCCAGGCGGCCAGCGCCTGACTTGCCTGGTCTTTCAGCTGTTGCCAGGCCGCAAGCTCAACGTGTTTCGCCGTATCCACCCGGAAACCGTCGATGCCGTAGTCACGTACCCACTGGCTGAGCCAGTGGGTCAGATAATCGCGCGGGGTATATACGGGGATGGCCTTCGCGTGGGTGTCGGGCTTGTGTTGGTAAAAGTTAGGCAATCCGGAAGGCGTCGTGGATTCCGTTTTCAGATCCGGCAGAAATGCCAGCGACATGGTCAAATCGTCGAAGCCGGGGTTGTCGTAATCGCCGATGTCCGTGCGGATCCATTTTTTGCCCCACCATTTCTCCCATGCGGCTTTGTCGCTAAAGTTGATGTAGTCGTTAAAGCTGTGCCAGCTTTGGCCCGCGCCCGGCTTCCAGTCCGTCCAGCGTTCTCCCAGCGTCTTTTTCAGCTCATCACCCTGAAGGTACAGGGCGCCAAACTGAAATTCCTGCATGTCTGCCAGCGTGGCATAACCAACGTGGTTCATGACGATATCGAACAGAACGCGGATCCCGCGCTTGTGCGCTTCGTCGACAAGATGGCGTAAATCATCTTCGGTGCCCATGTTGGCGTCGAGCTTCGTCCAGTCCTGGGTGTAGTAGCCGTGATAGGCGTAATGCGGGAAATCCCCCTTTGTGCCACCGCCTACCCAGCCGTGGATCTGCTCAAGCGGAGAGCTTATCCAGAGTGCGTTCACTCCCAGCTGCTGTAAATAATCGAGCTTGCCGGCAAGTCCTTTGAGATCCCCGCCGTGGAAGGTGCCAATCTCCTGCATACCGTCTTTATGACGACCGTAGCTGTTGTCGTTGCCCGGGTCACCATTCACATAACGGTCGGTCAGCACAAAATAGACGGTGGCGTTTTGCCAGCTAAACGGCGCAGGCTTGTCGGTTTCGGCGCGCTCAAGCAGCAGCAGGCCGTTACTGCTGGCGGCTGGCTGCAGGGTTATTTTTCCATTCTGCACCGTCGCCGTCTGTTTACTGTAGTAGTCGCGCACCACGGAGCCTTCCGGGAAGGTACTGCTGACGTCCAGCGACAGCGGTTTACCGTCCCACTTCGGACACTGGCGGATGACGTTTGCAACCGGCTGTTCTGCGGCACTCTGAATCGTCAGCAGCAGGGTGGGCGTGCCGGAGCGGGTATCAATCCGCATCTGGTAGTCACCGTCGCGAAAAAGGCGCCACTGCGGCGGCGTGCCGTCACAGGGCTTGAGCGACAGCATCTCATTGAGTTTTATCGCGTCCGCAGGCTGCCAGCACGTCTTGTCAAAACTCAGCGTCAGAGGACGCGTACCCTTCGCAAGCTTTGCCTGGCTGGTGAAGACCCCGGTGCCTTCGGCGCTAAATGCGCTAAACCCCGGCGATGACCAGTCGGCATGCGCCAGTGCGGGTAACATCAGAAAGGCTAATGCGGTACGTTTCATTCCTTTTTCCTGTCGCGGCATTTTTGACCAGTGTGCCATCAGGCGAGGGGCAAAAACTCATCCCCTGCCGCTTTCTGCCGGGAGGAAGCGTGAGGATGAGTGATCTCGCGCAAAATTAGGCAGTTATCTGCGATAGCGCACACAGTTTTTGTGGAATGATGTTTTTATGAGCAAGTTTCAGGTGACATAGTTTCGGAATTGGACTATTTCTATACGTGCTCTTGAAGTCTATTTTTGATATGATTTGAGATTCCGCTCTCAAATTTGTGAAAAAAATAAGGTGTTGGGATGATTACATCCGACCAGGAGACCTAATGATATCGACTCCCATTCGACGATATGGGGCTGCGATACTCATGTTACTCACCACGGCATTTTCGGGTGAGGTGCTTGCGAAGACGCACACGGATACAACGAGTAAGAAAGCCCACGTAATAAAGACGACAAGTAGTAAGGTTAGCAGTAAACAAGAGTATTCTCGCAATAGTGCAAAGAGTAGTTCACTTCCTGATTTGCGAAAATACCCTTCCGGAACACCAAGGAAAAAAGCGTTTCTCCGGACGGTAATGCCTTACATCACGAGTCAAAATGCCGCGATTACTGCGGATCGTAACTGGCTGATTTCCAAACAGTACGATAGCCGCTGGTCGCCGTCAGAGCGCGCGCGTCTGAAAGATATCACGAAGCGCTACAAGCTGAGCTGGAACGGTAACACCCGTCGTGTGCCGTGGAATGCTCTCCTTGAGCGTGTGGATATCATCCCGGGCAGCATGGTTGCGACCATGGCTGCTGCCGAAAGCGGCTGGGGTACTTCTAAGCTCGCGCGTAGCAACAACAACCTTTTCGGCATGAAATGTGTGAAAGGTCGTTGTAATAATGCCCCTGGCAAGGTGAAAGGCTATTCGCAGTTTGAATCTGTGAAAGATTCCGTCAGCGCCTATGTGGTGAATCTGAACACGCACCCGGCCTACTCATCGTTCCGTAAATCACGCGCTCAGCTGCGTAAAGCGGACCAGGAAGTGACGGCCAGTACGATGATCCACAAGCTGAAAGGTTATTCGACAAAGGGACAGAGCTATAACAACTATCTGTTCGCCATGTACCAGGATAACCAGCGCTTAATCGCCGCCCATATGTAATCTCAAAAAAACGCCTTCCACTGGAAGGCGTTTTCTTTTCTATATCAGCACCTCGCTGTGGCGATCCCGATACTCCTTCGGCGTGGTGTCATACTCTTTGCGAAACACGGAATAGAAATATTGCAGAGACGGGTATCCGCACATCTGCGAGATTTCGTTGATCGACAGTGACGTAGAAATGAGCAGGCTGCGTGCTTTCTCCAGCTTTTCAGCATGGATGACGGCATGAATGGTTTCGCCCACCTCTTCTTTAAAACGCTTCTCCAGATTCGAACGCGAAATGCCCACCGAATCCAGTACCTGATCGACCTTTATCCCTTTGCAGGCGTGGTTGCGAATGTAGTGCATGGCCTGAATAACGGCCGGGTCGCTTAAGGAGCGATAATCGGTTGAGCGACGCTCCACGACGCGGACAGGAGGCACGAGCAAACGCTGAAGCGGTAGAGACTCTTTATCGAGCAGACGATGCAGCAGCTTCGCCGCCTGATAGCCCATCTGACGCGTGCCCTGAGCAACGGAGGAGAGCGCCACGCGAGACAGATAGCGGGTCAGTTCTTCGTTATCAATGCCAATCACGCACAGCTTTTCGGGCACCGGAATGTGTAAATGTTCGCAGACCTGCAGCACGTGCCGCGCGCGGGCGTCCGTCACGGCGATAATACCGGTTTGCGGCGGCAGCGTTTGCAGCCAGTCCGCCAGGCGGTTTTGCGCGTGCTGCCAGTTTTCCGGCGCGGTCTCCAGCCCCTGATAGACCACGCCACGGTATTTCTCCTGCGCGACCAGCTGGCAAAACGCGTGTTCTCGCTCAACGGCCCAGCGCTTGCCGCTGGTGGCCGGTAACCCATAAAACGCGAAGCGATGGACGCCTTTCTCTTTTAAATGGAGAAAGGCGGCCTCGACCAGGGCATGGTTATCGGTGGCAATATAATGGACCGGCGGATAGTGTTCGGGCGCATGGTAGGAGCCGCCGACGCCCACAATCGGGACGTCGACGTCGGTCAGCAGCTGCTCAATGATGGGATCGTCATAGTCGGCGATGACGCCATCGCCCAGCCAGTCTTTGATGTTCTCCAGACGGGTACGAAAATCTTCTTCAATAAAAATATCCCATTCGGATTGCGACGCCTGCAAATATTCACCAACACCTTCCACCACCTGACGGTCGTAGGCTTTATTGGCATTGAATAACAACGTAATGCGGTGACGCTTTTCAAACATGGCTCACTTCCCAATTAAGTCACAATACGGTTATCAGGCCCGTCGCTTGGTGGCCGAGTCCATCCAGACTGCCAGTAAAAGAATGGCCCCCTTGACGATATACTGCCAAAACGTCGGGACGTCCATCATACTCATCCCGTTATCCAACGACGCCATGATAAATGCCCCCATGACCGCGCCCGCCACGCTCCCGATACCCCCTGCGAGGCTGGTGCCGCCAATGACGCAGGCGGCGATAGCATCCAGCTCGGCGATGTTACCGGCGGAGGGAGAACCGGCGCCCAGACGCGAGCTGAGGATCAACCCGGCGATAGCGACCATCAGGCCGTTAATGGCGAAGACCGCCAGCTTGGTACGTTCGACATTGATACCCGAGAGACGGGCAGCTTCAAGGTTGCCGCCAATGGCATAAATACGGCGGCCAAACGCGGTGCGCGTCGCCATAAACATACCGGCCAGCAGTAAAAGCGCCAGCAGCAGGACGGGGGTCGGAACGCCGCGATAGTCGTTTAAAAGCCAGATGGCGCCCAGCACAATGACCGCCGTGAGCGCCTGACGCCCCACTACCGACGTTGACGCCGGAGAAGCCAGCCCCAGCGCCTGACGGCGCATGCGTCCACGCCACTGCCACGCGACAAATCCCAGTAACCCCACCACACCGAGGGTAAAGCCCACGGTATCCGAGAGGTAACTCTGGCCAATCTGCGACATGGCTGCACTGGTCGGGGAGACGGTGGTGCCGTTAGTGATGCCGATTAAGATCCCGCGAAAGGCCAGCATCCCCGCCAGGGTGACAATGAACGATGGCACCTTACGGTAGGCAACCCACCAGCCGTTCCAGGCTCCCAGTACCAGACCCAGCACCAGCGTGACCGCCACGGTCAGCGGCAGCGGCCAGCCGAGCCAGACGTCAAAAATCGCCGCCACGCCGCCGAGGAGACCCATCATCGACCCGACCGACAGGTCGATCTCCGCGGAGATAATCACGAACACCATGCCCACCGCCAGAATGCCGGTGATGGCGGTCTGGCGGAGCAGGTTAGAGACGTTACGTGCGCTTAAGTACGAGCCATCGGTCATCCAGGTAAAGAAGAGCATGATGACGATAATGGCCGCGATCATCACGAAAACCTGCAGGTTAAGCGCTTTTAAGCCCGCGAACGCACCGGGCGTCGGAACAGCGACTTTGATATCAGACGGATTGCTTTTCGACATGACGTTCGCTCCTTAAAGCGGCTTCCATCACCTGCTCCTGCGTCAGGTTCTGGTTAATCAGGTTGGCTTTCAGTTTTCCCTCATGCATGACCAGCACGCGGTCGCTCAGTCCGAGCACTTCGGGTAATTCAGACGAAATGACAATGACGGCAATCCCTTGCTGTACAAGCTGATTAATCAGTTTGTAGATTTCATATTTGGCACCGATATCAATCCCGCGCGTTGGCTCATCAAGAATTAATATGCGTGGATTGAGAAGCAGGCAGCGCGCCAGAATCGCCTTCTGCTGGTTTCCCCCGCTCAGACGGCCAATAGCCAGTTCCGGCGAGGAGGTTTTGACCTTCAGCCGGGCAAGCGACTGGAGGATGCACTGCTGCTCGGCGGCGTCGTCCAGGCTGCTCAGCGCGCCGGAGAACCGATCGAGTGCCGCAAGCGTAATGTTTTTACCCACCGCCATCACCGGTACGATGCCGTCTTTCTTACGATCTTCCGGCACCATGGCAATGCCGTGGGCAATCGCCTGCTGGCAGTTGTCGATTTTCACCGGCTGGCCGTCGATATAAACCGTGCCCTCCCAGCGCCCCGGCCACACGCCAAACAGGCACTGTACGGCTTCGGTGCGCCCGGCACCGACGAGGCCGGCAATCCCAAGAATTTCACCGCTGTGAAGAGAAAACGAGACGTTATTGACGCGCTTGATGTGGCGGTTAACGGGGTGCCACGCGGTCAAGTTTTCCACGCGCAGCACTTCATCGCCCTTAGCGTGAGGCTCATTCGGGTAGAGCGCCGTCAGCTCGCGGCCCACCATCATGGTGATGATGTCATCTTCGCTCATCCCGGTGGCTTCACGTGTGCCGATGTGCTGCCCGTCGCGGATCACGCAGATGGTGTCCGAAATGGCTTTGACCTCGTTCAGCTTGTGCGAAATGTAGATACAGGCGATGCCGTGGTTTTGCAGATCGCGGATGATGTTGAGCAGAACCGCGGTTTCCTGTTCGGTGAGCGAGGCCGTTGGCTCATCAAGGATCAGCAGCCTGACCTGTTTATTTAGCGCCTTCGCTATTTCGACCAGCTGCTGTTGACCCAGGCCCAGATCCCCCACGCGGGTATCCGGTGAAATGTTGAGGCTCACCTGCGCCAGCAGCTTTTCGCAGCGGAGCGTCATGGTGTCGTAATCCAGCACGCCGCGGTGGGAAATTTCGGCCCCGAGGAAGATGTTCTCTAGCACGGTGAGATGCTTCACCAGCGCCAGCTCCTGGTGGATGATGGCGATGCCTTTGCGTTCGGTATCGCGGATGTGTGTCGCCTGAATCACTTCACCGGCAAAGACGATTTCGCCTTCGTAGCTGCCGTGTGGGTAGATCCCGCACAGCACTTTCATCAGCGTCGACTTGCCCGAGCCGTTCTCGCCGCACAGTGAAACCACTTCGCCGGGGTTCAACCGGAGGCTAACGTTATCGACGGCTTTCACCGTGCCGAAGCGCTTGGTGATGCTTTTCATTTCAAGTAAATAGGGCATAACCGCTCCACATAGCCCGAGGGAAGAACAGTACAACGTGATGCGCCCCCGCAGAGCAGGGGCCGCGCCGGATTACAGTTCGCTCTTCTTGTGGAAACCGTCTTTAACCACGGTGGCGTCAATGTTCTCTTTATTGACTTCAATCGGCGTGAGCAGGCGAGCCGGAACGTCTTTCAGGCCGTTATTCAGCGTTGCGTCTGCTTTAGGTTGTTTGCCATTACCCAGCTCCACGGCGATTTCCGCCGCCGTATTGGCCAGCTGGGTAATCGGTTTGTAGACCGTCATGGTTTGGGTGCCTGCGATAATGCGTTTTACGCCAGCGAGATCGGCATCCTGTCCTGAAATGGCGACTTTTCCGGCCAGCCCCTGTGCGCTCAGGGCCTGGATAGCACCGCCTGCAGTGGCATCGTTGGAGGCCACAACCGCATCAATTTTGTTGTTGTTGGCCGTCAGCGCGTTTTCCATAATTTTCAGCGCGTTTTCTGGCAGCCAGCCGTCGGCCCACTGATCGCCAACCACTTTAATTTTCCCGTTGTCGATGTACGGTTTAAGGACTTTCATTTGCCCTTCGCGGAACAGTTTGGCGTTGTTATCTACCGGAGAGCCGCCCATCAGGAAATAATTGCCCTGAGGCACTTTGTCGATCAGGCTTTGCGCCTGTAATTCCCCGACTTTTTCATTGTCGAACGAAATATAATAATCAATATCCGCATTATTAATCATGCGGTCATAGGCCAGGACTTTTATGCCTTCCTGTTTGGCTTCTTTCACCACGTTACTTAATACCTGGCCGTTATAGGGGATAATGACCAGAACATCGACGCCACGGTTGATCATATTCTCGATCTGCGACATTTGTGTTTCTTCGTTGCCGTTAGCCGACTGAACAAACACGCTTGCGCCGAGAGATTCTGCTTTCTTCACAAAAATATCGCGATCTTTTTGCCAGCGCTCCAGGCGCAGGTCGTCAATCGCCATGCCAATTTTGACCTCTTTGGCATGTCCTGCAAAGCTTGCAAGGATAAGCGTAGTGCAGAGCGTTAGAGTCAGGTTCTTTATCTTCATAATTATTAGGCCTTTTTGTAGGGGTATGTGTTGCTGAGATAAAAGAAACATTCACTACTGAGACGCAGCAAATTTTTAACGCGGAAAGGCGGGCTGGCAATTACAGATTTTTATCTTCTCATTATGATATTTGGTTTATTTCTAAATTTATGACCGCGATCGGATTTTAAAATACGTAACGTCTTAATTACATTTGATTCTGGAATACGCGCCGAAAAATAGTTTGTCTGCGCATTATTTTGCGAGCCAGCGCACAGTTGTGCATTCTCTCAATAGCAGTGTGAAATAACGTAATTGAGCAACCCAAAATGTCTATTCACTATTACTCCTGTATCAACGACTCGCCGCATACCCTGATTATGGAGCTCAATATGCAAGCTTATTTCGACCAACTCGATCGTGTTCGTTACGAAGGCCCAAAAACGACCAATCCTTTAGCATTTCGTCACTACAACCCGGATGAGCTGGTGCTGGGTAAGCGCATGGAAGATCATCTGCGCTTTGCCGCCTGTTACTGGCATACCTTCTGCTGGAACGGCGCCGATATGTTCGGCGTGGGTTCCTTTGACCGCCCGTGGCAGCAGCCGGGTGAGGCCATTGAGCTGGCAAAGCGCAAAGCCGATGTCGCATTTGAGTTCTTCCACAAGCTGAACGTACCGTACTACTGCTTCCATGACGTGGACGTGTCGCCGGAAGGCGCGTCGCTGAAAGAGTATCTGAACAATTTTGCGCAGATGGTGGATGTACTGGCGGCGAAACAGCAGCAAAGCGGCGTGAAGCTGCTCTGGGGCACGGCAAACTGCTTCACCAACCCACGCTACGGCGCGGGCGCGGCAACCAATCCGGATCCGGAAGTGTTTAGCTGGGCAGCCACGCAGGTGGTGACGGCAATGAACGCTACGCATCAGCTGGGTGGCGAGAACTATGTCCTGTGGGGTGGCCGTGAAGGTTATGAAACGCTGCTGAACACCGACCTGCGTCAGGAGCGCGAGCAGATTGGCCGCTTTATGCAGATGGTTGTCGACCATAAGCACAAAATCGGCTTCCGCGGCACGCTGCTGATTGAGCCGAAACCGCAGGAACCGACCAAGCATCAGTATGACTACGACGTGGCGACGGTTTATGGCTTCCTGAAGCAGTTCGGTCTGGAAAAAGAGATCAAAGTGAACATTGAAGCCAACCACGCCACGCTGGCGGGCCACTCTTTCCATCACGAGATCGCGTCTGCCATTGCGCTGGGCATTTTCGGCTCTGTCGATGCGAACCGTGGCGATGCACAGCTGGGCTGGGACACCGATCAGTTCCCGAACAGCGTGGAAGAGAATGCGCTGGTGATGTACGAAATCGTCAAAGCGGGCGGTTTCACCACCGGCGGCCTGAACTTTGACGCCAAGGTGCGTCGTCAGAGCACCGACAAATACGATCTGTTCTACGGCCACATTGGCGCGATGGACACCATGGCGCTGGCGCTGAAAGTGGCGGCTCGTATGATTGAAGACGGCGAGCTGGATAAACGCGTAGCGAAGCGTTACAGCGGCTGGAACAGTGAGCTGGGTCAGCAAATCTTGAAAGGTCAGTTATCGCTGGCGGAAATTGCGAAGTACGCTGAACAACAGCAGCTGGCGCCGCAGCACCAGAGCGGGCACCAGGAACTGCTGGAAAATCTCGTAAACCACTATCTGTTTGATAAGTGATTGAGCTGAAGATGCACGTAGGCCCGGTAAGCGTTAGCGCCACCGGGCATTTCTGTTAAAGGAGTCACCGTAATGTATATCGGGATCGATCTTGGCACATCGGGTGTGAAAGCCATCCTGTTGAGCGAGCAGGGCGACGTGTTAGCCACGCAGACGGAAACGCTGCAGGTTTCACGTCCGCATCCGCTGTGGTCAGAACAGGATCCGGAGCAGTGGTGGCAGGCGACGGATCGCGCAATTAAAGCCTTAGGTGAGCAGCACAGCCTTCGTGACGTGAAAGCGCTGGGAATTGCCGGACAAATGCACGGCGCTACGCTGCTCGACAGCCAGCATCGCGTGCTGCGTCCAGCGATCCTCTGGAACGATGGCCGCTGTGCGGAAGAGTGCGCGCTTCTTGAGGAATGCGTGCCCAATTCCCGGGAGATTACCGGCAACCTGATGATGCCCGGCTTTACTGCGCCCAAATTGCTGTGGGTGCAGCGCCACGAACCGCAGATTTTCCGTCAGGTGGCGAAAGTCCTGCTGCCGAAAGACTATCTGCGTTTTCGCATAACGGGCGATTTCGCCAGCGACATGTCCGATGCCGCCGGCACCATGTGGCTCGACGTGGCGAAGCGCGACTGGAGCGAGGCGATGCTGGATGCATGCTATCTGACCCGGGAACATATGCCAGCGCTGTACGAAGGCTGTGAGGTGACAGGCGCGCTGCTGCCAGCCGTTGCTGAACGCTGGAATATGCCTGCCGTACCGGTGGTGGCCGGGGGCGGCGATAACGCGGCGGGCGCTGTCGGTGTCGGCATGGTTGAGGCGGGGCAGGCGATGCTGTCGCTGGGAACGTCCGGCGTCTATTTTGCCGTCAGCGACGGGTATCGCAGTAATCCTGAAAGCGCTGTGCACAGTTTCTGTCATGCCCTTCCCGGGAAATGGCATTTGATGTCGGTGATGCTCAGCGCGGCATCCTGCCTGGCCTGGGCGGCAAAACTCACCGGCATGGCCGACGTTCCGGCGCTCATTTCCGCAGCCCAGCAGGCGGATGACGCTGCGGGTACCGTCTGGTTTTTACCGTATCTTTCCGGCGAGCGTACCCCGCACAACAACCCGGAAGCGAAAGGGGTGTTCTTTGGCTTAACCCATCAACATGGCCCGGCAGAGCTGGCGCGTGCGGTTCTGGAAGGCGTGGGCTATGCGCTGGCCGACGGGATGGACGTGGTGCACGACTGCGGCCTGAAACCGACGAGCGTCACCCTGATTGGCGGCGGTGCGCGAAGCCCTTACTGGCGACAGATGCTGTCTGATATCAGCGGGTTGCAGCTGGATTTCCGCACCGGAGGGGATGTCGGGCCCGCGCTCGGTGCCGCGCGACTGGCGCAGATAGCCATTCATCCGGAACAACCGCTTTCGCAACTGTTGCCGCAGCTTACGCTTGAACAGGCGCATTTGCCTGACGCGGCGCGCCATGCGCGGTACGCGGAGAGGCGCGACGTGTTCCGCAAAATCTACCAACAGCTGTTGCCGCTGATGTCGTAAAACCGCTTGTCCGGGAGAGGCACGAGGATGTCCTTTTTTGGTCTGTGCGTGCCTTCATTTCCTTGCCAGTATGGTGTTACACCCACTGGCGAGGAGATTTATCATGTCACGCATTGCATTAATCAACATCGATACTCAGCAGTCCTTCCATCACCGCAATTACTGGCAGGAGGACGAAATTCCTGCCTTTCAGCAGGCGATGCTGGGGCTGATCGAAGGCTGCCAGGCGCACAATATTCCGGTCGTTGATATTTTTCACGTGGATGAAGACGGTCCTTTTACCCTCGAAAGCGGCTATGTCAAACCGATGGCCTTTTTACGTCATCAGCCGGATGTGGTTTTCCAGAAACACGTCCATAATGCGTTTACGGATACCGGGCTTGACCGCTGGCTGCGCGAGCGTGATATCAACCAGCTGATTATCTGCGGCATTCGCACTGAACAATGCTGTGAAACCACCGCCCGGGTGGCATCCGATCTAGGTTATGCTGTGACCTTTGTTAGTGAGGCAACGCTGACGTTTCCCATGACGTACAAGGGGATAACCCTTAGCGCAGCGGAAATTCGCCATCGTACCGAGACGGTACTTTCCGGGCGTTTTGCCGAGATTAAAACGGTAGCGGAGACGCTGGAGTCACTGTAATGCGCATCGACGTCTGGTTCGTGATGTTGCCCGGGGTGCTGTCATTAGACATGACCGGCCCGGCAGAAACCTTTGTGCTGGCAGGCGACGCGTTTCGCCTGCATTACATTGGCCCGCAGCCTGACGTTCAGACGTCGATTGGCCTGACGATGAGCGGCATTCAGCCGCTGCCGGAGCGTCTGCCGGAAGGCAGCCTGCTGGTGCTGCCGGGTGTGAGCGACTCCCGCAGTCAGTTCTCAACGCCACAGGCGCAGCAGATCCAGTACTGGCTGATGCGTCTGCAGCCGCAGATCCAGCGCCAGGAAATCACCGTGATGTGCGTCTGCTCAGGGGCCTTACTGGCGGCGAAATCGGGCCTGCTGAACAACCGACAGTGCACGACCCATCATGACGTTATTAGCCGTTTACGCACCGCGGCCCCCACGGCGACGATTAAAGAAAACCGCATCTTTGTGCAGGATGAGAATATCTGGACCAGCGCGGGGATCACGTCAGGCATCGATCTGGCGCTGCACATGATTAACCGCCTGTGCGGCCCCGAAAAGGCGCTGACCGTGGCGCGTGAGATGGTGGTCTGGTTCCGCCGTTCCGGTGACGATCCCCAGCTCTCTCCGTGGCTACGCTATCGCAATCATCTTCACCCGGCGATTCATCGGGCGCAGGATGCGCTCACTGCCGAGCCGCAAAAAACGTGGAGCTTGCCTGACATTGCCGCACTGGCGCACGTCAGCCCGCGTCATCTCACCCGGCTTTTCCAGTCACATTTAGGGATTAGCGTTCGCGATTATCTGGAACAGCTGCGTCTGGCGGTGGCGGAGCAGTGGCTATTGCAGGGGCGCGGCGTGGAGCAGGCTTCACTGGCGGCAGGGTTTTCCTCCCCGCGCCAGTACCATCGCGCCCGGCAGCGAAGCATTAGCTGACGAAGCGGCGAGCGTCTATTTTTTGCAGCAGCATCGACAGCAGCAGGCTGATCGCCAGCGTGGCGGCAAAAATCCAGACCATATCCAGCACCGGCCAGCTTTTTAGCTCAACGCCTCTCGTGCGCAGCGCGTGGATCACCAGCGCGTGAAAACCGTAAATCCCGAGAGAGTGCCGCGAGATAATACTCAGCACGGGAAGGGCGCGCGTGTTCAGGGTATTTTTGGCAAGCGTGAGCAGCGAAACGGCACAGATAAAGACCATCGGCCCGCAATAGAGATACCAGGTATCGGCAAAATTGCCGCGCCACTGCAATTCGTGCAGCGTCCCGCGTGAAATCACTGCCACGCCAGCGATAAACAGCGCCCCGCAGAGCCAGTTCAGCCCGCGTTTTTGCGTGTCCATCATCCCGATGGCGCGCCCCAGCATGCCGTAAAGCACGTAGTAAAAAGTATCGCCGTTGATATAGAGATTGACCGGCAGCCACTCAAATCCGTCGATTTTCTGTGAGAGCGTATTCGGGTTGGCGACAATGCCGATAACCACCATCAGGGCCAGAAGCATTTTACCGCTGACGTTTTTTACCTGGATGAGCGGGGAGACCAGATAGATAACGATAATGGCGAAGAAGAACCACAGGTGATAGAACACCGGTTTTTGCAGCACGTATTTCAGCGATAGCCCGGCGTTAATGGAGGTGAACAGCGTGATATAGAGCAGGGCAACGGCGCTGTAGAACCCCAGGCAGGCCGCGATGCGGATGAAGTGCCGCGGCTGCGCGCTACGTTCGCCAAAAAAGAGAAAGCCGGAAATCATAAAGAATAGCGGCACGCTGACGCGTGACGCAGAGTTGAGAATATTGGCGATATCCCAGTTAACGGGGCTGATGCTGTGGGCATTCGTGACGTACCAGGTCGTCGTGTGGATCATGACCACCATCAGACACGCTATTCCTCGCAGGTTATCAATCCAGTTAATTTTTGACTGCATCAGTTCCTCGTATTCCCTGTAAATTGAGTGTGACTGCCATTGTCCAAAAGTCTTCGCTTGGAAAATTCTGAGTTTTATTCAGCAGGCTTGTAGGGAAGCCGCGAGATTCGCAGAATGCCGGACCTTAATCTATAAAAGCTTTGATACTAAAAATAACAGCCACTGACCAGGGCGGTAATAAAAATGATGATGAAGCGTGTGGCGTCACTCTTTCTGCTGGTGATCCTGGCGGGATGCAGCGCGCCGCAAGAAGCACCTGTGCAAAAAGCGCAGCAGGGTAAAATGAGCCCGGAACGTTCACTGGATATGGAAGCGCTCTGTAAAGATCGGGCCGCTCGCCGCTATAACTCGGACGTGCAGAAAATTGATGTCACCGGGTTTGAGCGTTTTCAGGGAAGCTATGAGCTGCGGGGGCATACGTCCCGCAAAGAGGGCTTTGTCTGCTCGTTTGATGCGGACGGTCAGTTTTTACACCTCTCCATGCGCTAGCCTGCTCGTATAATCAGCAGCCAGACGCCGTCAGCGTTCTGGCCGGAAGGCTTATTTCCCCAATTTTCCCTAAACAACCCCGTTTCGTACTGTATATCTTGCAGCCAGCGGGTATACTGGTCCCTTCCATTTAAAACCACACGTATCCAGCACGAAATACTATGCAAAAGTTTGATACCAAGACCTTCCAGGGCCTGATCCTGACCTTACAGGATTACTGGGCTCGTCAGGGCTGTACCATTGTTCAACCTTTGGACATGGAAGTCGGCGCCGGCACTTCACACCCGATGACCAGCCTGCGCGCGTTGGGGCCTGAGCCAATGGCGACCGCGTATGTGCAGCCTTCTCGTCGTCCGACCGATGGTCGTTACGGTGAAAACCCGAACCGTCTGCAGCATTACTATCAGTTCCAGGTGGTGATTAAGCCATCACCCGACAACATTCAGGAACTGTATCTCGGGTCGCTGAAAGAGCTGGGTATGGATCCAACCATTCACGACATCCGTTTCGTGGAAGATAACTGGGAAAACCCAACGCTGGGTGCCTGGGGTCTGGGTTGGGAAGTGTGGCTGAACGGCATGGAAGTGACCCAGTTCACCTATTTCCAGCAGGTTGGCGGTCTGGAATGTAAGCCGATCACCGGTGAAATCACCTACGGTCTGGAACGTCTGGCCATGTACATTCAGGGCGTAGACAGCGTTTACGACCTGGTCTGGAGCGACGGCCCGCTGGGTAAAACCACCTACGGCGACGTGTTCCATCAGAACGAAGTGGAGCAATCCACCTATAACTTCGAATACGCGGACGTGGACTTCCTGTTCACCTGCTTCGAGCAGTACGAGAAAGAGGCACAGCAGCTGCTGGCGCTGGAGACTCCGCTGCCGCTGCCTGCTTACGAGCGTATTCTGAAGGCCGCCCACAGCTTCAACCTGCTGGACGCCCGCAAAGCCATCTCCGTGACTGAACGTCAGCGCTACATTCTGCGTATTCGCACCCTGACCAAAGCCGTTGCAGAAGCTTACTACGCGTCCCGTGAAGCCCTTGGCTTCCCGATGTGCAACCGAAACAAATAAGAGGCGGCCATGTCTGAGAAAACTTTCCTGGTGGAAATCGGCACCGAAGAGCTGCCACCAAAAGCCCTGCGCAGCCTGGCTGAATCTTTCGCTGCGAACGTGACCGCCGAGCTGGATAACGCTGGCCTGGCACACGGTAAAATTGAGTGGTTTGCCGCACCGCGCCGTCTGGCGCTGAAAGTGGCAAATCTGGCGGCCTCTCAGCCGGATCGCGAAGTCGAAAAACGTGGCCCGGCAATTGCCCAGGCGTTTGACGCGGAAGGCAAGCCGAGCAAAGCGGCTGAAGGCTGGGCGCGCGGTTGCGGCATCACCGTTGATCAGGCCGAGCGTCTGACCACGGATAAAGGCGAGTGGCTGCTGTATCGTGCGCACGTGAAAGGCGAAAGCGCGGAAGCGCTGCTGCCGGACATGATTGCCACGTCTCTGGCGAAGCTGCCGATTCCTAAGCTGATGCGCTGGGGCGCCTCTGACGTGCACTTTGTGCGTCCGGTGCATACCGTGACCCTGCTGCTGGGCGATACCGTTATCCCGGCGACCATTTTGGGCGTGGCGTCCGATCGCGTGATCCGCGGCCACCGCTTTATGGGCGAGCCAGAGTTCACCATCGACCATGCCGACCAGTATCCGCAGATCCTGCTGGAGCGCGGTAAGGTCATTGCCGACTACGAACAGCGTAAAGCCAAAATCAAAGCGGACGCGGAAGACGCGGCGCGCAAGATTGGCGGTAACGCAGACCTGAGCGACAGCCTGCTGGAAGAAGTCACCTCTCTGGTTGAATGGCCAGTTGTGCTGACGGCGAAGTTCGAAGAGAAATTCCTGGCCGTTCCGGCTGAAGCGCTGGTATACACCATGAAGGGTGACCAGAAGTACTTCCCGGTCTATGCCAACGACGGCAAGCTGCTGCCAAACTTCATCTTCGTGGCGAACATCGAATCGAAAGATCCGATCCAGATTATCTCCGGTAACGAGAAAGTGGTGCGTCCACGTCTGGCAGATGCGGAGTTCTTCTTCAATACCGACCGTAAAAAGCGTCTGGAAGATCATCTCCCGCGCCTGCAGACCGTGCTGTTCCAGCAGCAGCTGGGTACGCTGCGCGACAAGACCGACCGCATTGCGGAGCTGTCCGGCTGGATTGCCCGTGAAATCGGTGCAGACGTCAACCACGCGACGCGTGCAGGCCTGCTGTCCAAGTGCGACCTGATGACTAACATGGTGTTCGAATTTACCGACACCCAGGGCGTGATGGGCATGCACTACGCGCGTCACGATGGCGAAGCGGAAGACGTGGCCGTCGCCCTGAACGAGCAGTATCAGCCGCGCTTTGCGGGTGACGAACTGCCGTCCAACCCGGTTGCATGTGCCGTCGCAATTGCCGATAAGATGGACACCCTGGCGGGTATCTTTGGTATCGGTCAGCATCCGAAAGGTGACAAAGACCCGTTTGCGCTGCGTCGTGCCGCGCTGGGCGTGCTGCGTATCATCGTTGAGAAGAACCTGAACCTCGATCTGCAGACCCTGACCGAAGAAGCGGTGCGTCTGTACGGCGACAAGCTGACTAACGCGAAGGTTGTGGATGACGTGATCGACTTTATGCTCGGTCGTTTCCGCGCGTGGTATCAGGACGAAGGCTACACCGTTGACACCATTCAGGCGGTGCTGGCGCGTCGTCCAACCCGTCCGGCTGATTTCGATGCGCGTATGAAGGCGGTTTCCCACTTCCGTACGCTGGAAGCGGCATCTGCCCTGGCCGCGGCCAACAAGCGCGTATCCAACATTCTGGCGAAATCCGACGAGACGCTGAACGAGCGCGTGAACGCCGCGACCCTGAAAGAGCCGGAAGAGATCGCTCTGGCGATGCAGGTTGTGGTGCTGCGCGACAAGCTCGAGCCTTACTTCGCGGAAGGTCGCTACCAGGAAGCGCTGGTGGAGCTGGCCGAGCTGCGTGACGTGATCGATGCCTTCTTCGAGAAAGTGATGGTGAACGTCGAAGATAAAGAACTGCGTATTAACCGTCTCTCCATGCTCGAGAAACTGCGTGAGCTGTTCCTGCGCGTAGCGGATATTTCGCTTCTGCAGTGATGTGCCGTTGTTACACATGCTAAAAACCCGCTTCGGCGGGTTTTTTTATGGGGCTTTTCTGAGCAGGATAAGCGCAGCGTCATCCGGCAGGTTTAGCCGATCGCGATTGTGCCTTCGTCCGTCTGCAGCCAGCGCGGTGCCTTCAGCTTATCGGCAAAGTAGCTGACCAGTTCGCACAGCAAATCTTCCATCACGATTTCAGATTGTCGCGGCAGTGAGCTGTTCATCAGCATCTGCGTTATCTCCTGACAGTAGCGCCCCAGCTGATCGCATTCGGGTTCGAAAGCCGGAACGCATGACGGGAGTTCCTTCACGGTCAGGCTGGCTTTTAAAGCGTCCGGAACAGGATCCAGAAGCGTGGGTTGCAGAAGATTCAGACAGGCATAAAGTCTGCCGTAAAGGGCCATTTTTGGGGCGGGTTCTTCGCAATCGACCAGTGCGTCGGTAAAACGTTCGCAGTTATCCGCCAGTTCGGTGAAGTCGGTGGCATGGTTGAAGGGCAGGGTGATTAAAGAGTTAATCAATGACATAAAATAACCTCAGTGAGTGGTATATCTTCCGCCACGGGAGGTTCCAGGCTCGCTGGTGGCGGAACCGAACAAGGTTGGAACGACTGGCCTCACTGACACCAGCGCGCTTTGCAGCGCCCCTGTCCGGCCCGCCATTGAGATGCAACAGGCCGTACGACACAGAGCCTGTGTCGCCAGTGAAGTGATTCAGGGTTCCAATCCCGGCACCTGATTTTGCAGGTGCGAAGAGAACTTACTGCTCATCAAAACAGGCGGCAACAGTTTTGAGCTATGTCGCTGAGGATATTACCATTTCTGGAAAGAGGCTCGCAAAATTACCGTAATGAGAAGCATACTGCGGGGAGAGGTTTTACAGCGACGCCATGGCGGTGGCGATTGAGCCGCCCTGGCACGTTCACAGGCCATGTCGTTACAGAGTAGCAAGGAACAACCCCCACAGCCGTATGTTCCCCCTCACCCCAGCCCTCTCCCTCAAGGGAGAGGGGGCCGTCTGTGCAGACCATATTTGGTGGGGATCCCTCAGCCCAAAGGGAGAGGGAGTATAAGTCGTCCAAAATTTAACCTTGAAACCGTCAACACATTACCGCTATCCTTATCGCGTTAACTTTCTCACGCTGGAGCGCCCCCCAAAAATGAACAAACACGACTGATGAATTTCGATCCTTGCTAAACGCCACCGCGTCGGCAGGGGATGTTTTGATTTCATTCAGGAGTGCTTATGGCTCATTTTGCGCAGTCCCCTTCTTTTATTTTGCATCAGGTCACCTGTCAGTTTCCGACGGGCGATACCCTTTTTGGTCCGCTGAATCTCACGCTGGAACCCTCCCTGTGCGCGCTGGTTGGCCGTAACGGCAGCGGGAAAACGCGTCTGTTGCGTCTGCTGGCGGGGTTGGACGAACCGGCTACCGGTCATATTGAACGCTTTAGCTCGCATGTCTATGTGGCGCAGCAGCACGTCATTTCTCCGCAGACGACGCTTGCTGAACTGCTCGGGTATGACGCTATTTTTGCGGCACGTAAGCGCATCGACAGCGGCAATTACCAGCCTGACGATCTGGAGCTGCTTGACGGTCACTGGGATGTCGCCGAGCGTCTGAGCGAAGCCTTTATCAATGCAAATCTCCCGCCGTTTGACCCGGATAAACCCGCCGGTGAGCTCAGCGGCGGCGAGCGCATTCGCGCCCTGCTGTGCGGGGCGTTTACGGCTGAAGCCGATTTCATGCTGCTGGACGAGCCCACTAACCATCTGGACCGACAGGGCCGGGCGTGGTTCTACGACCAGCTCAGCCGTTTTCAGGGCGGCGTGCTGGTGGCTTCCCATGACCGTGAGTTGCTGGCCCAGGTGCCGCGTATCCTTGAACTGAGCGCCTCGGACCTGCGCAGCTACGGCGGGAATTATGCGGATTATCAAACCCAGCGCGATGCCGAACAGCAGGCGGCCCGCGCGTCGCTGGAACATGCTGCAACCGAGCGCAAACGCACTCGGGCACGCATGCAAAAAGAGCATGATGACAGCCAGCGGCGTTCGGCAAAGACATTGCGCACCGTTGATACCCTGAATATCGCGTCGTTCGAGCGGGTCAAATATAAAGGCGCGGCAAAGGAGCGGATCGGCTCCTGGAAAAAACAGCACAGCGAGCAAAATGAAGCCCTCAACGCCGCGGTAAAAAAGGCGCGTGAACGCGTTGAAGAAGATAACCCGGTAATGTTCACCCTGCCGGGGAGTCAGATCCCGGACGGGAAGCAGGTACTGGTGCTGGAGGATCTGGTGCTGCCGCATGTGCCTGTTCCTCCGCTCAACTGGCGGATGGACGGACCGATGCGCGTGGCGTTAAAGGGACCGAACGGCTGCGGCAAATCGACGCTGTTAAAAACCCTCCTCGGCGAGATTGCTCCCCGTTCGGGTACCTGTAAGGTTTCAGTCAGCTGCGCCTATCTCGACCAGCATCTGTCCCAACTCAATCTTTCGCAGTCGGTCATGACGCATCTCAACCTGGGTCATACGCCTCTGGAAGAGGGGGTATTGCGAACCCGTCTGGCGCAGCTTCAACTGGGTGCCGACAAAGTCACGCTCCCGCTGGCGGAGCTCAGCGGCGGCGAGCGTCTTAAAGCCGCCCTGGCCTGCGTGCTGTGGCGCGCGGAGGCCACGCAGCTTCTGCTGCTGGATGAACCGACTAACCATCTGGATCTGGCCTCGGTCCAGGCCATTGAAGCGGCGCTGGCCGATTTCCCCGGGGCTCTGCTGGTGGTATCACACGATGAGGCTTTTTTAAGAGGCTTAACATTAACGCATGAATGGGTATGGGAAGAGGCGGGCTGGCGTTGCGAGAGCCTTTAAAACACAAGCCCCCGCAAAGGCGGGGGCATTCAATCTTCACTACGCTATCTGTTTGCTGAGTGCAGGGTTGGCCTGAATCAGGCGCATCAGCCTTAACTCGGTTGGGGTGGGTTTCTCACGTTTTGACTCCCACTCCTGCACCATAGCCACGCTGACACCCATCGCTCTGGCGAATTCTTCCGTTTTCAGTCCTGTCCCTTTGCGCAATTGCTCATATTCTGTAAAGGGATTGGATTTTTGTTGCAGGGTAATCGCCTGCGGCACGTCTTTAAAAATGATCTGTTCCAGACTGCTCAGCAGTTCAAACTCAGGATCTTTATATTCCATTGAGGACTCCTCTTAAATCTCACATCGTGATCAAGAACATCAGAGAGCCAGTTAAGAATAGTCCCTAATACGAACCCAGGATCGTCACGGGTGTGATTAATCGTGCGATAACGATCGCTTTACCCGATTCAGCGATATGGATAGTTATGCTAATTACCTGATTAGTCATATGTCGGCTTCGGCAGGTATTTTTTTGTAAATGGTAAGAAATAAATCGGCAATAGCCGTTTTGCATGAAAAGAGTATCTTGCAAGGCTGACCTGGACTATCCTTGTCAGCGTCGGGCACGCGTGTGCCGGTGTGCGCTTTTTTGGGTGAAAGGAGTAATAAAATGGCGACAGGAAAGTCCTGCTCTCGCTGGTTTGCGCCTATTGCGGCGTTGTTGATGGTTGTTAGCCTGAGTGGGTGTTTTGATAAAGAAGGCGATCAGCGCAAAGCGTTTATCGATTTTCTGCAGAATACAGTGATGCGCAGCGGCGAGCGGTTGCCGACGCTGACTGCGGATCAGAAAAAACAGTTTGGCCCCTTCGTGTCCGATTACGCCATTCTTTATGGTTATTCACAGCAGGTGAGCCAGGCGATGGATTCCGGTATCCGTCCGGTAGTGGATAGCGTGAACGCCATTCGCGTTCCGCAGGATTATATGACGCAGCGTGAGCCGCTTCGCCAGTCCAACGGTGCGCTTGGCGTGCTGAGCCAGCAGTTGCAGAATGCGAAAATGCAGGCTGACGCGTCACGTTCTGCGCTGAAGCAGGGTGACGATCTCAAACCTGTCTTCGACAAAGTGTATGAGAAAGTGGTGACGAAACCGTCTGAAGCGCTGCAACCGCTGATTCCGGCCGCGCAAATCTTCACGCAGCAGCTGGTTCAGGTGGGCGACTTTATTGCCCAGCAGGATACTCAGGTGAGCTTTGTTGCCAACGGCATTCAGTTCCCGACCTCGCAGCAGGCAAGCCAGTACAATACGCTGATTGGGCCGCTGGCCTCACAGCATCAGGCCTTTAGCCAGGCCTGGAGTGCCGCCGTCACGGCCACAGAATAAACCGAAAAAACCCCGCGCATGGCGGGGTTTTTTTATGCTTATCGAAAATAACGCTTGTCATTCTTCTACCACATCGGTATAACTATCCCCGTCGGTTTGTTACACAGACCTAAAGCAGTTTAGTAAAGCAGTCCAGATTGTTATCCATAGATACCCTTCGTTGTGACCCTTCCTTCATCGCTTAAAAATCTGTAACGCAATCCATCAAGCCGGAAGGCTCAATATATTTGTTAATAAGGTAATTTCTATGTCTGCTAAAATGACTGGTCTGGTAAAATGGTTCAACGCTGATAAAGGTTTCGGCTTCATCACTCCTGACGATGGCTCAAAAGACGTGTTCGTACACTTCTCTGCTATCCAGAACGATGGCTACAAATCTCTGGATGAAGGTCAGAAAGTTTCCTTCACCATCGAAAGCGGCGCTAAAGGCCCAGCAGCTGGTAACGTTGTAAGCCTGTAAGCTTCCAACCCAGTAGCACAAAATTCAAAAACCCGCCTTCTGGCGGGTTTTTTCGTTTCTATCGTTGCACCTGCGGGTTCACGCAGTTTATCTCCACCTTTCCGCTTAGGGCGGCGATAAGGTTATCGACCGCAGTGGCCGCCATGTTGTAGCGCGTCTCATGGGTGGCTGAGCCGATGTGGGGCAGGGCGACGACGTTTGGCATTGTCAGCAGCGGGGAGTCCACCGGCAGCGGCTCCTGTTCAAACACGTCCAGACCTGCGGCATGGATCTCACCGTTCTGCAGGGCTTCAATCAGCGCCTTCTCATCTACCACCGGGCCACGACCCGCGTTGATGAAAATGGCGGATTTCTTCATTTTTTCAAATGCGGATTTGCCAATCAGATGACGCGTTTCGTCCGTCAGCGGCAGAACCAGACAAACAAAATCGGCTTCCTGCAGCAGAGTATCCAGCTCGCAGTAGCGGGCGTTGAAGCGTTCTTCGGCTTCACTGTGATGACGGCGCGCGTTATACAGAATCGGCATGTTAAAACCAAAATGCGCGCGCTGCGCCAGTGCCAGCCCAATGCGCCCCATGCCAACAATGCCCAGCGTTTTGCCGTTAACGTCCACGCCGAACCAGTCCGGTCCAATGCTTTTTGTCCATTCGCCCGCTTTCACGCGCTCGGCCACTTCCACCACGCGACGGGCCGTGGTGAGTACCAGCGCCATCAGCGTATCGGCCACGGTTTCCGTCAGGGCATGGGGGGTGTGCATCAGCAGGATCTTGCGGGCGTTCAGGGCATCCACATCGAAATTGTCGTAACCCACGGAAACGGTAGAGGTAGCACGAAGCTTCGGCATTTTCTCCAGCAGGGCGACATCCACTTTCTCGCTTGAACCCAGCAGGCCTTCGGCGCTGGCGAACGCTTCGGCGTGCTGCGCCACGGTTTCCGGGCTCAGGTTCTTCACCAGCGTGACGGTGAAGTGTTCTTCAAGGCGTTTCTGCAGATCTTCCGGCAGTGCTTTGTACAAAATGACGGACGGCTTCATGCTAATCTCCGTTGATTTTTAAGGATTCAGGCGTGGCGTGCGCCGACAGGGTGTTGTTGATTATTAGCAGGCTTAACAATCAGAGTAAGCCACACGGAGGCGAAAAGTGCCACCCCCATAAAGATGTACGATGCGGACGGGCTGCCGGTGGCACCGTTCAGGTAGCCGACGAACCAGGAGCCGCAGAACGACCCCAGCGCACCCATACTGTTAATCAGCGCCATCGCGCCACCCGCGACGTTACGCGGCAGCATTTCCGGGATGATGGCAAAGAACGGACCATACGGGGCATACATGGCGGCACCGGCGACCACCAGCAGGGTATAAGAGGCCCAGAAGTGATTTGCACCCACGGCCCACGAGCCGATAAAGGCAAAAGCAGCGATCAGCAGCAGCGGCCAGACAAACAATTTTCGGTTCTGCAGCTTGTCCGACGCCCAGGAGACGACGATCATGGCGATGGTCGCGGCCAGATACGGTACGGAAGAGAGCCAGCCCACTTCTACCATGCCGAGGTTTTCGCCGCCGCTGCGGATAATCGACGGCAGCCACAGCACAAAGCCGTACACGCCAATGCTCCAGGTAAAGTACTGTGCGCAGAGCAGGATCACGTTGCGCGAGCGGAAGGCTTCACCGTAGTTGCGTACCGCCTTCAGGCCTTGCTGTTCTTTATCCAGCTGCGCCTGCAGCGCCGCTTTTTCGTCTTCGGAAAGCCATTTCGCCTGGGCAGGTTTATCCTTCACCAGCACCCACCAGCAGAATGCCCAGATCACTGCCGGAACCCCTTCGATGATAAACATCTCGCGCCAGCCGAAGGACTGGATCAGGTAGCCAGACACCACCGACATCCACAGTACCGTCACCGGGTTACCGAGGATCAGGAAGGTATTCGCGCGCGAGCGTTCAGATTTGGTAAACCAGTTGCTGATGTAGATCAGCATCGCCGGCATCACCGCCGCCTCAACGACGCCGAGGATAAAGCGAATGGCGGCCAGGGCAGGAATATTGTTCACCACGCCGGTCAGTGACGCGCAGGCGCCCCACAGGATCAGGCAGACGAAGATCAGCTTACGCACGCTGCGGCGTTCCGCATAAATCGCGCCGGGGATCTGGAAGAAGAAGTAGCCCAGGAAGAAAAGGGCTCCCAGCAGGGAGGAGATACCTTTGGTGATGCCAAGGTCCTCTGTGATCCCCGCCGCGGACGCGAAGCTGAAGTTGGCACGGTCAAGATACGCCAGGCTGTACGTGATAAACACGATTGGCATGATGTACCACCAGCGTTTTACTGCATTGGTCGAACTGTTCATAGGCTTGCCTCTGTTGTTGAGGTTGTTACCGCCGTTGTCTGTAGGGTACACGGTGGCTTGTTTTGCTGAGTGCGATTTATGCCCCTCACCCCGGCCCTCTTCCCAGAGGGAGCAAGTCATTCCCTCGCCCCTCTGGGGAGAGGGTTAGGGTGAGGGGGATGTTTATTCGTTAAGCTCTGCTCGCGTGGGTAATCCTTCGCTGTCGCCCTGCACCTGAATGGCCAGCGAGCCAATCTTGTTGCCCCGCGCCACGGCCTGCGGCAGCGTTTTGCCTTCCAGCAGGGCGCTAATCACGCCCACGGCAAAACCGTCGCCCGCGCCGACGGTGTCGACCACGTTCTCAACCTTGACCGCCGCGACCGCGCCCTGTTCGCCGTCGGCCGTCTTAAACCATGCGCCATCGGCGCCGGTCTTCAGCACCACCGCTTTTACTCCTTTATTCAGGTAGAAATCGGCAATGCCATCCGGCGTGCTTTCGCCGGTCAGGATCATCCCTTCTTTCAGGCCCGGCAGAACCCAGTCCGCTCTGAACGCCAGACGGTTGAGCTTCTCGACCATTTCCGCTTCGCTTTTCCACAGCACCGGGCGCAGGTTCGGATCGAAAGAGATCGTTTTTCCCTGGGCTTTCAGAGTGGCTGCCGCGTGATCCAGCAGTTCATACGAGCTGGCAGACAGCGCTGCCGCCACGCCGCTCAGGTGCAGATGGCGCGCGGAGGCGAAATAGTCGGCGTGGTAATCCGCCACTGAGAGGTGGCTTGCGGCCGATCCCTTACGGAAATATTCCACGATGGGATCGGTTCCATTTTCGACCTTAGATTTAAGCTGAAAGCCGGTAGGGAAGCGTCCGTCGAGGGTGACGCCTGCGGCATCAATACCCTCTTTTTTCAGCGAGTCGAGAACGAAATGGCCAAAGCTGTCGTCCCCCACGCGGCTGACCCAGCCCACATTCAGGCCGAGACGCGCCAGGCCGGTCGCGACGTTCAGCTCTGCGCCCGCCACGCGCTTGATAAAGTGCTCCACCGCGCTCAGTTCGCCCGTTTCAGTGGCGACAAACATCGCCATGGCCTCGCCGATGGTGATGACATCCAGCGTCTTGTGCATGGTTTACTCCTCGCGCAGCAGGTTGACGTAATGGCGGGTAACGGCGGTTAAATCCGTCCCTTCCAGCGGGAACTCGATACCGCGCGGGGCATCGGCAGGCAGCTGGCCGAGCAGATCCAGCCAGCGCGCATCAGCGTGGTCCGGTGCCACGGCGCGGAAGTTATCTTTATGCGGCACGGCGGCTTTCACGTGGATATAGCTCACCGCAGGGGCAAGGTGACGCGCGGCCTCTTCGGGGGAATCACCGACCCACAGCCAGTTGCCCATGTCGAAGGTCAGCGTGACGGGCAATGCCATTTCCCGACAGGCGGCCTGGAAGCGCTGCATCGGCGCGAGCTGTCCACAGTCGGTCTGATCGTTCTCCACGACCAGCGCCATGCCGCTTGCGTTCAGCAGGCTACGCAGGGCGTCGAGAGGCTGCGCGTCGCGGAAATGGCCCAGGGAAACCTTCAGCCACAGGGCGTTCAGGGTGCTGGCCTCAGAGAGATAGCGGGTCAGATCCGGGTTGAGAGTGCCGTCGGGCATAAACAGGGCGGCGGGGGCGGAGTAGCACGCCAGCAGGCCGAGCAGCTCAATGGATTCTCCCAGCGCAGGCAGCGTCAGCAGCTCTTCGCTGCTGAACAGTTCCCGGCGGATCTCCACGCCGTCTGCCCCTGCGCCTGCAATAACGGGAAGCATCGCCCGCTGACCGCCTGCCTGTCGCACCTGTTCCGCACCGTACGCGGCGGTGACCACCATAATTTTCCTGCCCATCTTCGGACTCCATCGCAACATAACAATACTATTACGCTAGATGGAACCGGTTCCAAAGAAAAGGTCAGGATGTCGAATTTATGATCGGTATCACAAGGGAAAATTAACGCGCCGTGGAGCCGCGAACGATCAGCTCGCCGGAGAAGACCTGCTCGCGAACGGCATCGCTGGTGCCTTCAATGCGGCGAACCACTTGTTCAACAGCAGCATAGCCAATCTGCCAGGTGGGCTGTTTGAGTGTCGTAATGCCGACGCCCGCCAGTTCCGCCCACTCCAGTTCATCAAACCCCAGCAGACCGATATCGCTGCCCCAGTGCAGGCCAATGCGCTTGAGCGAGCGGGCGACCTGAAGCGTCAGCGCCCCGTTTGCGGAGATAACGGCTTTGCGCATCCCGCGATGGCGCGTGTGGAACTGGCGCAGGGTGTTGTCGAGCTGGTCGGCTTCGTGAAGCGGCGTTTCGGCATTTTCGGCGATCACGCCGGGATATCGCTCCAGCGTGGCGCGAAATGCGCTCAGGCGCTCGCGACGGGTATTGACCATCCCTAACGGTTCACTCAGAAACAGAATGGCCTCGAAGCCCTGTTCGATCAGATGTTCGGTGGCGGTCGTGGCGGCCTGGGTGTTATCCAGCCCGACCACATCGCAGGCAAATTCCGGAATTTTACGGTCGATGAGGACCATGGGCAGGGAGGATTGCTGCAGGCGATTTAAACCCTCTTCCCGCATGCCGACAGCGTTCACCACAATCCCTTCGACCTGATAGCTGCGCAGCAGATCGAGGTAATGCAGCTCCTGGTCGACTTCGTTGTTGGTATTACAGACCAGCGGCGTGAACCCCTTCTCGCGACAGGCGGCTTCAATACCGCTGAGGACGTTAACGGAATAGGGGTTGGTGATATCGGCGATGATAAGCCCGATAAGGCGGGTGCGGCCGCGTTTGAGCCCGCGCGCCATGAGGCTGGGACGGTAGTCGAGATCGGCAATGGCCTGTTCAATACGCGCCAGCAATGCGTCGGACAGCAGGTGTTTCTCGCCGTTAAGGTAGCGTGAAATACTTGTTTTACCGGTTTTGGCGGCTTTCGCCACGTCGCTGATGGTGGCCCGGGCTGGTTTGCTCATCGCTGATTTCCCTGAATTTAGTGAGAATACCTTAACGGGAAAATCAGACGAATCAAGTAATTTGCCCGGTGGCGCTGCGCTTACCGGAGGGTGCGGTCTGGTGCCCTCACCCCAACCCTCTCCCACGGGAGAGGGTGCAACCACTAAAAACGGCAACGAGCGTTGCCGTTTTGCTTTTACCTACTGAATTGGGCTTAACGTAATCTCAACGCGGCGGTTCTGCGCTTTGCCTTCCGCCGTGCTGTTGCTGGCGATAGGGTTGGCAGGGCCCATGCCGCTGGTGCGGATACGGTTCGCTTCAACACCCTGGGTAATCAGCGAGCTGGCCACGGAATCGGCGCGCTGCTGGGACAGTCGCATGTTCAGATCCTGGCTGCCGGTACTGTCGGTATAGCCAATCACGTTAACGGCGGTCTTGTTGTACTCTTTCAGCACCATCGCCACGCCGGTCAGGGTGTTTGCGCCTGCTGGTTTCAGCGTTGCGCTGCTGCTGTCGAAGGTCACGTTGTTCGGCATATTCAGGATGATGTTATCGCCGCTGCGCGTCACGCTCACGCCGGTTCCCTTCATTTTGTCGCGCAGCTTCGCTTCCTGCACGTCCATGTAATAGCCAACGCCGCCGCCCAGCGCCGCGCCCGCCGCGGCGCCAATCAGCGCGCCTTTGCCGCGGTCTTTCTTGGAGGAGGAGAGCGCCCCCACGCCTGCGCCGACCAGCGAGCCGATACCCGCGCCAATGCCGGATTTACCCGCTTCACGCTCACCGGTGTAAGGGTTAGTTGTGCAGCCAGAAACAGCCAGAGCACCGCTCACCAGAGCGGCAATAACGAGTACGCGTTTTTTCATCTTCTTTCCTTAATCCTTTTTATTCTTTGCCACGGCGAGCGTGGCAGTTGATTATGACGTCCAGATACGGAGAAAATTCCGGGTATAACTCTGAAATTTGTGACAAACCATAAACTGCCTCAGAAAGAAGGCCGTAAACCTGCACGCAACCAGGAGCGCACGCTTGAGCACCTCAACGAAAACCATTCTGACCGCCGCCCACTGGGGGCCGATGCTGGTCGAAACCGATGGCGAAAATGTTCTGTCGTCCCGCGGGGCACTGCCAACCCAACATCCCAACTCGTTACAGACCGTCGTTCGCGATCAGGTGCACAGCAAAACGCGCGTGCGCTGGCCGATGGTGCGTAAAGGTTTTCTGGCCTCGCCGGATAAACCGCAGGGGATCCGCGGTCAGGATGAGTTTGTTCGCGTGAGCTGGGATGACGCGCTGGCGCTGATCCACGCCCAGCATAAGCGCATTCGCGACACTTACGGTCCGTCGTCCATTTTTGCCGGATCTTACGGCTGGCGTTCGAACGGCGTGCTGCACAAGGCCTCGACGCTGCTGCAGCGCTACATGAGCCTGGCGGGAGGCTATACCGGCCATCTCGGGGATTACTCCACCGGCGCGGCGCAGGCGATCATGCCGTACGTCGTAGGGGGGAACGAAGTGTACCAGCAGCAGACCAGCTGGCCGCTGGTGCTGGCGCATACCGACGTGGTGGTGCTCTGGAGCGCCAACCCGCTCAATACGCTGAAAATTGCCTGGAATGCCAGCGACGAGCAGGGGATTGGGTATTTCGACGCGCTGCGCAAAAGCGGCAAGCGCATCATCTGCATTGACCCGATGCGCTCTGAAACCATGGATTTCTTCGGCGATAGCGCCGAGTGGATTGCCCCCCATATGGGCACCGACGTGGCGATGATGCTGGGGATCGCCCATACGCTGGTAGAAAACGGCTGGCACGATGTTGAATTCCTGACGCGCTGTACCACCGGCTTCGATAAATTCGCCGACTACCTGACGGGCCAATCCGATGGGGTGGCGAAAACGGCAGCGTGGGCGGCAGATATTTGCGGCGTACCTGCGGAGAAAATCCGCGAACTGGCGGCGTTGTTCCATAAAAATACCACGATGTTAATGTCCGGCTGGGGAATGCAGCGTCAGCAGTTTGGCGAGCAAAAACACTGGATGCTAGTAACGCTTGCCGCAATGCTTGGGCAGATCGGCACGTCGGGCGGGGGTTTTGGTCTCTCCTATCACTTTGCAAACGGCGGTAACCCGACGCGTAAAGCGGCGGTGCTGGCGTCTCTGCAAGGCTCGGTGCAGGGCGGCGTCGATGCCGTGGATAAAATCCCGGTGGCGCGTATTGTTGAAGCCCTGGAAAACCCGGGCGGTTTCTATCAGCACAACGGTCTGGACCGCCACTTCCCGGACATTAAATTTGTATGGTGGGCGGGCGGGTCGAACTTCACGCACCATCAGGATACCAACCGCCTGATCCGCGCCTGGCAGAAGCCGGAGCTGGTGGTGATTTCCGAGTGCTTCTGGACCGGCTCGGCTAAGCATGCAGATATTGTGCTGCCAGCGACCACCTCGTTTGAGCGTAACGATCTCACCATGACCGGCGACTACAGCAACCAGCATATGGTCCCGATGAAGCGCGTAGTGGCCCCGCGAGACGAAGCGCGTGATGATTTTGACGTGTTTGCTGAACTGAGCGAGCTGTGGGAAGCGGGCGGTCGCGAGCGTTTTACCGAGGGGAAAAGCGATCTGCAATGGCTGGAAACCTTCTACCAGATTGCCGGCCAGCGCGGCGCAGCGCAGGGCGTGACGCTTCCGCCATTTGCCGAATTCTGGGAAGCGAACCAGATCGTCGAGATGCCGGAGAGCGAACAGAACGCGAAGTTTGTCCGTTTTGCCGATTTCCGCCGCGACCCCGAGAACCACCCGCTGAAAACCGAGAGCGGAAAGATCGTGATCCACAGCGAGCGCATCGCCAGCTTTGGCTATGCCGACTGCCCGCCACACCCTATGTGGCTCGAGCCGGACGAGTGGCACGGCAACGCCCAGCCGGAACAGCTGCAGGTGTTGTCTGCGCATCCCGCGCACCGTCTGCACAGCCAGCTTAACTATACGTCTCTGCGCGAGAAGTATGCGGTCGCCGGGCGAGAGCCGGTCACGCTGAATTCCCTCGATGCGAAAGCCCGGGGGATTGCGGACGGCGACGTGGTGCGCGTCTGGAACTCGCGCGGGCAGGTGCTGGCAGGGGCGGTGGTGAGCGACGGAATTAAACCGGGCGTGATCTGCATTCATCAGGGCGCATGGCCCGACCTTGAGCCCGCCGAGGGAGGGATCTGTAAAAACGGGGCGGTTAACGTGCTGACCAAAGATCTCCCCAGCTCGAAGCTGGGGAATGGCTGCGCAGGGAACACGGCGCTGGCCTGGGTAGAAAAATATCAGGGACCCGAGCTTACCTTAACGGCGTTTGATCCGCCTGCCAGCTCATGATCCACGTCGGGTGCTGGGTATCATCCTGCCAGGCGCTGTCCTCAATGCGAAAGCCCTGAGCATGGTAGAAATTCACCGCCCGCACATTTTTCTGATATACCTCCAGGGTTAAATGCGGGAAGCGCTGTTGAACATGGTTCAGCAGCGCGCGCCCGATGCCTTTCCCGATGCATGACGGTGCGACAAACAGCGCGCCGACAAACTGAGACTGCATCACGCTGATAAATCCGTATGGCTCGCCATCCTGTTCCCAGACCCAGGTTTCCGCCGACGGCAGGTAAACGTCCCGCACCATGGCCTCGTTCTCTTTCCAGTAACCCGGCTCGATAAACGGATGCGCTTCCGTGGTGCTTTCAAGCCACAGGCTCAAAAGCGGCGCGGTATTCTCACTTTGCCATTTGCGGATCATGATGGCCTCCCGGATGACAGAAGCAGCCGGTAACGTGGTCGTTGACCAGGCCACAGGCCTGCATAAAGGCGTAGCAGATGGTGGAACCGACAAACTTAAAGCCGCGTTTTTTCAGGGCCTTCGAGAGCGCATCCGAGGCCGGGGTAGAGGCCGGGATTTCCGCGAGCGTGGCGGCTTGGGTGACCTGCGGATCGTTGTTCACAAACGTCCAGACAAAATCTGAAAATGATTCGCCGTTTTGCTCCATTGCCAGGTAAGCGCGTGCGTTACCGATGATGGCCTGGATCTTACCGCGATGACGGATGATACCGGCGTCCTGCACCAGGCGTTCCACGTCTTCATCGGTCATCGCGGCGACGGCGACAGGATCGAACTGGTGGAAGGCGTTGCGGTAGTTTTCACGTTTCTTCAGTACCGTAATCCATGACAACCCCGCCTGCTGGCCCTCCAGACAGATCATCTCAAAGAGTTTTTTGCCATCCGTTTCCGGCACGCCCCATTCCCGATCGTGATAGTCGATATAAAGCTGATCCTGGTTCACCCAACCGCAACGTTCCATCCGTCATCTCCCTTATTGATACTGATTTCGCAAAATTTTCATTCTGACTGGCTTGACGTGTTTACTATAAAGACAATAGTTAATACAAGGGTTATAAGCTCTTCCTGAATAACGACAAATATCGCCGAATTCGGCTCTCTCTGGGGTCGCGTTGATGATGATAAAAAAAATCAGTGGTCGCCATGCTGCTTCTGGCCTGGTGGGGATTTCAGCCTGCCTGTTTTTTTGTAATACAGCGTCTGCCTGGCAACAGGAATATATCGTTTCAGACGCCCAAAATAATACGGCGGAACGCTATACATGGGACGCGGATCACCAACCGCGTTATGAGGATATTCTGGCTGAGCGTATTCAGTCTTCGCAAAACGCGCCGGGTCTTGCCCTGAATATACCGTCTGGCAGCACGCCGGAGGGGATGATGAGCGTGGGCTGGAATTTTCCGGTTTCAGCGCGTATCACCACCGGTCCGGTAGTGGCGTGGCGGTACGACGGCACGGCTCCCATGATGATCAACGAGTTTGGTGATAGCGCGTCGACGCAGGCAATCACCGACCCGCTCTGGCATGCCAGCGTCAGCACGCTGGGGTGGCGCGTGAATACCCAGTACGGCGATCTTCGTCCGTGGGCGCAGATTAGCTATAACCAGCAGTTTGGTGAAAACCAGTGGAAATCGCAGTTTGGCATGCCGCAAACGCCAGCCCCTGCCCAAAACGGTAGCTGGATGGACGTCACCGTGGGAACGGATATTCCTTTTAATACGCACGTCGCGGCCTATGCGTCGCTGGCTCAGGGGGAGCACACCACCACCGGTGAGGAGTTTTTATACACCCTCGGCGTTAGCGCAAATTTCTAGAGTTGTTGCTTTTTTAAACGTTACGATAACATCTCGAATACAACAACCACGGGCGTTACAGCGATAGCGGATACTAACACGCTGTCGCTTTATGCCCGGGCCAGGCCATTCATTCCCGTTTCCAGGCATTTCATTCCGTTCCGCCTGCATTTCATGCCGTTTTACCCCAGGCGTATTAAGGTTTTGTTTATCGTTGTCCTCAGCGAACTTCCTTAATTTCTCTTGCAGGACGACTGCCATGAACACATCAACTTATAACCGCACGCGCTGGCTCACGCTCTTTGGCACCATCGTCACCCAGTTTGCGCTGGGGTCGGTCTATACCTGGAGCCTGTTTAACAGCGCGCTTTCCGACAAACTCGGCGCGCCGGTCAGCCAGGTTGCGTTCTCCTTTGGTCTGCTGAGCCTGGGTCTGGCGATTTCGTCTTCCGTCGCGGGCAAGCTGCAGGAGCGTTTTGGCGTGAAGCGTGTGACCATGGCGTCCGGCATTCTGCTGGGTTTGGGCTTTTTCCTGATGGCGCATTCCAGCAACCTGATGATGCTGTGGCTGAGCGCCGGCGTGCTGGTGGGTCTGGCCGATGGCGCAGGTTACCTGCTGACCCTGTCGAACTGCGTGAAGTGGTTCCCGGAGCGTAAAGGCTTAATCTCCGCGTTCGCCATCGGCTCTTATGGCCTGGGCAGTCTCGGGTTCAAATTTATCGACTCCCATCTGCTGGCGTCCGTTGGCCTCGAAAACACCTTTATGATCTGGGGCGCAATCGTGCTGGTGATGATTCTGTTCGGCGCCACGCTGATGACCGATGCGCCGCAGCAGGAGGTCAAATCCGTTAACGGCGTGGTGGAGAACGACTTCACCCTCGCGCAGTCCATGCGTAAACCGCAGTACTGGATGCTGGCGGTGATGTTCCTGACGGCCTGCATGAGCGGACTTTATGTCATCGGCGTGGCGAAGGATATCGCGCAGGGGATGGTGAAGCTGGATGCGGCTACGGCGGCGAATGCGGTGACGGTCATCTCCATTGCCAACCTCTCCGGTCGTCTGGTGCTCGGTATTCTGTCTGACAAAATTGCCCGCATCCGTGTGATTACGATTGGGCAGGTGGTTTCGCTGGTCGGCATGGCGGCGCTGCTGTTCGCTCCGCTGAATGAAGCCACCTTCTTTGCGGCGATTGCCTGCGTGGCCTTTAACTTCGGCGGCACGATTACCGTCTTCCCGTCACTGGTAAGCGAGTTCTTTGGCCTGAACAATCTGGCGAAAAACTACGGCGTTATCTATCTTGGCTTCGGGATCGGCAGCATCTGCGGCTCGCTGATAGCCTCTCTGTTCGGCGGGTTCTACGTGACCTTCTGCGTCATATTTGCCCTGCTGATTATCTCGCTGGCGCTCTCGACCACGATTCGCCAGCCGCAGCGTGAAGTATTCAAAGAAGCGCACGCGTAAGCAGTATGAAAGAGGCCTCTGTGGCCTCTTTTTTCTTTATGCGAGACGCTTCCCGTCTCGATATTTTGTAAAAATTTATACCGATCACACTCTCTGCTGCCACTTTTCTCTCCCGCTGTGGTCTACTTATCGCGCTTGTAGACGTTTCTAATAACGCTTCCTTACGCATTTACGTACTCTGTCCGCTTTCTCTTTGAGATTCGTCGGGTTTTTATACCCCTTCCCCCAGGGTTGTTTGCATGAAATACATTAGGTCTCTTACCCAGCAAAGATTGTGTCTGATGCTGGCTGTCTATATCGGATTATTTCTGAATGGCGCGGTACTGTTCAGAAGAGTGGAAGGTTATTTTGAACACCTTACCGTGAGTAATGGTATTTTTGCCGCCATTGAAGTGTTCGGCTCCGTCCTCGCTACCTTCTTCCTCTTACGCCTGCTGTCCCTTTTTGGCCGACGTACCTGGCAAATTTTGGCCTCGCTGGTGGTGATTATTTCCGCCGCCGCAAGCTATTACATGACCTTTATGAACGTGGTCATTGGGTACGGTATCGTTGCCTCGGTGATGACCACGGATATCGATCTCTCGAAAGAGGTGGTAGGGAAAGGCTTTATCGTCTGGACAGTTTTAACCTGTCTGATACCGCTGTTCTTTATCTGGAACAATACGTGCCGCTATACGCTGTTACGCCAGCTGCGCACCCGTGGACAGCGGATCCGCAATATCGTCGTTGTCCTGCTGGCCGGACTGCTGGTATGGGCGCCAATCCGCCTGATGGAAACGCAGCAAAAACGCGTTGAAAAAGCGACGGGCGTGGATATGCCAAGCTATGGCGGCGTGGTGGCAAACTCCTATTTGCCGTCTAACTGGCTGTCAGCGTTAGGTTTGTATGCCTGGGCGCAGGCGGACGAATCCAGTGATGTGAAATCGCTGATCAATCCAACGAAAAAATTCACCTACCAGCCGCCAGCCGACGGGATTGATGATACGTACGTCGTCTTCGTCATCGGCGAAACGACGCGCTGGGATCATATGGGTATTCTCGGCTATAACCGGGACACCACGCCAAAGCTGGCGCAGGAGAAAAACCTGGTGGCTTACCGTGGCTACTCCTGCGATACCGCAACCAAGCTCTCGCTGCGCTGTATGTTTGTGCGTGAAGGCGGTGCAAGCGATAACCCGCAACGCACGCTGAAAGAGCAGAACGTGTTTGCCGTGCTGAAGCAGCTTGGGTTTAGCTCTGACCTGTTTGCGATGCAAAGTGAGATGTGGTTCTACACCAACACCCTTGCAGATAACATCGCGTACCGCGAGCAGATTGGCGCCGAGCCGCGTAACCGCGGTAAAAACGTCGACGACATGCTGCTGCTGGAAGAGATGTCGCAGTCCCTCAAGAACCATCCGCAGGGTAAGCATCTGGTTATTCTGCATACCAAAGGGTCGCATTACAGCTATTACCAGCGCTACACGCGTGATTTTGCGAAGTGGCAGCCTGAGTGCGTGGGCATTAATAAAGACTGCAGCAAGCAGGAGCTGATCAACGCCTACGATAACTCGGTGCTGTACGTGGATACCTTCCTGAGCCGGGTGATCGACCAGCTGCGCGATAAAAAAGCGATTGTGATTTACGCGGCAGACCACGGTGAATCCATCAACGAGAAAGAGCACCTGCACGGTACGCCGCGCAAGCTGGCACCGCCGGAGCAGTTCCGCGTGCCGATGATCATGTGGATGTCGGATAAGTATCTTGAAAATCCGGAGAAGGCGAAGATGTTTGCTCAGCTGAAAAAAGAGGCGGAGATGAAGGTGCCGCGTCGTCACGTTGAGCTGTACGACACCATTATGGGTTGTCTCGGCTATACCTCACCGAATGGTGGGATTAACGAAAACAACAACTGGTGTAAACTCCCTGATAACAGCGTAAAAGCCGCGCAGTAGCTGCCCTGGCGAGAATATCGCCAGTTGAATGGCTTTTTGAAAATAAGGGATTGACGGGGGCGCACCTCAGCAGTAAGATGCGCTCCGCATTCGGCGAGTAGCGCAGCTTGGTAGCGCAACTGGTTTGGGACCAGTGGGTCGGAGGTTCGAATCCTCTCTCGCCGACCACATTCTGAAAAGGGCTAACCGCAAGGTTAGCCCTTTTTGCATTATGATCTTATCCCGTCAGAGTATCCAAAACGCCCCTTAGGCCTGCTTCTCCCTGCCTGTTAACGATTTTGTGACATAATCCATTGTATTTTTTTATATATAGATTGATCTTTTTTCGCGTTGCTTATGGATAACCTCAGCATTTTTCGCTGTGCGTTTTAACGTTCGCGGTATTTAGTGCTCAGATAATCACCATTCTGCAAGAAAATTTACCCATTCTGAATAAAAGTTAATCACTGATTGTTGCGAAATATGAAGAGACTTGTGCTGCAAGATAGCGAGTAGCATAAATTTCCCTGCTGAAAACTGGCATACATAGTTTTTTTAATCTTTGTTTGCGGTTTCTCACACTCAGCGTAAATCCCCGTCACCTGTATTGACGTTTTCACATTCTGTTGACAGATTGTAGGGCATGAGGGGCATTTCAGGGACGATCTGCGCTGCAACTCAAACGCTCTTCTGAAAGGATTCTCCATCCCTTTAAAGCCTTCGGGCATCACCGACCGGACCGGGTAAAAAATAAATAAAGGTCTGGCGGCGTAACACAACAAAGCAAAACATCACATTGGAGCAGAATAATGAGTATTTCCTTGAAGAAGTCAGGGATGCTGAAGCTTGGTCTGAGCCTGGTGGCTATGACCGTGGCAGCAAGCGTACAGGCAAAAACCCTGGTTTACTGTTCTGAAGGCTCGCCGGAAGGCTTTAACCCACAGCTCTTTACCTCTGGTACGACTTACGACGCAAGCTCTGTACCGATCTATAACCGTCTGGTTGAATTCAAAACCGGTACCACGGAAGTGATTCCGGGTCTGGCCGAGAAGTGGGACGTCAGCGAAGACGGTAAAACCTATACCTTCCACCTGCGCCAGGGCGTGAAGTGGCAGGACAGCAAAGAATTCAAACCAACGCGCGACTTTAACGCCGACGACGTTGTGTTCTCCTTCGACCGCCAGAAAAACGCTCAGAACCCGTACCACAAAGTGTCTGGCGGCAGCTATGAATACTTCGAAGGGATGGGTCTGCCAGACCTGATCGCTGAAGTGAAAAAAGTGGACGATAAAACGGTTCAGTTCGTGTTGACGCGTCCGGAAGCGCCATTCCTGGCTGACCTGGCCATGGACTTCGCTTCAATTCTGTCCAAAGAGTACGCGGACAACATGCTGAAAGCCGGTACGCCGGAAAAAGTCGACCTGAACCCAATCGGTACCGGTCCATTCCAGCTGCTGCAGTACCAGAAAGACTCCCGCATTCTGTATAAAGCGTTCGAAGGCTATTGGGGCACCAAGCCGCAGATCGACCGTCTGGTCTTCTCCATCACGCCTGATGCGTCAGTGCGTTATGCAAAACTGCAGAAAAACGAATGCCAGGTAATGCCGTACCCGAACCCGGCTGATATCGCCCGAATGAAGCAGGACAAGAACATCAACCTGCTGGAGCAGGCTGGCCTGAACGTGGGCTATCTCTCCTTCAACACCGAGAAAAAACCGTTTGATGACGTGAAAGTGCGTCAGGCGCTGACCTACGCGGTGAACAAAGAAGCGATCATCAAAGCCGTTTACCAGGGCGCGGGCGTTGCTGCCAAAAACCTGATCCCACCAACCATGTGGGGCTATAACGACGACGTTAAAGACTACAGCTACGATCCTGAGAAAGCGAAAGCGCTGCTGAAAGAAGCGGGCCAGGATAAAGGCTTTACCGTTGAGCTGTGGGCGATGCCTGTACAGCGTCCGTACAACCCGAACGCACGCCGTATGGCGGAAATGGTTCAGGCTGACTGGGCTAAAGTTGGCGTTCAGGCCAAGATTGTGACCTACGAGTGGGGCGAGTACCTGAAGCGCGCCAAAGCGGGTGAGCACCAGGCGGTAATGATGGGCTGGACCGGTGATAACGGGGATCCGGACAACTTCTTCGCCACCCTGTTCAGCTGCGCGGCGGCGAAAGACGGTTCTAACTACTCTCGCTGGTGCTACAAGCCGTTTGAAGACCTGATCCAGCCGGCGCGTGCGACCGACGATCACAACAAACGTATTGAACTGTACAAGCAGGCTCAGGTTGTTATGCACGATCAGGCTCCGGCGCTGATTGTTGCTCACTCCACCGTGTACGAGCCAGTGCGTAAAGAAGTGAAGGGCTACGTGGTTGATCCACTGGGCAAACACCACTTCGAAAACGTATCTGTTGAATAATAAGTAGGGTGTTCTCCCTCTCCCTCTGGGAGAGGGCAGGGGTGAGGGGATGCATGCACGCCCTTCACCCTAACCCTCTCCCGCCAGGAGAGGGAATTTACATTTGTGAGCAATACAGACGTCACGCCACTGGTCGTGCGTCATCAGAGAGAATCCGGGTTATGTTGCAGTTCATCCTCCGACGTCTGGGACTTGTTATCCCCACGTTTATCGGTATCACCCTTCTCACTTTTGCCTTCGTCCATATGATCCCCGGCGACCCGGTAATGATTATGGCGGGCGAGCGTGGTATTTCCCCTGAGCGCCATGCACAGCTGCTGGCGGAACTCGGTCTCGATAAGCCGATGTGGCAGCAGTACCTCCACTATATATGGGGCGTGTTGCACGGTGATTTAGGGATTTCGCTGAAAAGCCGTCTTCCGGTGTGGGACGAGTTCGTGCCGCGTTTCAAAGCGACGCTGGAACTGGGCATCTGCGCCATGATTTTTGCCACTGCGGTGGGTATTCCTGTTGGGGTGCTGGCTGCCGTTAAGCGTGGCTCTATTTTCGATCATACCGCCGTGGGTCTGGCGCTGACCGGTTACTCCATGCCTATCTTCTGGTGGGGCATGATGCTGATCATGCTGGTCTCCGTGCAATGGAACCTAACCCCGGTCTCCGGGCGCGTCAGCGATATGGTCTTCCTTGATGATACCAACCCGCTCACCGGCTTTATGCTGATCGACACGGCTATCTGGGGCGAAGAGGGCAACTTCATTGATGCCGTCGCGCACATGATCCTGCCTGCGATGGTGCTGGGCACCATTCCTCTGGCGGTGATCGTGCGTATGACCCGTTCCTCCATGCTGGAAGTGCTGGGCGAAGATTACATCCGCACCGCGCGCGCCAAGGGCCTGACGCGTATGCGCGTCATCATCGTCCATGCGCTGCGTAATGCCATGCTGCCGGTGGTGACCGTTATCGGCCTTCAGGTGGGGACGTTGCTGGCGGGGGCGATCCTGACCGAAACCATCTTCTCCTGGCCGGGCCTTGGACGCTGGCTGATTGACGCGCTGCAGCGCCGTGACTATCCGGTTGTGCAGGGCGGTGTACTGCTGGTCGCGACGATGATTATCCTCGTCAACCTGCTGGTCGATTTGCTGTACGGCGTGGTGAACCCGCGTATTCGTCATAAGAAGTAAGGGACCATCATGTCACAAGTCACTCAAAATAAAGTGGTCGCTGCACCGGTTCCTATGACGCCGCTGCAGGAATTCTGGCACTACTTCAAGCGCAATAAAGGCGCGGTGGTAGGGCTGGTGTATGTCGTAATCATGATCCTGATTGCGGTGTTTGCGAACTTCCTCGCACCGTATAACCCGGCGGACCAGTTCCGCGATGCGCTGCTCGCGCCGCCTGCGTGGCAGGATGGCGGTAGCCTGACGCACCTGCTGGGTACCGATGACGTGGGCCGCGACGTGCTGTCGCGTCTGATGTACGGCGCGCGCCTGTCGCTGCTGGTCGGCTGTCTCGTTGTTGTGCTGTCGCTGATCATGGGCGTTGTACTCGGCCTGGTTGCCGGTTACTTCGGCGGCATCGTTGATAACATCATCATGCGTATCGTCGACATCATGCTGGCGCTGCCAAGCCTGCTGCTGGCGCTGGTGCTGGTGGCGATCTTCGGCCCGTCGATAGGCAATGCCGCGCTGGCGTTGACCTTCGTGGCGCTCCCTCACTACGTGCGTTTAACCCGTGCGGCGGTGCTGGTGGAAGTGAACCGCGATTACGTCACCGCCTCTCGCGTGGCGGGTGCCGGTGCGATGCGCCAGATGTTCGTGAATATCTTCCCAAACTGCCTTGCGCCGCTGATTGTTCAGGCGTCGCTCGGTTTCTCTAACGCCATTCTTGATATGGCCGCTCTTGGCTTCCTGGGCATGGGTGCACAGCCGCCAACACCGGAGTGGGGCACCATGCTCTCCGACGTGTTGCAGTTCGCACAAAGCGCCTGGTGGGTTGTCACCTTCCCGGGTCTGGCAATTCTGCTGACGGTGCTGGCATTTAACCTGATGGGTGATGGCCTGCGTGATGCGCTTGATCCCAAACTGAAGCAGTAAGAGGCACGAGATGGCGTTATTAAATGTAGATAAATTATCGGTGCACTTCGGCGACGAAGGCACCCCGTTTCGCGCCGTGGACCGCATCAGCTACAGCGTAAATCAGGGCGAAGTGGTTGGCATTGTCGGGGAGTCCGGTTCCGGTAAGTCAGTGAGCTCACTGGCGATCATGGGGCTGATTGATTACCCGGGCCGCGTGATGGCGGAAAACCTGCAGTTCAACGGTCAGGATCTGAAGCGCATTTCTGAAAAACAGCGCCGCCAGCTGGTGGGCGCTGAAGTGGCGATGATTTTTCAGGATCCCATGACCAGCCTGAACCCTTGCTATACCGTTGGTTTCCAGATTATGGAAGCGATTAAGGTGCATCAGGGCGGGAATAAGAAAACCCGTCGTCAGCGCGCGATCGACCTGCTGAACCAGGTGGGTATTCCTGACCCGGCATCACGTCTGGACGTTTACCCGCACCAGCTCTCCGGTGGGATGAGCCAGCGCGTGATGATCGCGATGGCGATTGCCTGTCGACCAAAACTGCTGATTGCGGATGAACCGACGACGGCGCTGGATGTGACCATCCAGGCGCAAATCATCGAACTGCTGCTGGAGCTGCAGCAGAAAGAGAATATGGCGCTGGTGCTGATTACGCACGATTTGGCGCTGGTGGCCGAAGCCGCGCACAAAATCATCGTAATGTATGCCGGCCAGGTGGTCGAGACCGGGAATTCACACGATATTTTCCGCGCGCCGCGTCATCCGTATACCCAGGCGCTTTTACGCGCGCTGCCGGAGTTTGCTCAGGACAAAGCGCGTCTGGCATCGCTGCCGGGTGTGGTACCAGGTAAATATGACCGTCCGCAGGGCTGTCTGCTCAATCCGCGCTGCCCGTATGCAACGGACAAATGCCGGGCAGAAGAGCCTGAGCTGAACCAGCTTGCTGACGGCCGTCAGTCGAAATGCCACTACCCACTCGATGATGCCGGGAGGCCAACACTATGAGTACGCAACAGGCCACCACGCAACAACCGTTGTTGCAGGCCATCGATCTGAAAAAATACTACCCGGTGAAGAAGGGGCTGTTTGCCCCTGAACGCCTGGTGAAAGCGCTGGACGGCGTCTCCTTTAACCTCGAACGCGGTAAAACGCTGGCGGTGGTGGGGGAGTCAGGCTGCGGCAAATCCACGCTGGGCCGTCTGCTGACGATGATTGAAGTGCCGACCGGCGGGGAGCTCTATTATCAGGGGCAGGATCTGCTCAAGCACGATCCGCAGGCGCAGAAGCTGCGTCGCCAGAAAATCCAGATTGTGTTCCAGAACCCGTACGGTTCTTTAAACCCGCGTAAAAAAGTCGGGCAGATTCTGGAAGAGCCGCTGCTCATCAACAGTAATCTGAGCAAAGAGCAGCGCCGTGAAAAAGCGCTGGCGATGATGGCGAAGGTCGGCCTCAAAACCGAGCATTACGATCGCTATCCGCACATGTTCTCCGGCGGCCAGCGTCAGCGTATTGCGATCGCCCGCGGGCTAATGCTCGATCCGGACGTGGTGATTGCCGATGAGCCGGTCTCCGCGCTCGACGTATCCGTGCGTGCGCAGGTGCTGAACCTGATGATGGATCTCCAGCAGGAGCTGGGGCTCTCTTACGTGTTCATCTCCCACGACCTGTCGGTGGTTGAGCATATTGCCGATGAAGTGATGGTGATGTACCTGGGGCGCTGCGTGGAGAAGGGGACTAAAGACCAGATCTTTAATAACCCTCGTCACCCGTATACCCAGGCGCTGCTGTCTGCGACGCCGCGTCTGAACCCGGACGATCGTCGTGAGCGTATTAAGCTGACGGGTGAACTACCAAGCCCGCTGAATCCGCCTCCGGGATGTGCATTCAACGCCCGCTGCAGTCGCCGCTTCGGTCCGTGCACCCAGCTCCAGCCGCAGCTGAAGGATTATGGCGGCCAGCTGGTTGCCTGCTTCGCGGTCGATCAGGATGAAAATGGCGAGAAGCCACAGGCATAACGAAAAAAACCGGCGCTAAGCCGGTTTTTTTTATGTCTGCTTGATTATTTCCGCAGGCGAATCTGGTCGACGGCGTGCTTCTCGCTCTTGGTGAGGATCAGGCTTGCACGCTCGCGCGTCGGCAGGATGTTCTCTTTGAGGTTCACGTAGTTGATCTCATTCCACAGCCCTGTGGCCACGTTGATCGCTTCTTCTTCAGAAAGCTGGGCATAGTGGTGGAAATAGGAATCCGGATCAGTGAACGCCCCCTCGCGGAACTTCAGGAAGCGGTTGATGTACCAGTTTTGCAGCAGGTCTTCCGGCGCATCGACATAAATAGAGAAATCGACGAAGTCCGAGACGAATACGTGATGCGGGTCGTGAGGATAGTCCATCCCGCTTTGCAGCACGTTCAGACCTTCCAGAATCAGGATGTCCGGCTGGACCACGGTTTTATCCCCACCCGGGATGCGATCGTAGATCAGGTGCGAATAGACTGGCGCAGTCACGTGCGGCACGCCGGATTTCAGGTCAGAGACAAATTTCACCAGACGGTGCATATCATAAGAAAGCGGGAAACCTTTCTTCTTCATTAGCCCACGTTCTTTTAACACCTCGTTCGGGTGCAGGAAGCCGTCGGTGGTGATCAGCTCCACGCTGCGGTGTTCCGGCCAGCGGCTTAACAGCGCCTGCAGTACGCGCGCGGTGGTACTTTTACCCACGGCCACGCTGCCTGCGATACTAATGATATAAGGAATGCGTTGACCGTTCGTCCCGAGAAACTGCTCCAGCACGGCCTGACGGCGCAGGTTCGAGCTGATATAGAAGTTAAGCAAGCGAGAGAGGGGGAGATAAATTTCTGCCACCTCTTCCAGGGACAGATCTTCGTTTATCCCTTTTAACCGTGCGATTTCACCTTCCGTCAGCGTCATAGGGACGGAATCACGCAGGGCAGCCCACTGGCTGCGGTTAAAGTGAAGATAAGGCGTCATTAACGTTTGCTCTTTTTTGCTCATAAGCATGCTTCAGTGAGCCAGCATCACACTGCCGGATTATGGCTCATCACACAGTTAATTTTGGACAATGGGCAGGAGGTTAACACCAGATGACGGGAATAATAAGAAAAAAGATGGAAAGCGCTGCGTAACGCGGAAGCCGTCACGCTACGGTGAATACGGTGCAAATCACGATGATATGTTGAATATTTAACCTCAAATGACTACTTTTACAGCGTCCGATACGCTGTTCGCATAAAATGTGAGCGAAAGAACGTTTTATGCAAATTTTTAGTTGCATGACCGCGCAGGTATCCATAGAATGCGCGCTACTTGATGCCGACTTAGCTCAGTAGGTAGAGCAACTGACTTGTAATCAGTAGGTCACCAGTTCGATTCCGGTAGTCGGCACCATCAAGTCCGGTGGGGTTCCCGAGCGGCCAAAGGGAGCAGACTGTAAATCTGCCGTCACAGACTTCGAAGGTTCGAATCCTTCCCCCACCACCACTTTCTGGCAGCGTAAATGCCGCCGGAGCTGGTTGGAAAAATTAGCCAGCTCAAACTGAAAAAGAGAGAAATCTCTTTTTTTGTTACAGAAAGAACTGGGTAGCCGAGTTTCAGGATGCGGGCATCGTATAATGGCTATTACCTCAGCCTTCCAAGCTGATGATGCGGGTTCGATTCCCGCTGCCCGCTCCAATACGTGCTGATATGGCTCAGTTGGTAGAGCGCACCCTTGGTAAGGGTGAGGTCCCCAGTTCGACTCTGGGTATCAGCACCACTTCACTTCTCCTTCCCGTTTCTCTCTGTTTCAATTTTACTGTATTCAACAATTCAGGCATTTCGCCTGGTTGATGTGGTGATATCACCGATTTATCCGTGTCTTAGAGGGACAATCGATGTCTAAAGAAAAGTTTGAACGTACAAAACCGCACGTTAACGTCGGTACTATCGGCCACGTTGACCATGGTAAAACAACGCTGACCGCTGCAATCACTACCGTTCTGGCAAAAACCTACGGTGGTTCTGCTCGTGCATTCGACCAGATCGATAACGCACCAGAAGAAAAAGCTCGTGGTATCACCATCAACACCTCTCACGTTGAGTACGACACCCCGACTCGCCACTACGCACACGTAGACTGCCCAGGCCACGCCGACTATGTTAAAAACATGATCACCGGTGCTGCGCAGATGGACGGCGCGATCCTGGTTGTTGCTGCGACTGACGGCCCAATGCCTCAGACTCGTGAGCACATCCTGCTGGGTCGTCAGGTAGGCGTTCCTTTCATCATCGTGTTCCTGAACAAATGCGACATGGTTGATGACGAAGAGCTGCTGGAACTGGTAGAGATGGAAGTTCGTGAACTGCTGTCTCAGTACGATTTCCCGGGCGACGATACCCCAATCGTTCGTGGTTCTGCTCTGAAAGCGCTGGAAGGCGACGCAGAGTGGGAAGCGAAAATCATCGAACTGGCTGGCTTCCTGGATTCTTACATCCCAGAACCAGAGCGTGCGATTGACAAGCCATTCCTGCTGCCAATCGAAGACGTATTCTCCATCTCCGGTCGTGGTACCGTTGTTACCGGTCGTGTAGAGCGCGGTATCATCAAAGTTGGCGAAGAAGTTGAAATCGTTGGTATCAAAGAGACTGCGAAGTCTACCTGTACTGGCGTTGAAATGTTCCGCAAACTGCTGGACGAAGGCCGTGCTGGTGAGAACGTTGGTGTTCTGCTGCGTGGTATCAAACGTGAAGAAATCGAACGTGGTCAGGTTCTGGCGAAGCCAGGCTCAATCAAGCCACACACCAAGTTCGAATCTGAAGTGTACATCCTGTCCAAAGACGAAGGCGGCCGTCATACTCCGTTCTTCAAAGGCTACCGTCCACAGTTCTACTTCCGTACAACTGACGTGACCGGTACCATCGAACTGCCAGAAGGCGTTGAGATGGTAATGCCAGGCGACAACATCAAGATGGTTGTGACTCTGATCCACCCAATCGCGATGGACGACGGTCTGCGTTTCGCAATCCGTGAAGGTGGCCGTACCGTTGGCGCGGGCGTGGTTGCTAAAGTTCTCGGCTAATCGCTGATAACATTTGACGCAATGCGCATGAAAAGGGCATCATTTGATGCCCTTTTTGCACGCTTTCACATCAGAACCTGGCTCATCAGTGATTATTTTTGTCATAATCATTGCTGAGACAGGCTCTGCAGAGAGCGTATAATCCATAAAGGGATTAGCGTTTCGATTTGGCTCGCCTCGCAATCGCGGGGTGAAATTATTTGTAGAATTCTTCTGACAGGTTGGTTTATGAGTGCGAATACCGAAGCTCAAGGGAGCGGGCGCGGCCTGGAAGCGATGAAGTGGGTCGCTGTTGCCGTGCTGCTGATTGTGGCAATCGTTGGCAACTATCTTTATCGTGACATGATGCTGCCGCTCCGCGCGCTGGCAGTGGTGATTCTGATTGCTGCAGCGGGCGGTGTCGCGCTGTTGACGACTAAGGGTAAAGCAACCGTTGCTTTCGCTCGCGAAGCACGTACCGAAGTCCGCAAGGTCATTTGGCCGACTCGCCAGGAAACATTGCACACCACGCTGATCGTGGCTGCAGTGACTGCGGTAATGTCACTGATCCTGTGGGGACTGGATGGTATTCTGGTTCGCCTGGTTTCCTTTATTACTGGCCTGAGGTTCTAAGATGTCTGAAGCCCCTAAAAAGCGTTGGTACGTCGTTCAGGCGTTTTCCGGTTTTGAAGGCCGCGTAGCAACGTCGCTGCGTGAGCATATCAAATTACACAACATGGAAGAGTTATTTGGCGAAGTTATGGTTCCGACCGAAGAAGTGGTTGAGATCCGTGGCGGCCAACGTCGCAAAAGCGAGCGTAAATTCTTCCCGGGTTACGTGCTGGTTCAGATGGTGATGAACGACGCGAGCTGGCACCTGGTGCGCAGCGTACCGCGCGTGATGGGCTTTATCGGCGGCACGTCTGACCGTCCGGCGCCAATCAGCGACAAAGAAGTTGATGCGATTATGAACCGCCTGCAGCAGGTGGGTGATAAGCCGCGTCCGAAAACGCTGTTTGAACCGGGTGAAATGGTTCGTGTTAGCGACGGTCCGTTTGCTGACTTTAACGGTGTGGTTGAAGAAGTGGACTACGAGAAGTCCCGCCTGAAAGTTTCTGTTTCTATCTTCGGTCGTGCGACCCCGGTAGAACTGGACTTTGCGCAGGTCGAAAAAGCCTAAGCAGCGATCAAAAAAGCGGCGATTTAATCGTTGCACAGGGCGCGAGATTGGAATACAATTTCGCGCCTTTTGTTTTTATGGGCCCGGCCCGTAAAACGAATTTTATTCACGGGGAGCCTCCCTGAGGCGCTATCACCCAATCAGAGGATTTTACAATGGCTAAGAAAGTACAAGCCTACGTCAAGCTGCAGGTTGCAGCTGGTATGGCGAACCCAAGTCCACCAGTTGGTCCAGCTCTGGGTCAGCAGGGTGTGAACATCATGGAATTCTGTAAAGCGTTCAACGCCAAAACCGAATCCCTGGAAAAAGGTCTGCCAATCCCAGTCGTAATCACTGTTTACGCTGACCGTTCTTTCACTTTCGTTACCAAAACCCCTCCAGCAGCTGTTCTGCTGAAGAAAGCGGCTGGTATCAAGTCTGGTTCCGGTAAACCGAACAAAGACAAAGTGGGTAAAATTTCCCGCGCTCAGCTGCAGGAAATCGCGCAGACCAAAGCTGCCGACATGACTGGTGCCGACATTGAAGCGATGACTCGCTCAATCGAAGGTACTGCACGTTCCATGGGCCTGGTAGTGGAGGACTAAGAAATGGCTAAACTGACCAAGCGCATGTCCGTGATCCGTGACAAAGTTGATGCGACCAAACAGTACGACATCAACGAAGCTATCGCTCTGCTGAAAGAACTGGCAACTGCTAAGTTCGTTGAAAGCGTTGACGTTGCCGTTAACCTCGGCATCGACGCGCGTAAATCCGATCAGAACGTTCGTGGCGCAACTGTACTGCCACACGGTACTGGCCGTTCCGTTCGCGTAGCTGTATTTGCTCAGGGTGCAAACGCTGAAGCTGCTAAAGCTGCCGGCGCTGAACTGGTAGGTATGGAAGATCTGGCTGATCAGATCAAGAAAGGCGAAATGAACTTTGACGTTGTTATTGCTTCTCCAGATGCAATGCGCGTTGTTGGCCAGCTGGGCCAGGTTCTGGGTCCACGCGGCCTGATGCCTAACCCGAAAGTCGGTACTGTAACTCCTAACGTTGCTGAAGCGGTTAAGAACGCTAAAGCAGGTCAGGTTCGTTATCGTAACGACAAAAACGGCATCATCCACACCACCATCGGTAAAGTGGACTTTGACGCTGACAAACTGAAAGAAAACCTGGAAGCTCTGCTGGTTGCGCTGAAAAAAGCAAAGCCAACTCAGGCGAAAGGCGTGTACATCAAGAAAGTTAGCATCTCCACCACCATGGGTGCAGGTGTTGCAGTTGACCAGGCTGGCCTGAGCGCTGCTGCAAACTAATGCCTTTACGTGGGCGGTGATTTTGTCTACAATCTTACCCCCACGTTTGCTAACGAAAGTTAGCGGCTAAAAGATTTGTTCGTTGGAGCCTGGCCTAATCCAGGCCTCCGTCGAAGACCGCAGGTGTTTCGCAAGAGACTTAATCCCCTGCGTAGACGGTGACAGAACGCTAAGATTATTTTTGGATACTCTGGCTTGTTTCTGCTCACCGTATTAAGACGCTCTTTCCGTTTGGGAGAGTGAAGTGAGTTCCGGAACATGAGTTCCGGCAAACATCCAGGAGCAAAGCTAATGGCTTTAAATCTTCAAGACAAACAAGCGATTGTTGCTGAAGTCAGCGAAGTAGCCAAAGGCGCGCTGTCTGCAGTAGTTGCGGATTCCCGTGGCGTTACTGTAGACAAAATGACTGAACTGCGTAAAGCAGGTCGTGAAGCTGGCGTATACATGCGTGTTGTTCGTAACACCCTGCTGCGTCGCGTAGTTGAAGGTACTCAGTTCGAGTGCCTGAAAGACACGTTTGTTGGTCCGACCCTGATTGCATACTCTATGGAACACCCGGGCGCTGCTGCTCGTCTGTTCAAAGAGTTCGCGAAAGCGAATGCAAAATTTGAGGTCAAAGCTGCAGCCTTTGAAGGTGAGTTGATCCCGGCATCGCAAATCGATCGCCTGGCAACCCTGCCGACCTACGAAGAAGCAATTGCACGCCTGATGGCAACCATGAAAGAAGCTTCGGCTGGCAAACTGGTTCGCACTCTGGCTGCTGTTCGCGATGCGAAAGAAGCTGCTTAATCGCAGTTATCTTTATAAAGCATTTGCTTACGTATAAACTTATTCTGATTTTCAGGAACAATTTAAATGTCTATCACTAAAGATCAAATCATTGAAGCAGTTGCAGCTATGTCCGTAATGGACGTTGTAGAACTGATTTCTGCAATGGAAGAAAAATTCGGTGTTTCTGCTGCTGCTGCTGTAGCTGTAGCTGCGGGCCCGGCTGAAGCTGCTGAAGAAAAAACTGAATTCGACGTAATTCTGAAAGCTGCTGGCGCTAACAAAGTTGCTGTTATCAAAGCAGTACGTGGCGCAACTGGCCTGGGTCTGAAAGAAGCTAAAGACCTGGTAGAATCTGCTCCAGCTGCGCTGAAAGAAGGCGTGAGCAAAGACGACGCAGAAGCACTGAAAAAATCTCTGGAAGAAGCTGGCGCTGAAGTTGAAGTTAAATAAGCCAACTTTTCTGGTTGCAGCCTGAGTAATTAGGCTGATGGCTGGTGACTTTTTAGTCACCAGCCTTTTTGCGCTGTAAGGCATCAGTAGCATTTCACACTGTTTGACTGCTGATTGTCCTGACAATGCATGTTTCTATCGACGACTTAATATATTGCGACAGGGTGCTCGCTCTGTGTAAATCGCGACGAAATGATTTAAGCGTGATAGCAACAGGTATTGCGGAAAGTATTCAATTTTCCGGTCCACAAAATGGTGTTGCACAAACTGTCCCTTCGTCGGACAGATGGGTCGACTTGTCAGCGAGCTGAGGAACCCTATGGTTTACTCCTATACCGAGAAAAAACGTATTCGTAAGGATTTTGGTAAACGTCCACAAGTTCTGGACATTCCATATCTCCTTTCTATCCAGCTTGACTCGTTCCAGAAGTTTATCGAGCAAGATCCTGAAGGGCAGTACGGTCTGGAAGCAGCCTTCCGCTCCGTGTTCCCGATTCAGAGCTACAGCGGTAACTCCGAGCTGCAGTACGTCAGCTACCGCCTTGGCGAACCGGTGTTTGACGTTCAGGAATGTCAGATCCGTGGCGTGACCTATTCCGCACCGCTGCGCGTAAAACTGCGTCTGGTGATCTACGAGCGCGAAGCGCCGGAAGGCACCGTAAAAGACATTAAAGAACAAGAAGTCTACATGGGTGAAATTCCACTCATGACAGACAACGGTACTTTCGTTATCAACGGTACTGAGCGTGTTATCGTTTCCCAGCTGCATCGTAGCCCGGGCGTCTTCTTCGACAGCGATAAAGGTAAAACACACTCTTCCGGTAAAGTACTGTATAACGCACGCATCATTCCTTACCGTGGTTCATGGCTGGACTTTGAGTTCGATCCGAAAGACAACCTGTTTGTCCGTATCGACCGTCGTCGTAAGCTGCCTGCAACCATCATTCTGCGTGCGCTGCAATACACCACTGAACAGATCCTGGACCTGTTCTTTGAGAAAGTGATCTTTGAAATCCGCGACAACAAGCTGCAGATGGAGCTGGTGCCGGAACGTCTGCGTGGCGAGACCGCGTCGTTCGACATCGAAGCCGACGGCAAAGTGTATGTGGAAAAAGGTCGCCGTATCACCGCGCGCCACATCCGCCAGCTGGAAAAAGATGATATCAAACTCATCGAAGTTCCGGTTGAGTACATTGCAGGAAAAGTAGCCGCGAAAGATTACGTTGATGAGTCAACGGGTGAGCTGATCTGCCCAGCGAACATGGAGCTGAGCCTGGATCTGCTGGCTAAGCTGAGCCAGTCTGGTCACAAACGTATCGAAACGCTGTTCACCAACGATCTGGACCACGGCGCGTATATTTCTGAAACTATTCGCGTCGACCCAACCACCGATCGTCTGAGCGCGCTGGTAGAAATCTACCGCATGATGCGTCCTGGTGAGCCACCAACTCGCGAAGCGGCGGAAAGCCTGTTCGAGAACCTGTTCTTCTCCGAAGACCGCTACGATCTGTCCGCGGTTGGTCGTATGAAGTTCAACCGTTCTCTGCTGCGCGACGAAATCGAAGGTTCCGGTATCCTGAGCAAAGACGACATCATCGAAGTGATGAAGAAGCTCATCGATATCCGTAACGGTAAAGGCGAAGTGGACGATATCGACCACCTCGGCAACCGTCGTATCCGTTCCGTAGGCGAAATGGCGGAAAACCAATTCCGCGTTGGCCTGGTACGTGTAGAGCGTGCGGTGAAAGAGCGTCTGTCTCTGGGCGATCTGGATACCCTGATGCCTCAGGATATGATCAACGCCAAGCCGATTTCTGCAGCAGTGAAAGAGTTCTTCGGTTCCAGCCAGCTGTCTCAGTTCATGGACCAGAACAACCCGCTGTCTGAGATTACGCACAAACGTCGTATCTCTGCACTCGGCCCAGGCGGTCTGACCCGTGAACGCGCAGGCTTTGAAGTTCGAGACGTACACCCGACGCACTACGGTCGCGTATGTCCAATCGAAACGCCTGAAGGTCCAAACATCGGTCTGATCAACTCCCTGTCCGTGTACGCACAGACTAACGAATACGGTTTCCTCGAGACCCCGTACCGTAAAGTGACCGACGGTGTTGTAACCGACGAAATTCACTACCTGTCTGCTATCGAAGAAGGCAACTACGTTATCGCTCAGGCGAACTCCAACCTGGATGACGAAGGCCACTTTGTAGAAGATCTGGTTACCTGCCGTAGCAAAGGCGAATCCAGCTTGTTCAGTCGCGACCAGGTTGACTACATGGACGTATCCACCCAGCAGGTGGTATCCGTCGGTGCGTCCCTGATCCCGTTCCTGGAACACGATGACGCCAACCGTGCATTGATGGGTGCGAACATGCAACGTCAGGCCGTTCCAACTCTGCGCGCTGATAAGCCGCTGGTTGGTACCGGTATGGAACGTGCTGTTGCCGTTGACTCCGGTGTTACTGCAGTTGCTAAACGTGGCGGTACTGTTCAGTACGTCGATGCATCCCGTATCGTTATCAAAGTTAACGAAGACGAGATGTATCCGGGCGAAGCTGGTATCGATATTTATAACCTGACCAAATACACCCGTTCTAACCAGAACACCTGTATCAACCAGATGCCTTGCGTATCTCTGGGTGAGCCAGTTGAGCGCGGCGACGTGCTGGCAGACGGTCCGTCCACCGACCTCGGTGAACTGGCGCTCGGTCAGAACATGCGCGTAGCGTTCATGCCGTGGAACGGTTACAACTTCGAAGACTCCATCCTCGTCTCCGAGCGTGTGGTTCAGGAAGATCGTTTCACCACCATCCACATTCAGGAACTGGCATGTGTGTCCCGTGACACCAAGCTGGGGCCAGAAGAGATCACCGCTGACATCCCTAACGTGGGTGAAGCTGCGCTCTCCAAACTGGATGAATCCGGTATCGTTTACATCGGTGCGGAAGTGACCGGCGGCGACATTCTGGTTGGTAAGGTTACGCCGAAAGGTGAAACCCAGCTGACGCCAGAAGAGAAACTGCTGCGTGCAATCTTCGGTGAGAAAGCGTCTGACGTTAAAGACTCTTCTCTGCGCGTACCAAACGGTGTTTCCGGTACGGTTATCGACGTTCAGGTCTTCACCCGTGATGGCGTTGAGAAAGATAAGCGTGCGCTGGAAATCGAAGAGATGCAGCTCAAACAGGCTAAGAAAGACCTGTCTGAAGAACTGCAGATCCTCGAAGCGGGTCTGTTCAGCCGTATCTATGCGGTGCTGGTTGCCGGTGGCGTTGAAGCTGAGAAGCTCGACAAACTGCCACGCGATCGCTGGCTGGAACTGGGCCTGACCGACGAAGAGAAACAAAATCAGCTGGAACAGCTGGCTGAGCAGTATGACGAACTGAAACACGAGTTCGAGAAAAAACTCGAAGCGAAACGCCGCAAAATCACTCAGGGCGACGATCTGGCACCAGGCGTGCTGAAGATTGTTAAGGTGTATCTGGCCGTTAAACGTCAGATCCAGCCTGGTGATAAGATGGCAGGTCGTCACGGTAACAAGGGTGTTATCTCTAAGATCAATCCGATCGAAGATATGCCGCACGATGCTAACGGTACGCCGGTAGATATCGTACTGAACCCACTGGGCGTACCGTCTCGTATGAACATCGGTCAGATCCTGGAAACTCACCTGGGTATGGCTGCGAAAGGTATTGGCGACAAGATTAACGCCATGCTGAAGCAGCAGGAAGAAGTCGCGAAACTGCGTGAATTCATCCAGCGTGCCTACGATCTGGGTACCGACGTGCGTCAGAAAGTCGACCTGAATACCTTCAGCGATGAAGAAGTGCTGCGCCTGGCTGAGAACCTGAAAAAAGGTATGCCAATCGCAACGCCGGTCTTCGACGGCGCGAAAGAAGCTGAAATTAAAGAGCTGCTGCAACTGGGTGGTCTGCCAACGTCTGGTCAGATTACGCTGTTTGACGGCCGTACCGGTGAACAGTTCGAGCGTCCGGTAACCGTAGGTTACATGTACATGCTGAAACTGAACCACCTGGTCGACGACAAGATGCACGCTCGTTCTACCGGTTCTTACAGCCTGGTTACTCAGCAGCCGCTGGGTGGTAAGGCGCAGTTCGGTGGTCAGCGCTTCGGGGAGATGGAAGTGTGGGCGCTGGAAGCATACGGCGCGGCATACACCCTGCAGGAAATGCTCACCGTTAAGTCTGATGACGTGAACGGTCGTACCAAGATGTATAAAAACATCGTGGACGGCAACCATCAGATGGAGCCGGGCATGCCAGAATCCTTCAACGTACTGTTGAAAGAGATTCGTTCGCTGGGTATCAACATCGAACTGGAAGACGAGTAATTCTCGCTCAAACAGGTCACTGGTGCCGGGTTAACCCCCGGCACCAGATTGTGCTAACTCCGACGGGAGCAAATCCGTGAAAGATTTATTAAAGTTTCTGAAAGCGCAGACTAAAACCGAAGAGTTTGATGCGATCAAAATTGCTCTGGCTTCGCCAGACATGATCCGTTCATGGTCATTCGGTGAAGTTAAAAAGCCGGAAACCATCAACTACCGTACGTTCAAACCTGAGCGTGACGGCCTTTTCTGTGCGCGTATTTTCGGGCCAGTAAAAGATTACGAGTGCCTGTGCGGTAAGTACAAGCGCCTGAAACACCGTGGTGTGATCTGTGAGAAGTGCGGCGTTGAAGTGACCCAGACCAAAGTGCGTCGTGAGCGCATGGGCCACATCGAGCTGGCGTCTCCGACCGCTCACATCTGGTTCCTGAAATCTCTGCCGTCCCGTATCGGTCTGCTGCTGGATATGCCGCTGCGCGATATCGAACGCGTTCTGTACTTCGAATCTTATGTGGTTATCGAAGGCGGGATGACGAACCTGGAACGTCATCAGATCCTGACTGAAGAGCAGTATCTGGACGCGCTGGAAGAGTTCGGTGACGAATTCGACGCGAAGATGGGTGCGGAAGCTATTCAGGCCCTGCTGAAGAGCATGGATCTGGAGCAAGAGTGCGAGCAGCTGCGTGAAGAGCTGAACGAAACCAACTCCGAAACCAAACGTAAAAAGCTGACCAAGCGTATCAAACTGCTGGAAGCGTTCGTTCAGTCTGGTAACAAACCAGAGTGGATGATCCTGACCGTTCTGCCGGTTCTGCCGCCAGATCTGCGTCCACTGGTTCCGCTGGATGGTGGTCGTTTCGCAACGTCCGATCTGAACGATCTGTATCGTCGCGTTATCAACCGTAACAACCGTCTGAAACGTCTGCTGGATCTGGCTGCGCCGGACATCATCGTACGCAACGAAAAACGTATGCTGCAGGAAGCGGTTGACGCCCTGCTGGATAACGGCCGTCGCGGTCGTGCGATCACCGGTTCTAACAAACGTCCTCTGAAATCTTTGGCCGACATGATCAAAGGTAAACAGGGTCGTTTCCGTCAGAACCTGCTCGGTAAGCGTGTTGACTACTCCGGTCGTTCTGTAATCACCGTAGGTCCATACCTGCGTCTGCATCAGTGCGGTCTGCCGAAGAAAATGGCACTGGAGCTGTTCAAACCGTTCATCTACGGCAAGCTGGAACTGCGTGGCCTGGCCACCACCATCAAAGCCGCTAAGAAAATGGTTGAGCGTGAAGAAGCTGTCGTTTGGGATATCCTGGACGAAGTTATCCGCGAACACCCGGTACTGCTGAACCGTGCACCAACTCTGCACCGTTTGGGTATCCAGGCATTTGAGCCAGTCCTGATCGAAGGTAAAGCTATCCAGCTGCACCCGCTGGTTTGTGCGGCATATAACGCCGACTTCGATGGTGACCAGATGGCTGTTCACGTACCGCTGACGCTGGAAGCCCAGCTCGAAGCGCGTGCGCTGATGATGTCTACCAACAACATCCTGTCCCCAGCGAACGGTGAACCTATCATCGTTCCTTCTCAGGACGTTGTATTGGGTCTGTACTACATGACCCGTGACTGTGTTAACGCCAAAGGCGAAGGCATGGTGCTGACTGGCCCGAAAGAAGCTGAGCGTATTTATCGCGCTGGCCTGGCCTCTCTGCATGCGCGCGTTAAAGTGCGTATCACCGAATATGAAAAAGATGAAAACGGCGAATTCGTTGCGAAAACCAGCCTGAAAGACACGACCGTTGGCCGTGCCATTCTGTGGATGATCGTACCGAAAGGTCTGCCTTTCTCCATCGTCAACCAGGCGCTGGGCAAGAAAGCGATCTCCAAAATGCTGAACACCTGTTACCGCATTCTGGGTCTGAAGCCGACCGTTATCTTCGCTGACCAGACAATGTATACCGGCTTTGCTTATGCAGCGCGTTCAGGTGCATCTGTTGGTATCGATGACATGGTCATCCCAGAGAAGAAACACGAGATCATCTCTGAAGCGGAAGCCGAAGTTGCTGAGATCCAGGAGCAGTTCCAGTCTGGTCTGGTAACCGCGGGCGAACGCTATAACAAAGTTATCGATATCTGGGCAGCGGCGAACGATCGTGTATCCAAAGCGATGATGGATAACCTGCAGACCGAAACCGTGATTAACCGTGACGGCGTAGAAGAGCAGCAGGTTTCCTTCAACAGCATCTACATGATGGCCGACTCCGGTGCGCGTGGTTCCGCAGCACAGATTCGTCAGCTGGCAGGTATGCGTGGTCTGATGGCGAAGCCAGATGGCTCCATCATCGAAACGCCAATCACCGCGAACTTCCGTGAAGGTCTGAACGTACTCCAGTACTTCATCTCCACCCACGGTGCTCGTAAGGGTCTGGCGGATACCGCACTGAAAACAGCGAACTCCGGTTATCTTACGCGTCGTCTGGTTGACGTTGCTCAGGATCTGGTTGTGACCGAAGACGATTGTGGCACCCTCGAAGGTATCACCATGACCCCGGTTATCGAGGGTGGTGATGTTAAAGAGCCACTGCGCGATCGCGTTCTGGGTCGTGTAACCGCGGAAGACATTCTGAAGCCGGGTACTGCAGACATTCTGGTTCCACGCAACACGCTGCTGCACGAGCACTGGTGTGACCTGCTGGAAGCGAACTCTGTTGACTCCGTGAAAGTACGTTCCGTTGTATCCTGTGACACCGACTTTGGTGTATGTGCGCACTGCTACGGTCGTGACCTGGCGCGTGGCCACATCATCAACAAAGGTGAAGCAATCGGCGTTATCGCGGCACAGTCCATCGGTGAGCCGGGTACACAGCTGACGATGCGTACGTTCCACATCGGTGGTGCGGCATCACGTGCGGCTGCTGAATCCAGCATCCAGGTGAAAAACAAAGGTAGCATCAAGCTCAGCAACGCGAAGTCTGTTGTTAACTCCGCTGGCAAGCTGGTTGTGACCTCTCGTAACACCGAGCTGAAGCTGATCGACGAATTCGGTCGTACCAAAGAGAGCTATAAAGTGCCTTACGGTGCGGTTATGGCGAAAGGTGATGGCGAGCAGGTTGCTGGCGGTGAAACCGTTGCAAACTGGGATCCACACACCATGCCGGTTATCACCGAAGTAAGTGGTTTCATCCGCTTCACTGACATGATCGACGGCCAGACCATTACTCGTCAGACCGACGAGCTGACCGGTCTGTCTTCTCTGGTGGTTCTGGATTCTGCTGAACGTACTACCGGTGGTAAAGATCTGCGTCCTGCACTGAAAATCGTTGATGCTCAGGGTAACGACGTTCTGATCCCTGGTACCGACATGCCTGCGCAGTACTTCCTGCCGGGTAAAGCGATCGTTCAGCTGGAAGATGGCATTCAGATCGGTGCGGGTGATGCTCTGGCACGTATTCCACAGGAATCCAGCGGTACCAAGGATATCACCGGTGGTCTGCCACGCGTTGCGGACCTGTTCGAAGCACGTCGTCCGAAAGAGCCTGCAATCCTGGCTGAAATCAGCGGTATCATCTCCTTCGGTAAAGAGACCAAAGGGAAACGCCGTCTGGTTATCACTCCAGTAGATGGCAGCGAACCGTACGAAGAGATGATTCCTAAGTGGCGTCAGCTCAACGTGTTCGAAGGTGAACGTGTAGAACGTGGTGATGTGGTTTCCGATGGTCCAGAAGCTCCGCACGACATTCTGCGTCTTCGTGGCGTACACGCGGTAACGCGTTACATCACCAACGAAGTACAGGACGTTTACCGTCTGCAGGGCGTTAAGATTAACGATAAGCACATCGAAGTTATCGTTCGTCAGATGCTGCGTAAAGCAACCATCGAAAACGCAGGCAGCTCCGAGTTCCTGGAAGGCGAGCAGGTTGAATACTCACGCGTCAAGATCGCTAACCGCGAACTGGAAGCGAACGGCAAAATCGGTGCGACCTTCTCGCGCGATCTGCTGGGTATCACCAAAGCGTCTCTGGCAACCGAGTCCTTCATCTCTGCAGCATCGTTCCAGGAAACGACTCGTGTCCTGACCGAAGCCGCTGTTGCAGGTAAACGTGATGAACTGCGCGGTCTGAAAGAGAACGTCATCGTGGGTCGTCTGATCCCGGCGGGTACCGGTTATGCGTACCACCAGGATCGTATGCGTCGTCGTGCTGCGGGCGAACTGCCAGCTGCACCGCAGGTAACTGCTGAAGATGCATCCGCGAGCCTGGCAGAACTGCTGAACGCAGGTCTGGGCGGTTCCGACAACGAGTAATCGTTGATGCCCGGTGATGAGCATTACCGGGCATGTGCCTCGTAGGTCGGGTAAGCTCAGTGCCACCCGACAATAAAAAACCCGCCTCGGCGGGTTTTTTTACATCTGTAGGTTATCAGTTCACCAACGGGATCCGACGATAAAGCTCAATCATATCGCCCGCCAGATCCTGAATGACCATCGCGTTCATCAGGTGATCCTGAGAGTGGACGGTGATCAGGTTAACCGGAAGCTTCCCGGTCCCTTCGTCAAAACCGATAAGCTGCGTCTGGATCGTGTGCGCATGCTTCACATATTCGCGCGACTCTTCCATCGCTTTTTCTGCTTCGTCAAACTCACCTTTACGCGCCATCTGTAGCGCCGTCAGGGCCGCACTGCGCGCCGCGCCTGCGTTGACCAGCAGTTCCATAATCGTGGTTTCTAAGTCTTCCATTATGACTCCAGAAGTTTGAGCGCTTTTTCCAGGACGGCATCGCCTTTCATCATGCCGTAATCCATCATGTCGATCACCGCGACCTTTTTACCCAGCGGCTCGGCCTGCGCCTGAAGTTTAGCCTGCTCGTATTTAACCTGTGGCCCCAGCAATACGATGTCGGCCGTCGCGATGTTGTCTTTAAACTCCGCAACCGGAACGGCTTTAATGGTGACTTCAACCCCTTTTTTCTGCGCGGCGTCTTTCATACGTTGAACCAGCATGCTGGTTGACATTCCCGCTGCACAGCATAAAACGATGTTCTTCATAATCAGCCTCGATCTACATGTGTTTATTGATAATTATCCCGTGCAGAGCGCTTCAACAACCGGTTTACCGCGATTGTGTGTCAGGCATCACAAAGAAACCGGCGATTTTCTGAAACCGGTTACAATTTTGCATTGTCGCGTACCCGGCCCGTGGAAACGGGCAGGGTGAAAGAGGGAGGATTAGCTGATGGACGTTCGATTGATGCGGTTTTTGCCCTGCTGTTTGGCGCTGTAGAGGGCGCTATCAACGCTTCCGACAAATTGCTCCAGCGGTTCAAAATGCCACTCCCCAAGACCGCCGCTGAACGTAACCCGCAGGTTTTCTTCTCGCCAGACGCGTTTTTCAACTGCGGTACGCCAGGCTTCCAGCAATGAGAGCGCAGACGTCATCTGCTCAGCCTGGAAGATTACCGCGAACTCTTCTCCACCGTACCGGTAAATCGAGACGTGTTGTGGCTGCATAATCTGGATCCCTTCGCGGGCCACGTTGCGCAGAACGATATCACCGGTCAGGTGGCCCAGCGTGTCGTTAATCGACTTGAAGTTATCGATGTCCACCAGCGCCAGCGCGAAAGGCTGCTGGGCATTCAGCAGCTCCGCGATATCGCTATCGAACGCGCGGCGGTTTTTACAGCCCGTCAGCGCATCGTGAGTGGCCTGGCGCACATAGGCCATCTCACGCTCTTTATTGGACTGGATAGTGTGGCTCAGCATTGCTTCCAGGCGCGGCGCTTCGCTGACGTCGCCGGTTTTGATGGCATTGATAATGTGCATCAGCACGGTACGCGAGGCGTGACGGAGGTATAAGCCGAAGAGGATGATGATGATTGCCGCCAGCGCAAACCCCCAGCCAACAATCGTCGTTTCGTGGCGGGTGATATCGGTGAGCGTCTCGCCAGAGACCCGGTAGATGACAAACCAGTCCGGATTGGTAAACGAGTAGTAGTAGTACCAGGCGTTGCTTTTCTTATCGTAAAGGTGGCCTTCGCCGCTGGTCATTTTGTCCATCAGCGCTTCGCTCACGTATTGTTTGAAGAGCGCGCCTGTATCCGGGTGAAGCACAACGGCGCCGTCGCGTTCAACGACGAAGAATTCTCCCTGGACGGGCGCCACCATCTGACGCAGGGTGAAGCCCATTGACGTCAAATCGAGATGAAACGCGATCGTTCCCTTCAGTCTGCCTTCGGGAGAAATCAAGGGCTTATAAAGTGTGACTGTCGGATGGCCGGTGAAGTAGTCCATGTACGGGCGAGTATAGTGGCTGAAGATACTGGCTTCGGCCTGAGCGATAAACCACGGCCGCGTCCGGGGATCGAAGGTTTTACTCTTCTCCGTGGGGAGCACTTCCGGCGCGCGGAGATAATGCCCCTGCGTGTCCGCCAGCGAGATGGAGGACACGGTCGGCATCAGGTTTTGCAAATGCATCATCATCTGCAGCCCCTGCGTCGGGTTGACGTTGAGCGTCTCGTTTAGCCTGTCGTCGCGGGCAAAGTACATCGCGGAACGGCCCAGGATATAGTCGTTTTCACGCAGGATAGATTCGGTGTAGTTCACCGCCAGGTTGTGCGTGAAATTGCTGTTTATCTTATGATAATCCTCAAGAAAATCCTTTCGTTGCGAAAGCGTCACCGCGATCGCGATCACCGCAAAACTGCAGAGGATCCCCGCGAAGCTGAGCATAATTGGCCGGGTAAAAGAGAGCTTTTTGCTGTGAAGTGCCATGAGCTGTACATCGTTCCTGATGGTGATTACTTTTCGTCTGCCGATATCCTCTCAGCATAGTCGCTGTCCTGCGGTTAGCGGTGAATTATACGGCACACGATTTCTGGCGGGATGATTTATCTTAAGAACCATTAAGAAAATACTTATTCAACCTGCTGACGGCCGTGTGTGCAATGAACCAGAGGCAGGGCGAAACGAGGAAGAAGCTTTTCGCCCTGGTCAGCATCCGTTGCTGACCGTGTGACAATAAAAAACCGGACGATCGCTGACAACCACCCGGTTTTGCCTTTTCGTCGCGCCTCGACAATTTTTTATGGCGTTGCAGTACGTTTCAGCGTCATTGCGAGACTCTTCCCAGCCAGCTGTCCCAGTCTTTCCAGACAGGCTGAAGACCCTGAGCCGTCAGGGCTGCGGCGACCGCTTCCGGACGTCGCCCGTCATGGGGCACAAACTGCTCCAGCTCCGGACGATCGTCGGCGTAGCCGCCAGGCTGCGTTTTGGAAAACGCGCTGACGTTGTTAATCGCCAGCGGGATAACGCGATCGCGAAACGCCGGGGACTCACGCGTTGAGAGCGATAATTCCACTTCCGGGGCGAGCAGGCGAAACGCACAGATGGCCTGCACCAGCTGGCGTTCATCCATCAGCGAAGCCGGTTCAATCCCGCCCGCGCAAGGTCTCAGGCGCGGGAAGGAGATGGAATAACGGCTCTGCCAGTAGTGCTGCTGAAGCCACAGCAAATGTTCCGCCACCATGTAACAATCCACCCGCCAGCTGTCAGAGAGCCCGATCAGCGCGCCCAGACCGATTTTGTCGATCCCCGCGCGACCCAGCCTGTCCGGCGTTTCCAGGCGGAAAAAGAAATCCTGTTTCTTGCCCTTCAGGTGATGCCGGGCGTACGTCGCCTCGTGATAGGTTTCCTGGTAGACCATGACCCCGTCCAGCCCGAGGGTTTTTAGCTCCGCGTACTCCTCCTGCGCCAGGGGCTGCACTTCCATCTGCAACGACGCAAACTGACGACGAATGGCGGGAAGGTGCTGACGGAAATAGTCCATTCCCACTTTTCCCTGATGCTCGCCCGTGACCAGCAGAAGATGTTCAAAGCCCATTTCACGAATGGCCGCGCACTCGCGGGCGATCTCATCGTCATCGAGCGTTTTACGTTTGATGCGGTTGCTCATGGAAAAACCGCAGTAGGTGCAGTCATTGGCGCACAGGTTTGAGAGATAGAGCGGCACGTAGAAGCTCACCGTGTTGCCAAAACGCTGGCGGGTGAGCCGCTGCGCTCGCTGGGCCATCGGTTCGAGGTACGCGCTGGCCGCCGGGGAGAGCAGGGCCATCAGATCCTCGCGGGTCAGATGGCGGGCATGCAGCGCGCGCTCCACGTCAGCCGCCGTTTTGCTGTTAATGCGCAGGGCAATGTCGTCCCAGTTAAGCTGCCGCCAGCGATCGGTAAACGTGCTCATGAGATCGCCTCCAGAAAACCGGTCAGCGGGCTGGTGGCCTGCGCCTGGAAACTGCGCGAGCCGGGACCGGATTCCCTTGCCAGCAGGCCAGCCTCTACGGCCATGCGGAACGCACGCGCCATCATGACCGGATCGTCGGCAACCGCGATGGCCGTGTTGACCAGCACCGCGTCGGCGCCCATCTCCAGCGCCTGCGCGGCATGGCTGGGCACGCCAATGCCCGCATCAACCACCACCGGCACGGTAGCTTGCTCAATAATGATTTCCAGCATTGCGCGGGTTTCAAGCCCCTGATTGGAGCCAATGGGGGCGCCCAGCGGCATGACGGCGGCGCAGCCGACCTCTTCCAGCCGTTTGCACAGAACAGGATCGGCGCCGCAGTAAGGCAGGACGGTAAACCCTTGCTGCACCAGCTTTTCAGCCGCTTTCAGCGTTTCGATGGGGTCGGGGAGCAGCCAGCGGGCGTCAGGATGAATTTCCAGCTTCAGCCAGCGGGTGCCGAGCGCCTCGCGGGCCAGCTGCGCGGCAAAAATCGCCTCTTCGGCCGTTTTGGCACCGGAGGTGTTGGGCAGCAGCGTGACGCCTGCCTCCAGTAAAGGCGCCAGAATGGCATCGCTGTGATGGCGCAGATCCACGCGCTTGAGCGCCAGCGTCACCAGCTGGCTGCCGCTTTCGCGAATGGCATCCACCATCAGCTGCGGCGAGGCGAATTTTCCGGTTCCGGTAAACAGATGTGAATCAAAGACTTTATCGGCAATACGTAACATCTCAGCCCCCTGCGATAACCTGAAACAGCAGGATCTGGTCGCCGTCATTGACCTGCTGATGTTCCCACTGCTCGCGCGGCAGGATCTGTTGATTGAGCGCCAGCGCCGTTCCCGGCTTGAGCTGGCGCAGCTTGTCGAGCAGTACCGCAACGGTGAGCCCGTCGTCGCATTTCATCGGCTCATCGTTAAACAGAATGCGCATCGCGGCCTCCGCATACCGGGCAGCGGCTGGCGCGGTGTAACGCCAGATGGCGCCAGCCGCTGGAGCGGGCATCAAACAGCCGCAGCGTATTGCGTTCCGTCTCCATGCCGCTGAGCAGCTTGATGGCCTCCAGCGCCTGCATTGTGCCCATTACGCCGACCACCGGACCAAGAATGCCCGCCGTACGGCAGTTGCGCGCCGGCTCGGCATCGTCCGGCCACAGGCAGCGATAGCAGCCCTGCGACCACGGCGGGGTCAGGACCATCATCTGCCCGCCGAACCCCACCGCGCTGGCGGTGATAAGCGGCGTATTATTTGCCACGCAGGCGGCGTTAATCGCCTGGCGCGTCGCCATGTTGTCGGTGCAGTCCAGCACCACGTCGGCAAGGGCGACCTCACGGCTGAGGTTGTCACCGCTGAGCCGTTCCTGCAGGGCAATCAGCGCGATATCCGGGTTGAGCTGGTTCAGGCGCTGCCGGGTGATTTGCGCTTTCGGCTGGTTGATATCCTCGGTGGTAAAGAGAATTTGTCGCTGCAGGTTGCTGAGGTGAACTTCGTCGTCGTCGGCCAGCACCAGCGTACCGATACCTGCGCCTGCCAGATAAAGCGCGGCGGGCGCGCCTAACCCGCCCAGACCGACAATCAGCACCCGGCTGGCGAGCAGCTTTTGCTGTCCGTCGATGGCGATATCTTCCAGCAGGATCTGACGGCTATAGCGCATAAAATCACGATCGTTCATCACCCGCTCCTGCCAGCTGTAACAGCTGTTCGGTGGCGAGACGCCAGTCTGCGGCCTGGGTGATGGCGCTGACGACGGCGATACTGCCGACGCCGGTCTCCAGCACCGCCGGGGCGCGTTCAAGACTGATTCCGCCGATGGCGACGGTGGGGTAATCTGCAAGGCGTTTAACGTGACTCGCCAGCTGCGTCAGCCCCTGCGGTGCGGAGGGCATCTGCTTGGTTTGCGTCGGGAAGACGTGACCCAGCGCGATGTAAGAGGGACGGGCCGCCAGGGCCACGTCGATCTCCATGTCATCGTGCGTTGAAACGCCAAGACGCAACCCGGCTTCGCGGATAGCGCTCAGATCCGTTGTTTCCAGGTCCTCCTGACCCAGGTGCACGCCGTACGCCTGGTGCTTAACGGCCAGCCGCCAGTAATCGTTGATAAACAGACGGGCGTTATGCCGACGGCCAAGCGCGATGGCGGCAGCCACATCGGCTTCCACCTCGTCATCGCGTTTATCCTTGATGCGCAGCTGGATCGTTCGAACGCCTGTCTCCAGCAGGCGCTCTATCCACTCCACGCTGTCCACCACCGGATAGAGCCCTAAACGGTAAGGGACGGGCGGGAAATCGGGCTTATACATTACGCCTCCTCTTTTTTGAGGTAGATTTCGCCGCCTTTGGCACGGAAGGTTTCAGACATGTCCGCCATACCCACTTCAATGGTCTGCGCGGCGGCGTAGTCGCGCACCTCCTGGCTGATTTTCATCGAGCAGAACTTCGGCCCGCACATAGAGCAGAAGTGCGCGACTTTGCCTGATTCCTGCGGCAGGGTTTCGTCGTGATAGGCGCGGGCGGTGAACGGGTCCAGCGCCAGGTTGAACTGGTCTTCCCAGCGGAATTCGAAGCGCGCCTTCGACATGGCGTTATCGCGGATTTGCGCGCCCGGGTGGCCTTTGGCCAGATCCGCCGCGTGGGCGGCAATTTTGTAGGTGATCAGCCCCTGCTTCACGTCCTCTTTGTTTGGCAGGCCGAGGTGCTCTTTCGGCGTTACGTAGCAGAGCATGGCGCAGCCGAACCAGCCGATCATCGCCGCTCCAATTCCGGACGTGAAGTGGTCATAGCCCGGCGCAATATCGGTGGTCAACGGCCCCAGGGTATAGAACGGCGCTTCGTGGCAGTGCTCCAGCTCCTCGGTCATGTTGCGGCGGATCATCTGCATCGGCACGTGGCCCGGGCCTTCAATCATCACCTGCACGTCATACTCCCAGGCGATTTTGGTCAGTTCGCCCAGCGTGTGCAGCTCGGCAAACTGCGCTTCGTCGTTCGCGTCGCGAATAGAGCCCGGACGCAGGCCGTCGCCCAGCGACAGAGAGACATCGTACGCGGCGCAGATTTCGCAAATTTCGCGGAAGTGTTCGTAGAGGAAGTTTTCCTGATGATGGGACAGGCACCACTTCGCCATGATGGAACCGCCGCGCGAGACGATGCCGGTCAGGCGCTTCGCCGTCATCGGCACGTAGCGCAGCAGCACGCCCGCGTGAATGGTGAAATAGTCCACGCCCTGTTCGGCCTGCTCCAGCAGCGTGTCGCGGAACGCTTCCCAGGTGAGGTCTTCGGCAATGCCGTTGACCTTTTCCAGCGCCTGATAAATCGGGACGGTGCCAATCGGTACCGGGCTGTTACGCAGGATCCATTCGCGGGTTTCGTGAATATAGCGTCCAGTGGAGAGATCCATTACCGTGTCCGCGCCCCAGCGCGTGGACCAGACCAGCTTCTCCACCTCTTCTTCGATGGAGGAGGTGACGGCCGAGTTACCGATGTTCGCGTTGACCTTCACCAGGAAGTTGCGGCCAATAATCATCGGCTCGGATTCCGGGTGGTTGATATTGGCAGGGATAATCGCGCGGCCTGCGGCCACTTCGTCACGTACAAATTCCGGCGTGATGTTCTCCGGCAGGCGAGCGCCAAAGCCTTCACCCGGATGCTGATAGCGCAGCACTTCGCTACGGATGCGCTCGCGACCCATGTTTTCGCGGATGGCGATGAACTCCATCTCCGGCGTGACGATGCCCCGGCGCGCGTAGTGCAGCTGGGTCACGCATTTGCCCGCTTTAGCGCGTTTTGGCGTCAGCAGGCCGGTAAAGCGCAGCTCGTCCAGGCCGTCGTCGGCCAGGCGCTCTTTGGTGTACGCAGAACTCAGGACGCTCAGCTCTTCGCAGTCGCTACGCGCGTCAATCCACGGCTGGCGCAGCTTAGCCAGACCCTGCTGGACGTTGATGGCAACATCAGGATCGCCGTAAGGACCGGAGGTGTCATATACCGGCACGGCTTCGTTGTCTTCATACTGCGGGTTATCTTTGCTGCCGCCGATAAGCGTCGGGCTAAGCTGAATTTCGCGCATTGGGACGCGGATATCGGCCTGCGAGCCGGAAATGTAGATGCGTTTCGAGTTCGGGAAAGCGGTGCCTTCCAGCGTGTCGATGAAGTGTTGGGCCTGTGCGCGCTGTTCGCGGCGGGTCAGTTTTGCAGTAGACATAGCTCATTCCAAAAGTGAAGGACATGGCTTGTCAGACGACGGATGAAGCAAGAGAGGATCGCCCTCAGGCGATACAACAGCAGTGTGACTCTTGTTCCCTTCGCAGGTATTAGCCTGATCAGGTTCCGCGGATCCCGAATTAACGGTCTCAGCCCGCGCTTTCAGGCGCTGGGCACTCCGACAAGAAAAATCCCCCTCGTGAGAGGGGCGAATGGTTGTAAATTACTCGTTAACGGTGAAGAACTCAAGCAGGGCGCGCGACGTTCTCTTCGTTACTGATGTTCAAATCGTTGTCCAGCACGAGGGCGATCAGCTTATCTTCCAGCGTGAATCGCTCTTCCAGCGCTTCACCGAGGTCGGATAGCGCCTGCTGAAACTCAAGATAGTTATCGTGGTCGATAGCGTTCTCGAGCGCGGAATCATAGTAATCCATGATCTGCTGGGTGTTGGCTTCCAGAAGGGGATAGAGCTTGCTGGCCGCTAAATACGGCGTTGTCCCTTCCATTTCGCGGATAATGCGTTCATAAATATTGAAATGGCCGTCGGACAGATAGTCGACCAGGCCCTGACAAAAATCATCCAGCGCTTTTTCATTCAGTCGCATAAACGATTCTTTGCCAGGCTTAATACCGACCAGATTGTAATAAGCCACGAGTAGATGCTTGCGTACATGTAGCCAGCGATCCACCAGTTTGTTATTTCCTCTAACGCGCTCAGTCAGGCTTTGCAGCTGGTTTAACATGGTCGACTCCGCAAAATGTAGGATTGAATCTGCTTATCCAGAATGTAACCACAATGCTAACAACATGTCAGTGAAGCGAAGGTAGTGCAATAGATATGGATCGTATTATTGAAAAATCAGATCTTGGTTGGTGGATCGTCAGTCACGAACAAAAATTATGGCTTCCTGCCGGGGAAATCCCCTACGGTGCAGCTGAGGCGTTCGATCTCGTCGGCCAGCCTGCGCTGAAGATCGGCGAGTGGCAGGGTGAGCCGGTGTGGTTGATCCAACAGCCCCGCCGCCAGGATATGGGATCGGTGCGCCAGGTGCTGGATCTGGACGTGGGGCTGTTCCAGCTGGCGGGGCGCGGCGTGCAGCTTTCTGAGTTTTACCGCTCGCATAAATACTGCGGCTACTGCGGTCATACCATGCGTCCGAGCAAAACCGAGTGGGCGATGCTCTGCAGCCACTGCCGCGAACGCTACTATCCGCAGATAGCGCCGTGCATTATCGTCGCTATCCGCCGGGAGGATTCCATCCTGCTGGCGCAGCATACCCGCCATCGCAACGGCATTCACACCGTGCTGGCCGGCTTCGTCGAGGTGGGCGAAACGCTGGAGCAGGCGGTAGCGCGCGAGGTGATGGAGGAGAGCGGGATCAAAGTGAAGAACCTGCGCTACGTTACCTCCCAGCCGTGGCCGTTCCCGCAGTCTCTGATGACGGCATTTATGGCCGAATACGACAGCGGCGAGATCGTTATCGATCAGAAAGAGCTGCTGGAAGCAAACTGGTATCGCTACGACGATCTACCGCTGTTACCTCCGCCGGGCACCGTGGCGCGTCGGCTGATAGAAGATACCGTGGCGATGTGTCGGGCCGAGTATGAGTAGTGTTACACTGAGGCCATGACGCTTAAGGAACTGCAAAAATGACCGAACTGAAGAACGATCGTTATCTGCGTGCGCTGCTGCGCCAGCCCGTTGATGTCACCCCGGTGTGGATGATGCGCCAGGCGGGACGCTATCTCCCGGAGTACAAAGCCACGCGCGCGCAGGCGGGCGATTTTATGTCGCTGTGCAAAAATGCCGAGCTGGCCTGCGAAGTGACGCTCCAGCCGCTGCGCCGCTTCCCGCTGGATGCTGCGATCCTCTTCTCGGATATTCTGACCATTCCGGATGCAATGGGCCTTGGCCTGTACTTCGAAACCGGTGAAGGCCCGCGTTTCACCTCCCCAATCAAAAGCAAAGCCGACGTGGATAAGCTGCCGATCCCCGATCCGGAAGGCGAGCTGGGCTACGTGATGAACGCCGTGCGCACCATTCGCCGCGAGCTGAAAGGTGAAGTGCCGCTGATTGGCTTCTCCGGCAGCCCGTGGACGCTGGCGACCTATATGGTGGAAGGGGGCAGCAGCAAAGCCTTTACCATGATTAAAAAGATGATGTACGCCGAGCCGCTGGCCCTGCATGCGCTGCTCGACAAGCTGGCGAAGAGCGTCACCCTCTACCTGAACGCGCAGATTAAGGCGGGTGCGCAGTCGGTGATGATTTTCGATACCTGGGGCGGCGTGCTGACCGGGCGCGATTATCAGCAGTTCTCCCTGTACTACATGCACAAAATCGTCGACGGCCTGCTGCGTGAAAACGAAGGCCGCCGCGTGCCGGTGACGCTGTTCACCAAAGGTGGCGGCCAGTGGCTGGAAGCGATGGCGGCAACCGGCTGCGACGCGCTGGGCCTCGACTGGACCACCGATATCGCCGATGCGCGCCGTCGCGTGGGCGACAAAGTGGCGCTGCAGGGCAATATGGACCCGTCCATGCTCTATGCGCCGCCAGCGCGCATTGAAGAAGAAGTGTCGACTATACTGTCTGGTTTCGGCCAGGGTGAAGGCCACGTCTTTAACCTCGGCCACGGCATTCATCAGGATGTGCCGCCAGAACACGCAGGCGTATTTGTGGAGGCGGTGCATCGGCTTTCTGCCCAGTATCACAAGTAAGGAGTGTTTATGGATCTCGCGTCGCTACGCGCTCAACAAATCGAACTGGCCTCATCGGTGATCCGCGAGGATCGTCTGGATAAAGATCCTCCGCAGTACATTGGCGGAGCAGACGTCGGATTCGAGCAGGGCGGGGAAGTGACGCGAGCGGCGATGGTGGTACTGAAATATCCTTCGCTTGAGCTGGTGGAGTACAAGGTAGCGCGTATCGCGACCACCATGCCGTACATTCCGGGCTTTCTCTCCTTCCGCGAATATCCCGCGCTGCTGGCAGCGTGGGAGCAACTCTCGCAAAAACCTGACCTGCTGTTTGTCGACGGACACGGTATTTCACACCCGCGCCGTTTAGGCGTTGCCAGCCACTTTGGGCTGCTGGTGGATGTGCCGACCATTGGCGTCGCCAAGAAACGCCTGTGCGGCGCGTTTGAACCTCTTTCAGCCGAGCCGGGCGCGCTGGCGCCGCTTATCCATAAAGGTGAACAGCTGGCGTGGGTCTGGCGCAGCAAGGCACGCTGTAATCCGCTCTTTATCGCCACGGGGCACCGGGTGAGCATGGACAGCGCCCTGGCGTGGGTGCAGCGCTGCATGAAGGGCTACCGCTTGCCGGAGCCGACGCGCTGGGCAGACGCCGTGGCATCTTCGCGTCCGGCTTTTGTTCGTTGGCAGGAAATTCAGCGATGATTCAGGTAAACTGCGCCTAATTTTCGATTCGAGAGATCATCATGCTACAAAACCCGATTCACCTGCGCCTTGAGAAACTTGAAAGCTGGCAGCACGTGACGTTTATGGCTTGCCTGTGCGAGCGCATGTATCCCAACTATGCCGCGTTCTGTAAGGAGACGGGCTTTGGTGATGGCCATATCTACCGCCGCATTCTGGATCTGATCTGGGAAACGCTGACGGTGAAAGACGCGAAGGTGAACTTCGACTCCCAGCTGGAAAAGCTGGAAGAGGCGATTCCGGCTGCGGATGATTTTGACCTTTACGGTGTCTATCCGGCGATTGATGCCTGCGTGGCGTTAAGCGAACTGCTTCACTCCCGTCTGAGCGGTGAAACGCTGGAGCATGCAATTGAAGTCAGTAAGGCATCGATTACAACCGTCGCGATGCTGGAAATGACCCAGGAAGGTCGCGAGATGACCGACGAAGAGCTGCGTGCAAACCCGGCGGTTGAGCAAGAATGGGACATTCAGTGGGAAATTTTCCGCCTGCTGGCAGAGTGTGAAGAACGCGATATTGAGCTAATAAAAGGGCTGCGCGCGGACTTACGAGAGGCTGCCGAGAGCAATATTGGTATAATTTTTAACCAATGAGACAAGAAAACTTGAGATAACGCCCGTTTTGTCGCTCCTCGACTCTTCCCTTTCGCCCCTTGTCTGGTCTACATTTGGGGGGCGAAAAAAAGTGGCTATCGGTGCGTGTATGCAGGAGAGTGCTTTTTTGGCATTTTCGTCGCACTCGATGCTTAGCAAGCGATAAACACATTGAAAGGATAACTTATGAACAAGACTCAACTGATTGATGTAATTGCGGACAAGGCTGATCTGTCTAAAGTGCAGGCTAAAGCTGCTCTGGAATCTACCCTGGCTGCTATTACTGAGTCTCTGAAAGAAGGCGATGCTGTGCAACTGGTTGGTTTCGGTACCTTCAAAGTGAACCACCGCGCTGAGCGTACTGGCCGCAACCCGCAGACCGGTAAAGAAATCAAAATCGCCGCAGCTAACGTGCCGGCATTTGTTTCTGGTAAAGCACTGAAAGACGCTGTTAAGTAAGACGCGTGGCAGTGAACAGTTTTAGCGAAGGGGCGGCAACGCCCCTTTTGTCTTTCTGGCGTGGAACGCTCGCGCTGGCAGGCATGCTGCTGCTGTCAGCCTGCAGCCACGACACCTCCCTGCCGCCGTTTACCGCCAGCGGCTACGCGGACAACCAGGGCGCGGTCAGGATCTGGCGCAAAGATTCCGGCGGCGAAGTGCATCTGCTTTCTGCCTTCAGCCCGTGGCATAACGGCAATACGTCGACTGCGGAATATCGCTGGCAGGGAGATGACCTGTCGCTGATTGAACTGAACGTCTACAGCAAGACCCCCGAACACGTGAAGGTGCGTTTTGACGACCATGGCGAGCTGAGCTTTATGCAGCGCGAAGTCAGCGGTCAAAAACAGCAGCTTTCCAGCGATCAAATCGCTCTCTACCGTTATCGTGCCGAACAAATCCGCCAGACCAGCGATGCGCTTCGTCTGGGACGTGTTGTGCTGCGCCAGGGGCGCTGGCATGCCGATGGGACGGTGACAACCTGCGAAGGACAGACGGTCAAGCCTGAGCTCGAATCCTGGGCAACAGAACACATTCAACGCCGTCAGCGTCATTCATCAATGGAAGTGAGTGTGGCGTGGCTTGAAGCGCCGGAAGGCTCTCAGCTGCTGCTGGTGGCGAACGAAGACTTCTGCACCTGGCAGCCGACAGAGAAGAGTTTTTGATTTAAGTTCCCTCTCCCTTGAGGGAGAGGGTTAGGGTGAGGGTGTGAAATTACTCGCCCTGCTCGCGCGCAATTGCACGATAACCGATATCCTGACGGCTAAAGCTGCCGTTCCAGTGAATATCCGCCATCAGCGCGTAGGCGCGCTTCTGCGCTTCTGCCACGGTATGGCCCAGCGCGGTTGCACACAGCACGCGTCCGCCGTTGGTGAGGACGCGATCGTCGTCAGCCAGCTTCGTACCCGCATGGAACACCTTCGCACCTTCAATCTCTTCCAGCGGCAGGCCGTGGATTTCATACCCGGTGTTGTAGTTGCCCGGATAACCACCCGCCGCAATCACCACGCCCAGAGACGCACGCTCGTCCCACTCTGAGGTTTTCTCGTCGAGCTTGCCTTCGCAGGCTGCCAGACACAGTTCCACCAGATCGGATTTCATGCGCAGCATGATGGGCTGCGTTTCCGGATCGCCAAAGCGGCAGTTGAATTCGATGACCTTAGGGTTACCCTGCTTGTCGATCATCAGACCCGCATAGAGGAAACCGGTGTAGGTGTTGCCTTCCGCCGCCATCCCTTTCACGGTTGGCCAAATGACGCGATCCATGGTGCGCTGGTGGACTTCATCAGTCACTACCGGAGCGGGGGAGTAAGCGCCCATTCCGCCAGTATTCGGGCCGGTATCGCCATTACCCACGCGCTTGTGATCCTGGCTGGTGGCCATCGGCAGAACGTGCTCGCCGTCGACCATCACGATAAAGCTGGCCTCTTCACCGTCGAGGAACTCTTCGATCACGATGCGGTGGCCCGCGTCGCCAAAGGCGTTACCCGCCAGCATATCCTGAACCGCGGCTTCCGCTTCTTCGAGCGTCATCGCCACGATCACGCCTTTACCGGCGGCCAGGCCGTCGGCCTTGATCACAATCGGCGCGCCTTTTTCACGCAGGTAGGCCAGGGCTGGCTCCACTTCGGTGAAGTTCTGATATTCCGCCGTCGGGATGTTATGACGCGCGAGGAAATCTTTGGTGAAGGCTTTGGAGCCTTCCAGCTGCGCGGCGCCTTCCGTAGGCCCGAAGATTGTCAGACCCGCCGCGCGGAACGCATCGACGACGCCAATCACCAGCGGCGCTTCCGGGCCCACAATCGTCAGATCGATTTTCTCGCTCTGGGCAAAGCTCAGCAGCGCCGGGATATCGGTCACGCCAATAGCCACGTTCTGCAGCGCGGGTTCCAGCGCGGTACCGGCGTTGCCCGGTGCTACGAAAACTGTTTTCACCAGCGGAGACTGCGCCGCTTTCCACGCCAGAGCGTGCTCGCGTCCGCCGTTACCAATCACTAATACTTTCATTTTCTGCTCCCGGAATTAATGGCGGAAGTGGCGCATGTCGGTGAAGATCATTGCAATGCCGTGTTCGTCGGCAGCGGCAATCACTTCGTCGTCGCGAATTGAGCCGCCAGGCTGGATCACACAGGTGATGCCCACTGCAGCCGCCGCGTCGATACCGTCACGGAACGGGAAGAAGGCGTCAGAAGCCATGGCGGAGCCTTTTACTTCCAGACCTTCATCGCCTGCTTTAATGCCCGCGATTTTCGCGGAGTAAACGCGGCTCATCTGGCCTGCGCCTATCCCGATAGTCATGTTTTCTTTGGCGTAGACGATGGCGTTGGATTTGACGAACTTCGCGACCTTCCAGCAGAACAGCGCGTCACGCAGTTCCTGTTCGGTCGGTTGACGTTTGGTTACCACGCGCAGGTCGGCTTCTGTCACCATACCCAGATCGCGGTCCTGAACCAGCAGGCCGCCGTTCACGCGCTTGAAGTCCAGGCCCGGCACGCGTTCTGCCCACTGGCCGCAAACCAGCACGCGCACGTTCTGTTTTGCCGCGGTGATTTTCAGCGCCTCTTCGGATGCGGATGGCGCGATGATCACTTCAACGAACTGGCGGGAGATGATGGCCTGTGCGGTTTCAGCATCCAGCTCGCGGTTGAAGGCGATAATGCCGCCGAACGCGGAGGTCGGGTCGGTTTTGTACGCGCGATCGTAGGCATCCAGAATAGAGGTGCTCACGGCAACGCCGCATGGGTTCGCATGCTTAACGATAACGCAGGCCGGCTCGCTGAACTCTTTCACGCATTCCAGCGCGGCGTCGGTGTCCGCAATGTTGTTATAGGAGAGCGCTTTGCCCTGAACCTGCTGAGCGGTCGCAACAGAGGCTTCTTTTACCTCTTCTTCTATATAGAAGGCTGCCTGCTGGTGGCTGTTCTCACCGTAACGCATATCCTGCTTCTTAATGAAGTTCAGGTTCAGGGTGCGCGGGAAGCGGCCAGAAGGATCTTTGCTTTCACCGTGGTAAGCAGGCACCAGGCTACCGAAGTAATTGGCGATCATGCTGTCGTACGCCGCGGTGTGCTCGAAGGCTTTGATGGCGAGGTCGAAACGCGTTTCCAGAGTCAGTGACCCTTCGTTGGCATCCATCTCATTAATAATGGTGTTGTAATCGCTGCTCTTTACGACGATGGCCACATCTTTATGGTTCTTGGCCGCGGAGCGCACCATGGTTGGGCCGCCGATATCAATATTCTCTACGGCATCTTCCAGAGAACAGCCTTCGCGAGCAACGGTCTGGGCAAAAGGGTAGAGGTTAACGACAACCATGTCGATTGGGGCGATGTCATGCTGTTCCATAATGGCGTCGTCCTGACCGCGACGGCCAAGAATACCGCCGTGCACTTTCGGATGCAGGGTTTTGACGCGTCCATCCATCATTTCCGGGAAACCGGTGTAATCGGACACTTCGGTTACCGGCAGACCTTTATCTGCTAACAGGCGAGCGGTACCGCCTGTAGAAAGCAGCTCCACACCGCGTGCGGAAAGTGCCTGAGCGAATTCGACGATACCGGCTTTATCAGAAACACTGAGCAGAGCGCGGCGGACTGGACGACGTTGTTGCATGGTAAATCCCCTGGATTTCACGATTACAGAGAGCGTTAGATGAATTTTCCTGCGAAAAACTCATCTAACACACCTGACGGGGCATCCTTATTAAGCGCGAGCATTTTAACGAAAACGTTTGCGCAACGCTCGCACATTTTCACTTTTTCGTATCATTGTGGATAAGTCTGTGTGTAAAAAGGTATAAGGCGGGGTTTTGCTGTGGAATGCAGCAGTCAGTCATTTTTCTGTCATTTAGCGGTTGCGGCCTGCTGAGAACTCCCTATAATGCGCCTCCATCGACACGGCGGATGTGAATCACTTCACACAACAAGCGGTTCGGTTGAAGAGAAAAATTCTGAAATAACGGGTTGACTCTGAAAGAGGAAAGCGTAATATACGCCACCTCGCAACGGTGAGCGAAAGCCGCGTTGCACTGCTCTTTAACAATTTATCAGACAATCTGTGTGGGCACTCAAAGTGACATGGATTCTTAACGTCGCAAGACGAAAAATGAATACCAAGTCTCTGAGTGAACATACGTAATTCATTACGAAGTTTAATTCACGAGCATCAAACTTAAATTGAAGAGTTTGATCATGGCTCAGATTGAACGCTGGCGGCAGGCCTAACACATGCAAGTCGAGCGGTAGCACAGAGAGCTTGCTCTCGGGTGACGAGCGGCGGACGGGTGAGTAATGTCTGGGAAACTGCCTGATGGAGGGGGATAACTACTGGAAACGGTAGCTAATACCGCATAACGTCGCAAGACCAAAGAGGGGGACCTTAGGGCCTCTTGCCATCAGATGTGCCCAGATGGGATTAGCTAGTAGGTGGGGTAACGGCTCACCTAGGCGACGATCCCTAGCTGGTCTGAGAGGATGACCAGCCACACTGGAACTGAGACACGGTCCAGACTCCTACGGGAGGCAGCAGTGGGGAATATTGCACAATGGGCGCAAGCCTGATGCAGCCATGCCGCGTGTATGAAGAAGGCCTTCGGGTTGTAAAGTACTTTCAGCGGGGAGGAAGGTGTTGTGGTTAATAACCACAGCAATTGACGTTACCCGCAGAAGAAGCACCGGCTAACTCCGTGCCAGCAGCCGCGGTAATACGGAGGGTGCAAGCGTTAATCGGAATTACTGGGCGTAAAGCGCACGCAGGCGGTCTGTCAAGTCGGATGTGAAATCCCCGGGCTCAACCTGGGAACTGCATTCGAAACTGGCAGGCTAGAGTCTTGTAGAGGGGGGTAGAATTCCAGGTGTAGCGGTGAAATGCGTAGAGATCTGGAGGAATACCGGTGGCGAAGGCGGCCCCCTGGACAAAGACTGACGCTCAGGTGCGAAAGCGTGGGGAGCAAACAGGATTAGATACCCTGGTAGTCCACGCCGTAAACGATGTCGACTTGGAGGTTGTGCCCTTGAGGCGTGGCTTCCGGAGCTAACGCGTTAAGTCGACCGCCTGGGGAGTACGGCCGCAAGGTTAAAACTCAAATGAATTGACGGGGGCCCGCACAAGCGGTGGAGCATGTGGTTTAATTCGATGCAACGCGAAGAACCTTACCTACTCTTGACATCCAGAGAACTTTCCAGAGATGGATTGGTGCCTTCGGGAACTCTGAGACAGGTGCTGCATGGCTGTCGTCAGCTCGTGTTGTGAAATGTTGGGTTAAGTCCCGCAACGAGCGCAACCCTTATCCTTTGTTGCCAGCGGTTCGGCCGGGAACTCAAAGGAGACTGCCAGTGATAAACTGGAGGAAGGTGGGGATGACGTCAAGTCATCATGGCCCTTACGAGTAGGGCTACACACGTGCTACAATGGCGCATACAAAGAGAAGCGACCTCGCGAGAGCAAGCGGACCTCATAAAGTGCGTCGTAGTCCGGATTGGAGTCTGCAACTCGACTCCATGAAGTCGGAATCGCTAGTAATCGTAGATCAGAATGCTACGGTGAATACGTTCCCGGGCCTTGTACACACCGCCCGTCACACCATGGGAGTGGGTTGCAAAAGAAGTAGGTAGCTTAACCTTCGGGAGGGCGCTTACCACTTTGTGATTCATGACTGGGGTGAAGTCGTAACAAGGTAACCGTAGGGGAACCTGCGGTTGGATCACCTCCTTACCTTAAAGAACCTGCCTTTGTAGTGCTCACACAGATTGTCTGATGAATGATGAACTTCTGAATGTACTTTTGAGTGCATTAAGAAGTTTTGCTCTTTAAAAATCTGGATCAAGCTGAAAATTGAAACGACACACATGTTATGTGTGTTCGAGTCTCTCAAATTTTCGCAATCAGAAGTGAAACATCTTCGGGTTGTGAGGTTAAGCGACTAAGCGTACACGGTGGATGCCCTGGCAGTCAGAGGCGATGAAGGACGTGCTAATCTGCGAAAAGCGCCGGCGAGGTGATATGAACCTTTGACCCGGCGATGTCCGAATGGGGAAACCCAGTGTGTTCCGACACACTATCGTTAACTGAATACATAGGTTAACGAGGCGAACCGGGGGAACTGAAACATCTAAGTACCCCGAGGAAAAGAAATCAACCGAGATTCCCCCAGTAGCGGCGAGCGAACGGGGAGCAGCCCAGAGTCTGAATCAGCTTGTGTGTTAGTGGAAGCGTCTGGAAAGTCGCACGGTACAGGGTGACAGTCCCGTACACGAAAATGCACAGGTTGTGAACTCGAAGAGTAGGGCGGGACACGTGGTATCCTGTCTGAATATGGGGGGACCATCCTCCAAGGCTAAATACTCCTGACTGACCGATAGTGAACCAGTACCGTGAGGGAAAGGCGAAAAGAACCCCGGCGAGGGGAGTGAAAAAGAACCTGAAACCGTGTACGTACAAGCAGTGGGAGCACCTTCGTGGTGTGACTGCGTACCTTTTGTATAATGGGTCAGCGACTTATATTCTGTAGCAAGGTTAACCGTATAGGGGAGCCGAAGGGAAACCGAGTCTTAACTGGGCGTTAAGTTGCAGGGTATAGACCCGAAACCCGGTGATCTAGCCATGGGCAGGTTGAAGGTTGGGTAACACTAACTGGAGGACCGAACCGACTAATGTTGAAAAATTAGCGGATGACTTGTGGCTGGGGGTGAAAGGCCAATCAAACCGGGAGATAGCTGGTTCTCCCCGAAAGCTATTTAGGTAGCGCCTCGTGAACTCATCTTCGGGGGTAGAGCACTGTTTCGGCTAGGGGGCCATCCCGGCTTACCAACCCGATGCAAACTACGAATACCGAAGAATGTTATCACGGGAGACACACGGCGGGTGCTAACGTCCGTCGTGAAGAGGGAAACAACCCAGACCGCCAGCTAAGGTCCCAAAGTCATGGTTAAGTGGGAAACGATGTGGGAAGGCACAGACAGCCAGGATGTTGGCTTAGAAGCAGCCATCATTTAAAGAAAGCGTAATAGCTCACTGGTCGAGTCGGCCTGCGCGGAAGATGTAACGGGGCTAAACCATGCACCGAAGCTGCGGCAGCGACGCTTATGCGTTGTTGGGTAGGGGAGCGTTCTGTAAGCCGTTGAAGGTGTGCTGTGAGGCATGCTGGAGGTATCAGAAGTGCGAATGCTGACATAAGTAACGATAAAGCGGGTGAAAAGCCCGCTCGCCGGAAGACCAAGGGTTCCTGTCCAACGTTAATCGGGGCAGGGTGAGTCGACCCCTAAGGCGAGGCCGAAAGGCGTAGTCGATGGGAAACAGGTTAATATTCCTGTACTTGGTGTTACTGCGAAGGGGGGACGGAGAAGGCTATGTTAGCCGGGCGACGGTTGTCCCGGTTTAAGCATGTAGGCGGAGGTTCCAGGTAAATCCGGTACCTTTTAACGCTGAGGTGTGATGACGAGGCACTACGGTGCTGAAGTAACAAATGCCCTGCTTCCAGGAAAAGCCTCTAAGCATCAGGTAACACGAAATCGTACCCCAAACCGACACAGGTGGTCAGGTAGAGAATACCAAGGCGCTTGAGAGAACTCGGGTGAAGGAACTAGGCAAAATGGTGCCGTAACTTCGGGAGAAGGCACGCTGATATGTAGGTGAAGCCCCTGCGGGTGGAGCTGAAATCAGTCGAAGATACCAGCTGGCTGCAACTGTTTATTAAAAACACAGCACTGTGCAAACACGAAAGTGGACGTATACGGTGTGACGCCTGCCCGGTGCCGGAAGGTTAATTGATGGGGTTAGCGGTAACGCGAAGCTCTTGATCGAAGCCCCGGTAAACGGCGGCCGTAACTATAACGGTCCTAAGGTAGCGAAATTCCTTGTCGGGTAAGTTCCGACCTGCACGAATGGCGTAATGATGGCCAGGCTGTCTCCACCCGAGACTCAGTGAAATTGAACTCGCTGTGAAGATGCAGTGTACCCGCGGCAAGACGGAAAGACCCCGTGAACCTTTACTATAGCTTGACACTGAACACTGGTCCTTGATGTGTAGGATAGGTGGGAGGCTTTGAAGCGTGGACGCCAGTCTGCGTGGAGCCATCCTTGAAATACCACCCTTTAATGGCTGGTGTTCTAACGTAGACCCGTAATCCGGGTTGCGGACAGTGTCTGGTGGGTAGTTTGACTGGGGCGGTCTCCTCCCAAAGAGTAACGGAGGAGCACGAAGGTTAGCTAATCCTGGTCGGACATCAGGAGGTTAGTGCAATGGCATAAGCTAGCTTGACTGCGAGAGTGACGGCTCGAGCAGGTGCGAAAGCAGGTCATAGTGATCCGGTGGTTCTGAATGGAAGGGCCATCGCTCAACGGATAAAAGGTACTCCGGGGATAACAGGCTGATACCGCCCAAGAGTTCATATCGACGGCGGTGTTTGGCACCTCGATGTCGGCTCATCACATCCTGGGGCTGAAGTAGGTCCCAAGGGTATGGCTGTTCGCCATTTAAAGTGGTACGCGAGCTGGGTTTAGAACGTCGTGAGACAGTTCGGTCCCTATCTGCCGTGGGCGCTGGAGAATTGAGGGGGGCTGCTCCTAGTACGAGAGGACCGGAGTGGACGCATCACTGGTGTTCGGGTTGTCATGCCAATGGCACTGCCCGGTAGCTAAATGCGGAAAAGATAAGTGCTGAAAGCATCTAAGCACGAAACTTGCCCCGAGATGAGTTCTCCCTGACCCTTTAAGGGTCCTGAAGGAACGTTGAAGACTACGACGTTGATAGGTCGGGTGTGTAAGCGCAGCGATGCGTTGAGCTAACCGATACTAATGAACCGTGAGGCTTAACCTTACAACGCCGAAGCTGTTTCGGCGGATGAGACAGACATGATTTTCAGCCTGATACAGATTAACAGAATTTGCCTGGCGGCTTTAGCGCGGTGGTCCCACCTGACCCCATGCCGAACTCAGAAGTGAAACGCCGTAGCGCCGATGGTAGTGTGGGGTCTCCCCATGTGAGAGTAGGGAACTGCCAGGCATCAATTAGAAGAACCCCGTACCGTAAGGTGCGGGGTTTTTTGCTTTTGTTTTTCCCTCTTTCCCTCCTTGAAACTTTCTCACCTTCCGCTTGCAGGCTCGACATTATGCCCGTTTCTGGGTATCGTTAGCTATCTGGATGTCTAAACGTTTATACGTATGCTGTGAGGATATAAAGCTATGCCGATTCGGGTGCAGGACGAGCTACCAGCCGTCAATTTCTTGCGTGAAGAAAACGTCTTCGTCATGACGGCTTCGCGTGCGACAGGTCAGGAAATTCGCCCGCTGAAGGTGCTTATTCTCAATCTGATGCCAAAAAAGATCGAAACAGAAAACCAGTTCCTGCGTCTTCTGTCGAACTCTCCGCTGCAGGTGGATATCCAGCTGCTGCGAATCGATGCCCGTGAATCACGTAACACGCCATCTGAGCATCTGAACAACTTCTACTGTAACTTCGATGACATTCAGGGGGAAAACTTCGACGGACTGATCGTGACCGGCGCGCCGCTCGGCTTGGTTGAATTTAACGATGTCGCCTACTGGCCTCAGATCAAACAGGTTCTGGAGTGGGCAAAAGATCACGTTACCTCCACATTGTTTGTCTGTTGGGCGGTACAAGCCGCACTGAATATTCTTTATGGCATCCCCAAGCAAACCCGCACTGAAAAGCTCTCTGGCGTATACGAACACCACATTCTTCACCCGCACGCTTTGCTGACGCGTGGTTTCGATGACTCTTTCCTGGCCCCGCATTCGCGCTACGCCGATTTCCCGGCCCAGCTGATTCGTGATTACACCGATCTGGAGATCCTGGCCGAAACGGAAGACGGAGATGCTTACCTGTTTGCCAGCAAGGATAAACGCATTGCTTTTGTGACCGGACATCCTGAGTACGATCCGCATACCCTCGCATCAGAGTATTTCCGTGATGTCGAAGCGGGTCTTAATCCGGATGTACCGTACAACTATTTCCCGAAAGACGATCCGCAAAACAAACCGAGAGCAACCTGGCGCAGCCACGGAAATTTGCTTTTCACTAACTGGCTCAACTATTACGTCTACCAGATAACGCCATACGATCTGCGTCACATGAATCCAACGCTGGAGTAATCTTCTGCACTAAACGATCCTAAAGCGTTTCAGCTATTCAAATCAGGCACCTTCGGGTGCCTTTTTTATTTCCGAAATGTCGCCCACCCTCCAGTTAAACTTTAATTTCAATAAAATCAGACAATTAAATTCAATATTAAATTAAAATGGAAATTGTTTTTGATTTTAGAAAAAATATAGATAGTCTTAATTCTGCTGAGCGAAAACTACCCAACGATCTTTCGTTCGCATCGGGGGCGTGATTTTGGATCTTTGATGAGGAGCAGAGTAATGACTCAACAGGCAACGACGGTCGATGAACTGGCCTTTACCCAGCCGTATGGCGAGCAAGAACAGCAGGTTTTGACGGCGGAAGCGGTAGAATTTCTGACTGAACTGGTGACCCGCTTTACGCCGCAGCGTAATAAGCTGCTGGCGGCACGCATTCATCAGCAGCAGGAAATTGACGATGGCAAGTTGCCTGGATTCATTTCGGAAACCGCTTCCATTCGTCGCGGTGAGTGGAAAATCCGCGGCATCCCTGAAGATTTACAGGATCGTCGCGTTGAGATCACCGGTCCGGTAGAGCGCAAAATGGTGATCAACGCCATGAACGCCAACGTTAAAGTCTTCATGGCCGATTTTGAAGACTCTCTGGCGCCGGACTGGCGTAAGGTCATCGAGGGGCAGATCAACCTGCGCGACGCCGTGAACGGCACCATCAGCTATACCAACGAAGCCGGCAAAATTTACCAGCTCAAACCGAACCCGGCGGTGCTGATCTGTCGCGTACGCGGCCTGCACCTGCCTGAAAAACATGTCACCTGGCGTGGGGAAGCCATTCCGGGCAGCCTGTTTGATTTCGCACTCTATTTCTTCCACAACTACAAGAACCTGCTGGCAAAAGGCAGCGGCCCTTATTTCTATCTGCCAAAAACGCAGGCCTGGCAGGAAGCGGCCTGGTGGAGCGAAGTGTTCAGCTACGCGGAAGATCGTTTCAACCTGCCGCGCGGCACCATCAAAGCCACGCTGCTGATTGAAACGCTGCCTGCCGTGTTCCAGATGAATGAAATTCTGCACGCCCTGCGCGATCACATCGTCGGCCTGAACTGCGGGCGCTGGGACTATATTTTCAGCTACATCAAAACCCTGAAAAACTATCCCGACCGCGTACTGCCGGATCGCCAGGTCGTGACCATGGATAAACCGTTCCTGAGCGCCTACTCGCGCCTGCTGATCAAAACCTGCCACAAGCGCGGCGCCTTTGCGATGGGCGGCATGGCGGCATTTATCCCGAGCAAAGACGCAGAGCGGAACAATCAGGTGCTCAACAAGGTGAAGGCTGATAAAGAGCTTGAAGCCCGTAACGGTCACGACGGCACGTGGATTGCCCATCCCGGCCTGGCCGATACGGCGATGGAGGTCTTTAACCGCGTTCTCGGCGACAACAAAAACCAGCTGTTTGTCACGCGTGAAGACGATGCCCCAACGGCTGAAGAACAGCTGCTGGCACCGTGCGCGGGCGAGCGTACGGAAGAGGGCATGCGTGCCAATATCCGCGTCGCGGTCCAGTACATCGAAGCGTGGATCTCCGGCAACGGCTGCGTACCTATCTACGGCCTGATGGAAGATGCCGCGACGGCGGAGATTTCACGTACCTCCATCTGGCAGTGGATCCACCATCAAAAAACGCTCAGCAACGGCAAACCGGTGACCAAGACCCTGTTCCGCCAGATGCTGGCCGAAGAGATGCGGGTGATCCAGGACGAGCTGGGCGAGCACCGCTTCAGCAGCGGACGTTTTGACGACGCCGCGCGCCTGATGGAGCAAATCACCACATCAGATGACTTAATCGACTTCCTGACCCTGCCGGGCTACCGCTTCCTGGCGTAACTCACCACATAACAATATGGAGCATCTGCACATGAAAACCCGTACCCAACAAATCGAAGAGTTGAAGAAAGAGTGGACACAGCCTCGCTGGGAAGGCATCCGCCGTCCTTACAGCGCGGAGGAAGTGGTGAAATTACGCGGCTCGGTCAATCCGGAATGCACGCTGGCACAGAACGGTGCGGCGAAAATGTGGAAGCTGCTGCACGGTGGCTCTAAAAAGGGCTACATCAACAGCCTCGGCGCGCTGACCGGCGGTCAGGCGCTGCAGCAGGCGAAGGCGGGTATTGAGGCGATTTATCTCTCCGGCTGGCAGGTTGCGGCGGACGCTAACCTGGCGTCCAGCATGTACCCGGATCAGTCGCTCTATCCGGCTAACTCCGTGCCGTCGGTGGTGGATCGGATCAACAATACCTTCCGCCGTGCGGATCAGATCCAGTGGGCTGCCGGTATCGAACCTGGCGATCCGCGCTTTACTGACTACTTCCTGCCGATCGTCGCGGATGCGGAGGCGGGCTTCGGCGGCGTGCTGAACGCCTTCGAGCTGATGAAATCGATGATTGAGGCCGGTGCAGCGGCCGTTCACTTCGAAGACCAGCTGGCGTCAGTGAAAAAATGCGGACACATGGGCGGTAAGGTGCTGGTTCCTACACAGGAAGCCGTACAGAAGCTGGTTGCCGCGCGTCTGGCCGCGGACGTGCTCGGCGTGCCGACGCTGGTGATTGCCCGTACTGATGCGGACGCGGCGGACCTGATCACCTCTGACTGTGACCCGTACGACAGCGAGTTCATCACCGGCGAGCGTACCAGTGAAGGCTTCTACCGCACCCATGCCGGCATTGAACAGGCGATCAGCCGCGGCCTGGCGTACGCGCCTTATGCGGACCTGGTCTGGTGTGAAACCTCCACGCCGGATCTGGCGCTGGCAAAACGCTTTGCCGACGCCATCCACGCGAAGTATCCGGGAAAACTGCTGGCCTACAACTGCTCGCCGTCCTTCAACTGGCAGAAAAAGCTGGATGACAAAACCATCGCCAGCTTCCAGCAGCAGTTGTCCGACATGGGCTACAAATACCAGTTCATTACCCTGGCAGGCATCCACAGCATGTGGTTCAACATGTTCGACCTGGCGCACGCCTATGCGCAGGGTGAGGGCATGAAGCACTACGTTGAGAAGGTGCAGCAGCCGGAGTTTGCGGCGGGCAAAGACGGTTACACCTTCGTGTCTCACCAGCAGGAGGTGGGAACCGGCTACTTTGACAATGTGACCACGATTATCCAGGGCGGAACCTCCTCCGTCACCGCCTTAACGGGTTCAACGGAAGAAGCACAGTTCTAATCTTTTCCCCCTCTCCCCTCTCGGGGAGAGGGTTGGGGTGAGGGGGAATATATGTCGCGTGGCCTGGAATTGCTGATTGCCCAAACTATTTTGCAGGGCTTCGATGCCCAGTATGGTCGTTTTCTTGAAGTGACATCCGGCGCGCAGCAGCGCTTCGAACATGCAGACTGGCATGCGGTTCAGCAGGCCATGAAGCAGCGTATCCATCTCTATGACCACCACGTGGGTCTGGTGGTGGAGCAGCTGCGCTGTATTACCGACGGTAAAAGCCCGGACGCGGAATTTTTACTGCGCGTGAAAGAGCACTACACCCATTTGTTACCCGATTACCCGCGCTTCGAGATTGCGGAGAGCTTTTTCAACTCCGTCTATTGTCGGTTATTTGACCACCGCTCACTATCTCCTGAGCGGTTATTTATCTTCAGCTCCCAGCCCGAGCGACGCTTTCGAACCATTCCCCGTCCGCTGGCGAAAGATTTCTTTCCCGATCGCGGATGGGAAAAGCTCCTGCACCGCGTGCTAACGGATCTGCCGCTGCGCCTGCCCTGGGAGAGTAAAACCCGGGATATCGGCTATATCCACGCCCATCTCAACGAAACCTTCGGCGCTGAGGTGCTCAGCCACAGCCATTTGCAGGTTGCCAACGAGCTTTTCTACCGCAATAAAGCCGCCTGGCTGGTGGGCAAACTGGTTACGCCGACCGCCATTGTGCCTTTTCTGCTGCCCATTCACCGTACCGACGACGGGGAACTGTTTGTCGATACTTGCCTGACCACCGGCGCCGAGGCCAGCATCGTGTTTGGCTTCGCCCGCTCCTATTTCATGGTGTACGCCCCGCTGCCTGCCGCGCTGGTGGAGTGGCTGCGCGAGATCCTGCCGGGCAAAACCACCGCCGAACTGTATATGGCCATTGGCTGCCAGAAGCACGCCAAAACGGAAAGCTATAGGGAGTACCTGCGTTATGTCACCGCGGCCGATGAGCAGTTTATCGAAGCGCCCGGCATTCGCGGTATGGTGATGCTGGTGTTTACGCTGCCGGGTTTCGACCGGGTCTTTAAGGTGATTAAAGACAGATTCGCGCCGCAGAAAGAGATGACCGCCGCGCACGTTCGCGCCTGCTATCAGCTGGTTAAAGAGCACGACCGCGTCGGGCGCATGGCGGATACCCAGGAGTTCGAAAACTTTGTGCTGGATAAACAGCAGATCGACCCGGCGCTCATGGCGCTGTTAATGCAGGAAGCACCTGCGAAAATCACCGATCTTGGCGACAAAATTGCCATTAGCCATCTCTACATCGAACGCCGCATGGTGCCGCTGAATATCTGGCTTGAGCAGTCCGAAGGTCAGGCGCTGCGGGATGCCATTGAAGAATACGGCAACGCGATTCGCCAGCTTGCCGCCGCCAATATTTTCCCGGGCGACATGCTGTTTAAAAACTTCGGCGTCACCCGTCACGGGCGCGTGGTGTTCTACGATTACGACGAAATTTGCTACATGACCGAAGTGAATTTCCGCGATATACCACAGCCCCGCTACCCGGAAGACGAGCTTTCCGGTGAGCCGTGGTACAGCGTCTCGCCGGGCGATGTTTTTCCGGAGGAGTTTCGCCACTGGCTGTGCGCCGACCCGCGCATCGGGCCGCTATTCGAAGAGATGCATGAGGATCTGTTCCGCGCCAGCTACTGGCGCGGGCTGCAAACGCGGATCAAAAACGGGCATGTCGAAGATGTGTACGCTTACCGCCGCAAGCAGAGGTTTTGCATTAGGTTTGCACCCTCTCGAGCAGGGTGAGGGCATCAGATTTTCTCCCTCTCCCTGCGGGAGAGGGCCGGGGTGAGGGCATCAGGCCGCACTCAATCTCAACGAATCCCACCGTACGCCAGCGTCACCTCTTTCGCCGCCTTAATCACCAGCGCGCCCAGCTCGGTCACGCGGTCGTCGGTCATCCGCGAAATCGGCCCGGAGATGGATATGGCGGCAAACGGCTCGCGGTGCTCGTCAAAAATACAGGCCGCGAGGCAGCGCAGGCCCAGGGCATGTTCTTCATCATCAAACGAATAGCCGCGCTTGCGGGTCAGGGCCAGATCTTCTTTCAGATGCACGGGCGACACCAGCGTGGCGTGGGTATAGGCGTGCAGCCCTTTACGGTGCAGCAGTCCCGTCACCTGCTCTTCGCTCAGCTGCGAGAGAAACGCTTTCCCCGCCCCGGAGGCGTGCATCGGCAGCTTGCCGCCAATCGGTGCGGACATGCGCATCAGCTGCGTGCACTGCACCTGGTCGATGATAATCGCCTGGTGGTCGCTCTGGTCCAGCACCGCCAGGTTTACGGTCTCGCCGGACTCCTCCATCAGCTTGCGCAGAATCGGGTGCACAATCGCCAGCAGGTTGCGGCTCTGAAGGAAGCTGCTGCCGACGATAAACGCATGCGCGCCCACCGCCCAGTGCCCCAGCTCGCCGACCTGGCGGACAAAGCCCAGCTGCTGCATGGTGGTCAGCAGGCGGTGCGTCGTGGAGTTCGGCAGGCCAGCCTGCTGGGCCAGCTCGGTCAGGGCCACGCTGCTGTGCGACTCGGCTATCCACTCCAGCAGCTTCAAACCGCGCGTGAGCGATTGAACCTGTCCGCCCTGTTGTGCGGCGGCGGTGGTGGCAGCAGGTTTTCTGCCGCGTTTAGCGGGAACGGTCGCGACCATGACGATCTCCTTTTTCTGTATCGTGGAAATCATTTTCGTTTTATTTGGTGAATTTGCAACCGTTATCCTGACTGATCGGAGGAGTGATGGTGAACATGTCTCATGTTACCGCTGTGCGGCTTTTCCACCCTGCGAGATTGTGCCAGTATGGAACGCAGCCTTATGGCCTTGTTGAGCGTTGTCGGGAGCAAGTGTGAGCAGCAAAGTAGAGCAACTGCGTGCGCAGTTAAATGAACGAATTCTGGTGCTGGACGGCGGCATGGGCACCATGATCCAGGGGTATCGTCTGAGTGAAGATGATTTCCGCGGCGAACGCTTTGCCGACTGGCCCTGCGACCTGAAAGGGAACAACGACCTGCTGGTGCTCAGCAAGCCGTCCGTCATTAAGGATATCCACAACGCCTACTTCGAAGCGGGTGCGGATATCGTTGAAACCAACACATTCAACTCGACAACCATCGCCATGGCGGATTACCAGATGGAATCCCTGTCGGCGGAAATCAACCTGGAAGCCGCGAAGCTGGCGCGCGCCTGCGCCGACGAGTGGACGGCCCGCACGCCGGACAAGCCTCGCTACGTTGCCGGGGTGCTTGGCCCGACGAACCGCACCGCGTCGATTTCACCGGACGTCAACGACCCGGCGTTTCGTAATATCACCTTCGATCAGCTGGTTGCGGCCTATCGTGAATCGACCAAAGCGCTGGTGGAAGGCGGTTCCGATCTGATCCTGATTGAAACCGTATTCGACACCCTCAATGCCAAAGCCGCGATTTACGCGGTGAAAGAGGAGTTTGAAGCGCTCGGCGTTGACCTGCCGATCATGATTTCCGGCACCATCACCGACGCCTCCGGCCGTACCCTGTCCGGCCAGACAACCGAAGCGTTTTATAACTCCCTGCGCCACGCCGAAGCGCTCTCCTTTGGCCTGAACTGCGCGCTGGGGCCGGATGAACTGCGCCAGTACGTGCAGGAGCTTTCCCGTATCGCGGAATGCTATGTCACCGCCCACCCGAACGCCGGTCTGCCAAACGCGTTTGGTGAATACGATCTCGATGCCGACACCATGGCGGCGCAAATCCGCGAGTGGGCCGAGTCTGGCTTCCTGAACATCGTCGGCGGCTGCTGCGGCACCACGCCGGAGCATATCGCGGCTATGAGCAACGCCGTGGCCGGACTGCCGCCGCGCAAGCTGCCCGAGCTTCCGGTTGCCTGTCGTCTGTCCGGCCTGGAGCCGTTGACCATCGGCGACGACAGCCTGTTTGTGAACGTGGGTGAGCGTACTAACGTCACCGGTTCCGCAAAGTTCAAGCGCCTGATTAAAGAAGAGAAGTACAGCGAAGCGCTGGACGTTGCCCGCCAGCAGGTGGAAAGCGGCGCGCAGATTATCGATATCAACATGGATGAGGGGATGCTCGACGCCGAAGCGGCGATGGTGCGTTTCCTCAACCTGATTGCCGGTGAGCCGGACATTGCCCGCGTGCCGATCATGATTGACTCCTCCAAGTGGGAAGTCATCGAAAAAGGGTTGAAGTGCATCCAGGGTAAAGGCATCGTCAACTCCATCTCGATGAAAGAGGGCGTTGATATCTTTATCCACCACGCGAAGATGGTCCGCCGCTACGGTGCCACCGTGGTGGTGATGGCCTTTGACGAAGTGGGTCAGGCCGATACCCGCGAGCGCAAAATCGAGATTTGCCGCCGCGCGTACAAGATTTTGACCGAAGAGGTGGGCTTCCCGCCGGAAGACATTATCTTTGACCCGAATATCTTCGCCGTTGCGACCGGGATTGAAGAGCACAACAACTACGCCCAGGACTTTATCGGCGCATGTGAAGACATCAAGCGCGAGCTGCCGCATGCGCTGATCTCCGGCGGCGTGTCGAACGTGTCGTTCTCGTTCCGCGGCAACGACCCGGTGCGTGAGGCGATCCACGCTGTGTTCCTCTACTACGCCATCCGCAACGGCATGGACATGGGGATCGTTAACGCCGGCCAGCTGGCGATTTACGACGACCTTCCCGCCGAGCTGCGCGATGCCGTCGAGGACGTGATCCTTAACCGCCGCGACGACGCCACCGAGCGTATGCTGGACCTGGCGGAGAAATACCGCGGCAGCAAATCGGATGAGGCGGCAAACGTTCAGCAGGCCGAGTGGCGTTCGTGGGACGTGAAAAAGCGTCTGGAATACTCGCTGGTCAAAGGTATCACCGAATTTATCGAGCTTGATACCGAAGAGGCACGCCAGCAGGCAGCCCGCCCGATTGAGGTGATCGAAGGCCCGCTGATGGACGGCATGAACGTGGTCGGCGATCTGTTCGGCGAGGGCAAAATGTTCCTGCCGCAGGTGGTGAAATCCGCCCGCGTGATGAAGCAGGCGGTGGCCTATCTGGAGCCCTACATCGAAGCCAGCAAAGAGAAAGGCTCCAGCAACGGCAAGATGGTTATCGCCACCGTGAAGGGCGACGTGCACGACATCGGCAAGAACATCGTTGGCGTAGTGCTGCAGTGTAATAACTACGAGATTATCGACCTCGGCGTGATGGTCCCGGCGGACAAAATCCTCAAGACCGCGCGCGAAGTGAACGCCGACCTGATTGGCCTCTCCGGCCTGATTACGCCGTCGCTCGACGAAATGGTCAACGTGGCAAAAGAGATGGAGCGACAGGGCTTCACCATTCCGTTATTGATTGGCGGGGCGACCACCTCGAAAGCGCACACGGCGGTGAAAATCGAGCAGAACTACAGCGGCCCGACGGTCTACGTGCAGAACGCCTCGCGTACGGTGGGCGTGGTCTCCGCGCTGCTCTCCGACACCCAGCGCGATGACTTTGTGGCGCGCACCCGCAAAGAGTACGAAACCGTTCGCATTCAGCACGGCCGTAAGAAGCCGCGCACCCCGCCTGTTTCGCTTCAGGCGGCGCGCGACAACGATCTGGCCTTCGACTGGTCCAGCTACACGCCGCCGGTCGCGCACCGCCTGGGCGTGCAGGACGTAACGGCCAGCATCGAGACGCTGCGCAACTACATCGACTGGACGCCGTTCTTTATGACCTGGTCGCTGGCGGGCAAATATCCGCGCATCCTGGAAGACGAGGTGGTTGGCGAGGAGGCGAAGCGCCTGTTTAAAGATGCCAACGATATGCTCGACACGCTGAGCGCAGAGAAAAGCCTCAACCCGCGCGGCGTGGTGGGCCTGTTCCCGGCGAACCGCGTGGGCGACGACATCGAAATCTATCGCGATGAAACCCGCACCCACGTGCTGGCGGTCAGCCGCCATCTGCGCCAGCAAACCGAGAAAGTGGGCTTTGCCAACTACTGCCTGGCCGATTTTGTCGCGCCGAAGCTGAGTGGTAAAGCCGACTATATCGGCGCTTTTGCGGTAACCGGCGGTCTCGAAGAAGACGCGCTGGCGGACGCGTTTGAAGCTCAGCACGATGATTACAATAAAATCATGGTGAAAGCGATTGCCGACCGCCTGGCGGAAGCCTTCGCCGAGTACCTCCACGAGCGCGTGCGTAAGGTGCACTGGGGCTACGCGGCGAATGAAAACCTCAGCAATGAGGATCTGATCCGCGAAAATTACCAGGGCATTCGCCCGGCGCCGGGCTATCCGGCCTGTCCGGAGCACACCGAAAAAGGCACCATCTGGAAGCTGCTGGACGTGGAAACCCATACCGGGATGAAGCTCACCGAGTCGTTCGCCATGTGGCCAGGCGCGTCCGTTTCCGGCTGGTACTTCAGCCATCCGGACAGCAAGTACTTTGCCGTGGCGCAGCTGCAGCGGGATCAGATTGAAGATTATGCCCTGCGCAAAGGCATGAGCGTGTCTGAAGTGGAGCGCTGGCTGGCGCCAAATCTCGGCTACGACGCCGACTAAATCACTTTTCCTTACAACAAACAGGGCGCTCATGGGGCGCCCTGTCTCTTTCTTACGTTTAAACCCTTATACTGAACCTATGGAAAACGAATAACGATAAGGAGGAAAACCTTCCGTGCTGACCCTGTTACACCTGCTCTCTGCAGTCGCCCTGCTCGTATGGGGCACCCATATCGTCCGTACCGGCGTGATGCGCGTATTTGGCGCGCGCTTGCGTACCGTTCTCAGCAGCAGCGTTGAGAAGAAGCCGCTCGCCTTCTGCGCGGGCATTGGCGTCACGGCACTGGTGCAGAGCAGTAACGCCACGACCCTGCTTGTCACCTCCTTTGTGGCGCAGGATCTGGTGGCGCTGGCCCCGGCGCTGGTGATTGTGCTGGGTGCGGATGTAGGTACCGCGCTGATGGCGCGTGTTCTGACCTTCGATCTCTCCTGGCTGTCGCCGCTGCTGATTTTTCTCGGCGTCATCTTCTTCCTCGGCCGCAAACAGACGCGCGCCGGGCAGCTCGGGCGCGTAGGAATTGGCCTCGGGCTGATCCTGCTGGCGCTGGAGCTGATTGTGCAGGCGGTCACGCCAATCACCGAGGCCAATGGCGTTCAGGTCATCTTCGCCTCCCTGACCGGGGACATCATGCTGGACGCGCTCATTGGCGCGGTGTTTGCTATCGTCAGCTACTCCAGCCTGGCGGCGGTTCTGCTGACGGCCACGCTTACCGCCGCAGGGGCGATCTCTTTCCCGGTAGCGCTGTGTCTGGTGATCGGGGCCAACCTCGGCTCAGGCCTGCTGGCGATGCTTAACAACAGCGCCGCCAACGCCGCCGCCCGCCGCGTGGCGCTGGGCAGCCTGCTGTTTAAGCTGGTGGGCAGCCTGATTATCCTGCCCTTTATCCACCCGCTGGCGAACCTGATGGACAATCTCCCGCTGCCGAAGGCGGAGCTGGTGATCTACTTCCACGTGTTCTACAACCTGGTGCGCTGCCTGGCGATGGTCCCTTTTGCCGGGCCGATGGCCCGCTTCTGCGAGCGTCTCATTCAGGACGAACCGGAGCTGGATGCGCGCCTGAAGCCGAAGCACCTGGATACGTCCGCTCTGGATACCCCGGCGCTGGCGCTGGCGAATGCCGCGCGCGAGACGCTGCGCATGGGCGACGCAATGGAAACCATGCTCGAAGGCCTGCAAAAGGTGATGCACGGCGAGCCGCGTGAAGAGAAAGAACTGCGCAGACTGGCGGACGATATCAACGTGCTCTATACCGCTATCAAGCTTTACCTGGCGCGTATGCCGCAGGACGAGTTGGCGGAAGAGGAGTCCCGCCGCTGGGCGGAAATCATCGAGATGTCGCTTAACCTTGAGCAGGCCTCGGATATCGTGGAGCGTATGGGCAGCGAGATCGCCGACAAATCCCTTGCCGCGCGTCGTGCGTTTTCAGGTGAAGGCCTGAAGGAGCTGGAAGCGCTGCACGAACAGCTGGTCAGCAACCTCAAGCTGGCGATGCTGGTCTTCTTCTCCAGCGACGTGCCGAGCGCGCGCCGCCTGCGCCGCAACAAGCATCGTTTCCGCATTCTGAACCGCCGCTACTCGCACGCCCACGTTGAGCGTCTGCACCAGCAGAACGTGCAGAGTATCGAAACCAGTTCGCTGCACTTGGGGCTGCTGGGGGATATGAAGCGTCTCAACTCGTTGTTCTGCGCGGTGGCGTACAGCGTGATGGAACAGCCGGATGAAGACGACGAGCGGGATGAGTATTAATCTTCGGCGTGTTTGATTGTTAGCCCAAGACCCAATGCTTTCATGACCGCCAGAGTGGTTTTAAGCGTTGGGTTTCCTTTATCACTGAACGATCGATACAGTTGCTCTCGTGATAGGCCAGTTTGCTGTGAAATGGTCGACATTCCTTTCGCTCGCGCGATGACGCCCAGAGCTTTAGCAATATACGCTGAGTCGCCCGTTTCTAAGGCATCAGCCATAAACACGGCGATTTCCTCGTCATCCACCAGCGCATTGGCTGGATCGTAGGGTGTTAATTTATGCATGCTCATTCACTCCTGCCATTGGGATACATTGCTCAGCATTTTTGCCATAAGTATGTCTCTGGCCTGGCTGCTTTTGTCACCACCACACAACAGCACGATGATGCAATTGCCCTGGTCTTTAAAATAGATTCTGTAGCCCGGACCATAGTGGATCCTCAGCTCACTTATACCTTCGCCCACGGGTTTAATGTCGCCCGCTAAACCATTTGCCAACCGAAAGAGGCGGGAAGCGATAATGGTTTTCGCTCGCCGATCTTTTAAGTTTTGCTCCCAGCGTTGGAAGGATTCTGTCTGAACGATCTCCTTCATATTACTCCATGTGATTTATAAACTACAAATAATTGTCTCTGGAGAGTAAAGCTAAAAGGAGTTAGCTCAAGGATAAATGGCCTGACGCTAAATCCTGAAAGCGTCTCGCAAAATAAAAAACCCGTCTCAGTAACCGTCGGCTAATCTTTTTTTCCAGCCCATACCTAAGGTATATTTCGCCCTTCACAGGAGAAACTATGCTGCAAACTCAATCAACCCGATTAAACAAATACATTAGCGAGAGCGGGATCTGCTCACGTCGCGAGGCTGACCGTTACATTGAACAAGGTAACGTGTTTCTTAACGGCAAACGCGCCACCATCGGCGACCAGGTGGTCCCTGGCGATGTGGTTAAAGTGAATGGTCAGGTCATCGAACCGCGTGATGCTGAAGACCTAGTGTTTATCGCGTTGAACAAACCGGTTGGGATTGTCAGCACCACGGAAGACGGTGAGCGGGACAACATCGTTGATTTCGTGAACCACAGCAGCCGTATCTTCCCGATTGGCCGTCTGGATAAAGACTCTCAGGGGCTGATTTTCCTCACCAACCACGGCGATCTGGTCAACAAAATTCTGCGTGCCGGTAATGACCACGAGAAAGAGTATGTCGTTACGGTGAACAAGCCGGTGACGGACGAATTTATTCGCGGCATGGGCGCCGGGGTGCCGATCCTCGGTACCGTCACGAAAAAGTGTAAGGTGAAGAAAGAAGCGCCGTTCGCGTTCCGCATTACGCTGGTGCAGGGCTTAAACCGCCAGATCCGCCGTATGTGCGAGCACTTCGGTTATGAAGTGACGAAGCTGGAACGCACGCGCATCATGAACGTCAGCCTGTCCGGTATCCCGCTGGGCGAGTGGCGCGATTTAACGGATGATGAGCTGATTGAACTCTTCAAGCTTATCGAGAACTCCTCGTCCGAAGCGAAGCCGAAGGCCAAAGCAAAACCGAAAACCCAGGCGATTAAGCGCCCGGTGGTGAAGGCGCCTCAGGCGGAAGATAAGGGGCGAGGCAAGCCGGGTAATGGAAAACGCTTTACCCAGCCGGGGCGCAAAAAGAAAGGGCGCTGATTAGCGCCTTCCACGGGTAGACGTTGTGGCGGACCAGGAAAAGGTCGCCTCTGCATCGGGTTTATAAGCCTGCTCTTTTTTAAGCTTGCGGGCTTTTTTCGCCGCGGCGTCACGCTGCGCCATCAGCTTATCGATGTACTCTTTTTTCACCTGATTGGTTTCGGCGTTCGTCAGCGTGCGGCCATGTGCGATACGGGCACGGTCGAGAAGCGTTTTCAGTTCGCGCTGCTCGGCTTCCGTCATGTCTTTCTGGGTCAAACGTGGTGTAGCCATTGCTGAAGCCTCCTGATAGAGAGGCTTCAGTGTAAAGCAAGCCGCGTAAATTAACCCTGCTTCACCGCATCTTTTTTCGTTTGTTCATCAATCGGTTTGCCGGACCAGTAGCCCGCCAGCAGCGAGCCGGAGAGGTTATGCCAGACGGAGAACAGCGCGCCAGGCAGGGCCGCCAGCGGGGAGAAGTAAATTTTACCGAGCGCCGCCGCCAGGCCGGAGTTCTGCATGCCTACCTCGATTGCCAGCGTGCGGCAGGTCGATTCGTCAAAACCGAACAGCTTCCCGCCCCAGTAGCCGCCCAGCAGGCCAATAGTGTTATGCAGCACCACGGCGATGATTACCACAAAGCCCACGGAGGCAATGTGCGATGCGGAACCCGCCACCACGGCGCTGATGATTGCCAGAATGCAGACCATCGAAAACGCGGGCAGGTACGGCTCAACGGCCTTCACCACGCGCGGGAAAAGATGGTGAATGACCAGCCCCAGCGCAATCGGGATCACCACAATCTGCAGAATGCTGAGCAGCATGCCCATCACGTCCACCTGAATATGCGCGTCCACGTACAGGCGGGTTAACAGCGGCGTGGCAATCACGCCAACCAGCGTTGAAACGGAGGAGATGGTGACGGAGAGCGCCACGTCGCCTTTTGCCAGGTAGATCATGACGTTGGACGCCGTGCCGCTGGCCACGCTGCCCACCAGCACCATCCCGGCGGAGAGATCGGGCGGCATCTTAAAGGCCATCGCCAGCAGCCACGCCGCAAGCGGCATCACGAGGTAGTGCAGGAAGATCCCTGCGGCGACGGGCGCAGGGCGAGACAGCACGCGTTTAAAGTCGTCGATTTTCAGATGCACGCCCATACCGAACATGATCAGCATCAGCAGCGTGGCGACCCACGGACCAATGCCCGTGAACGTGGCGGGGGTGTAATACGCGAGTACGGAGAGCAGCAGCGCCCATAACGGGAACAGCCGCGTAACGGCGGATAACATAGTGGATTCCTTGCAGTATTGTCGTGTTGTTTAGTTATGAAAAAGCCGGGTCTGTGCCCGGCTTATAGGTATTGTTTATCGTGCTAACGAATTTTATTCAAACAAATTCTGATGAAGTTTCTGCACGACCTGCTCGGCCTGATCGGCAGGCACCAGGAAGCAGAGGTTGTAGCTGGATGCGCCGTAGCAGATCATGCGGATGCTGAACGGGTCGAGCACGCCGAACACCTCTTTACCCACGCCGCAGGCGCGCGACAGCTTGTTGCCGATGATGGCAACCAGCGCCAGGTCTTCTTCTACTTCCACGCGGCACAGCTCAGACAGCTCAATCAGCAGCGACTGCGTCAGCAGCGTGTCGCCGGTGGAGGTCGAGCCGGTGGTGTCCAGCGTTAGCGCAATGCTCACTTCAGAGGTGGTGATCAGATCCACCGAAATATTGTGGCGCGCCAGAATGCCAAACACTTCCGCCAGGAAACCGCGTGAATGCAGCATATTGTGGCTGTGGAGCGTCACCAGCGTCTGGCGACGGCGCAGGGCCAGGGCGCGGAACAGAGGTGGGTTTTCCGTTTTCTTGCAGACCAGCGTCCCGCCCGCTTTCGGATCTTTGCTGGAGCCGACGAAGACCGGAATATCGCTGCGTACGGCCGGCAGCAGCGTTGCCGGGTGCAGCACTTTCGCACCGAAGGTGGCCATTTCAGCCGCTTCTTCAAAGGCGATCACATCAATACGTTTAGCCGCAGAAACGACGCGCGGGTCGGTGGTGTAAATGCCCGGAACGTCCGTCCAGATATCCACGCGCGTTGCATGCAGGGCTTCGCCCAGCAGCGCGGCGGTGTAGTCGCTGCCGCCGCGGCCAAGCGTGGTGGTGCGGCCTTTCGCTTCACTGCCGATAAAGCCCTGGGTAATCACGATACCGTCTGCCAGGCGTGGTGCCAACTGCTGATTGGTCAGCTCCGCCAGCGCCTCAACGTCCGGCTCGGCGCGGCCAAAGCGATCGCTGGTACGCATCACTTTACGCACGTCAAACCACTGCGCCTGAACGTTACGCTCGCGCATGATTTCAACAAACAGCAGGGTAGACATCAGCTCGCCGTGGCTGACCAGTTCGTCGGTCAGGGCGGTGGAGGTAGCCAGAGACGCCGCTTCTGCCAGAGTGGTGATATTTTCCAGCAGACGTTCCACTTCCTCGCGGATGACGTTTGGGTTCTGCAGACGTTCAAGGATGTCGAACTGAATTTTGCGCAGTGCATCCAGCTTCACGAAACGTTCTGTCGCTTCCAGTCCTTCAGACAGAGAAACCAGCAGGTTCGTCACGCCGGCGGAGGCAGACAGCACCACCAGGCGGGTATTCGGATCGGCCAGCACCACATCGGCGCTGCGGTTCATGGCATCGTAATCGGCCACACTGGTGCCGCCAAATTTGGCGACCACAAAACTCGTCATAACAACCTCGTGTCAGGGAATGAATAAGCGACCTTGGCACAAGAGTGAAACGAAAACAGGTGCAGGCGCAAAATACGGCCCTATAAATAAAATGCGGGGGAGGTCCTGTCAATGCTGGGATTATGCGGATTTTTTATGGGGGGGTACCCCTGAGAAACAGGACTTATAACAGCGCCAGATTTTATGCTCCGTTTTAGGGCTTTTTGACCGACATTTCGCCGCCCCGGGAGGGCGCTTCAGCAGCTATACTTTTCGGGTCTTTTCACCTGTGTTTGATGCAGGCCAGGGCAATGGCATAAAAACCATCACAATTTTTATTTGCAGGCGCTACAATCGACCGCAGTCACAATTCTCAAATCAGAAGAGTATTGCTAATGAAAAACATCAACCCAACGCAGACCGCTGCCTGGCAGGCACTCCAGAAACATTTTGATGAAATGAAAGACGTCACCATCGCGGACCTGTTCGCGAAGGATGCCGATCGTTTCTCTAAGTTCTCCGCGACCTTCGACGACCTGATGCTGGTGGATTTCTCCAAAAACCGCATTACCGAAGAGACGCTGGCAAAACTGCAGGATCTGGCGAAAGAAACTGAGCTTGCCGACGCCATCAAATCCATGTTCTCCGGCGAGAAGATCAACCGTACCGAAGACCGTGCCGTGCTTCACGTGGCCCTGCGTAACCGTAGCAATACGCCAATCATCGTTGACGGCAAAGACGTCATGCCTGAAGTGAACGCGGTGCTGGAAAAGATGAAAACCTTCTCCGAAGCGATCATCTCCGGTAGCTGGAAAGGCTACACCGGCAAAGCAATCACCGACGTGGTGAACATCGGTATCGGCGGTTCTGACCTCGGTCCGTTCATGGTGACCGAAGCGCTGCGCCCGTACAAAAACCACCTCAATATGCACTTTGTGTCTAACGTCGATGGTACCCACATCGCCGAAGTGCTGAAGAACGTGAACCCGGAAACGACCCTGTTCCTGGTTGCGTCCAAAACCTTCACCACTCAGGAAACCATGACCAACGCCCACAGCGCGCGCGACTGGTTCCTGAAAACCGCGGGCGACAACAAGCACGTGGCGAAACACTTCGCGGCGCTGTCTACCAACGGTAAAGCGGTCAGCGAGTTCGGCATTGATACTGCGAACATGTTCGAGTTCTGGGACTGGGTTGGCGGCCGCTACTCCCTGTGGTCTGCGATCGGTCTGTCCATCATCCTGTCCGTGGGCTTCGACAACTTCGTCGAGCTGCTCTCCGGCGCGCACGCGATGGACAAACACTTCTCCACCACCGCACCAGAGAAAAACCTGCCGGTGCTGCTGGCGCTGATCGGTATCTGGTACAACAACTTCTTCGGCGCTGAAACCGAAGCGATTCTGCCATACGACCAGTACATGCACCGCTTTGCTGCTTACTTCCAGCAGGGCAACATGGAATCTAACGGTAAGTACGTTGACCGTAACGGCAACGCGGTGGATTACCAGACTGGCCCAATCATCTGGGGCGAGCCGGGCACCAACGGCCAGCATGCTTTCTACCAGCTGATCCACCAGGGCACCAAAATGGTACCGTGCGATTTCATCGCCCCGGCTATCACCCATAATCCGCTGTCCGACCACCATCCGAAGCTGCTGTCCAACTTCTTTGCGCAGACCGAAGCGCTGGCGTTCGGTAAATCCCGCGAAGTGGTTGAACAGGAATACCGTGACCAGGGTAAAGATCCGGCAACTCTGGACCACGTGGTGCCATTCAAAGTGTTCGAAGGCAACCGCCCAACCAACTCCATCCTGCTGCGCGAAATCACGCCGTTCAGCCTGGGCGCGCTGATTGCCCTGTACGAGCACAAGATCTTCACGCAGGGCGCCATCCTGAACATCTTCACCTTTGACCAGTGGGGCGTTGAGCTGGGCAAACAGCTGGCAAACCGTATTCTGCCAGAGCTGGGTGACGATAAAGCGATTGCCAGCCATGACAGCTCGACAAATGGTTTGATCAACCGTTATAAAGCCTGGCGTGCGTAATTAAAACGTCATGAAAACGTGCCGGCTTAATGCCGGCATTTTTTTATCGGATAATTCCTGATGTCTGTTAGTTAACTCAAATTCTGAATCTGAGTTTAATCCGAAAAAGACGCTTAACCCGTTAATTGCTGCGGTTTATTTTAAGAAAATACGTAGTGGTTCATTAATATTCTTATATTATAACTTATTGATTTATAGTGGTTATATATTTATGTTATTTGTCTTTCATTTCCCTTTTAACCATTAGTCCGAAAACCCTCTCCCTATTTCCCCTTACGGCAAACCCACGGCAGTAGTTGTGTATACTCGATTCCGCCTGAAATTCTTTTCGGGCAAATCTCCATTCATTCATTGAAGGGAAATTGTTATGAAGAAAGTACTGTATGGCATTTTTGCCATATCTGCGCTTGCGGCGACATCTGTCTATGCAGCTCCGGTTCAGGTCGGGGAAGCGGCAGGTTCGGCTGCGACGTCTGCGTCTGCGGGAAGTTCTACCGCAGCCAGCGCCAGCACCGTAAGTTCAGCCGTGGGTGTCGCGCTGGCGGCAACCGGTGGCGGTGATGGCTCCAATACCGGAACCACGACCACCACGACAACCAGCACCCAGTAATAGCGGGTGTTTTAATCATAACCACACTTCGGTGTGGTTATTTCGCCCCTTCGGAGAAGAGTCGTGAAGCGACCTGCAATCATTCTGATTTGCCTGCTGCTGCAGGCGTGCTCGGCCACCACCAAAGGGCTGGGAAACTCACTGTGGGAAAGCATGTTCGGCACACCGGGCGTGCATTTAACCGATGACGAACTTCAAAACATGCCCTATGCCAGTCAGTACATGCAGCTTAATGATGGCCCGCAGCTGTTTGTGGTGCTCGCTTTCGATGAAAACGGGCAGCAGAAATGGGTGACGCAGGATCAGGCCACCATCGTGACGCAGCATGGTCGTATCGTGAAAACCCTGTTGGGCGGCGACAACCTGCTGGAGGTGAATAACATCGCTGCCGATCCGCTGATCAAGCCGAACCAGATCGCCGACGGCGCAAGCTGGACGCGCACGATGGGCTGGACCGAACATAAGCAGGTGCGTTACGCCACGGCACGCTCGACCTTCCGCTGGGACGGCACGGACAGCGTGAAAGTCGGCAGCGACGAAACGCAGGTTCGCGTGCTGGATGAAGAAATCACCACCGACCAGGCCACCTGGCACAACCGCTTCTGGATCGACGAGGAAGGGCAGATCCGCCAGTCCCTGCAGTATCTTGGTGCCGGATTCTTCCCGGTGAAAACCACCCTGATCAAGGCGGCGAAATCATGAAAACGCTCATCCACGTTGCGCTTCTCGCCAGCCTTGCCGCACCGCTGGCATGGTCCGCAGGGACGGTGAAGGTCTACACGCCGGACAGTGAAAAACCCAAAACCTTAACCCACGCTGAGCATCTGCTCGATCTCGTCGGACAGCCAAGGCTCGCCAACAGCTGGTGGCCGGGGGCAGTGATCGCTGAACGGCAGAAGACCGCTGAAGCGGAACAACAGCACAAGGCGCTCCTTGCCAGGCTGACGGGATTAGCGGAGCAGGAAGATGGCGACGACGCGGCGGCGATTAACAGCGTTCGCCAGCAGCTGCAGGCGCTGAAGGTGACGGGCCGTCAGAACGTGAACCTGGATCCCGACGAAGTGCGCGTCACGGAAAAGGGCAACCCCACGCTTGAAGGGGAGTATACGCTCTGGCTGCCGGAGAAGCCGACGACGGTGACCGTAATGGGGCTTATCAGCAGCCCGGGTAAAAAGCCCTTCACGCCCGGTCGTGACGTGGCGAGCTACCTCGACGAGCAGAGCCTGCTGAGCGGTGCCGATAACAGCTACGCCTGGGTGGTTTACCCAGACGGGCACACACAAAAAGCCCCCGTCGCTTACTGGAATAAACGGCATATCGAACCTATGCCGGGCAGCATCATTTTTGTCGGTTTTGCCGACCATTTCTGGACGAAGGCGTATGACGGGCTTAACGCCGATATCCTTCACTCCCTGATTCAGCGGATACCGGAATAATGAAAAGAACCTATCTCTACAGCATGCTGGCGCTCTGCGTGAGTGCCGCCTGCCATGCAGAAACGTATCCGGCACCCATTGGCCCGTCTCAGTCAGACTTCGGCGGCGTCGGTTTACTGCAAACGCCCACCGCGCGTATGGCGCGCGAAGGCGAAATTAGCCTTAACTACCGTGATAACGACCAGTATCGCTACTACTCCGCCTCGGTGCAGCTGTTCCCGTGGCTTGAAACCACGCTGCGCTATACCGACGTGCGTACGAAACAATACAGCAGCGTAGAGGCGTTCTCCGGCGATCAGACCTACAAAGATAAAGCCTTCGACGTCAAGCTGCGCCTGTGGGAAGAGAGCTACTGGATGCCGCAGGTGTCCGTGGGCGCCAAAGATATCGGTGGTACCGGTCTGTTTGATGCGGAATACATCGTGGCCAGTAAAGCCTGGGGGCCGTTCGACTTCTCGCTCGGCCTGGGATGGGGCTATCTCGGCACCAGCGGTAACGTGAAAAACCCGTTTTGCTCCTACAGCGACAAATACTGCTACCGCGATAACAGCTATAAGAAAGCGGGCTCCATCAACGGAGACCAGATGTTCCACGGTCCGGCGTCGCTGTTTGGCGGCGTGGAGTATCAAACGCCCTGGCAGCCATTACGCCTGAAGCTGGAATATGAGGGGAATGACTACTCGCAGGACTTCGCCGGAAAGATTGAGCAGAAGAGCAAGTTTAACGTCGGCGCCATTTATCGCGTCACCGACTGGGCCGACTTTAACCTCAGCTACGAGCGCGGCAATACGGTGATGTTTGGCTTCACGCTGCGCACCAACTTTAACGACATGCGGCCGCACTACAATGATAACGCGCGCCCTGCATACCAGCCGGAGCCGCAGGATGCGATTCTGCAGCACTCCGTGGTGGCAAACCAGCTGACGCTGCTGAAATACAATGCCGGCCTGGCGGATCCGAAAATTCAGGTGAAAGGCGATACGCTGTACGTGACCGGCGAGCAGGTGAAATACCGCGACTCGCGCGAAGGGATCGAACGCGCTAACCGGATCGTTATGAACGATCTGCCGGAAGGGATCCGCACGATCCGCGTGACGGAGAACCGTCTCAACCTGCCGCAGGTCACAACCGAAACGGACGTTGCCAGCCTCAGGCGCCATCTGGAAGGTGAGCCGCTCGGGCATGAAACCGAGCTGGTGCAAAAACGCGTAGAGCCGATCGTGCCGGAAACCACCGAGCAGGGCTGGTATATCGACAAATCGCGCTTCGATTTCCATATCGATCCGGTGCTGAACCAGTCCGTGGGCGGGCCTGAAAACTTCTACATGTATCAGCTGGGCGTCATGGCGACGGCGGATCTGTGGCTCACCGACCACCTGCTGACCACCGGCAGCCTGTTCGGCAACATCGCCAATAACTACGACAAGTTCAACTACACCAACCCGCCAAAAGACTCGGCGCTGCCGCGCGTGCGTACCCGCGTGCGTGAGTACGTACAAAACGATGCCTACGTGAATAACCTGCAGGCCAACTACTTCCAGTACTTCGGCAACGGCTTCTACGGCCAGGTGTACGGCGGGTATCTGGAAACCATGTATGGCGGCGCGGGGGCGGAAGTGCTTTATCGTCCTGTCGACAGTAACTGGGCGTTCGGGGTGGATGCCAACTACGTCAAACAGCGTGACTGGCGCAGCGCGCAGGACATGATGAAGTTCACCGACTACAGCGTCAAAACGGGCCATCTGACCGCCTACTGGACGCCGTCGTTCGCACCTGACGTGCTGGTGAAAGCCAGCGTCGGCCAGTACCTGGCGGGCGATAAGGGCGGCACGCTCGATATCTCTAAACACTTCGACAGCGGCGTCGTGGTGGGTGGCTACGCCACTATCACCAACGTTTCGCCGGACGAGTACGGGGAAGGGGACTTCACCAAAGGGGTCTACGTGTCGATCCCGCTGGATCTGTTCTCGTCAGGCCCAACCCGCAGCCGTGCGGCAGTGGGCTGGACGCCGCTGACGCGTGACGGGGGTCAGCAGCTTGGACGTAAGTTCCAGCTGTATGACATGACGAGCGATAAGAACATTAACTTCCGCTGATGCTTCTTTGCCCGGTGGCGCTGCGCTTACCGGGCCTACGTTAGCGTTTTTGTAGGCCGGGCAAACGCAGTGCCGCCCGGCAAGAATGCTCATGCGGACAAAACATAAACAAAAAATATAGATCCCCGTCACATTTTTGCGTTATACAGGAACCTCGCCCTGGAGAATGAGGTGCTGTATGACATCCTTGACTCGCCCGCGCGTTGAGTTTATCTCAACAGTCCTCCAGACCGTGCTGAACCTCGGTCTGTTGAGCCTTGGCCTGATACTGGTCGTCTTTTTGGGTAAAGAGACAGTGCATCTTGCGGATGTACTGTTCGCCCCTGAACAAACCAGCAAATATGCGCTGGTGGAAGGCCTGGTGGTCTACTTTCTCTACTTTGAATTTATCGCCCTGATTGTGAAGTACTTTCAGTCCGGCTTTCACTTCCCGCTGCGTTATTTTGTCTACATTGGGATCACTGCGATAGTGCGGCTGATCATCGTCGATCATAAGTCCCCGCTCGACGTGCTGATCTACTCGGCGGCGATCCTGCTGCTGGTGATCACCCTCTGGCTGTGCAACTCGAAGCGGCTGAAACGCGAATAAAAAAAATGGCGCTCCGAAGAGCGCCTAACAACAGTCACAAGTTGGGTCAATACAATACGTCTAAAGTTGAGGGTTGCAGTGGCATAACAAAATGAAACTTAACCTTTCACACCGCCCGCCGTCAGGCCGTTGACCAGCCAGCGCTGCGCCAGCAGGAACACCACGGTAATCGGGATGGCGGAAAGTACGGCCGCCGCGGCAAAGTCGCCCCACAGGTAGTTTTGCGGGTTGAGGTATTGCTGCATACCTACGGCCAGGGTGTAGCTGTTCACATCACGCAGTAACAGTGAGGCAACCGGTACTTCGGTGATCGCAGCGATAAACGACAGGATAAACACTACCGCCAGAATCGGCACCGACAGCGGCAGCAGCACCAGGCGGAACGCCTGCCACGGGGTTGCGCCATCCAGCGCGGCCGCTTCTTCCAGCGAGCCGTCGATGGTTTCGAAATAGCCTTTAATGGTCCATACATGCAGTGCGATACCGCCAAGATAGGCGAAGATCACGCCGCCGTGGGTGTTCAGGCCGATAAACGGTACGTACTGGCCCAGACGGTCAAACAGGGCATACAACGCCACCAGCGACAGTACGGCCGGGAACATCTGGAAAATCAGCATCCCTTTCAGCAGCGTCGCTTTGCCCGGGAAACGCATGCGGGCGAAGGCATAAGCACAGGTGGTGGAAAGCGCCACGATACCAATGGCGGTAATGCCTGCGATTTTCACCGAGTTCCACAGCCACAGCAGGACCGGGAACGGCGGCGGCGTGACGCGGCCATCCGCGTGTTCCACGCTGAAGCCCAGCGCGAGCTTCCAGTGCTCCCAGGAGATTTCGTCCGGGATCAGGCTCCCGGTGGCGAAGTTACCCGAACGCAGGGAGATGGCGATAACCATCAGCAGCGGGAACATGATCGCCGCGATGAAAATCAGCAGGCCTAAGTGCGTCGCCAGGAGGCGCAACTTCTGAGATTTGGGTTGTACCATTGCCATGATTGATGCCCTCCTTAATCAAATTTCATACGTGTGGCTTTCAGGTTCACAATCGCCAGAGCGCCTACCAGCAGGAAGATCAGGGTGGCAATCGCTGCCGCCAGACCGAAGTCCTGGCCGCCGCCGCCTTCGAAGGCGATACGGTAGGTGTAGCTCACGAGCAGGTCGGTATAGCCTGCTGGCGTCGTGGTGCCAAGGCGGTCCGGGCCGCCGTTGGTCAACAGCTGAATCAGCACGAAGTTGTTAAAGTTAAAGGCGAAGCTGGCAATCATCAGCGGCGTCAGCGGTTTAATGAGCAGCGGCAGCGTAATTTTAAAGAAGTTCTGGAATGGGCCCGCGCCGTCCATCGCCGAGGCTTCGTACAGATCGTCCGGGATAGCCTTCAGCAGGCCCATGCACAGGATCATCATGTACGGATAACCGAGCCAGGTGTTCACGATGATAATCATCGAGCGAGCGGTGGTCGGGTCGCTGAACCAGGCCGGTTTGATGCCGAACAGGGCGCTCAGCATCATGTTGATTTCACCGAAGCTCTGGTTAAACAGCCCTTTGAAAATCAGAATCGAGATAAACGACGGTACGGCATACGGCAGGATCAGCAGCACGCGGTAAATCGCTTTGCCTTTCAGGGATTCCCACTGGACCAGACAGGCCAGCACCATGCCCACGGCCACGGTCAGGATCACCGTCAGCACCGAGAAGACCACCGTCCAGACGAAGATGGCGAAGAACGGTTTCTGAATGCCTTCGTCGGTAAACACGCGGGTAAAGTTGTCCCAGCCGATGGTGACGGTATAGCCCGGGCTGAGCTTGTCATCACCCCATTTGCCGTCGGCAGTAATGGACTGATAGAAACCAATGTCGTTATTCGGACGATATTTCACGCCGCTCTGGTTGTTGGTCAGCGTACCGTCGTCCGCCAGGGTATACAGCGGCTGCGTGCCGGAGAACTGGCGCAGCGAGCTCATGGTCACCTTGCTGTCGTCTGGCAGCACGGCGGTGAGCTGGGTCAGCGCCTGACGGTTCTGGGTAATGACGCGCAGGTTGGCGCGTTCACCTTCCGGCAGGGCCTGTGCCTCTTTTAAGGTGAGCTTCTGCTCGCCGCCAAATTTGAACGCGTCGGAGACATAGTATTTGCTGCTTGCTTCGTCAGTAAGCGCTAACTTCCAATCGTTCCCGGCAGGATACAGGCCGAAGTTAAAGGTCTTGCCTGCCTGATATGAGCGATCCAGCAGGACCTGCTGCGCGCGTTCCTGCGCAAGCTGGTTGGTGCTGCTGTAGTTGGTAAACGCAATGGCGATGGTACAAATCAGCGGGAACAGGACAAACAGCCCCATCCCGGCCACGCCCGGATAAACATAGCGCCAGGCATAGGCTTTACGATTAGCGAAAATATACAGGCCAGCAGAGCTTAAAATCAGCGTCATGATGGCAAACAGATATTCCCCTTGTACGTACATTAAAACAACAAGGTAACCCACCAGCAGACACAGCAGACCGATCGCTGACCACTTCAGCGCGTCGCTTTGCCACCAGCGTTTCTTTTTAATGACATCCATGGGGTTTTTCCTCTACAACGTTTGATCTTTTCTCCCTCTCCTGGGGGAGAGGGCCGGGGTGAGGGCGTGCGGATAGCGCCAACCCTCACCCTAACCCTCTCCCGAAGGGAGAGGGGACTACGTCATTACTTAGTAATACGACCCTGAGCATCTTTCAGCGCGGCATCGACAGTCTGACGACCGCTTGCAGCGTTGATGACCGCGGTACGCGTGGCGTACCAGAACGCAGCCATCTGTGGGATGTTCGGCATGATTTCGCCTTTCTGGGCGTTATCCATGGTGGCCGCGATACGTGGATCTTTCGCCAGCTGATCCTGGAAGGATTTCAGCGCGACGGCGCCCAGCGGTTTGTCCTTGTTCACTTCATCCAGACCCTGATCGGTCAGCAGGTAGTTTTCCAGGAACTCTTTCGCCAGCTCTTTGTTCGGGCTGGCGGCGTTGATGCCCGCGCTCAGCACGCCAACGAACGGTTTAGACGGCTTGCCTTTGAAGGTTGGCAGCAGCGTCACGCCGTAGTTGACTTTGCTCTTGTCGATGTTGGTCCAGGCCCACGGACCGTTGATGGTCATCGCGGTTTCGCCTTTGTTGAACGCCGCTTCCGCGATGGAGTAGTCGGTATCCGCGTTCATGTGTTTGTTCTTGATCAGATCAACCAGGAAGGTCAGACCCGCTTTCGCGCCCGCGTTGTCCACGCCCACGTCTTTCACGTCATATTTGCCGTTTTCAAACTTGAACGCGTAACCGCCGTCGGCAGCAATCAGCGGCCAGGTGAAGTACGGCTCTTGCAGGTTGAACATCAGCGCGGATTTACCTTTCGCCTTCAGCTCTTTATCCAGTTTCGGGATCTCTTCCCAGGTTTTCGGTGGGTTTGGTACCAGGTCTTTGTTGTAAATCAGAGACAGGGCTTCAACCGCGATAGGGTAAGCGATCAGCTTGCCGTTATAGCGAACGGCATCCCAGGTGAACGGGAACAGTTTGTCCTGGAAGGCTTTATCTGGCGTCACTTCTGCCAGCAGGCCAGACTGCGCGTAACCCCCGAAACGGTCATGCGCCCAGAAAATAATGTCCGGGCCGTCGCCGGTTGCTGCAACCTGCGGGAACTTCTCTTCCAGCTTGTCAGGGTGTTCTACGGTAACTTTGATGCCGGTATCTTTTTCGAATTTTTTGCCCACTTCGGCCAGGCCGTTATAGCCCTTGTCGCCGTTAATCCAGATAACCAGTTTGCCTTCTTCAATTTTGGCGAGCGCCGGTGCGGAAATCATCATTGCTGCGAGGGCGGACAATGCGAAAACGCGTGCGCCAGTCTTGATATTCATAGCTGCCATCCTTTTTGGTGATGTCTCGTGGTATGACTTCAGTGGTTCAACGTGTCTCAGTCTCCTTATTTGACATCCTCTTTCCATCCTCCCAACCCCTACGCCCCACCCCCCGTTTGTGTGATCTCCGTTGCATAAATTTAAGTTATGAGTGCTGGCGCACATAAAAAACCACCGAATTTTGCAGGCGGCTTCACGAATTTTGCCTCAGCCCGCCCACGGCGGTCGCAGAGCCTGCTCCCTCATCCTCCCGCCTCCTCCCCCATAAAAAAGGCGGGGGGTGGAGGATTCGGGAAAGTAATGGATACCCCATAGTGAACTTATCTTGAATGTTTCTGTCGGTGACAGGTTGTAACGAAGGGAGAAGGGCATGGCGAGCGTACAGCTGCGTAATGTAACGAAAGCCTGGGGTGACGTTGTGGTGTCGAAAGACATCAATCTGGACATCAACGAAGGCGAATTCGTGGTGTTTGTTGGCCCATCAGGCTGTGGTAAATCTACTCTGCTGCGTATGATTGCCGGTCTTGAAACGATTACCAGCGGCGACCTGCTGATTGGTGATACCCGAATGAACGACATCCCGCCTGCCGAACGTGGCGTCGGTATGGTGTTCCAGTCTTATGCACTCTATCCACACCTTTCCGTTGCCGAAAATATGTCCTTTGGCCTGAAGCTGGCCGGCGCGAAGAAAGAGGTCATTAACCAGCGCGTGACGCAGGTGGCGGAAGTGTTACAGCTGGCCCACCTGCTGGAGCGTAAACCAAAAGCGCTTTCCGGTGGTCAGCGTCAGCGTGTGGCGATTGGCCGTACGCTGGTGGCCGAACCGCGCGTGTTCCTGCTCGATGAACCTCTCTCTAACCTGGATGCCGCCCTGCGCGTCCAGATGCGTATTGAAATCTCCCGTCTGCACAAGCGTCTTGGCCGCACGATGATTTACGTCACCCACGATCAGGTGGAAGCGATGACCCTCGCCGACAAAATCGTGGTGCTGGATGCCGGCCGCGTGGCGCAGGTGGGTAAACCGCTGGAGCTGTACCACTACCCGGCAGACCGCTTTGTTGCGGGCTTCATTGGCTCGCCAAAGATGAACTTCCTGCCCGTCAAAGTGACCGCGACAGCCATTGAACAGGTACAGGTGGAGCTGCCAAACCGCCAGCAGGTCTGGCTGCCGGTCGACAGCGCCAACGTACAGGTCGGGGCAAATATGTCCCTCGGTATTCGTCCTGAGCACCTGCTGCCGAGCCACATCGCTGATGTGACCCTGGAAGGTGACGTTCAGGTCGTCGAACAGCTTGGTCACGAAACACAGATTCATATCCAGATCCCCGCCATCCGTCAGAACCTGGTCTACCGCCAGAACGACGTGGTGTTGGTAGAAGAGGGTGCCACATTCGCTATCGGCTTGCCGCCAGAGCGTTGCCATCTGTTCCGTGAGGATGGCACTGCATGTCGTCGGTTGCACAAAGAGCCAGGCGTTTAAGCAATCCCAAAAGAAGACACGAAACCGACAGGTGAAGTGTTCAAAGAAAAGCAATGATCTCAGGAGATAGAATGATGATTACTCTGCGCAAACTTCCTCTGGCAGTTGCCGTCGCAGCGGGCGTAATGTCTGCTCAGGCAATGGCCGTGGATTTCCATGGTTATGCTCGTTCCGGTATCGGCTGGACGGGTAGTGGCGGCGAACAACAGTGCTTCCAGGCAACCGGTGCTCAAAGTAAATACCGTCTGGGTAACGAATGTGAAACCTATGCGGAACTGAAACTGGGCCAGGAAGTGTGGAAAGAGGGCGATAAGAGCTTCTACTTCGACACCAACGTCGCGTATTCCGTGGCGCAACAGAACGACTGGGAGGCCACTGACCCGGCGTTCCGTGAAGCCAACGTGCAGGGTAAAAACCTGATTGAGTGGCTGCCAGGTTCGACTATCTGGGCCGGTAAGCGCTTCTATCAGCGTCATGACGTCCACATGATCGACTTCTACTACTGGGATATTTCAGGTCCTGGTGCAGGTCTGGAAAACATCGACGTAGGTTTTGGTAAGCTCTCTCTGGCTGCAACCCGTTCTTCTGAAGCCGGCGGTTCTTCATCCTTCGCCAGCAACAGCGTTTATGACTACACCACTCGCACGGCGAACGATGTCTTTGACGTGCGTTTAGCCCAGATGGAAATTAACCCGGGCGGTACCCTGGAGCTGGGGGCTGATTACGGCCGTGCAAACCCACGTGATGATTATCACCTGATCGACGGCGCATCTAAAGATGGCTGGATGTTCACCGCTGAACACACGCAGAGCATGCTGAAAGGCTACAACAAATTCGTTCTGCAATATGCAACTGACTCTATGACCTCTCAGGGTAAAGGTCTGTCGCAAGGTTCGAACATTGGCACTACTGACGATATCAACTATGGCATCAACAACAACGGGCACCTGTGGCGCGTACTTGACCACGGTGCTATCTCGCTGGGCGATAGCTGGGATCTGATGTACGTCGGTATGTACCAGGATATCAACTGGGATAACAACAACGGTACTAAATGGTGGACCGTAGGCGTTCGTCCTATGTACAAATGGACGCCTATCATGAGCACTCTGCTTGAAGTGGGCTACGACAACGTCAAATCTCAGGAAACTGGCGAAACCAACAACCAGTATAAAATCACCCTGGCACAACAGTGGCAGGCTGGCGACAGCATCTGGTCACGTCCAGCAATCCGCGTCTTCGCCACCTATGCCAAGTGGGATGAGAAATGGGGTTATGCGCCTTCAGGTAAAAACTCCGTTGCGGGTTACACCCCAGGCATGGCCTATAGCGATACCACTGCGAAAAGCTTCAGCCGCGGCGACAACGATGAGTGGTCCTTCGGCGCCCAGATGGAAATCTGGTGGTAATCCCGTCTTAACCTGACGTAATGACCAAACTGAGGGGCGCAAGCCCCTCAATCCTTGGGACGGCGCGCTATTGCCTGGCTACCGCTGACCTGTGCATTTTGAGGTGATAACAATGAAAATGAACAAAACTCTCCTTGCCCTTTGTTTAACCGCAGGGCTGCTGGCAAGCGCGCCTGCTGTAACGCTCGCTAACGTCAATTTCGTTCCGCAAAACACAACATCCGCGCCAGCCATTCCGACAGCTGCATTGCAACAGCTTGTCTGGACCCCTGTCGATCAGTCTAAAACCCAGACCACCCAGCTCTCAACGGCTGGTCAGTCACTTAATGTTCCGGGTATTACCGGCCCTGTCGCTGCGTATAGCGTACCCGCCAATATTGGTGAACTGGCCATTACCTTGACCAGTGAGGTTAATAAGCAGACGAGTGTATTTGCACCAAACGTGTTGATTCTCGATCAGAACATGACGCCATCTGCCTTTTTCCCAAGTGAATACTTTACGTATCAGGAGCCCGGCGTGATGAGCGCCGACCGTCTGGAAGGCGTCATGCGCCTTACGCCAGCGCTGGGCCAGCAAAAACTCTACGTTCTGGTCTTTACCACTGAGCAAGATCTTCAGAAGACCACCACGTTGCTCGATCCGGCTAAAGCCTACGCAAAAGGTACCGGTAACGCGATTCCTGATATTCCAGACCCGATTGCTCGTCACGTCACCGACGGAACGTTAAAGCTGAAGGTGAAAACGAACAGCGGTTCAAGCGTGCTGGTCGGCCCGCTGTTTGGCTCTTCCGGTTCCGGCCCTGTCACTGTAGGTAACACAGCTGCTCCTGCCTATACCGCGCCAGCTGCCACGGCAGCCGCACCGGTAGCGACCGCAGCGCCTGCCCCGGCGAAGAAGGCCGAGCCGGTACTGAACGACACCGAAGAGTACTTCAACAACGCCATTAAGCAGGCGGTGAAGCGCGGCGATGTCGATAAAGCGCTGAAACTGCTTGATGAAGCCGAACGTTTAGGTTCAACCACTGCCCGTTCCACCTTTATCAGCAGTGTAAAAGGCAAGGGGTAACCGTTTCCCCACAGTGCTGATTTGTTAGTAGTTTGGTGCGCCTGAGTGGGCGCACTTTTTTTCGTAGCCGCCAGGCTGTTGCGCCCATGTTGCGATCGTGATCGTTAAATAACGTTTGGCCCCCCTCAATCCGTGTTTCTGCGATACAATGCCATTACGTTATGTATCGGAGAGTCTGGCATGTCACACCCTGCGCTAACGCAACTGCGTGCGCTGCGCTATTTCGACCAAATACCTGCGCTTGATCCGCAGCAACTGGACTGGCTGTTGCTGGAAGATTCCATGACGAAACGTTTTGAGCAACAGGGTAAAACGGTCACGGTGACCCTGATTCAGGAAGGGTTTGTCTCTGGCGATGAGATCGCCAGCGAGCTGCCGCTGCTGCCGCAAGAGCCACGCTACTGGCTGCGCGAAATTTTACTCTGTGCTGATGGTGAGCCGTGGCTTGCCGGGCGGACGGTGGTCCCCGAGTCCACCCTTTCCGGGCCAGAGCTCGCGCTGCAACGTCTGGGGAAAACGCCTCTGGGGCGTTACCTTTTTACCTCGTCTGAGCTTACCCGGGATTTTATTGAGATTGGTCGTGATGCCGAACTCTGGGGGCGTCGTTCCCGCCTTCGCCTGAGCGGTAAACCGTTAATTCTGACGGAGCTTTTTTTACCGGCATCACCGTTGTACTAAGAGGAAGAAAAAATGGAGTGGAGCCTGACGCAGAATAAGCTGTTGGCGTATCACCGCTTAATGCGTACCGATAAACCCATTGGCGCGTTACTGCTGCTGTGGCCGACCCTGTGGGCGCTGTGGCTCGCCACGCCGGGCGTGCCGCCGCTGTGGATCCTGGCCGTGTTCGTTGCCGGCGTCTGGCTGATGCGCGCGGCGGGCTGCGTGGTGAATGACTATGCCGATCGTAAATTCGACGGTCATGTTAAGCGTACTGCCGGACGTCCGTTACCCAGCGGGCAGGTCACCGGGAAAGAAGCCCGCGTGCTGTTCATTGTTCTGGTGCTGCTCTCTTTCCTGCTGGTGTTAACCCTCAACACCATGACCATTCTGCTTTCCGTTGCGGCGCTGGCGTTGGCCTGGGTATATCCCTTTATGAAGCGCTATACCCACCTGCCTCAGGTGGTGCTGGGCGCGGCGTTTGGCTGGTCGATTCCGATGGCGTTTGCGGCGGTTAGTGAGTCCTTACCGCTCAGCTGCTGGCTGATGTTCCTGGCGAACATTCTCTGGGCGGTGGCGTATGACACGCAATACGCGATGGTAGACCGCGACGATGACCTGAAAATTGGCATCAAATCCACCGCCATCCTCTTTGGTCGTCAGGACAAGCTGATTATCGGTATCCTGCAGGTCGCGGTACTGGCGCTGATGGTCGCGATCGGTCGCCTGAACGGGCTGAACTGGGAGTTTTACTGGTCCGTGCTGGTGGCGGGACTGCTGTTTGCGTACCAGCAAAAGCTGATTGCGAAGCGTGAGCGTGACGCCTGTTTTAAAGCGTTTATGAACAACAACTACGTCGGTCTGGTGCTGTTTTTAGGCCTGGCGATGAGCTATTTCTTATAAAAAAGTCGGGTGGCGGCTTCGCCTTACCCGACCGATGAGTTAACAGGACATGGAGGCCCGGTAAGCGTTAGCGCCACCGGGCTTTTTTTACCGGCGACGCAGCAGCCGGAGCGCGTTCGCCGTCACCAGCACCGTTGCCCCGGTATCCGCCAGCACCGCCAGCCACAATCCGGTCATGCCGAGCAGGGTCGTCACCAGGAAAATCCCTTTCAGCCCGAGCGCAATGCCGATGTTCTGACGGATGTTGGCCCGCGTCGCGCGCGCCAGGGCGATCGTCTGCGCCAGCCCGGTCAGGCGGTTGTGGGTCAGCGCCGCGTCGGCCGTTTCCAGCGCCACGTCGGTACCACTGCCCATTGCAATACCAATGGTGGACGCTTTCATCGCCGGGGCATCGTTAATCCCGTCACCGACCATCGCCAGCGGCGCGCGGGCGTTCAGCGCCGTCACGGCGATGACCTTATCCGCAGGCAACAGTCCGGCTTTAAACTCCAGCCCCAGCTCACCGGCAATCGCTGCCGCCGCGCGAGGGTTATCACCGGTAAGAATAACGCCCTGCACGCCCAGCTTGTGCAGCGCCGCTACGGCTTCTTTGGCGTCATCGCGCAGGGTATCGCGCAGCGCCAGCATTCCCTTCGCCACGCCGTCCTGCATAACGCTCACGACGGTTTGTCCGGTCTGTTCTAACGCCTCAACCTCTGGACTGGAAGACTTGCCTGCCGCGACAATCAGCACATTTTTACCGTCAACGGTGGCCTCAATCCCTGACCCGACCAGCGCCCGCTGGGCGGTTGCCGGAGGGATATTCAGCCCGCGCGACTGCGCTTCTCGCACAATCGCCTGCGCCAGCGGGTGAGTGGACCCCTGTTCAACGGCGGCGGCCAGTGTAAGCAGCTCATCTTCACTGGTTTCCTGAGGATACACGCCGGTCACCTGCGGCTTGCCCACGGTCAGCGTACCGGTTTTATCGAAGGCGATATGCTGAACCTGGCTCAGCTGCTCCAGCGCCGCGCCGCCCTTAATCAGCGCGCCGCGCCGCGCCGCCGCCGCCAGACCTGAGGTAATCGCCGCCGGGGTGGAAATCACCAGCGCGCACGGGCAGCCAATCAGCAGCAGCGTCAGCCCTTTATAAATCCAGCCCTCCCACGGGGCGCCAAAGAACAGCGGCGGGACGACGGTGACCAGCAGGGCAACCAGCATGATGGCAGGGGTATAAATCCGGCTGAAGCGATCGATAAAGCGTTCGACCGGCGCGCGGCGCTCTTCGGCCTCTTCAATCAGCTTCAGGATACGGTCGATGGCGCTGTCGCCCGGCTCGGAAAGCACGGTGAGCTGCACCAGACGGTCGACGCTGGTGGCGCCAGCAGGCACTTTTTCACCCGCGGCGCGCTCTACCGGAATGGATTCCCCGGTCAGGGCGCTTTCATCAAAGCTCGCGGTGGCGGTAAGCAGCGCGCCGTCGGCAGGCAGACGCCCCCCTGCGGCCACCTCAATCACGTCGCCCGGGCGCAGCGTATTGATGGCGACCGTTTCACGCGTGCCGTTTATCACGCGAGTGGCAGTTTCCGGCTTCAGCGCCATCAGCGCGCTGACCCCTTTACGCGCCCGGCTCGCCGCCCAGCCCTCAAGGCGTTCGCCGATTAAGAACAGCAGCAGCACCATCGCCGCTTCTGCCGTCGCGCCAATGAACAGCGCGCCGATCGCCGCCACGCTCATCAGCGTTTCGATGGCAAACCAGCTGCCGCTTTTCATCAGGCGCAGCGCCTGACGGGCAATCGGGAACAGGCCGACCAGCGTGGTGGCGATAAACGCCAGATTGCCGAACGGATGGTTAATCTGCTCCAGCCCCCAGCTCAGGGCCATCATGATGATGAGGGTAATGAGCGGCAGGTTTTCTTTCAGGGAGGAGGCTTTTTCAACGGGCGCCGTTTCGCTGCGCAGGGTATAGCCCGCCTGGCTGACGGCAGCTTCAACCTGCTTGCTGACGTCGTTATCGGCGCTGACCAGCAGCTTTTCGGTGGCAAACAGCACCTGAACGTGGCTCACGCCCGGCACCTGCTTGACGGCGTTTTCCACCTTGCGGGCGCAGGCCGCGCAGTCCATGCCGTTGACGACCCAGCTGTAGCGGTTGCCGCTTTCAGGAAGGGGTTGAGTTGGCGTTTCGCACGCGCCTTCGCAGCAGCAGTCGTCTTTCGACGGAGCCGGGCTGAGCTTAAGTGCCGAGAATTGAGGGACTTTTTTTGGTATTTCTGGAGTCGACATGGCAGTCTCCGGCAATGATAATTTTCTCATTAACCGCAGCATACACTCTGGAGTCGACTCCAGAGTCAAGCGCTATTTAGATATACAGCGAACGCACAATCAAGAAATGCCCGGCAAAGTAACACGCGGAGGCTATCGCGTTATCCGCCCGGAAGCGGCGGCGATAGTGGCTGCCCAGCCAGACGACATTCCCGATCAGCAGCAGCGCGGCGCCGAAGAACGCGGACATCGCCGGAGCGGTCGGACGGAAGAACCACAGTTCACCTGCCAGCCACACCATCACCAGCGTCATGGCGATAAACGTACAGACCGGCAAACGCATCTCTTCCAGTCGTGACCAGATCACCGCAATCAGCAGGGCGCCAATCACCAGCAGTACCAGCGGCAGCGGCCAGAAGAAGGAGAGCGTCATCTGGCTGGCAAAGTAGATGGTATACAGCAGATGGGAGAGGAAGAACGCCCCAACGGCGTACAGCAGGCGCTGTCGCGGCAGCAGGGTTAAGGCATCGCCTATCAGGGATGCACACAGCCCGGCGAGCACCAGATAGCTGACGGCGTTGAACATCGGCGCTTGCCAGGCCAGCAGCAGTAGGAGCAACAGCGTGACCGGTTTAAACAACCAGCGCTGCCAGGTGGGACCGCGGTACGACGCATCGACATAAAGCCATGCGGAAAAACAGACAGCGATAAATGACCAAAGCATATTAACTCCCTGTATCTGTTAAGTCTGAATAATCAGTTTCTGATCCAGTGTAGTGACGCGGGCGGGCGTTTGGCAATGGCGGGGAAGGCAAGGTATCCTGAATTCCGCATAATCTTATGGGATTTTAGAATGAGCAAGATGCCGCTTTTTTTCATTATCGTGGTGGCGATTATCGTCATTGCCGCCTCGTTCCGTTTCGTGCAGCAGCGCCGCGAGAAGGCGGATAACGATGCCGCGCCGCTGATGCAAAAGCGCGTGGTGGTGACCAACAAACGCGAGAAACCGCTCAACGACCGCCGCTCGCGCCAGCAGCAGGTGACGCCTGCGGGCACAGCAATGCGCTATGAAGCGAGCTTTAGGGCGGAAACGGGCGGCCTGGAGATGACCTTCCGCCTGGAGGCGCAGCAGTACCATCAGCTGACGGTGGGTGAGAAAGGAACGCTGAGCTACAAAGGGACGCGGTTTGAAGGGTTTGAACCGGAGCGGTAATTTTCCCCTCACCCCGGCCCTCTCCCACAGGGAGAGGGTGTAATCGTTCCCTCTCCCTGTGGGAGAGGGTTAGGGTGAGGGCATCAGGCCGCGCCTTACTTCTTCACCTGCGCCTTAAACTTCTTCATCCACACCAGCAGTTCAAACACTCCGAAAATAAACACGCGCAGCTGCTGCCAGCCCGTCATCTGCGGGCCGTCTTTCGGCAGGCCGTTTTTCAGCATCACCATCTGCAGGGCGTGCATGAACGACGTGAAAATCAGCGCGACGTTAACGAAAATATTCATCGGACGCGGGAAGGGGTGTACCAGGTTGAGAATTAAAAACGCCCAGACGCCCAGCATCAGCAAACGTCCCAGGTTAATCAGTACCGGCATCGGAGCCTCCTTGTGCCTGACGGTGATAAAGACGATAAGCGACCTGGCCGGCGACCTTTTCGCGGTGCAGATCCCAGTGGGCGGGAACCGGCGGTAAACCGTTTTCCACTTCGCTTTCAACGTAAATTAGCGCGTCATCCGCCAGCCAGCCGTTTTGCTCAAGCAGGGATAACGTCTCTTCCAGCAGCCCCTTGCGGAACGGCGGATCGACAAACACCACGTTATGCGGCGTGCCTTTCTGCGCAAGAAAACTCAGCGTGTTGGTGTTCACGACTTTAGCGTTGCTCGCTTTCAGCGTCGCCAGATTTTGCTGCAGCGTCTGCGCAACGCCGCGCTCCATCTCCAGCAGCGTGGCGCTGGCGGCATAGCGCGACAGCGCTTCCAGGCCGAGCGCGCCGCTTCCGGCGAAGCAGTCCAGGCAGTGGGCGTCTACCATTGACGGGGCCAGCCAGTTAAACAGCGTCTCGCGCACGCGGTCGGTAGTAGGGCGTAAACCGGGGCTGTCCGGCACCGGTAATTTCCGGCCTCGCCACTGACCGCCGATAATACGAATTTGACCGGCCGGGGCGCGGTTGGGTTTCTTCATCTCAGGAAAGCTCTGTTAACAATTGGCCTGCGATTGCGGGCGGTGATGTCAATTAAGTAAAGTGTTAGACTATTTCATCATTTTTTTAGCTTCCATGTATATAGCGCCGCGAGGAGTGTAGTCGCAGATGGCAAAACAAAAAAAACGTGGCTTCTTTTCCTGGCTGGGCTTCGGTGAAAAAGAGCAAGAAACAGAACAGAAAACCGAAGAGCAACAAGCCGTTGAAGAGCAGTCACAGCCTGAAACGCCTGTAGAAACCGCCGCGGTTGTCGAAGCGGAAGAAACGGCGCACAGCAAAGAAGAGATTGAATCCTTTGCACAAGAGGTGGTTGAGGTCACTGAACAGGTTCAGGAGAGCGAGAAGCCAGAACCGGTTATCGTTGAGGATATTACCGAAACGCCACAGGCCGTTATCGAGCACGAAGAGCTGCCGCTGCCGGAAGAGGTGAAAGCCGAAGAGGTTTCTGCCGAAGAGTGGCAGGCGGAAGCGGAAACCGTTGAAATTGTTGAGGCGGTGGAAGAAGAAGCGGCACTCGAGCCAGAGCTGACCGACGAAGAGCTGGAAGCCCAGGCGCTGGCGGCAGAAGCCGCGGAAGAGGCGATTATCGTCGTGCCGGTTGAAGAACAGCCGGAAGAAGAGAGCGTACAGGAGCAGGAAAAACCGACCAAAGAAGGTTTCTTCGCGCGCCTGAAGCGCAGCCTGCTCAAAACCAAAGAAAACTTAGGTTCCGGATTTATCAGTCTGTTCCGCGGCAAGAAGATCGACGACGATCTCTTCGAAGAGCTGGAAGAACAGCTGCTGATTGCGGACGTCGGCGTGGAAACCACCCGTAAGATCATCGCCAATCTGACCGAAGGGGCGAGCCGCAAACAGCTGCGCGACGCCGAAGCGCTGTACGGTCTGCTGAAAGACGAGATGGGTGAAATTCTCGCAAAAGTTGACGAACCGCTTAATATTGAAGGCAAAACGCCATTTGTTATTCTGATGGTTGGCGTAAACGGCGTGGGTAAAACCACCACCATCGGCAAGCTGGCGCGTCAGTTCGAGCAGCAGGGCAAATCGGTGATGCTGGCGGCGGGCGATACCTTCCGCGCGGCAGCGGTTGAGCAGCTGCAGGTTTGGGGCCAGCGCAACAACATTCCGGTGATTGCCCAGCATACCGGCGCGGATTCTGCGTCCGTGATCTTCGACGCCATCCAGGCAGCGAAGGCGCGCAACGTGGACGTGCTGATTGCCGATACCGCAGGGCGTTTGCAGAACAAATCGCACCTGATGGAAGAGTTGAAGAAAATCGTCCGCGTTATGAAGAAGCTGGACGAAGACGCACCGCATGAAATTATGCTGACCATTGATGCCAGCACCGGACAGAACGCCATCAGCCAGGCGAAGCTGTTTAATGAAGCGGTAGGACTGACGGGGATCGCGCTGACCAAGCTGGACGGCACCGCGAAAGGCGGGGTGATCTTCTCCGTGGCCGACCAGTTCGGCATTCCTATCCGTTACATCGGTGTGGGCGAGCGTATTGAGGATTTGCGTCCGTTTAAGGCGGACGACTTTATTGAGGCATTATTTGCCCGAGAGGACTAACAATGATTCGCTTTGAACACGTCAGCAAGGCCTATCTCGGTGGGAGACAAGCGCTGCAGGGGGTGACATTCCACCTGCAGCCGGGCGAGATGGCATTCCTGACCGGCCATTCCGGCGCGGGGAAAAGTACCCTGCTCAAGCTTATCTGTGGGATCGAGCGGCCAAGCGCCGGGAAAATCTTTTTCGGCGGCCATGAGATCAGCCGCCTGAAAAACCGCGAAGTGCCGTTCCTGCGTCGTCAGATCGGCATGATTTTCCAGGATCACCACCTGCTGATGGATCGCACCGTTTTCGATAACGTGGCCATTCCGCTGATTATTGCCGGCGCCAGCTATGACGATATCCGCCGCCGCGTTTCTGCGGCGCTGGATAAGGTCGGGCTGCTGGACAAAGCGAAGAACTTCCCGATCCAGCTCTCCGGCGGTGAACAGCAGCGCGTGGGCATCGCCCGCGCGGTGGTGAACAAGCCTGCCGTACTGCTGGCGGATGAACCAACCGGTAACCTGGACGATGCCCTGTCCGAAGGGATTTTGCGTCTGTTTGAGGAATTTAACCGCGTAGGAGTCACCGTATTGATGGCGACGCACGACATCGGGCTCATTTCCCGTCGTTCGTACCGCATGCTGACCCTGAGCGACGGGCATTTGCACGGAGGCCACGGTGAATAAGCGTGATGCAATAAACCAGATTCGGCAGTTCGGGAACCGGTTTGACCGTTTCCGTAAGCCGCAGGGCGGTGGTGACGGCAATCGTAATGCGCCGAAGCGCCAGAAGGCCGCGCCAAAACCGGCCTCCCGTAAAACCAACGTGTTTAACGAGCAGGTGCGCTACGCCTTCCACGGCGCGCTGCAGGACCTGAAAAGCAAACCGCTGGCGACGTTCCTGACGGTGATGGTGATCGCCATCTCCCTGACGCTGCCAAGCGTCTGCTATATGGTCTATAAAAACGTCAACCAGGCGGCCTCACAGTATTATCCGTCCCCGCAGATCACGGTCTATATGGATAAAGCGCTCGACGATAACGCCGCCGCGCAGGTGGTCGGGCAAATCCAGGCCGAGCAGGGCGTGGAGAAGGTCAACTATCTCTCCCGTGAAGACGCGCTGGGCGAGTTCCGTAACTGGTCTGGCTTTGGCGGCGCGCTGGATATGCTCGAAGAGAACCCGCTGCCCGCCGTGGCGGTGGTGATCCCGAAGCTGGATTTCCAGGGGACCGATTCGCTTAACACCCTGCGCGATCGCATCACGCGCATTAAGGGCATTGATGAAGTGCGCATGGACGACAGCTGGTTTGCGCGCCTTGCTGCCCTGACCGGGCTGGTAGGACGCGTCGCGGCGATGATTGGCGTGCTGATGGTGGCGGCGGTCTTCCTCGTCATCGGTAACAGCGTGCGCCTGAGCATCTTTGCCCGTCGCGATACCATTAACGTGCAGAAACTGATTGGTGCGACGGATGGTTTCATCCTCCGACCGTTCCTTTACGGTGGCGCATTGCTCGGTTTTTCCGGTGCATTTCTTTCACTGATATTGTCAGAAATTTTGGTGATGCGGCTCTCTTCTGCCGTGACTGAAGTGGCGCAGGTTTTCGGAACGAAGTTTGATATCAGTGGCTTAGGCTTCGATGAGTGTCTGTTGCTGCTGCTGGTTTGTTCGATGATTGGGTGGGTGGCAGCCTGGCTGGCAACCGTTCAACATTTACGTCACTTTACTCCCGACTAATAAAAGCGTGATATAATCTTTCCCTGCACCGAGATGCTCGCTCTGCAGGGAAAGCGTCCCTGTTGTCGCTTCCCCTGTTATCATCTTCATGTCACAATTTGTGCGTAATTTATTCACCGTTGCACCTGGAACTTGTGGATAAAATCACTGTCTGATAAAAGAGTGAATGCTAATCTCGTTGCTCAAACGCTTTGGCATGGTTGTTGCCTGACGGGGACGACCAGGACCAGAAGAAACATTGAGAGGAATGAATGACCAAAGAAATGCAAACTTTAGCTTTAGCCCCTGTTGGTAACCTGGAATCTTATATCCGGGCTGCGAACACCTGGCCGATGTTAACGGCCGAGGAAGAAAAGGAGCTTGCTGAAAAGCTGCATTACCAGGGCGATCTGGAAGCAGCGAAAAAGCTGATCCTGTCTCACCTGCGCTTTGTTGTTCACATTGCTCGTAACTATGCGGGCTATGGCTTGCCGCAGGCGGACTTGATTCAGGAAGGCAACATCGGCCTGATGAAGGCTGTGCGTCGCTTTAACCCGGAAGTGGGTGTGCGACTCGTCTCCTTCGCTGTGCACTGGATCAAAGCAGAAATTCATGAATACGTGCTGCGCAACTGGCGTATCGTGAAAGTCGCCACGACAAAAGCGCAACGCAAACTGTTCTTCAACCTGCGTAAAGCCAAGCAGCGTCTGGGCTGGTTCAACCAGGATGAAGTGGAAATGGTGGCGCGCGAGCTGGGCGTAACCAGCAAAGACGTGCGTGAGATGGAATCCCGTATGGCCGCGCAGGACATGACCTTTGATATGTCCTCCGACGACGACGCATCTGACAGCCAGCCAATGGCGCCGGTTCTGTATCTGCAGGATAAAACCTCTAACTTTGCTGACGGCATCGAAGAGGATAACTGGGAAGATCAGGCCGCGAACAAGCTGACCCATGCGATGGAAGGCCTCGACGAGCGTAGCCAGGATATTATCCGCGCCCGCTGGCTGGACGAAGACAACAAGTCCACGCTGCAGGAGCTGGCCGACCGCTACGGCGTTTCTGCGGAACGTGTCCGTCAGCTTGAAAAGAACGCCATGAAAAAACTTCGCGCCGCTATCGAAGCGTAATTTTCGCGAAGTACACCGAGAACCCCTGGATGAAAGTCTGGGGGTTTTGTTTTTTTAGCGCCCGCTCTGGCGAATTCCCTCCCCCTGGCAAACACTTACTGATGCGCTAAGCAGGCGACTTTCTCAGGGGGACAGGGTGAAAAATAACGAACTGAACGACCGGCGTTTACAGGCGACGCCGCGCGGCATCGGCGTGATGTGTAACTTCTATGCTGATAAAGCTGAAAACGCCACGGTGTGGGACGTGGAAGGTAACGAGTACATCGACTTCGCCGCCGGGATCGCGGTGCTGAATACCGGCCATCGCCATCCAAAAGTCATTTCCGCCATTGAAAAACAGCTCCACGCGTTTACCCATACGGCGTACCAGATTGTGCCGTACGAAGGCTATGTGGCGCTTGCCGAGCGCATCAACCAGCGCGTGCCCGTTGACGGTCCGGCCAAAACCGCGTTCTTCTCCACGGGGGCAGAGGCGGTCGAAAACGCGGTCAAAATTGCCCGGGCGTACACTAAACGTCCCGGCCTAATCACCTTCGGCGGCGCGTTCCACGGCCGCACCTTTATGACCATGGCGCTGACCGGCAAAGTTGCGCCGTACAAGCTCGGCTTTGGCCCGTTCCCCGGTTCGGTGTATCACGCGCAGTATCCGAATGAACTGCACGGCGTCAGCACGGCGGAAGCGTTGAAAAGCCTGGAACGCATCTTTAAAGCGGATATCGCACCCGACCAGGTCGCGGCCATTATTCTCGAACCGGTTCAGGGAGAGGGCGGTTTCAACATTGCGCCAGCTGATTTTATGCAGGCACTGCGCGCCCTGTGCGACACCCACGGTATTTTGCTGATTGCCGACGAGGTGCAAAGCGGCTTTGCCCGTACCGGCAAGCTGTTCTCGATGGAACACCACTGCGTGAAGCCCGATATGATCACCATGGCGAAAAGCCTGGCGGGCGGGATGCCGCTCTCAGCGGTATCGGGCCGTGCGGAGGTGATGGACGCCCCTGCACCGGGCGGGCTGGGCGGTACCTACGCCGGGAACCCGCTGGCGATTGCGGCGGCGCATGCCGTGCTCGACGTGATTGATGAAGAGGATCTCTGCACGCGCTCGGCGCATCTTGGCCATCACCTGGTGGAAGTGCTGAACAAGGCGAAGGAACACTGCCCGTATATCGCTGACATTCGCGCGCAGGGATCGATGGTGGCGGTGGAGTTTAACGACCCGCAAACGGGCCAGCCTTCGCCGGAATTTACCCGCCAGGTGCAGGAGCGTGCGTTGCAGGAAGGGCTGCTTCTTCTGAGCTGCGGCGTCTACGGCAACGTCATTCGTTTCCTGTATCCGCTGACTATCCCTGAAGCGCAGTTCCGTAAAGCGCTGGACATTATCTCCGCGTCGCTGACACGTTAAAGCCATATGCCCGGCGAAAATCCCTGCCGGGCTTATCATATATTCATTTCAAATTAGCTATTCCAAAATCATAAAAATCGGGTATGTTTTAGCAGAGTATGCTGAAAAAGCGCGGACAGCACACCTATAACTGACATAAAGCGCTGCACAACAACATCACAACAATCGTAATAACCATAATAATGGGGAATCTCAGGATGAACATGAAGGGTAAAGCGTTACTGGCAGGATGTATCGCGTTGGCATTCAGCACCATGGCACAGGCAGACATCAAGGTGGCTGTGGTTGGCGCAATGTCCGGTCCGGTAGCACAGTACGGCGACCAGGAATTTACCGGCGCTGAACAGGCGGTTGCAGACATTAATGCTAAGGGCGGTATCAAGGGCGAAAAACTGCAGATCGTAAAATATGATGATGCCTGTGACCCGAAACAAGCGGTCGCGGTTGCGAACAAAGTGGTGAACGACGGGATCAAATACGTTATCGGTCACCTGTGCTCTTCCTCTACTCAGCCAGCGTCTGACATCTACGAAGACGAAGGTATTCTGATGATCACCCCGGCAGCGACCGCACCGGAGCTGACCGCGCGCGGCTACAAGCTGACCCTGCGCACCACCGGTCTGGACTCTGACCAGGGCCCAACCGCGGCGAAATACATCGTTGAAAAAGTGAAGCCGAAGCGCATTGCCATCGTTCATGACAAGCAGCAGTACGGTGAAGGTCTGGCGCGTTCAGTGCAGGATAACCTCAAGAAAGCGAATGCCGACGTGGTGTTCTTCGACGGGATCACCGCCGGTGAGAAAGACTTCTCCACCCTGGTGGCGCGTCTGAAGAAAGAGAATATTGATTTCGTTTACTACGGTGGCTACCACCCGGAAATGGGCCAGATCCTGCGCCAGGCGCGCGCTGCGGGCCTGAAAACCCAGTTTATGGGCCCGGAAGGCGTGGCGAACGTTTCCCTGTCTAACATTGCGGGTGAATCAGCCGAAGGCCTGCTGGTGACCAAACCGAAGAACTACGACCAGGTTCCTGCGAACAAACCTATCGTAGATGCCATCAAGGCGAAGAAACAGGATCCAAGCGGCGCGTTCGTCTGGACCACCTACGCGGCGCTGCAGTCTCTGCAGGCGGGCCTGAACCAGTCAGCCGATCCGGCTGAGATTGCCACCTGGCTGAAAGCGAATACCGTCGAGACCGTCATGGGACCACTCTCCTGGGACGCGAAGGGCGACCTGAAGGGCTTCGAGTTCGGCGTGTTTGACTGGCATGCGAACGGCACGGCGACAGACGCCAAATAATTTTCCCGTCGCCTTTCGCGCCGCAGGTGCGTTGGCTGCGTTATTCAACCCCGGTCACTTACTTATGTAAGCTCCCGGGGATTTCATAACTTGCCGCCTTCCTGCAACACGAAATGCTTGGGAAAATACAGTGGAGAATGTAGGCCGGGTAAGGCGCAGCCGCCACCCGGCTTTCTTTTAGCGCTTCTCCCACCCGCTTTCCTGCGCCGTAAACCCTAACGCCTGCATAAACGCCGCCATCACGCCGCGGTCTTCCACGCCCACATCAGCCATCCACCATGAGGTCACGCTCGGGTTTTCGCGGATCACTTCTTCAATTAAATACTGTCCCACACCGCGACGACGGGTGACGTCACGCACGCGCAGCGAGTCCAGCGCCCCTTCCGTACCGCTCAGGGTTACGCGAACCGCTGCCAGCAGGCGTTCGTTAAAACGCGCGGCATAAATGCGGTGGGTCTCATCAACGCGCAGCGACGAAGGGGAATATTCCGGCCAGATCTTGCCCAGGTCGATATGATCCTGGTCGCTAAAGGTCACCAGACGCACGATAGTCAGTTTCATTAGCCACTTGTCCAAATCAGATTGAGTAGGGGCAGTGTACTCAATTTATTCACTCAGCGGCTTCCTCTTTTTATTCTCATTAACCAGGTGATTAGTTTTTTGGCAACGCGTTGGGCAGTTTGAAAACACATGGATCGAAAAATAAGCAGAATTTTAACCTGAACGGTAGTGATTTATTCGGCGCTTTGTACCGTTATTTTATGCTGCAAACTGCACTTTTATTTGTTTATCTCTGCCTGATTTCAGAATATTATCTTTGCTTAATCGCCTGAAAAATAGAGATTTTAGTCTGGTTTTTGACAAAAAACTGCGCTAAACCATTAAAGGCACTGGTAAAAATAGCGTTGTTCATTAAAAGTACAGAATGCTTTTTAACCATAATAAAACAAAATATAAACACGACATCACGAATGGGGATTCAGAGATGAAAAGGAACGCGAAGACGTTAATCGCGGGGATGGTCGCACTGTCGATCTCGCATGCCGCTATGGCAGACGACATTAAAGTTGCGGTAGTGGGGGCGATGTCCGGCCCTGTTGCCCAGTGGGGTGACATGGAGTTCAACGGCGCGCGCCAGGCCATCAAAGACATCAACGCCAAGGGCGGTATCAAAGGCGACAAGCTGGTGGGCGTGGAATATGACGACGCCTGCGATCCTAAACAGGCCGTCGCGGTCGCCAACAAAATCGTCAACGACGGTATTCAGTATGTGATCGGCCACCTGTGCTCATCCTCCACGCAGCCGGCGTCTGATATCTACGAAGACGAAGGCATTCTGATGATCACCCCAGGCGCAACGAACCCGGAACTGACCCAGCGCGGCTACCAGCACATTATGCGTACCGCCGGTCTGGACTCCTCGCAGGGCCCCACCGCCGCCAAATATATCCTCGAGACCGTTAAGCCACAGCGCATTGCCATTATTCATGACAAACAGCAGTACGGCGAAGGCCTGGCGCGCTCCGTGCAGGACGGCCTGAAAAAAGGCGGCGCGAACATCGTCTTCTTCGACGGCATTACCGCCGGTGAGAAAGACTTCTCCGCGCTGATTGCTCGCCTGCAAAAAGAGAATATCGACTTCGTTTACTACGGCGGCTACTACCCGGAGATGGGCCAGATGCTGCGTCAGGCGCGCGCCACCGGTCTGAAAACCCAGTTTATGGGGCCAGAGGGCGTGGGCAACGCCTCCCTGTCTAACATCGCGGGGGATTCTGCCGAAGGCATGCTGGTGACGATGCCAAAACGCTATGACCAGGATCCGGCCAACAAGGCTATCGTGGATGCGCTCAAGGCGCAGAAGAAAGATCCGAGTGGTCCGTACGTCTGGATCACCTACGCGGCCGTACAGTCTCTGGCCACCGCGCTGGATCGCTCCGGCAGCAAAGAACCGCTGGATCTGGTGAAAGATTTAAAAGCACACGGGGCGAACACCGTGATTGGGCCGCTGAACTGGGATGAGAAAGGCGATCTGAAGGGATTTGAGTTTGGTGTCTTTAAGTGGCACGCCGACGGTTCATCCTCGGCCGCCAAATAATTATCCCACCGCCCGGCATGACGGGCGGGTATAAAAAGGTTTGCATATGTCCGAGCAGTTTCTCTATTTCCTGCAGCAGATGTTTAACGGCGTTACGCTGGGAAGCACCTACGCGCTGATCGCCATCGGCTATACGATGGTTTACGGCATTATCGGCATGATCAACTTCGCCCACGGCGAGGTGTACATGATCGGTAGCTACGTCTCCTTTATGATTATCGCCGCCCTGATGATGATGGGCATCGACAGCAGCTGGCTGCTGGTCGCCGCCGGTTTTGTCGGCGCGATTGTGATTGCCAGCGCCTACGGCTGGAGCATTGAGCGCGTGGCCTACCGGCCGGTGCGCAGCTCCAAGCGCCTGATTGCGCTTATTTCCGCGATCGGGATGTCGATCTTCCTGCAAAACTACGTCAGCCTGACCGAAGGTTCGCGCGACGTGGCGCTGCCAAGCCTGTTTAACGGCCAGTGGATTGTGGGGGCCAGCGAAAACTTCGCGGCCTCTATCACCACCATGCAGCTGGTTATCTGGGTCGTGACCTTTATTGCGATGCTCGCCCTGACGCTGTTCATCCGCTACTCGCGTATGGGACGCGCCTGCCGCGCCTGCGCGGAAGACCTGAAGATGGCGAGCCTGCTCGGCATCAACACCGACCGCGTGATTGCCCTGACCTTCGTGATTGGCGCCGCGATGGCGGCGGTGGCGGGCGTCCTGCTCGGCCAGTTCTACGGCGTGATCAACCCATACATCGGCTTCATGGCCGGGATGAAAGCCTTCACCGCGGCGGTTCTGGGCGGTATCGGCAGTATTCCGGGCGCGATGATCGGCGGCCTGATCCTGGGCGTGGCCGAAGCGCTCTCCTCGGCGTACCTGAGCACGGAGTATAAAGACGTGGTGTCGTTTGCCCTGCTGATTCTGGTTCTGCTGGTGATGCCTACCGGTATTCTGGGCCGTCCGGAGGTAGAGAAAGTATGAAACCGATGCATTTTGCAATGGCGCTGCTCTCTGCCGCCATGTTCTTCGTGCTGGCCAGCGTCTTTATGGGCGTCCAGCTTGAGCTGAATGGCACCAAACTGGTTGTCGATACCGCAGCTGACATCCGCTGGCAGTGGGTATTTATCGGCACGGCCGTAGTGTTCCTGTTCCAGCTGCTGCGTCCGCTGTTCCAGAAGACGCTGAAAAACGTCTCCGGTCCGAAATTCGTCCTGCCGGCAATCGACGGTTCTACTGTTAAGCAGAAGCTGTTCCTCGTGGCGCTGCTGGTGGCCGCCGTAGCGTGGCCGTTCGTGGTGTCGCGTGGCACCGTGGATATCGCCACTCTGACCATGATCTACGTGATTCTCGGTCTCGGTCTGAACGTGGTCGTGGGGCTCTCGGGCCTGCTGGTGCTGGGCTACGGCGGCTTCTACGCCATCGGCGCCTATACCTTCGCGCTGCTGAACCACTATTACGGTCTCGGCTTCTGGACCTGCCTGCCGCTGGCAGGGCTGGTCTCTGCCGCTGCAGGCTTCCTGCTTGGCTTCCCGGTACTGCGCCTGCGTGGCGACTACCTGGCGATTGTGACCTTAGGCTTCGGTGAAATCGTCCGTATCCTGCTGCTCAATAACACCGAAGTGACCGGTGGCCCGAACGGCATCAGCCAGATCCCGAAACCGACCTTCTTCGGGCTGGAGTTCAGCCGTACCGCCCGCGAAGGCGGCTGGGATACCTTCAGCAACTTCTTCGGCGTGAAGTATGACCCGTCCGACCGCGTGATCTGGCTCTATCTGGTGGCGCTGCTGCTGGTGGTGATTACCCTGTTCGTGATCAACCGCCTGCTGCGCATGCCGCTGGGCCGCGCGTGGGAAGCGCTGCGTGAAGATGAGATTGCCTGCCGCTCCCTGGGCCTGAACCCGACCCGCATCAAGCTGACCGCGTTCACCATCAGCGCCGCGTTTGCCGGTTTCGCCGGAACGCTGTTTGCCGCGCGTCAGGGCTTCGTTAGCCCGGAATCGTTCACCTTCGCCGAATCCGCCTTTGTGCTGGCGATTGTGGTGCTCGGCGGGATGGGCTCGCAGTTCGCCGTTATCCTCGCGGCCATCCTGCTGGTGGTCTCGCGCGAGCTGATGCGCGACTTTAACGAATACAGCATGCTGATGCTGGGTGGTTTGATGGTGCTGATGATGATCTGGCGTCCGCAGGGTCTGCTGCCGATGACCCGTCCACAGCTGAAGCTGAAGAACGGGCAAGCGAAAGGAGAGCAGGCATGAGTCAGCCATTATTATCCGTTAACGGTCTGATGATGCGTTTTGGCGGCCTGCTGGCGGTCAACAACGTGAATCTGGATTTGCACAAGAAAGAGATTGTCTCCCTGATTGGTCCGAACGGCGCAGGGAAAACCACGGTCTTTAACTGTCTGACCGGTTTCTACAAGCCAACGGGCGGCACCATCATGCTGCGCGATCAGCACCTGGAAGGGCTGCCGGGCCAGCAGATCGCCCGCATGGGCGTGGTGCGTACCTTCCAGCACGTGCGTCTGTTCCGCGAGATGACGGTGATTGAGAACCTGCTGGTGGCGCAGCATCAGCAGCTGAAAACCGGGCTGTTCTCCGGCCTGCTTAAAACCCCGGCCTTCCGCCGCGCGCAGGATGAAGCGCTTGACCGCGCCGCCACCTGGCTCGACCGAATTGGCCTGCTGCAGCACGCCAACCGTCAGGCGAGCAACCTGGCCTACGGTGACCAGCGTCGCCTGGAGATCGTGCGCTGCATGGTGACGCAGCCGGAAATCCTGATGCTCGACGAACCGGCGGCAGGGCTCAACCCGAAAGAGACCAAAGAGCTGGACGAGCTGATTGCCGAGCTGCGCGACAGTCACGACACCACCATCCTGCTGATTGAGCACGACATGAAGCTGGTGATGGGCATTTCGGACCGTATCTACGTGGTAAACCAGGGCACGCCGCTGGCAAACGGCACGCCGGAAGAGATCCGCAACAACCCGGACGTGATCCGCGCATACCTTGGTGAGGCATAAGATGGAAAAAGCGATGTTAACGTTCGACAAGGTCAACGCGCACTACGGCAAGATCCAGGCGCTGCACGACGTCAGCCTGCATATCAATCAGGGTGAAATCGTGACCCTGATTGGCGCCAACGGCGCGGGCAAAACCACGCTGCTCGGCACCCTGTGCGGCGACCCGCGCGCCACCAGCGGGCGGATTGTGTTCGATGGTAAAGACATTACCGACTGGCAGACCGCCAGAATCATGCGCGAGGCGGTGGCGATTGTTCCGGAAGGGCGCCGCGTCTTCTCCCGCATGACGGTGGAGGAGAACCTGGCGATGGGCGGGTTCTTCGCTCACCGCGATGAATACCAGACCCGCATCAAGTGGGTATATGAACTCTTCCCGCGCCTGTGGGAGCGCCGCATCCAGCGTGCGGGCACCATGTCCGGCGGTGAACAGCAGATGCTGGCGATTGGCCGCGCGCTGATGAGCCAGCCGCGCCTGCTGCTGCTGGACGAACCGTCGCTCGGTCTGGCGCCGATCATCATCCAGCAGATTTTCGACACCATCGAGCAGCTGCGCAAAGAGGGGATGACCATCTTCCTCGTCGAGCAGAACGCCAACCAGGCGCTGAAGCTCGCCGATCGTGGCTACGTGCTGGAGAACGGCCGCGTGGTGCTGGAGGATACCGGCGACGCGCTGCTGGCGAACGAAGCGGTGCGGAGCGCGTATCTGGGCGGATAGGTAAAAGCAAAAAGGCAACGCAAGTTGCCTTTTTTAGTGTCTTCTCCCTCTCCCTGTGGGAGAGGGTTGGGGTGAGGGCACCAGACCGCACGAGGTAAAAGCAAAAAGGCAACGCAAGTTGCCTTTTTTAATGTTTTCTCCCTCTCCCCGTGGGAGAGGGGTGGGGTGAGGGCACCAGACCGCACGAGGTAAAAGCAAAAAGGCAACGCAAGTTGCCTTTTTTAGTGTTTTCTCCCTCTCCCCGTGGGAGAGGGGCGGGGTGAGGGCACCAGACAGCACCTAAACCACCCCCCAGCCCCTTTCACACAACCATCATCCCCCTGACGCCTGGCTGTCACTTATCTGTAAACAAACAGTTATTTTTCTGTAATTCGAGCATGTCATGTTACCTCGCGAGCATAAAACGCGTGATATCGCGCATCCGGCACAATAAGAGAGATGACAATGACATCGTTACGACACACAGCTTTGGGTCTGGCACTGGGTCTGGCTTTTGCGACGAACGCAATGGCTGTGACCACCATTCCGTTCTGGCATTCCATGGAAGGGGAGTTGGGTAAAGAAGTTGACTCCCTGGCGCAGCGTTTCAACGACACCCATCCGGATTACAAAATTGTGCCGGTGTACAAAGGCAACTACGAGCAGAGCCTGAGCGCGGGCATCGCCGCCTTCCGTACCGGTAACGCACCTGCGCTGTTGCAGGTTTATGAAGTGGGTACCGCCACCATGATGGCCTCCAAAGCCATCAAGCCGGTCTATGAAGTGTTCAAAGAAGCGGGCATCAACTTCGATGAGTCGCAGTTCGTGCAGACCGTAGCGGGTTACTACACCGATTCCAAAACCGGCCACCTGCTGTCTCAGCCGTTTAACAGCTCCACGCCGGTGCTGTACTACAACAAAGACGCCTTCAAAAAAGCCGGTTTAGACCCGGAGCAGCCGCCAAAAACCTGGCAGGACCTGGCGGAGTACACCGCGAAGCTGAAAGCGGCGGGGATGAAGTGCGGCTACGCCAGCGGCTGGCAGGGCTGGATCCAGATTGAAAACTTCAGCGCCTGGCACGGCCTGCCGGTGGCGACCAAAAACAACGGCTTCGACGGCACCGACGCGGTACTGGAGTTCAACAAGCCGGAGCAGGTGAAGCACATCGCGCTGCTTGCCGATCTGAACAAGAAGGGCGACTTCAGCTACTTCGGACGTAAAGACGAATCCACCGAGAAGTTCTACAACGGCGACTGTGCCATTACCACCGCCTCTTCCGGTTCGCTGGCGGATATCCGCCACTACGCCAAATTCAACTACGGCGTGGGCATGATGCCGTACGACGCTGACGTGAAGGGCGCGCCGCAGAACGCCATCATCGGCGGGGCGAGCCTGTGGGTGATGCAGGGTAAAGACAAGGGCACCTACAAAGGCGTAGCCGAATTCCTCGACTTCCTGGCGAAGCCTGAAAACGCCGCAGAATGGCACCAGAAGACCGGGTACCTGCCGATCACCAAAGCCGCGTACGACCTGACCCGCGAGCAGGGCTTCTACAGCAAGAACCCGGGCGCGGACATCGCGACGCGTCAGATGCTGAACAAGCCGCCGTTGCCGTTCACCAAAGGCCTGCGTCTGGGCAACATGCCGCAGATCCGCACCATCGTGGATGAAGAGCTGGAAAGCGTGTGGACCGGTAAGAAAACGCCACAGCAGGCGCTGGACTCTGCGGTAGAGCGCGGGAATCAGCTGCTGCGCCGCTTTGAGCAGTCGACCAAATCGTAATTCAAACCTGCCCCTCACCCTAACCCTCTCCCATAGGGGAGAGGGGACTGCGCGGAGCCGTCTTTTCTCCCTCGCCCCTTTGGGGAGAGGGCCGGGGTGAGGGGGAATACCTACAGAGCAAACCTATGTCATCATCCCGTCCGGTGTTTCGTTCCCGCTGGCTGCCCTATCTTCTGGTCGCGCCGCAGCTGGTCATCACCGTTATCTTCTTTATCTGGCCTGCGGGCGAAGCGCTGTGGTACTCGGTACAAAGCGTCGACCCGTTCGGGCTTTCCAGCCAGTTTGTTGGCCTGGACAACTTTACCGCACTGTTCCACGACAGCTACTACCTGGACTCCTTCTGGACGACGATGAAGTTCAGCGCGCTGGTGACCGTCAGCGGTCTGGTTGCCTCGCTGTTTTTCGCCGCGCTGGTGGACTACGTGGTGCGCGGCAGCCGTATTTATCAAACCCTGATGCTGCTGCCTTACGCCGTGGCTCCCGCCGTCGCCGCCGTACTGTGGATCTTCCTGTTTAACCCCGGTCGCGGGTTGATTACCCACTTCCTGGCCGAGTTCGGCTACGACTGGAACCACGCCCAGAACAGCGGTCAGGCCATGTTCCTGGTGGTGTTCGCCTCGGTGTGGAAGCAGATCAGCTACAACTTCCTGTTCTTCTTTGCCGCGCTGCAGTCCATTCCGCGCTCGCTGGTGGAAGCCGCGGCGATTGACGGCGCAGGGCCCATTCGTCGCTTCTTCAGGCTGTCGCTGCCGCTGATCGCCCCGGTGAGTTTCTTCCTGCTGGTGGTTAACCTCGTGTACGCCTTCTTCGACACCTTCCCGGTGATCGACGCGGCGACCGCAGGCGGCCCGGTGCAGGCGACCACGACGCTTATCTATAAGATCTATCGCGAAGGCTTCGCCGGTCTGGATCTCTCCGCCTCTGCCGCGCAGTCGGTCGTGCTGATGTTCCTCGTCATCATCCTCACGGTGGTGCAGTTCCGCTATGTCGAAAGTAAGGTGCGCTACCAATGATTGAGAACCGTCGCGGGCTGACGATTTTCAGCCATACCATGCTGATTTTAGGGATCATCGTCATCCTCTTCCCGCTGTACGTGGCGTTTGTCGCCGCCACGCTGGACACCAAAGCGGTGTTCGACACGCCGATGACGCTGATCCCCGGCGGGCATCTGTTCGAGAACATGAAGACCATCTGGACTCAGGGCGTGGGCGCCAACAGCGCGCCGTTCTGGCTGATGATGCTCAACAGCTTCATCATGGCGTTTGGCATTACGGTCGGCAAAATTACGGTGTCGATGCTTTCGGCCTTCGCCATCGTCTGGTTCCGCTTTCCGCTGCGTAACCTCTTCTTCTGGATGATTTTTATCACCCTGATGCTGCCGGTAGAGGTGCGTATCTTCCCGACGGTAGAAGTGATTGCCAACCTGAAGATGCTCGACAGCTACGCGGGCTTAACCCTGCCGCTGATGGCCTCGGCGACCGCCACCTTCCTGTTCCGCCAGTTCTTTATGACCCTGCCGGACGAGCTGATTGAAGCGGCGCGCATCGACGGCGCGTCGCCGATGCGCTTCTTCAGGGACATCGTGCTGCCGCTGTCGAAAACCAACCTTGCAGCGCTGTTTGTGATCACCTTTATCTACGGCTGGAACCAGTACCTGTGGCCGCTGCTGATTATTCAGGACGTTAACCTCGGTACCGCCGTGGCGGGCATCAAAGGCATGATCGCCACCGGCGAAGGCACCACCCTCTGGAACCAGGTGATGGCGGCGATGCTGCTCACCCTTATCCCACCCGTAGTCATTGTTTTAGCCATGCAGCGCGCGTTTGTCCGCGGCCTGGTCGATAGCGAGAAATAAGATGGCAGGTTTAAAACTTCAGGCAGTAACCAAAAGCTGGGACGGCAAAACCCAGGTGATCCAGCCGCTGACGCTCGACGTGGCGGACGGAGAATTCATCGTGATGGTCGGCCCGTCCGGCTGCGGCAAATCCACCCTGCTGCGCATGGTGGCGGGGCTGGAGCGCGTGACCTCCGGGGATATCTGGATTGACCGTCAGCGCGTCACCGAGATGGAGCCGAAAGACAGAGGCATCGCGATGGTGTTCCAGAACTACGCTCTCTATCCGCACATGAGCGTGGAAGAGAACATGGCCTGGGGGCTGAAAATCCGCGGCATGGGCAAAGGCCATATCGACGAGCGGGTGAAAGAGGCGGCGCGCATTCTTGAGCTGGACGGCCTGCTGAAGCGCCGACCGCGCGAGCTCTCCGGCGGCCAGCGCCAGCGCGTGGCGATGGGGCGCGCCATCGTGCGCGATCCGGCGGTATTCCTGTTCGACGAGCCGCTCTCTAACCTCGACGCCAAGCTGCGCGTGCAGATGCGCCTTGAGCTGCAGCAGCTGCACCGTCGTTTGAAAACCACCTCCCTGTATGTGACCCACGATCAGGTCGAAGCCATGACCCTCGCCCAGCGCGTGATGGTGATGAACAAAGGCATCGCCGAACAGATTGGCACTCCGGTGGAAGTGTACGAGAAACCGGCCACCCGCTTTGTGGCGAGCTTTATCGGCAGCCCGGCAATGAACCTGCTGGAAGGGCGTATCAGCAGCGCGGGCACGCATTTTGAACTGGAAAGCGGGATGGCGTTGCCGATCAACTGGTACTATCGTGGCTACGCCGGGCGTAAGATGACGCTCGGTATCCGCCCCGAGCATATCGTTTTAACCTCTCAGGCGGACGGCGGCGTGCCGCTGGTGATGGACACGCTGGAGATGTTGGGTGCAGATAACCTGGCGCACGGGCGCTGGGGCGAACAAAAAATGGTGGTGCGCCTGGCACATCAGGAGCGCCCGAAAGCAGGCAGCACGCTGTGGCTGCACCTGCCGGAAAACCATCTGCACCTGTTTGACGGTGAAACAGGACAACGAGTATGAGCAACTGGCCTTATCCCCACGTCGTCGCCCACCGTGGCGGCGGTAAGCTGGCGCCGGAGAACACCCTGGCGGCGATTGACGTTGGCGCGCGCTACGGTCACACGATGATCGAGTTCGACGCCAAGCTGTCGAAAGACGGCGAAATTTTCCTGCTGCATGACGATAACCTCGAACGCACCAGCAACGGCTGGGGCGTGGCGGGCGAGCTGCCGTGGCGCGATCTGCTGAAAGTGGACGCCGGAAGCTGGTACAGCGGCGAATTCAAAGGCGAACCGCTGCCGCTGCTGGCGGAAGTGGCCGATCGCTGTCGCCAGCACGGCATGATGGCCAATATCGAAATCAAACCGACCACCGGCACCGGGCCGCTGACGGGCAAAGTCATTGCCCTGGCCGCGCGCGAACTGTGGGAAGGGATGACTGCGCCGCTGCTGTCATCATTTGAAATCGATGCGCTGGAGGCCGCACAGGCGGCCGTACCGGAACTGCCGCGCGGGCTGCTGCTTGACGAGTGGCGCGAGGACTGGCGCGAGCTGATGACACGCTTAGCGTGCGTTTCTATCCATCTCAACCACAGGCTGCTGGATGAGGCGCGGGTGAAGATGCTGAAGGACGCAGGCCTGCATATTCTGGTCTACACGGTTAACAAACCCCAGCGCGCAGCCGAACTGCTGCGCTGGGGCGTGGACAGCATCTGTACCGATGCAATCGACCTGATCGGCCCGGACTTTAGTTCTGCGGATTAAGCATACTGCCATTCGACTGCGGCGGCAGCATGTGCTGCTGTCCGCTGCCTGACGACGTCATTCCTCCTAACATCCCGCCGTTTTTATTCGGCAGCGGCTGCTCGCGCACCTGCCCCTGCTGCACGCGCTGGGTGTTGGCGTTCATCTGATTTTGCAGGCTTTGCTGCTGCATCTGGGTCTGCGTTTTAAGCTGCTGATTAAGCATTCCTTTCTGCTGCTGTTGCTGGCTCATCATCTCCGTCTGCATACGCTGCTGGCTCGGGATAACGTAACCCTGCTGGTTCGGGTTGTTCAGGGTGTTGAGTGGCTGTGCGAGCGCGGCAAACGGGATCAGCGCCGTAAGGATCCATAAGCGTTTCATTGTCATTTCCTCCTTTTGAGGTCTTTCTTAAGTTTACCCCGATTTCACCATGACGATGATTTTTTAGGAGTTGTGAACCAGGCTTAAGCGGGGAATATGGATCCCTTCACCTGGAGAACAATAATGATGAAACCAACGTTTTTGCGCTGGGTCGCCATCGCCGCGCTGATGGCAGGCGGTACATTTAGCGTGGCGGCCAACCCGCCAGCGGCGCCTCCGGTCTCTTACGGCGTGGAGGAAGATGTTTTTCATCCCGTGCGGGCAACCCATGGCATGGTGGCGTCGGTGGATGCGCTGGCAACCAAAGTGGGCGTCGATATTCTCAGGCAGGGCGGTAACGCGGTGGATGCAGCGGTCGCCGTCGGCTATGCGCTGGCGGTGACGCATCCGCAGGCGGGGAACCTGGGCGGCGGCGGCTTTATGATGCTGCGTACCAAAGACGGCAAAACCACCGCCATCGATTTCCGCGAAATGGCGCCTTCTCAGGCGTCCCGCGATATGTTCCTCGACGATCAGGGTAACCCTGACAGCAAAAAATCCCTGACTTCGCACCTCGCCACCGGCACGCCGGGCACCGTTGCGGGCTTCTCGCTGGCGCTGGAAAAATACGGCACGATGCCGCTGAACAAGGTGGTGCAGCCTGCCATCAAGCTGGCGCGCGACGGCTTTGTGGTAAACGATGCGCTGGCGGACGATCTCAAGACCTATGGCAGCGAAGTCATTCCGAATCACGAAAACAGCAAGGCCATCTTCTGGAAAGACGGTGAGCCCCTGAAGAAGGGCGATAGGCTGGTGCAGAAGAACCTCGCCAAAAGCCTGGAGCTGATTGCGGAGCACGGTCCGGACGCCTTCTACAAAGGGGCAATTGCCGACCAGATTGCGGAAGAGATGCAAAAGAACGGCGGGCTCATCACCAAAGCGGATCTTGCGGAATACAAGGCGGTGGAGCGCGAGCCGATTAGCGGTACCTATCGCGGATACGAGGTCTTCTCCATGCCGCCGCCGTCTTCCGGTGGGATCCACATCGTGCAGATCCTCAATATTCTCGAAAACTTCGATATGCATAAGTTCGGCTTCGGCAGCGCGGACGCCATGCAGGTGATGGCGGAAGCGGAAAAACGCGCCTACGCCGACCGGTCGGAATATCTCGGCGATCCGGACTTCGTGAAGGTGCCGTGGCAGGCGCTGACCAACAAGGCGTATGCTAAATCCATTGCCGATCAGATCGACATCAACAAGGCTAAACCGTCGAGCGAGATCCGCCCCGGCAAGCTGGCGCCGTATGAAAGCAACCAGACCACCCACTTCTCGGTGGTGGATAAAGACGGTAACGCGGTGGCGGTGACGTACACGCTCAACACCACCTTCGGCACCGGGATTGTGGCGGGCAACAGCGGTATTCTGCTGAACAACGAGATGGATGACTTCTCTGCCAAACCGGGCGTGCCGAACGTCTACGGGCTGGTGGGCGGCGATGCGAATGCAGTAGGGCCTAAGAAACGTCCGCTGTCTTCTATGTCGCCCACCATTGTCGTGAAAGACGGGAAAATCTGGCTGGTGACCGGCAGCCCTGGCGGGAGCCGTATTATCACTACCGTGCTGCAGATGGTGGTGAACAGCATCGACTTTGGGATGAACGTCGCCGAAGCGACCAACGCACCGCGTTTCCATCACCAGTGGCTGCCGGACGAGCTGCGCGTCGAGAAGGGCTTTAGCCCGGATACGCTCAAGCTGCTTGAACAGCGCGGGCAAAAAGTGGCGGTGAAAGAGGCGATGGGCAGCACCCAGAGCATTATGGTGGGGCCGGACGGGGCGCTGTTTGGCGCGTCGGACCCGCGTTCGGTAGATGATTTGTCGGCGGGGTATTAACGATTCCCCTCACCCTAACCCTCTCCCCGCAGGGGAGAGGGGATTGCACGGTGCGGTCTTTTCTCCCTCGCCCCTGTGGGGAGAGGGCCGGGGTGAGGGAAGTGTGTCACTTCATTCGCGCCATATAATACGCGTCCACATACTCGCCGTTGCGCAGGGCATAGCGTTTGCCGGTGCCTTCAATTTCGAACCCGTGTTTTTTGTACACCGCAATCGCCGGTTCGTTATCGACAAATACCGTCAGCTCAATGCGGTCAACGCGCAGCCAGTTATCGCACATATCAATCATGGTGCGCATCAGAGCGCTGGCAACGCCCCGGTTTTGCCACTGCGCGCCGACACAAATCCCAAAATCAGCCACATGGCTGCGGCGCGGGCGTTGCGCGACGACGATGCACAGATGGCCGGCAACATGACCGTCTATGCAGGCGACGAGCTGCTTGATTCCGGGCTGGTCGGATAGCCGTTCTTGCCACATTTGCTCAGAGGGATGAGGAACCTGTAGTGTGTTGTGGTACACCTCCGGCTGGGCGTGGATCTGACGAATGGCGTCATAATCTTTCGGTTCCGCATGGCGTATCACTATCTCACTCATTCCTTATTCCTCAGTCAGTTAAACGTCCCTTTCAACATCAATGACTTTAAAATTTGAGTCAACCGCTATTTTTTGCAAAAAGTATTGGACAAGTGCGAATGAGAATGATTATTATTGCTCTGCATTCAGGAAGACCGCTACGGGAACCTGAAAGCACGACATTGCTCACATTGCTTCCAGTATTACTTTAGCCAGCTTTTAGCTGGCTTTTTTTTTGTTATGGTTAGACTCAGTAACCTTCCAAAAGGACTGAGCCATGACACTACATTGCGCATTTATTGGATTTGGTAAAAGTACGACCCGCTACCACCTGCCGTATGTTCTCAACCGTAAAGACAGCTGGCACGTCGCGCACATCTTCCGCCGCCGCGCGAAGCCGGAAGAGCAATCCCCGCAGTATTCTCATATCCATTTCACCAGCGATCTTGATGAAGTACTTAACGATCCGCAGGTCAAACTGGTTGTTGTCTGCACCCACGCCGACAGCCATTTTGACTATGCGAAACGCGCGCTGGAAGCGGGTAAAAACGTGCTGGTGGAAAAGCCGTTCACCCCGACCATCGCCGAAGCAAAAGCGCTGTTCGCGCTGGCGAAAAGTAAAGGCCTGACCGTTACGCCGTATCAAAACCGTCGCTTTGACAGCTGCTTCCTGACGGCGAAAAAGGCGATTGAAAGCGGCAAGCTGGGCGACATTGTGGAAATCGAAAGCCACTTCGATTACTACCGTCCGGTGGCGGAAACCCAACCCGGCCTGCCGCAGGACGGCTCGTTCTATGGTCTGGGCGTGCATACGATGGACCAGATCATCTCTCTGTTTGGCCGACCGGACCACGTGACGTATGACATCCGCAGCCTGCGTAACAAAGCCAACCCGGACGACACCTTTGAAGCGCAGCTGTTCTACGGCGACCTGAAGGCCATCGTCAAAACCAGCCATCTGGTGAAAATCGACTATCCGAAATTTATCGTTCACGGCACCAAAGGATCGTTCATTAAGTACGGCATCGACCAACAGGAGACCAGCCTGAAGGCCAACATCATGCCGGGTGAACCGGGCTTTGCGGCGGATAATTCCGTGGGCGTGCTGGAGTATGTGAACGATGAGGGCGTAACGGTCAGGGAAGAGCTGAAACCGGAAATTGGCGACTATGGCCGCGTCTACGATGCGCTGTATGAAACTCTCACAACTAGCGCGCCGAATTACGTCAAGGAATCTGACGTTCTGACCAACCTGGAAATCCTCGAGCGGGCCTTTGAGCAGGCTTCTCCTGCCACGGTAACCCTCGCGAAATAAGCAAAAACGGCTCCTCTGCGCTTGTTCATAATTTTTGAACAGAGGAGTCAATTTTCACCCTCTATGATCCCAGGCGGTTTGCGTCCACACTTACTCCATCGAAACGAACTGAGGGTGAAACAATGATCTACTTACGCAAAGCAAACGAACGTGGTCACGCGAATCATGGCTGGCTGGACTCATGGCATTCATTCTCGTTTGCCGACTACTACGACCCGAACTTCATGGGCTTCTCCGCACTGCGCGTGATTAACGACGACGTGATTGATGCAGGCCAGGGCTTCGGTACCCACCCGCACAAAGACATGGAAATCCTGACCTATGTGCTGGAAGGGGCGGTGGAACACCAGGACAGCATGGGCAACAAAGAGCAGGTTCCGGCGGGCGAGTTCCAGATTATGAGCGCGGGTACCGGGGTGCGTCACTCCGAGTACAACCCGAGCAAAACGGAAAAACTGCACCTGTATCAAATCTGGATCATTCCAGAAGAGACCGGCATCACGCCGCGCTACGAGCAGCGCCGCTTCGACGCGAAACAGGGCAAACAGCTGGTGCTGTCCCCGGATGCGCGTGAAGGTTCTCTGAAGGTGCATCAGGATATGGAACTGTACCGCTGGGCGCTGGCGAAAGACGAACAGTCTGTGCACCAGATTGCCGCCAACCGCCGCGTCTGGATCCAGGTGGTGAAAGGAGAAGTGTCCATCAACGGCACCAAAGCGACAACCGCCGATGGCCTCGCCGTCTGGGATGAGCAGGCGCTCTCCGTGCATGCCGACAGCGAAAGTGAAATTCTGCTGTTTGACCTGCCGCCGGTGTAATAAATCATAAATAAATGCCCATCCTTCCCTTTGACAGGGGAAGGATGGGCTTTGTCCGTGATAAACTGAGCAAATCTCTCACTTCAAGATTTCTCAGGACGATGAAAAAGAAACGCCCCGTACTTCAGGATGTCGCCGATCGCGTCGGTGTGACCAAAATGACGGTCAGCCGTTTTTTACGTAACCCGGAACAGGTTTCCGTGGCGTTGCGTGGCAAGATTGCCGCGGCCCTTGATGAACTGGGTTATATCCCCAACCGCGCACCCGATATTCTCTCCAATGCGACCAGCCGTGCGGTGGGCGTCCTGCTTCCTTCCCTGACCAACCAGGTTTTCGCCGAAGTTTTGCGCGGCATTGAAAGCGTCACCGATGCTTTTGGCTATCAGACCATGCTCGCCCACTACGGGTACAAGCCGGAACTGGAAGAGGAACGTCTTGAATCGATGCTTTCCTGGAACATCGACGGCCTGATTTTAACCGAACGTACCCACACTGCCCGCACGCTCAAAATGATTGAAGTGGCCGGTATCCCGGTGGTGGAGCTGATGGACAGCCAGTCGCCGTGCCTCGATATCGCCGTGGGGTTCGATAACTTCGAAGCGGCGCGCCAGATGACGGCGGCCATCATTGCCCGTGGGCATCGTCATATCGCCTATCTGGGTGCGCGTCTTGATGAACGTACTATCATCAAACAGAAGGGATACGAGCAGGCGATGCTCGACGCGAACCTAACCCCGTACAGCGTGATGGTGGAGCAGTCCTCTTCCTATACGTCGGGTATTGAGCTGATGCGCCAGGCACGACGCGAGTATCCGCAACTGGACGGTATTTTCTGTACCAACGATGACCTTGCGGTCGGCGCGGCGTTTGAGTGTCAGCGTCTGGGGCTCAAGATCCCGGATGATATGGCGATTGCCGGTTTCCACGGCCACGACATTGGCCAGGTGATGGAGCCGCGTCTGGCGAGCGTCCTGACCCCGCGTGAACGTATGGGCCGCATTGGCGCAGAACGCCTGCTGGCGCGCATTCGTGGCGAGACGGTTACCCCAAAAATGTTAGATTTAGGTTTCACCTTGTCACCGGGTGGATCTATTTGAACTGACAAATTTGAAGTAGCTCACACTTATTCACTTCGCGCACGTTTGGATATTGCTTCTCTTTTGCCCCGGCAGGACAATGTTACCGATAACTGTTACCCGTAACAATTGACTGAGGGACACCCTTTGAGCACGACTAATCACGATCACCACGTCTACGTCCTGATGGGCGTTTCCGGTAGCGGGAAATCAGCCGTAGCCAGCGAAGTGGCGCATCAACTCCAGGCTGCGTTCCTTGATGGCGACTTCCTCCATCCGCGCAGCAACATCATGAAAATGGCCTCCGGCGAGCCGCTGAACGACGACGACCGCAAACCGTGGTTGCAGGCGCTGAATGACGCCGCGTTCGCCATGCAGCGCACCAACAAAGTCTCCCTGATTGTCTGCTCTGCGCTGAAAAAAACCTACCGCGACCTGCTGCGCGACGGTAACCCGAACCTCTCTTTCATCTACCTGAAAGGGGATTTCGAGGTGATTGAAAGCCGTCTGAAGGCGCGTAAAGGTCACTTCTTCAAAACCCAGATGCTGGTGACGCAGTTCGAAGCGCTGCAGGAGCCGGGTGAAGATGAGAAAGATGTCTTAGTGGTTGATATCGATCAGTCACTGGAAGGTGTTGTTGCCAGCACCATCGAGGTCATTAATAAAAGGCAGTAAGTTTTGAGTACATTAACGCTAGTTTTGACAGCAGTGGGTTCCGTGTTGCTGCTGCTGTTTTTAGTGATGAAGGCGCGTATGCACGCTTTTGTCGCTTTGATGGTGGTTTCTATAGGTGCAGGTCTCTTTTCCGGTATGCCGCTCGACAAGATCGCCGCGACGATGGAAAAAGGGATGGGCGGCACGCTGGGCTTCCTGGCGATTGTGGTCGCCCTTGGCGCGATGTTTGGCAAGATTTTGCACGAGACGGGCGCGGTCGACCAGATTGCCGTCAAGATGCTGAAATCCTTCGGCCACAGCCGCGCGCACTACGCGATTGGTCTGGCTGGCCTGATTTGCGCGCTGCCGCTGTTCTTCGAAGTGGCCGTAGTGCTGCTGATAAGCGTCGCGTTCTCCATGGCGCGCCATACCGGCACTAACCTCGTGAAGCTGGTTATTCCGCTGTTTGCGGGCGTGGCGGCGGCCGCAGCGTTCCTGCTGCCTGGGCCTGCGCCGATGCTGCTGGCGTCTCAGATGCACGCTGACTTTGGCTGGATGATCCTGATTGGCCTGTGCGCGGCAATCCCGGGGATGATTATTGCCGGTCCGCTGTGGGGCAACTTCATCAGCCGTTACGTTGAGCTACACATTCCGGATGACGTCACCGAGCCGCACCTGGGCGAGGGCAAAATGCCGTCCTTCGGCTTCAGCCTGTCGCTGATCCTGCTCCCGCTGGTTCTCGTGGGTCTGAAAACCATCGCCGCGCGCTTTGTGCCGGTGGGTTCCAGCGCCTACGAATGGTTCGAGTTCATCGGTCATCCGTTCACGGCGATCCTGGTGGCCTGTCTGGTGGCGATTTACGGCCTGGCGATGCGTCAGGGAATGCCGAAAGACCGGGTGATGGAGATCTGCGGTGCCGCGCTGCAGCCTGCGGGTATTATCCTGCTGGTGATCGGCGCTGGCGGCGTGTTCAAGCAGGTGCTGGTGGATTCCGGCGTGGGCCCGGCTCTGGGCGAAGCGCTGACCGGGATGGGCCTGCCGATTGCGGTCACCTGCTTCGTGCTGGCCGCGGCGGTGCGCATCATCCAGGGTTCCGCAACCGTGGCGTGCTTAACCGCCGTGGGTCTGGTGATGCCGGTGATTGAACAGCTGAACTACTCCGGTGCGCAGATGGCCGCGCTGTCTATCTGTATCGCGGGCGGTTCGATTGTGGTCTCTCACGTTAACGACGCGGGCTTCTGGCTGTTCGGTAAATTTACCGGCGCCACCGAAGCGCAAACCCTGAAAACCTGGACGCTGATGGAAACCATCCTTGGCACAACGGGCGCCATTGTCGGGATGATTGCTTTCACACTGCTGAGCTGAATGCGGTGATTTAACAAGGCTCAAAAATAAGGCCCGGTAGCGTTAACGCTTACCGGGCCTTTATATTATGCAGAACGCCAGGCCGGGTCAGGTGAAACCACCAACCTGGCTTTTTCACATCACTCGCCCTGCGTCGAGCTCTCGATCGTCAAACGCACATCCGACGTAATGAGTTCGGCCAGCATCTGGTACACCTTCAGCGTCTCTTCCGGCTCGGCATCGCCCGTATCGCTGATGTAGCCTTCGTCACGCAGCGTCAGGACCAGAGAGCTGAAGACCGCTTTGTCGAAGAACTCCGGGGCGTTAATGCCGTGCAGAACGGACAGGCGCTGTGCCAGCGTCCGGCTCTCTTTCTCCAGCGTGCCGCGGTTGATAGACGGGTTCGCACTCAGCAGCCAGAACGTAATGGCGTAGCGCTGCAGCGTTTCGCGCGCACCGGCCGCAAGCAGTTGCAGAGTTCGGGAACGCGACGGATTGATGTGCAGCTCGTCGTTTGAGACGGTGATCAGCCCCTGACGACGCAGCTCTTCCGTCAGTTTGTCCAGTTCGCCCGCCAGCTCGTCTTTGCTCCAGCGCAGGAACAGCTCCGCTTTCAGCATCGGATAGAGCGTCTCAACGTGACGCAATAGCTCCTGACGCGAAATACGGCGATGCTGGGTGATGATAGCCGCCATGAGTGACGGCAGCATCAGCATATGGGTGATGTTGTTGCGGTAGTAGGTCATCAGCACTGCCTGCTCGCGCGGCAGAATGATGATGTCGCCGATCGTGTCCTTTTCGACTTCAAACTTGTTCATCTGCAGCGCGTGATCGATAAGCTCACTGGCGGTAGCAGAAGGCACGGTTGAATCAACGGAATACGGCACGTTGCGCATCATGTCCAGATAGCAATCCAGCTGCTCCGTGAGCTGTTCGCGGGTCAGCGAGCGCTGACGCGAAGCCAGAAGCGCCGTACAGCACAGGTTCATGGCGTTAGCCGCACCGGCGTTGTTAATGCGCACCATCAGCTCGGACGCGATGCCGTTGACCGTTGGCGTCAGCCAGGCCGGACGAATCGCTTCGATAGGATCGATGGACTCGCGCCACTCGGGAACGTGATGGTTCAGATACGTCATCAGCGGCATGGGTTCGCCGAAGTTCACGTAGCCCTGACCGAGATTGCGTAGCTTGCTCAAGCCGCGCAGCATCTGCGGCAGGCTCTCTTTCTCTTTGGTCGCACCGCGCAGCTCTTTGGCGTACGTGCCCACTTCCATCACGTGCTCATAGCCAATGTAGATTGGCACCAGCGTGATTGGACGGGTTCCTCCGCGCAGCATCGCCTGAATGGTCATCGACAGCGTGCCGGTCTTCGGATCGAGCAGACGTCCGGTACGGGAACGACCGCCCTCCACGAAGTACTCCACGGAATAGCCGCGGCTGAACAGCTCGCCCAGATATTCGCGGAACACGGTGGAGTAGAGCTTGTTGCCCTTGAAGGTGCGACGGATAAAGAACGCGCCCAGGCGGCGGAAAATCGGACCTGCTGGCCAGAAATTCAGGTTGATACCGGCAGCAATGTGCGGCGGTACCAGCCCCTGGTGATAGAGCACGTAGGAAAGAAGCAGGTAGTCCATGTGGCTGCGGTGGCAGGGAACATAGACAATCTCATGGCCATCGTGCGCCAGCTGACGCACACGTTCAGCATTATGAACGTTGATGCCCTGATACAGGCGGTTCCAGGTAAAGCCGAGAATACGATCGGACAGGCGAATCATCTCGTAAGAGAAGTTCGCTGCAATCTCTTCCATCAGCGCAATGGCGTTCTGCTGGGCTTTCTCATGCGATATTTTCTTGCTGCGCGCTTCGTCTTCAACGGCGCGGGCAATCGCTTTGGAGGCCAGCAGCTTGTTGAACAGATCCTGACGCGCCGGGAGACGCGGCCCTACGGCAGCGAGTCGCTGGCGGGCGAAGTGCATACGCGCCACGCGCGCCAGTTTTTGCGCGATGATCTTGTCGGTACCGTGCTCGTCCGCCATACGACGCAGCGAAACGGAAGGGGAGAAACGCACAAAGCTGTCGCGTCCCAGCCAGGAGACCGCGAAGAACTTCTGGATGCCGTTAAGCATGCGCAGCGGCGGATTCTCTTCACCTTTTTCACGGCCCGGACGACGACCAAACATCACCGATACCGGCACCATCTGCACATCCAGATCGGGGTTGCTGCGGTGCAGGTCAAGATAGTCGTGGAACAGCTTGATGGACTCTTCTTTTGGCGTGTAGTAGGTAAACACGCGCGGTCCACCGTGAATGAACACGTAGCGCGGCAGCAGCGTACCGTCAACTTCAAGCGGTTCAAGCGGGTCCGGTAAGTCATGCGCCAGACACTGGGCGCGAAGCGTCAGTAAGTCTGCCTTCGAGTTATAAGGCAAAACGTACATAATAGGACGCGACGTATCGAGCCCCAATTCCAGCGCGGGTTCTGCTGGGATAGACTTGCTTTTTACCAGGATGCTTAATGGTAAATTAAGTAATTTGTAGTAAATTCGTGGCCAGCCGGACATAAACGATGTAAAGCCTCTGGTTAATAATGCAATTGCGGCGCAAGGATAACAGAAAGCGCGCAAAATTTCTGTTGTTACCCGTCATACTTCAGGCTGTAGCGAAACGCGCTACAGTTCCTGTTACTGACGCTTTTTTTCATAAAAGGTTCTTTTAATGGCCAATAATACCACTGGGTTAACGCGTATCATCAAAGCCGCCGGCTATTCATGGAAAGGTTTCCGTGCCGCGTGGATCAACGAAGCCGCCTTTCGCCAGGAGGGCGTCGCCGCTATCATCGCGGTGATCATCGCCTCTTTCCTTGATGTTGATGCTATTACCCGCGTACTTCTAATCGGTTCCGTGCTTCTGGTGATGATAGTGGAAATTCTTAATAGCGCTATTGAAGCCGTTGTTGATCGCATTGGTTCAGATTTCCACGAGCTTTCTGGCCGCGCAAAAGACATGGGCTCTGCTGCCGTGTTGCTGGCGATTATCACTGCCGTTATCACCTGGGTCACGCTGCTTTGGTCACATTTCCGATGAGCCTCGAGGAATAATTAAGTCCCTGGTTTTTTGTGCAGTTTTTGGTTCCAAAATCGCCTTTGACTGTATATACTCACAGCATAACTGTATATACACCCAGGGGGCGGAATGAAAGCGTTAACGACCAGGCAGCAAGAGGTGTTTGATCTCATCCGGGATCATATCGGCCAGACGGGTATGCCACCCACGCGTGCGGAAATCGCGCAGCGTCTGGGCTTCCGTTCTCCGAATGCTGCCGAAGAACACCTGAAAGCGCTGGCGCGTAAAGGCGTGATTGAGATTGTTTCAGGCGCGTCACGTGGTATCCGCCTGCTGGTGGAAGAAGAGACGGGCATTCCGCTGATAGGCCGTGTTGCCGCCGGTGAGCCTTTACTGGCACAGCAGCATATTGAAGGCCACTACCAGGTTGATCCTGGCATGTTCAAACCGAGCGCAGATTTCCTGCTGCGCGTTAGCGGTATGTCGATGAAAGACATCGGTATTCTTGACGGCGATCTGCTTGCGGTGCACAAAACGCAGGATGTGCGTAACGGTCAGGTGGTTGTCGCGCGCATTGATGATGAAGTTACCGTCAAGCGTCTGAAAAAACAGGGTAACACCGTTCAGTTGCTGCCTGAAAACAATGAGTTCTCCCCGATTGTGGTCGATCTCCGCGAACACAACTTCTCTATCGAAGGACTGGCGGTTGGGGTCATTCGCAACGGTGAATGGCTATAATCTCTTCCTGACAGGCTATGGCGCCGCTGTAGCCTGCTTCATTCTCCACTCCCGGTATTTTTCATGTCACTGCTGACGGAATCAGATAAGGCATTGTGGCGTCTCGCTCTGCCGATGATTTTCTCCAATATCACCGTGCCCTTGCTGGGGCTGGTCGATACTGCCGTTATTGGTCATCTTGATTCGCCTGTTTATCTTGGCGGCGTGGCGATTGGCGCGACGGCAACCAGCTTCCTGTTTATGCTGCTGCTCTTTTTGCGCATGAGCACCACCGGGCTCACGGCACAGGCTTATGGTGCAAAAGATCCGCTGCGTCTGGCGCGCGCGCTGGTCCAGCCGCTGATCCTTGCGCTTGGCGCGGGAGTGTTAATCGTTTTATTACGTACGCCCCTGATCGACCTTGCGCTCCATGTTGTCGGCGGCAGCGAGGCGGTACTGGCTCAGGCGCGTCGTTTCCTTGAAATTCGCTGGCTCAGCGCGCCCGCCTCGCTGGCAAACCTGGTTCTGCTGGGGTGGCTACTGGGCGTGCAGTACGCCCGTGCACCGGTGATTTTGCTGGTGGCAGGCAACCTTCTCAACATTGTGCTGGATGTCTGGCTGGTAATGGGCCTGCATATGAACGTGCAGGGCGCGGCGCTGGCGACGGCGATTGCCGAATACGGAACCTTTATTATCGGTCTGTGGATGGTCTGGCGCGTGCTGGCGATGCGCGGGATCTCCCTGGCGCTGCTCAAAACCGCATGGCGCGGCAATATCCGTAGGCTGCTGGCGCTCAATCGTGACATCATGCTGCGCTCGCTGCTGCTTCAGCTCTGCTTCGGCGCGCTGACGGTTTTCGGGGCCCGACTGGGGCCAGAAATCGTCGCGGTCAACGCGGTATTGATGACGCTGCTGACCTTTACCGCCTACGCGCTGGACGGATTTGCCTATGCGGTAGAAGCGCATTCCGGGCAGGCGTACGGGGCGCGCGAAAGCGAGCAGCTTAGGGACGTCTGGCGGGCAGCCTGCCGCCAGTCTGGGCTGGTGGCGCTGGCGTTTGGCCTGGTTTACGCCTGCTTTGGTGAGCAAATTGTCGCGTTGCTTACGTCTCTTCCTGCGCTGCGCGAGCTGGCGAGTCACTATCTCATCTGGCAAGTCATCTTACCGGTGGTCGGCGTCTGGTGTTATCTGCTGGACGGCATGTTTATTGGTGCGACGCGCGGAGCGGAAATGCGTAACAGCATGGCGGTCGCGGCGGCCGGGTTTGGTCTGACGCTGCTGACGCTTCCCTGGCTGGGTAATCACGGTTTGTGGCTGGCCCTGGCCGTTTTCCTCTCGCTGCGAGGGATATCGCTGGCTTTTATCTGGCACCGCCACTGGCAAAACGATACCTGGTTCCCTTCACGTCACGATATATCGTGACGGTTAAAGATTCCGAATATCAAATCAACTGCCGAATCCTTAACTACAATAATTATCACGTCCAGCAGAAAAGAACGTAACGGACGTTACGACCCGACGCTTAACTAAGAGGACACGATGATGAATAAAGACGAAATCGGCGGCAACTGGAAGCAGTTCAAAGGTAAAGCGAAAGAACAGTGGGGTAAGCTGACCGATGACGATATGACCGTCATTGAAGGTAAACGCGATCAGCTTGTCGGTAAAATCCAGGAGCGTTACGGCTACGCAAAAGACCAGGCGGAAAAAGAAGTGGGCGACTGGGAAAAACGCAACGACTACCGCTGGTAACCGGGCTATACCCGCAAGTACAAGGAAGTACACCCTGAGGGCGGCCATGAGCCGCCTTTGCTTTTACTACTGCTAACGCGGTTTTTTCTTCACAAGAATAGAGTGGTCGTGCTGACATGCGTCCTGATGGCGGCAGGCTTCCACTTCCACGCAGGCAGAGCACAGTCCGTGCGCTTCAATCACGTTATGACGCAGGGCAAAACCCATTTTCGCCGCCAGCGTATGCATAATATCTTCCACGCCTTCCGCAGCCTCTTCTTTCACCACGCCGCAGCGGTCGCAGATAAACATCGCCGATGTATGGGTGGGCTGATCGAACAGATGGCACAACACGTAGCTGTTGGTGGACTCAACTTTATGCACGAATCCTTGTTCCAGCAGGAAATCAAGGGCGCGATACACGGTTGGTGGTTTCGCCTGCGGCTCGCTTTCGCGGAGCAGGTCCAGCAGATCGTAAGCGCTGATGGCACCCTGCTGCAGGCTCATCAGACGTAAGACTTCAAGGCGCTGCGGAGTCAGGCGCACATTGCGTTGCGAACACAGCTTTTCGGCCTGCGCTAACAGCTCTTTTGTGGACTTATCCATTTAGCACCCCGGATGTTATAGGACGGAAACCCCCACTTTATCATGTTCTGGTAAAAACGCCGAGATCCGCCAGTCTGTGCTATACCTGACCCATTGCAAACCGGGAAATAAACAATGAAAAAACCTGACTGTATTCGACACTGGCGCGACGTTGAAGGCGCGGATGATTCGACCTATCCAGATAGCGATGAGCGTTTTTCTATCGGCGCCCCGTTGGCTCGCAAGCTTGGGCTCGGGCGCATTGGTATCCATCACGAGCGTTTACCGCCCGGGCGCAGGACGTCCTATCCGCACGCGGAAAGCGATGAAGAAGAGTTCGTTTATGTGCTCGAAGGTCATCCAGAAGCGTGGATCAATGGCTATTTATGGAAACTTGAACCGGGCGACAGCGTGGGGTTTCCTGCCGGAACCGGTATTTGCCACACCTTTATCAACAACACGGACGAAGAGGTGCGGTTACTGGTCGTTGGCGAGGCCAATAAGAAGCACAACCGCATCTACTACCCGCTCAACCCTGTGTATGCCGCCACGCGTGAGGATCGCTGGGTAGACCACCCGCCCCAGTTTTTTGGACCGCATGATGGAAAACCTGGGAAAAAATAATTTCCTCTTCTATAAATATTGAGGGCCGTCACAAAATATAACAGGCCGTAAGGGAGTTTTACTTAGGGATAGAAATAGCGGGTCTTTTACTACTTATTCACAGCAATAGTTCGTTCCTGTTTGGGTGATAACAGACAGGGGTTATTTCATAACAGACTATAACGGGCATACTGTGAAAAAAAATTTTAAATTTTCGGTGGTTAGTATCGCTGTTTCCTTGTTTATGGCAAATCAGGCGGGAGCAGCTAATACCTGGACAGAATCACGTAGCGACGCAATGGGTGGCACTGGCGTTGCCTCCGGGAGCTATGGTAGCGGGGCGTTAATCAACCCCGCGTTGCTGGCAAAGGCAAAACCGGACGATGATGTGACGGTCATTTTGCCGTCCGTTGGCGTACAGGTAACGGATGAGGACAATCTTCAGGACGAGATTGATACCATCAACGACAAAATCAATCACTATAAGGATGTGGTTGATGACCTCACGCCAAGGGAGATCATCACCAATCCGTTAGGTTCCATTAATCAATTCCAGGGCGCGGCCAAAGATCTGGCCGATGAGCTGGACTATCTCAAGGGTAAAACCGCACGCGCGACGGCAGGTGCAGGGCTTGCCGTGAGTATTCCTAACGATGTGCTTTCCGTGGCCTTTATGGCGAAAGGCTATGCCCATGGCCGGGTGAGCTCGTCTATCGATCAGCAAGATATTGATTATCTGCGCGGTATTCAACAAAGCAAAGTGGTGGCTGCCGGTGTTGCCCTGGACGCTGCGCTGAACGGCACGGATCAGATCACTAAAAATCTCAACTCAACGGCGTCTGGCCGGGCAGCGATTGTGTCCGACTATGGTGTTGCCGTTGCCCGTCAGTTTGACCTCGGCGGCGTCCCGGTTTCCGTGGGCGTGACGCCAAAACTGCAAAAAACCTGGGTCTATAACTACACCACGTCAATCTACGATTACGACAGTAACAAGTGGAACGACAGCCGCTACCGCACGGACGACACGGGCTTTAACGTCGATGCCGGTATTGCGGCTGATTTCGGCGAACACTGGACGGTTGGCGTGAGCGGTCAAAACCTGATGTCGCGCGATATCGACACCAAAGATATCCGTATCCGCAATGGCCGGACGGGAGAAGTGGTGAGCTACAAAGACACCTACCAGATCCGTCCGCTGGTGACCGCCGGCGCCGCCTGGCATAACGACCTGGTGACGCTGACCGCCGATGGCGATCTGACGGAAACCAAAGGCTTCAAGAGCGAAGATACGTCGCAGTACGTTGGCGTCGGTGCCGAGGTTACGCCGCTCAGCTGGCTGGCGGTGCGTGCGGGTTATCGCGCGGACGTGAAGGGTAACGACAGCAATGTCTTTACCGGCGGTGTCGGTTTCGCACCGTTCAGCACCGTTCATGTTGACCTGATGGGCCTGTACGGTGAGGACGAAACCTGGGGTGCCGGGGCTCAGCTGAGCATGACGTTCTAAAGTCCACCGGAGGCGCTGCGCCTCCGGCTTTTCTTTGTGCTATAGTAGCGCCCCTTTTCCACCAGATGCTTAAAACTTCGCCATGTCGTCAGAATTACAGACCGCTTTCCCTGCACACCGTTTCTCCATTGCGCCGATGCTCGACTGGACGGACAGACACTGCCGCTACTTCCTGCGCCAGCTCTCCCGCCATACGCTGCTGTACACCGAAATGGTGACCACGGGCGCAATCATTCACGGGAAGGGCGACTATCTGGCCTATAGCGAAGAAGAGCATCCGGTTGCCCTGCAGCTGGGCGGCAGCGATCCGGCCGCGCTGGCGCAGTGCGCGAAGCTGGCGGAAGAACGCGGCTACGACGAGATCAACCTGAACGTTGGCTGCCCGTCCGACCGCGTGCAGAACGGCATGTTTGGCGCCTGTCTGATGGGGAATGCACAGCTGGTAGCGGACTGTATCAAGGCGATGCGCGATGTGGTCTCCATTCCGGTCACGGTCAAAACCCGTATCGGCATTGACGACCAGGACAGCTACGAATTCCTGTGCGACTTCATCAACACGGTATCCGGGAAAGGCGAGTGTGAGATGTTCATCATCCACGCGCGAAAAGCCTGGCTCTCCGGCCTCAGCCCGAAAGAGAACCGCGAGATCCCGCCGCTGGACTATCCGCGCGTGTATCAACTGAAGCGTGACTTTCCGCACCTGACGATGTCCATCAACGGCGGCATCAAGTCGCTGGAAGAGGCCAAAGCGCATCTGGCGCATATGGATGGCGTGATGGTCGGCCGCGAGGCGTATCAGAACCCGGGCATTCTGGCGACGGTCGATCGCGAAATCTTTGGTATCGAAGGCGCGGACACCGATCCGGTTGCCGTCGTGCGTGCGATGTACCCTTACATTGAGCGCGAGTTGAGTAATGGCACGTATCTCGGCCATATCACCCGCCATATGCTTGGCCTGTTCCAGGGGATTCCGGGCGCGCGTCAGTGGCGCCGCTACCTGAGCGAGAATGCGCATAAAGCCGGAGCCGATATTGAGGTGCTGGAACATGCGCTGCGACTGGTGGCAGACAAGCGATAACTTTCGCTAAAAGTTCGTCAAATTCACCACGCCCTGCGAACGCTCGCGGGGCGTTTTGCTTTAATAACAACAGGTTAATACTGGCATGATTCTTGTAATGCTTACTTCATTACTCGGGAACTCGTGGGAGATCACCATGCTGGAACTACTTTTTGTGATTGGCTTTTTTGTCATGCTGTTAGCGACAGGCGTTTCGCTGCTCGGCATTCTGGCGGCTATCGTGGTGGCGACGGTGGTCATGTTTATTGGCGGACTGTTTGCGCTGACGATCAAACTGTTGCCGTGGCTACTGCTGGCCATTGCGGTCGTGTGGGTGATTCGGGCGATTAAAGCGCCAAAAGTGCCCAGTTATCAGCGCAATAACCGCTTCCGTTACTAAGGTATTGAGGGGTTCGTCACATACTTGTAACTTTTCCGGCGGCATGGCTTAGAACAGAATAGGATTTAGTTATCGAATCTGTCACTATGGCTGCCGTTAAAGAATTCATCGAGCTGTACCCTACATACAGCCGAACTAAAAAAAGAAAGGGCTTCCCACGGGAAGCCCAATTTCTTTTTGGGGCTCAGGGAATCAACAAGCTCGACCCCTGCGTCGCCCGGCTTTCCAGCACCTCATGCGCGCGCTGCGCATCGGTCAGCGCGAATTTCTGCGCATCTGCCACATCCACTTTGATGACGCCGCTGGCGATCAGCGAGAACAGCTCGTTGCTGGCTTCCTCAAGTTCTTCCCGGTTGGTGATGTATCCTTGCAGGGAAGGGCGAGTCACATACAGCGAACCTTTCTGATTCAGAATACCGAGATTAACGCCGGTGACCGCGCCAGACGCATTGCCGAAGCTGACCATCAGACCACGGCGCTGCAGACAGTCCAGCGACGCTTCCCACGTGTCTTTCCCCACCGAGTCATACACCACGCGCACTTTTTTGCCGCTGGTGATCTCCTTCAGCCGCTCAACAATGCTCTCTTCACGATAGTTAATCACCTGCCAGGCGCCCGCCTGCAGCGCGCGCTGCGCTTTTTGTGCATTTCCGACGGTGCCGATCAGCTTCGCGCCCAGCGCCTTTGCCCACTGACAGGCGATGAGCCCGACGCCACCCGCTGCGGCATGGAACAGGAACTGCTCGTCGGGCTTAATTTCATAGGTTTTGCGCAGCAGGTAGTAAACCGTCAGACCTTTCAGGAACGAGGCCGCCGCCTGCTCGAAGGAGATAGCGTTAGGCAGCAGGGCGGCTTTATCCGCCGGAACGTTGTGGACGGAGCTGTAAGCGCCCAGCGCAGACTGCGCGTACACCACGCGGTCGCCCTCTTTAATATGCTTAACCGCGCTGCCCACTTTGACGACGACCCCGGCCGCCTCGGTGCCCAGGCCGCTCGGCATTGACGGCGGCGGGTAGAGACCGCCGCGAATATAAGTGTCGATGTAGTTTATGCCTATGGCTTTGTTTTCAACCTGCACTTCGTTTTCGCCAGGCGCGGCAGGGGTGAACTCCACCGCTTTCAGTACGTCTGGCCCACCGTGTTTCTGGAATTCAATGCGCGTTGCCATGCTCCCTCCGTAAGAAAAATATGGTAATCTTTCGACCCACTCTTTATCTCGGTAACTCCATTCACTATGGCAGGAAACAAACCCTTCAACAAACAGACTGAACCTCGCGAGCGTGATTTCCAGGTCGCAGGGTTAAAGGTCCCGCCGCACTCGATTGAAGCGGAACAGTCGGTGTTGGGCGGTTTAATGCTGGATAACGAGCGCTGGGACGACGTCGCCGAGCGCGTCGTGGCGGAAGATTTCTACACCCGCCCGCACCGCCACATCTTTACCGAAATGGCGCGTCTGCAGGAGTCGGGCAGCCCAATCGATCTGATCACGCTCGCGGAATCGCTGGAGCGCCTTGGTCAGCTCGACAGCTGCGGCGGGTTTGCCTATCTGGCGGAACTGTCAAAAAACACGCCTAGTGCGGCGAACATCAGCGCGTATGCCAATATCGTGCGCGAACGTGCCGTCGTCCGCGAGATGATTTCGGTGGCGAATGAGATCGCCGAAGCCGGTTTTGATCCACAGGGGCGTACCAGCGAAGACCTGCTCGATCTGGCTGAATCCCGCGTCTTTAAAATCGCCGAAAGCCGCGCCAATAAAGACGAAGGTCCAAAAAACATCGCCGATGTCCTCGACGCCACCGTTGCCCGTATCGAACAGCTGTTCCAGCAGCCGCACGACGGTGTGACCGGGGTAAACACCGGCTATGACGATTTGAACAAGAAAACCGCTGGTCTGCAGCCGTCGGATTTGATTATCGTCGCCGCGCGTCCGTCGATGGGTAAAACTACCTTTGCGATGAACCTCGTCGAAAACGCGGCGATGTTGCAGGATAAGCCGGTATTGATCTTCAGCCTTGAGATGCCCTCCGAGCAGATTATGATGCGTTCTCTGGCGTCGCTGTCGCGCGTGGATCAGACCCGAATTCGTACCGGCCAGCTCGATGATGAAGACTGGGCGCGCATTTCCGGCACCATGGGCATTCTGCTGGAAAAACGTAACATCTATATCGATGACTCCTCCGGCCTGACGCCGACGGAAGTGCGCTCCCGCGCGCGCCGTATCGCCCGTGAACACGGCGGCATCGGCCTCATCATGATCGACTACCTTCAGCTGATGCGCGTCCCGTCGCTTTCCGACAACCGTACGCTTGAAATTGCGGAGATTTCCCGCTCGCTCAAGGCGTTAGCCAAAGAGCTGCACGTACCGGTCGTCGCGCTGTCGCAGCTGAACCGCTCTCTGGAACAACGTGCCGACAAGCGCCCGGTCAACTCTGACCTGCGTGAGTCCGGCTCCATCGAGCAGGATGCCGACTTAATCATGTTTATCTACCGTGATGAGGTTTATCACGAGAACAGCGACCTGAAAGGGATCGCCGAAATTATTATTGGTAAACAACGTAACGGCCCAATCGGGACGGTGCGTCTGACCTTTAACGGACAGTGGTCGCGTTTCGACAACTATGCCGGTCCTCAATATGATGATGAGTAATTTCTAAGGAATTCAAATGCAAGCGGCAACTGTTGTTATTAACCGCCGCGCTCTGCGACACAACCTGCAACGTCTGCGTGAACTGGCGCCTGCCAGCAAGCTCGTTGCAGTCGTGAAAGCGAACGCTTACGGACACGGTCTTCTTGAGACCGCGCGAACGCTCCCCGATGCCGACGCCTTTGGCGTCGCCCGTCTTGAAGAAGCCCTCCGCCTGCGCGCGGGCGGCATTACCCAACCCATTCTGCTCCTCGAAGGCTTTTTCGAAGCCACAGATTTACCGACCATCGCTGACCAGCATCTGCACACGGCGGTACATAACGAAGAACAGCTCGCCGCACTGGAAACCGCCGAGCTGAGCGAGCCGGTGACCGCCTGGATGAAGCTCGACACGGGCATGCACCGTCTGGGCGTGCGTCCGGAAAGCGCGGAAGCGTTTTATCAGCGCTTATGCCGGTGCAAAAACGTGCGCCAGCCGGTGAATATCGTCAGCCACTTCGCCCGCGCCGATGAGCCCGAGTGCGGTGCGACCGAGCGCCAGCTGGATATCTTTAACACCTTCTGCGAAGGCAAGCCGGGGATGCGCTCGATTGCGGCATCCGGCGGTATTCTGCTGTGGCCGCAGTCGCACTTCGACTGGGCGCGACCGGGCATCATTCTCTACGGCGTGTCGCCGCTGGAGAACAAACCCTGGGGGCCGGACTTTGGCTTCCAGCCGGTCATGTCGCTGGTCTCTAACCTGATTGCCGTGCGTGACCATAAAGCGGGCGAGCCGGTGGGCTACGGCGGTACCTGGACCAGCGAGCGTGATACCCGTCTCGGAGTGGTGGCGATGGGCTATGGTGACGGCTATCCGCGCGCCGCGCCGTCGGGTACGCCGGTTCTGGTCAACGGTCGCGAGGTGAAGATCGTCGGCCGCGTGGCGATGGACATGATTTGTGTCGATCTGGGGCCTGAAGCCCAGGATAAGCCCGGCGACGATGTCGTGATGTGGGGTGAAGGTTTGCCCGTCGAACGCATTGCTGAAATTACGAAAGTGAGTGCTTACGAACTTATCACGCGCCTGACGTCAAGGGTTGCGATGAAGTACATCGACTGAGACTCGCAGATAGTCGTCCAACGGCATTAGCTGCCGTTGGACGCGTAACGCTTATTTCAACACGTTATAGATCGCCTGATTAGTCAAATAATCCGACGCGAGCCCTGACTCCGGACTGAAGCGCGAACCCTGGATGGACGAGAACCGTTTTCCGGTGCTGCCCAACGAGACATAACGCTCCCCCCCATCGTTTTCCGAAATGGTGTACACCGTTTTCTGCATTTCGGCGAATAGCGGAGCGTTACGCTGAATGGCCTGATGCAATTCCAGCAGCTGCACTCCATCCAGATTGAGCTTTTTATCCAGCGTGACGCCCCATCTTTGCAGGCAAACTTCGGCGAAATGACGCACGATCGTGCCGGGCTCATGGACCACTTTTTCCCCGCTATTCCCATTGGCCGAAGCATTCCCTACCAGCGTAGCGTGGCGACCAGACATGGGATAAATATGGACTTTTGTCGCGCTATCGGTCTGTGGAATGACGCACGAGAAACCTTTTGATCGCTCATGTCTGGCATAGAAAGCCACATACTCCTTCACGTTGCTGCCCAGAGTGACTTTGTCCGCCTGGAAATTACCCATACCCGGAACCGGATCGACCGCAAAAATATTCACCGGAATCGTCGTTAAAAGGGGATCGGCAAGCATTGCATTGGCAAGCATATGGCAGCTAATTCCGCCCCGGCTCCACCCAACAAGGTTCACCTGAGTGGGCAGGATCTGACCCTGGCGGAAGGTTTTGATGATTTGCTGCTGCAGCGCCTGCTGGGTCACTTTACGATCGCCATAGTCATATTTGCGCCACCAAAATGAGCCGGTAACCTCAACGTCCTGAATCGGTACACCCGCCTTTTTAAGCTGCTCATAGTTTTCTTTTGTGAGCTTCTCACGCTGCCAGTCAACGTGTCCTTTGATAATATTGATCGCATGCTGAACATTCTCATTCCAGCCGCTGCCCAGAAGCTGGGCGCGAAGCTGAGAATATTCTCCGCTTTTGACCCAAAGCTCATCGCTTTGTAGATTGCCGCTCCCCGGGCCATCAAGAATGACCCATTCGGCGAACTCTTTACCCTTGTTATTGGCTGCCAGAGAAGAGATGAGCTCGCCGTTCCAGTAATTAGCATGAGACTCATCAAATTTATTAGATCCAGTACCACAGAAATACACTGTTAGTATTGTCATAAATGACCTCATTGAAATATTAATATGTAGGTGGATGGCACGCGTGCAGTAAAATAATAAGTGCCAGCAATATTTCTGGGAATATGCTATTGAGCCCAGGCTGTTTTTAATAACGATAAGATCGTTCTTAATTAAACATGGCTATGTTTAATGTTTAGTACTGCTTAACTTTTTGCTTTGGATATATGACATTTGCCTTATGCCGAATGCTGTTTTTACAGTTTTGTAATAGCACGCATACTTAATTTCGGAATAAGTTGGTTGAATAACCTAAGAAAATAGATTTCACACGGGGTTATGCTACGATGAATATATTAATGATCGATGAATTACCGATCTTCATTCACGGTATGAAAACAGAGCTGGAACGCGTCATGCCGGAATGCACTGTTTTTGCAGCGAACAACTTTGAAGATGCACACGCAATTTTAACCTCTATGCCGGTCAGCATTATTTTGCTGGATGGTGAAATGAAGTGCCGTGATTTTATCACTAATTTGATGACAAACTGGCCTGAGCTACCGATCGTGGTGATGTTACGAAAAACGACGGATAAGATATTCAACTTCTACATCCGCCAAAGCATTAAGGGCATTTTTACCAAGGATCTCCCCGCGGAGAAAATCAGCCAGATACTTTGCATGGTTTCCTCGGGGGTGGTCTGTTTTCCGGAGCAAGCCGTGGTCCAGCGAGAACAACCCACTGGCGGTTTGCCAATCTATTCCCTGAGTCGTCGGCAGAAGGAAGTTCTTAAGCTGCTGGCGAATGGAGGAACAAATAAGCAGATCAGCCGGCAATTGAATATCAGCGCAGGTACGGTCAAAGTGCATCTGGAATCCATCTTTCACCGACTACAGGTCAACAATCGAACGCAGGCCGCAATGCTCTATTTTAAATATATGTCTAATTAGCCGATTTTCAGCAAAGCGAAGGGCTGCAGTCAAAATGCGTTAAAAGAAAAGCGCAACAGACAGACCTCTGTTGCGCTTTGTTTTTTTAACGGTACTGAGATTTGAAATAATATATCACCACCACCAGCGTTCCGAAGTCCTGCAATAGCCAAAATGGAAAGCTGTCACTCAGTATATCAGCACCGGTAAGAATAAATTTCATGTTTAAGCTGCTCTCACCAAAAAAACCAAAGGCGAGGGCGGCTAAGCCAATTTTACACATTACCGGCAGGGCATGGACTCTTCGGCTATAGGCGGCAAACAAAATCAGCAGCGATGTTATCAGGTCGACGAAGATAATAAAGGGAAGCACCCAGCCATTCATTATGTTAAGCATTTATTCTCCATCGGGTTTGTTGTGGGTTAAATCAGGCGGAGAAAGTGATTCATGTCTGACTTTACTTTTGATGACGCTTGCAACATCAAAAATATCGCGCTGTTCATGCCGGCGAAAAAAGTTTGCCAGCCAGACGATCAGGCCATTACTCATTGCCCCGAGGATATACCCTAAACCAAGCGTGATATCGGCCTGATTAAGGTCTATCTTTAACCAGCGGGCTGCTAATCCACCTAATGCGACGGCCGCGCCCATGCTGATTCCACCAAAAATAATGCCTGCCATAAATCGGCTGTGCTGGTGCAATCGCTGCGGTTGCCAGAAAAACGAGATACTGACGCCGCCAAATAAACCTGAAAAAGCCAGCAAGGCTTCACTGATGAGGGTCGGGAGATAGATGTCAGACATACGTTCATCCTCTGCAAGGATAAATCCCCTCGGAAAAGGGGATTTATTATCGTAACGGGCGCTTATTATTGGCAGGGATCCAGCTCAACAATATGCTGATACTTATCGGTCGTAATAAAGCGCTGTTGCCCTGACAGGCTGTAAATCAAACGCTTGGGAGAGCGATACCCCTTCACGACATCGATATCCGCGCTAAGCCAGGGCTGACTGGAAGGAAGAGCGCGATCGCTGTATTTATCGCCACCGATCCATTTTTGATTGGTGGGTTTAAGACCCCAAAGCGATTCGCTTTCACTTCCCGACCAGCCGAGGCGTTTGGCCTCATCCGAGGTAATATAGCGGTCGGGCAGGCGCCCAAAATTTTTTATATGACGAAGCGTTGTCGCCAGATCGGTCACGTTATTGACGGGCACCATACCCTGAGAAGATAAAAAGGTGTTGGCTTCCTTTATTTCCTCTTCGCAGGTTGGCATGGCGGCGGTTGCCTGTAACACGTTGAATAACGAAACAGACAGTACGGCCATTTTCACTATGTAAAGTGGTTTCATTGTAATTTTCCTGTTGAATTAACTAAGAAATAGCTTCATTTCCGCCTCGCGGCGTCGGGTAAGCCCGGTCAAAACCTTACCGCCTGCCTTATTCCAGCTTTTGAACTGCAGTGCGGCGCCCTGGATATCGCCTGCGTTGAATTTTTTGAGCAGCGTGGATTTCTTTAAATTGCCCACGCCAAGGTTGAAGGCGAACGAAACCAGCGCGTCGAATTGGTTCTGCGTCGAAGCGTTGTTCAGCAGTTTTTTCACGCCGTCCTCGGTGCGTTTCAGATCTTTGCGCAGCAGATCTTTGGCTTCACCGGTGGTAATTTTGGTGAGCTTTTCCATCTCCTCTTTGAGGATCAAATGGCCGTAGCCGATGGTCCATAAACCTACGGCATCGCGATAACGCTCCAGCCTCAGCCCTTCAAACTGGCAAATAAGCTGAATGCCCCTGTCACCTGTACGTTCTGGTTGTTTTTGCATTACGGAGTCTCCTCTGCTTTCGGGCGGGGAATCACCTTGTTGGTGTATTCGTCAATCAAACGCATGACGCTTTCCGGTGGCTCAAGTGCGGTAAATTGCATCTCTACATCGACGTGGCGGCTGTCACGCCCGCCTTTGTTATCGCTGGAAGGCGAAAGGCTGACGTGAAAGCGGCCAAATTCGTTTTCACCGGACTGGCGGGAAGGCGCCTGCATGCCTTCCGTACGGATCGTCAGGTTGACCTTCATCTTTTCCAGCATCAGCCCGCGCGGTGTCGAAAGCGCGACTAAGGGCAGGTCAAAGTAGTGCTTTTCATCCAGCGCCAGCTGTACCGTGCGTGGAATTAACGAACCGTCTTCTGCGGGTTCGAAAAAGGGATCCAGCGCCTTCATATACTGCTGAGCAATCAGTTCGTTGGCCGCAGTGGCCGCGTACTGCATCCCACGCGTGATATCTTCAAGCGAGATCGGCACGCCGGGAATATCGGCTGGAGGCGATGGAAGCGTGTTTTCCTGTACCGGCGGCGTGCCTTCATCCTCTTTGCCCGCCCTGTTTTCCGGCTCCTCATCCTTGCCGCCGCGCAGCCATTTTTTAAAAGACATATTTCGCTCCTGGAAAAAGGGCTACCCGGGTAGCCCCTGCGTTACGGAATCGCACGTATGTCGCGGCGTGGAAGATTATTGCGCGGCGACAGGCTTGGTTTTGGCGTTGGTCAGGTAATCAATCACGCGCTGCAGAGCTTCAGGTGGCTCCTGGCGTTTAATCTGGGTATGAATGGAATATTTCGCGCGTGTATCGGTCGAACGGGTCTGCTCCGATTTATGGGAGACCTTGCCGGTCATTTTCGCTTTGAAAACGCCCCAGCCGACGGACGCTTCCACGGAGGCCTCCGCTTCGGTGCTGCTGGAACTGGCTTCGCTCTGGCTCACTTCCAGCTCAAAGTCGATGGTACCGTCCTCGATACAGATGATGGGGTGGGTGACCGCCGCCAGGAGCGGAATACTCATCTTACGGGTCACGCTGCCTTTATTGACCCCCTGTTCGTCTACCACGGTTTCGTCGTAATCGAACTCGATCGCGACAGCTTTGCCGTCTTTAATACAGACGGAGAGCAGGAAGTCGGTATAGGCCTTGCTCGCCTGGACCTGTGCTTTGATCATCGCCTGCAGCGGACCGCCGATCATATGTTCCAGCGGCAGGGCGTTAATAACTGAACCAATAAATTGTGAATCCATGATGTGAACTCCTTGAATCAGTGAATGCGCGGTTGCGCAGGAGCCACATTACGGAAAGCGAGAAGGGGAAAATATTGGGTAAATGTCATGGCGAGAGGACGCAAAAAACCTATGCCGATCGCAGGATAATCTTAAGGGGTGGTGTTGAGTGATGTTCCGGTTTATTGTTGAAATCCCTGCCTCATCGAATTCCGGAGAACCATCGCGTGTTTCAGAAAGTTGACGCCTATGCCGGCGACCCTATCCTCTCCTTAATGGAGCGTTTCAAAGAAGATCCTCGCAGCGACAAAGTGAACCTCAGCATCGGTCTGTATTACAACGAGGATGGCATCATTCCTCAATTAAAAGCCGTTGCCGAAGCCGAAGCGCGTCTGAACGCTGTTCCACACGGTGCTTCTCTTTATCTGCCGATGGAAGGGTTAAACGCCTACCGCAACACCATCGCTCCGCTGTTATTCGGTGCCGATCACGCGGTGCTCGCGCAAAAACGCGTGGCGACCATCCAGACGCTGGGCGGCTCGGGTGCGCTGAAAGTGGGTGCAGACTTCCTGAAAAAATACTTCCCGGATTCAGGCGTATGGGTCAGTGACCCGACGTGGGAAAACCACGTTGCGATCTTCGAGGGCGCAGGTTTCAACGTGGCGACCTATCCGTGGTTCGACAGCGAAACGAACGGCGTGCGCGTTGAAGCTCTGCTGGAAAAACTGAACACCCTACCGGCGCGCAGCATTGTGCTGCTGCACCCATGCTGCCATAACCCGACCGGGGCGGATCTCACCAACGCCCAGTGGGATGCGGTGATTGAGGTACTGAAGGCCCGCGACCTGATTCCGTTCCTCGACATCGCCTACCAGGGCTTTGGCGCGGGCATGGAAGAAGATGCTTACGCCATCCGCGCCGTGGCCAGCGCCGGGCTGCCTGCTCTGGTCAGCAACTCCTTCTCTAAAATCTTCTCCCTTTACGGTGAACGCGTTGGCGGTCTGTCCGTGGTCTGTGAAGACGCCGAAGCGGCGGGTCGCGTCCTGGGCCAGCTGAAGGCGACGGTGCGCCGCATTTACTCCAGCCCGCCAAACTTTGGTGCGCAGGTGGTGGCGACGGTTCTCGGTGACGAACTGCTGAAAGCGTCCTGGCTTGCCGAAGTGGAAGCGATGCGTAAGCGCATCCTGGCCATGCGTCAGGAGCTGGTTTACGTGCTGAAAGAGGCCGTGCCGGGACATAACTTCGACTATCTGCTCAAGCAGCGCGGGATGTTCAGCTATACCGGTCTGAGCGCGGCGCAGGTCGATCGTCTGCGGGAAGAGTTCGGCGTCTACCTGATCGCCAGCGGCCGTATGTGCGTGGCGGGCCTGAATGCCAGCAACGTTCATCGCGTGGCGCAGGCGTTTGCTGCTGTAATGTAAGCACTTACCAACCGACCCTCTCCCCGTGGGAGAGGGCTGGGGTGAGGGTATCAGGCCGCACAAAAACGTTGCCCGGCATTCTGTGATCGTCTTCTTTTTATTCCGCTTCATAAGCAAAAACTCCTTCCCTTCATCTCCCGCTGGGGTTATGGTCGGATAGTTTTTTGACCATCCGCTCAAATTAAAACGATAACAAACTGAATATTCAGGGGAAAATATGCGCAAGATCACACTGGCGCTCAGCGCCGCCTGCTTATTGTTCTCGCTTAACAGCGCCGTCGTCGCGCGAGCTTCTGCCCCGACGCCGCTTTACACCGGCACCACCGCCGCCATTCTCGCCGAGCAGGCGCCCATTCACTGGGTTTCCGTGGCTCAAATCGAAAACAGCCTGATCGGCCGCGCGCCAATGGCCGTGGGTTTTGACATTGACGATACCGTACTGTTCTCAAGCCCTGGCTTCTGGCGCGGGAAGAAAACGTATTCACCCGACAGCGAAGCGTATCTGAAGAACCCGGAATTCTGGGAAAAAATGAATAACGGCTGGGACGAATTCAGCATCCCGAAAGAGGTTGCCCGTGCGCTTATTGCCATGCACGTGAAGCGCGGTGACAGCATCTACTTTGTTACCGGCCGCAGTCAGACCAAAACCGAAACCGTCTCTAAAACGCTGCAGGATGATTTCCAGATCCCGGCGACCAGCATGAATCCGGTCATTTTTGCCGGTGACAAAGAAGGGCAAAACACCAAAACCCAGTGGCTGGAAAAGAAAAATATCAAGGTATTCTACGGCGATTCGGATAACGACATCACCGCCGCGCATGACGTGGGAGCCAGAGGGATCAGGGTATTGCGTGCCTCTAACTCGACCTATCGACCGCTGCCGATGGCCGGAAAGTTTGGCGAAGAGGTGATCGTCAACTCGGAGTATTAAGTACCCGGCAGCGGGTTTGACTCTTTTTTAATCAAATCTCGCTGCTGCGGGTTTTACCTTTCGTCTTCTTGCTGCACACTTAGAAAGATTCATCTTTCATCACGGAGCAGCACATGTGGTATCAACAGACCCTGACCTTAAGCGCTAAACCACGCGGATTTCACCTGGTGACGGATGAAGTCATCGGGAAACTCCGCGATCTGTCGCGGGTGAAAACGGGTTTGCTGCATCTGCTGCTTCAGCACACGTCAGCCTCTCTCACGCTTAATGAAAATTGCGATCCTACCGTCCGGTCCGACATGGAGCACCATTTTCTGAAGAGCGTCCCGGACAACGCGCCTTACGAGCATGACTATGAGGGGGCGGACGATATGCCTTCCCATATTAAATCTTCCCTGCTGGGCGTGTCGTTGATGCTGCCGGTTCACAACGGGCGGCTGCTGTTGGGAACGTGGCAGGGGATCTGGCTGGGAGAGCATCGCATTCACGGTGGTTCGCGTAAAATTATCGCCACGCTACAAGGGGAATAAAGATGACAATTTCGGAGATACTTCAGTACTGCATGAGCAAGCCCGGCGCGGAGCAGAGCGTTCATAGCGACTGGAAAGCCACGCAGATTAAGGTGGGAGATGTCCTGTTTGCGATGGTGAAAGAGGTGGAAGGCCGTCCGGCGGCGTCGCTGAAAACCAGCCCTGAACTGGCGGATTTGCTACGCCAGCAGCATGATGACGTGAGGCCGAGCAAGCACCTTAATAAGGCGCACTGGAGCACCGTCTATCTGGATGGGTCGATTCCTGGATCGCAGATTTACTACCTGGTGGACGCGTCCTATCAGCAGGCGGTTGAGCTGCTGCCGGAAACCACCCGACAGCAACTCTCCGTGTGACAATTACAGCAACGGTTTAAGGAAGCGCGCGGTGTGCGAGGCTTCGCACTCTGCAACGGTCTCTGGCGTACCGGAGACGAGAATTTCACCGCCGCCGCTGCCGCCTTCCGGGCCGAGATCGACAATCCAGTCCGCGGTTTTAATCACGTCCAGGTTATGTTCGATGACCACGATGGTGTTGCCCTGGTCTCTGAGCTGATGCAGAACCTCGAGCAGCTGCTGGATGTCGGCAAAGTGCAGGCCGGTGGTCGGCTCATCCAGAATGTAAAGCGTCTGACCGGTGCCGCGTTTTGACAGCTCACGCGCCAGCTTCACGCGCTGCGCTTCACCGCCGGACAGCGTGGTGGCGGACTGCCCAAGACGAATGTAGGTCAGGCCGACGTCCATCAGCGTTTGCAGCTTACGCGCCAGCGCGGGCACAGCGTCAAAGAACTCGCGCGCCTCTTCGATGGTCATGTCCAGCACTTCGTGGATGGTCTTGCCTTTGTACTTAATCTCCAGCGTTTCGCGGTTATAGCGTTTGCCTTTGCACTGGTCGCACGGCACGTAGATATCCGGCAGGAAGTGCATCTCAACCTTGATCACGCCGTCGCCCTGGCACGCTTCGCAGCGACCGCCGCGCACGTTAAAGCTGAAGCGTCCTGGCGTATAGCCGCGTGAACGCGCTTCCGGCACACCGGCAAAGAGTTCACGTACGGGCGTGAAGACGCCGGTATAGGTTGCCGGGTTAGAGCGCGGGGTACGGCCAATCGGGCTCTGGTCGATGTCGATAACTTTATCAAAATGCTCCAGACCCTGGATGTCGCGGTACGGTGCAGGCTCGGCCAGCGTCGCGCCGTTCAGCGCCGTCTGCGCAATCGGGAACAGCGTATCGTTGATCAGCGTCGATTTGCCGGAACCGGACACGCCGGTGATGCAGGTAAACAGGCCAACCGGCAGCGTCAGGGTGACGTCTTTCAGGTTGTTGCCGCGCGCGCCGGTCAGCTTCAGCACTTTTTCCGGATCTGCCGCTACGCGCTGTTTTGGCACCTCAATCTTACGCTTGCCGCTCATGTACTGGCCGGTCAGCGATTCGGGTACCGCCATGATGTCCTTCAGCGTTCCCTCCGCGACCACCTGGCCGCCGTGCACGCCAGCGCCTGGGCCAATGTCGATGACGTGGTCGGCCGCGCGGATCGCATCTTCATCGTGCTCGACCACAATTACCGTGTTGCCGAGGTTGCGCAGGTGAACCAGCGTCCCGAGCAGGCGCTCGTTGTCGCGCTGGTGCAGGCCGATGGACGGCTCATCCAGCACGTACATCACGCCGACTAAGCCCGCGCCAATCTGGCTCGCCAGACGGATACGCTGGGCTTCACCGCCGGAGAGCGTTTCTGCCGAGCGGGAAAGCGTCAGGTAGTTCAGGCCGACGTTCACCAGGAATTTCAGGCGATCGCCAATCTCTTTCAGCACTTTTTCGGCGATTTTCGCGCGCTGGCCGGAGAGCTTCAGATTGTTGAAGAAGTCCATCGCATGGCCGATGCTCATGTCTGAGATGGTCGGCAGCGCGGTGTTTTCCACAAACACGTGGCGCGCTTCGCGACGCAGACGCGTTCCTTCACAGGTGGCGCAGGAGCGGTTGCTGATGAACTTCGCCAGCTCCTCGCGCACCGCGCTGGATTCGGTCTCTTTGTAGCGGCGCTCCATGTTGTGCAGCACCCCTTCGAACGGGTGGCGGCGCACGGAGGTATCGCCGCGATCGTTCATATACTTGAACTCGATGTTCTCTTTGCCGGAACCGAACAGGATCACTTTGTGCACGTTCGGGCTCAGGCTCGCCCACGGTGCTTCGACGTCAAACTTGTAGTGCTCTGCCAGCGATTTCAGCATCTGGAAGTAGTAGAAGTTACGCTTGTCCCAGCCGCGAATGGCCCCGCCCGCCAGCGACAGCTCCGGGTTCTGGATCACGCGGTCCGGGTCGAAATATTGTTGAACACCCAGGCCGTCACACGTCGGGCACGCGCCCGCCGGGTTGTTGAATGAGAACAGGCGCGGCTCGAGCTCGCGCATGCTGTAGCCGCAAATCGGGCAGGCGAAGTTGGCGGAGAAGAGCAGCTCTTCCGCTTTTGGGTCGTCCATATCGGAGACCACGGCCGTGCCGCCAGAGAGTTCCAGCGCCGTTTCAAAAGATTCCGCCAGACGCGTGGCGAGATCGTCGCGCACCTTAAAGCGGTCAATCACCACTTCGATGGTGTGCTTCTTCTGCAGCTCCAGCTTTGGCGGGTCGGACAGGTCACACACCTCGCCGTCGATACGGGCGCGGATATAGCCCTGGCTTGCCAGGTTTTCCAGCGTTTTGGTGTGTTCGCCTTTTCGCTCTTTAATGATCGGCGCCAGCAGCATCAGGCGTTTGCCTTCCGGCTGCGACAGCACGTTATCCACCATCTGGCTTACGGTCTGGGCCGCCAGCGGGACGTCGTGGTCCGGGCAGCGCGGCTCGCCCACGCGAGCATACAGCAGACGCAGGTAGTCATGAATTTCGGTAATGGTACCGACCGTTGAACGCGGGTTATGCGAGGTGGACTTCTGCTCGATAGAGATAGCAGGGGACAACCCTTCAATGTGGTCGACATCCGGTTTTTCCATCAGCGACAGGAACTGACGCGCGTACGCAGAGAGCGATTCAACGTAACGACGCTGTCCTTCGGCATACAAAGTGTCGAAAGCCAGTGAGGATTTGCCAGACCCCGAAAGCCCGGTCACGACAATGAGTTTGTCGCGAGGGATTATGAGGTTGATATTCTTGAGATTGTGGGTGCGGGCGCCCCGAACTTCGATCTTATCCATTCACCTTTCCCGGTTGGAACACGGATTGCCTGATTTGTTTGAAGGACAAACGGCTGTCAGAAACGGCTAATTATGACACAATTTGACCTGTTTGAATATACAGTATTGGAATGCATTTTCTGATTGGCTGTGTAACAATGTGGAGTTGCGAGAGAACTCTGGAACGTGCTACGCAACTATCAAAGTGCAGCATGGAAATGGTACACTCGCGCGTTTACACTATTAAGAAACGTATTCAGGAGACACGAACATGGCCAGCAGAGGCGTAAACAAGGTGATTCTCGTCGGTAATCTGGGCCAGGACCCGGAAGTACGCTACATGCCGAGTGGTGGCGCAGTTGCCAACATTACGCTGGCTACTTCCGAATCCTGGCGTGATAAAGCGACCGGTGAGATGAAAGAGCAGACCGAATGGCACCGCGTAGTGCTGTTTGGCAAACTGGCCGAAGTGGCCGGTGAGTATCTGCGTAAAGGTTCTCAGGTCTATATCGAAGGCCAGCTGCGTACCCGCAAATGGACCGATCAGGCCGGCGCTGAGAAGTACACCACAGAAGTCGTGGTCAACGTGGGCGGTACCATGCAGATGCTGGGTGGCCGTCAGGGCGGTGGTGCACCGGCAGGTGGCGGTCAGAGCCAGCAGCAGGGCGGTTGGGGTCAGCCTCAGCAGCCGCAGGGCGGCAACCAGTTCAGCGGCGGCGCACAGTCTCGTCCGCAGCAGCAGTCTGCTCCGGCGCCGTCTAACGAACCGCCAATGGATTTCGACGACGACATTCCGTTCTGATTTCCGCGTGCTGAAAACAAAAAACCCAGACTAGCGTCTGGGTTTTTTTATTCCGTCAGGGATCAGGTAATCACCATCGGCCAGTCTGGCGGCGTGTGGCTCATCGCCTCAACCATCACCACTTTAATATTTTCCCAGACGGCGGCGATATCCAGCAGGGTGATGCCAAGCAGGCCCGTTGCAAACCAGCAGGCCGCACCCAGCCCCAGCAGGGTGCTGATGACAGCAAGACCCGCATAGTCAGATTTACGAAACTGAATGTTCAGCGTGCTGGCTAAAAACATCAGTACCGCACTCAACAAAGGCCAGCGCAGGAGAACCATGCTGGTAGTAATGGTTGCCATAAAACCCATCCTCTATAAAACAGACGAACTGAATGAAACGGTGTTTCTCGTTACAAAATATGTGTGAACTATATCACATTTGTTGATTTATTCGCCAGTATCTGAACGATCAAAAAAGAGGATTTTATTCCTCAGAAAAGGCGATTGCGCGGGCTGGTCCTGCCTTCGGCGCACGAGGAGGCGGAGTCACAGCGTGCCGAAAATGCCCTTCGGGCAAGTGGGGATAGCGCAAATTCGGTTTTTATAAGAGGGGCGTTATTCTCCGCCAATACTCAAAATATTGTGGTGTAGGCTGACTATTTATAAATCAACGAACACAATGGCTCAGAGCAAATAGCATAAAACGTCATGATGAAATTGTACTTTTTTCATGCTGTCAGACGTTTGGCTTAATCAACGATTGTCTGTTGTGTTATCTTCCCGTCTGCCTGACGAGCTGGATAATTATTTTCCTTAATTGAAACGGAACGAATACTTACAGTTTAACTTACGGGAAAATATTATCGGCATAACGAAATTTAAGATTTTTAATACTAAAAGTCAGTTGCTAACTTCGCATGATTCATGCAACGTAATCACCTGTTTAACAAAGCATCCGGCCTTAAGTACTACAGGCGTACAACATGCAGGGATATAGGGCGGGAAATGAATCGTAGCGCGCGGCGCAAAATGCTCAGGGTGGTAGGGATCATCATGGTAGTTATGCTGCCGGTGATGCTTGCGCTATGGTTTGCCCAACTGCGTGCCGTGTCTGAAACAAGCGCCCAGCTACGCACATTTGCTGAACTGGCTTTAGACAAAACAGAGCTGGTTATTCAACAGGTTGAGCTGGCCAGGGACGAGGCGGTAAAATATCAGGGCGAGCTTTGCACGCCGGAACACCGTCAATATATGCTGAACGTTGTTCGTGGCCGCCTGTTTGTCGCCGATTTAATTTACGCTGAAGGTCAGAATTTTCTTTGTTCGACCGTTTTTACACCGGATCACCCCTACGCCATTCCTGTCGCTAATTACACGCGCAAACCTGACGTCGCTATCTATTATTATCGCGATACCCCATTTTATACTGGCTATAAAATGACATATATGCAGCGCGGAAATTATGTGGTGGTCGTCAATCCGCTTTCATACAGCGAAGTCATGTCCGCGGATCATTCTCTCTCCTGGGGTGTGTACGACACAGTAACCAATGCTTTCTTTTCCGTCAGCCAGAAAGCCAATGTTTCTTTATTAAATTCGATGATTCGGGATAAGGAATCGGTATTTCAAAAAGATAACCGCTTTTATACGATCGTAACATCTCCCAAAAGACCGATTGCGGCCATTGTCTCGACATCAAATAAACGCTTTTATGAAACGCTTTATCACCAGGCGACGTTGACGCTGCCGCTGGGCATGATCTGCAGCATTATTATTTTGCTGGTATGGTCGCGTACCCATCGTGAGCTTAATTCGCCGGGGCGCTTACTGCACCGCGCGCTGAACAAACGACAGCTTTGCGTCCACTATCAGCCGATTATTGATATTAAGAATAATCAGTGTGTGGGCGCGGAGGCGCTGTTGCGCTGGCCTGGCTTTAACGGGCAGGTGATGAGCCCGGCTGAGTTTATCCCGCTGGCGGAAAATGAGGGAATGAGCGAGCGGATTACGGACTATGTCGTTGAGGAGGTGTTCAACGATCTGGGCCATTTCCTGGCCGAGCATCCGCATCTCTATATTTCGATTAACCTGTCGGCCACGGATTTCCACTCCTCGCGGCTGATCGCCATGATTTCCGACAAGGCCCGCCACTATGCCGTCCGTGCGCAGCAAATCAAAATAGAAGTGACGGAACGCGGTTTTATCGATGTGCCAAAAACCACCCCGGTGATTCAGGCTTTCCGTCAGGCGGGTTATGAAGTCGCGATCGATGATTTCGGTACCGGCTACTCGAACCTGCACAACCTCTACTCGCTGAACGTGGATATTCTGAAAATCGATAAATCGTTTATCGATACCTTAACGACCAACAGTACCAGCCACCTGATCGCCGAGCATATTATCGAGATGGCGCAAAGCCTGCGGCTGAAAACCATTGCGGAAGGGGTAGAGACGGCAGAGCAGGTAAGCTGGCTGTTGAAGCGCGGCGTCCAGTTTTGTCAGGGATGGCACTTCGCGAAAGCGATGCCGCCCCAGGAATTTATGACCTGGCAGCAGCAGCCTTTGCACTGAGGGTGATTAATTCAACTGGTGGCGATAGTCGCTCGGCGTGCGGTCAAACTCGCGGCGAAACACGCGGGAAAAGGTTTGTTGCGACACATAGCCCAGATCCATCGCGATATCAAAAATGGGCCGCTGCGTTGAGCGTAGCGCCTGCGCCGCCAGCAGCAGTCTGCGCTGGCGAATGTACTCGCCCAGCGTCTGATGCATGACCGTGCGGAACATTCTCTGTAAATACCATTTCGAATAGCCCGACTTTTTAGCGACCACATCAATGTTCAACGGTTGGTCGATATGTTCATCAATCCATTCAATAAGCGTCTGAATAATCTGCTGATGCGACATAAGGTTGCCCCTCTGTAGATACAACTATCTCGGTTAATTCGTCGTTTTCTCTGCGGGCGAGTATAATTCCTCAAGTTAACTTGAGGTAAAGAGGTTTTATGGAAAAGAGATTGCCGCGCATTAAAGCGCTGTTAACCCCCGGCGAAGTGGCGAAGCGAAGCGGCGTTGCGGTATCGGCGCTCCACTTCTATGAAAGCAAAGGGTTAATTAAAAGCATCCGCAACGGCGGCAACCAGCGCCGCTATACCCGAGACGTGCTCCGCTACGTGGCGATTATCAAAATTGCGCAACGAATCGGAATTCCCCTGGCCACGATCGGCGAGGCGTTTGGCGTGCTGCCGGAAGGGCATACGCTTAGCCCGAAAGAGTGGAAAGAGCTGTCGTCCCAGTGGCGTGAAGAGCTGGACAGGCGTATTCATACGCTGGTCGCGCTGCGTGACGAGCTGGATGGCTGCATCGGCTGCGGCTGCCTGTCGCGTAGCGATTGTCCGTTGCGTAACCCCGGCGACAGGCTGGGCGAGCAGGGGACGGGGGCGCGGTTGCTGGAAGAGGATTGAGATTGTGCGGCCGGTTTGCCGGGTGGCGGCTGCGCCTTACCCGGCCTACAAAACCGGGAACGTAGGCCGGGTAAGCGAAGCGCCACCCGGCAAAAGCATTATAAAGAACTAAAGCGCCACATAAGGGCGCTTTAGTTTTTCCCGGTCTTTGTCTTTCACTCTATCCCGCTGGTTCACGGGAGGGTTTCCCCCGACATCAGCACCCCTCAGTGTCGAGCTGGTTGGGGAGGTTCCGGATTGTGCTGACACTTTAATTCTATGCAAGACCCGTTTTTTCGCCAGCCTCATCGACCGTTTTTTCGACGAATTTTTTTCGCGGTGTTGTTCAATTTTCTATAGTTAAAAAGTATGAATAACAGGAGAAAACCATGCTCACGGTACACCACCTTAACCAGTCGCGCTCGCACCGCGCGATCTGGGCGCTGGAAGAACTCGGCCTGCCTTATGAGATCGTTCACTACCAGCGCGAAAAGAACATGCTGGCACCGGAGGCTCTTAAAAAGGTGCATCCGTTGGGCAAATCGCCGGTTATCGAAGATAACGGACTGATCCTTGCAGAGTCGGGCGCCATCCTGGAGTACCTGCAGGAGACGTACGATGCCGAGTCACGCCTTAAGCCTTTAGATCCGGCGCATAAGGTGCAATACCGCTTCTGGCTGCATTACGCCGAAGGATCCCTGATGCCGCTGCTGCTAATGAAGCTGGTCTTCAACAGCCTCGGCAAGCCGCCGGTGCCGTTTGGTATCAGAACCCTGGGCAAAGCGCTGGGGCAGGGGGTGCAGAAAGCGTATCTCAACCGTCAGCTGGAAACCCATGCGCGCTTTATTGAGTCACATCTTGCCGAAAACAGCTGGTTTGCCGGGGATTCGCTCAGCATGGCCGATATCCAGATGAGCTTCCCGATCTTTGCGCTGCTGGCGCGCGGCGGTATCGCTAATCTGCCGCATATTCAGGCATGGAAAACAAAAGTTGAGAACAGCCCTGGCTGGCAAAGAACCCTGGAACAGGGGGGACCGTTATCTATTCCCGGTGAGGACTGAAATGTAAACAAATTGCGCATAGACGATAACGTTTGCGCATCCTCTGTTTATTTCTTCAGCGTCATAAGTGAATTTTAGTGAAAAACGAGAAAGTTCAGTTGAAAAGGGCGGGGATTACGCTAGATAATCGTTTGCCTTAATTTGACCACCCGTTTGTAAGCGCGGAGCTAAACGTTTGCTTTTTTTGTGACGCCCTTTCGTCACAAACGCAACACAAGGATTTGACGTTCAGCTGGCAGTGGCGTCTCCACCTCGCTTACGGACTTCCTAAAAAACTCTCAGGGGATGTTTTCTATGTCTACGCCATCTGCGCGTACTGGCGGTTCACTTGACGCCATGTTTAAAATTTCGGCCCGCGGCAGCACCGTGCGCCAGGAAATTGTTGCCGGTTTGACAACGTTTCTGGCGATGGTTTATTCCGTCATCGTTGTGCCGGGCATGCTGGGCAAAGCAGGCTTCCCGCCAGCGGCTGTCTTTGTGGCGACCTGTCTTGTGGCCGGCGTGGGCTCCATCGTGATGGGTCTGTGGGCGAACCTGCCGCTGGCGATTGGTTGCGCCATCTCTCTGACCGCGTTTACCGCGTTCAGCCTGGTGCTGGGTCAGCACATCAGCGTACCGGTTGCGCTGGGTGCCGTGTTCCTGATGGGTGTGCTGTTTACCGTGATTTCAGCGACCGGCATCCGTAGCTGGATTTTGCGCAACCTGCCGCAGGGCGTGGCGCACGGTACCGGCATCGGTATCGGCCTGTTCCTGTTGCTGATCGCCGCCAACGGTGTCGGTCTGGTCATTAAGAACCCGCTGGACGGTCTGCCTGTAGCGCTGGGCCACTTCGCCAGCTTCCCGGTGATCATGTCGCTGATCGGTCTGGCGGTGATTATCGGTCTGGAAAAACTGAAGGTGCCTGGCGGCATTCTGCTGACTATTATCGGCGTTTCTATTGTCGGCCTGATTTTCGATCCAACCGTACACTTCTCCGGTATCTTCGCCATGCCGTCGCTGAGCGATGACAAAGGCAACTCTCTGATTGGCAGCCTGGATATCGTTGGCGCGCTGAACCCGGTGATCCTGCCAAGCGTGCTGGCGCTGGTCATGACCGCCGTGTTTGACGCGACCGGTACCATTCGTGCGGTGGCCGGTCAGGCGAACCTGCTGGATAAAGACGGTCAGATTATTGATGGCGGCAAAGCGCTGACCACTGACTCCCTGAGCAGCGTCTTCTCCGGCCTGGTGGGCGCGGCGCCTGCGGCGGTGTACATCGAATCCGCAGCGGGTACGGCGGCAGGCGGTAAAACCGGCCTGACGGCGATCACCGTCGGCGTGCTGTTCATGCTGATCCTGTTCCTCTCTCCGCTCTCCTATCTGGTTCCGGCGTATGCGACCGCGCCAGCGCTGATGTACGTTGGCCTGCTGATGCTGAGCAACGTGGCGAAAATCGACTTTGCGGACTTCGTGGACGCGATGTCTGGCCTGATTACCGCGGTCTTTATCGTCCTGACCTGTAACATCGTGACCGGCATTATGATCGGCTTCGCGTCGCTGGTGATTGGTCGTCTGGTCTCCGGTGAATGGCGCAAGCTGAACGTCGGCACCGTGATTATCGCCGTTGCGCTGGTAGCGTTCTACGCGGGCGGCTGGGCAATCTAAGTTGTCCATTGATGCGAAAACGGGTGGCTCAGGCCGCCCGTTTTTATTTTCAGGACTCATCCTGTTGCCTTTTGCGTTACTCTGGAGAAGATAGAATAAAAGGCACGACGCCTTCCGGAGTACATAAGCAACACAGCAAACAGGGAACGCATGGAAATCTTCTTCACAATACTCATCATGACCCTTGTGGTCTCGCTATCCGGGGTGGTTACACGCGTACTGCCCTTTCAGGTCCCCCTGCCATTAATGCAAATTGCCATCGGCGCGCTGCTGGCGTGGCCGACGTTTGGCCTGCACGTGGAATTTGACCCCGAACTGTTCCTCGTGCTGTTTATCCCGCCGCTGCTGTTTGCCGATGGCTGGAAAACGCCCACCCGCGAATTCCTTGAGCACGGGCGCGAGATCTTCGGCCTGGCGCTGGCGCTGGTGGTGGTCACCGTCGTCGGGATTGGTTTTCTGATCTACTGGGCGGTACCGGGTATTCCATTAATACCGGCTTTTGCGCTGGCCGCCGTGCTGTCGCCAACCGATGCCGTGGCGCTGTCCGGCATTGTGGGTGAAGGCCGTATTCCGAAGAAAATCATGGGGATTTTACAGGGTGAGGCGCTGATGAACGACGCCTCCGGCCTGGTCGCCCTGAAGTTTGCCGTGGCCGTTGCGATGGGCACGATGGTCTTTACCATCGGCGGCGCAACCCTGGAATTCTTCAAGGTGGCGATTGGCGGTATTCTCGCAGGCTTCGTGGTGAGCTGGCTGTACGGCCGCTCATTGCGCTTCCTCAGCCGCTGGGGCGGCGATGAACCCGCAACGCAGATCGTACTGCTGTTCCTGCTGCCGTTTGCCTCTTATCTGATTGCCGAACATATCGGCGTGTCGGGCATTCTGGCAGCGGTTGCGGCGGGGATGACCATTACCCGTTCCGGCGTAATGCGCCGCGCGCCGCTGGCCATGCGCCTGCGTGCAAACAGCACCTGGGCCATGCTGGAATTTGTCTTTAACGGCATGGTGTTCCTGCTGTTGGGCCTGCAGCTGCCGGGCATTATGGAATCCTCGCTGGTGGCGGCGGAGGCCGATCCGAACGTTGAGGTCTGGATGCTGTTTACCGACATCGTGCTGATCTACATGGCGCTGATGCTGGTGCGTTTCGGCTGGCTGTGGACGATGAAAAACTTCAGCGTACGTTTCCTGAAGAAAAAGCCGATGGAGTTCGGCTCGTGGACAACGCGTGAGCTGCTGATCGCCTCTTTTGCGGGCGTACGCGGGGCGATCACCCTTGCCGGTGTGCTCTCCATTCCGCTGCTGCTGCCCACGGGCGACGTCTTCCCGGCGCGCTACGAGCTGGTCTTCCTGGCGGCGGGCGTGATTCTGTTCTCCCTGTTTGTCGGCGTGATTATGCTGCCGATTTTACTCCAGCATATTGATGCCGGTGATTCGACTCAGCAGCATAAAGAGGAGCGTATTGCCCGGGCGGCCACCGCCGAAGTAGCAATTGTCGCGATTCAGAAGATGGAAGAGCGTCTGGCCGCGGATGCGGAAGAGAACATCGATAATCAGCTGCTGACGGAGGTCAGTTCCCGCGTGATTGGTAACCTGCGCCGCCGCGCGGACGGGCGTAACGATGTGGAAAGCTCGCTGCAGGAGGAAAACCTGGAGCGCCGGTTCCGCCTGGCGGCGCTGCGCTCAGAGCGCGCCGAGCTGTACCATCTGCGCGCCACGCGCCAGATCAGCAACGAAACGCTGCAAAAGCTGCTGCACGATCTGGACCTGCTGGAAGCGCTGTTGATAGAGAATCAATAGCGCGCTTTTGCCCGGTGGCGCTGCGCTTATCGGGCCTGCGTGCTCGATCGGTTCCCTCTCCTTGTGGGCTGCGGGTTTCCCACAAAATAATGCCTGCACGGACGACCCCCTCTCCCTTGAGGGAGAGGGCTGGGGTGAGGGGGAACATACGGCTGTGGAGGTCATTCCGTTCACTTTATGTTCCTTGCTACTCTGTAACGACATGACCGGTGAACGTGCCAGGGTGGCTCAATCGCCACCACCCTGGCGACCCGGGCTCCCGGCGGTAAATCGCCGCTTCGCGGTGCCCTCAGCTTATTCCTTCAGGCTATCGGGTCGGGCATGAGCCTGCATCCCTGCAGGCCACGCCCTCTCGGCGCATCCCTGCGCCTCGCCCCGGCCTTACGGAAACGCTTCGGCGATTTACAGCCGGACCAGGGTGTCGCTTTAAGTCATTAATTTTGCAGAAGAAGTTTTCATCGCTTCAGGTGAAAAATTACTGGGGATTCCTCAGCCTTGTGGGAGAGGGTTAGGGTGAGGGCACCCAAAACCCCTCACAACACTGCAGCCACGCCTGCGCGCTCTGCGATAAATACACCCCTTCGCGCCAGATCATCCCCAGCTGCCAGTGCAGGTCGCTCTCCAGCGGGATCCAGCGCAGCGTGTTTTTATCCAGCCGCTCGCAAATTGGCTGCGGCAGAATGGCAATCCCCACGCCGGCCTGTACCATCGCCGCCAGGAAATCCCACTGTCCGCTGCGCACCGCTATGCGCGGCTTGACGTTATGCTGGTTAAACAGCGTCATCAGCTGGCGGCTGAGGGCGAAGTCTTCGTTGTAGATCAGCAGAGGGTGCTCGCCGAGCAGTTCAGGTCTCACCGAGTCTAACTTCAGCCAGTCGCCGGAGCGGGGAACCAGCACGCACAGCGGGTGGCTAAAGAGCGGAAGCGTCGCCAGACCGCTCTCTTCCTCAACGGGGAGGGCGGTCATTGCCACGTCGAGCTCGCCGTTGGTGACGGCCTGCTGGACGGTTAACCCACCAAACTCCGAAATCTTCAGCTCAACGCCGGGATAACGCTGGCGAAACAGGCTAATCGGCCCGGCCATCATCATCCCCACCATGGGCGGAATGCCGAGGCGAAGCACTCCTTTCTTCAGATGATTGATATCGCCCAGCTCTGCTTCCAGCTGGCGAAACTCCGCCAGAATCGCCAGACCGCGTTCGAATACTACGCGTCCGGTGTCGGTCAGCAACAGCTTGCGCCCGTCGCGGATCAGCAGGGTACAGTTCAGTTCATCTTCGAGGTTTTTCAGCATTTTGCTGATGGTGGGCTGGGTAACAAACAACTTCTCCGCTGCGCGGGTAAAACTTTGCTGACGAACCACTTCGACAAAATAGCGCAGCGTTCTTATGTCCATGATTATTCCTCGAAACTATACCTTTGATGATTTTAATTCATTTCAGTCCATACCGTGCGCTCTCTATACTGGCGCCTCGTCTCATTTTTGAGGAAAACCCCCATGGCCGTGGCGTTAAGCCGTGTTACGCCTGCCGTTGTGCAACGACTCCAGGTCCCGGTGCAGGTACTGCTCTACGCGGGACTGTTTGTTTTCGCGGAATATCTTGTCGGCTGGCTGCATCTGCCGCTGCCCGCCAATCTTGTCGGGATGCTGCTGATGCTGACGCTTATTCTGTGCCGCGTGATCCCCCTTAACTGGGTACGCGCCGGGGCGCGCTGGCTGCTGGCGGAGATGCTGCTGTTCTTTGTTCCGGCGGTGGTGGCGGTGGTGAACTATGCGCAGCTGCTGATGGTGGACGGCTGGCGAATCTTTGCGGTTATCGCGCTGAGTACGCTGATGGTGCTGGGGGCAACCGCCTGGGTGGTGGATAAAGTGTATCGCTTTGAAATCAGCAGGCACAAACATGACTAATTTTCAGATCAGCGTCTTGTGCCTGATTGCGACGCTGGCGATCTACTTTGCCAACAAGCGGCTGTATCGCCGCTTTCATGCCCTGCCGCTGATGCCGCTGGTCTTCACGCCGATCCTGCTGGTGCTGATGCTGGTCTTCGGCCACATCTCCTGGCAGAACTACATTGGCGAATCCCACTGGCTGCTGTGGCTGCTCGGCCCGGCGACCATCGCTTTTGCCGTCCCCGTTTACGACAACCTGGCGATTATCAAACGCCACTGGATGTCGCTCAGCGCGGGCGTGATCACCGCCACGGTGGTCGCGGTGTGTAGCTCCGTCTGGCTGGCGCGGCTGTTTACGCTGCCCGATGAAATTCAGCGCAGCCTGGCGGTGCGTTCGGTGACCACGCCGTTTGCGCTGGCGGCCGCTAAACCGCTCGGCGGGCAGCCGGACCTGGTGGCGCTGTTTGTTGTCGTGACGGGTGTGTTCGGTATGGCGGTCGGCGATATGTTGTTCCTGCGCTTGTCGATCCGGGAAGGGATGGCGAAAGGCGCGGGGTTTGGCGCGGCATCGCACGGGGCTGGCACGGCACGTTCGTATGAGCTGGGGCAGCAGGAGGGCGTTGTCGCAAGCCTGGTAATGATGCTCTCAGGCGTAGTGATGGTGCTGATTGCGCCGCTGGTGGCGTGGGTGATGTTTTAAACTCCCCGGCCAGAATGACCGGGGAGAAAGGCTTAGTGCGCGCGGCCCTGCTCAACGCCCAGGCCGGTTTGTGAGCGGATGAACTGGGCGCGGAATTTCTCACGCTCCAGGTTACCCTCCGGCGAATTGTCGGTGGCCGAGAAGAACCAGATGCCGATAAACGCCACGGCGATCGAGAACAGCGCCGGGTATTCATACGGGAAGATAGCGCTTGCGTGACCGAGGATCTGCACCCAGATGGTCGGGCCCAGAATCATCAGGATCACCGCCGTAAGCAGCCCCAGCCAGCCGCCAATCATCGCGCCGCGCGTGGTCAGCTTCGACCAGTACATGGAGAGCAGGATGATCGGGAAGTTACAGCTTGCCGCAATCGAGAAGGCAAGCCCCACCATAAACGCGATGTTCTGCTTCTCGAACAGAATGCCTAACAGAATCGCGACCACGCCCAGCACCAGCACGGTGATTTTCGAGACCTTCAGCTCGTCGCGCTCGCTCGCACCTTTGCGGATAACGTTGGCGTAGAGGTCATGCGACACCGCAGACGCGCCGGCGAGCGTCAGTCCTGCAACCACCGCAAGAATGGTGGCGAAGGCCACAGCGGAGATAAAGCCGAGGAACAGGTTACCGCCCACCGCGTCCGCCAGATGCACCGCCGCCATGTTGTTACCGCCAATCAGCGCGCCCGCCGCGTCTTTAAACGCCGGGTTCGCCCCCACCAGCATGATCGCGCCAAAGCCGATGATAAAGGTGAGGATATAGAAGTAACCCATGAAACCGGTGGCGTAGAAGACGCTCTTGCGCGCTTCACGCGCGTCGCTCACGGTAAAGAAACGCATCAGGATATGCGGCAGGCCAGCGGTACCGAACATCAGGCCAAGACCAAGCGAGAGCGCGGATATCGGGTCTTTCACCAGCCCGCCCGGGCTCATGATCGCTTCCCCTTTCGGGTGGACCGCCATCGCTTCGGTGAACAGGTTATTGAAGCTGAACCCGACGTGCTTCATCACCATAAAGGCCATAAAGCTGGCGCCGAACAGCAGCAGGACGGCTTTGATGATCTGCACCCAGGTGGTTGCCAGCATGCCGCCGAACAGCACGTACATCACCATCAGCACGCCAACCAGCACCACCGCGACGTGGTAGTTCAGGCCGAACAGCAGTTCGATCAATTTACCCGCGCCGACCATCTGCGCAATCAGGTACAGCGCCACCACCACCAGCGAACCGCAGGCGGAGAGGGTGCGAATCGGCCCCTGCTTCAGGCGATAGGAGGCCACGTCAGCGAAGGTATAGCGGCCCAGGTTACGCAGGCGTTCGGCAATCAGGAACAGGATGATCGGCCAGCCGACGAGGAAGCCGAGGGAATAAATCAGGCCGTCATAGCCGGAGGTATACACCAGCGCGGAGATCCCGAGGAACGAGGCGGCGGACATAAAGTCACCCGCAATCGCCAGCCCGTTCTGGAAGCCGGTAATGTTGCCGCCAGCGGTGTAGTAATCGTTACGGGAGCGCACGCGTTTCGACGCCCAGTAGGTGATGTACAGCGTCAGCAGGACGAAAATCAGGAACATCACAATGGCCTGCCAGTTGGTTGGCTGGCGCTGGACCTCGCCGGTAATGGCATCCGCCGCGTGGGCGGCAAAGGGAAGCGTGGCGGCGAGCGCCGTCAGAACTCTCTTCATGATGCTTTCACCTCTTGCAGTACCGCTTTATTAAGTCGATCGAATTCACCGTTCGCGCGCCAGACGTAGACGCCGGTCAGCAGGAATGAAATCACAATCACGCCAATGCCAATCGGAATACCGCGCGTCACGCTGGTCCCCTCGTGCAGCGGGGTGCCCAGCCAGTGCGGGGCAAAGGCGATCAGCAGAATAAAGCCGACGTAGATAACCAGCATGATGATGGAAAGGATGAAGGCAAACCGTTGCCGCTTATCGACGAGCTCCCTGTAGTGCGCACTATTCTCTATCTGCTGACAAATATCGTTATTCATCACAGAGTCTCCAAAGGTAAGGTAGGTTTGTTTTTAGTCCCCTCTCCCTTTTGGGGAGAGGGTTAGGGTGAGGGGAGGAAGGTGCGGTCTGATGCCCTCACCCCAGCCCTCTCCCACAGGGAGAGGGAGAAAACACTAGGAAGGCATCGCGATGGCCTGCTTCTCTTCGAGCAGTTTTTCCACCACGCCAGGATCCGCGAGCGTTGAGGTATCACCGAGGTTGCTGGTGTCTCCAGCCGCGATTTTGCGCAAGATACGACGCATAATTTTGCCGGAACGGGTTTTCGGCAGCGAGTCGGTCCAGTGCAGCACGTCCGGCGTCGCCAGCGGGCCAATCTCTTTACGCACCCAGTTGCGCACCTCAGCGTAGAGCTCAGGCGACGGCTCTTCGCCGTGGTTCAGAGTGACATAGGCGTAAATCGCCTGGCCTTTGATGTTGTGCGGAATGCCCACAACCGCCGCTTCGGCAATCTTCGGATGCGAGACCAGCGCCGATTCAATCTCAGCAGTGCCCAGACGGTGGCCGGAGACGTTCAGCACGTCGTCCACGCGCCCGGTTATCCAGTAATAGCCATCTTCGTCACGACGCGCGCCGTCGCCGCTGAAGTACATGTTTTTAAAGGTCGAGAAGTAGGTCTGCTCGAAGCGATCGTGATCGCCGAACAGGGTACGCGCCTGACCCGGCCAGGAATCTGTGATCACCAGGTTGCCTTCGGTGGCGCCTTCCAGCGGGTTGCCTTCGTTATCCACCAGCGCAGGCTGCACGCCGAAGAACGGACGGGTTGCGGAACCGGCCTTCAGCTGCGTGGCGCCCGGCATCGGAGTGATCATGAAGCCGCCGGTTTCGGTCTGCCACCAGGTGTCCATCACCGGGCATTTCTCGTTGCCGATTTTCTTCCAGTACCACTCCCAGGCTTCCGGGTTGATTGGCTCACCCACGGAACCGAGGATGCGCAATGAAGAGCGGTCAGTGCCTTCGATGGCTTTATCGCCTTCCGCCATCAGTGCGCGGATCGCCGTTGGCGCGGTGTAGAGAATGTTGACCTGGTGTTTGTCGACCACCTGACACATACGCGCCGGGGTCGGCCAGTTTGGTACGCCCTCAAACATCAGCGTTGTTGCGCCACAGGCCAGCGGGCCGTACAGCAGGTAGCTGTGTCCGGTAACCCAGCCCACGTCGGCGGTACACCAGTAGATGTCGCCCGGATGGTAGTCGAAGACGTATTTGAAGGTGGTGGCCGCATAGACCAGATAGCCGCCGGTGGTGTGCAGCACGCCTTTCGGCTTACCGGTGGAGCCGGAGGTGTAAAGAATGAACAGCGGATCTTCTGCGTTCATCTCTTCCGGCTGATGCTGGTCGCTCGCGTTCTCAATCAGGTCGCTCCACCACAGGTCGCGCCCCTCGGTCCAGTCGATTTTGCCGCCGGTACGCTTAAGGACGATGACGTTACTGACCGTTTTGACGTTCGGGTTTTTCAGCGCTTCGTCGACGTTTTTCTTCAGTGGGATACCGCGTCCGGCGCGCACGCCTTCATCGGCGGTGATCACCAGTTTTGAACTGGAATCGACAATACGGCCCGCAACCGCCTCTGGCGAGAACCCGCCGAAAATGACCGAGTGGATCGCGCCGATACGCGCGCAGGCCAGCATGGCCACCGCAGCTTCCGGCACCATCGGCATATAAATAGCGACTACATCGCCTTTTTTAATGCCCTTTTCCAGCAGGACGTTGGCGAAGCGGCACACGTCGCGGTGCAGCTCTTTGTAGGTAATGTGTTTGCTTTGCGAGGCATCATCGCCTTCCCAGATGATGGCCGTCTCGTTCCCGCGCTCGGCGAGGTGACGATCGAGGCAGTTCGCCGCCAGGTTCAGGGTGCCATCTTCATACCATTTAATGGAGACATTGCCGGGTGCAAAGGAGGTGTTCTTCACCTTCTGATAAGGTTTGATCCAGTCAAGGATATGGCCCTGCTCACCCCAGAAGGTGTCCGGGGCGGTGATAGATTGCTGATATTTCTCGTGGTACTGCTCCGGGGTGATCAGGCAACGGTCCGCAATATTTGCGGGAATGTCGTGTTTATGTATTTGGCTCATGGCTTTTTTTCTCCTTGTAAGATGTTAATAATATGTCGCAAAAACGTTAATTGTAGGGGCTTTACAAGCTTTGTTTATTATTTGGGCTACAGATCACGCATTGTTTGAAGAGTATGAAAATTGAGCGAATGAAACTTTGAAGGAAAATAATTGATGCTGACGATTATTCACATTTATGTTTAAAAAAGCGTTTTTATAACAAAAGGTTATTTATCAGAATTAGAACAAACTCCCGTCATCGTCGCTTTTGTGAGTGAAACGCGTCGTTCTTTAAGGCTTGCGCAACAGGTCGCGCAAATGATACTCATACGCCGCGTTAAAAAATCCCATAAACCAACGCAACACAATTCATACCCTTTCAGTATGTCTCCCTGTTCATGCAGTTTGAGTGAATAAGGCGCTTCATTGAGGAAGTCAGTTTCTATGAAAAACGTTAAAGTCAGCCTTGCCTGGCAGATCTTAATCGCCCTTGTGCTGGGCATCTTGCTGGGCAGTTACCTCCACTATCATAGCGACAGCCGCGAATGGCTGATTGCGAACCTGCTTTCACCGGCAGGGGATATCTTTATTCATCTGATCAAGATGATCGTGGTGCCGATTGTGATCTCGACGCTGGTGGTCGGTATTGCGGGCGTCGGCGATGCGAAGCAGTTAGGCCGTATTGGTGCGAAAACCATTATCTATTTCGAAGTGATCACTACGGTTGCGATTATCCTCGGTATCACGCTGGCGAACGTGTTCCAGCCGGGGTCCGGGATCGATATGTCGCAGCTGGCAACGGTGGATATTTCGAAATACCAAAGTACGACCGCTGACGTGCAGAGCCATGCGCATGGCCTGATGGGCACTATCCTGTCGCTGGTGCCGACCAATATCGTGGCGTCGATGGCGAAGGGCGAGATGCTGCCTATCATCTTCTTCTCGGTGCTGTTTGGTCTGGGGCTCTCTTCCCTGCCGGCGACGCACCGTGAGCCGCTGGTGACCGTGTTCCGCTCTATCTCCGAAACCATGTTCAAAGTGACGCACATGGTGATGCGTTACGCGCCGGTAGGGGTGTTTGCGCTTATCGCCGTCACCGTGGCGAACTTCGGTTTTGCCTCCCTGTGGCCGCTGGCGAAGCTGGTGCTCCTGGTGCACTTCGCCATTCTGTTCTTCGCGCTGGTGGTGCTGGGGATCGTGGCGCGCCTGTGCGGGCTGAGCATCTGGATCCTGATTCGCATCCTGAAAGATGAGCTGATTCTGGCGTACTCCACGGCAAGTTCTGAGAGCGTGCTGCCGCGCATCATTGAGAAGATGGAAGCCTACGGCGCGCCTGCCTCTATTACCAGCTTCGTGGTACCGACCGGCTACTCCTTTAACCTGGACGGTTCGACGCTGTACCAGAGCATCGCCGCTATCTTTATTGCGCAGCTGTACGGCATTGACCTGTCGCTGTGGCAGGAGATCGTGCTGGTGCTGACGCTGATGGTGACGTCCAAAGGTATTGCAGGCGTTCCGGGCGTCTCCTTCGTGGTGCTGCTGGCAACGCTTGGCAGCGTCGGTATTCCGCTGGAAGGTCTGGCGTTTATCGCCGGTGTCGACCGTATCCTCGACATGGCGCGTACCGCGCTGAACGTGGTGGGGAATGCCCTGGCGGTGCTGGTTATCGCCAAGTGGGAACACAAATTCGATCGTAAAAAAGCGCTGGCGTATGAACGCGAGGTGCTGGGTCGTTTTGATAAGACGGCCGACCAGTAATGTCAAAAGCCGGGTGGCGGCTTCGCCTTACCCGGCCTACACAAGTCGTAGGCCCGGTAAGCGCAGCGCCACCGGGCAATGCTTTACTCTCCGCTCAGCGCATCAAACTCTTCGCATCCCGTATCAAACCCTTCAGTGCAGCTCAGGTTCAACCAGTACAGCGCTTTCTGTTTATTGGGCGTGATAAAGCCTTTCTCACCCTGCCTGAACAACATCCCTGCCCAGTATTCGGAGTAGCCCGTGCGTGAAAGTGCCGAGCTCCGCTTGAACCACGAGGCGGCCTGCACGTCGTCCTGAACCACTTCAACGCCGTTGGCATAAATCAGCCCGAGCAGCATTTGCGCATCTACCGCAGAGTCGTTATCGATATCTTCGGCCGCCGTTTGCAGCAGTTTGATGGCCTGAGGATAGTCAGTTTTACCTGCCTGAGTGTTGACCAGCACGCGCGCCAGCATGATCGCGCCGCGTTTGCTGCCCGCGATGGTTGCCTGCTGCGCCAGTGCCTTAGCTTGCGCATAATTTCCCTGGGTAAAGAGGATTTGAGAGAGCAGCCCCATGGCGTCGACGTCGCCACCTTTAGCGGCTTTCTCGGCCCACAGCGCGGCCTGCTTGCTGTCACCGGAGCTAAAGTATGTATCGGCCAAATAATACTGGGCACGGGCGTCACCCGCTTCAGCCTGTTCTTTGTACTGACTGCCAATCTCGTCGGCACGGACAAGCGATGTAAAAAGTAACAACAACAGAAAAATATGTTTCATGGGTTCTTATCATCGGGGTACACGCCGCGCAGTATAATCGCGGCGACAGAAGAAAAAAATGGGTGCATTAAGACCTCAGCATCCTGCAAGCCGGGCGGAACAGTGGTTCCGCCCGTAGAGGTTAGCCTGCGTTACAGGCTAATTTTGCCGCCACCTCCTGATGTTCACCCTTTATTGAAAACTCGCATAACTTACCTCGAGTAATAAAGGTAAAGATCACTATCGTCAGGCAAATAATAAAGACGATGCCTAACGCAGTTTTTAATGGCGTCATGCCTTTTACTCCTTGTCAAAAAAAGAATAAGAGGCTACTCTCAACTTGTCGGAGTTGAGGGAGAGTAGCCTCGGGTAAATGAAAATTTCCCGGGGCTTTCTACTTTCTGTCCCTCAACAATGCTCAAGACAGAAAGTCTTAAGCACCCGCCGCACATCTTATCCCTCTGAATTAAAATGCAAAGATGTAATTCTTTTTCGCGAAAATTACATTATTTCTGCGAGCCGCTTTCCAGAATAATAATTCATATATTTGATGAGTTAATCGGAAATAAAAAGGGAGTGAATATCTCACTCCCTTTATTCACTGATGAATTAACGGCTTCAGCCCATTGCGCTTTCGCGCAGTCGGGCTTTCAGCTTGTTATATTCGTCGATGACATACTGTTCTGCAGCGTGCTGATCCGCAATCGGCTCCACGCGTACGGCGCAGTATTTATACTCCGGCGTTTTGGTTATCGGGCTTAAGTTCTCCGTGACCAGCTCGTTACAGGCGCCAATCCACCACTGGTAGGTCATATAGACCGCCCCTTTGTTCGGACGATCGCTGACCTGCGCTCGGGTAATGATCCGGCCTTTGCGCGAGTTCATCCACACCAGCGCTTCATCCTCAATGCCGAGGCGCTCAGCGTCGGCGGTGTTGATTTGCGCGTAGCCCGGTTCGTCCGCCAGCGCCGCCAGCGCGGCGCAGTTACCCGTCATCGAACGGCAGGAGTAGTGGCCCACTTCTCGCACAGTGGAGAGCACCATCGGATACTCGTCGGTGAGCTTATCGATTGGCGCGACCCAGTCGCAGGTGAAGAACTGCGCCAGCCCGTTCGGGGTGTCGAACTTCTCTTTAAAGAGGTATGACGTCCCCTGATCGGCTTCTGACTCATCGCGACACGGCCACTGGATGTACCCCAGCTCACCCATTTTTTCATAGGTTGCCCCGTAGAAGTCCGGACACAGATTGCGCAGCTCGTCCCAGATCTCCTGAGTGTTGTTGTAGTGCATCGGGTAGCCCATGCGGGTGGCTATTTCGCTGATGATCTGCCAGTCCGTTTTCAGATCCCACTTCGGCTCGACCGCCTTAAAGAAGCGCTGGAAGCCGCGGTCCGCCGCCGTGTAGACGCCTTCATGCTCGCCCCAGGAGGTCGACGGTAAAATCACATCCGCCGCCGCCGCGGTTTTAGTCATGAAGATATCCTGGACAATCACCAGCTCCAGATCCTCAAACCCTTTGCGCACCGCAGACAGCTCGGCGTCGGTCTGGAGCGGATCTTCACCCATGATGTAGGCCGCACGCACCTCGCCGTGCGCCGCGCGGTGCGGCAGCTCGCTGATGCGATACCCGGTGTGTTCCGGCAGGCTTTCTACGCCCCAGGCCTTCGCGAACTTAGCGCGGTTTTCCGGGAACTTCACGTACTGGTAGCCCGGGTAGGTGTCCGGCAGCGCGCCCATATCGCAGGCGCCCTGGACGTTATTCTGACCACGTACCGGGTTGACGCCGACGTGCGCTTTACCCAGATTGCCGGTCAGCATCGCGAGGCTTGTCAGAGAACGCACGGTTTCCACGCCCTGATAGAACTGGGTCACGCCCATTCCCCACAGGATGGCGGCGGTTTTCGCCCCGGCATACATCCGTGCCGCCTGGCGGATCTCCTGCGCGCTGACGCCGGTGATTGTTTCCACCGACTCTGGCGTATAGCCTTCGACAATTTTACGATACTCTTCAAAACCTTCCGTACGGGTCGCGACAAACGCCTGGTCGTACAGGTTCTCCTCAATAATGACGTGCCCCATTGCGTTCAACAGCGCGATGTTCGAGCCGTTTTTCAACGCGATGTGCATATCCGCAATGCGCGCGGTTTCAATTTTGCGCGGATCGCAGACGATGATTTTCGCCCCGTTCTGCTTAGCGCGAATAACGTGGTTCGCGACGATAGGGTGAGAATCCGCCGGGTTATAACCAAAGATGAAGACGAGATCGGTGTTCTCTATCTCGTTGATGGCATTACTCATTGCGCCGTTACCGACCGACTGGTGCAGACCTGCAACCGATGGGCCGTGTCAAACGCGAGCGCAGCAGTCGACGTTATTGGTTCCAATAACGGCGCGCGCGAATTTTTGCATCACATAGTTGGTTTCATTCCCCGTCCCGCGTGAGGATCCGGTGGTCTGAATCGCATCCGGGCCATACTTGGCCTTGATGGCGCTCAGACGCGTGGCGACGTAATCCAGCGCCTCGCTCCAGGAGACGGCTTCCAGCTTGCCGCCGCGCTCGCGGCGGATCATAGGGGTTTTCAGGCGCGGGGTGAGGATTTGGGTATCGTTAATAAAATCCCATCCGTAGTAACCTTTCAGGCATAGCGTGCCCTGGTTGGTTTTCCCCTGTGCGGCCTCCGCCCGGACGATTTTGCCGTTATCGACCACCAGGTGGATCTTGCAACCTGAGGCACAATAAGGGCAAACCGTGACGACTTTTTTCATCAGTCTGCTCCAGTTAATCGAATCATTCGCACCCACTATGCAGCTTCTATGCCATGTTTTTTGTATGGGTATACCCTGACTTTACGGTCCCTTCGCGGTGAAAACCCTGACAAAAAGCAGCCAATCGTCAAAATTGACGTGTCGACAGGGCAGCGGATGTGACATGGGTTGAATTTCCGTCACTGAAAAAACCATTTGACTGGAGCCGACGGCAGAATGGTTCAGACTTAACATAATCCCCTGACGGAAGCATACGATGAAACCGGCGATCCTGGTGGTTGATGACGATACGGCAGTCTGCGAACTGCTTCAGGACGTGCTGAGCGAGCACGTCTTTAGCGTGCTTGTCTGCCATAACGGCCAGGATGCACTGCGGCAGGTACAGCAGGAGCCGAATATCGCGCTGGTGCTGCTGGATATGATGCTGCCGGATATCAACGGCTTACAGGTTTTGCTGCAGCTGCAAAAGCAGCGCCCGGCGCTACCGGTGATCATGCTAACCGGGCTGGGCAGTGAGTCAGACGTGGTGGTGGGGCTGGAGATGGGGGCCGACGATTATATTGGCAAACCGTTCAACCCGCGCGTGGTGGTCGCCCGCGTAAAAGCGGTATTGCGCCGTACCGGCGTGCTGGCGGCGGAAGTCCCCGCAGCGCCCGTAGCGGGCATTGCTTTTAACGGATGGACGCTTGATACCACCCGCTGTGAGCTGAGCGATCCGCAGCGTAACCCTGTTCCCTTAACCCAGGGCGAGTACGGCCTGCTGCTGGCGCTTACGCAAAATGCCCGTCGGGTGCTGAGCCGTGACCGGCTGCTTGAGCTGACCCACAGCGAAAGCGCGGACGTGTTCGACCGCACGATTGACGTGCTGATCATGCGCCTGCGCCGGAAGATCGAGGCTAATCCGCATCAGCCTGCGCTCATCAAAACCATCCGTGGGCTGGGCTATGTGTTTGCCACCGATGTTTCTCATAGCGAGAAAGCGGCCTAGGTATTCTCTTTGATAAACAGCTGCAGCTCGGCCAGCGTTTTCGCGCCGTCAATCGCATTGGCGGCCAGCAGGCTGGCCCGCGCACAGGCGTGTGCCAGATAAATGCTCTCCGTGAGCGGCAGCGATTCATGGCAGCCGTATAAAAACCCCGCGCAAAACGCATCGCCCGCGCCAACGCTGCCGACAATCTCTTTCTGCTCCAGTAACCATGAGGGGATCCAGCGACCTTGCTCACCCGGCGCTTCGCCCCATGCGCCTTCCGGACAGTGGATCACCACCCGCTGACGCACGCCTGCCGCCAGCAGCTGCGTCGCGGCATCGGCGATATGGGCGATATTCAGCGCATCGTCGGCGTCGCGCATCTCCAGTCCGCTAAACTCCCCGGCTTCCAGCTCGTTAATCACCAGATAATCAAGGTGACGCAGGGCTGGGAGCACCAGCGGCTGATAGCGCGGGTCGCCCTTGCGGGAAACCAGATCGAGCGACGTTTCATACCCCTGGTCGCGCATCTGCGCCAGCAGGCGCGCGCTGCGGGTGCCAAACTCGTCATCGGGCATATCCAGGCTGTCGAGCAGCAGCAGGTAGCCGAGATGGAAGATCTTCATCGATCCGTCTAAGCGATCGAAGGCGGGAAGATCCAGCAGGCGGTTGGCGCCCGGCGAGTGGAAAAAGGTGCGCTGTCCGCTGGGATCGGTCATCACCTGCGACATGGAGGTTGGTGCAAAGGTGGTGCGCTGGACGCGCTGGCGGTTGACGTGGTACTGGTCCAGCATCGCCAGAATGTAATCCCCGTCGGCATCTTCGCCAATCAGCCCCACCGCCTGCAGCGGCAGGCCAACGTGCATTTTCGCCAGCGTCAGCAGCACGTTGAGCGGCGCGCCGCCGGTTGAGCGTTCGCTGTGGGTGATTTCCGCCAGCCAGCCGCGCTCCGGCCACTGCACGATCTGGTGGACGTGATCCACCAGCATGTTGCCTGCGGCGATGATGCCTTTGCGTTCCATTATGCCTGCCCCGCGCTGCCGAAGATGCGCATCTGTTCGGCGACCGTATCGGCAATCGCCTCTTCTATCCCCAGCAGCAGCTCGGCAAATTCATCGTACAGCGGCTGGCGGTTCGCCATGCGCTGCTCAACGGCGGCGAGTGCGGCCTGCGACATGCCGGTGTAGAAGTTGATTTTATGAATGCCGAGCTCGATGGCGCGGCGGAAGTCGGCATCGCTAATCCCGGAGCCGCCGTGTAAAACCAGCGGCAGGCCCGTCTGCTGGCGAATGGCGTCCAGGCGTGGGAAATCGAGTTTTGGCTCGCCCTTGTATTTGCCGTGCGCGTTGCCGATGGCAACCGCCAGCGCGTCAATGCCGGTTGAATCGACAAACTCGCGCGCCAGCTGCGGGTCGGTAAAGAACGCTTCATCCGCATGCCCGTACAGCGCGCCGCCTTCATCGCCACCGACCGCGCCCAGCTCCGCCTCCACCGACACGCCGACCGCGTGGCACATCTTCACCACCTCCCGCGTCTGGCGAATATTCTCCTCATAGCTCAGCGTAGAGCCGTCGAACATCACCGAGCTGAACCCTAAGCGCAGGGCGCGCACCACCGCCTCGAAATGCAGGCCGTGATCGAGGTTGAGCACCACGGGAATGTCGTGACGGGCGGCTTCGAACTTCACCGCTTCGACAAGCGAATCCAGCGACACGTACTTAAAGTGCACTTCGGCGATGTTGATGATAAACGGCGAGCGCTCCTGCTTTGCGGCGGCGAACAGAGCGCGCAGGAAGTGGGAGTCGAGCACGTTAAACGCGCCCAGCGCGTAGCGGTGTTGTCTGGCGTGCGCAAGACCGTCGGCAAGAGAAATCAATGGCATCATTCACCCCTTATATCCGAAACTGGTTGTACTCGTTGCACAGCACCAGCAGCGCCGGCTCGTCTTCTTCGATGTTGTTATAGCGGGCAACGGGCTGCAAAAAGTGGTTGTCGTGCTCGTCGTCATTGACCGAGGACACTTCCCCGACCAGCACGTCGCCGAAGCCGCGTTCGCCCCAGAAGCTGTGGTACAGAGTGGGTGTCAGGCAGATGCTTTCCCCTGGCGTGAGGCGCAGCTGGCTTCCGGGCGCGTGGGTCTGACGGCAGCCGTCGACGGTGACCGTCACGTCGGTGTTTTCCGTCTCTTCATGCGCCCCGGCATTCCATAACTCAATAATCAGATTCCCGCCGCCCCGGTTGATGATGTCTTCCCGCTTGCGCCAGTGAAAATGCATCGGCGTCACCTGGCCGTCGCGCACGTGCATAATTTTTTCGGCATAGCACTTTTCATAAGGCACGCCGTTGGGCGAGCCGTTGCGCAGGGTAAACAGCGTCAGGCCCTCAGCGGCAAAGCTGTTGCCGCCGAACGCCGTCACGTCCCAGCCGAGCTTGAGGTCGAACACTTCCTGCCATGCGGCCTGGTCAAGCTGCTGCCATTTCGTTGGCGGAAAGCTGGCAAACGGCGGGAGGTGCACGTCGTGCATGGAAAAAAACTGTCGCGTGTGGCCGAGAATTTCATTGATGTCGGAGCGTTTCATGGGGACTCCTGGCTTTTTTTGCAAAACCCTAGCCCTCACCCTCAAGGGGGAGGGGGAGTAAGTTCCCTCTCCCTGTGGGAGAGGGTTAGGGTGAGGGCATCAGGCCGCACCGAAGTTACTTAACCGTCCAGCCCTTATACGTGCCGACGTTCTTTTTATCGATCATCGTCACCGGGATCAGCACAGGCGCTTTCGGCGCAGGTTTGCCCTGAAGAATGTCATAGCCGATCTCCACCGCTTTTGCCGCCATCACCTGCGGATCCTGCGCCGGGGTCGCGACAAACAGCGAGTTTTCCCGCTTCAGCGCTTCCTCGCCGTCCGGGCTGCCATCCACGCCGACAATAAAGAACTCGTTGCGCTGAGCCTGCTTCGCGGCCAGATCGGCGCCGATCGCGGTCGGATCGTTAATCGCAAACACGCCGTCGATCTTCGGATTGGCCGCCAGCAGGGAGGTCATGACTTCCAGACCGCCTTCACGACTGCCCTTGGCGTTTTGGTTATCCGAGAGCACCTTGATATCCGGATGTTTTTTGAATTCCGTCTGGCAGCCTTCCACGCGGTTTTGCACCGCAGAGACCGGCGGTCCGTTGATGATCACCACGTTGCCTTTGCCTTTCAGGCGATCGGTAATGTACTTACAGGCCATTTCGCCCGCCTGGGTGTTATCGGAGGTGATGGTCGCATCCGCCCCTTCCGCCGCCACGTCAACCGCAACGACCACTATCCCGGCGTCCTTCGCGCGCTTCACCGCCGGGCCGATCCCTTTGGAATCCGCGGCGTTGAGGATGATCATGTCCACCTTCGCGGCGATGAAGTTATCGATCTGCGCCACCTGCTGGCCCAGATCGTAACCGCTGGAGACCAGCGTCACCTTGACGTTATCGCCTGCCAGCTTGCGCGCTTCCAGCTCGGCACCTTTGGTGATCTGCACGAAGAACGGGTTAGCCAGGTCGCCCACCGTCACGCCGATGGACTTCAGATCTTTTGCCTGCGCAAACGGCGTTGCGGCAAGCAGCGCGCCAGCACAGAGCGCGGTCACTAACGGTTTCAAACGCATGTTGTTTTCCTCGAAGCTGTAGGGTTTTGTTGTTATGCACTTTGATGGTGTCGGGTACGGTATTTGTCGATCAGCACCGCTATGATGATCACCGCCCCTTTGATCACCAGCTGCCAGAAGTAGGAGACGCCCATCAGCGTCATGCCGTTGTTGAGGGTGGCGATGATTAATGCGCCGACCAGCGTGCCGGTGATCGTGCCGATCCCGCCGACGAAGCTGGTGCCGCCGAGGATCACCGCCGCAATCGCATCCAGCTCGTAGCCCGTGCCGAGGTTGCCGTTGGCGCTGTAGAGGCGCGAGGCGCTCATCACGCCGCCGAGCCCGGAGAGCAGGCCGCTCATGCCGTAGACAAACAGCAGCACCAGCCAGACCTTGATGCCGGTCAGTCGCGCCGCCTGCATGTTGCCGCCCACCGCGTAGATGTGGACGCCGAGCGTGGTGCGGCGCAGGATGAACCAGCAGATAGCAATCACCGCAAGGGCAATGACTACCAGCCACGGGATCGGGCCGAGGTAGTTATTGCCGATCCACTCGAAGCTGATGTTGGAGTTAATGACCGTCGTGCCGTCCGCCAGCAGATACGCCGCGCCGCGCAGCGCCGTATAGGTGCCGAGCGTCACGATGAAGGGCGGCAGCCCGGCAAAGGCCACCAGCGCGCCGTTGAACAGACCCAGCACCATGCCGAGCATCAGCGCGGCCGGAATGGAGAGCATCGCAAATTCAGGGATAAGCGAGACCACCATCGCCGCTACCGCCGTGGTGCCCAGAATCGAGCCCACGGAGAGGTCAATCCCGCCGGTTAAAATGATGAAGGTCATTCCCGCCGCCAGCACGATGTTGATCGACGCCTGACGGGTAATGTTGAGCAGGTTGCTCTCGGTGAAGAAGTTCGGGGCGATAAAGCCAAATACCGCCACAATCAGGATAAGAATCGGCAGGATGCCGACCGTTTGCATCAGATCGCTCATCAGCATTTTTTTGGCGGAGGCGGATTTCGCCACCTGCTGCGGATGGGTTGGAGTTGTCATGATTGCACCGCCTGATGATGAGTGTCGTTCACGCCGGTTGCCAGCGTCATAATGTTTTCCTGAGAGATGTCGCGCCCGTGGAGTTCACCCGCAATGCTGCCTTCCCGCATCACGTACACCCGGTCGCTCATGCCCACCACTTCCGGCAACTCGCTGGAGATCATTAAAATCGCCACCCCTTTGCGCGCCATCTGGTTCATGATGCGGTAGATCTCGCTTTTCGCGCCGACGTCCACGCCGCGCGTAGGTTCGTCCAGAATCAGAATGCGCGGGCCGATGGCCACCCAGCGGGAGATCAGAAGCTTTTGCTGGTTGCCGCCGGAGAGCCCACCCGCGCGCACCTGAGAATGCGGGACGCGGATATTGAGCAGGGCAATCGCGTCATCGGAAATCGACTGGGCTTTTTTGCGGTTTAGCATGCCGAAGGTGGCGTCGCGCTCCAGCGTCGCCATAGTGATGTTCTCCTGTGCCGCCAGCTCCAGAAATAGCCCCTGCTCCTTGCGGTTTTCGGTGAGAAAACCGATGCCGTTATCAATGGCCGCGCGCGGGGAGTGGATCACCACCGGCTCGCCGTCCACCTCAATCATCCCGCCCGTGGCTTTACGCACGCCGAAGATAAGCTGCGCCAGCTCGGAGCGTCCGGCCCCGACCAGGCCCGCCAGCCCGACGATTTCGCCGGAACGCACCTGCAGGCTGCACGGCTGTACTTTTCTGCCGTCGGTGAGGTGGTGGACGTTGAGGCGCGGGCTGCCGAGGGGAATATCACGCTCTTTGTTGAACAGATCGCTTAACGGGCGGCCCACCATCATGCGCACCAGCTCGGAGGCGTTCAGCTTGTCGCGCGTCAGGCTGCCGACGTACTGCCCGTCGCGCAGAACGCTGACGCGGTCAGAAAGTTCATACACTTCCGCCATGCGGTGGCTGATATAGATGATCGCCATCCCTTCATCGCGCAGGCGCAAAATCAGTTCGAACAGGCGGTGCGTTTCCCGCGAGGAGAGGGCGGCGGTGGGTTCATCCATCACCAGAATGCGGCTGTTGCGGTGCAGCGCGCGGGCAATTTCCACCTGCTGCTGCTCGGCGATGGTCAGCTTCATCACCAGGTCAGTGGCATTGAACTGTGCGCCGAGGCGCTCAATCACCGCCTGCGCCTGGGCGGCCATCTCTTTGCGCTGCACCATCCCGCCGCGCGACAGCTCGCTGCCAAGAAAGATATTTTCGGCAACGGTCAGGTTGGGCGCGAGCTGCATCTCCTGATAAATCAGGGTAATGCCTGCGGCCAGCGCATCTTTCGGCCCTTTAATGTGAAACGGCTGACCGTCGATCAGGATCTCACCGCTGGTGGCGGTATAGGCTCCCGCGAGGATTTTCATCAGCGTGCTTTTTCCCGCGCCGTTTTCGCCCATCAGCGCGTGGATCTCTCCGGGAAAGACCGTCAAATCCACACCCTTGAGCGCGTGGAAACTGCCAAACGTTTTGGCAATGCTGCGCATCTCTAATACCGGGGTTCTGCTCATGGCGGATCTCCTGCGAATGCCGATATCTGCACTTCATCACAGGTGCGTAAATGCAAAATGTCAGAAGCTGTTCATATTTGTCATAGTTATGAATAGCTAATGTAGATCACAGTTATTGAACTACCCTCACCCCGGCCCTCTCCCTGAAAGGGAGAGGGAGCAAATCATTCCCTCGCCCCTTTGGGGAGAGGGTTAGGGTGAGGGCACCAAACCGCACAGGAGCCCAAGCCCATGCCATCACGCCGTCCGCCCTTTTTCGCCAGCGCCCGAGGCCGCCTGCTGATTTTTAATCTGCTGGTGGTCGCCGTGACGCTAATGGTGAGCGGCGTGGCGGTGCTCGGCTTTCGTCACGCCAGTCAAATCCAGGAGCAGGTTCAGCAGCAAACGCTGGACGATATGACCGGCAGCATGAACCTGGCCCGCGATACCGCCAACGTGGCGACGGCGGCGGTGCGGCTTTCGCAGGTCGTCGGGGCGCTGGAGTACAAAGGCGAAGCCGAGCGCCTGAAGCAGACGCAAATGGCGCTGCGCCGCTCGCTGGAACAGCTTGCGGAAGCGCCGCTGGCGCAGCAGGAGCCGGCGCTGGTGGCGCGTATTATTCAACGAAGCAATGAGCTACAGCAGAGCGTGACGGAGATGCTTGAGCGCGGCCAGCGGCGCCATCTGGAGCGTAACGCGCTGCTGAGCTCGCTGTATCAAAGCCAGAGCTACCTGCGTCATCTGCAGGACATCAACCGCCGTTACGACAGCAACGTGCCGGATGCGCAGCAGCTGATGGAGATGGACCGGCTGATCGCCGCCGCCATCGACACCCCTTCGCCGCGCGCGACCGTTCAGCAACTGGACGCCGTGGCCGCAGCGCTGCCCCGGAGTGCCGTACAGCCGGTCGTGAAGGGGGTTCTGCCTGATTTTAATGCCGAGTTAGGCAAGCTCGCCCCGCTGTCGAAGCAGCTGGAAGAGAGCGACCTGGCGATAAGCTGGTATATGTTCCACATCAAGGCGCTGGTGGCGATCCTCAACAGCGATATTAATCAGTACGTCGGGCAGGTGGCGCAGGCCTCCCGACTTCGCACTGCCCAGAGCCATCACGAGCTGCAGTCCATCAGCGTGTTTATCAGCTTCTTCGCCGTGCTGGCGCTGATCATCACCGGGTGCGCCTGCTGGTATATCTACCGCAATCTGGCCTCTAACCTGACGGCGATTTCCCGGGCGATGTCGCGCCTTGCTCACGGCGAGCAGGATGTCTCCGTTCCCGCCCTCCAGCGGCGCGATGAGCTGGGCGAGCTAGCGCGCGCGTTTAACGTTTTTGCCCGCAATACCGCCTCGCTTGAGCACACCACGCGCCTGCTGAAAGAGAAAACCACGCAGATGGAGATCGACCGCGTTGAGCGTCAGGGGCTGGAAGAGGCGCTGCTGCACAGCCAGAAGATGAAGGCGGTCGGACAGCTGACCGGCGGGCTGGCGCATGATTTTAACAACCTGCTGGCGGTAATCATCGGCAGCCTTGAGCTCACCGACCCCGAATCAAAAGACGCGCCGCGCATTACCCGGGCGCTGAAGGCGGCCGAGCGGGGTGCCTTACTGACGCAGCGCCTGCTGGCGTTTTCCCGCAAGCAGTCCCTGACGCCGCATGCGGTAGAGATGCTGCCGCTGCTGGAGAACCTCCGGGAGCTGATGCGCCACTCCCTGCCTGCTACCCTCACCCTGGAGATTGAAGCGCAAACCCCGGCATGGCCCGCGTGGATTGACGTTAGCCAGCTGGAAAACGCCATCATCAACCTGGTGATGAACGCGCGCGATGCGATGGAAGGGCAAAGCGGGGTGATTAAAATCCGGACCTGGAATCAGCGCGTCACCCGCAGCGACGGGCGCAGGCAGGATATGGTGGCGCTGGAGGTGATTGACCGCGGCAGCGGCATGTCGCAGGAGGTGAAATCCCGGGTCTTTGAACCGTTCTTCACCACCAAGCAGACCGGAAGCGGGAGCGGGTTAGGCCTGTCGATGGTCTACGGCTTTGTGCGTCAGTCCGGCGGCCGCGTGGAAATTGAAAGCGCGCCGGGGCAGGGAACGACCGTCCGGCTTCACCTCCCGCGCTCGGTGCTGCCTGCTGCGGCAGACGATGAAGCACTGTCAGCCACCGCCTCCGTCGATAGCGAGCGGCTGGTGCTGGTGCTGGAAGATGAGGCGGATGTCCGTCAGACGCTGTGCGAGCAGCTGCATCAGCTCGGCTACCTGACGCTGGAAGCGGACAACGGCGAGCAGGCGCTGAATATGCTGGAGGCTTCACCGGATATTGGCATGTTTATCAGCGACCTGATGCTGCCCGGCAGCCTCAGCGGCGCCGAGGTGATTAACCATGTGCGCAGCCATTATCCGCAGCTTCCTGTGCTGCTGATCAGCGGCCAGGATCTACGGCCCGCGCATAATCCTCAGCTGCCGGACGTCCCGCTACTGCGTAAGCCGTTTACGCGGGTGCAGCTGGCGCAGGCGCTGCGCAAGGTTATGGTAATTTGAGATTCCTCCGCTACCCCGGCTTCCCGCCGTTCATTATCGTAAGGCCAGTTCACCTGCGAGTCTGGCCTTATGAAACGTTACTCAACTGCTCTGTTATTCGGTCTGCTGTCACTCACCAGCCAACTGGCTCATGCCGATATTGTTGATGATGCTATTGGCAACATTCAGCAGGCGATCAACGATGCCTATAACCCCGGCAGCAGCCGCAGCAATGACGACGACGATCGTTATGACCGCAGCCGTCAAATCGACAGTCGACAATACGACGATCGTCGTCGGCAGCTTGAAGACAGACGCCGTCGTTTAGATGAACGTCAGCGTCAGCTGGATGACGACAGACGTCGTCTGGAAGAGGATGAGCGCAGGTTAGAAGACGATTACGATCGAGGCTAAGTGTGGCCTGTTGCCCTCTCCCACAGGAGAGGGAGAAAACCTAATCCAGCACCAGCACCATCCCGTCATAGCCCGCTTCTATGCCCTGCGGCAGCGGGTTATCCATCATCCACACGTCAAACTGATGGCTGATGTGCGTCAGGATCACCTGCGGGCAGCCAATCGCCTCGTTTAACGCAATCACGGTATTTAAGTCGCAATGGTTTCGCGGCGTTTCCTCGCGCGGTTCATGGCTGCAGTCGATAATTATTGCCTGCGGCTGGTTGTTGAGCAGGAACTTCACCGTTTTTTCCGGCAATCCGGCGGTATCGGAAAGCCAGGCCACGCGGCTGTGGGCCGATTCCAGCAAATACCCGAAGGTCAGTTTCGAATGGTTGAGCGGCAGCGGCGTGACCCGCAGACCCTGAAGCTCAAACATCACAAACGGTTCGACCGTGTGGCTGAAATCCAGAATGCCCGGGTGTTTAAACAGATCGTCGCACCCGGCTTCGTCCGGCGGACCGTAAACCGGGATCGTCGCCCCCACGCCCCAGCGCAGGGGGAACAGCCCCTGAACGTGATCCATATGGTAATGGGTGAGCAAGAACTGCTGGAAGCTGCCCGCCGGCCAGTCGTCCATCAGATGCGGAATACCGGCATCCAGCAGGGTGACGGCATCGTTGAATTTCACCACCGCGCTGCACGGGCGACGGCGATAGTTATCCTGCAGGCGCGCCCGGCGACACGCCGCGCAGTCGCAGCCAAAGACCGGCACCAGCTGGGCGCCACCCGTTCCCGTCAACGTGATGGTCAGACTCATAGCGCACCTCTACAGCGGTTTGGTGAATCGGAAATGGCTCTGCGTGTATCCTTCACGAACGTAAAAACGGTGCGCGTCGGTGCGCTTCACGCTGGTGGAAAGTTCGGTCAGCTCCGCGCCGGCCTGTCGCGCTACCTCTTCCGCCCAGGCCAGCAGGTGACTTCCGACCTTTAACCCTCGCGCCTGCGGCATTACGACCAGCTCCTGGATCTCGCCGATCCAGCGCGCATGGTGCAGGTGAAACTGCATGTGCAGGCCGATCATGCCGATGACCTGTCCCTCTCTCTCCGCAAGCTGGTAGCGCATGTTGCGATCCTGCAGGTTGGCAAGAAACCCGGCGTGGAACGCCTGATGGTCGAACTCTGCCTGCTTGAGCTCGCAGATCAGGGCGTAAACACTCTGCGCATCGTCGGCGGTGGCGGGGCGAAGCTGGCAGTCAGGCATGCTGTTTCTCCTTCTGACGGATAAGCGATAAAAAGGTATCGACTGACTGTAGCAAACTTCCGTCGTTATTGAGGATGTAGCAGTCCGACGGGGCATAGCGGGCCGCACGCTCAAGCCGCAGATCGATCTCACGGGCTGATTCACGCCCCCGACTCTGCAACCGGCTGCGCAGAACGTCCGGCGAAACCTGCAGGCAGACCGGCAGCAGGGCCGCCTCATAGCGGGCGCGCGCTTGCGGCAGATGCGCACGCGAGCCGTTAACCAGCACGTCGAACCCCGCATGCAGCCAGAGGTCGATTTCGATGCCCACGCCATAGTAATAACCGTTGGCGTGCCAGCTCAGCGCCAGCAGGTTTTGCCCGGCGCGGATGAAAAACTCCTGCTCGCTCAGGGCGATATGATTTTCGCTCCCGGCATGGGCCGCGCGGGTAATATAGCGATGCGCGACCAGCAGCTGCGGATGTTCCCGCTGCCGTAAGGCGGACAGCAGGCTGTCTTTACCGGAACCCGAGGGCCCCATTAACCAGATGAGCCTTCCCATCAGAACACCCTTTTTCCCTGACGCCAGACGTGGTCGATATGAACGTGCTCGCCCTTGCGGTGGGCCAGCACCAGATCCGCGCGTTTACCCTCGGCGATTTCCCCGCGATCCTGAAGATTAAGCGCCGAGGCCGGGTTTTTCGTCACCAGGCGAATCGCCTGCGGCAGCGTAAAGCTGTTGCTCTCGTCGTCGGCCACCCGGAACGCCGCATCCAGCAGGCTGGCGGGATAGTAGTCGGATGAGAGGATATCCAGCAGACCCAGGGAGGCGAGCCTGCTTGCCGCGACGTTACCGGAATGCGATCCGCCGCGCACGATGTTTGGTGCGCCCATCAGCACGTTCATGCCGTGCCTGCGGGAGGCTTCAGCCGCTTCAAACGTGGTGGGAAATTCGGCGATCACGCTGCCAAGCTGATGGGATTCGCGCACGTGATCGTGCGTGGCGTCGTCATGGCTGGCCAGCGCGATATTGCGGTCACGACACATCGCGGCAATCCTGAGACGGTTTGGCTGCGACCACTGGGCCGCAAGCGTCAGCTGCTCTTCCTCGTAGCGGGCCATCTCCGCATCGCTGAGAGAATATTTGCCCTGATAGTATTCGCGATACTTTTCAATGTTGGCGAACTGGCGCTGCCCCGGCGAGTGGTCCATCAGGGAGACCAGCGAGACCGGCTCGCGCCCGACCAGCTTTTCAAACAGCGGCAGGGTGGTGTGGTGCGGCAGCTCGCAGCGCAGGTGGAGACGGTGCTCGGCGCGGTTGAGGCCGCGCTTTTGCGTCTCCTCCACGGCGTTGATCATCTTCTCCAGATTCTCCAGGCGATCGCCGCCGTCGCGCACGTCGCCAATCGCCACCGCGTCCAGCACGGTGGTGATGCCGCTGGCGACCATCAGCGCGTCATGGCTGCTCATCGCCGAATGGGCGGGCCAGTCGACCTTCGGGCGCGGGGTGAAAAATTTGTCCAGATTATCGGTATGCAGCTCAATCAGCCCCGGCAGCAGCCAGCCGCCTTCACCGTCCATCGCTTCAGGGGTACGGCTTTGGGTTTCGGCAAAGGCGCGAATAACGCCTTCATGGACTTCAACCGAGCCATTAACCACTTCATTTTCCAGCACCAGCCTGACGTTATTGATAATCATGCGTGGACCCCCATCGGGTGCAATCTGTCCGCCACGCGGCTGCGTACGGCGTCGTCGTGGAAGATCCCGACGATCGCCGCGCCGCGCGCTTTGGCCTGTTCGATCAGTTCCACCACGGCGGCGCTGTTTTTGCCGTCGAGCGAGGCGGTGGGTTCATCCAGAAGTAAAATCGGGTAGTCGACGATAAACCCGCGGGCGATATTGACGCGCTGCTGCTCGCCGCCGGAAAAGGTCGACGGGGCGAGATGCCACAGGCGCTCCGGCACGTTGAGGCGCGTCAGCAGGCTGGCGGCTTTGGCGGCGCAGGCTTCGCGCGGCACGCCGAGATCCAGCAGCGGCTGCATCACTACGTCCAGGGCGGAGATCCGCGGGATCACCCGCAGAAACTGGCTCACCCAGCCGATCGTCGTGCGGCGCACTTCCAGCACTTTACGCGCGGGGGCCTGCACCAGATCGACCCACTCATCATTGTGGCGAATATGAATGTGGCCTTCGTCCGGGAGATAGTTGGCGTACAGGGAGCGTAGCAGGGTGGATTTTCCGCTGCCGGAATGGCCGTGCAGCACCACGCATTCGCCGCTGCTGATCTCTAACGAGGCATTTTGCAGCACCGGCAGACGCACGCCGTTTTGCTGGTGGAGCACAAAGGTCTTACTTACGTTTTGTACGTGGATCATGTTGGCCTCTTAATTCTGCAATACGGACGACACCAGCAGCTGGGTGTACGGATGGTGTGGATCGTCGAGCACCCGGTCGGTGAGCCCACTTTCCACCACCTGGCCCTGCTTCATCACCAGCAGACGGTCCGCAAGCAGGCGCGCAACGCCCAGATCGTGGGTGACAATCACCACCGCGAGGTTCAGCTCCACCACCAGACCGCGCAGCAGGTCGAGCAGGCGCGCCTGCACGGAGACGTCCAGCCCGCCGGTGGGTTCATCCATAAACACCAGCTTCGGATGGGTGACCAGGTTGCGGGCAATCTGCAGGCGCTGCTGCATCCCGCCGGAGAAGGTCGTCGGCAGGTCGTCGATGCGCGAGGCGGGGATTTCCACTTCCTCCAGCCAGTGCTGGGCGGTAGCGCGGATGTTGCCGTAGTGGCGCGCGCCGGTGGCCATCAGGCGTTCGCCGATGTTGCCCCCGGCAGAGACCTGACGGCGCAGGCCGTCCATCGGGTGCTGATGTACCACGCCCCACTCGGTGCGCAGCAGGCGGCGGCGTCCGGCCTCGCTCATGCCGTACAGCGAGGCGCCCTCATACAAAATGTCGCCTTTCTGCGGCGTCAGGCGCGCGGAGATGGACTTCAGCAGGGTGGTTTTGCCGGAGCCGGACTCGCCGACGATCCCCAGCACCTCGCCCGGCCACAGCTCGAACGACACGTCGCTAAAGCCTTTGCCCGGCGCATACAGGTGAGTCAGGTTATTAACCGAAAGCAGCGGTTTCATTGGCTGTTCGCCTCGCTCTGTTGGCGGCAGTAATCGGTGTCGGAGCAGACAAACATCCGTTTGCCCGTATCGTCCAGCACCACCTCGTCCAGATAGCTGTGTTTGGATCCGCAGATGGCGCACGGCTCGTCCCACTCCTGCACCGTAAACGGGTGATCGTCGAAATCCAGGCTTTCCACGCGGGTGTAAGGCGGGACGGCGTAGATGCGCTTTTCGCGCCCGGCGCCGAAAAGCTGCAGGGCGGGCATCATGTCCATCTTCGGGTTATCGAATTTCGGGATCGGCGACGGGTCCATCACGTAGCGTCCGTTCACCTTCACCGGATAGGCGTAGGTGGTGGCGATATGGCCGAAGCGGGCGATATCCTCATACAGCTTCACCTGCATGACGCCGTACTCTTCCAGCGCGTGCATGGTGCGGGTTTCCGTTTCGCGCGGCTCGATAAAGCGCAGCGGCTCCGGGATCGGCACCTGGAAAATCAAAATTTGATCTTCAGTGAGCGGGGTTTCCGGGATGCGGTGACGGGTCTGGATCAGCGTTGCGTCTTCGGTTTTTTCGGTGGTATTGACGCCGGTTACGCGCTGGAAGAAGCTGCGGATCGACACGGCGTTGGTGGTGTCGTCGGCGCCCTGGTCGATGACCTTCAGCACGTCCGCCTCGCCGATCACGCTGGCGGTGATCTGAATACCGCCCGTGCCCCAGCCGTAGGGCATCGGCATTTCGCGGCCGCCGAACGGCACCTGATAGCCCGGAATGGCCACCGCTTTTAAGATGGCGCGGCGGATCATGCGTTTGGTTTGCTCATCCAGATAGGCAAAGTTGTAGCCGCTTAAGTTAGCCATTTTTGCGCTCCCGTTGCAGGCGTTTCAGCAGTTCCAGTTCGGCCTGGAAATCGACGTAGTGCGGCAGCTTGAGGTGCGAGACGAAGCCAGCGGCCTCAACGTTATCCGCGTGGGCCAGCACAAACTCTTCGTCCTGCGCCGGGCCTGCAACGTGCTCGCCGTAGTCCGGTGCCTGCAGGGCGCGGTCGACCAGCGCCATTGCCATGGCCTTGCGCTCGCCGAGGCCGAATACCAGCCCGTAGCCGCGGGTAAAGTGCGGGTCTTCGTCTTCCGGGGCGACGAAACCGTTAACCATTTCACACTCGGTCATCAGCAGTTCGCCGACGTTCACCGCAAAACCCAGCTCTTCCGGTACGATCTCGACGTCGATGTAGCCGCTGCGAATTTCGGCCGCAAACGGGTGGTTGCGCCCGTAGCCGCGCTGGGTGGAGTAGGCCAGCGCCAGCAGATAGCCTTCGTCGCCGCGCATCAGCTGCTGCAGGCGGGACGAGCGCGAGCACGGGTAAACCGGCGGCGTGCGGGTGATGTCATCCGGCTGCGCGCCTGAATCTTCTTCCGTCTTCGCCAGGCCCTGTTTTGCCAGCAGGCTGAAGACGTGCGGAGACGGTTCCTGTTCGGCGTCGGAGGTGCTGAGCTGCGGCGATTCGCCGTTCGCCAACAGGGTAAAATCCAGCAGGCGGTGGGTGTAGTCGTAGGTGGGGCCAAGCAGCTGGCCGCCGGGAACGTCTTTATAAACGGCAGAAATGCGACGTTCCAGGCGCATCTCCGCCGTATTCACCGGCTCGCTGACCGCCAGTTTCGCGAGCGTGGTGCGGTAGGCGCGCAGCAGGAAGATGGCTTCCACGCTGTCGCCGCTGGCCTGCTTCAGGGCCAGCGCCGCCAGCTCGCGATCGGCGATGCCGCCCTCGGTCATCACGCGGTCGACGGCGAGGTTTAGCTGCTGCTCAATCTGGGCGACGCTCAGCTCGGGAAGCCGTTCATCGCCCCGTCGTCTGTGCGCCTGTAGCGCATGGGCGGCGGCGATGGCCTTCTCGCCCCCTTTGACGGCAACGTACATCAGCACACCTCCACGTGGGTGGTCCGCGGGATTGCCAGCAGGCGCTCGCCGCAGGTCAGGATCAGGTCAATGCCCAGCGGGAACGGGTGCGGGCGCTCGGTCAGCTCGTGAATGATGCACTCCGGCAGCTGCGGCGCAACCATGCGTTCGTCGGCGATGCCTGCCCCCGTGAGGCGCAGCATGCGGCCGCCGCTCAGGCTGGAAACCTGCAGGATCAGCGTGGCGCTGGTCTCCGGGGCGACGGCGCTGCCTTCGCTCAGGGCATTCAATTGCTCATGGCTGATTTGCTCGTCAGCCACGGCAAAAACCGCCTGCTGGGGCTGATCGACCAGCGGAGCGCTGGTGTGAAAACGCAGGTTCTGGCTGGCGATATCGTTCGACAGCGCGCCCGAAAGCCACACCGGTGTGTCGTTGTCGGCAAGCGTCAGCAGCACGCTGGTGGTCGCCAGGTTCAGCGGCAGCCAGCCCTGGGAGAGCTGGTGCAGCGAGACGATCACGCCCGGCTCGCTCATCGCTTTCAGCAGGCGACGAAAACTGTGTTGGGCATCCTGGACGGCCAGGGTAAAAGCAGGTTGAAGCGTCATGCGTTGTCTCCGCGAACGAGCGTAAAGAAGTCGACCCGGCTGGTGTTCACTTCGGCCTGACGTGCGGCAATGCGCGCGGCGCGGTCGGCTTCCAGCGGGGCAATAAGGGTTTCCATTAACGTCTGGAAATAGGGTTGTTCTTGTAAAAGCGCGTCGATCACCGCGCAGCGCTCGGCGTGCGCTTTGTCGCGCCCCAGCACGTAGCTGTAGCCCAGCGTGCCGCTGTTCAGGCGGATTGCCGCGCGGGTGAGGGTGGCGTCTCCGGCGAAAAAGCGTTCTCCGGTGCCGCCCATGCGCGCCTGGATCTGAACGAGGCCGATCTCCGGGGCGCGAAGGGTGTCGTAGTCTGGCGTCAGGCTGAGCGCGTTCATGCGGGCAGCCAGCGCAGCAGGCTGGCTATGGGCCAGCACGCGCATCCAGCGCTGTCGGGTGGCGGTGTCGAAGTGCATTCAGTGCTCCATGGTGAATTCGATCATGTCGGCGCGGGTCAGGCTGACGGAGTATTCCGTCGCGTTGATCTCGCCGTCACGGTGGTTGAGGGTGCGCACGCAGAGCAGCGGGGCCATATTGGGGATTTCGAGCACTTTGCTCTCTTTCGCCTGCGCGCGACGGGCGCTGATGCGGGTCTGGGTGCGCTTGAGCGCAATGCCGGTCGCATCCTGAAGAAAATCATGCAGCGAGCCGCTGGAGAAATGCTGGAGCACGGGCCAGAGGGCGAGGTCCGCAAAGTAATGGTCTATCTGGCATACCGCCACGCCGTTAACGCGACGCAGGGTACGCAGGTGAATGACATCGTCGCCCTCCTGAATGCCCAGCGCGTCCGCCACGTGGCTGGAGGCCGGGCGCAATACCGAGAGCAGCTTTTCGCTGGTCGGGTGGCTGCCCTGATCCAGCAGGTTCTGGCTAAAGCGCGCCTGGGCGTTCAGCGGGTAGTCGAACGGGCGCATCAGCACCAGCACGCCCACGCCCTGGCGGCGCTGGACCCAGCCGCGCTCGACCAGCTGGTCAATGGCGCGACGCAGGGTGTGGCGGTTCACTTCATAGCGGTCGGCAAGCTGCTGCTCGGCGGGCAGGTAGTCCCCGCAGCGGTAGTGCGTGCGCAGCTCCACTTCGAGCTTTGCCGCAATCTCTTGCCAGCGGGTCGGGTAACTGGTCGGATGTCTGGATAAGTGCATAGAAAACAAAGCCTCGCTTCTCAGATGAAGTGCTTACGCAAACGTTGAGAGAGGAAATCCAGCAGGCTGACGGTGACGATGATGAGCACCATCAGGGCGCAGGTTTGCTGGAACTGGAAACCGCGAATCGCTTCCCACAGGGTGACGCCAATCCCGCCTGCGCCCACCATGCCGACCACGGTGGCGGAGCGGACGTTGGACTCAAAGCGGTACAGGGAGTAGGAGATCAGGAGCGGCATAACCTGCGGCAGGACGCCGTACAGGATCTCTTCGATTTTGTTGGCGCCCGTTGCGCGGATGCCTTCCACCGGGCCGGGCTCGATGGCTTCGACCGCTTCGGAGAGCAGCTTGGAAAGCACGCCGGTAGTGTGGATGAACAGCGCCATCACGCCGGCGAACGGACCCAGGCCAACGGCGACCACGAACAGCATCGCAAAGACCATTTCATTGATGGCGCGACAGGCGTCCATCAGGCGACGCATCGGCTGGTATACCCACCACGGCACGATGTTTTCGGCACTCATCAGGCCAAAGGGAATGGAGAGAACGACGGCAAGGGCGGTGCCCCAGACGGCGATTTGCAGGGTGACCGCCATTTCGCTGAGGTAATCCTGCCACTGGCTGAAGTCCGGCGGGAAGAAGTCGGCGGCGAAGGTCGCCATGTTGCCCGCGTCTTTGAAGAGCAGTAGCGGATCCATTTCCGCGCCCTTCCAGGAGATAACCAGCACCGCCAGCAGGATGGCCCAGCTTATGAGCGAGAACCAGCTGCGCTTCGGCGGCGGGAGGGTGATGGTTTGCATGTTGGCTCCTTTGGGTTTAGTCCCCTCTCCCTTGAGGGAGAGGGTTAGGGTGAGGGGGAAATGTGCGCGCTGATGCCCTCACCCCGGCCCTCTCCCACTGGGAGAGGGAGAAAGGCACTACTGCACCGCTTTATTCACGCTCGTCATCGCACCGAGCGCGGCGGTCAGGCGGTCGAGGTCTTCCAGCTGGGCTTCAATTGCGGCCACTTTGCTGGTCTTCTCCTCGTCCTTCAGCCCTTTGTTGTCCTTCACGCCCTGCATCTCTTTAAACAGCGCCAGCTGGCGAATCGGGACCAGCTGCAGGTCGCTTGACGGGCGGAACGGTGCCCAGCCCAGACGCGCCAGGACCGCTTTCTCTTCCGGCGTTTTGCCATAGGTCATAAAGAAGTCGTACACCTTGTCCTTGGTGCTCTCGGAGAGATTTTTACGCCAGACGATCGGGTCGCCCGGGATCAGCGGCGATTTCCAGATAACCTTGATCTCTTTCAGCTTGTCCGGCGCGGAAGTTTTCAGCTTGTCGAGGTTCTCGGTGTTGTTGGTGGCAACGTCCACCTGCTTGTTGGCCACGGCCAGGGCGTTGGTTTCGTGGCTGGCGTTCACCGTGCGTTTGAAGTCGCTGGCGGAGGCGTTGTTTTTGGCGAAGACGTAGTAGCCGGGGACAAGGTAGCCGGAGGTCGAGTTCGGGTCGCCGTTGCCGAAGGTCAGCTCTTTGCGTTTGGCGAGCATGTCGTTGAGGTTGTTGATCGGGCTGTCTTTGTTGACGATCAGCACGCTCCAGTAGCCCGGGGAGCCATCTGCCGCGACGGTCTGGGCAAAGACCTGGCCGTTCGCTCGGTCCACCGCTTCCATGGCGGAGAGGTTGCCGTACCAGGCGATGTCCACTTTATTAAAGCGCATCCCCTGGATGATGCCCGCGTAGTCCGGGGCGAAGAAGGCGTTCACTTTGATCCCCAGCTTAGTTTCCATATCTTTCAGGAACGGTTCCCACTGAGGCTTCAGGTTCTGCTGTGATTCCGTCGAAATAATGCCGAAGTTCAGCGCTTTTTCCTGCTCTTGTGCATACGCCGGGCTTAACAGGGTGCTGAGGCTGAACATGCTGGTAAAGGCCAGCGCGGCAACGGCTTTGTAGCTCATGTACTTTCCTCGGATCGGGTTTAATTAAGCAGCCTGCGCGTTCTCTTCGACGCGGTTAATGCTGCGGTAGAGATGGTCAAAACGTTCGTTATCAAACTGATGGCTCGCGCCATCAAAGAACACATGTCCCTGACGCAGGGCGACAATGCGTTCGCAGTAGCGCAGGGCGTAATCCACCTGATGCAGCGTGACCACTACGGTGATGCCGTCGTTCTGGTTAATGTCGCGCAGGGTTTCCATCACGATGCGGGCGGACTCCGGGTCCAGCGAGGCAATGGGTTCGTCTGCAAGAATGATTTGCGCTTTCTGCATCAGCGCGCGCGCAATCGCCACGCGCTGCTGTTGCCCACCGGACAGGGTGGAGACGCGCTGGTGGGCAAAATGCGCCATGCCGACGCGGGTCAGAGCCTGCAAGGCTTCCTGCTTCTGCGAAGGGGAGAACCAGCGCAGACAGGTGCGCCAGAACGGGGTGCTGCCGAGCGCGCCAATCAGCACGTTCTCCAGCACCGTCAGGCGGTTCACCAGGTTGAACTGCTGGAAGATGTAGCCCGTCTGGGCGCGGCTCTTGCGGATATCACTGGCGAGACGCCCCGCGCGCTGCACGGTATTGCCCAGCAGCTCGACGTGGCTTTCCGGCGTTTTATCGCAGGTGATAAGACCGCTTAAATGACGCAGAAGGGTGGATTTACCGGAACCGGATGGCCCCAGCAGCGCCACCATTTCGCCCTGCTGGACGGTCAGATCAACGGCATGCAGAGCCTTATTGTGATGGAAGGTCTTGCTCAGTTTCTCGACGCGGATGACGGTTTGCATGTGCTGGGCCTCACGATAAATGTGGCCTCATGCTGGCGCATCAATGTGACATTTGGGTTAAGTCTGGGTTGCGGGAGTTTGAAGAGTTGAGCGGAGTTTGATGACAGGCGGAGGCAGAGCGCCCACCGCCCGAAAATTAGTGCTGCTGCTTAACGACGTTAATCATCCACGGCACGCCGTATTTATCGGTGACTTTACCGAAACCGTGTGCCCAGAAGGTTTCCTGCCAGGCCATGTCGATATTCCCGCCCGCGGCGAGGTTGTCGAACCAGCGTTTGCCTTCATTAACGTCCTGGGTGTCGAGAACCAGCGTGAAGCCCGCGTACTGCGCGTTGCTGCCAGGCGGCATCCCGTCGCTCATCATGATATCGCTGCCCGCAATGCGGACGTTGGAGTGAGCGATAGCCGAATCCGGAAATTGCATACCGGACGGACAGCCTTCTTCGCTGTTATCGCTTTTTGGCATTTCGCCGAAGGTGATTTTATAGAGAAGCTCTGCGCCGACGGCTTGCTGGTAGAAAGAAGTGGCTTCTGCACAGTTGCCGGCAAAAGAGATGTAGGGACTTAACGGCATAATCTTTACCTCACGTAAGAAAAGCCCGTTAAGTGTAGTTCCCGAAAACCCGGTAAGCGAAGCGCCACCGGGCGGGTAAATCAGTTCTTTTTCACGAACTCTGATTTCAGCTTCATCGGACCGAAGCCGTCAATTTTGCAGTCGATATTATGATCGCCTTCAACCAGACGGATATTCTTCACTTTGGTGCCGATCTTCAGCATGGAAGAACTGCCTTTCACTTTCAGATCTTTAATCACGGTTACGCTGTCGCCGTCCGCCAGCAAATTGCCGTTCGCATCTTTTACGACAAGTGCATCAGCATCGTGGGATGGTTCGGCATCATTCCATTCGTGAGCGCATTCCGGGCAGATGAACATGCCATTATCTTCATAGGTGTATTCAGAATTGCATTTTGGGCAGTGTGGGAGTGACATATCGGTATCCTCAAAAAGTGTAAACGCGCTGGAAAGTGCCAGCTAAATGACGGCAGCGTGCCGAAAAAGGCGGCAAGTATAGCGCAAATCCACACGTTTGTCGGTGACATTGTGAATTAAAAAAATGCAAAAAGCGTATCGGGAGTGACACTTCCTGTCAGTCAGTTAAGCGATGCTTACCTCATTAACACGTTGGGAAGAAATGACGCTAAATATATCGAATATTTTATTGCAGCAAATTGCTACGCTCCTTCATTTCGGATAAGGTGAAGCGACACATTGTTATTTATCTCCTGACTTCGCTGCCATCCATATCTTTTGGCAGGGGCGTATTACCTCTCTTTTTAGGTGGGTAAATAATGATGATATATCCTGAAGTTTCTTAAAATTGGGCTACGCTTTTTTCCTTTGGCCGTCAGGCCAGGAGGGGAGCTATACACGCCATGCAAGGATAGCGAATTATTTCTGATTATCATCAATCAGTTATATTTCGGCGGACATGTTTTCCACACGTGATCATATAAGCCTGAACAACATAATTAATACCAGTGGCTTAATAAAAGTAATAAATTTGCGTTAAGGAAAGGCTTTTATCATGCACACACAGACCATTTTTGAATTAAGCCAGGAAGCTGAGCGTTTGCTACAGCTCGCCCGGCAAAACCTTGATACGTTGAAATCAATGCCGACTGCTATGCTGGAGAGCACCGCGGCTGCTATTACGGGTGAAAAGAACAACGTTTTACCTTTGCATTTTAGCGCGCGCGGTGTCGAAGCGCAGCAGGCGATGCTGAATAATGAATTACGAAAAATAACCCGGCTGGAAATGGTCCTGGCTATTGTTGGCACTATGAAAGCGGGGAAATCGACCACCATTAATGCGATTGTGGGGACCGAAGTGTTGCCGAACCGCAATCGTCCGATGACGGCGCTTCCTACCCTGATTCGCCACACGCCGGGTCAGAAGGAGCCGGTGCTGCATTTCTCACATGCCTCGCCCATTGATGAATTGATCCAACTGCTCCAGAAAAAGCTATGCGATTACGATCGCGGAAAGCTCGCCCAGCATCTGGAAATTGATAAAGACATGAATACGCTGCTGGAGCGCATTGAAAAAGGAGAGGCTTTTGAGAAGCATCACCTGGGCGCGCAGCCGATATTTCATTGTCTGAAAAGCCTCAACGACCTGGTGAGGCTTTCCCAGGCGTTAGGGGTGGAGTTTCCGTTCTCTGAGTATGCGGCTATCGAACATATTCCGGTGATTGAAGTGGAGTTCGTGCATCTTGCGGGTCTGGATGCTCACCTCGGACAGCTGACGCTGCTCGATACGCCCGGACCGAATGAGGCCGGACAGCCGCACCTGCAAAAAATGCTCAGCGAGCAGTTGTCCCGCGCATCGGCAGTGCTGGCCGTGATGGATTATACCCAGCTTAAATCCATCTCTGATGAAGAAGTCCGCCAGGCTATTTCCGCGGCGGGAAAATCCGTGCCGCTGTATGCGCTGGTCAATAAATTCGATCAGAAAGATCGCAATAGCGACGATGAAGAGCAGATCCGGGCGATGATCTCCGGCACCTTAATGAAAGGCAATATTTCGCCTGGCCAGATCTACCCCGTTTCGTCCATGTGGGCCTATCTGGCGAACCGCGCTCGCTACGAGATGAGTACCCACGGACAACTGCCGGATCATCAGGAGCAACCCTGGGTACAGGACTTTGCCGAAGCGGCGCTTGGGCGACGCTGGCGTACGGCGGACCTGGACGATATCGACCATATTCGTCATGCTGCCGATTTGCTCTGGGAAGATTCGCTTTTCGAACAACCGATACGCAAGCTGATTTACGCCGCCTATGCCAATGCCTCGCTTTACGCGCTGCGTTCGGCCTCGCATAAGCTGCTCAACTACGCACAAAATGCCCGGGAGTACCTCGACTTCCGCTATCAGGGGCTGACGGTTGCCTTTGAGGCTCTGGAACTGAATATCGCACGTCTGGAAGAGGACATGGCGCTTCTCCAGACGCGTCAGAGCGTGGTGAGCGATGAGGTGAAACATGAAGTTGAGGAGGCGCTGAACGCTACCGCGGACTTTATGGGCGCCCAAAAAATCGCGCTTAACCAGGCGATTGGCGAGGTGTTCAGCGCTCAGCATATTCTTGATTTGGCAGGCATCGATCGGCAGAACCCTCACGGTGACGAGCTGAAGCAGCTGGTTCTGGACGATGAAGGGCAGGCGCAGATCGCGCTGAGTAAAATCCGCTCCTCCTGCGAATTGGTGATGCTGGATGCACAGACGAAAATCTGCCGGGAGCTGGCGTTACGCTTCGACCAGCTTGAATCTACGCTGGCGCGTTCCCTGAACGAAGCCATGCGCCCCATCGAAACGCGTATTAAAGAGCATCTGAGCCATGCGGGTTTTCGGGCGCGAATCAGTTTCCCGGCGTTTCAGGCTCACCAGCTCAACTTCAATACGCGGGCGCTGTTTAACGATGCGATAGCGCAGGATGACAGCCAGGCAGGCCCGTCATCAGGCGGGAGCAGCATGCGAGAAACGGTCTCGCGCTGGCTCAATAACCCGGGCTGGGGTTGGGATGAGTATGTGGAAACGCGCACGCGATATGTTATCGATATTGCGCAGCTACATGACAAATTTAAGCAACATATTGAGCTGTTTTGTGAACAAATACGTAAAGCTTTGTCCGCGCAGGTCGATGTCTCTGTTACGGCAGGAATGGCGACGTTTTTTGCAGAATTCTCGCTGTGCCTGACCGGGTTACAGGAAAGCTTGCGTGATAGCCTCGCAGTGCGTCAACAGAATGAGCATTCAACCCGAGCGCTCTGCCAGCTGTTGAAACAAAGCATTACGACTGCGGCGTGGATACAGGAAGATACCCGACTGTTACGCGATGATATTCAAACTCTATTCGCGGCAGAGCAACCATGACAACACCACTACTGGACGGCCCCGGGCGAACGCTGGAGTGTATTAATCCAAAATTTATGGTCGATCTTGTTCAGGGAGTGGACGCGGCGCGTCATCCTCACCTGGGACCACAACAGCTTCAGTTTCGTGAGCGTTTGACTCAGGAAATCATGACGCATACCCGGCTGCGCCCGTGGGCGATGGCGGGTATGCTTAATGAAAATGCGGCGCTGCGCCTGGGGCTGGCGGAAAAACTGGCCGGCATGCTTGACCCGGGTCATCTCGCGCTGACGCTGATGGCAGAGAAACTGATTGCTTTGCGCCAGCAGACGCACCCGCGCGCCCAGCAGTCCCCCGGTCTGATGCAGCAGTACGCTGAACTCGCTTCTCATTTTACCCAACGCGCCGCCTATAAAGAGAAGGCGCTAACCCAGCGCGGGCTGACGGTGCAGGCGGGTGAGCATAGCGAGCAGATTTTTACCCGCTGGCGGGCCGGGCATTATGATGGCTGGTCGCTGGCCGGGCGCTGTTTTATCGTCCTGGAAGAGCTGCGCTGGGGGGCATTTGGTGACGCATGCCGCCTCGCGAATGAAGATGTGGCGGCAATGCTTAAGGATAACCTGCGCAGCATGGCGTCTAACTATCTGGCACAGGGCATCAATGCGTCACCCACGACCCGCCATTTCTATCACCAGTGGCTGACAACGCCGGCCTCTCCGGGTTTAATCGATCATAAAGACATGCTGGGCTGGCTGGGGGACTGGTGTCAGGCGGATCAACATCCGGTGAGCTGGTCAGTGACGCAAAACTGGCAGACCGTCGCGCTGGGCATGCCGAGACTCTGTTCGGCAAAACGGCTGGTGGACGGGATGGTGGAAGAGATTTTTGGCTAAATCTCTCCCCCTCTCCCCATTGGGAGAGGGAACGGTGCTGTGTGTTAATGATTCATTTCTATCGGCTTCGGTTCAGGCAGGGTCTCTTGCATATTCCCGTAGCGTTTCGCATACAGCGCCGTGATGATGGGGACCAGAATTGCGGTGACGATCACGCTCGCGGCAACCAGCGCCGTCGCTGAAGCGGCGACCGGTTCGAAGGCCGGGTTAATTTGGGCGATAATCACCGGGTTTGCGACTGCAGCACCGGCGGCTGAAGAGGCGGCGACGCCGGCCGTGCCGTTTCCTCCTCCGATGACTCGGTCGGCAATAATCAGCGGAATACCGGTGATGACGATCACGGCGACACCCAGCACAATGCCCAGCAGGCCGGTATCGAGAATGACCTTCAGGTTGATGGTGTTCCCCAGTGCGAAACCGAAGAACGGGATCAGCACCGGCGTGGCTTTGCTGAAGAAATCACGCAGATCGCGGTCGAGATTGCCAAGGGCGAAACCGACCAGGAAGGGCAGGATCGCGCCGACAAAGTGGTGGGGTTCAAACGAGGCCAGGCCAGCAGACCCCAGGATCAGCATCGTCATCAATGGGCCGGACTCCAGAGACATCAACACAAATGCGCCGGACTCTTCTTTCGTCCCGTACTGATTCATCAGGCTGGCGTACAATCCGCCGTTGGTCATATCCATCGCCGAGACGATCGCCAGGACCGATAAACCCGCAAAGAACCCGGTCTGAATTCCATTCTCCGGAATGAACATCGCGCATATCATTGCCACCGCCCAGGCTACCGCTATTTTGGTGATCACCAGCGTGCCGGATTTCCGTAATACTGTCCCCGTTGCCCGTAAATTAATGGATGCGCCGATACAAAAAAACCAGACGGCAAGAATGGGAACCGTGCCTGTTATCATGCCTTTTGTGAAACCGCCAAAATAAGCTCCGGTATTGGGAGCAAGGGTATTCAGGATCGCGCCCAGTACCAGCGGAACCAGCATCATGCCGCCGGGTATACGTTCTATCGTGGCTTTAATCTTCATAGACAAACCTCACATCGGATCCCGCAGTACGGGGGATAGGTGTTAAAAATTAGTCAATAAATTCAATTGATTGCTCGTATTGCTTGTGGTGTTTTTTCGAAAGCCCTGCAACAAAATTAAATGCGTGCTCTCAATTAACCTTTTCCTTAAACACGTAAAACGCTGAATTCGGATTTATGATGCGATCACTGGAATATTGATTCAATGAAAATAAAACATCGTTTTAGTTATCTTTATCACATATTCAATGTAAAACCTGAGGCCGGTTCCTGCTGATGAAAATTTATGTAAACCTGATGTGAATTAACGTGGTTTGTTTTTCTGTTACGAAAGAAATAATGACCTGCGGGAGGATGTTCTTTAGGTGGGGTAAGGAAGTACTTATTGGCACTCCTTGACAAAAATTTGCCTGAGTTGACCAGACACGAAAATATGTGTGAAGTTGATCACAAATATAAACGCTGGTAGGGTAAAAAGGTCATTAACTGCCCAGGCAGGCGTCAACAGGTTCGGTTGTATCGACGTAAAACGTCAATGTAAGTAAACCTGCTACGCTTGAATAAGGCGATTCGCATGGAGCGGATCCCATGGTTCACAGAACGCTAACTGGACTGTGAAACAGACAGGGCCGAGTCAACGAGGATAGCTATGCTGAGAAGGAAAAAGATTAAACCCATCACGCTTCGCGACGTCACCATTATTGATGACGCAAAGCTGCGTAAAGCCATTACCGCAGCCTCGCTCGGTAATGCGATGGAATGGTTCGATTTTGGTGTCTACGGCTTTGTGGCCTATGCGTTAGGTAAAGTGTTTTTCCCCGGGGCCGATCCCAGCCTGCAGATGATCGCCGCACTGGGTACGTTCTCCGTTCCCTTCCTGATTCGCCCGCTGGGCGGTCTGTTCTTCGGTATGCTCGGCGATAAATATGGTCGTCAGAAGATCCTGGCCATCACCATCGTCATTATGTCGATCAGTACATTCTGTATCGGCCTTATACCGTCTTACGCCACCATCGGCATTTGGGCACCGATTCTCCTGCTGATATGTAAGATGGCGCAGGGCTTCTCCGTGGGCGGTGAATATACCGGTGCCTCGATCTTTGTTGCCGAGTATTCCCCGGACCGTAAGCGCGGATTTATGGGGAGCTGGCTGGACTTCGGCTCGATTGCCGGGTTTGTCATGGGCGCGGGCGTAGTCGTACTGATTTCAACCGTGGTGGGTGAAGATAACTTCCTCGACTGGGGCTGGCGTATCCCGTTCTTCCTGGCATTGCCGCTGGGGATAATTGGTCTTTACCTGCGTCATGCGCTGGAAGAGACGCCTGCTTTCCAGCAGCACGTCGAAAAACTGGAACAGGGTGACCGCGAAGGGCTACAGGATGGTCCGAAGGTGTCGTTCAAAGAGATTGCCACTAAGCACTGGCGCAGCCTGCTGACCTGTATTGGTCTGGTGATTTCGACCAACGTGACCTACTACATGCTGTTGACCTACATGCCGAGCTATCTGTCGCATAACCTGCACTACTCGGAAGATCACGGTGTGCTGATTATTATCGCCATCATGGTGGGTATGCTGTTTGTGCAGCCGATTATGGGCCTGTTGAGTGACCGTTTTGGTCGTCGACCGTTCATTATCCTGGGAAGCGTTGCGCTGTTTGCTCTGGCAATTCCGGCATTCATTCTGATTAACAGTGATGTGCTGGGGCTGATTTTTGCCGGTCTGCTGATGCTGGCGGTGATCCTTAACTGCTTTATCGGGGTGATGGCCTCCACGTTGCCCGCGATGTTCCCGACGCATATTCGCTACAGCGCGCTGGCCGCGGCCTTTAACATCTCGGTGCTGATTGCCGGTCTGACCCCGACGCTTGCCGCCTCGCTGGTCGAGAGCACGCAGAACCTGATGATGCCGGCTTATTACCTGATGGTGATTGCGGTGATTGGTTTGATTACAGGTCTTACCATGAAGGAGACGGCGAATCGCCCTCTGAAAGGCGCAACGCCTGCGGCGTCTGACATCCAGGAAGCGAAAGAGATCCTGCGCGAGCACTACGATAACGTAGAGCAGAAGATTGAGGATATTGACGCAGAGATTGAAGAGCTGCAGAAAAAACGCTCCCGACTGGTGGACCAGCATCCACGCATCAACGAGTAATAAAGAAACCCGCCAACGGCGGGTTTTCTTTTATTAACATCCGGCAGCGATGTAGTCGCCATTGGCACTGACGGGGATCACCGTCAGGAACAGCACCGTCGCAAACAGGATCAGGACTATCCCTCCGGCTATTTTGACTGCCGGTACCAACCATCTCAATGAGGCGCTTTCTCCGAACCAGGTCACCGTGCGCTCGCGGGCGTAACGTACAGCCAGGGAAAGCCCCACAATAGAAAGTGCGGTGCCCAAAGACATGGTCATGACCGCAGCCACTCCCCAAGTGACAATGCCCAGCGCGTTCGAAAACATCAGAATCATGATCGCCCCGCTGCACGGGCGTGCGCCAATCGCCAGAATGACGCCCAGGCGCGTTTTCCAGTCGCCTTGTGTCAGGTTTACCCCCACGCCGTGGTGGCCGCAGCCACAGTGTTCATCATGCTGATGAAGCGGCTTGATGGCGGAGATAGTCATTCTGCGCGGGCGCAGGCTCTTCAGCGCCTGGTAAATAACGAATGCACCGAATGCGCCAATAAGCACAGCGCTTATCTTTTCCACGTACCAGCGGCTGGTACTGATATCCCCTGAGGCGAGGTTAAACCCCACCGCCAGAATAAAGACAAACAGAATGGCGCTGACGCCCTGCATCAGGCTACCCAGGAAGGGGACAACCCGGGCTGCCAGTTCGCTTTCCTTATTGGTGGTCAGATAGGTCGTCACGATGAACTTTCCGTGTCCGGGTCCAATGGCGTGAAGGACACCATAAAGGAAAGCCCCCGTTAACAGCCATAATCCGCCGCTGTACTGGTGGTTATTAAGCTGCAGCAGATACATCACCAGATAGCGGTGCAGCGTAATTTGCGTGGCGAGACACCACTGGATAAAGGCGTTCCAGTGCGCATGCAGGGTAAAACCCGCAAAGAGGATTGCCAGCAGCAGCAAACCTGCGGTAGGGAGACGCCAGTCGCGGGCGAGGCGTTGTGTGGTCATGAGGGGGGCCTGCACAGGGGAGAATATTTGCCGCTAGTATAGTTGATCTTCTCGCTCAATTCGTGGGATCGCATCGCGACCCGCTCATGATTGTGGATAACTTTGTGCATAAAAGGGTATAAGGCGGGGTTTTGCTGTGGAATGCAGCAGTCAGTCATTTTTCTGTCATTTAGCGGTTGCGGCCAGCTGAGAACTCCCTATAATGCGCCTCCATCGACACGGCGGATGTGAAACACTTCACAAACAAGCCGGTCGGTTGAAGAGAAAAATTCTGAAATAACGGGTTGACTCTGAAAGAGGAAAGCGTAATATACGCCACCTCGCAACGGTGAGCGAAAGCCGCGTTGCACTGCTCTTTAACAATTTATCAGACAATCTGTGTGGGCACTCAAAGTGACATGGATTCTTAACGTCGCAAGACGAAAAATGAATACCAAGTCTCTGAGTGAACATACGTAATTCATTACGAAGTTTAATTCACGAGCATCAAACTTAAATTGAAGAGTTTGATCATGGCTCAGATTGAACGCTGGCGGCAGGCCTAACACATGCAAGTCGAGCGGCAGCGGAAAGTAGCTTGCTACTTTGCCGGCGAGCGGCGGACGGGTGAGTAATGTCTGGGAAACTGCCTGATGGAGGGGGATAACTACTGGAAACGGTAGCTAATACCGCATAACGTCGCAAGACCAAAGAGGGGGACCTTCGGGCCTCTTGCCATCAGATGTGCCCAGATGGGATTAGCTAGTAGGTGGGGTAACGGCTCACCTAGGCGACGATCCCTAGCTGGTCTGAGAGGATGACCAGCCACACTGGAACTGAGACACGGTCCAGACTCCTACGGGAGGCAGCAGTGGGGAATATTGCACAATGGGCGCAAGCCTGATGCAGCCATGCCGCGTGTATGAAGAAGGCCTTCGGGTTGTAAAGTACTTTCAGCGGGGAGGAAGGTGTTGTGGTTAATAACCACAGCAATTGACGTTACCCGCAGAAGAAGCACCGGCTAACTCCGTGCCAGCAGCCGCGGTAATACGGAGGGTGCAAGCGTTAATCGGAATTACTGGGCGTAAAGCGCACGCAGGCGGTCTGTCAAGTCGGATGTGAAATCCCCGGGCTCAACCTGGGAACTGCATTCGAAACTGGCAGGCTAGAGTCTTGTAGAGGGGGGTAGAATTCCAGGTGTAGCGGTGAAATGCGTAGAGATCTGGAGGAATACCGGTGGCGAAGGCGGCCCCCTGGACAAAGACTGACGCTCAGGTGCGAAAGCGTGGGGAGCAAACAGGATTAGATACCCTGGTAGTCCACGCCGTAAACGATGTCGACTTGGAGGTTGTGCCCTTGAGGCGTGGCTTCCGGAGCTAACGCGTTAAGTCGACCGCCTGGGGAGTACGGCCGCAAGGTTAAAACTCAAATGAATTGACGGGGGCCCGCACAAGCGGTGGAGCATGTGGTTTAATTCGATGCAACGCGAAGAACCTTACCTACTCTTGACATCCAGAGAACTTTCCAGAGATGGATTGGTGCCTTCGGGAACTCTGAGACAGGTGCTGCATGGCTGTCGTCAGCTCGTGTTGTGAAATGTTGGGTTAAGTCCCGCAACGAGCGCAACCCTTATCCTTTGTTGCCAGCGGTTCGGCCGGGAACTCAAAGGAGACTGCCAGTGATAAACTGGAGGAAGGTGGGGATGACGTCAAGTCATCATGGCCCTTACGAGTAGGGCTACACACGTGCTACAATGGCGCATACAAAGAGAAGCGACCTCGCGAGAGCAAGCGGACCTCATAAAGTGCGTCGTAGTCCGGATTGGAGTCTGCAACTCGACTCCATGAAGTCGGAATCGCTAGTAATCGTAGATCAGAATGCTACGGTGAATACGTTCCCGGGCCTTGTACACACCGCCCGTCACACCATGGGAGTGGGTTGCAAAAGAAGTAGGTAGCTTAACCTTCGGGAGGGCGCTTACCACTTTGTGATTCATGACTGGGGTGAAGTCGTAACAAGGTAACCGTAGGGGAACCTGCGGTTGGATCACCTCCTTACCTTAAAGAACCTGCCTTTGTAGTGTCCACACAGATTGTCTGATGAAAAGTAAATAGCAAGGCGTCTTGCGATTGAGACTTCACGTCCCCTTCGTCTAGAGGCCCAGGACACCGCCCTTTCACGGCGGTAACAGGGGTTCGAATCCCCTAGGGGACGCCACTTGCTGGTTCGTGAGTGAAAGTCACCTGCCGTCATATCTCAAAACTCATCTTCGGGTGACGTTTGAGATATTTGCTCTTTAAAAATCTGGATCAAGCTGAAAATTGAAACGACACACATGTTATGTGTGTTCGAGTCTCTCAAATTTTCGCAATCAGAAGTGAAACATCTTCGGGTTGTGAGGTTAAGCGACTAAGCGTACACGGTGGATGCCCTGGCAGTCAGAGGCGATGAAGGACGTGCTAATCTGCGAAAAGCGCCGGCGAGGTGATATGAACCTTTGACCCGGCGATGTCCGAATGGGGAAACCCAGTGTGTTCCGACACACTATCGTTAACTGAATACATAGGTTAACGAGGCGAACCGGGGGAACTGAAACATCTAAGTACCCCGAGGAAAAGAAATCAACCGAGATTCCCCCAGTAGCGGCGAGCGAACGGGGAGCAGCCCAGAGTCTGAATCAGCTTGTGTGTTAGTGGAAGCGTCTGGAAAGTCGCACGGTACAGGGTGACAGTCCCGTACACGAAAGCACAGGTTGTGAACTCGAAGAGTAGGGCGGGACACGTGGTATCCTGTCTGAATATGGGGGGACCATCCTCCAAGGCTAAATACTCCTGACTGACCGATAGTGAACCAGTACCGTGAGGGAAAGGCGAAAAGAACCCCGGCGAGGGGAGTGAAAAAGAACCTGAAACCGTGTACGTACAAGCAGTGGGAGCACCTTCGTGGTGTGACTGCGTACCTTTTGTATAATGGGTCAGCGACTTATATTCTGTAGCAAGGTTAACCGTATAGGGGAGCCGAAGGGAAACCGAGTCTTAACTGGGCGTTAAGTTGCAGGGTATAGACCCGAAACCCGGTGATCTAGCCATGGGCAGGTTGAAGGTTGGGTAACACTAACTGGAGGACCGAACCGACTAATGTTGAAAAATTAGCGGATGACTTGTGGCTGGGGGTGAAAGGCCAATCAAACCGGGAGATAGCTGGTTCTCCCCGAAAGCTATTTAGGTAGCGCCTCGTGAACTCATCTTCGGGGGTAGAGCACTGTTTCGGCTAGGGGGCCATCCCGGCTTACCAACCCGATGCAAACTACGAATACCGAAGAATGTTATCACGGGAGACACACGGCGGGTGCTAACGTCCGTCGTGAAGAGGGAAACAACCCAGACCGCCAGCTAAGGTCCCAAAGTCATGGTTAAGTGGGAAACGATGTGGGAAGGCACAGACAGCCAGGATGTTGGCTTAGAAGCAGCCATCATTTAAAGAAAGCGTAATAGCTCACTGGTCGAGTCGGCCTGCGCGGAAGATGTAACGGGGCTAAACCATGCACCGAAGCTGCGGCAGCGACGCTTAGGCGTTGTTGGGTAGGGGAGCGTTCTGTAAGCCGTTGAAGGTGTGCTGTGAGGCATGCTGGAGGTATCAGAAGTGCGAATGCTGACATAAGTAACGATAAAGCGGGTGAAAAGCCCGCTCGCCGGAAGACCAAGGGTTCCTGTCCAACGTTAATCGGGGCAGGGTGAGTCGACCCCTAAGGCGAGGCCGAAAGGCGTAGTCGATGGGAAACAGGTTAATATTCCTGTACTTGGTGTTACTGCGAAGGGGGGACGGAGAAGGCTATGTTAGCCGGGCGACGGTTGTCCCGGTTTAAGCATGTAGGCGGAGGTTCCAGGTAAATCCGGTACCTTTTAACGCTGAGGTGTGATGACGAGGCACTACGGTGCTGAAGTAACAAATGCCCTGCTTCCAGGAAAAGCCTCTAAGCATCAGGTAACACGAAATCGTACCCCAAACCGACACAGGTGGTCAGGTAGAGAATACCAAGGCGCTTGAGAGAACTCGGGTGAAGGAACTAGGCAAAATGGTGCCGTAACTTCGGGAGAAGGCACGCTGATATGTAGGTGAAGCCCCTGCGGGTGGAGCTGAAATCAGTCGAAGATACCAGCTGGCTGCAACTGTTTATTAAAAACACAGCACTGTGCAAACACGAAAGTGGACGTATACGGTGTGACGCCTGCCCGGTGCCGGAAGGTTAATTGATGGGGTTAGCGGCAACGCGAAGCTCTTGATCGAAGCCCCGGTAAACGGCGGCCGTAACTATAACGGTCCTAAGGTAGCGAAATTCCTTGTCGGGTAAGTTCCGACCTGCACGAATGGCGTAATGATGGCCAGGCTGTCTCCACCCGAGACTCAGTGAAATTGAACTCGCTGTGAAGATGCAGTGTACCCGCGGCAAGACGGAAAGACCCCGTGAACCTTTACTATAGCTTGACACTGAACACTGGTCCTTGATGTGTAGGATAGGTGGGAGGCTTTGAAGCGTGGACGCCAGTCTGCGTGGAGCCGACCTTGAAATACCACCCTTTAATGGCTGGTGTTCTAACGTAGACCCGTAATCCGGGTTGCGGACAGTGTCTGGTGGGTAGTTTGACTGGGGCGGTCTCCTCCCAAAGAGTAACGGAGGAGCACGAAGGTTAGCTAATCCTGGTCGGACATCAGGAGGTTAGTGCAATGGCATAAGCTAGCTTGACTGCGAGAGTGACGGCTCGAGCAGGTGCGAAAGCAGGTCATAGTGATCCGGTGGTTCTGAATGGAAGGGCCATCGCTCAACGGATAAAAGGTACTCCGGGGATAACAGGCTGATACCGCCCAAGAGTTCATATCGACGGCGGTGTTTGGCACCTCGATGTCGGCTCATCACATCCTGGGGCTGAAGTAGGTCCCAAGGGTATGGCTGTTCGCCATTTAAAGTGGTACGCGAGCTGGGTTTAGAACGTCGTGAGACAGTTCGGTCCCTATCTGCCGTGGGCGCTGGAGAATTGAGGGGGGCTGCTCCTAGTACGAGAGGACCGGAGTGGACGCATCACTGGTGTTCGGGTTGTCATGCCAATGGCACTGCCCGGTAGCTAAATGCGGAAAAGATAAGTGCTGAAAGCATCTAAGCACGAAACTTGCCCCGAGATGAGTTCTCCCTGACCCTTTAAGGGTCCTGAAGGAACGTTGAAGACTACGACGTTGATAGGTCGGGTGTGTAAGCGCAGCGATGCGTTGAGCTAACCGATACTAATGAACCGTGAGGCTTAACCTTACAACGCCGAAGCTGTTTCGGCGGATGAGACAGACATGATTTTCAGCCTGATACAGATTAACAGAATTTGCCTGGCGGCTTTAGCGCGGTGGTCCCACCTGACCCCATGCCGAACTCAGAAGTGAAACGCCGTAGCGCCGATGGTAGTGTGGGGTCTCCCCATGTGAGAGTAGGGAACTGCCAGGCATCAAATTTAGCGTGCTGATATGGCTCAGTTGGTAGAGCGCACCCTTGGTAAGGGTGAGGTCCCCAGTTCGACTCTGGGTATCAGCACCACTTTATACTTAGGTTAAAGTTCGGCAAGAAGTAAAAGAATTTGTCTGGCGGCTTTAGCGCGGTGGTCCCACCTGACCCCATGCCGAACTCAGAAGTGAAACGCCGTAGCGCCGATGGTAGTGTGGGGTCTCCCCATGTGAGAGTAGGGAACTGCCAGACATCAAATAAGTGAAAAGGCCATCCGAAAGGATGGCCTTTTTGCGTTTATGGGCGAAAAAAGGTAGGCCGGGTAAGGCGAGCCTCCACCCGGCAGAGCAAACACCTAATGAATTACCTGTGACAGGAATGCTCGCGTACGTTCTGACTTCGGATGGGCAAAGAACTCATCCGGCGGCGCCTGTTCAACAATCTCGCCGCGGTCCATAAAGATCACCCGGTCGGCCACGGTTCGCGCAAACCCCATCTCATGCGTCACACAGAGCATGGTCATACCGGATTGTGCCAGCCCAATCATGGTGTCCAGAACCTCTTTCACCATTTCCGGATCGAGGGCAGATGTCGGTTCATCAAACAACATAATTTTCGGCTTCATACACAGCGAACGGGCGATAGCCACACGCTGCTGTTGGCCACCCGATATCTGGCCAGGGAACTTATTGGCATGCTCTGCGATACGTACGCGTTCCAGGTAGTGCATTGCCAACGCCTCCGCTTCCTTTTTCGGCATCTTTCGTACCCAAATCGGCGCAAGCGTACAGTTCTGCAGAACGGTCAGGTGCGGAAACAGATTAAAGTGCTGAAATACCATTCCTACTTCCTGACGTACGCGTTCGATATTGCGGATATCTTCATTCAGCTCGATACCATCAACCACAATGCGTCCTTGCTGATGTTCTTCAAGATGATTAATACAGCGAATTGTTGTGGATTTTCCGGAGCCCGAAGGGCCGCAAAGGACGATGCGTTCTCCCTGCTTTACCTTAAGATTAATGTCCCTCAGGACATGAAATTGTCCGTACCATTTATTCACATTTTCCAGCGTAATCATCGCGTCGGCGGGTGTCATAGTTATTTGGCTCATAATTTCCTCAGTGCGGTGTACGCCCGGTGTTAAAGCGCTTTTCCAGATGCTGGCTGTAGCGCGACATGCTAAAACAAAAGATCCAGTAGATTAGGGCAGCAAAGACATATCCTTCGGTGGACATACCCAGCCAGACAGGGTCAACTGTTGCCTGTTGCACGCTGCTAAAGAGATCGAACAATCCGATAATGATCACCAGGCTGGTATCCTTGAAGAGGGCAATGATCGTGTTGACCAGACCCGGAATGACCAGCTTGAGTGCTTGTGGGAGAATGACCAGTCCCTGCGTTTTCCAGTAACCGAGAGCCAGTGATTCCGCCGCTTCGTACTGACCTTTAGGCAACGCTTGCAGACCACCACGTACAACTTCAGCGACATAGGCGGACTGGAAGAGAATCACCCCCACCAGGGCTCGGATCAGCTTGTCGATGGTTGTTCCCTCTGCCATAAACAGCGGCAGCATGACCGACGACATAAACAACACGGTGATAAGCGGTACGCCGCGCCAGAACTCAATGAAGATAACGGAGAGCACGCGGACGATCGGCATTTTTGAACGCCGTCCTAGGGCCAGTAAAATCCCCCACGGTAAAGCACCGGCTATCCCCACTGAAGCGATAATCAGCGTCAGCGTCAGCCCGCCCCACTGGCGTGTTTCAACGCGTTCCAGTCCCAGGAAACCGCCATACAACAGTACCCAGACAATAATCGGATAAACTACGGCCCAGGCAGCAATATAGCGTCCAAGATGTGGCAGCTTTTTCCAGAACATAGCCGCGACAGAGAGCAGGCCGATAACCAGCGCCAGATTTATCCGCCAGCGCTGTTCATGGGGATACAATCCATACATGAACTGGCCGAAGCGCTCATGAATAAACACCCAGCAGGCGCCGGCTTTTGTGCAGTCAGCTCGGGTTGAACCGACCCAGTTGGCCTGTAAAAACGCCCAGTTCAGCAGGGGAGGAATCAATTCCCACATGAGCCACAGGCAGACAATCGTCAGCAGGCTGTTACTCCAGTTGGAGAACAGATTCTTACGCGCCCACAGAATGAAACGTCCAACTGTCGAGTTGGCAGGGCGCGAGGAGTGCGACAGTATCGCTTTTGTCATCATAGATCCTTAGCGCTCGACCAGTGCTATACGGCGGTTATAAAGGTTCATCAGCAGTGAAATCACCAGGCTGATGATCAGATAGACAGACATCGTGATGGCGATGGTTTCAATGGCTTGTCCGGTCTGGTTAAGCACGGTTCCGGCGAAGAGTGACACCATATCCGGATAACCAATCGCAGCGGCCAGCGACGAGTTTTTGACAATATTGAGATACTGGCTGGTCAGGGGTGGAATGATGACCCGTAAAGCCTGCGGAATGATGACCTGGCGAAGCGTCACGGTATGGGGTAATCCCAGCGAGCGTGCCGCCTCATGCTGTCCATAAGGAACGGCCTGGATCCCTGCACGGATAATCTCTGCGATAAACGCGGACGTATAAATCGACAGCGCCAGCGTCAGGGCTGCCAACTCGGGAATTAATACCATCCCGCCCTGAAAGTTAAAGCCCCGCAGATGTGGAATATCCCAGTGCAAAGCGGCCCCGAACAGCCAGTGTGCAATTAGCGGCAGGCTAACGATCAGGACAACTGCCGTGGGCCAGGTTCTACGAAGCTGACCGGTTTTGATCTGATGCTTGCGGTTAAAACGGAATACCCCCGCAGAGAGCGCAAGCGCTATCACAATCGCGCCGATAAAAGCGTACAGCCCTTCACCCGGCTGAGGAGAAGGAATGGACAACCCACGGTTACTCAGGAAAAACAGCTCAAACGCGTCGACGGCCTGGCGGGGACCGGGAAGGTTACGCAGTACGGCGAAATACCAGAAGAAGATCTGCAGGAGCGGGGGGATATTGCGGAACGTCTCGATGTAAACAGTCGACAGTTTCCGCAGAAGCCAGTTTTCAGAAAGACGCGCCAGGCCAATAAAGAAGCCCAGTATCGACGCGAAGACGATACAAAGCGCCGATACCAATAGCGTATTCAGTAAACCGACCACGAACACGCGTCCGTACGTGTCACCTTCCTGGTAATCAATAAGGTGCTGAACAATACCAAACCCCGCGCTGCGATCTAAAAACGCGAAACCGGAAGTAATGCCGCGGTTATTCAGGTTGGTGATGGTGTTATGGATGAGATACACGGCGATGAGAACAACCGCAACAATAGCAATAATCTGGAATAGCCAGGCGCGGACCGCGGGATGAGAAAAGGATAGCGATCCTTTTACGGCTGAGCGGCGATGGGACATAAAGAAACCTCAGTAACCATGACTCTGGAGTGGGCACTGCCGGAGCAGTGCCCGTTACAGCTATGACTTAACGTACTGGTGGTGCGTACTGAATACCGCCGTTGTTCCAGAGATTGTTCTGGCCGCGTTTGATCTTCAGCGGGCTTTCCGATCCCACATTGCGCTCAAAGATCTCAGAGTAGTTGCCCACCTGTTTGATGATGTTGTAAGCCCACTTGTTATCCAGCTTCAGATCCTTGCCGAAATCACCTTCTTTACCGAGCAGGTGCGCCATATCCGGGTTGGATGGCTTAGCGGCTTTCTCATCAACGTTTTTAGAGTTGATGCCCATCTCTTCTGCGTTCAGCATGGCAAACAGCGTCCAGCGAACAATGGAGAACCAGTCTTCATCACCACGACGAACGACGGGGCCGAGAGGCTCTTTGGAGATGACTTCAGGCAGGACAATCCACTCTGCCGGGTTGCTCAGCTTAATGCGTAAGGCATACAGCTGTGACTGGTCAGAGGCCAGCGTGTCGCAGCGGCCGGATTCCAGCGCTTTGGCCGATTCATCCGAGCGGTCGAATGTCACCGGGGTGTATTTCATGTTGTTTGCTTTGAAATAATCTGCGACGTTCAGCTCGGTATCGGTGCCCGCCTGGATACAAACGGTGGCGCCATCCAGTTCCTTAGCGCTTTTCAGGCCGGCTTTATTGTGGGTCAGGAAGCCGATGCCGTCATAATATGTCACGCCCGTAAATGACATCCCCATGCCTGCATCACGGGAGGAAGTCCAGGTGGTATTACGGGAGAGCATGTCGACCTCGCCGGACTGCAGCGCCGTAAAGCGTTCTTTCGCCGTCAGCGGGGTGTATTTTACTTTGCTGTCATCGCCAAAAACGGCGGCTGCAACGCCACGGCAGACATCCACATCAATACCGGTAAATTTGCCGTTCGCATCGGCATAAGAGAAGCCAGGCAAACCGTCACTGATACCACATTGAACAAAACCTTTCTTTTTAACGGCATCCAGTGTCGTTCCCGCATGGGCTTGACCGGCTACGGCAAACAACATGCCTGCAGCGGCCAGGCTGGCTATCATCGTCTTTTTCATAATGCATCCTGTGTGGCGAAATTTATCGTTATAGAGGCGTTTTTAAACGCTTTACCTGTCTGTGGCTTTGGCCAACGTTTATAAAGCAAACGTAATGCCAGTTTTGCGTTCGACAAAATAAGAGACGAGTGAACGCTTAATGCTGAGTGTAGACAGGCTTAAATAAAACGAGCGCCCCGAAACGGTGCGAAATTACAACCTGTGCCACAAATCGGAGCAAAAGTTGCGAGTTGGGTCAGGAAAAAGAAGAGATAGTTTTCAGCGTGAATATTGGCAGGGTATTCAATAATCTTAATGTGTGAAAATCATCACGATAGAATAAGTAATTTGAATGAATATGCGAAAAAGTTGTGACTGACTTCAGGCTTAGATTAATTTAGTGAATATTTACAGGGCTATTTTTTTACTTATTTGAAAATATTGCACTCATTAAAAGCAAAAGCGCGGCCAGAGCCGCGCTTTCTCAACAGATGTTACTTCGTGAGGGCAACAATACCCAGTGTTAAACCCGCTACTGCGGCAGCACCGCCGGCGATAGCACCCGCAGTCTCCCAGTTATCCTGGGTGGTGCCTTTCATACAGGTATTGGTATGAACCAGTCGGCCCTGGTCGTCGTAAACCGGTACACATGGAGAATCGTGCGCGCAACCAGCAAGCAGCGCAGCGAGAAGTGCAACGGAAATGAATCTTTTCATGATGTTACCTCAGTATTATTTCTCATCCGCTATAAAGCCAGGAGGGCTATTAACGAACTGGAGGTTATTTTACCACCGGGGTAAGTCCTCGTTACACGAGGAATAATCTCAAATTATGTAGTTTGTAAAAATCGTGGAGAAAAGTCGGTTTCAGGAGGAATTAATGGAGACATTATGGAGTTGCAAGAGACTGTTTTTACTTAATGCAAATCATCATATTCTTAATGCTTCCTTTATGTAAAACCTAATTGGTTGTTTAAGTTAAAAATAAAAAGGCACCAGAGGTGCCTTTTCAGGGAAACATTAACCTTTATGGTGCGTAAACCGTCGCCGAACAACCACAAAGAAAACGGGCACGAAGAAAATCGCCAGAAGCGTTGCGGAAAGCATTCCCCCCATAACGCCCGTACCGACGGCGTTTTGCGCGCCGCTCCCGGCCCCGGTGCTGATCACCAGCGGCATGACGCCAAGAATAAAGGCCAGGGATGTCATCAGGATCGGTCGAAGGCGCATCCTGGAAGCTTCCAGCGTGGCTTCAATAATGCCTTTGCCTTCTTTATCCATCAGGTCTTTAGCAAATTCGACGATCAGGATGGCGTTTTTCGCCGATAAACCAATCGTCGTCAGCAGGCCGACCTGGAAATAGACGTCATTGTTTAACCCGCGCAGCGACGCTGCGAGAAGAGCCCCAATGACCCCAAGCGGCACAACCAGCATAACGGAGAACGGAATGGACCAGCTTTCATACAGCGCAGCCAGGCACAGGAACACCACGATCAGTGAAATGGCGTACAGGGCAGGCGCCTGGTTACCCGAGAGCCGCTCCTGATAAGACATCCCCGTCCAGTCATAGCCGATGCCGGAAGGCAGTTTTGCCGCGAGACTTTCCATCATAGCCATGGCCTCACCGGTACTTTTACCCGGGGCTGATTCACCCAGTATCTCCATAGAGGGCATCCCGTTATAGCGTTCCAGACGAGGTGAACCATACACCCAGCGAGCGTTGCTGAAAGCTGAAAACGGGACCATTTCCCCATTCGCGCTGCGCACGTAAAGGTTGTTAATATCTCCCGGCAACATACGGAATTTTGCGTCGGCCTGTACGTAGACCTTTTTCACGCGACCATGATCGATAAAGTCATTCACATAGGTGCCACCTAAGGCCGTCGAAATCGTCTGATTGACGTCAGAAAGGCTGACGCCCAGCGCCTGCGCTTTCTCCTGATCGACATCCAGCTTGAACTGAGGCGTATCTTCAAGACCGTTAGGGCGCACGCGAACCAGCAGGTCAGTGTGCTCATGCACCATGCTGAGCAGTTGGTTACGCGCCTGCGTCAGCTGGGTATGCCCCAGGTTGGCCTGATCGATCAATTCAAAATCGAAGCCCGTGGCGGTACCCAGTTCGATAATTGCAGGCAGGTTAAACGGGAACACGAGGCCATCTGTAATTTGACTGAAGGCTTTTGTCGCGCGGCTCACAATGGTTTCGACGCCGTTTTCCGCCCCCGGGCGCTCCTCCCAGGGCTTCAGGCTGACGAAGGCGATACCGGCGTTCTGACCCTGGCCGCTAAAGCTAAAGCCGTTTACGGTAAAGACGGATTCCACGTTCGCCTTTTCGTTGTTCAGATAGTAGTCCTGAACCTGATCGAGGACCTGCTGAGTACGCGTCTGGGTTGCACCCGCCGGGAGTTGAACCATCGTCATAAACACCCCCTGATCCTCTTCGGGCAGGAAGGAGGTAGGCAAGCGCAGGAAGAGCACCGCCATCCCTCCGACGATAATGACGTACACCGCCAGATAGCGCCCTGTCTTACGCAAAATACCGCTCACGCTGTTGCTGTAGTGCTCCACGCTTTTATCAAAGAGCGCATTAAACCAGCCGAAGAAGCCGCCTTTCTTCTCATGATGGTCGCCGGATACGGGCTTAAGCAACGTTGCGCAGAGTGCGGGCGTCAGGATTAGCGCAACCAGTACGGACAACGCCATCGCGGAAACGATAGTCAGCGAGAACTGGCGATAGATCGCCCCCGTTGAGCCGCCAAAAAAGGCCATCGGAATAAAGACCGCCGAGAGCACCATGGCGATCCCCACCAGTGCACCCTGGATCTGCTCCATCGACTTCTGCGTGGCCTCTTTCGGCGGCAGTTTGTCTTCGACCATGACGCGTTCAACGTTCTCAACGACCACGATAGCGTCATCGACCAGCAGACCTATCGCCAGCACCATACCGAACATCGTCAGGGTGTTGATGGAGAAACCGAATGCCGCCAGAACCGCAAAGGTACCCAGCAGAACGACCGGCACCGCGATAGTCGGGATGAGCGTCGCCCGCAGGTTTTGCAGGAACAGGTACATCACCAGGAAGACGAGAACGATCGCTTCAAACAGGGTCTTCACCACTTCGTGAATGGAGATTTTCACAAAAGGGGTGGTGTCATAGGGATAGACAACTTTCAGCCCCTGCGGGAAGAACTGCTGCAGTTGCGCCAGCTTGCTCTTAATGGCTGCCGCGGTGTCCAGCGCATTTGCCCCGGTTGCCAGCTTAATCCCCAGGCCGGTTGCCGCCTGCCCGTTGATTTTAGTGACCATGTTGTAGTTTTCGCCACCCAGCTCAATACGAGCCACGTCCTTCAGATGAACCATCGAGCCGTCCTGATTCACCTTGAGCGTCACGCGGCCAAACTCTTCCGGTGATTTCAGGCGGGTTTGCGCGATGATCGAGGCATTCAGCTGCTGCCCGGGAATGGACGGCGTTCCGCCCAGCTGGCCTGCTGCTATCTGGTCGTTCTGCGTTTTCAGCTGGTTGATAATATCCTGCGGCGTCAGCTGGTATTTGTTCATCGCGTTGCTGTCGAGCCAGATGCGCATCGCATACTGGGCGCCAAACAGCTGAACGTCACCGACGCCAGACGTTCGGCTGATGGCATCTTTGACGTTCGAAGCGATATAGTCAGAGATGTCATTCTGCGTGAGATTTTTGTTGTCTGAAACAAAGCCAGCGACCAGCAGGAAGCTGCTGCTGGATTTCTCCACGCCAATCCCTTGCTGCTGAACCTCTTGCGGCAGCAGCGGCATGGCGAGCTGCAGCTTGTTCTGCACCTGTACCTGGGCGATGTCCGGATCGGTTCCTGACTCGAAGGTCAGGGTGATGGTGACGTTACCCGCCGAATCGCTGGTGGAGGACATATACATCAGCTTATCGATACCGTTCATGTTCTGTTCGATAACCTGGGTCACGGTATCCTGCACCGTTTGAGCGTCCGCTCCCGGGTAAGTCGCTGATATCGCCACGGCGGGAGGAGCAATGGTCGGATACTGTGCGACGGGAAGTTTGAGAATGGCCAGCCCGCCTGCAATCATCAAAATGATGGCAAGTACCCAGGCGAAAACCGGTCTCTGAATAAAGAAATTAGCCATGTCGTCGTCCCTTAACCGGCTGGCGTCGTGGTGATATCAGGCGTGGCGACGACGGTTACCCCGGGTCTGACTTTCTGTAGCCCGCTGACTATCACGCGGTCACCGTTTTTCAGCCCTTCCGTCACCAGCCAGCGATCGCCAATTGCCTGAGGGGCCACGACGGTTCGCGGCTCAACCTGGTTTTTATCGTTCACCACCAGCACGGTTGCATCGCCTCGCGGTGTACGGGTCACGCCTTGCTGTGGTACCAGAATCGCATCCGGCTGGGTGCCTTCATCAATGCGGGCGCGAACAAACATGCCGGGTAACAACAGATGCTGAGGGTTCCGGAAAATGGCGCGCAGGGTGATCGAGCCGGTACTTTCATCGACCGTGACGTCAGAGAACTGCAATGTGCCTTTTAGCGGGTAGGGCTGCCCGTTCTCCATCAGCAGCTCAACGTTGCTGGCGATATCACCTTTTTGCAGGCTCGTCTGTTTCAGGCGCATAAAATCATTACTGGACTGGGTGACATCAACATAAATCGGATCGAGCAGCTGGACCGTTGCCAGCGCTGCGGCTTGCCCGTTCGTCACCAGCGCCCCTTCGGTCACGCTGGATTTTCCGATACGACCATCAACCGGAGAGGTCACTTTGGTGTAGGCAAGGTTGATACGTGCGCTCTCAACACCCGCTTTTGCGGCAACCACGCTGGCATCTGCCTGCTGAGCCGTCGCCACGGCCTGGTCATACTCCTGCTTACTGACATACTGGGTGCCTACCAGCGGGAGATAACGTTTCACCGTCAGGTGCGCAATATTGGCCGCCGCCTGAGCCTTCGCCAGTTCGCCTTTCGCGCTGTCATAGGCTGCCTGATAGGGCGCAGGATCAATCTGGTAAAGTGACTCGCCCGCTTTTACATCGCTACCCTCCGCGAAGTTACGGCGCAGGATAATGCCGCTAACCTGAGGACGAACTTCCGCAACGCGAAATGCATCTGTTCTGCCCGGGAGTTCAGTGGTGACCGCCAGAGGCGCGCTTTTCACAATATGCACGCTGACCTGAGGCGCCTGCTGGTGTTGCTGTTGATTTTCCTGACCATCGCATCCAGTGAGCAGTACCGCGCAGACAATGAAACCGGTTAAGGGCAAACGTCTGAAATGATTCGTCATTACTGTTCCTTTAAATACCCATTCACCGATATATGCCGCGAATCGGTAGCAAGGGCAGAGGGATAAAAATAAAATGTAGCTGCGTATAATAATGAGGGTATTTAATGTTTTTTAATTTATAAGTGCGAATGACCGTGTTTGTAGAAAAAATCAGAATCAGACCGGGTCCATTCAGGGATATACTTCAGGCATGTTAATCAGGTAAATGAGTTTAATGTTTTTAATTATTCACTCCGCCAATTTAATTGGAGCGATATATTTATATTGATTATAAATTTAGAGGGGTGACTTTTTTTGTGCAAAATTAAAACGGATTTTAGTGAATACTTACATTTGCATGAACGCAATATTACTTTTAAACCTTGTGAGTAACGAGTAGTTGCCTATGGCGCGTAAAAAGAAAGAAGAGGCTCAACAAACCCGGCAGCAGCTGATTGAGGCGGCTATCGGACAGTTTGCCACGCGTGGCGTAGCCAGCACGACGCTGACGGATATCGCTGATGCTGCAAAGGTGACGCGCGGCGCGATCTACTGGCACTTCACCAGTAAATCTGAAATATTTAATGCCATCTGGGAACAGCAATTACCGCTTCGCGATATGATTCGCGACAGGCTTTCCCTTTCCGACAGTGACGATCCATTGTTAAAACTTCGTGAGCAATTTATTACTGCGCTGCAGTATATTGCCAATGAACCCCGGCAATGTGCGCTTTTACAAATTCTGTATCATAAGTGTGAATTTAGCAGCGATATGATTTCTGAACGTGAAATTAGAAAGCGTATCGGATTCAACGATGACACGCTACGCGCCACGCTGGAGACCTGTATTTCGCGAAACATCATTTCGCCACAGGTGAATGTTGATCTCACCTTGATTGTATTCCACGGTTTTTTTAGCGGAATAATTAAAAACTGGTTAATGAATAACGACAGTTTTAATCTTTATCAGCAGGCTCCCGCTCTGGTCGATAGCATACTGGCGACACTCCCGGTTATTCGCGTGTCGCCAGATGAGGGTGCTTATTGCTCAGCGCCGGGTAACATTTCCCCTCGGGCACAAAGTGCTTCTATGGTCTGCGCGCTGACGGGTTTACCTAACAGATAACCCTGAAGGGTGTTACAGCCCAGCTCGGTTAAAAAGGCTTGCTGCGCTTCGGTTTCCACACCTTCAGCCACAACTTTCAGGTTAAGTGTTTTAGCGAGAGCCACAATCGCAGAGACAATAGTGGCATCCTCGCTCTCGCCGCTGAGCTCTTGCACAAACGCCCTGTCGATTTTCAATTCACAGGCCGGTAAGCGCTTGAGGTACAGCAGGCTCGAATATCCGGTGCCAAAATCATCAATGGAGGCCTTCACCCCCGCATTCGTCAGCTCTGTCAGCACCCGTACGCTCTCATCCGGGTTGCTCATCGCCGTGGTTTCCGTCACTTCGAGGATCAACATTTCCGGTGGCACCTGGTGAAGTGCCAGGCAGTCGAGAACCGTTTTAACCAGCGAAGGTTGTTCAAACTGCAGTGTCGACAGGTTTACCGCCATTGACCAGCTTTGATGTCCCTGAAGATGCCATTCCCGCAGCTGGCGACAGGCTTCATTAATCACCCAGTTGCCAATCGGGACGATCAGCCCCGTTTTTTCCGCCAGCGGCAGAAAAAGGTCCGGCGTCAGTAACCCTTGCTTAGGATGCTGCCAGCGCAACAGCGCCTCGAATCCGAGGACCGGGCCCGCCGGGGCGTGAAATTTTGGCTGATACAGCAGGCGCAGCTCATTGCGATCGATCGCCATCCACAAATCGTTCATTAACTGGAGATGGGTCTGCGCCAGGGTGTTCATGGAGGGCTGGAAGAAGTGGTAACCGTTACGGCCCATATGCTTCGTGTGATACATCGCCGCGTCGGCGTTAAACATCAGCTCACGCTCGGTTTTGCCGTCGTGAGGGTACAGCGCGATACCAATGCTGAGGGTCACCACCAGTTCATAGGGGCTGAGATTGAAGGGGCTATCGATCGCGCGCACCAGCGAATTCGCCAGCGATGCCGCGTCGTCCGGACCTTCTCCCTCTGCCAGCAGAACAAATTCATCACCGCCGATGCGTGCAAGGGTGAACTGGCCTTTCAGGAGAAGCAGCAGACGCTGCGTAACGGCGACCAGCAGCCTGTCACCGACATCATGGCCGTAGGCATCATTGATAGCTTTAAAGCCGTCAAGATCCATGAACATCAGGGCAAAGTGATTCCCTTCACGATCGGCTTTGCTGATGGCCTGATCGAGCCTGTCTTCCAGCAGGATACGGTTGGGCAGACGCGTCAGGGTATCGTGTAGCGCCAGCTGAGCGAGTTCCCGGTTAGCTTCTGCCAGCGACGAGGCCAGAAGGGCGGTGCGTGCCTGAAGGCGGGCATCCAGCATCGACACCAGCAGGGTGATCCCAAGAATAGAGAGCGCGACGACGCTGACCAGCACCGCCAGCCAGCTCCCGTTGATACCCTCATGGTGAACCATTGTGGACATCGGAAACTGCGCCGCTTTCATCCCGGCATAGTGCATGCCGGCAATGGCAATTCCCATCGTGATGGCGGCACCCATGCGCATCAGCACGACCTGCGCGGCTTCGCGACGCAGGCGGAAGGTCAGCCATAATGCCGCGAGCGAAGCGGCAAGCGCAATCACGACCGAAATGGCCACCCAGACCTTGTCCCAGATTATCCCGGGCATCACCTCCAGCGCCGCCATGCCGGTGTAATGCATGGCCACAATACCGCTTCCCATTACCAGCGCGCCGGGCAGCAGTCGGCGCAGGCGTAGTTGCTCGCAGCTCACAAGCCATAGCGCAAACAGCGACGAACCCACGGCGATGACCATGGATAGCACCGTCAGGGTGGCGTTGTAGCTCATGCTCATGGAGAGGTCCATCGCCAGCATGCCGATAAAATGCATGGCCCACACGCCAATCCCCATAGCAATACCGCCGCCAGCCAGCCAGACGCGGGCAGCGACGCCCTCACTCCCGGCGACGCGTGCAGCCATGTTCAGCGCGGTATATGCAGCAAGAATGGCAACAACAAAGGAGAGGACGACAAGGATATGGTTGTATTGGCTGACCAGCATGGACGGTTCTACTCGAGTGTGGGGTTACGCTAGAGCGGTTGAGAAGGGCGAGACATTATCACCGTCAGGTAATGGCTCAAAGGGATTTAAATCCCCGTTTTTAGTGGGTAATAACGGGGTGATTTGCGCAATCGGGCGGTTAGTCGAGCTCTGAGCAGTTCACGAGTTTCAGCGGATTGACGGAGTTCATATTGCGACACTTATCGGTTTCGGTGCTCATCAGTTCAATCCACTGCATCAGGAGTGCATCGAAAATGAGAACGGAGATTGCAAAGACAACCAGCCACCAGTATTTACGAATCATTGTGTCATTCCGCGGGAAGAGCGCCAGTAAGGTGGGGGAAATATACACGAAAAATCGGGGTTGAAAAGCAGGAGAGGCGAAGGTTTACAATGCGTTGACGGAGAAGCGCAGGTAATAAAAAAGGCGCTTCCCCATGCCGAAGAGCGCCTTTTTAAACAAGCATTTAACTGATTAGTATCAGTTCATGCCGTATTTTTTCAGTTTCTTACGCAGAGTACCACGGTTGATACCCATCATCAGCGCAGCGCGGGTTTGGTTACCGCGGGTGTATTGCATCACCATGTCCAACAGTGGCTGTTCAACTTCAGCCAGTACCAGCTCATACAGATCATTAACATCCTGACCATTCAGTTGAGCAAAATAGTTCTTCAGTGCCTGTTTAACCGAGTCACGCAGGGGCTTTTGAGTTACCTGGTCCTGAGAGTTAACGGTAGAAACGGTCAGTACGTCAGAATTTACGCGTTGTTCGAACATAGTTCTGTCAGCTCTTTATTTCATTACGCAAGATTTTCGAAGTATGCCTCCAACGCCTCCAGCTGTACGCTGGCATCCTCTATGGCGTTGAATGTGCGCCGAAACTGGTCATCTGGAGCGTGCTCCTGGAGATACCAGGAGACGTGTTTACGCGCAATTCGGTACCCTTTTGCCTGACCGTAGTGGTCATGCAGTTCCCGAACATGCGAACAAAGCAAGCGCTTAACCTCTGCCAGAGGCAGCGGGGCAAGCAGCTCCCCAGTGTCCAGATAATGCTGGATTTCCCGGAAGATCCAGGGTCTTCCCTGAGCTGCACGTCCTATCATCAGAGCATCAGCTCCCGTATAGTCGAGTACAGCCCTGGCTTTAAGCGGGTCAGTTATGTCGCCATTCGCGATAATCGGAATGGAAACTTTCTGCTTAACTGCCCGAATGCTGTCGTATTCAGCTTCACCGTTGAACAAACAGGCGCGAGTGCGTCCATGGATGGTCAGGGCCTGAATGCCACAGTCTTCGGCCAGTTGGGCAATCTCTACACAGTTACGGTGTTCCGGCGACCAACCCGTGCGAATCTTCAACGTAACAGGAACGTCCACCGCGCTGACAACCGCCGTCAGGATAGCTTTCACCTGGTCGGGGTATTGCAGAAGGGCTGAACCTGCAAGCTTGCGATTCACCTTTTTGGCCGGGCACCCCATATTGATATCAATAATCTGGGCACCACTTTCCACGTTAATCCGCGCGGCATCTGCCATCTCTTCAGGCACGCTTCCGGCAATTTGCACGGTGCGGATACCTGGTTCATCAACGTGCACCATCCGAAGGCGGGATTTATCGCTTTCCCAAACCTGCGGGTTAGACGACATCATCTCGGATACGGTTAAACCGGCTCCCATCTCATAGCACAGCGTCCTGAACGGCCGGTCTGTAATACCTGCCATTGGGGCTGCGATCAGGCGATTTCTAAGCTGGTGGTGTCCGATGCGCATGAGTTAAGAAATGACCATACTGTGACTGCAAGGCGGCGTATATTACGCATTTTTTGCACGAGATGAAAGGCCAAACTTTGAACAATCCACTGTTGTAGATCAAGGAATCGCCGCCCAATCTTCCCGTTAAAAATTATTCATTATTTAAATCATTAAGTTATATGGTAATGGTTATTTTATGGGCGCTTACAATTTCCCGTAACTTCTCATCATTTCTGAATAAATGCGTCGCTGAAGCGGGATAATCTGCTGTTTTTAACAGCAGATCTCCCTTCTTCTTTGCGATCTGCGTCGCATTTTAGAACATGATCGTCATGCGAAAAATGCGTGTTATTCGACCACGACGCGCCCATGCAGCGACTGTACCGGACGGTTATTATCGTGATGCATTGTCTGGGTGAATCTGGCAAGTTGTTCTGCAGAAACCGTCAGGGGCTGTTTAAGTACAATCCAGGTAACGCCTTCTGAACACGGTGGAGTGGTCAGTGAACCGCTAAAGCGCCAGTACGTTTTATTTTTTGGCAGCAGTTTGTTCAGGTTGAGCTCCTGTTTGATGGAGACGTTCTGCTCGGCCTGCTGAGGCATAACGCGCCACAGTTTTTCAAGCTCCGGGTTTGCGGCCCCTTTATCAAACATGACCGCCACCACCGTCAGTTCCCCACTGGCATTTTTATGAACCAGATGCATTTCCATCGCGTATCTCTTGCCATGTACGGTGTTTTCGCTCGGCGCGTGGAAATGGAACTGCTGTAACGTCCAGGTTTGCTTATCGAGAGTAAGGGTATCGCGGGTGTTCGCCTGTTCACCTGCCTGAATGGTATGGCCATTGTTCGTCAGCGTAACAGGGCCATCAACGTAGTGGGTTTGTAGCGGGGAGAGATGGGCGTTAGTGGTCGAATCAATATTAACAGGAGACTGGTTCATACCGTTTTGACAGGTCTTGTATGCCTCGTCCATCTCGCCCCAGTGTTGCGGTGAACCTTCCCCTTCATAGCTCCAGTGTGATGCAAATGCTGAAGCCGAAATCATGCTCAGCGCCAGCAGCGCTGCCTTGCCTGTAACGTGTGTCATCATATTCTTCCGGTGAATTTTTGTAATACAAATCAACATGATTTGTAGGGTTATTTTACCGAAGAATGAACGGGGGAGAGAGGATTATCAGAGGGTGAGAGGCGTGGTCAGATGACCACGCCAGATTCTTATTTTTTACGCCCGGTGATGCGGCACCACTCTTCTTTTTCCACCACCGGGTCGAGGGCAAAGAGATCGGCGTAGGCTTCACACACGCTGTCGGCCTGGCTTGCCAGGATACCGGAAAGCCCCAGCAGACCGCCCTCAACGGGCAGCACGCTGATTAACGGAGCCAGTTCGCGCAGTGGGCCCGCCAGAATGTTAGCGACCACCACATCGGCTTTCATGGCTTCTGGCTGAGCATCCGGCAGATACAGCTCCAGACGATCGGAGACGCCGTTACGCTCGGCATTATCGCGGCTGGCCTGAATCGCCTGCGGATCGATATCGATCCCGATGGCTTTTGCCGCGCCCAGCTTCAGGACTGCAATCGCGAGGATCCCGGATCCACAGCCGAAGTCGATCACTGTCTTACCGTCCAGATCCAGACCATCCAGCCACTGCAGGCACAGAGACGTGGTTGGGTGAGTACCGGTACCAAACGCCAGACCCGGGTCGAGCATCACGTTGACTGCGCTTTCATCAGGGACATCGCGCCAGCTCGGACAGATCCACAGACGTTTGCCGAACTGCATCGGGTGGAAGTTATCCATCCACTCGCGTTCCCAGTCTTTGTCTTCCAGCTGTTCGATTTTATGCACGAAACCCGCGCCCAGCAGAGGATGATTCTCCAGAATCGCGACAACCTCTTTCATATCGGTTTCGGCATCAAACAGGCCAATAACGTCGGTATCACCCCACAGGCGGGTTTCGCCCGGCAGCGGCTCAAAGACCGGCGTGTCATGCGTGTCCTGGAAGGTGATAGAGACCGAACCGGCCTCCATCAGCGCATCGCTCAGCTCTTCGGCGTTAGCGCCGGTTGTGTTCAGTTTTAGTTGGATCCACGGCATGGCAAAACTCTTTATTTATCAGTAGAAATCATAGCGGGTTGTGGGACGGGTTGACCGAAACGGTTCCCCACCACAAACGCCAGTAAACTTAGCAGTAACGAAGGCACAATCGGATGGAAGCCCAGGTACTGAATCTTAAACGTTGCGAGGACGGCGTAAAGCACGCCGCCGACAATCATCGCGCTCAGCGCACCGGCGGCATTCGCGCGCTCCCAGTAGAGCCCTAACACCAGCGGCCACAGGAATACCGCTTCAAGCCCACCAAATGCCAGCAGGTTCAGCCAGATGATCATCTCTGGCGGGCGCCACGCGGCTAACAGCAGCAATGCCCCTAACACCAAAGTAATAACGGCCGACATGCGCTTCAGGCGCCGTTCATTCTCTGCCTGCTCAGGACGCAGGTTCAGATAGAGATCTTTTATGATCGTAGCGGAACTTTGCAGCAGCTGAGCGTTGATGGTCGACATAATGGCGGCCATCGGTGCGGCGAGGAAGATCCCGGCGGCAAATGGCGGCAGCACTTTAACCATCAGGGTTGGGATAACCAGATCGGGTACGGTAAGGTCAGGAATAACTGCCCGACCTAACGCGCCCGCCAGGTGCATACCAAACATCAGGATTGCGACAACGATAGTGCCGATAATGATACCTCTGTGCACGGCTTTGCTGTCTTTGTAAGAGATACAGCGCACGGCGGTATGCGGCAGGCCAATCACCCCAAAGCACACCAACACCCAGAACGAGGTCATAAAGGTTGGCGAAAGGATGTCATCCGCGCCCTGCGGCGAAACCAGTTTTGGATCGATCGTCTCGAGCGTTTCAACCGCATGGCTCAGGCCGCCCGCGGCGTGGACGATGCCGACCAGCAGGACAATAGTGCCGATAAGCATAACCATGCCCTGCATCGTATCGTTCAGCACGCTGGCGCGGAATCCGCCAAACGCGGTATACAGCGCAATGCTGACTCCAAAGATGATCAAGCCTGTCTCGTAGGGAATACCTGCCGCCGTTTCCAGCAGGCGTGCCCCGCCGATAAACTGCACCGTCATTGCGCCAATAAAGGCCACCAGCAGGCTTAAGCTGGCCAGCCACACCAGTAAACGGCTCTGATAGCGGGCAAACAGCATATCGTTGAGCGTCACGGCATTATAACGGCGCGCCAGAATGGCAAATTTTTTACCCAGTATGCCCAGCGAGAGCCAGACGGCAGGAAGCTGGATCATCGCCAGCAGCACCCAGCCTAACCCGTATTTATAGGCTGCTCCGGGTCCGCCGATAAACGAACTGGCGCTGATGTAGGTCGCGGTCAGCGTCATGGCCAGCACGACGCCGCCCATCGAGCGGCTACCCAGAAAATACTCGTTCAGGAAGGTGCCCGTCGTTCTTTTACGCATGGCGTAAACGGATAAACCAAACACCACTAACAAGTAAGCGATAAGCGGCAGAATGACTTCAAGCTGCATCATCGTCCTCCAGCGGAATATCGCGATAAATGAATTTCACCATTGCCCAGCAGAGCAGGATGAAGACCAGCGGGACCAGCAGACACGCCATTTCGAACCAGTGCGGCAGGCCGGTGATGCCAATAGCGGAGTCAGGTAAGTAAGCAGTTACTAACCATGCTGCGAGATAGAGAAGGGTCAGCCACAGCGCCCAGCGCGCTTCTTTATGGGCCTGAACAAAACGTTTGTCCATTTTTTGTCCCTTGTGGATGAAGAAAGCGGGGATTGTACATGATGAGGCTTTCCAGGCCCCAGAAATAAAAAAGGCCGGATAATCCGGCCTTTTAGCAACACAGGTCTCTTACTTCTCGTTCAGACCGAGTTTTTTCTCCAGATAGTGGATGTTGGTTCCACCATTCTGGAAGTGCTCGTCGCTCATGATACGCATCTGCAGATCAACGTTGGTTTTGATACCGTCGATGATCAGCTCCTGCAGGGCGTTTTTCATGCGGGCAATCGCCACGTCACGGTTTTCGCCGTAGCAGATAAGCTTGCCGATCATTGAGTCATAGTACGGCGGTACGGTGTAACCGGCGTAGATATGAGACTCCCAGCGCACACCAAAGCCACCCGGCGCGTGGAAACGCGTGATTTTACCCGGGCTTGGCAGGAAGGTGTTCGGGTCTTCGGCGTTGATACGGCACTCTACCGCATGGCCTTTCACCACAACTTCTTCCTGCTTGATGGACAGCGGCTGGCCTGCAGCGATACGCAGCTGTTCTTTGATCAGGTCAACGCCGGTGATCATTTCGGTAACCGGGTGTTCAACCTGAATACGGGTGTTCATTTCGATGAAATAGAACTCGCCGTTCTCGAACAGGAACTCAAAGGTACCTGCACCGCGATAGCCGATATCGACACACGCTTTGGAGCAACGCTCGCCGATGTAGCGACGCAGTTCCGGGGTAATGCCCGGTGCTGGTGCTTCTTCGACCACTTTCTGGTGACGACGCTGCATGGAGCAGTCACGTTCTGCCAGATAGATCGCGTTACCCTGACCGTCAGCCAGCACCTGAATTTCGATGTGGCGTGGGTTTTCCAGGTATTTTTCCATGTACACCATGTCATTGCTGAAAGCGGCTTTCGCTTCTGCTTTGGTCATGGAGATGGACTGCGCCAGTTCAGCATCGCTACGCACAACGCGCATACCGCGACCGCCGCCGCCGCCGGACGCCTTGATGATAACCGGGTAGCCAATGCGTTTAGCATGAGCACGGTTAGCATCCATGTCGTCGGTCAGAGGGCCGTCAGAGCCTGGTACGGTTGGAACACCGGCTTTTTTCATCGCGGTGATTGCAGACACTTTGTCGCCCATCAGGCGGATGGTGTCGGCTTTCGGGCCGATGAAGATGAAGCCAGAGCGTTCAACCTGCTCAGCAAAGTTGGCGTTCTCAGAGAGGAAGCCGTAACCCGGATGAATTGCCACCGCGCCGGTGATTTCAGCGGCGCTGATGATAGCCGGGATGTTCAGATAGCTTTTTACGGACGGAGCCGGGCCAATACAGACCGTCTCATCCGCCAGCAATACGTGTTTTAAATCGCGATCCGCGCTTGAGTGCACAGCGACGGTCTTGATGCCCAGTTCTTTACAGGCACGAAGAATACGCAGTGCGATCTCGCCGCGGTTGGCGATAACAATTTTATCCAGCATGTACGCCTCGTTACTCGATGACGACCAGCGGCTCGTCAAATTCAACCGGCTGACCACTTTCGACCAGAATCGCTTTCACAGTACCTGATTTGTCTGCTTCGATCTGGTTCATCATTTTCATCGCTTCAACGATGCACAGGGTATCGCCTACGTTGACTTTCTGACCCACTTCGATGAACGCCTTCGCGTCCGGGCTCGGGGTGCGGTAGAAAGTACCAACCATTGGGGAACGTACGATGTGACCACTGATTTCTGCTGCAGCGGCAGGTGCGGCTTCAGCTGCTGGCGCAACGGCTGCAGAGAGCGCAGGCTGCTGCACTGGCGCAGCATAAGCTTGCTGCATTACCGGGAAGCTAGCGGCTGGGGCTGCACGGCTGATGCGTACAGACTCTTCGCCTTCAGAAATTTCCAGTTCGGAGATGCCTGATTCTTCAACCAGCTCGATCAGTTTTTTAATCTTACGAATATCCATGAGTGGGTTCCGTACTCTTGTTTAGTGTGATTGTGACAAGCGTTTTACCGCTGTCTGTAAAGCGTATGAATAGCCGTCTGCGCCCAGTCCACAGATAACGCCAGCAGCGATATCCGACAGATACGAATGGTGACGGAACGGCTCTCGGGCGTGCACATTACTCAGGTGGATCTCGATAAACGGGATACTCACCGCGAGCAGTGCGTCGCGGATAGCAACACTGGTGTGCGTAAACGCGGCCGGATTGATCAGGATATAGTCCACATTGTCTTTAGCCTGATGAATACGGTCGATGAGTGCGTACTCCGCATTCGACTGAAAATGATCCAAATCCACATTCAGTGACGCTGCTTCCGTTCCCAGACGGTTAACAATTTCACTCAATGTTAGCGTGCCGTACTTCTCTGGCTCACGGGTGCCGAGCATGTTCAGGTTCGGTCCGTTCAAAACTAAGATATGGAACTTATCAGTCATTATGCCGCTATCTCCTGCGATTTCCGGGTAAAAAACAAAATATACCTTCGAAACGCAAATGTCACCTTTTCAGAGGCTTAAAACCGCTGTCAGGCGAACCAAGGTCGCACATTATAACGATTTCGTAGCATTTAGCAGCTAAATACTGGTCTTATCAGGGAAGATTATCAACCGCTATCCGAAAAAGATTTGCGGTTGACGGGTAATCTGCGGGAAAACGCACAGTTTCGCGAACTATCGCAACCACTGGCGGAACTTCTTGTAACGCCATGCCAAAAGCGCCACGGCCGCCAGTGCATAAAGGATCGGCTGCGGCGAGAGGATCTTCACCGACCACAGGTAATGAATGGGAGCGAGGATCGCGACAAGATAGACGAAGTTATGCAGAAGCTGCCAGCGCCTGCCCAGTTTTCGCTGCGAATATTGCGTGGATGTCAGCGCTAACGCCAGTAAAACCACCCAGCTCACGATACCCAGCGTCAGATAAGGACGTGTCACCAGTTCGCGGCCAAGCAGCGCCAGATTGTTAATTCCCAGTTCCAGCAGGGCGTAGCTGGTGAGGTGCAGCGTCGCCCAGGCAAAACACCAGAGCCCTAACAGGCGACGGGTGCGTATCAATAAGGGCTGTTTAGCGTAGCGCGCCAGCGGCGAGACGAGCAAGGTGGCCAGCAAAAATTTCAGAGCCATCCGACCGGTAAAATGCTGGATATCCTTCGCCGGGTCTGCGCTAAAGAGCCCCTGGCTTGCGGCCCAGAACAGCCATATAAAAGGAAGCAGCCCGGCCAGGTGCAGCAGCACTTTCAGCCAGGTAATCTGTTTTGCCGTTAAACGCACTCAGAAGTTCTCCCGTAAGTTGAGGCCACGGTAAAGCGAGGCCACTTCATCCGCATAGCCGTTAAACAGCAGCGTCGGCTGGCGCTTTACGTCCAGCGCACCGCCGGAACCGATAAATCGCTCGGTTGCCTGCGACCAGCGCGGATGATCCACGTGCGGGTTCACGTTGGCGAAGAAGCCGTATTCGTCCGGGGCCGCCAGATTCCAGGTGGTTGGCGGACGTTCGCGGGTAAGCTTAATGCTGACGATAGATTTAATCCCTTTGAAGCCATATTTCCACGGTACGGTTAAACGGATGGGGGCGCCGTTCTGCGGCGGAAGCGCTTTGCCATAAACGCCAACGGTCAGCAGGGTGAGGGGGTGCATAGCTTCGTCGAGACGTAGCCCTTCCACATACGGATACTCAAGCCCGCCGCCGATGAACCGATCTTTCTGCCCGGGCATCTCGTCCGGCGCATAGCGCGTCTGGAAAGCGACATATTTTGCGTTGCTGGTGGGCTCAACCATTGCCAGCAGTTTATGCAGCGGGAAGCCAATCCAGGGCACCACCATCGACCACGCCTCCACGCAGCGCATGCGATAGATACGCTCTTCGAGCGGGAAACGGGTAGTAAGATCGTGGTGATCCAGCGTCAGGGGTTTCGCCACTTCGCCATCAATTTTCAGCGTCCACGGATCGGTTTTGAGGCTCCCCGCGTTGGCGGCAGGATCGGCCTTATCGAGACCAAATTCGTAGAAGTTGTTGTAGCCGGTAACTTTATCTTCCGGCGTGAGCGTCAGCTTGTTTTGCCATTCGGCCGGTTTCGTAAAGGTGAGCGGGGCGCCGGATGGGGCCTTTGGCCGATCGTTGCCTTTAAACCAGTCGAGCAGGTCGGCGTGTGCCGCGGGAGAGAGCGTCAGGGCTGTGGCGCTGATGCCAAGCATTTTCAGGATCTGGCGGCGCTGTAACATAAAGACAGACTCAGACGTTACGTCAGCTTCCGTCAGTTTTCGGTTTTTCATGGCATCCTCCGTCATGCGTTTTTCTAAGCATGACGGAGGAGAGGGATTCGCGCGAATATGTCACGAAAATTTGAAGATTAGGCGATTTTCACCAGCGCGCGGCCGTGGAATTGGTTGTCCATGATCTTACTGGCGTATTCCGGCGCCTGGCTGAGGGTTATCTCCGTTGCGCTCTGGGTATAGAAAGATTCCGGCAGATCGCGCACCAGCCGTTCCCAGGCTTCATGACGACGGGCCGGCGGGGTCATCACGGAATCCACACCCTGCAGGCGTACGTTACGCAGAATAAATGGCATCACGGTGGTTGGCAGGGCAAATCCGCCCGCCAGACCGCAGGCTGCCACGCAGCCGCCGTAGTTCATCTGCGCCAGGACTTTTGCCAGCACCTTATCACCGACGGTATCCACCGCCCCAGCCCAAACCTGTTTTTCCAGCGGACGGGTTTCGGCAAATTCGTCGCGGCTGAGAATGCGGCTGGCGCCGAGCTGGCGCAGATAGTCATGGGTGCTTTCTCGGCCGGAAACCGCAGCGACCTGATAGCCCAGCTTGTGGAGCAGCGTGACTGCCGTGCTGCCCACGCCGCCGCTGGCGCCGGTGACGACAATTTCCCCTGACTCAGGGCGAATACCCGCATCTTCCAGCGCCATCACGCACAGCATGGCGGTAAAGCCTGCCGTGCCGACGATCATCGCCTTGCGGCCATCCATGCCTTTCGGCACAGGCACCAGCCAGTCGCCCTTCACGCGCGCCTGCGTTGCCAGCCCGCCCCAGTGATTTTCACCCACGCCCCAGCCGGTGAGCAGCACATGCTGGCCCGGATGGAAGCGCGGATCCTCGCTGGTATGAACCCGCCCAGCGAAATCGATCCCCGGCACCATAGGGAAATTTCGGATGATTTTACCCTTACCGGTAATAGCCAGCGCATCTTTATAATTTAAACTGGACCAGTCGATGTCGACGGTTACGTCGCCTTCCGGCAGGCGACTCTCTTCAACCGCCTGCACTGAGGCAAGCGTTTTGCCGTCCTGCTGTTCTAAGATCAAAGCCTGCATACGGGGTCCTCACGACTCAGATGATTGGAAAATAATTTCTGAAGACTATACTCGCTCAGGGAAACGCAGTGCCGATTTAACGCAATAAATTGCCAGATACGCCCGATTTGGTAGTATGCCGCATTTGAAATGCAAGTTAGCGCTTACTCGCTACCCCATCAACCCACGGAGTAATCTCAAGGATGCGATTAACGACGAAGTTCTCAGCTTTTATCACCTTGCTGACGGGGCTTACCATTTTTGTCACGCTTCTGGGCTGTTCCCTGAGTTTTTACACCGCCATTCAGGACAAGCTGGTCAACCGGGTACAGTCTGTTGCCTCGGTGATTGATACGCGTCTGCTGACGACGCCCCTACCGGCGCTCTCCCGTGAGCTTGATGAGTTGATGGTACCTGTTGATATCGTTCAGATCGACATTCTGCAGGGAAAGCATCGTGTTTTAAGCCATGAACGACCGGGAAGCTATCGCCCCACGGGCGTGGTAAGCCAGTATCGGGAAGTGACGGTGCATTCCCTTAAAAATCCGGGGATGACCATACACATGGTCTACCTCGATCCGATGGCCAGCTATTTCCGTTCCATGATGACCACCGCGCCGCTCACCGTCGCCGTTGCGTTTATCGTCCTGCTGATCTTTCTCGCGGTCCGCTGGCTGCGCCGCCAGCTCTCTGGTCAGGAGCTGCTGGAGATGCGATCCGTACGTATCCTGAACGGTGAACGCGGCCCGCAGGTGCGTGGCTCTGTCCACGAGTGGCCGTCACGCGCCAGCAGCGCGCTCGATACCCTGCTCTCCGAAATCCAGTTTGCCAGCGACCAGCGCAGCCGTATGGATACGCTGATCCGCTCTTACGCGGCGCAGGATAATAAAACTGGCCTTAACAACCGTCTTTTCTTTGATAATCAGCTCGCCACGCTGCTCGACGATTCAGAAAAAGTGGGGACACACGGGGTGGTGATGATGATTCGCCTGCCCGATTTCGATCTTCTGCGCGACACCTGGGGACAGCGGGTCGCAGAAGAAAACCTCTTTACGCTGATCAACCTGCTCTCCACCTTTATTATGCGCTACCCGGGCGCGCTGCTGGCCCGCTATCACCGCAGCGACTTTGCCGTGCTGTTGCCTCACCGTACGCTGAAGGAATCCGAAAGCATCGCCAGCCAGCTGCTGAAGGCGGTAGATGCGCTGCCGCAGAGCAAAATGCTCGACAGGGACGATATGGTCCACATGGGGATCTGCGCCTGGCGTGGCGGACAATCGACTGAACAGGTGATGGAGCACGCGGAAGCCGCTACCCGCAACGCCGTGTTGCAGGGGGCCAACGGATGGGCGGTTTATGATGACTCGCTGCCGGAAAAAGGGCGCGGCAACGTGCGCTGGCGCACGCTGATTGAGCAAATGCTCAGCCGCGGCGGGCCACGTATTTATCAAAAACCCGCGGTCATGAAAAACGGCAACGTTCATCACCGTGAACTGATGTGTCGTATTTTTGACGGTACCGAAGAGGTCATCTCTGCGGAATATCTGCCGATGGTGCTGCAATTTGGCCTGTCCGAAGAGTATGACCGCCAGCAAATTACCCGGCTGATTCCGTTTTTATCCTTCTGGCCTGAAGAAAACCTGGCGTTACAGGTCACCGTGGAGTCGTTAATACGCCCACGTTTTCAGCGCTGGCTACGTGATACGCTAATGCAATGCGAAAAATCGCAACGTAAACACATTATTTTTGAACTTGCTGAGGCCGATGTAGGTCAACACATCAGCCGGTTACGTCCGGTGGTACGTTTGATCAATGCGCTCGGTGCACGTATCGCTGTGACGCAGGCAGGTTTAACGCTGGTCAGCACCAGCTGGATCAAGGAACTGGATGTGGAGTTATTAAAGCTACATCCGGGGCTGGTAAGGAATATTGAGAAGCGTACGGAAAACCAGCTGCTGGTACAGAGTCTGGTAGAAGCGTGCAAGGGTACGCGAACACAAGTATTCGCCACGGGCGTGCGCTCCAGAAGCGAATGGCAGATGTTAACAGCGCGCGGCGTGATGGGCGGTCAGGGGGATTTTTTTGCTGCCTCTCAACCGCTTGACACCAACGTGAAAAAATATTTGCAAAGATACTCTGTTTGACCTGCCGTTTACGCTGTTTTCACGTAGAATATCGCGCCTGTAGCTTTGAGTATGTCGAGCAAAAAGCCAGTGAACGACCTGTAACGGGTTACAAACGTCAGTGGGGAACGCTACTGTTTACTCAGCCCTGAGGGAATCAGGGGATGATTTTGTAACATCAGGAAACGTACTGCACAAATTTTCACCGTTGCAGATGATTTTTGCGCCTTGTCGCTGCTGCGTGTGGTTGGTAAAGTAAGCGGATTTTGTTTTCCGCCCCAGCTTTCAGGATTATCCCTTAGTATGTTGAAAAAATTTCGTGGCATGTTTTCCAATGACCTGTCCATTGACCTGGGTACCGCGAATACCCTTATTTATGTAAAAGGACAAGGCATCGTATTGAATGAGCCTTCCGTTGTGGCCATTCGTCAGGATCGTGCAGGCTCGCCGAAAAGCGTTGCTGCAGTGGGTCATGACGCGAAGCAGATGCTGGGTCGTACCCCTGGCAACATCGCCGCCATTCGCCCAATGAAAGACGGCGTTATCGCCGACTTCTTCGTGACTGAAAAAATGCTTCAGCACTTCATCAAGCAGGTTCACAGCAACAGCTTCATGCGTCCAAGCCCGCGTGTTCTGGTGTGTGTGCCGGTTGGTGCAACCCAGGTAGAGCGTCGCGCAATCCGTGAATCTGCCCAGGGTGCAGGTGCACGCGAAGTGTTCCTGATTGAAGAGCCGATGGCTGCGGCCATCGGTGCTGGCCTGCCTGTTTCCGAAGCTACCGGTTCTATGGTGGTGGATATCGGTGGTGGTACCACGGAAGTGGCCGTTATCTCTCTGAACGGCGTGGTGTACTCCTCTTCCGTACGTATCGGCGGTGACCGCTTCGATGAAGCCATCATTAATTATGTGCGCCGTAACTACGGCTCTCTGATCGGTGAAGCCACCGCAGAGCGTATCAAACACGAAATCGGCTCTGCGTATCCGGGCGATGAAGTGCGTGAGATCGAAGTACGTGGCCGTAACCTGGCTGAAGGTGTTCCACGCGGTTTCACCCTGAACTCCAACGAAATTCTGGAAGCTCTGCAGGAACCACTGACGGGCATCGTGAGCGCGGTAATGGTTGCGCTGGAACAGTGCCCACCAGAGCTGGCGTCCGATATCTCCGAGCGCGGTATGGTTCTGACCGGTGGTGGTGCGCTGCTGCGTAACCTCGACCGCCTGTTAATGGAAGAGACAGGTATTCCTGTCGTAGTTGCAGAAGATCCACTGACTTGCGTCGCCCGTGGTGGTGGCAAGGCGCTGGAAATGATCGACATGCACGGCGGCGATTTGTTCAGCGAAGAGTAGTCGAGTTTGAGAGGGTAGCAATTTGCTACCCTTTCTCTCTGACGCGAGAATACGCATAGCCTATGAAGCCAATTTTTAGCCGTGGCCCATCGCTACAGTTTCGCCTTATTCTGGCGGTTCTGGTTGCGCTTGGGGTCATTATTGCCGATAGCCGCCTCGGTACGTTCAGCCAGATCAGAACGTACATGGATACCGCCGTCAGTCCTTTCTACTTTGTTTCAAATGGTCCCCGTGAACTGCTCGACTCCGTTTCTCAAACGCTGTCTTCGCGTGACCAACTCGAACTCGAAAACCGGGCATTACGTCAGGAACTGCTGCTGAAAAACAGCGAACTGCTGATGCTGGGGCAATACAAGCAGGAAAACGCGCGTCTGCGTGAGCTGCTCGGCTCGCCGCTGCGTCAGGATGAGCAGAAAATGGTCACGCAGGTGATCTCCACCGTGAACGACCCCTACAGCGATCAGGTTGTGATCGACAAAGGGAGTGTGAACGGGGTGTATGAAGGTCAGCCTGTTATCAGCGATAAAGGCGTTGTGGGCCAGGTTGTTGCCGTGGCTAAACTGACCAGCCGCGTGCTGCTGATTTGCGATGCCACGCATGCGCTGCCGATCCAGGTTCTGCGCAACGACATCCGCGTGATTGCGGCCGGTAACGGCTGTACGGACGACCTGCAGCTGGAACACCTGCCTGCTAACACGGATATTCGCGTGGGCGACGTGCTGGTGACGTCCGGCCTGGGTGGACGCTTCCCTGAAGGTTATCCGGTTGCGGTGGTCTCTTCGGTCAAGCTGGACACCCAGCGTGCCTATACCGTGATTCAGGCCCGCCCAACCGCCGGTTTGCAGCGTCTGCGCTATCTGCTGTTGCTGTGGGGCGCCGATCGTAACGGTTCTAATCCGATGACGCCTGAAGAGGTGCATCGCGTGGCGAACGAGCGCCTGATGCAGATGATGCCGCAGGTTCTCCCGCCTGCGGATTCCATGGGGCCGCCTGCGCCAGTACCGGCGCCGGCAACCGGGTTAACGCAGCCGCTGCCGGATGCGCCGCCACCGCCTAAACTCTCTTCGGGAGGGCAGTAGTGGCAAGCTATCGTAGCCAGGGACGCTGGGTCATCTGGCTCTCTTTTCTCATTGCACTGTTACTGCAAGTGATGCCCTGGCCGGATGATATTCTCGTTTTCCGGCCAAACTGGGTATTGCTCATTTTACTCTACTGGATCCTTGCCCTGCCGCATCGCGTAAATGTCGGCACAGGTTTCGTGATGGGTGCCATACTGGATCTCATTAGCGGCTCTACGCTTGGCGTGCGCGCCTTGTCCATGAGCATTATTGCGTACCTCGTCGCACTCAAATTCCAGCTCTTTCGTAACCTTGCGCTCTGGCAACAGGCCTTGGTGGTGATGCTATTGTCGCTCGCTGCGGATATCGTTGTTTTCTGGGCAGAGTTTTTAGTGATCAACGTCTCTTTCCGACCGGAAGTGTTCTGGAGTAGTGTAGTAAACGGTGTGCTCTGGCCTTGGTTATTCCTGCTGATGCGTAAGGTTCGCCAGCAGTTTGCTGTGCAATAAAAGGTTTCTATGACGTCTTTGTATCTCGCTTCCGGCTCCCCGCGCCGTCAGGAACTCCTGACGCAGCTAGGCGTCTCTTTTGAACGCATCGTTACCGGCATTGAAGAAAAACGTGCTGAGGGCGAAAGCGCTCAACAGTACGTGTCTCGCCTGGCGCGCGAGAAAGCGCAGGCGGGCGTGGCCAGTGTGCCACGCGATCTTCCCGTGCTGGGAGCAGATACCATCGTGATTCTGAACGGTGAAGTGCTTGAGAAACCGCGCGATGCCGATCATGCGGCGCGCATGCTGCACAAAATGTCCGGACAAACGCATCAGGTGATGACGGCCGTCGCCCTGGCTGACCGCCAGCACGTGCTGGATTGCCTGGTGGTGACCGAAGTGACGTTCAGAGTACTTACCGACGACGACATCGCCGCTTATATTGCCAGCGGTGAACCAATGGATAAAGCAGGTGCATACGGTATTCAGGGGCTGGGTGGCTGTTTTGTCAGGAAGATTAATGGCAGCTATCACGCCGTAGTCGGCTTACCGCTGGTGGAAACGTATGAGTTGCTGAGCAATTTTAACTCACTGCGTGAGGGAAGGGATAATTATGACGGCTGAATTGTTGGTAAACGTAACGCCATCGGAAACCCGTGTGGCCTATATTGATGGTGGTATTCTTCAGGAAATTCATATTGAGCGTGAAGCGCGGCGCGGAATAGTAGGCAATATCTACAAAGGTCGTGTCAGTCGTGTACTACCGGGTATGCAGGCGGCTTTTGTAGATATTGGACTGGATAAGGCGGCATTTTTACATGCCTCCGATATCATGCCGCACACCGAGTGCGTCGCGGGCGAAGAGCAAAAGCAGTTTGCCGTGCGCGATATTTCTGAACTGGTACGTCAGGGACAGGATCTGATGGTGCAGGTGGTGAAAGACCCCCTCGGTACCAAAGGCGCCCGTCTGACCACCGACATCACCTTACCTTCCCGCTATCTGGTCTTTATGCCCGGCGCGTCGCACGTGGGCGTTTCGCAGCGTATTGAGAGCGAAACCGAGCGCGAGCGTCTGAAGAAAGTGGTCAGCGCCTACTGCGATGAACAGGGCGGGTTTATCATCCGTACCGCTGCGGAAGGGATCAGCGAAGAAGACCTGGCGTCGGATGCGGCTTACCTGAAGCGCGTCTGGACCAAGGTGATGGAGCGTAAAAAACGCAACCAGACCCGCTACCAGCTCTACGGTGAGCTGGCCCTTGCTCAGCGCGTTCTGCGCGACTTTGCTGATGCCCAGCTCGACCGCATTCGCGTGGACTCGCGTCTGACCTATGAAGCGCTGCTGGAGTTTACCGCCGAATATATCCCGGAGATGCCTGGCCTGCTGGAGCATTATTCAGGGCGTCAGCCGATCTTCGATCTCTATGATGTCGAAAACGAGATCCAGCGCGCGCTGGAGCGTAAGGTTGAGCTGAAGTCAGGCGGCTATCTGATCATCGATCAGACCGAAGCGATGACCACCGTCGATATCAACACCGGCGCGTTTGTCGGCCATCGCAACCTCGATGACACCATCTTCAACACCAACATCGAAGCCACGCAGGCGATTGCGCGCCAGCTTCGTCTGCGCAATCTGGGCGGCATTATCATCATCGACTTTATCGATATGAGTAATGAAGACCATCGTCGCCGCGTGCTGCACTCGCTTGAGCAGGCGCTGAGCAAAGACCGCGTGAAAACCAGCATCAACGGCTTCTCGCAGCTGGGGCTGGTGGAAATGACGCGTAAGCGTACCCGCGAGAGCGTTGAGCATGTGCTGTGTAATGAATGCCCAACCTGCCATGGGCGCGGAACGGTAAAGACGGTTGAGACCGTCTGCTACGAAATTATGCGTGAAATCGTTCGTGTCCATCATGCCTACGACTCCGATCGTTTTCTGGTCTATGCTTCCCCTGCGGTGGCTGAAGCGCTGAAAGGTGAAGAGTCGCACGCGCTGGCGGAAGTGGAAATCTTTGTCGGCAAACAGGTAAAAGTACAAATTGAACCGCTCTATAACCAGGAGCAGTTTGACGTCGTGATGATGTAAGACGCAGTACGCTGCGTGACGAAAGCTGACAAGGAGAGATGCGTGAGGCGATTGCCGGGGATTTTATTGCTTACAGGGGCAACGCTGGTCGTGATTGTCGCGTTGCTCGTGAGCGGGCTACGCCTCGTATTACCGCATCTGGACAGCTGGCGTCCGCAGCTGCTGGCTAAAATCGAATCCACCACCGGCGTGCCGGTGAACGTAAGCCAGATTAGCGCTAACTGGCAGAATTTTGGCCCGACGCTCGATGTCCGGGATATAAACGCCAGCCTCAAAGATGGCGGCCACCTGAAAATCAAACGCGTGACCCTGGCGCTGGACGTCTGGCAAAGCCTGCTGCATCTGCGCTGGCAGTTTCGCGATCTCACCTTTTATCAACTCCAGTTCCTGACCAATACGCCTCTGTCCGGCGGCGATAGCGGTCAGGGTCTGGAAGCCAACCGCTTCAGCGATCTTTTCCTCCGTCAGTTCGATCACTTCGATCTGCGCGACAGCGAAGTGAGCTTCATTACCCTTTCCGGCCAGCGCGCCGAACTGGCGATCCCCCAGCTGACCTGGCTCAACGGTAAAGAACGTCACCGCGCCGAGGGGCAGGTCAATCTCTCAAGCCTGAATGGCCAGCACGGTGTGATGCAGGTACGGATGGATCTGCGGGACGATGACGGTCTGTTAAACAACGGCAAAGTCTGGCTGCAGGCCGACGATGTTGACGTGAAGCCGTGGCTGGGCGACTGGCTGCAGCAAAATATGCAGCTGGAGACTGCCCGCTTCAGCCTTGAAGGCTGGCTGACCCTGACCAAAGGCGAATTTGCCAGCGGCGATATCTGGCTCAAGCAGGGGGGCGCCAGCTGGAAAGGCGAAAAACAGCAGCATCAGCTTTCCGTCGATAATCTCACCGCGCACGTGACCCAGGAGAAAGAGGGCTGGCAGTTTGCCATTCCGGATACGCGCATCACCATGGATGGCAAGCCGTGGCCGCGCGGTGCGCTGACGCTGGCCTGGATGCCGGAGCAGGACGTCGGCGGCACGGCCAGTAAACGCAGCGACGAGCTGCGCATCCGCGCCAGCAACCTCGATTTGGCGGCCATTGAGGGCCTGCGCTCGATGGCGGCAAAACTCTCTCCGGACCTGGGCGAGATCTGGCTGGCAACGCAGCCGAGCGGGAAAATAGACGCTCTGGCGCTGGATATTCCGCTCCAGACGACGGAAAAAACCCGCTTCCAGGCAACGTGGAAAGATCTTGCCTGGAAGCAGTGGAAGCTGCTGCCGGGGGCGGAGCACTTTAGCGGCAAGCTGGAAGGCAGCGTGGAAAACGGCAGGCTGACGGTTGATATGCACGATGCCAAAATGCCTTACGAGACGGTCTTCCGCGCGCCGCTGGAAATCGAACAGGGCAGCGCGGTGCTTAACTGGCTCCGTAACGACAAGGGCTTCCAGCTTGATGGCCGCCATATCGACGTGAAAGCCAAAGCGGTGCACGCGCGCGGCGATTTCCGCTATCTGCAGCCTGTAGGTGACGAGCCGTGGCTGGGTATTCTGGCCGGGATCAGCACCGATGACGGCTCTCAGGCCTGGCGCTACTTCCCGGAAAACCTGATGGGAAAAGCCCTGGTGGACTATCTCAGCGGCGCGATTCAGGGCGGTCAGGCGGACAATGCCACGCTGGTGTACGGCGGTAATCCGCATCTTTTCCCGTACAAACACAATGAAGGCCAGTTCCAGGTGCTGGTGCCGCTGCATAACGCGACCTTTGCGTTCCAGCCCGGCTGGCCCGCGCTGAAAGATCTGGATATCGAGCTCAACTTCCTCAATGACGGACTATGGATGAAGTCCGACAGCGTGGCGCTGGGCGGCGTGACGGCCAGCAACCTGACGGCCAACATCCCGGATTACTCCAAAGAGAAGCTGCTGATTGATGCCGACATCAATGGCCCGGGCAAAGCGGTGGGGCCGTACTTTGAGGAGACGCCCTTGAAAGAGTCGCTGGCGGCGACGCTCCAGCAGCTACAGCTCGATGGCGATGTGAATGCTCGCTTACATCTTGATATCCCGCTGGACGGCGAGATGACCACCGCCAAAGGTGACGTCCGCCTTAAGAACAACAGCCTGTTCATCAAACCCCTTGAGAGCACGCTGAAAAATCTCAGCGGGCAGTTCAGCTTTGACAACGGAAACCTGAAGAGCGAGCCGCTTACGGCCAGCTGGTTTAATCAGCCCGTTAATATCGACTTCACGACCACCGAGGGTGAAAAGGCTTATCAGGTAGCCGTCAATCTGGACGGTAACTGGCAGCCAGCGCGCATGGAGGTCCTGCCGAAGCCCATTGAGGCGTCAGTGCAGGGCGCAGTCGCCTGGCAGGGTAAAGTGGCAATCGACCTGCCATATCACGCGGGTGCTCAGTATAAGGTCGACATCACGGGCGATCTGAAAAACCTTCAGAGCCAGCTGCCTGCGCCGCTGGATAAACAGGCCGGACAGCCGCTGCCGGTAAAGCTGAACGTCGATGGCAACCTGAACAGCTTCGCGTTGACCGGAAGCGCGGGCGGGACAAACCACTTCAACAGCCGCTGGCTGCTTAACCGCAAGCTCACCCTCGACAAAGCCATCTGGACAACGGATAGCCGCTCCACGCCGCCTCTGCCGGAGCAGTCGGGCATTGAGCTGAATCTCCCGCCGATGGACGGTGCAGAGTGGCTGGCGCTGTTCCAGAAAGGCGTTGGGCAAAACGTTGATGAAACCGCCCAGTTCCCGCAAGCCATTACCGTACGCACGCCGTCGCTGATGCTGGGTGGGCAGCAGTGGAACAACCTGAGCCTGGTTTCACAGCCAGGCGCTAACGGCACGAAGGTGGAGGCCCAGGGCAGAGAGATCAACGGCACGCTGACCATGCGCAATCACGCGCCGTGGCAGGCGGCGATCCGCTACCTCTACTACAACCCGGCAAGCGCCGCGAGCGGGAAAGATAAACCGGCAGAAGCCTCGCCGCTGAGCAATGTCTCCCGCGTCGATTTTAGCGGCTGGCCCGATCTCCAGCTGCGCTGCGCGGAGTGCTGGCTGTGGGGGCAGAAATACGGCCGTATTGACGGTGATTTCACTATTCAGGCCAACACGCTTACGCTCTCCGGCGGCCTGGTTGATACCGGTTTTGGCCGCATGACGGCCGCAGGGGAATGGGTGAACAACCCGGGCGAGCAGCGAACGTCCCTGAAGGGCGACATTAAAGGCAACAAGCTGGATGCGGCAGCCAATTTCTTTGGAATCAGCACGCCGCTGCGCGGCTCGTCGTTTGACGTCGATTACGATCTTCACTGGCGTGACGCCCCGTGGAAGCCGGATGAGGCCTCGCTGAACGGCATTCTGAAAACCCGCTTCGGCAAAGGTGAAATTGCCGACGTGAGCACGGGGCGCGCCGGGCAGATCCTGCGCCTGCTGAGTTTTGATGCGCTGCTGCGCAAGCTGCGCTTCGATTTCAGCGATACCTTCAGCGAAGGTTTCTACTACGATTCCATCCGCAGCACGGCGTGGATCAAGGACGGCGTTCTGCATACGGACGACACGCTGGTGGATGGCCTGGAAGCGGATATCGCCATGAAAGGCTCCGTCAACCTCGTGCGTCGCGAGCTGGATATGGAAGCCGTGGTTGCGCCGGAAATTTCCGCGAGCGTGGGCGTGGCGGCGGCCTTTGTGGTGAACCCGATTGTCGGTGCGGCGGTGTTTGCCGCCAGCAAAGTGCTGGGTCCGCTGTGGAGCAAGGTCTCCATTCTGCGCTACCGCATTACCGGTCCGGTCGATAAACCGCAGATTAACGAGGTGCTGCGCCAGCCGCGCAAAGATGCACAGCAATGATTTGACGTGGGCAGGTAATTGCCTCACTCTCAATAAATACGATCTTTATACCGCCACGGGCGGCAACGAACGAGTAGCAATACGATGAGTCTGAACCTGGTAAGTGAACATTTGCTCGCAGCGAACGGCCTGAGCCATCAGGACCTGTTCTCCATTCTTGGTCAACTGACCGAACGCCGTCTCGACTACGGCGACCTTTATTTCCAGTCGAGCTATCACGAATCCTGGGTTTTAGAAGACAGCATCATCAAAGATGGCTCCTACAACATCGACCAGGGCGTCGGCGTCCGTGCCGTCAGCGGCGAGAAAACCGGTTTTGCCTATGCCGATCAGATTAGCCTCACCGCACTCGAGCAGAGCGCCCAGGCCGCACGTACCATTGTGCGTGATACCGGCGATGGTCGCGTGAAAACCCTGGGAGAAGTGCAGCACTCAGCGCTTTATACCAGCATCGATCCGCTGCAGAGTATGAGCCGTGAAGAGAAGCTGGATATCCTGCGTCGCGTGGACAAAGTCGCCCGCGCGGCGGATAAACGCGTGCAGGAAGTTTCAGCCAGCCTGAGCGGCGTGTATGAGTTGATTCTGGTTGCGGCAACGGACGGTACCCTTGCGGCAGACGTTCGCCCGCTGGTGCGCCTCTCTATCAGCGTGCAGGTCGATGACGACGGCAAACGCGAACGCGGCTCAAGCGGCGGCGGCGGTCGTTTCGGCTATGACTGGTTCCTGGGCGACGTTGATGGTGAAGCACGCGCCGACGCGTGGGCGAAAGAAGCCGTGCGCATGGCGCTGGTGAATCTGAATGCCGTCGCGGCGCCGGCGGGTTCATTCCCGGTGGTGCTGGGCGCCGGCTGGCCGGGCGTACTGTTACACGAAGCCGTAGGCCACGGCCTGGAAGGCGACTTTAACCGTCGCGGGACGTCCGTGTTCAGCGGTCAGATCGGGCAGCTTGTCTCCTCTGAGCTGTGCACCGTGGTGGATGACGGCACCATGCGCGATCGTCGCGGCTCGGTGGCTATCGACGATGAAGGTACGCCAGGGCAGTACAATGTGCTGATCGAAAACGGCGTGCTGAAAGGCTACATGCAGGACAAACTCAACGCGCGCCTGATGGGCGTCGCGCCGACGGGCAACGGACGCCGTGAATCTTACGCGCATCTGCCGATGCCGCGCATGACCAACACGTACATGCTGCCGGGCAAATCGACGCCGCAGGAGATTATCGAATCCGTCGATTACGGTATCTTTGCGCCAAACTTTGGCGGCGGCCAGGTGGACATCACCTCCGGTAAGTTTGTTTTCTCCACGTCAGAAGCGTATCTGATCGAGAAAGGTAAAGTGACCAAAGCGGTGAAGGGGGCGACGCTGATTGGCTCCGGTATTGAAGCCATGCAGCAGATTTCCATGGTCGGTAACGATCTGAAGCTGGATAACGGCGTGGGCGTCTGCGGTAAAGAGGGCCAGAGCCTGCCGGTTGGCGTGGGCCAGCCAACGCTGAAGGTGGACAACCTAACGGTGGGCGGCACGGCGTAATTTCCTGACCCTCTCCCCAAAGGGGAGAGGGTACTGCTCCACGCTGTCTTTTCTCCCGCGTCCTTATGGAAAAAGGCCTACTCTTTCCTTCTCCCCCGCATCCCCTGAAACAGCTCCGCCACGTCCACAAAATACTCGGTCAGATAGTTAATACACACCTGAACCTTGAGCGGGAGTTTGTCTTTTTCGGTATACAGGGCGTACACCGGGCGCGGATCGGACTGGTAGCGCGGGAAGAGGATCTCCAGCACGCCGCTGTTGATCTCGTTGATCACCCACATTAACGGCACGTAGGCGATCCCGGCGCCGGCCACCAGCCAGCGTGAAATCGTCATCGGATCGTTAGTGACAAACCGCCCTTCCGGCAGCAGTTTGGTAGAAATCCCTTCCGGGGCAATCAGCTCAAATTCATTATCGGGCCGCACGCTGTACTCCAGCCACGAGTGGTTGGTGAGATCGGCGGGCTTCTCCGGAACGCCGTACTGCGCCAGATAGCTTTTCGAGGCGCAGACGACCATCGGCATGCTGCCCAGCCGTCGCGAGAACAGGCTGGAATCCTGCAACGCGCCGACGCGGATCACCACGTCCAGCCCGTCGGCAATCAGATCCGGCGCCGGGATACCCGTCACCAGATTGACCGTAAGACCGGGGTACTCTTTCAGCATATCCGCCGTCATGGCAGCGAGAACATTTTGTGCCATAGTTGAAGAACACCCGATGCGCAGCGTGCCGATGGGGGTGTTGTTGAAGGCATAGAGCTGTTCGTGAACATCCTGCACTTCAAGCAGCATACGGCGACAGCCCTGATAGTAAATTTTACCCGCTTCGGTCAGCCCAATGCTGCGGGTACTGCGGTTGAGCAGCTTGACCTGAAGCTCATCTTCCAGTTTGGACACCGTCTGGCTGATGGATGAGACGCTCATCTGAAGCTGGCGTGCAGCGGCGGTAAAAGAGCCCAGCTCAACCACTTTGGCGAAGACCGACATGCGTTTTAAACGTTCCATTGTTCACTCTGGCTTAAAAGTGATTTAGATCACATATTATAGATAACAGCATAACAGTTACGTTAATATATTATTAATTACATAACGGCTGCGCCATTCTCGCCCGGCGTTTCTTGCTCTCCTGCGGTGGCGTGCGCTAAAAAATTCTGAAGCCTGCACTCTCTCTTATCAAGGTCAACATGAGTCTGTTTCCCGTTATCGTGGTGTTCGGTCTGTCGTTCCCACCGATATTTTTCGAGCTTCTTTTATCACTGGCGATCTTCTGGCTGGTGCGCAAGGTGCTGGTCCCTACCGGGATCTACGATTTCGTCTGGCACCCTGCATTGTTCAATACCGCGCTGTATTGCTGCCTGTTTTATCTGATATCGCGCATGTTTGTCTGAGGTTGATGTGAAAACGCTAACAAGAAAAATCTCCCGCACTGCCATCACAATGGCGCTGGTTATCCTCGCCTTCATCGCTATTTTCCGCGCCTGGGTTTATTACACCGAATCACCGTGGACGCGTGATGCACGCTTCAGCGCCGATGTGGTGGCAATAGCCCCTGACGTGGCCGGCCTTATCACTGCGGTCAACGTCCACGATAATCAGCTGGTGAAGAAAGATCAGGTCCTGTTCACCATCGACCAGCCTCGTTACCAGAAAGCGCTGGAAGAGGCGGAAGCGGACGTGGCCTATTATCAGGCGCTCGCTGCGGAGAAACGCCGCGAGGCAGGGCGGCGTAACCAGCTGGGCGTTCAGGCAATGTCCCGTGAAGAGATTGACCAGTCCAACAACGTGCTGCAAACCGTGCTGCACCAGCTGGCGAAAGCGCAGGCAACGCGCGATCTGGCGAAGCTCGATCTCGAGCGCACCGTGATCCGCGCGCCGTCCGATGGCTGGGTGACCAACCTTAACGTCTATGCCGGGGAATTCATTACCCGTGGCTCTACCGCCGTGGCGCTGGTTAAACAGAACTCCTTCTACGTGCTCGCCTATATGGAAGAGACCAAGCTGGAAGGCGTGCGCCCGGGTTATCGGGCTGAAATTACGCCGCTCGGCAGCAACCGCGTCTTTAAAGGCACCGTCGACAGCGTTGCTGCAGGGGTGACTAACTCCAGCAGCTCTAACGATGCCAAAGGGATGGCGACGGTAGATTCTAACCTGGAGTGGGTGCGTCTGGCCCAGCGCGTGCCGGTACGTATTCATCTGGATGAACAGCAGGGAAATCTGTGGCCCGCGGGTACCACGGCGACGGTGGTGATCACCGGTGAAAAGGACCGGGATGCCAGCCAGGACTCGTTCTTCCGTAAAATTGCCCACCGCCTTCGCGAGTTTGGTTAATCGCCATGGGTATCTTTTCCATCGCCAGCCAGCACATTCGCTTCGCCGTGAAGCTGGCGTGCGCCATCGTGCTGGCGCTGTTTGTTGGCTTTCACTTCCAGCTTGAAACCCCTCGCTGGGCAGTGCTGACGGCTGCGATTGTTGCAGCGGGCCCGGCCTTTGCCGCGGGCGGTGAGCCCTATTCTGGCGCGATCCGCTATCGCGGGATGCTGCGTATCATCGGGACGTTTATCGGCTGTTTCGCGGCGCTGACCATTATTATTTTGATGATCCGCACCCCGCTGCTGATGCTGATGGTGTGCTGTATCTGGGCGGGTTTCTGCACCTGGCTCTCGTCTCTGGTGAAAGTGGAGAACTCCTACGCCTGGGGACTGGCGGGCTATACCGCGCTGATTATTGTCATCACTATCCAAAGTGAACCGCTGCTCGCCCCGCAGTTTGCGGTTGAGCGCTGCAGCGAGATTGTGATTGGTATTGTCAGCGCGATCGTCGCTGACCTGCTTTTCTCCCCGCGCTCCATCAAGCAGGAAGTCGACCGTGAGCTTGACGCGCTGATCGTTGCCCAGTATCAGCTGATGCAGCTGTGCATTAAGCATGGCGATAGCGAAGAGGTGGATAAAGCCTGGAGCGGGCTGGTACGTCGTACGCAGGCGCTGGAAGGAATGCGCAGCAACCTTAATATGGAGTCGTCGCGCTGGGCCCGCGCGAATCGACGCCTTAAAGCCCTTAACACCGTCTCTCTGACGCTGATTACCCAAGCCTGTGAAACTTATCTGATTCAGAACACCCGGCCGGAAGCGGTCACCGATACGTTCCGCGAACTGTTTGCCGAGCCGGTGGAAACCGTACAGGACGTGCATAAGCAGCTTAAGCGCATGCGCCGGGTGATTGCCTGGACCGGGGAGCGCGACACGCCGGTAACCATCTACACCTGGGTCGGCGCCGCGACGCGCTATCTGCTTCTGAAGCGCGGCGTGATCGGTAACACCAAAATCAGCGCGGCGGAAGAAGAGGTGTTGCAGGGTGAAGTGGTGATCAAGGCGGAATCCGCCGAGCGCCATCACGCCATGGTCAATTTCTGGCGTACGACGCTTGCCTGCATGCTCGGCACGCTGTTCTGGCTGTGGACGGGCTGGACGTCCGGCAGCGGCGCGATGGTGATGATTGCCGTTGTGACCGCACTGGCGATGCGTCTGCCTAATCCGCGTATGGTCGCCATTGATTTCCTTTACGGCACGATTGCCGCGTTGCCGGTAGGCGCGCTCTATTTCCTGGTCATCATCCCGTCGACGCAACAGAGTATGCTGCTGCTCTGTATTAGCCTGGCGGTAATGGCGTTCTTTATCGGCATTGAAGTGCAAAAGCGGCGTCTGGGATCGCTGGGGGCGCTGGCGAGTACGATTAACATCATCGTGCTCGATAACCCGATGACCTTCCATTTCAGCCAGTTCCTCGACAGCGCGTTAGGCCAGCTGGTGGGCTGCTTCCTGGCCATGATGGTGATACTGCTGGTGCGGGATAACTCGCAGGCAAGAACGGGCCGCGTGCTGCTGAACCAGTTCGTGTCGGCTGCCGTGTCATCTTTGACAACCAATACCGCGCGCCGTAAAGAGAACCACCTGCCCGCGCTCTACCAGCAGCTGTTTTTGCTGCTGAACAAGTTCCCGGGCGATATCGCGAAGTTCCGCCTGGCGTTAACCATGATCATTGCGCACCAGCGTTTGCGTAACGCGCCCGTGCCGATCAACGACGATTTGTCGGCATACCACCGCCAGCTGCGTCGTACCGCCGATCACGTGCTTTCTGCCAGCAGCGATGACAAACGGCGTCGCTACTTTACGCAGCTGCTTGAAGAGCTCGATACCTATCAGGAAAAGCTCAAGCACTGGGAGGCGCCGCCTCAGGTGACCGAGCCGGTGGGACGGCTGGTGTTTATGCTGCATCGCTACCAGAATGCCCTCACGGATAACTGACTGAAGTAAAAAAACCGACGCCAAAAGCGTCGGTTTTTTTGTGGCTATACTTATTCCAGCACGTTCTTACATTTCAGAAAGGGAGAACACATGACGACCCAGGCGCTTCAGGACCACATCCTTTTTCAGACCGGTTATCTGGTCAACGGAATCTGGAAAACGCTGGATACAACCTTTGATGTGCTGAATCCCGCGACAGGCGAGGTCATTGCTAAAGTCGCAAAAGCGGGTAAAGCGCAAACCGAAGACGCTATTGCAGCGGCTACCCAGGCCTTCCCGGCATGGCGTGCCAAAACCGCGAAAGAACGCTCGGCGATTCTCTACCGCTGGTACGAACTGATTATTGAGAATAAAAGCTGGCTCGGGCGGTTGATGACCACCGAACAGGGCAAACCCCTGAAAGAAGCGGAGGGAGAAGTCGAGTACGCCGCCAGCTTTATCCAGTGGTTTGCCGAAGAGGCCAAACGCGCGAACGGTGAAATTATTCCGCCGATAAAACCCGGCTCACGCATTCTGGCGACCCGTGAACCTATTGGTGTGGTCGCGGCGATTACGCCGTGGAACTTCCCGATGGCCATGCTCACCCGCAAGTTAGGCCCGGCGCTGGCAGCAGGATGCACCGGGGTCATTAAACCGGCCAATAACACGCCGCTCAGCGCATTTGCGCTGCTTACGCTGGCGAAACAGGCCGGTGTGCCCGACGGTGTTCTCAACGCCGTCGCCGGGAATACGCATGAAATCAGCGATGCGATCATGGCAAGCCGCGACGTGCGTAAAATCTCCTTTACCGGCTCAACCTCCGTCGGCAAAACGCTGGTGCGTAACGCCGCAGAAACCATGAAAAAAGTCTCGATGGAGCTGGGGGGAAATGCCCCGTATATCGTTTTTGAGGATGCGGATATCGACGCAGCGGTTAAGGGCGCGATCGCCAACAAGTTCCGCAATGCCGGGCAGGTCTGCGTCAGCGTGAACCGTTTTTATATTCAGGAAACCGTCTATGACAAATTTGTGAATAAACTTGCCGATGCGGTGAAGGCGCTGAAGGTGGGTAATGGTCTCGAAGAGGGGGTGGTCGTCGGGCCGCTGATTGAACCTTCGGCGGTCAACAAGGTGCGTGAGCATGTCGACGACGCCGTTGCCCGGGGCGCAACCGTACTGGCTGGGGGTAAGCCCCATCCGCTTGGCGGAAATTTCTGGATGCCAACCGTGCTGGGCGACTGCCATGAAGGCATGAAGCTGGCAGAAGAAGAGACGTTTGGCCCGGTGGCGGCGTGCTTCCGTTTCACCTCGGAAGATGAAGTCATCCAGCGCGCCAACAACACGCCCTATGGGCTGGCGGCTTACTTCTATACCCAGAATCTTTCCCGGGTCTTCCGCGTTTCACAGGCCATCGAGAGCGGGATGATCGGCATCAACGAGTGTGCCGTCTCCACGGAGCTTGGGCCCTTTGGCGGCGTAAAAGAGTCAGGCCTTGGACGAGAGGGCTCCGTGCTGGGGCTGGAAGAGTATCTGGAAGTTAAAACCCTGCATATTGGGGGATTATAATAGACAGGGCGGCATCTGCCGCTCGCCTGGACTGGGTGGCTGGCAATGAAAACCTATACGTTTGATTTTGACGAGATCGACAGTCAGGAAGACTTCTACCGTGAATTTATCCGGGCGTTTGATCTTGAACGGGAAAGCGTGACAAATCTGGATACGCTGTGGGACGTGGTCACCAGCAGTCAGTTGCCGCTACCGCTGGAAATTGAGTTCATCCATTTGCCCGATAAGCTGCGAAGACGTTTTGGCGCGCTGATCTTGCTGTTCGATGAAGCGGAAGAAGAGCTTGAAGGGCAACTGCGCTTTAACGCGCGGCATTGAATGAAAAAAGCCCCTGACCATGAGGCCAGGGGCAAGTCGTATGATGAGATACGACGAGGGTTTATTTATACAGCTCTGCCGTTGCATGCCAGTGGTCACCCTGATTCAGTTCGGTGACGCGATAGCTGCTGGCGCCTGCTTTTTCAGCTTTGGCGGCAAGTTCGTGACGAATATCCATCGGTGAACCGGTGACAGACGTTACGGAGACGCTGCCCATACGCTGTAGATTTTGTGCCTGGTCGGCATTCACCTGCTGTACGGCTGCGCTTGCGCCGAAAGAGAGAACGAATGCCAGACCGAGGGTTGCGATGATCAATTTGGTTTTCATAGTCTTTACTCCTGAATAGGGTTTTTTACTCAACGGCGAGAAGGGTTGAGCCGCTATTTTTATGCCTGGTGCCGTTGAGTGGAGATTTTCGTTTTCAGCTATTACTAAAACTTATTTGTACAGCTCAGCGGTGGCGTGCCAGTGGTCACCGGAACGCGCTTCGATGATGCGATAGGATGACGCACCCTGTTCTTCCGCTTTTTTGTTCAGCATCTCATGCATGTCCATTGGCGATGTGCCGACCGCGCCGACAGAAACCGTACCGATGGCCTGACGGGATTGCGCCTGGTCAGCATTGATAGAGTCAGCTGCGAAAGCACCGAATGACAGGACGGACAGGACGCTGAGCGCCGCTACAGTTGATTTGATTTTCATGATTTTTACCTCGTCGAATTTTTTAGTGGGGTCTTGTTTCGTGACCCTCATCACAAAATCAAGTATACACTAATAACGGTAAAAATTAATACCAGACTAATGGTTTCTATTGTTATTACGTGTTAACCAGTCTTTTTTTTATAACCAAATCGCATAATATTGGGCGTTTTTTGTTCATTTTAGTTGGTTATATCTAATAAAATCATATGGATATCAGCTTTTGATTTTTTGTGCGATTTTTTGATTTAGCATTCACCAGATGAATGTTAATAGGTGGTAAAAAGCACTATTTGTCAAAGTGAAGGGCAGTAGAAAAGAGGGGAGAACGCAGCAGAAGCAGAACGATCCCCGCAGCGGCGCTACGGGGAGAGGGGATTAGAGTTCCTGTTCGAACAGTACCAGAATGGCTTCGTGGAGATCTTTCACGGAGAAACCGCTAGCCGGTGTGGTAAAGATGGTGTCATCGCCGGCGATAGTCCCGAGGATACCTTCCGTTTTACCCAGCGAGTCCAGCATGCGGGCAATGAGCTGCGCGGCACCCGGGCTTGTGTGGATCACCACGACGGCGTCGTTATGATCGATATCCAGAACCAGGTTTTTGAGCGGGCTGGAGGTGGTCGGCACGCCAAGTTCTGCCGGCAGGCAATAGACCATCTCCATCTTGGCGTTACGCGTACGCACCGCGCCAAATTTCGTTAACATGCGGGAGACTTTCGACTGGTTGATGTTATCGAAGCCTTGTTCCTGCAGCGCCTGAACAATTTCTCCCTGAGAACTGAATTTCTCTTCTTTGAGTAGCGCCTTAAACGCCTTTACTAATTCTTCTTGCTTAGACGAGCTTCGCATAAGTCACCCGGAATATGACGATAGAAACAACATTATTATGCATGTGGATGAATTTTTATGCAAATTATCTACTCAGCGCCAGGCTGAAATAATGTTATGAAAGGGAGTGATTTTATCAGATTTCGTTATCAGAAAACATGCCTGGGTCACGCCGCGCAAATAAGCTTAAAAGTAAATTAAATGTTATCAAAATGATGTTGTTTTGGTGGCGGGGCAGGGTGTATTGTAACCACCTCTTAATGCGTTGCCCTCTGTCGTCAGATAGTCTTCTGGTGAGAGATAAAGTCGCGTGACCTCAAATTCTTTAGCTACGAAAATTGTAATTATTTACTTGCTGAATTATGGTCGCCGCAACGGATTTACAGATACTTAAGTTAACCATAATAAGGAGTTTAGGATGAAAGTCGCAGTCCTCGGCGCTGCTGGTGGTATCGGCCAGGCGCTTGCCCTACTACTGAAAACCCAACTGCCTTCAGGCTCAGAACTCTCCCTGTACGATATTGCTCCGGTAACCCCAGGTGTGGCGGTTGACCTGAGCCACATCCCGACTGCTGTAAAAATCAAAGGCTTCTCCGGTGAAGATGCACGTCCTGCGCTGCAGGGTGCCGACGTGGTGCTGATTTCTGCAGGCGTGGCGCGTAAGCCAGGCATGGATCGTTCAGACCTGTTCAACGTCAACGCGGGCATCGTGAAAAACCTGGTGCAGCAGATTGCAGAAATCTGCCCGAAAGCATGCATCGGGATCATCACTAACCCGGTGAACACCACCGTGGCTATCGCGGCAGAAGTGCTGAAGAAAGCGGGTGTTTACGACAAAAACAAACTGTTCGGCGTAACCACGCTGGATATCATCCGTTCCAACACCTTTGTTGCTGAGCTGAAAGGCAAGCAGCCAACAGAAGTAGAAGTACCGGTAATCGGCGGTCACTCTGGCGTCACCATCCTGCCTCTGCTGTCGCAGATCCCAGGCGTGAGCTTCACCGAGCAGGAAGTGGCTGACCTGACTAAACGCATCCAGAACGCGGGCACCGAAGTGGTGGAAGCGAAGGCGGGTGGCGGCTCTGCAACCCTGTCTATGGGCCAGGCGGCTGCGCGTTTTGGTCTGTCACTGGTTCGCGCTCTGCAGGGCGAGAAAGGCGTTGTTGAATGCGCTTACGTTGAAGGCGATGGTGAACACGCTCGCTTCTTCTCTCAGCCGCTGCTGCTGGGTAAAAACGGTATCGAAGAGCGTAAATCCATTGGTACGCTGAGCGCGTTTGAACAACACGCGATGGAAGGCATGCTGGATACGCTGAAGAAAGATATCACCCTGGGCGAAGAGTTCGTTAACAAGTAATACGAACCGTCTCCCGGTAAAAAAAACGGAGCTTATCGCTCCGTTTTTTTATGCCTGTCAGTTAGTGGCCGGGTATTCCTGAATCGTCACGTGCAGCGTCAGTTTCTTATCGTTGCGCATGACCTCAACAGGGATGATAGAACCCGGGCGAATTTCTGCCACCTGATCCATCGTCTCCAGCGCAGAGACCGCTGGGGTGCCGTTGACCGACACAATGACATCGTTTACCTGAATCCCCGCGTTAGCCGCCGGACCACCCGGTGCCACCTCGTTAACCACGATGCCCTGAATCTGATCGATACCGCCGCCCTGGGTATGCATCGGTGCAATTTCGCGCCCGCCGATACCGATATAGCCGCGGATCACGCGTCCGTCGCGGATCAGTTTATCCATGATTTTGGTCGCCAGCTGGAACGGAATGGCGAAGCCGATCCCTTCCGGCGTCTCACCGTCGTTACTCTTATCGAACGAGAGGGTGTTGATGCCCATCAGCTCGCCCAGCGAGTTGACCAGCGCCCCGCCGGAGTTACCGTGGTTGATGGAGGCATCGGTTTGCAGGAAGTTCTGCCGCCCGGAGGGGTTCAAACCGATACGACCGGTCGCGCTGATAATCCCCTGGGTGATGGTCTGGCCCAGGTTGTAAGGGTTACCGATAGCCAGTACGACGTCACCAATATGCGGGGTACGTTTACGGTTGATCGGGATGACCGGCAAACCGCCCGTGGCATTAATTTTCAGAACGGCCAGGTCGGTCAGACTGTCAGACCCAACGAGTAACGCCTCAAACACGCGGCCATCCTGCAGGGCGACGATGATCTGGTCGGCATCGTTAATCACGTGCTTGTTGGTAATAATGTAGCCGCGCTCGTCCATGATCACGCCGGAGCCGAGGGTACGGATCTCCAGCTGGTTATGGGCTGAGGTATTCAGACCACGGTTATAGACGTTAACCACGGCAGGTGCGGCACGGCGGACGGCCTGGTTATAGGTGGCCGGCGTTTCATCCGTGCTATCGAACTGGGGAGCCGACAGTTTATTGAACTGACGTAAAGACGGCAGCGCCAGCAGCAGCAGGCCAGCGACAATCAAACCGATGACAGTAGAACGTAAGAGCTTTAAAAGCATGATGCGCGTGTCGTTAAAAAAGGAACGATTTGCAGCATAACATGAGTTATCCGGACATCACACGCAGCGGTGATGTCCGGGTCGCAAATGCTTAGCGCAACAGAATATAGATAGACTCATTGCCACGCATGACCTGCAGGGCAATAACCGCTGGTTTGCTTTCCAGCACCTTGCGCAGTTCGGCAATAGACTGCACGCGGTTGCGGTTGACACCGATAATCACGTCATCCTGATGCAATCCGGCCTGTGCGGCAGGGCTGCTCTTCTCGACGGTGTCGATGCTAATGCCTTTCGTACCGTCTTTCAGCTGCCCGTCGCTCAACGTAGCCCCCTGTAGCGCCGGGGCGATAAGCTCCGCGCTGGCCGAGGAAGAGGTGCTCTTATCCAGCGTCACTTCAACGTCAAGCGGCTTACCGTCACGTATCAGGCCCAGCTTCACTTTGGCGCCTGGTTCCGTTGTGGCAATCCGCGAACGCAGTTCTGCAAAGCTATTCAGCGGTTTGTCGTTCAGGCTGACGATCACATCTCCCGATTTCACGCCCGCTTTTGCCGAGCCGGAGTTTGGCAGCACTTCACTGACAAACGCCCCGCGCTGTACGTTGATATTGAACGCTTTTGCGATATCCGCGCTCATCTCCATACCTTTAATACCCAGCAGCCCGCGTTTGATTTCACCGAACTGGATCAGCTGCTGCGCCAGGGTTTTGGCCATATTGCTGGGGATAGCAAAACCGATCCCGATGCTGCCGCCGCCCGGGGCCAGAATCGCCGTGTTAATCCCAATCAGCTCGCCGTTAAGGTTGAGCAACGCTCCGCCGGAGTTACCCCGGTTGATTGAGGCATCGGTCTGGATAAAGTTTTCCAGCCCTTCCAGATTGAGGCCGCTGCGCCCGAGCGCCGAGACGATCCCGGAGGTGGCGGTCTGCCCTAAGCCAAAGGGGTTGCCTACGGCGACGGCAAAATCGCCGACGCGCAGTTTGTCGGAATCCGCGATGGCAATCTGGGTCAGGTTGCTCGGATTTTGCACCTGCAGCAGCGCGATGTCGCTCTGGTCATCGCCGCCGATCAGTTTGGCATCAAATTCACGGCCATCGTTCAGCTGGACGCTGATCTTATCGGCCTGGCTGATGACATGGTTGTTGGTCAGGATATAGCCTTTTGCCGCATCAATAATGACGCCAGAACCCAGGCCTTCAAAAGGCTGAGCCTGCTGGTCGGGAGACTCATCGCCAAAATATTTTTTCAGTTCTTCAGGGACGCGTTGGCTTTGTACTGCGGTGCCCTCAACCTGAACGCTGACGACCGCCGGCAACACTTTTTCCAGCATAGGCGCGAGGCTTGGAATGGCCGCCTGGCCAGGCACCTGGGAGGGAATGGCGGCAAATACAGGGACGGACGCCGAGAGAGATAACCCGACACTTAACGCGATAGCGCTCAACAGCTGGTTTTTTTTCTTCATCGATGTTGACTCTCGTAACCTGGAATAAAGGAAAAACGGCCCTAAAAACACGTTGATGTTATTGAATTTTAAACCGCTGAACAATGAGGTGTTTAACTAAATGATAGCTGGGGTCATCAGGAAAGGACGGGCGCAATCGCTGCGCCCGTAAAATAAATTCAGGTTGTGCGATTAATCGCGTTTTACACCGCCGCGCAGCAGGCCGGACGCGCCATCGGAATAGTCGCGAGGCATCTGAACGGGCGCCTGATCGTTACCGGCTTCAGAGTCAGCCAGACGGTTGCGGAACGGGTTGGTTTCCGCGGTCATTTCCGGCAGCAGGCTGCTGGAGCTTTTTGCCATATGTTGGTACAGCTGACGATAGTCGGTTGCCATGTTGTCCAGCAGCTCGGCGCTACGGGCAAAATGGCTGACCAGCTCTTCGCGATACTCTTCCAGCTCGGCTTTGTTCTTTTCCAGTTCGTACTGCAGTGACTGCTGCTGACGCAATTTGCGATTACCGAAACGCATGGCCACAGCACCAATGACGATGCCGACGACTAAACCGATTAGCGCATATTCCCAGGTCATGAACTTCTCCCGTTGTCTTGTTGTTCCGTAGGGTGTTGGCTCGGCTCCTGCCTGTGCCTGATAATGCCACTATAACCGCTATTTCTGCAGAAGTGGAATCCTGACGTATCATCGCGTAGTGTAGAACGGCCTTTTTTTCATCAGTCACGTCTGCTGGTGAGCGTTAATTGAAGGAATAACAATAAGATTATGCAAAACCTGTCCCCTGCATCGCGATATCAACTGGCCCTTAACGAGGGCACTCATCAGCCTGATGAGGTTCAACGTGAGGCGGTAAACCGTCTGGAGATGATTTATCAGGAGCTCACGGCAAAACCCGCTGAAGTCGAACAGAACGGTGGGCTAAAGGCGGCGTTTGGGCGGTTGCTCGGTAAAAAAGCGCCACAGGCTCACGCGCCGGTGCGCGGTTTATATATGTGGGGCGGGGTCGGTCGCGGAAAAACCTGGCTGATGGACATGTTCTATCTGAGCCTGCCTGGCGCACGTAAACAGCGTCTGCACTTCCATCGTTTTATGCTGCGGGTGCATGAAGAGCTGACCGCACTGCAGGGCAAAAGCGATCCGCTGGAGATTGTGGCCGACAGGTTCAAGGCGGAAACGGACGTGCTCTGCTTCGATGAATTTTTTGTGTCTGACATCACCGATGCCATGCTGCTAGGCGGCCTGATGAAGGCGCTATTTGCCCGCGGGATCACGCTGGTGGCTACGTCGAATATCCCGCCGGATGAACTCTATCGTAACGGCCTGCAGCGCGCACGCTTCCTGCCCGCCATCGATGCCATCAAGCAGCACTGCGATATCATGAACGTCGATGCCGGTGTCGATTATCGTCTGCGCACGCTGACCCAGGCGCATCTGTGGCTTTCGCCGTTAAATGCAGAGACCACCCGCGAGATGGATACACTCTGGCTGGCGCTGGCGGGAGCAAAACGCGAGCACGCCCCGGAACTCGAGATTAACCATCGACCGCTGCCCACCCTTGGCGTCGAAAACCAAACGCTGGCGGTCTCCTTTACGACGCTCTGCGTGGATGCCCGCAGCCAGCATGACTACATTGCGCTTTCGCGTCTGTTCCACACCGTGATGGTGCTGGACGTGCCGGTGATGACGCGGCTGATGGAGAGCGAAGCACGGCGCTTCATTGCGCTGGTGGACGAGTTTTATGAGCGCCACGTCAAGCTGGTGATCAGCGCCGAGGTACCTTTATATGAGATTTACCAGGGCGAGCGGCTGAAGTTCGAGTTCCAGCGCTGCCTGTCGCGCCTGCAGGAAATGCAAAGCGAAGAATATCTGAAGCTGGAGCATATGCCGTAACAAATGCCACCCTCTCCCGTGGGAGAGGGGCTGGGGGTGAGGGCACCAGATCGCACAATACCCACCCCCGAAAAACCCATTCCAAAACGCATTTAAGGGTCGATCTTTGACCTCAACTTCTCTATAATCTTGCGACCCCACGTTACGAGAAGGTTTTTTTCCCAAAACTTTCTATGTGTCGGCATGTGCTATTCGAAGGGGTAGGTTTGCCGGACTTTGTCGTGTGAGCCTCAACTGACTAAACGTTTGGGTGTTCACCAACGTGTAACTTATTTATTTGGGTAAGCTTTTAATGAAAACTTTTACAGCTAAACCAGAAACCGTACAGCGCGACTGGTATGTTGTTGACGCGACCGGTAAAACTCTGGGCCGTCTGGCTACTGAACTGGCTCGTCGCCTGCGCGGTAAGCATAAAGCGGAATACACTCCGCACGTTGATACCGGTGATTACATCATCGTTCTGAACGCTGATAAAGTTGCTGTAACCGGCAACAAGCGTACTGACAAAGTGTACTATCACCACACCGGCCACATCGGTGGTATCAAAGAAGCGACCTTTGAAGAGATGATTGCCCGCCGTCCTGAGCGTGTGATTGAAATCGCGGTTAAAGGCATGCTGCCAAAAGGCCCGCTGGGTCGTGCTATGTTCCGTAAACTGAAAGTTTACGCAGGCAACGAGCACAACCACGCGGCACAGCAACCGCAAGTTCTTGACATCTAATCGGGATTATAGGCAATGGCTGAAAATCAATACTACGGCACTGGTCGCCGCAAAAGTTCCGCAGCTCGCGTTTTCATCAAACCGGGCAGTGGTAAAATCGTAATCAACCAGCGTTCTCTGGAACAATACTTCGGTCGCGAAACTGCCCGCATGGTAGTTCGCCAGCCGCTGGAACTGGTTGATATGGTAGAAAAACTGGATCTGTACATCACCGTTAAAGGTGGTGGTATCTCCGGTCAGGCAGGTGCGATCCGTCACGGTATCACCCGCGCTCTGATGGAGTACGACGAATCCCTGCGTTCTGAACTGCGTAAAGCTGGCTTCGTTACTCGTGACGCGCGTCAGGTTGAACGTAAGAAAGTGGGTCTGCGTAAAGCACGTCGTCGTCCACAGTTCTCCAAACGTTAATCCATTCTGCTTGCGCAGAACGATTGGCGAAAAACCCGCTTCGGCGGGTTTTTTTATGGATAATGCGCAGGTTATCCACAATATCCATGCATATATCTTCTCTTTTTCCACATTTCCAGAATCCCCTCACCACAAAGCCATCAAAATCTGGTAAACTATCATCCAATTTTCTGCCCAAATATCGGTGAATACTCGATTTTTGTTCGTTTCTTGAACAATGTGTTTTCTCTGGGATGGGCGATACAACATCTGGCTGGCCCCTGTTGGGCTGGTAGCAGTAAAAATTCTGAATATACCTGGAGGTTTTCATGGCTGTCGCTGCCAACAAACGTTCGGTAATGACGCTGTTTTCTGGTCCTACTGACATTTATAGCCATCAGGTTCGTATCGTGCTGGCCGAGAAGGGTGTCAGTTTTGAGATCGAGCATGTGGAAAAGGATAACCCGCCTCAGGATCTGATCGATCTCAACCCGAGCCAAAGCGTACCGACGCTGGTGGATCGCGAGCTGACCCTGTGGGAATCCCGTATCATTATGGAATATCTGGATGAGCGTTTCCCGCATCCGCCACTGATGCCTGTTTACCCTGTCGCGCGTGGTGAAAGCCGCCTGTACATGCAGCGTATCGAAAAAGACTGGTACTCGCTGATGAACGTGATTACCAGCGGTTCTGCTTCTGAAGCTGACGCTGCACGTAAACAACTGCGTGAAGAGCTGCTGGCGATCGCTCCTGTGTTTGGTCAGAAACCATTCTTCCTGAGCGATGAGTTCAGCCTGGTGGATTGCTACCTGGCACCACTGCTGTGGCGTCTGCCAACCCTGGGCGTAGAGTTCAGCGGTCCTGGCGCGAAAGAGCTGAAGGGCTATATGACTCGCGTATTTGAACGCGACTCTTTCCTGGCATCCTTAACTGAACCGGAACGTGAAATGCGTCTCGGCCGAGGCTAATGACTGTGGAAATGTCACAACTTACCCCACGCCGTCCTTATCTGCTGCGCGCCTTCTATGAATGGCTGCTGGATAACCAGCTCACGCCGCACCTGGTTGTGGATGTGACGTTGCCGGGCGTGCTGGTTCCTATGGAATATGCGCGTGACGGGCAGATCGTACTGAACATTGCGCCGCGTGCGGTGGGTAACCTGGAGCTGGCAAACGATGAAGTGCGCTTCAACGCGCGTTTCGGCGGCGTGCCGCGTCAGGTTTCCGTACCTCTGGCAGCCGTGCTGGCTATCTACGCGCGTGAAAACGGTGCGGGTACCATGTTCGAGCCGGAAGCGGCGTATGATGAAGATGTTGCCAGCCTGAATGATGACAACGCATCCGATGAGCGCGAAAGCGACACGGTGATGTCACTTATCGATGGTGATAAACCCGATCGTCACGACGACAATGACCCTGATGACGATCCGCCTCCGCGCGGTGGTCGTCCGGCTCTTCGCGTCGTGAAATAAAAAACAGGCCCAATCGGGCCTGTTTTTTTTACACTTCCAGGTAGTTCAGGATCCCGTCAGCCGCTTTACGACCTTCGGCAATCGCCGTTACCACCAGGTCAGAACCGCGAACAATATCGCCACCGGCGAAGATTTTCGGGTTGCTGGTCTGGAATGCGTTGTCGCTGCCTTCTGGCGCAATCACGCGGCCCTGCGAATCCAGCTCAACGCTGTGCTTCGCCAGCCATTCCATGCTGTGAGGACGGAAGCCGAACGCCATCACCACGGCATCGGCCGGGATCACGTGCTCAGAACCGGCGACGATCTCGGCGCGACGACGGCCTTTCGCATCCGGTGCGCCCATCTCAGTGCGCGCCATCTTCACGCCGCTCACTTTACCGTTGGCATTCACTTCAATACCCAGAGGCTGGATGTTGAACTGGAACTCCACGCCCTCTTCACGCGCGTTTTTCACTTCGCGTTTAGAGCCCGGCATGTTCTCTTCGTCACGACGGTAGGCGCAGATCACGTGTGCCGCATTCTGACGAATGGAGGTACGCACGCAGTCCATCGCGGTATCACCGCCGCCCAGCACAACCACGCGTTTGCCTTCCATGCTGACGAACGGCTCATCGGCGGTTTCACCGTAGCCCATGATCTGCTTGGTGTTGGCAATCAGGAACGGCAGCGCGTCGTACACGCCCGGCGCGTCTTCGTTCTCCAGACCGCCGCGCATGGACTGATAGGTGCCCACGCCAAGGAACACGGCGTCGTAATCCTTCAGCAGGTCGTCGAGCTGCACGTCGCGGCCCACTTCCACGTTCAGTTTGAACTCAATGCCCATGCCGGTGAAGATTTCACGGCGACGGGTCATGACCTCTTTTTCCAGCTTGAAGGCAGGGATACCGAAGGTCAGCAGACCGCCGATTTCCGGATGGCGGTCAAAGACCACCGCCTTCACGCCGTTGCGGGTCAGCACGTCCGCACAGGCCAGGCCCGCCGGGCCCGCGCCGATGATTGCCACGCGCTTGTCGGTTTGCTTCACGCCGGTCATATCCGGACGCCAGCCCATCTCGAACGCTTTATCATTGATATAGCGCTCAATGTTGCCGATGGTCACCGCGCCGAACTCGTCGTTCAGCGTACAGGAGCCTTCACACAGACGGTCCTGAGGGCACACGCGGCCGCACACTTCCGGCAGGGTGTTGGTCTGGTGAGACAGCTCGGCGGCTTCAAAAATACGCCCTTCGTTGGCCAGCTTCAGCCAGTTCGGGATGTAGTTGTGTACCGGACATTTCCATTCGCAGTAAGGGTTACCGCAGGACAGGCAGCGGTCTGCCTGTGCTTTGGCCTGGCCTTCTGAAAATGGCTCGTAGATTTCAACAAATTCAATTTTGCGGATCTTCAGCGGTTTCTTTGGCGGATCAACACGCTGCAGGTCGATAAACTGGTATACGTTCTGGCTCATCTGAATTCCTTACTGCGCCTGCACGCGCAGCTCTGCTGCGCTACGACTACGGTGACCCAACAGGGCTTTAACATCGCTGGACTTCGGCTTAACCAGCGCGAATTTCGCAGAGAACGCTGGCCAGTTCGCCAGGATCTCTTCGCCGCGCGAAGAACCGGTATGCTGCACGTGTTCGGTAATCAAACCGCGCAGGTGTTCTTCATGGATAGCCAGCGTATCAACGTCCAGCACTTCCACCAGCTCCGGGTTCACGCGTTTGCGGAACTCACCGTCTTCATCCAGGACATACGCAAAACCGCCCGTCATGCCCGCGCCGAAGTTCACGCCGGTTTTACCCAGAACGCAAACAATCCCGCCCGTCATGTATTCACAACCGTTATCGCCAATGCCTTCCACCACGGTGATAGCACCGGAGTTACGCACCGCAAAACGCTCGCCCGCACGGCCTGCTGCAAACAGACGACCGCCGGTCGCGCCGTACAGGCAGGTGTTACCGATGATGCTGGCCTCATGGCTGCGGAAGGCTGAGCCAACCGGAGGACGCACCGCCAGCAGACCGCCCGCCATGCCTTTACCGACGTAGTCGTTGGCATCGCCGGTCAGGTACAGCTCAACGCCGCCTGCGTTCCATACGCCGAAGCTCTGACCCGCGGTACCGCTGAAGTGCGCGGTAATCGGATCCGCTGCCAGACCCTGGTCACCGTGCGTCTGCGCGATGTAGCCGGAGAGGGAGGCACCCACGGAGCGGTCGGTGTTGCGGATATCAAACCAGAACGTTTTGCTCTGCTTGTCGTCCACGTACGGCTTCGCCTGCTGCAGCAGCTGCGCGTTCAGCACGCCGTTATCGAACGGCGGGTTGTTCTCGGTGCAGTAGACCGCTTTGCCAGGGTGCGGCTGCGCGGTTTCCAGCAGCTTAGACAGCTCAAGCTTCTGTTGCTTCGCGGTGAAGCCTTCCAGCTCTTTCAGCAGGTCAGTGCGGCCAATCAGGTCCACCAGACGCTTCACGCCCAGCTGCGCCATCAGCTCGCGGGTTTCGCGGGCGATGAACTCAAAGTAGTTGGTCACTTTGAACGGCAGACCGTGATAGTGGTTCTTACGCAGCTTCTCGTCCTGGGTAGCCACGCCGGTTGCGCAGTTGTTCAGGTGGCAAATACGCAGGTATTTACAGCCGAGCGCAACCATTGGGCCGGTACCGAAGCCGAAGCTTTCCGCGCCGAGGATTGCCGCCTTGATAATGTCGAGGCCGGTTTTCAGGCCGCCGTCCACCTGCAGACGGATCTTGTGACGCAGACCGTTAGCCACCAGCGCCTGCTGGGTTTCCACCAGGCCAAGCTCCCACGGACAGCCCGCATATTTTACGGAGGAGAGCGGGCTTGCGCCGGTGCCGCCGTCGTAGCCGGCGATGGTGATGAGATCCGCATAGGCTTTCGCCACGCCAGTAGCGATGGTGCCGACGCCCGGTTCGGAAACCAGCTTCACGGAGATCATCGCCTTCGGGTTGACCTGCTTCAGGTCGAAAATCAGCTGCGCTAAGTCCTCGATAGAGTAGATATCGTGGTGCGGCGGCGGGGAGATCAGCGTCACGCCCGGCACGGAATAGCGCAGTTTGGCAATGTACGGGGTAACTTTATCACCCGGCAGCTGGCCGCCTTCGCCCGGTTTAGCACCCTGAGCGACTTTAATCTGGATTACGTCGGCGTTGACCAGGTACGCAGGCGTCACGCCAAAGCGACCGGATGCCACCTGCTTGATACGGGACACTTTGTTGGTGCCGTAACGCGCCGGGTCTTCACCGCCTTCGCCGGAGTTGGAGTTACCGCCGATGCTGTTCATGGCTTCCGCCAGCGCTTCGTGGGCTTCCGGGCTCAGCGCGCCGATGGACATCGCCGCGGTATCGAAGCGTTTGAACAGTTCGGATGCAGGCTCAACGTCGTCAATGCTGACCGCTTCATCGCCCGGATTGAGGGCAATGAGGTCGCGCAGCGTTGCCGCCGGACGGTTGTTTACCAGCTCAGCGTACTGCTGGTAATCGCTGTATTCACCGCTCTGAACCGCCTGCTGCAGCGTGCGCACCACGTCCGGGTTATAGGCATGATACTCGCCGCCATGAACGTATTTCAGCAGACCGCCCTGATCCAGCGGCTTACGTGCCAGCCAGGCGCGTTTGGACAGGTTCACCAGATCCTGCTGGAAGTCAGCAAAACCGGCACCGCCGATGCGGCTGACCACGCCCTGGAAGCAGAGGTTGGCGACCTCGTCATGCAGGCCGACCGCTTCAAACAGCTTCGAACAGCGGTAGGAGGCAATGGTCGAGATGCCCATTTTGGACATGATCTTGTACAGGCCTTTGTTGATGCCGTTACGGTAGTTCAGCATCACCGCGCGGTAATCTTTGTCGATCGCGCGGGTATCCACCAGGCGTGCCAGCGTTTCGTAGGCCAGATACGGGTAGATCGCCGTCGCGCCGAAGCCTAACAGCACGGCAAAGTGGTGCGGGTCGCGGGCGCTGGCGGTTTCAACAATGATGTTGGCGTCGCAGCGCAGGCTCTTGTCGACCAGACGCGTCTGGATAGCGCCAACTGCCATCGGGGCAGGAACCGGCAGACGGTTTTTCGCAATATTGCGGTCGGACAGCACCAGCAGAACGGTACCGTTACGCACCATCTGTTCGGCTTTGTCACACAGCGCATTCACCGTCTCTTCGAGGCTCGCTTCGGTCACGTCGAAGGTAATATCGAGCGTGTCGGCGCGGTAGTGCTCCTCTTTCATGGTGGTGAGCTGTTTGAAATCGGAGTACAGCAGGATCGGCGATTTAAAGGTCAGACGGTGCGCCTGGCCTTCGGCCTCGCAGAAGACGTTCATCTCGCGACCGATGCTGGTAGCCAGCGACATCACGTGCGCTTCGCGCAGCGGGTCGATCGGCGGGTTGGTCACCTGCGCGAACTGCTGGCGGAAGTAATCGTAAATGATGCGCGGCTGGCTGGAGAGTACGGCAAACGGGGTGTCATCACCCATGGAGCCGACCGCTTCCTGGCCGTTTTCACCGAGTACACGAATAACAGAGTCCAGCTCTTCCGCGCTGTAGTTAAACTGTTTCTGGAAGCTTGCAAGCGTATCGTCGTCCAGTTCGCGGCGACCCACTTCTTCATCCGATAAATCTTCGAACGGCACGAGGCGACGGACGTTTTTCTCCATCCACTCTTTGTACGGATGGCGGCTTTTCAGGTCGTGATCGGTTTCGGCAGAGTGCAGAATGCGCCCGCCGCGGGTGTCGATCACCATCAGCTCGCCCGGGCCGACGCGGCCTTTCTCGACCACTTCGTCAGGCTGGTAATCCCAGATACCGACTTCAGAGGCGCAGGTGATGAGCTTGTCTTTGGTGATAACGTAGCGCGCCGGACGCAGACCGTTACGGTCCAGGTTACAGGCGGCGAAGCGGCCGTCGGACATGACGATGCCCGCCGGGCCGTCCCACGGCTCCATGTGCATGGAGTTAAAGTCGAAGAACGCGCGCAGCTCAGGGTCCATATCCGGGTTGTTCTGCCAGGCCGGTGGCACGAGCAGACGCATGGCGCGCACGATGTCCATCCCGCCCGCCAGCAGCAGTTCCAGCATGTTATCCATGGAGCTGGAGTCAGAGCCGGTTTCGTTCACGAACGGCGCGGCATCGTGCAGATCGGGGATCAGCGGCGTCTGGAACTTATAGGTACGGGCGCGGGCCCACTGGCGGTTACCGGTGATGGTGTTGATCTCGCCGTTGTGCGCCAGGTAGCGGAACGGCTGAGCCAGCGGCCAGCGTGGAACGGTGTTGGTGGAGAAGCGCTGGTGGAACAGGCAAATGGCCGATTCCAGACGCAGGTCCGCCAGGTCCAGGTAGAAGCGCGGCAGGTCAGCCGGCATACACAGACCCTTATAGATGTTCACCAGGTTAGAGAGGCTACAAACGTAGAACTCTTTATCGTCCTGGAGACGTTTTTCAATGCGGCGGCGGGCGATAAACAGACGGCGTTCCATATCACGCGGACGCCAGCCCGCAGGCGCGTTGACGAAAATCTGTTCAATGCGAGGCAGCGAGGAGAGGGCGATTTCACCGAGCACCCCTTCGTTGGTTGGCACATTGCGCCAGCCGACAATCGACAGGGTTTCACGCTGAAGTTCTTCTTCGACGATGCGGCGTGAGGCAGCAGCCTTTTCAGGATCCTGATTCAGGAACAGCATGCCGACAGCGTAGTTTTTGGCTAAACGCCAGCCGCGCTCTTCCGCCACGATGCGGAAGAAACGATCCGGTTTTTGCAGCAGCAGGCCGCAACCGTCGCCGGTTTTACCATCGGCAAGAATAGCGCCACGGTGCTGCATTCGGGCCAGTGCGTGAATAGCAGTACGCACTACCTTGTGGCTAGGTTCGCCTTCTATGTGGGCGATCAGGCCGAAACCACAGTTATCCTTCTCAAGGGATTTATCGTACAACATATCAGTGAACCTCCCCAGGCTCGTCGGGCTTCCCACTGAACTTTACCGTGGCGCACAGGCACAGAAAGAGCATGGCGACGGGGTTTGCGTTTCATACGCGGACCTCGCATTCGCCCTCTTTTTCATCCTTTCGCGCAGGTAAACAAGTTTGAGGACTTGCTTCAGAGGGAATCTCAATTACTGCATAAATATGATGAGCAGGCCGCTCATCCAGAAAGCTTCCAGCGGATTTCCAACTTATCGGGAATTGGTACACAGGTCAAATGGCAATCTTATTTATACAAAAATGTGCTAAAGAGCGTTTATGTCTTTGAAAGTAAATGTTATTTAACTATTTTTACATTGAATGTATGCCCTGGCAGGACGCAGCGGAGTGTGATCTGACTCACTATATGAAAGCGGTATTATCAATGTAGCGTGCTGAATAGCAGTTTTATAGCAGAATAATAATCTGGTATCGGCTGCAAACCCGCATAAACCCACTGTTTTTCAGTGGTGGCGCTACAAATGAAAAAAACAATCAGAACATAAGGAAAAGTAATCACGAATGGCGTGAATGAAATTGCAGTAATCCTGAGTATTTATTCATATAGATAAAGGCCGTCCGGGACGATTGATCCAGGTCATCGCCGACAGAGGCTAAAAGTGGCAGGCTTGTCCCCTTTCTCCGGGACGGTCTATCAGATTATGCAGTTACAGAAATTAGTCAATATGTTTGGTGGGGATCTTTTGCAGCGGTACGGGCAAAAGGTTCATAAGCTGACGCTGCACGGCGGGTTTAGCTGCCCGAATCGCGATGGCACCATCGGGCGCGGCGGCTGCACCTTCTGTAACGTTGCGTCCTTTGCTGACGAAGCCCAGCAGCATAAATCTATCGCTGAACAGCTTGCCCATCAGGCGAGCCTGGTGAACCGCGCGAAGCAGTATCTGGCCTATTTTCAGGCCTACACCAGCACGTGGGCGGAGGTGCAGGTGCTGCGCTCTATGTATCAGCAGGCCGTCAGCCAGGCTAACATCGTTGGGCTGTGCGTGGGCACGCGCCCGGACTGCGTACCGGACGCGGTGCTGGACCTGCTCAGCGAGTACAAAGAACAAGGCTACGAGATCTGGCTGGAGCTGGGCTTGCAGACCGCGCACGACAAAACCCTGCACCGTATTAACCGTGGCCATGATTTCGCCTGCTACCAGCGCACCACGCGCCTGGCCCGCGAGCGTGGGCTGAAGGTCTGCTCGCATCTGATTGTCGGCTTGCCGGGTGAAGGGCAGCAGCACGGCCTGGAGACGCTGGAAAAGGTGGTTGAGACCGGCGTGGACGGCATTAAGCTGCACCCGCTGCATATCGTTACGGGAAGCATTATGGCGAAAGCCTGGGAAGCCGGACGGTTAAGCGGTATTGAGCTTGAGGACTATACGGTGACGGCGGGGGAGATGATTCGCCACACCCCGCCGGAAATTGTTTACCACCGCATCTCCGCCAGCGCCCGCCGTCCAACGCTTCTGGCACCGCTATGGTGTGAGAACCGCTGGACGGGGATGGTGGAAATCGACCGCTATCTGCAGGAGAACGGCGTACAGGGCTCAGCGCTTGGTCGTCCGTGGGTTCCCCGTCTACCGGCGACGGCCGCCTAACAGACTTCCCAGCATGCCGCGCACTATCTGATTGGTGACCTGCCGCGCCGCGCTTTTCGCCATGGTCTGTACCACGCCGTCGCGCTTGCCGCCGCGCGGCCCGGTGCTGCCGAACAGGATGTCTTTGAGCCCCCCGAGAATACCGTCATCCACGGCGACGGACTGTCCTTTAGCGGCAGGCGCATCCTGCGACTCCGTTGTCGCCTGCACCCCTTTTTGCAGCATCTCGAACGCGGACTCGCGATCAACCTCGTCTTCGTACTTTCCGTAAACCGGAGAGTGGTTAATCAGGCCGTTACGTTCATCGTCGGTAACGGGCCCCATGCGCGAGCAGGGCGCGATCACCATGGCGCGTTCCACCACGGACGGGCTGCCCTTCGCATCCAGGAACGAGATCAGCGCTTCACCGGTGCCTAACGCCTGAATCGCCGCTTCGGTATCAAAGGCAGGGTTGGCGCGCATGGTCTGCGCGGCGGCTTTCACCGCTTTCTGATCCTTCGGCGTAAAGGCGCGCAGGGCGTGCTGCACGCGGTTACCGAGCTGGCCGAGAACGTTATCCGGAATGTCCGACGGGTTTTGCGAGACAAACCAGACGCCAACGCCTTTGGAGCGGATCAGGCGAATGACCTGTTCAATCTTATCCAGCAAGACCTGCGGCGCGTCGTTAAACAGAAGGTGCGCTTCGTCGAAGAAGAAGACCAGCTTCGGTTTTTCCAGATCGCCCGCTTCGGGTAACTGTTCGTACAGTTCGGAGAGCATCCACAGCAGGCTGGCGGCGTAGAGCTTTGGCATCTGGTAGAGCTTCTCGGAGCTCAGAATGTTGATGATGCCTTTGCCGCTGCTGTCGGTGCGCATCCAGTCTTTGATATCCAGCATCGGCTCGCCGAAGAAGTGCTCGGCGCCCTGTTGCTCCAGCGTCAGTAACCCGCGCTGAATGGCACCCACCGAGGCGCTGCTGATATTGCCGTACTGGTTCTGGAAGGATTTGGCGTTATCGCCGATGTACTGGGTAATGGCGCGCAGATCTTTGAAATCAAGCAGCAGCAGCCCCTGATCGTCGGCAATGCGGAAGATAATATTCAGCACGCCGGACTGCACGTCGTTGAGGTTAAGCAGACGGGCCAGCAGCAGCGGGCCGAGATCGGAGACGGTAGCGCGCACCGGGTGGCCTTTCTCACCAAAGATATCCCACACTACCACCGGATTGTTATGCGGCGTCCAGTCCGTGATGCCAATATTCTTCAGCCGTTCGAGCAGTTTCTCAGAGGCCGTACCTTCCTGAGCCACACCGGTTAAATCGCCTTTCACGTCAGCCATAAAGACCGGTACGCCAATCTCCGAAAGCGACTCCGCCAGCTTTTGCAGGGTGACGGTTTTCCCCGTCCCGGTCGCTCCGGTGATGAGACCGTGGCGGTTCGCCATCGAGGGCAGTAAATACAGCTCTTTTTCCAGCGTCCTGGCAATTAACAATGGTGTACTCATGATGCGCTTCCTCTCTTTGTCCTGGGGGGAGTATAGGCAATCTGGCCGCAATTTGGTTGAGTAAATTCCTGACTTTGCGGCGCATTATCCAGCGCGGACTATGCTTTTGCATACGGTTCACAAAAATAGTGGGAAACGATGTCCAGATTCTTCTTTAACGATCGCAAACAGCTGGTCAACGATGCCATTGAAGGCATACTGCTTTCTGCGCCACACGCAAACCTCGTCAAACTTGATATCGATCCGGCCATCAGGATCGTCGCACGCGGCGACTGGGACAAAAGCCGCGTGGCGGTGATCTCCGGCGGCGGCTCAGGCCACGAACCCGCGCACGCCGGGTTTGTTGGCAAAGGGATGCTGACGGCGGCAGTGTGTGGCGATCTGTTTGCCTCGCCGAGCGTGGATGCGGTGCTGAACGCCATTGTGGCGGTCACGGGCGATCGCGGCTGTCTGCTGATCGTCAAAAACTACACCGGCGATCGCCTGAACTTTGGTCTGGCGGCAGAAAAGGCCAAACGCTACGGCCTGAAGGTGGAGATGGCGATCGTGGCGGACGATATCGCGCTGCCGGATAACAAACAGCCGCGCGGTATTGCCGGTACGGCACTGGTGCACAAGATTGCGGGCTATGCGGCGGAGCACGGTAAATCGCTAAGCGAGGTGCGGGATATTGCGCAACAGGCCTGCGATAACCTCTGGAGCCTGGGCGTTGCGATGCAAACGTGCAACCTGCCGGGCAGCGACGAGGAAGAGGGGCGCATTAAGCAGGGCCATGTCGAGCTGGGGCTGGGCATTCACGGCGAGCCCGGTGCTTCCGTCGTGGATACGCAGAACAGTAAAGCCATTATCGACACGCTGGTGACGCCGTTACGCGCGCAGGCGGGAGAAGGGCGGTTTGCGGTATTGATTAACAATCTCGGCGGCGTATCGGCGCTGGAGATGGCGCTGCTGACCAAAGAGCTGGCGCATTCGGCGCTGAAAGAGGAGATCGCGTACCTGATAGGCCCCGCGCCGCTGGTGAGCGCGCTGGACATGAAGGGCTTTTCGCTCACGCTGCTGAAGCTTAATGACTTCTTTGAAAAGGCGATTCACGCCGAGGTCGAAACGCTGGGCTGGCAGAAGCCCGTGGCGTTTGCGCCACTGCGCACCGTGGCGCATACCGCCATTCACGATCGCGTGGAATACACTCCGTCGGACAATCTGCGGGTGGGCGAGTATGTCTCCTCGGTGACGAAAACGCTGCTCCAGCTGGAAAACCGACTGAACGCGCTGGATGCCAAAGTGGGCGACGGCGATACCGGCTCCACTTTTGCGCAAGGGGCGCGGGATATTGCGCAGCGTCTGGAGGATCGCAAGCTCCCGCTTGATAACGTATCGACGCTGCTGTTGCTGGTGGGCGAGCGGCTGGCGACGGTGATGGGCGGATCGAGCGGGGTGCTGATGTCGATCTTCTTCACCGCGGCCGGGCAAAAGCTTCACGATGGTCAGCCGCTGCCCGAGGCATTGCTCAGCGGGCTGGCGCAGATGAAGCAGTACGGTGGGGCAGATCTAGGCGATCGTACCCTGATCGACGCACTGCAGCCGGCGCTTGAAGCATTGAAGAATGGCGATCTTCAGGCAGCGGCGAAGGCAGCACAGCACGGTGCCGAAGCAACGGCGAAAATGGCGAAAGCCGGTGCGGGGCGCTCGTCGTATGTGAATAAAGAGAATCTGGATGGGGTAATGGATCCCGGTGCGGTCGCGGTGGCTGAGGTGTTTAAGGCCATGGTAGATGCAAAACGGTAACGACCGTTACCGTTTTTAGTGTGTGCGCCCTCTCCCTGTGGGAGAGGGTTGGGGTGAGGGCATCAGGCCGCACATTCCCCGCCAATGTCACATCAAAAATCCGCTTTCAACACCACGCGGTAGCGGGCTTTGCCGTCACGCACGTGCTGGATCGCTTCGTTGATTTTCGACATCGGATACAGTTCGGTGGTCGGCGCCACTTTGGTGCGTCCGGCAAACTTCATCAGCTTGCGCAACTCAAACGGCGTACCGGTCGCGGAGCCTGACACGCTGCGATCCCCGCCGATCAGGGTAAACGCCGGAACCGGCAGCGGCTTCATCACGGCACCTACGGTGTGGAAGTTACCGCCGTAGGCCAGCGCCTCAAAGTACGGCTGCCAGTTGAGATCGACGTTAACGGTGTTGATGATCAGGTCAAACTGCCCAGCCAGCGCGTTCAGCGCGTCAGGATCGCGGCTGTTCACCACTTTATCCGCACCCATCGCCAGCACTTCTTTCTCTTTCGCCGGGTTGGAGCTGAACGCCGTGACTTCACAGCCCATCGCGTGCAGCAGCTTGATGGCGATATGCCCCAGGCCGCCAATACCAATGACGCCCACGCGGCTGGTGGCGGTGATGTGGTGCATCAGCAGAGGTTTGAAGACGGTGATACCGCCGCACAGCAGCGGACCTGCGGATTCGATATCAATGCTGTCCGGCAGCGGGATCACCCATTGCCAGTCGGCGCGCAGTTTGTCGGCAAAACCGCCCTTGTTCAGAATAGTGGGAACGGCGCCCTCGAGGCAGTTGATCTGATTGCCGCTGATACAGGCGTCACAGTGACCACAGCTGCGTGCCGTCCAGCCAATGCCCACGCGTTGGCCTACCTTCAGCCCTTTGTCCTGCGCGGCGCTACCGAGCGCCACGACGCGGCCAATGACTTCGTGCCCGGCAACCAGCGGATAGCTCGAGAAGCCCCATTCGTTATCGATCATCGAGAGATCCGAGTGGCAGATCCCGCAGTAATCAACCTGTACTTCGACGTCTTCTGCTTTTAGTTCGCCCGCATCGTACTCGTACAGCTCAAGTTCTGCACCCGCCTGCGGTGCGGCGTAGCTTTTTATCTTCGACATCGTGTTTCCCCCGTTGTGGTGTGAACTGAGAGTGTAGAGCATTCAGTTTACAGCCGCTTAACAGAAGAGGGCAGGAACGAAACTTACAGACTTTTCAGCATCCTGACTTCGCAATCAACGTGGCCGGTACAGCCCAGCGGCGCATCGATATGCTCAAAGCCCAGATGTTCATACAGGCCGATGGCCTCTTTGAGGAAAGCGGTGGTTTCCAGGTAGCAGCGGGTAAAACCCTGCTTGCGCGCGTGGTCCAGCGCCATCAGCGCCAGCTTTTTCGCCAGCCCTTGCCCGCGCGCCGTTGGCAGAAAATACATTTTCTGCAGCTCACAGATATCCGGCTCGCTGCAGCTGAGGGGCGCCACGCCGCCGCCGCCCACAACCTGACCGTTCTGCTCGATTACCCAGTAGGCATGCCCTGGCTGGCTGTAGAGCTGGTAAAGCTCGTCCAGGTTCGGGTCGGCAACCGTGTAGCCTTTGTCAGCCGTCAGGCCATATTCGGCAGAAACGGTGCGGATAACGGCGGCGATTGCCGGGTTATCCTGCTCAGCGATCCGGCGCATCGTCGTCGCGACGGGGGTAATCACGCTCATAGCATTACTCATTACAAAAATTGACACATAACTGCTGTTAATAGCACCGCAGAAAGGGGAGTGCAAGCGAGGAGTTTTCAGGAAGGATACCCCTTACGCCCTGAAGCGTAAGGGGTAAAAGCATTACAGGGCTGCGATAACCGCCTGCTGCTCGATCAGCTTGGTCTTCGCATCGGCGAAGGCAACCAGACGCTCGCGCTCTTTCGCGATGACCGCTTCCGGCGCGCGGGCGACAAAGCCTTCGTTCGCCAGCTTGCTTTCGATTTTGCCAATTTCCACGTCGACTTTTGCCACTTCTTTCGCCAGACGAGCCAGCTCGGCGTCTTTGTCGATCAGGCCCGCCATCGGGATCAGCAGCTCGGCGCCGTCGATGATTTTGGTCACGGAAACCGGACCTTTGTCATCCGCAGGCAGCACGGTGATGCTTTCCAGACGCGCCATGGTTTTCAGGAAGGTGTTGTTCTCGGCGACGCGACGAACGGCAGCCTCGCTGCAGCCACGCAGCAGCAGCTCCAGCGGTTTGCCTGGGGCGATGTTCATTTCAGCACGGATGTTACGTACCGCAACGATCGCCTGTTTCAGCCACTCGGTATCCGCGGACGCCGCTTCATCAACCTTGGCCGCATCGAATTCCGGGAACGGCTGCAGCATGATGGTATCGGCGTTGATGCCTGCAATCACCTTCACGCGCTGCCAGATGGTTTCGGTGATGAATGGAATGACCGGATGCGCCAGGCGCAGCAGACCTTCCAGAACGGTAATCAGCGTGTTGCGCGTGCCGCGCAGCTCCGCCTCAGTGCCGCCGTTCATCACCGGCTTCGCCAGCTCCAGATACCAGTCGCAGAACTGGTTCCAGGTGAATTCATACAGAATGCCCGCCGCGATATCGAAGCGGTAGCTGTCCAGCGCCTCGCGGAACGCTTTCACCGTCTGGTTGAATTCCGCCAGGATCCAGCGGTCTGCCAGAGACAGCGTCATCTCGCCGCCGTTGAAGCCGCAATCCTGATCTTCGGTATTCATCAGCACGAAACGGCTGGCGTTCCACAGTTTGTTACAGAAGTTACGGTAACCTTCCAGACGCTTCATGTCCCAGTTGATGTCACGACCGGTTGAGGCCAGTGCCGCCAGGGTGAAGCGCAGGGCGTCGGTACCGTGAGACTCGATCCCGTTCGGGAACTGCTTCTCGGTGCGCTTGCGGATTTTCTCAGCCAGCTGCGGCTGCATCATGTTGCCGGTACGTTTTTCCAGCAGATCTTCCAGAGAGATACCGTCAACCATATCCAGCGGGTCAATCACGTTCCCCTTGGACTTGGACATCTTCTGGCCTTCGTCGTCGCGGATCAGACCGGTCATGTAGACGGTATGGAACGGAACCTGCGGCTTGCCGTCTTCGTCTTTGATGAAGTGCATGGTCATCATGATCATGCGGGCAATCCAGAAGAAGATAATGTCGAAGCCGGAGACCATCACGCTGGTTGGGTGGAACTGACGCAGCGCGTCGGTGTTTTCTGGCCAGCCGAGGGTGGAGAAGGTCCACAGCGCGGAGGAGAACCAGGTGTCCAGCACGTCTTCGTCCTGACGCAGCGCAACGTCCGCGCTCAGGTTGTTTTCCTGACGCACTTCGTCTTCGCTACGGCCAACGTAAACGTTGCCTTCGTTGTCGTACCACGCCGGAATACGGTGACCCCACCACAGCTGACGAGAGATACACCAGTCCTGAATGTCGCGCATCCAGGAGAAGTACATGTTTTCGTACTGCTTCGGCACGAACTGAATGCTGCCGTTTTCAACCGCTTCGACAGCCGGTTTCGCCAGCACGTCGGCACGCACGTACCACTGGTCGGTCAGCATTGGCTCGATAACCACGCCGCCACGGTCGCCGTACGGCACGGTCAGATCGTGAGGTTTGATCTCTTCCAGCAGGCCGAGCGCGTCAACGGCAGCCACGATGGCTTTACGCGCGGCAAAACGCTCCAGCTTCTGGAACTCAGCCGGGATGTCGCTGGAGTAAACGTCGGATTCGTTGCCTTTGGTGTCGTACACTTCTGCGCTTTCGCGGATATCACCGTCGAAGGTCAGAATGTTGATCATCGGCAGGGCGTGACGACGGCCGACTTCATAGTCGTTGAAGTCGTGCGCCGGGGTGATTTTTACGCAGCCGGTGCCTTTTTCCATGTCGGCGTGTTCGTCGCCCACAATCGGAATACGGCGGTTTACCAGCGGCAGCACCACGAATTTGCCGATCAGATCTTTATAACGCGGATCTTCCGGGTTAACGGCCACGCCGGTATCGCCCAGCAGGGTTTCCGGACGGGTCGTTGCGACCACCAGGTAATCTTTGCCGTCGGCGGTTTTTGCGCCATCGGCCAGCGGATAGCGGATGTGCCACATGGAGCCTTTAGACTCGCGGTTTTCCACTTCCAGGTCAGAGATGGCGGTGCGCAGTTTTGGATCCCAGTTTACCAGGCGTTTGCCGCGGTAAATCAGGTCTTCTTTGTACAGGCGGACGAAGACTTCTTTAACGGCGTTGGACAGGCCTTCGTCCATGGTGAAGCGCTCGCGCTCCCAGTCCACGGAGTTGCCGAGACGGCGCATCTGACGGGTAATGGTGCCGCCGGATTCCGCCTTCCACTGCCAGATTTTGTCGATGAACGCGTCGCGACCGTAGTCGTGGCGGGTTTTTCCTTCTTCAGCGGCAATTTTACGCTCAACCACCATCTGGGTCGCGATACCCGCGTGGTCAGTCCCCGCCTGCCACAGGGTGTTTTTACCCTGCATGCGCTGATAGCGGATCATGGTGTCCATGATGGTCTGCTGGAAAGCATGACCCATATGCAAACTGCCGGTGACGTTCGGCGGCGGGATCATGATGCAGAAGGACTCTTTGCTTTCGTCGCCGTTAGGCTTGAAATAGCCCTGCTGTTCCCAGTGCTCGTAAAGCGGCTGTTCGATATCGCGTGGGTTATATGTCTTTTCCATTATTTCCAGGTTGCCGTATTCAGGTTAAAACCAGCCAGGCGGTACGCTTTATAGCGTTCGCGCGCCAGTTGTTTCAAAGATTCTTCGTAAGGGACAAAGTCTACCACTTCTGTGAAAGCGGTGGCAAAATCTGCAAAATCTATCCGCAGGCTAATCAGAATATCGCGCGCGCTGCTGTTGCGCTTTTGCGGCCAGGCAATTTCAACCGGTGCACCGCCGCGCGGGCCTTCGCCCGACAGATTATGCGGCACAAAACTCTCCGGGGGGCGCGCCCACAGCGCTTCATCCAGGCGAATCGCCTGCTGTTCATCTTCACAGGCAATCAGAACGCGTTTACCTGCGCGCCAACGTTCTGCGGCAATTTCACACACCAGCTGTTCTACGGCGCTGAGGCCATCCTGATGGGTGTCGTTGTCCAGAAGGTAGAACGTTGCATTCTTCATATATGGGGCTTCTTGTGCTCACTTTAAATGCTTAAGCCGGGTGGCGGCTTCGCCTTACCCGGCCTACGGTTTACTGCCGTTTTGACTTACTCGTCGCCGTTAAAACCTGCGCGGTTCAGCAGGAACTGCGACAGCAGCGCCACTGGACGGCCGGTTGCGCCTTTGGCTTTACCGGATCGCCATGCGGTGCCCGCGATATCCAGGTGTGCCCAGTTGTACTTGCGGGTGAAGCGTGCCAGGAAGCAGCCCGCGGTGATCGCCCCGCCAGGACGTCCGCCAATGTTCGCCATATCCGCAAAGTTAGACTCCAGCTGATCCTGATACTCGTCACCCAGCGGCAGACGCCATGCGCGGTCACCGGCCTGCTCTGAGGCACCGATAAGCTCATGCGCCAGCGGGTTGTGGTTCGACATCAGGCCGGTGATATGGTGGCCCAGCGCAATCACGCAGGCTCCGGTGAGGGTAGCGACGTCAATCACCGCTTCAGGCTCGAAGCGCTCAACGTAGGTCAGCACGTCACACAGCACCAGACGCCCTTCGGCGTCGGTGTTCAGCACTTCAACGGTCTGGCCGGACATGGTGGTCAGAACGTCACCCGGACGATAGGCGCGCCCGCCAGGCATGTTTTCGCAGCCCGCCAGTACGCCGATCACGTTGATAGGCAACTGCAGTTCCGCGACCATGCGCATCACGCCGTAAACCGCCGCCGCACCGCACATGTCGTACTTCATCTCATCCATGCCTTCGGCAGGCTTGATGGAGATACCGCCGGAGTCGAAGGTCAGGCCTTTACCGACGAGCACAATCGGGCGCGCGTCTTCGGACGGATTGCCTTTGTACTCGATGACGGACATCAGGGATTCGTTCTGCGAGCCGTTACCGACCGCCAGGTAAGAGTGCATCCCCAACTCTTTCATCTGCTGTTCGCCGATGACGCGGGTAATGACGTTTTTGCTGTAGGCGTCGGCCAGCTGACGCGCCTGAGAGGCCAGGTATGCCGCGTTACAGATGTTAGGCGGCATGTTGCCGAGATCTTTGGCCGCTTTAATGCCGGCCGCGATCGCCAGACCGTGCTGGATCGCGCGTTCGCCGCTGGTCAGCTCGCGACGGGTTGGCACGTTAAAGACCATTTTACGCAGCGGACGACGCGGCTCGCTTTTATTGGTCTTCAGCTGATCGAAGCTGTACAGGCTCTCTTTTGCCGTTTCAACCGCCTGACGCACTTTCCAGTAGGTGTTACGCCCTTTAACGTGCAGCTCCGTCAGGAAGCAGACGGCTTCCATTGAGCCGGTATCATTCAGCGTATTGATTGTTTTCTGAATCACCTGCTTATACTGACGTTCATCAAGCTCGCGTTCTTTGCCGCAGCCAATCAGCAGAATACGTTCTGACAGCACGTTCGGAACATGGTGCAGTAACAGCGTCTGCCCAGGTTTGCCTTCCAGTTCGCCACGGCGCAGCAGGGCGCTAATATAGCCGTCACTGATTTTATCGAGTTGCTCGGCGATCGGGGAGAGTCGGCGTGGTTCAAAGACGCCCACAACGATGCAGGCACTCCGCTGTTTCTCCGGGCTACCGCTTTTTACACTGAACTCCATGCACTACGCTCCTGAATCTTAAAGACAACGGCGGCAGCTACGGATAGAATTGAAACCTTTCGTAACTCATGTCCGCTGTTGTGGTGACTTCGTGTTAATCTTACGTTACTACGGTTTCGACACGTCAGAAAAAGTCCTGAAGCGTGAATCCGCCGGATGTTTTAATCTTAGCGATGATTTCGACGACTCAAGAGAATAAATGACGTTTAAGCCATGAAACAAGCGATTTTCCAGCAAAGAGACGGGTTTTTACGGGCGTATTTAAAGTGATAATCATAAGATATCTGGTGCGGGAGACGCTCAAAAGCCAACTGGCGATTCTCTTCATCCTGCTGCTGATTTTTTTCTGTCAGAAGCTGGTTAAGATCCTCGGTGCGGCCGTTGACGGCGAAATTCCAACAAATCTGGTGCTTTCCCTGCTTGGCTTAGGGATCCCGGAAATGGCGCAGCTCATCCTGCCGCTAAGTCTTTTCCTTGGCCTGCTCATGACGCTTGGGAAACTCTACACCGAGAGTGAAATCACGGTGATGCATGCCTGTGGCCTGAGCAAAGCAGTACTGGTGAAAGCGGCCATGATACTGGCGCTGTTCACGGGTATTGTCGCGGCGGTGAATGTGATGTGGGCGGGTCCCATGTCTTCCCGTCATCAGGACGAAGTGCTGGCCGAAGCGAAAGCCAACCCCGGCATGGCAGCCTTAGCCCAGGGGCAATTCCAGCAGGCGACCGACGGCAACTCCGTGCTGTTCATTGAGAGCGTTGACGGCAGTAAATTCAACGACGTATTCCTGGCGCAGTTACGTCCCAAAGGTAACGCGCGTCCTTCCGTGGTGGTTGCAGACTCCGGTCAGCTTGCTCAGCGCAAAGATGGTTCTCAGATCGTGACGCTGAACAAAGGCACCCGTTTCGAAGGCACAGCCATGCTGCGCGACTTCCGTATTACGGATTTTCAGAACTATCAGGCCATTATCGGCCATCAGGCGGTGGCGCTCGATCCAACGGATACCGAGCAAATGGACATGCGTACCCTGTGGAATACCGATACCGACAGAGCGCGTGCTGAGTTCCACTGGCGTATTACGCTTGTCTTCACCGTGTTTATGATGGCGCTGATTGTCGTTCCGCTGAGCGTGGTGAACCCGCGCCAGGGCCGCGTGCTCTCTATGCTGCCGGCGATGCTGCTTTACCTGATCTATTTCCTGCTGCAAACCTCGATTCGTTCTAACGGCGCGAAGGGGAAGCTGGACCCTATGGTCTGGACATGGTTCGTCAACAGCCTGTACATCTTACTGGCGCTGGGATTAAACCTGTGGGATACGGTGCCTGTGCGCCGCATACGTGCCCGATTCTCGCGTAAAGGAGCCATCTAATGCAGGCGTTTGGCGTTCTTGATCGCTATATCGGTAAAACCATTTTTACCACCATCATGATGACGTTGTTCATGCTGGTGTCACTCTCCGGCATTATCAAATTTGTCGATCAGCTGAAAAAAGCCGGCCAGGGGAGCTATGACGCGATGGGCGCGGGGATGTATACCCTGCTCAGCGTGCCGAAAGATGTGCAGATTTTCTTCCCGATGGCGGCCCTGCTGGGCGCGCTGCTGGGGCTGGGGATGCTGGCGCAGCGCAGTGAGCTGGTCGTTATGCAGGCCTCGGGTTTTACCCGCATGCAGGTTGCGCTGTCGGTAATGAAAACCGCGATCCCACTGGTGCTGTTGACCATGGCGATTGGCGAGTGGGTCGCGCCGCAGGGCGAACAGATGGCGCGTAACTACCGTGCGCAGGCCATGTACGGCGGCTCGCTGCTCTCGACTCAACAAGGTTTATGGGCGAAAGACGGTAAAAACTTCGTCTACATCGAACGGGTAAAGGGGAATGATGAACTGGGTGGGGTGAGCATCTATGCTTTCGATGACCAGCGCCGTCTGGAGTCAGTCCGCCACGCCTCTTCGGCGAAATTTGACGCCGAACATAAACAGTGGCGTTTGTCCCAGGTTGATGAATCTAACCTGACCGATCCGAAACAGATTACGGGTTCTCAGACGGTAACCGGTACGTGGAAGACCAACCTGACGCCCGATAAGCTCGGTGTTGTGGCGCTGGATCCTGACGCGCTCTCCATCAGCGGTTTGCACAACTATGTGAAATACCTGAAGTCGAGCGGGCAGGACGCAGGACGTTATCAGCTCAACATGTGGAGCAAGATCTTCCAGCCGATGTCCGTGGCGGTGATGATGCTGATGGCGCTGTCGTTTATCTTCGGCCCGTTACGCAGCGTGCCGATGGGCGTGCGCGTCGTGACCGGTATCAGTTTCGGCTTTGTGTTCTACGTGCTCGATCAGATCTTCGGTCCGCTGACGCTGGTTTATGGCATTCCGCCGATAATTGGTGCGCTGCTGCCAAGCGCCAGTTTCCTCCTGATCAGCCTCTGGCTGCTGTTGAAACGCTCCTGATTGACCTCTCCTCGCTTCCGGTTAACCGGGAGCGAGGCTAATCTCCTGTTTCACCCCGCACTTTTTCTCACAACCTTCAACGCCTCGCCCTGAATTTGAGTATTATTGAGCGATAAAGTCGTGAAGGGATCCTCTATGAAGCAAATTCGAATGCTTGCCCAGTATTACGTCGACCTGATGATGAAGCTTGGGCTGGTGCGTTTCTCCATGCTGCTTGCGCTGGCGCTGGTCGTTCTGGCCATTGTCGTACAAATGGCCGTCACCATGGTTCTGCATGGTCAGGTCGAGAGTATCGACGTCATCCGCTCCATCTTCTTTGGCTTGCTCATTACGCCCTGGGCGGTCTATTTCCTTTCCGTGGTGGTTGAACAGCTGGAAGAGTCCCGTCAGCGTCTGTCAAAACTGGTCGATAAACTGGAAGAGATGCGCGAGCGCGACCTGAAGCTCAACGTCCAGCTTAAAGACAACATTGCGCAGCTGAATCAGGAGATCTCCGATCGTGAGAAGGCGGAAGCCGAGCGTCAGGCCACGCTGGAGCAGCTGAAAATCGAAATGAAAGAGCGCGAGGTCACGCAGATCCAGCTTGAACAGCAATCCTCTTTCCTGCGGTCGTTCCTCGATGCTTCGCCGGATCTGGTGTTTTACCGTAATGAAGATAAAGAGTTTTCCGGCTGTAACCGGGCGATGGAGCTGCTCACCGGGAAAAGCGAGAAGCAGCTGATTAACCTGAAGCCGCAGGACGTTTACTCTGAAGAGGCGGCGGCTAAGGTCATGGAGACGGACGAAAAAGTATTCCGCCATAACGTCTCGCTGACCTATGAACAGTGGCTGGATTACCCGGACGGACGCAAAGCCTGCTTTGAGATCCGTAAGGTGCCCTACTATGACCGCGTGGGGAAACGCCACGGCCTGATGGGCTTTGGCCGCGATATCACCGAACGTAAGCGCTACCAGGATGCCCTGGAGCGCGCCAGCCGCGACAAGACTACCTTTATCTCCACCATCAGCCACGAGCTGCGTACGCCGCTTAATGGGATTGTCGGGCTGAGCCGTATTCTGCTGGATACCGACCTGACCGCAGAGCAGGAAAAATACCTCAAGACTATCCATGTATCCGCGGTCACGCTGGGTAATATCTTCAACGATATTATTGATATGGATAAGATGGAGCGCCGTAAAGTTCAGCTTGATAATCAGCCGGTTGATTTCACCAGCTTCCTTGCCGACCTCGAAAACCTGTCCGGCCTGCAGGCGCAGCAGAAGGGACTGAGCTTTGTCATGGAGCCAACCCTGCCGCTGCCGCATAAAGTGGTGACCGACGGCACGCGTCTGCGCCAGATCCTGTGGAACCTTATCAGCAACGCGGTGAAATTTACCCAGAAGGGGCAGGTGGCGGTGCGCATCCGCTATGACGAAGGCGATATGCTGCACTTCGAGGTGGAAGACTCCGGGATGGGTATTCCGCAGGAGGAGCAGGACAAAATTTTCGCGATGTACTACCAGGTGAAGGACAGCAACGGCGGGAAACCGGCGACAGGAACGGGCATTGGCCTGGCGGTCTCTAAGCGGCTGGCGAAGAGTATGGGTGGCGATATCACCGTTGTCAGCCAGCCGGGCAAAGGGTCAACCTTCACGCTGACGGTCCATGCGCCGGCGGTGGCGGAGGAAGTTGAGGATACCTTTGAAAACGACGACATGCCGCTGCCCGCGCTGCACGTCCTGCTGGTAGAAGACATTGAGCTGAACGTGATTGTGGCGCGCTCGGTGCTGGAAAAACTGGGCAACAGCGTGGATGTCGCGATGACCGGTAAGGCCGCGCTGGATATGTTTAAACCGGGCGAATACGATCTTGTTCTGCTCGATATCCAGCTGCCGGATATGACCGGGCTGGATATCTCTCGTGAGCTGACGCGTCAGTACGCGGCCGACGAGCTGCCGCCGCTGGTGGCGCTGACGGCGAACGTGCTGAAAGACAAAAAAGAGTATCTCGATGCCGGTATGGACGATGTACTCAGCAAGCCGCTGGCGGTGCCTGCTCTGACCGCCATGATTAAGAAGTTCTGGGATACCCGTGATGAAGAGGAGAGCACCATGACGTCTGTTGATAGCGCAAAAGCCCAAACGATACTCGATACCGCGATGCTGGAGCAGTACATCGATCTGGTGGGTCCGAAACTGATTACCGATGGTCTGGCGGTGTTCGAAAAAATGATGCCGGGCTATCTGAGCGTGCTGGAATCAAACCTGACGGCTCGTGACCAAAAAGGCATCGTCGAAGAAGGACACAAAATCAAAGGTGCCGCCGGCTCGGTTGGCTTACGCCATCTGCAGCAGCTGGGTCAACAGATTCAGTCGCCTGATTTACCTGCATGGGAAGATAACGTGGGTGATTGGGTTGAAGAGATGAAACAAGAGTGGCAAAACGATGTAGCGGTGCTTAAAGCCTGGGTAGACGCCAGAAAAAAATGACCCCGGCTTAACCGGGGTGCGCGAATACTGCGCCAACACCAGGGAAATCGTGGCTGCGCCTGTTTTTTAAAGTTATTTTCGAAAGGGCGCTGCCTGAAAAATTTAGGCCGCACGCAGATAAGATAGCAAATCTTAAATGGTTTGTTACATGAATCAGTGAAATGTGTGAAGCATAGCGTTTTAATCAAAATTATTAATGTGCTTCAGCAAGTTGCAGAAAAGGATTGTCATGATGAAAAAGATTGGTGTCGTGCTGAGCGGATGCGGTGTTTACGATGGTTCTGAAATACATGAAGCCGTAATCACGCTGCTGGCCCTGGCTAAGCAGGGAGCAGAGGTTATTTGTTTTGCGCCGGACAAAAATCAGGCGGATGTGATTAATCATCTGACCGGCGAGCCGATGGCGGAAACCCGTAATGTACTGATTGAAGCCGCGCGTATTGCGCGAGGTGATATCCATCCTCTTATTCAGGCAGACCCTACAGAGCTTGATGCGCTCATTTTGCCCGGTGGGTTTGGCGCGGCCAAAAATCTCAGTACCTTTGCTGCGCAGGGCGCGGAGTGTCAGGTTGATCCTCATCTTAAAGCGCTGTCGCAGGCCATGCACGCGGCAGGAAAACCGCAGGGCTTTATCTGCATCGCGCCGGCAATGCTGCCCAGGATTTTTGATTTCCCGCTGCGCCTGACTATCGGGACGGATATTGATACCGCAGAGATCGTCGAGGAAATGGGGGGCGAACACGTTCCGTGCCCGGTTGATGACATTGTGGTTGATGAAGATAACAAAATTGTCACCACGCCAGCGTATATGCTGGCGAACAATATCGCTGAGGCGGCCTCAGGTATTGAAAAGCTGGTGGCCCGCGTGCTGGTGCTGACTGAATGAGGCGTAAATTTGCCGCAGGCGCAGGGGTGAAACGTTTTCTCTTGCGCATCGTACTTGTGCTGGCGGTATTCTGGGGAGGCGGGCTGGCTTTATTCAGCATTATGCCGGTACCGTTCTCTGCCGTTATGGTTGAGCGTCAGCTTAGCGCGTGGTTCAGCGGCGATTTCAGCTATGTTGCCCACTCTGACTGGGTGAGCATGGACGAGATCTCCCCGTTCATGGGGCTGGCGGTCATCGCGGCGGAGGACCAGAAATTCCCGGAGCACTGGGGGTTCGACGTGGCGGCCATTGAGAAGGCGCTAGCCCATAACGAACGCCATGAAAATCGCGTGCGCGGGGCATCAACCTTGTCGCAGCAGACGGCCAAAAACCTGTTTCTGTGGGATGGTCGAAGCTGGCTGCGAAAAGGGCTGGAAGCGGGGTTGACCCTTGGGATGGAAACGGTCTGGAGCAAAAAACGCATTCTGACCGTCTATCTCAACGTCGCTGAGTTTGGCGACGGTATATTTGGCGTGGAAGCTGCCGCACAGCGGTATTTCAATAAGCCAGCCAGCCGTCTGAGCATGTCAGAAGCGGCGCTATTGGCCGCTGTGTTACCGAACCCTATCCGCTTTAAGGCCATTGCCCCATCAGGGTACGTGCGAAGCCGTCAGGCGTGGATTATGCGCCAGATGAATCAGCTGGGTGGAGAGGAGTTTATGCAGCGTAATAATCTTATGTAGAGCGGGTAAGCGCAGCGCTACCCGCCTGAATAGCAGACCTTAATCTTCGTCGAACCCTGCGTTAAACAGGGCAATCACCGCCGCCAGCGCTTCCTCTTCCTGAGGGCCGGTGGCTTCAACCTCAATCTGGCGCCCTTTGGCGGAATCCAGCATCAGCAGCGCGATCACGCTGTTCGCTTCCGCTTCGGTGCCTTCGTCATTCCGCAGCAGAACCTCTGCATCGAAACCCTGCATCAGCTCAAACAGTTTCATCGCCGGGCGTGCATGCATACCCAGCTTGTTGGTGATCTCAACGGTTTGTTTTACGGTCATGTTTTACGTTTTTCCAGCGTGCGATGACGGGACTGAACGTTCTTACCGCGCGAGCGGAAATAGTCGGCCAGCTGTTCGGCGATGTAAACCGAACGATGTTTACCGCCGGTACAACCAATCGCCACCGTCAGGTAGCTACGATTGTTTGTCTCCAGCATAGGTAACCATAGCTCAAGGTAGCTTCGCGTCTGGTAGATAAAATTGTGTACTTCTGTGTGCCGGTCGAGGAACGCCGCCACCGGCTTATCCAGACCGGTCATTGGACGCAGTTTTGGATCCCAGTGCGGGTTCGGCAAGAAGCGCACGTCGAAAACATAATCCGCATCAATCGGAATACCGTGCTTAAAGCCGAAGGATTCGAACACCATCGTCAGTTCGCGCTCGCGTTTACCCAACAGCCGGGTACGCAGCATTTCCGCCAGCTCGTGAACGGACATCTCAGAGGTGTCGACAATCAGGTCGGCACGAGAACGCAGCGGCTCCAGCAGGTCGCTCTCTTCATCGATAGCGCTCTCCAGAGAGAGGTTCTTGCTGGATAGCGGGTGCAAACGACGGGTATCGCTGTAGCGGCGGATCAGCGTATTGCGGTCTGCATCGAGGAACAGCAGCTGAGGCGAGAACGCGTCAGGCAGGTTGCTCATGGCCTGTTCGAAGATCTCTGGCGATTCAGGCATGTTACGAACGTCGATACTGACGGCGGCAGAGGTTTGTCTCTCCGCCAGCGTGCGGGCCAGATCGGGTAACAACACGACCGGCAGGTTATCGACGCAGTAAAAACCCATGTCTTCCAGGGCGCGCAGAGCAACGGATTTCCCCGACCCTGAACGGCCACTGACAATCATCAGCACCATGTTCCGTTTCTCCTCAGGACAACAGATGTGAAGGCCATCTCCTGGTTATGCATCATCCTGATTGCCTTCTGCTTCAGTGATAATTTGATAGAGCTCTTCATCACTTTGGGCCGAGCGCAGTCGACGGCAAATGGTTTTATCGGCCAGACGTTTTGCGACCAGCGACAGCGTATGCAGATGGGTTTTCGTCTGGTCGGCAGGCACCAGCAGCGCGAAGAGGAGATCGACGGGCTGGTTATCAATAGCATCGAAGGCGATGGGTGTTTCAAGCTGCACAAACACACCAACGGCACGCAGGGTATCCTCTTCCAGTTTGCCGTGCGGGATCGCGATGCCGTTGCCGATACCGGTACTGCCCATTTTTTCACGGGTCAGAATCGCTTCGAACACCACCTGCGGCGGCAGGCCCAGCTGTTTTGCAGCCAGTTCACTGATGATCTCCAGCGCACGTTTTTTGCTCTGGCAGTGAACCGCACTGCGGGTACATTCCTGGTTAAGGACATTGCTCAGTTGAAGAGCGGAATCGTTGTTCATCATAATTTCACCTAAGCGCTAACTGTACAAATGGCCTGTTGTGTTTCACAACAGGCCGTCCTGCACCCGTTAACTGCCCGGACAATTAGTGTTGTTTCAGTTTATCTTTATGTTTATTGAGCTGTCGTGCAAGCTTATCAATCAAGCCGTCGATAGCAGCGTACATGTCTTGCCCTTCCGCACTGGCATGCAGTTCACCCCCGTTAACATGCAGGGTGGCATCCGAGATGTGAGTCACTTTCTCCACTTTCAACACAATATAGACCTGATTGATCCTTTCGAAATACTGCTCGAGTTTTGCAAACTTCGCGTTCACGAAGTCGCGTAAAGCCTCAGTAATTTCGACGTTTTGTCCAGTGATGTTGAGCTGCATAGTGTCTTCCTTATCGGTTGTGTCAGACCAGCTGTTTACGCTGGTTGGACGGCGGAATGGATAAAGACTCTCGATACTTCGCAACAGTACGACGTGCCACCATAATACCCTGATCGGACAGCATGGTGGTTAACTTACTGTCGCTTAGTGGCTTCGCGGGGTTCTCCGCGGCGATCAACTTCTTCACCAGGGCACGAATGGCCGTTGACGACGCTTCGCCGCCGCCCTCGGTATTCACATGGCTGGAGAAGAAATACTTAAGCTCAAATATACCGCGTGGACTGTGCAGATACTTCTGCGTGGTGACACGGGAAATGGTTGATTCATGCATCTCGACGGCCTGGGCGATATCCGCCAGTACCATCGGTTTCATATACTCTTCGCCCTGCTCAAAGAACGCCTGCTGCTGTTCGACAATACAGCGGCTGACGCGCAGCAGCGTATCATTTCGGCTCTCCAGACTTTTGATCAGCCATCGCGCTTCCTGAAGATTGCTACGAATATATTGATTGTCCGAGTCGTTACGCGCGCTGGTGCACATGGAGGCATACTGCTGGTTGATTTGCAGGCGAGGGATACTGTCTGAATTAAGTTCAACGACCCAGCGGTCATTGTGTTTTCTGACCAGCACGTCCGGGATAACGTACTCGGGTTCGCTGGTCTGGATCGACTGTCCCGGGCGCGGATCGAGCGACTGGATCAGATTCACCGCTTCTTTCAGCACCTCTTCCTTCAGGCGCGTGACGCGCATCAGGCTGCGGAAATCGTGGTTGGCCAACAGATCCAGATGATCGCTGATGATTAAGCGCGCCTCGTCGAGCCATGGCGTCTCTTTGCTGAACTGAGAAAGCTGGATCAGCAGGCAGTCGCGCAGATCTTTTGCGGCCACGCCTACCGGATCGAAACGCTGGATGCGCTTCAGAACGGCTTCGATCTCCTCAAGTTCAATCTCTTCGTCGCCCATGCTTTCCAGGATATCGTCCAGCGTGACGGTCAAATAGCCGGTGTCGTCAACGGCATCGACAATTGAGGTGGCAATCGCGCGGTCGGTATCGGAGAAGGGGGTAAGTTCCACCTGCCACATCAGGTAATCCTGCAGCGACTGGGTGGTTTCTCCCTGATAGACCGGTAGCTCATCATCCTGGTAGTCTGCACGCGTACCGGAAGGGGTTCCGGCGGTGTAGATTTCATCCCAGCTGGCATCCAGCGGTAGCTCGTCGGGCATCTCTTTTTGTTCGAGTGCATCCGCGGTGTCGAGCGCTTCTGTATCCTGTGACTGCTGAGTATCTACCTCGTCATGAAGATCGGTTTGTTCCAGCAGGGGGTTGCTGTCCAGCGCCTGCTGGAGCTCCTGCTGAAGTTCTAACGTGGACAGTTGCAACAGGCGAATTGCCTGCTGTAGCTGCGGCGTCATTGCCAGTTGTTGGCTGAGCCTTAATTGCAAACCTTGCTTCATGTTCAGAGCGTTTTTCTCCGGTTCGGCGTTACGTTACCTCTACCCTATCAGAGTCTGAAGTCTTCCCCAAGATAGACGCGCTTAACATGATCGTCTTCGAGGATCTGCTGCGGCGTACCGTGGGCGATCAGATTGCCCTGGCTGACAATATACGCGCGTTCACACACGGCCAGCGTTTCACGGACGTTGTGGTCGGTGATCAGTACGCCAAGCCCGCTGTCACGCAGGTGTTCAATGATGCGTTTAATGTCGATAACCGAGATCGGGTCAACGCCGGCAAACGGTTCATCCAGAAGGATAAATTTCGGGTTTGCGGCCAGCGCACGTGCAATCTCAACACGACGGCGTTCACCCCCGGAGAGTGCCTGACCGAGGCTGTCGCGCAGATGCTCAATGTGGAACTCTTCCATCAATTCGTTGGCACGATCCTGACGCTGTTCGCTGGTCAGATCGTTACGAATTTCCAGGACCGCCATCAGGTTATCGTAAACGCTAAGACGACGGAAAATGGAGGCTTCCTGCGGCAGGTAGCCGATCCCGCGACGCGCGCGCGCGTGCAGCGGCAGAAGGCTGATGTCTTCATCGTCAATGATAATGTTGCCGGCATCGCGCGGCACAATGCCAACGACCATGTAGAAGGTGGTGGTTTTACCCGCACCGTTAGGGCCAAGCAGCCCTACAATTTCGCCGGAGTTGACGGTCAGACTGACATCTTCTACGACACGGCGGCCCTTGTAGGCCTTCGCGAGATTTTTTGCAGTTAATGTTGCCATAACGAATTAGTTACTCTTCTTCTGTGCCGGGGCCTGGCCTTTGCCTTTGTCCTGCAGCTGCGACGGAACCAGGACGGTCGTGACGCGTTTGCCTTTCTCGCTGGAGGCCTGCATTTTTTGCTCTTTCACCAGATAGGTGATCTGGTCGCCGGTAATGTTGCTGTCCAGCTGTTCCAGATACGCGTTTCCGGTCAGGATGACCAGGTCCTTCGCCAGCTCATAGTGCATATGCGAGGCGCGGCCTTTCACCGGCTTGCCGTTATCCTGCATCTGGTAGAAGGTGGCCGGGTTGCCGTAACCATCAATGATCTCTTTGCCCTGCTCGCCACCCGGACGGGTCACGACCACTTTGTCGGCGTTAATTTTGATGGTGCCCTGAGTCATGACGACGTTACCCGTGAAGGTGACGACGTTGCCCTGCATATCGAGAGACTGGGTATCAGACTCGATATGGATCGGTTGGTCGGTATCGCCCGTTACAGCAAGCGCGGGGAGACTGGTCGCCAGCATCGCGCTGGCGATAATTACTTTAAGGCTGAGTTTGTTTGTTTTGAATTTCATAGGAGGTTCTAACCTTTTCAATCAGCTCGGCGTTCTTGCTGCGTAAGTTCCCGCGCATTCTCAAACCGCTGGAATTAAATGTTGTGCCATACAGTGTGACCAGATCCTGCGAGGTCACGTCCTGGGTTACCAGGTTAATTTGGGCATTATCCGTCGTAATTTTTCGCAGTTGCGAGTCAGCGGTCAGGGCGTTGACTTCAACGTGGCCATACAGATAAAGCATACGGTCATTTGTCAGTTTTGCCCGATCTGACTTAATTGACCACGTCGGCACTTTGTCCTTATCAAATGTGGTCATGACAGGTTGGGTAAACCACGAAATACCGTCATCTGAAAAATATTCAACATGCTGGGCAATCAGGCGATAGTTCAGCGCGCCTTCCGGGCTGTAGACCACGGTGTCGCTGTGATCGCTTTTATAGGTTGGATCGTTATTGTTGACCACTTCCGTTTGCGGATCGTCGCGATCGGCAAGGTTCACGCCAATCAATACCAGTGCGACAAGCGAAAGCAAAATGATAATCCAGCGTCTGGTTTTACTCATATCGATTGCCCTTTGGCCTCATCAAGCTTGCCCTGCGCCAGCAAAAGCAGATCGCAGACTTCACGTACGGCACCACGGCCCCCGTTGATGTGGGTAACGTAGTCAGCGCGCGGGATCAGCAGCGGATGCGCATCGGCAACGGCGATGCTCAGTCCAACTTCAGCCATCACGGGCCAGTCAATCAGATCGTCCCCGACGTAGGCTACGTTTTCCGGCGCGATAGCCAGTTTACCCAGTAAATCCTTAAACGCCGCCATCTTATCGGATTGACCCTGATACAGATGGGTAATTCCTAAGGTTTCACAGCGGTCTTCTACCAGTTTAGCTTTTCGCCCGGTGATGATAGCCACCTCAATACCCGAGGTGAGCGCGCAGCGGATACCGTAGCCGTCGCGAACGTTAAACGCTTTCAGCTCTTCACCATTATTGCCCATGTAAATCAGGCCATCGGAAAGTACGCCATCCACGTCCAGGATGAGCAGACGAATGTTTTCCGCCTTTGCCATCATCTGGGTACTGACCGGTCCATAACAGGTTGCAAGGGATGCACCCGCATTACTCATTGTTTTATCCTTCATTACACTACGCCTGCGCGCAGCAGATCATGCATATGTACCACACCCAGCAACTGGTCGCCATCGGCAACCATCACTGAGGTAATGTGGCGGGACTGCATCAGGTTCAGCACATCCACGGCCAGCGTACCCGGACGGACGCGGATACCGCCCGGCGTCATCACATCGGCAATGCCGAGCGTGCGGACATCTACACCCATGTCGAACACGCGGCGCAGGTCGCCATCGGTGAAGATCCCCTGAATTTTCATCAGATCGTCGCACACGACCGTCATACCCAAATTCTTACGGGTGATTTCCAGCAGCGCATCACGCAGGGAGGCTTCTTTACTGACGTGAGGGATCTCATCCCCGGTGTGCATAATATCGTTTACCCGAAGCAGAAGCTTGCGCCCCAGCGCGCCGCCCGGGTGGGAAAGCGCGAAATCTTCCGGCGTAAAACCGCGGGCTTCGAGCAGCGCGACGGCAAGCGCATCACCCATCACCAGTGCGGCGGTGGTGCTGGACGTCGGCGCCAGGCCGAGCGGACAGGCCTCCTTGGGCACTTTCACGCACAGGTGAATATCGGCTGCCCGCGCCATGCTGCTTTCGGGACGGCTGGTCATGCAAATAAGCGGCACCTGCAGTCGCTTCAGTACTGGGATCAGCGCCAGAATTTCATTGGACTCCCCGGAGTTGGACAGCGCGATGACGATATCCTGCGGCGTGACCATACCCAGGTCACCGTGCGCGGCTTCCCCCGGATGTACAAAGAAGGAAGAGGTTCCGGTGCTGGCAAACGTTGCCGCCATTTTGCGTCCAATGTGGCCGGACTTACCCATCCCCATCACCACGACTTTGCCGGCACAATAGAACATCTTCTCACATGCCAGACTAAAATCCTGATTAATGTACTGATCTAACTGCGCCAGACCTTCACGTTCAATCTCCAGAACCTCTTTGCCTGCTTTCTGAAAGTCAAAACCCGGCTGCAATTCTATTTGCGACATAATGCGTTTCCGTTTACCCAGAGAGAAGAGGCGAGAGCCAGTACAGCATCGCCATCCATACGATAAATCCACCCGTCAGCAGCGCGCCTGCGCCTTTGCCGATCTGTCGTTGCCGCCGCCAGCAGAGCAGGGCAAATATCACGCTGACCAATAACATCACGCCGTAGTCGCGTGATAACGCCAGGGGATTAAAGGGCCCTGGCGTTATCAGGGCCGGCAGGCCCATCACAATGGCGATATTAAATATGTTGGAACCGATGATATTACCAATGGCAATGTCATCCTCACCTTTACGTGCCCCCGCAATGGCCGTGGCCAGCTCCGGCAGGCTGGTGCCGATGGCAATCACCGTCAGGCCAATGGTCAGTTCACTGATGGCGAAATAGTTCGCCAGCACGGTCGCGTTATCCACCACCATGCGCGTTGCCATCGGCATGATGATCAGCGCAACGCCAAGCCAGAGCAGGGCAACAGGCAGCGTACCTTCTCGCGGCAGTTCGGCGACCTGCTCCCGCGTGAGGCTATCCTGACCCTGCTTCTCAGCCAGACGGGCGATTTTAACACTGTACAGCAGCCAGATAACGGCCAGCGCCAGCAGGAAAATGCCGTCGCTGTAGCTCAGAACACCATCGTAAAATACGCAGCCTGCCAGCAGGCTTACGATTAACATTAGCGGCAATTCACGGCGCAGAACATCAGAATGCACGCGAAATGGATGGAGCAGTGCGGCCAGGCCCAAAATCAAGAGTATATTGACGATGTTGGAGCCAATCGCGGTACCTACTGCCAGATCTAACTGACCATGCAGCGATGCCGAGACAGAGACGATGATTTCAGGAAGTGACGTTCCAACACTCACCACGGTCATCCCGATGACGACAGGCGGTACACCCGTCAGGCGACACAGGATAGATGCAGCAAACACTAAACGGTCAGCACTGTAGACCACCAAAAGTAAACCAATTATTAACAGTGCTGTTGCTAAAAGCATCAAAAGTCCTTTCTTCAGGTATACTCGTCGGTCCATCGCACGGGAATGGCTGGACTGCATACAGTCTGAGGCGTAACGAATTCCTAATTTTGACTTTATGCGCCGGAAAAGTAAAACAAATGCCAGCTTTCGCTAACCTCAACGGCTATTATTCTGTAAAAATGCGGAGTTGAGGGCTGATTCAGGCGGCATGCCTTAACGTGAGCAGGGTAATAAAGGAACCATAAATGAGCCAAACGATGGCGAATTTAGTCGATGTTCGCGGCGTGAGTTTTTCTCGCGCCAACAGATTGATATTTGATGATATTTCGTTGACCGTACCGCGTGGCAAAATCACTGCCATCATGGGGCCGTCCGGGATCGGTAAAACGACCCTGCTGCGCCTTATTGGTGGGCAGATCCCACCTGATAGCGGTGAAATCCTCTTTGATGGCGAAAACATCCCGGAGATGTCACGCTCGCGTCTGTATACTGTCCGCAAACGCATGAGCATGCTCTTTCAGTCGGGAGCCTTGTTCACCGACATGAATGTCTTTGATAACGTGGCCTATCCGCTGCGTGAGCATACCAGCCTGCCGCCAGAACTGCTGAAAAGCACGGTGATGATGAAGCTCGAAGCCGTCGGTTTGCGGGGCGCCGCAAAGCTGATGCCTTCGGAGCTGTCCGGCGGGATGGCGCGCCGCGCCGCGCTGGCACGCGCCATTGCATTAGAACCTGATTTAATCATGTTCGACGAACCGTTTGTTGGACAGGATCCCATCACGATGGGCGTGCTGGTGAAGCTCATCTCTGAACTGAACAGCGCGCTTGGCGTCACCTGCATTGTGGTATCTCACGATGTACCGGAAGTATTGAGCATTGCCGATTACGCCTATATTGTGGCGGACAAAAAGATCGTAGCACACGGTAGCGCTCAGGCGCTGCAGGAAAATTGCGATCCGCGCGTGCGGCAGTTCCTTGACGGTATTGCCGATGGCCCTGTGCCGTTCCGCTACCCGGCGGGCGACTATCGTGACGATTTACTGGGAATAGGGAGTTAAGCCACTCATGCTGTTAAATGCGTTGGCCGCTCTCGGACACCGTGGCATAAAAACCATCAGGACGTTCGGGCGTGCCGGATTGATGTTATTCAACGCGCTGGTCGGCAAGCCGGAATTCCGTAAGCACGCACCGCTGCTGGTGCGGCAGCTTTATAATGTCGGCGTGCTGTCGATGCTCATCATCATTGTCTCCGGTCTGTTTATCGGTATGGTGCTTGGGCTGCAGGGCTATCTGGTTCTGACAACCTACAGTGCGGAAACCAGCCTCGGGATGCTGGTGGCGCTCTCGCTGCTGCGCGAGCTGGGGCCGGTTGTGGCGGCGCTGCTGTTCGCCGGGCGCGCGGGGTCGGCATTAACGGCTGAAATTGGCCTGATGCGTGCGACCGAGCAGCTCTCCAGCATGGAGATGATGGCGGTCGATCCGCTGCGTCGCGTGATCTCGCCGCGTTTCTGGGCTGGGGTGATCTCTTTACCGTTACTGACTATTCTGTTTGTCGCCGTGGGTATCTGGGGCGGTTCGCTGGTTGGTGTGCACTGGAAAGGCATTGATGCCGGTTTCTTCTGGTCCGCGATGCAGGACGCCATCGACCTGCGAATGGATCTGGTTAACTGCCTGATTAAAAGCGTGGTATTTGCCATTACGGTCACCTGGATTGCATTGTTCAATGGTTACGATGCCATCCCGACGTCGGCGGGCATTAGCCGCGCAACTACACGTACAGTCGTACATTCGTCGCTGGCCGTACTGGGTCTGGATTTTGTGCTCACCGCACTGATGTTTGGGAATTGAGTTCATGCAAACGAGAAAAAATGAAATTTGGGTCGGTGTATTCCTGCTGCTGGCGCTGCTGGCCGCGCTGTTTATCTGCCTGAGAGCGGCGGATATCACGTCTGTACGCACCGAGCCGACGTACCGCATCTATGCTACCTTCGATAACATCGGCGGGCTGAAGGCTCGTTCACCGGTCCGCATCGGCGGCGTGGTGATCGGACGCGTATCTGACATTACGCTGGATGAGAAAACCTACCTGCCACGCGTCGCGATGGATATCGAAGAGCGTTACAACCATATCCCGGACACCAGTTCCCTTTCTATCCGTACTTCCGGCCTGCTGGGCGAACAATATCTGGCGCTTAACGTTGGCTTTGAAGATCCCGAGCTGGGAACGACTATCCTTAAAGACGGTAGCGTCATTCAGGATACGAAATCCGCGATGGTTCTGGAGGATATGATTGGTCAGTTCCTTTACAACAGTAAAGGGGATGAGAAAAAATCCGACGCTGCCCCTGCGCAGAGCGAAGATCATACCGACGTCGCACCGACGCCAGGTGCTGCGAATTAATATCAGGAGAAGTCATTCATGTTTAAACGACTGTTAATGGTTGCCATGCTGGTCATCGCCCCTCTAACCGCCGCCCACGCTGCGGATCAGAGTAACCCGTACAAACTGATGGACGAAGCGGCGAAGAAGACATTCGACCGTCTTAAAAACGAACAGCCTAAAATTCGTGCTAATCCTGATTATCTGCGTGACGTCGTTGACCAGGAGCTGCTGCCGTACGTGCAGATTAAATATGCGGGTGCGCTGGTGCTGGGACGTTATTACAAAGACGCGACCCCTGCGCAGCGTGATGCCTACTTTGCCGCGTTTCGTGAATACCTGAAACAGGCTTATGGCCAGGCGCTGGCGATGTACCACGGCCAGACCTATCAGATTGCGCCTGAGCAGCCGCTGGGCGATGCGACCATCGTCCCTATCCGTGTGACGATCATCGATCCTAACGGTCGTCCGCCGGTTCGTCTGGATTTCCAGTGGCGTAAAAACAGCCAGACCGGTCACTGGCAGGCGTATGACATGATTGCCGAAGGGGTAAGCATGATCACCACCAAACAGAACGAATGGAGCGACCTGCTGCGCACCAAAGGCATTGATGGCCTGACCGCTCAGCTGCAGTCTATCTCTCGCCAGAAAATTACTCTGGATGAGAAGAAGTAATGTCACAGCAACTCAGCTGGTCGCGTGAAGGCGAAACATTAAAGCTGTCCGGTGAACTGGATCAGGATCTGCTGAACCCACTGTGGGACGAACGCCACGAAGCGATGCAGGGCGTGACGCTTATCGACTTAACCGACGTCACGCGGGTGGATACGGCGGGTGTTGCGCTGCTTGCCCATCTGGTTGCCGTGGGGAAAAAGCAGGGGACAAGCGTCAAACTTCACGGCGCGAGCGATAATGTCGTGACCCTTGCGCAGCTCTACAATCTCCCTCAGGACGTACTGCCTCGTTAATATTTTCAGTGCGTTACTTCCGAAAGCCCTGACTGTTTCATCGTCGGGGCTTTTTGCTTGTTTAAGACAACGCCACTTTGCTCTAAGATGTTGGGCTTGTTTTCACTATCAGATGATTAAGAGCCCATGGAAAATCATGAAATCCAGACAGTGCTGATGAATGCACTCTCCCTTCAGGAAGCCCACGTCACGGGCGATGGCAGTCACTTCCAGGTTATTGCTGTGGGTGAGATGTTCGACGGTATGAGCCGCGTGAAGAAACAGCAGGCTGTGTACGCGCCGCTGATGGAATATATTGCGGATAACCGCATCCACGCCCTGTCGATTAAAGCGTTCACCCCGCAAGAGTGGGCACGCGATCGCAAACTAAACGGTTTTTGAGCTGAGGGCGACAGGCCCGCAGCACGGTTGAATTTATAAGAGAGCACACAATGGATAAATTTCGTGTACAGGGGCCAACGCGTCTCCAGGGCGAAGTCACAATTTCTGGCGCTAAAAACGCCGCGCTGCCAATCCTCTTTGCTGCGCTGCTGGCTGAAGAGCCGGTAGAAATTCAGAACGTACCGAAGCTGAAAGATATCGACACCACCATGAAGCTGCTCACCCAGCTGGGCACGAAAGTCGAGCGTAACGGTTCCGTCTGGATCGACGCCAGCAAGGTGAATAACTTCTCAGCCCCTTACGATCTGGTGAAAACCATGCGTGCATCCATCTGGGCGCTTGGCCCGCTGGTGGCGCGTTTTGGTCAGGGGCAGGTCTCTCTGCCTGGCGGTTGCGCCATCGGTGCGCGTCCGGTTGACCTGCACATCTTTGGTCTGGAGAAGCTGGGCGCCGAGATCAAGCTGGAAGAAGGTTACGTTAAAGCGTCCGTTAATGGTCGTCTGAAAGGCGCGCACATCGTCATGGACAAAGTGAGCGTGGGCGCAACGGTCACCATTATGTCTGCGGCGACGCTGGCAGAAGGTACCACCATCATCGAAAATGCCGCGCGCGAACCGGAGATTGTGGATACCGCCAACTTCCTCGTGGCGCTGGGGGCAAAGATTTCCGGTCAGGGTACCGACCGTATCACCATCGAAGGCGTTGAGCGTCTGGGCGGTGGTGTCTATCGCGTTCTGCCGGACCGTATCGAAACCGGTACTTTCCTGGTCGCTGCGGCGATTTCTGGCGGGAAGATTGTTTGTCGCAACGCGCAGCCAGATACCCTGGATGCGGTGCTGGCGAAACTGCGCGATGCGGGTGCGGATATCGAAATCGGTGAAGACTGGATCAGCCTCGATATGCACGGTCAGCGTCCAAAAGCGGTCAATGTGCGTACGGCTCCGCATCCGGCGTTCCCTACGGACATGCAGGCGCAGTTCACCCTGTTGAACCTGGTTGCCGAAGGCACTGGCTTCATCACAGAAACCATTTTCGAGAACCGCTTTATGCACGTACCGGAGCTGATCCGTATGGGCGCGCATGCTGAGATCGAAAGTAATACCGTGATTTGCCACGGCGTTGAGAAACTGTCAGGTGCTCAGGTGATGGCAACCGATCTGCGTGCGTCTGCAAGCCTGGTGCTGGCGGGTTGTATCGCGGAAGGTACAACGATCGTGGATCGTATCTATCACATCGATCGTGGTTATGAACGTATCGAAGATAAACTGCGCGCGCTGGGTGCCAACATCGAGCGTGTGAAGGGCGAGTAATCGTTCCGGCAGCCCCCTGCCAGCAATGACCGGGGGGTTGCTGTTCCTGTCAAAAATGCGTTATTCCTGCGGTTCTCTTTTTACCTTTCTCTGGCGAATCATGCGCGATCTGTCGATAAATTCATGGGTAATGGGATCGTGGTAGCGCGAAGGCCAAATTATCCACGGATGCGTATCCAGCGCCGTCGCGATAATTAATTCTCCCTTGGGCCAGGGGCGGGTGAGGGCGTTTGCCAGAGTTGAAGAACTCAGTCCATGGCGGCGGGACTCTGCTGCCAGTGAAGTGCCTCTTTTGCGCAGCGCGGCAATAATATCAGCCGTGTGCCAGTCGATAAATTTCGTATCCATAACGCCGTCCTTAAGTTCGGATTCACCTACGCCGTTTCTTCTGAAACGACGCGGTTACTATACCCATTTCAACTTCTTGTTCTAAAAAGTTCGCGTTACTTGAAGGGATATTCAGAATAAGACACGGCTTTATTCATGCGGTCTCTAAACCGATGAATTTACATGAACACGGAATTTACAGGTGTGTACTGGAATCTCCCCGCTATCGCTGCGGGGAGAAACAAGGGGATTAACGGTTGCGCTGAACGGCGATGTGGGCAAGACCAATCAGTGCCTCGCGCCACGGACTGTCTGGAATGACCTGAAGCGCTTCGATGGCTTTGTCGGCTTCTTCTTCCGCGCGCTGACGCGTCCATTCCAGCGATCCGCAGATAGCCATAGTTTCTAGTACAGGTTCCAGAAGATGGCGGCCATTTCCCTGCTCAATCGCTTCACGGATCATTTTCGCCTGGTCGGCTGTTCCGTTGCGCATAGCATGAAGCAGCGGCAGGGTGGGTTTACCTTCGTTCAGGTCATCGCCCACGTTTTTACCGAGCGTTTCGCCGTCCGCACTGTAGTCCAGCAAATCATCAATCAGCTGGAAGGCCGTACCCAGATAGCGGCCATAGTCCTGCAGGCCTTTTTCCTGGGCTTCAGTACAGTCGGCCAGAATGCCGGAACACTGGGCAGCCGCTTCAAACAGGCGCGCCGTTTTGCTGTAGATGACGCGCATGTAGTTTTCTTCGGTGATATCAGGGTCGTTGACGTTCATCAGCTGCAGCACTTCGCCTTCAGCAATGACGTTTACGGCTTCGGACATCACTTCCAGCACTTTCAGGGAGCCCAGGCTGGTCATCATCTGGAAGGCGCGGGTATAGATAAAATCCCCCACCAGGACGCTGGCTGCGTTTCCGAAAGCGGCGTTTGCCGTGGCTTTGCCACGACGCATATCCGATTCATCCACAACATCGTCATGCAGAAGCGTCGCCGTGTGAATAAATTCGATGAGCGCTGCGATAGTGATGTGAGCATTTCCCTGATAGCCAACGGCTCTGGCAGCCAGAATGGCAATCATCGGACGAATGCGTTTACCGCCGCCGCTGACGATGTAATAGCCCAACTGATTGATCAGCTGAACGTCAGAGTTGAGTTGCTCCAGGATTGCTGCATTCACACCCGCCATATCTTGCGCGGTTAACTCGTTGATTTTTTCTAAATTCATCGCAAAAGCCGGGCTTTTTATCCTGTTGATCCCATCTTCAATGGGGTAACGAAGGGTTTCGGTTTATCAATAGTAGTGCTGATTGTACTGAAAAAACGGCACAGATAAACGTTACCGTACGTGTTGTGTTTTTTTTCTTCATGTATTGACGGTAGCACTTGTCAAAGGCTCGCGTTTTGCGTAATATTCGCGCCCTATTGTGAATATTTATAGCGCACTCTGATTCATACGAGGACGTGCGCGGAAGCGGAGTTTATATGTACGCGGTTTTCCAAAGTGGTGGTAAACAACACCGAGTAAGCGAAGGTCAGACCGTTCGCCTGGAAAAGCTGGACATCGCAACTGGCGAATCTGTTGAGTTCGCAGAAGTTCTGATGATCGCAAACGGTGAAGAAGTCAAAATCGGCGTTCCTTTCGTTGATGGCGGCGTTATCAAAGCTGAAGTTGTTGCACACGGTCGTGGCGAGAAAGTTAAAATCGTTAAGTTTCGTCGTCGTAAGCACTACCGTAAGCAGCAGGGCCACCGTCAGTGGTTCACTGATGTGAAAATTACTGGCATCAGCGCCTAAGACCTGAGGAGAGATTTAAATGGCACATAAAAAGGCTGGCGGCTCCACACGTAACGGTCGCGATTCAGAAGCTAAACGCCTTGGCGTTAAGCGTTTCGGTGGCGAATCCGTTCTGGCGGGTAGCATCATCGTTCGTCAACGTGGTACCAAATTCCACGCTGGCAACAACGTAGGTTGCGGTCGTGACCACACTCTGTTTGCTAAAGCAGACGGTAAAGTGAAATTTGAAGTTAAAGGCCCGAACAACCGTAAATACATCAGCATCGTTGCTGAGTAAGGTTTTCTCGGTCCGGTAACGGATTAAAGCCCCGCAACCTGTTGCGGGGCTTTTTACATTGGAAACCCGGTAATTTTTTCTGTAGGGAAAACGGGCATGAAGCAGCAGGCCGGCATTGGTATTCTTTTGGCGCTCACTACCGCAATGTGCTGGGGTGCGCTGCCAATTGCAATGAAGCAGGTACTGGAAGTGATGGAGCCGCCTACGGTGGTCTTTTATCGCTTTCTGATGGCAAGCATCGGCCTCGGGGCCATTCTGGCTATCAAAGGTAAGCTTCCACCCTTGCGGCTCTTCCGCAAACCGCGCTGGCTGGTATTGCTGGCTATCGCGACGGGCGGTCTGTTCGGTAACTTCATCCTGTTCAGCTCTTCCCTGCAATATCTCAGCCCCACGGCGTCGCAGGTGATAGGTCAGCTTTCACCGGTGGGCATGATGGTCGCCAGCGTCTTTATCCTCAAGGAAAAGATGCGCGGTACGCAGATTATCGGGGCGAGCATGCTGCTGTGCGGTCTGGTGATGTTCTTCAACACCAGTCTGATTGAGATTTTCACCCGCCTGACGGATTACACATGGGGTGTAATTTTTGGTGTGGGGGCAGCAACGGTTTGGGTGAGCTATGGCGTCGCACAAAAGGTGTTATTGCGTCGTCTTGCCTCACAGCAGATCCTCTTTTTATTGTACACTTTGTGTACAATAGCATTGCTGCCATTAGCAAAGCCGGGTGTGATTTCCCAGCTTAGCGACTGGCAACTGGCGTGCCTCATTTTTTGTGGGCTGAACACGCTGGTCGGTTATGGCGCGCTGGCCGAAGCGATGGCGCGCTGGCAGGCGGCACAGGTGAGCGCGTTAATTACGCTTACTCCGCTGTTTACGCTGTTATTTTCAGATTTGTTATCAATGGCCTGGCCCGATGTCTTCGTCAGACCGATGCTCAACCTGTTGGGTTATCTCGGTGCGTTTGTCGTGGTTGCGGGCGCGATGTATTCCGCCATTGGTCATCGTCTTTGGGGACGTTGGCGCAAAAATGAAGCGGTTGTAGTAGTCCCCCGCTCAGGCGAATGAGTTACGGAGAGTAAAATGAAGTTTGTTGATGAAGCGACGATCCTGGTCGTGGCTGGTGATGGCGGCAATGGTTGCGTGAGCTTCCGCCGTGAAAAGTATATCCCACGTGGCGGTCCTGACGGCGGCGACGGTGGGGATGGTGGTGACGTGTGGTTGGAGGCGGATGAGAACCTCAACACGCTGATCGACTACCGTTTCGAAAAATCCTTCCGCGCCGAACGTGGCCAGAACGGCCAGAGCCGTGACTGTACCGGGAAACGCGGTAAAGACGTCACCATTAAAGTTCCGGTCGGTACGCGTGTGATTGACCAGGGGACCGGTGAAACCATGGGTGACATGACCAAACACGGTCAGCGCCTGATGGTGGCGAAAGGCGGCTGGCACGGTCTGGGTAACAGCCGTTTCAAATCCTCCGTTAACCGTACTCCGCGTCAGAAAACGATGGGTACGCCGGGCGATAAGCGCGATCTGCAGCTGGAGCTGATGCTTCTGGCAGATGTGGGCATGCTGGGTATGCCAAACGCCGGTAAATCGACGTTCATTCGCGCCGTTTCTGCGGCGAAACCAAAAGTGGCGGACTATCCGTTTACCACGCTGGTACCAAGCCTGGGCGTTGTCCGTATGGATAACGAGAAGAGCTTTGTGGTTGCCGATATTCCGGGTCTGATTGAAGGCGCTGCGGAAGGCGCGGGTCTGGGTATTCGCTTCCTGAAACACCTTGAGCGTTGCCGCGTGCTGCTGCACCTTATCGATATCGATCCTATCGACGGTTCCGATCCGGTTGAAAACGCCCGCATCATCATCGGTGAGTTGGAAAAATACAGCGAAAAACTGGCGAATAAACCACGCTGGCTGGTCTTCAACAAGATCGACCTGATGGACAAAGCCGAAGCGGAAGCGAAAGCTAAAGCGATTGCTGAAGCAATGGGTTGGGAAGATAAATACTACCTGATCTCTGCGGCAAGCCAGGTTGGCGTGAAAGATCTGTGCTGGGATGTGATGACCTTCATCATTGAGAACCCAATTGTTCAGGCGGAAGAAGCGAAGCAGCCTGAAAAAGTCGAATTCATGTGGGATGACTACCACCGTCAGCAGCTCGAAGAGCTGGAAGCTGAAGAAGATGATGAAGATTGGGACGATGACTGGGATGAAGACGACGAAGAAGGCGTCGAGTTCATCTACAAGCACTAATATCTGTCCAAAGCCCCCATTATGGGGGCTTTTTTTATTCCAGCGTTGCGGGCAGCCAGCAGCTGGCGATCAAACCACCTTCAGCGCCATTCTCAAGCGTCAACCTGCCGTGGTGGAGCTGCACGATGCGCTGCACGATACTCAGGCCCAGACCGCTGCCACCGTAGCGCTGGTCAAGACGGCGGAATGGCTCGGTAATTGACTGTCGGTGCGCGTCATCAATACCAGGCCCCTGATCGATCACGCCGATCTGCGTCCCCCCGTCGACCCCGGTTAATGTCACTGTAATCGTTGTCCCTGCCGGGCTGTAGCGCCCGGCATTCTCCAGCAGGTTGCGCAGCATCAGACGCAGGAGCACGGCGTCTCCCTGAACCGTGAGCGCGCTTTTAGCGGGCCAAATCACAGTATGCTCTTTGGCTTCATGGCCCAGGCCGAGAGGTTCAATGATATTTTCCGTCCAGCTCACGGTTTCGTAGTGGCCGCTGGCCATTGCCTGTCCGGCACGGGCCAGCATCAGCAGCTGCTCAACGGTATGCATGAGCTGATCGATACGGCTAATTAACGTCGCGGCCTGTGGTGCGCCTGACTGCGCCATAAGCTCCAGATGGAGCCGGATACCGGCAAGGGGCGTTCGAAGCTCGTGTGCGGCGTCAGCGGTGAAGAGACGCTCCTGCTGAATAGTATTGTCCAGTCTGGCGAGCAGCTGGTTCAGGGAGGTTGTCACCGCGCCGATTTCTTCCATGTCGGAATACATAGGAAGCGGAGTTAAGTTATCCGCCGAACGGTTAGCCAGGCTGTCACGCAGTTTATTCAGCGGTCGGGTTATCCAGGTGACTGCCCAGAAAGAGAAAAACAGCGTAAAGCCTACCATCACCAGAGAAGGGACGAGAAGGGAAGCAATCGCTTCGCGGATCTCTTTTTCAACATGGTTATTACGGGCTTTTGCCGACAGCGTTTCATTCACCAGAAAACCAATCTGCTCACGGCTTTCATGCCACAGCCAGATCACGCTTATCAGCTGGAAAAATAAGAGAATGACCGCCAGCAGCACCATCAAACGGCGACGCATGCTGTTCATTTCTGGCTCTCAAGGCGATAGCCAACGCCACGGACGGTTTTGATTCTGTCCTTGCCGAGCTTGCGACGCAGGTTGTGAATGTGAACTTCAAGGGTATTTGACCCCGGATCGTCCTGCCAGGAGTAGATATCCTGCTGGAGCGTCTCTCTGTGCACCGTTTGCCCGCTGCGCATGATCAGACGCGTAAGCAGGGCGAACTCTTTTGGCGTCACCTCTACCGCCTGGTCCCGGCGCAATACCTGCTGGGTTTGCAGATTCAGCGTAATATCGCCGTCGGTGAGTAAGTTATCGCTATGGCCCTGATAGCGGCGAATCAACGCCCGCACTCGCGCCTGCAGCTCCGCAAGCGCAAAAGGCTTCACCAGGTAATCATCTGCGCCTGCATCGAGGCCGGTGATGCGATCTTCAATGGCATCGCGTGCCGTCAGGATCAACACCGGGTTGGCGATACCGCGGCGTCGCCACTGGCTGAGCAGCGTGGCGCCGTCTTTATCAGGCAAGCCCAAATCGAGGATCACCAGACTGTATTCGCCGCTCTGGATCAGGGCGTCCGCCTCCGCTGCGGTGCCAGCACAGTCGAGGGCATACCCTTCATTGGCCAGCCCCAGCGCCAGCCCTTCCTGCAATAACAGATCGTCTTCAACTATGAGTAGTTTCATCGCTAGTTATTCTGGTAGATGTCCTTATAAAGCCTGCTTTCGAAGCGAACAAGCGGAATACGGCGATTGCGCTGGTCGGTCGGTTCGACGGCATAGCCGGAAAGATACTGCACGAATGCCATGCGTTGTCCGCTGGCGGTAGTGATGAAGCCTGCAAGGTTGTAAACCCCCTGCAGCGAGCCTGTCTTAGCGGATACTTTGCCATCCACGCCGGCAGCGTGAAGCCCGGCACGGTACTGCAGCGAACCGTCATGCCCGGCCAGCGGCAGCATTGAAATAAAGTTTAGCTCAGTGTCATGCTGTGCAATGTACTGAAGCACCTGCATCATCGTGGCCGGAGAGATCAAATTATGACGCGATAATCCGGAGCCATCGACGGCGATGGTATTACCCAGCTCGATCCCGGCCTGCTGGCGCAGGATCTGACGAACGGCGTCTGAACCCGCGCGCCAGGTTCCCGGCACGCCGAAACGCGCGTGGCCAATCATGCGGAACACGGTGTCGGCAATCATGTTGTCCGACTTTTTCAGCATGATTCGCAGTAAATCGTGCAGCGGAGGAGACTGTTTGCTGGCGATGACCGTGCCGGGCTGGTTGACCTGCGTCTGGCGAAGCAGCGTGCCGGTGTAGGTTATGCCCGCTTGTTTCAGCTCATCTTTCAGAATGGCACCCGCGTAGCTTGCACCATCCTGTATCGCAAAGGCCAGCGGCAGCGGATCGGCGCGCTGCGTCAGGCAGCCGGTAAGCGTGAAGCGGTTAAGATCGCCCGGCACGACGTCCAGCTCACAATATTGCGCATCCGGGGAGCCTTTCGCCAGCGTGCGGACCTGGCTAAACATTGTGACCGGGTAGTAGGACGCTATGCGGATAAACGCTAAATCATCTGGCTTTGGTGCGCTGTAAAGCGAAACCGAGAAGCAGTTACGGTCAACGATTGCGGCGGCGGGCGGGGCGCTAAAACATTGGGTCATGTCGTTCCACGGCCAGCCTGGGGCTTTATCGTGGCTGGCAAAGATAGACGTGTCGATCAGCACATTGCCATCAATTTTCTGCACGCCAGATTTTTTCAGTACCGCAACCATATTGCGGATATCCTGGCGCTTAAAGGTCGGATCGCCGCCAAAACGGGCGATAAGATCGCCTTTCAGTGCGCCACCCTCGACGTTACCTTTGGTCTCGAGTGTGGTCGTAAAACGGAAGTCAGGCCCGAGCTGGAGCAGGGCGGCAAGGGCAGTGATCACCTTTTGGGTACTGGCAGGCAGCGCCATCTGTTGACTGTGATAGTCAATCTCGGGAGCCTGTGCGCCAACCTTCTGCACCATCAGGGCAAGGTTCGCGCCTGCGGGGAGCTGATTAATGTACTCATCAACATTCGCGGCCTGGGCGGTGAACGTTATACTGGTAGTCAATCCGATGATAAATCTGGAAAATCGCATAATCTCGCGCTAACAACCCGAAAACAAACCGTCATACTACGGTGCATGGCACTGCAAAGTAAACGATGACCCATAGTGAACTTCGCGGTAAAATGCATATCAAATTGAAAAATTGCTGCTGACCTGGGGCATTGCTCCCGGGTCGGTTTTCTTTTTGCTTCTTGCCCGCTTAGGGGGGCAGGAGCAGGGAACACTGCTCCCAACAGGAATGTTTAAGAGGTATAACAAATGCAAGCTATTCCGATGACCTTACGTGGTGCCGAAAAACTGCGCGAAGAGCTGGATTTCCTGAAATCCGTGCGTCGCCCTGAAATCATCGCCGCTATCGCGGATGCGCGCGAGCATGGCGACCTGAAAGAGAACGCTGAATACCACGCCGCGCGTGAGCAGCAGGGCTTCTGCGAAGGGCGTATTAAAGATATCGAAGCAAAACTGTCCAATGCACAGGTTATCGATATCACCAAAATGCCTAACAACGGGCGTGTGATCTTTGGTTCTACCGTTACCGTCCTGAACCTGGACAACGACGAAGAGCAGACCTATCGCATCGTGGGTGATGATGAAGCAGACTTCAAACAGAACCTGATTTCAGTGAACTCCCCGATTGCTCGCGGCCTGATTGGCAAAGAGCAGGACGATGTTGTCACCATTCGCACCCCTGGCGGTGAAGTGGAATACGAAATTATTAAGGTTGAATACCTGTAATTCGCTTCTCTACTAAGATGTTGATACATTGTAAAGAAAAGAAAAAGGCCGCATAGCGGCCTTTTATCAACTCAAGGAGCATGGCATTTTGCTCGCCTGCTGACAGAAATCCCTCGTTTCACACAGAAAATGTGTTTGATTCAGGATATCCTTAGCGTGGCAGCGAGATTTTACGCTCTTTAGATGGGCGGTAGAGCACCAGCGTTTTACCGATGACCTGTACATTACAGGCGCCGGTTTCGCGCACGATGGCTTCCACGATCAGGTTTTTAGTGTCTCTGTCTTCAGAGGCGATTTTCACCTTGATCAGCTCGTGGTGTTCCAGCGCTTGTTCAATCTCGGCAAGCACCCCTTCGGTCAAACCATTGTTGCCAAGCATCACTACAGGCTTGAGCGGATGTGCCAGACCTTTAAGGTGCTGTTTTTGTTTAGTACTCAGATTCATCGTATATTTTTGCTTACGTTGGGATTGAAAACGGTTCATTCTACCGCCATCTCCCTTATATCGCCAAATAGCTGCGTAGAAATTTACGTCACAGGCAGGTAACGATGAACCAGGACGGAAATGTTAAATGACAGGTAAAAAGCGTTCTGCCAGCTCCAGCCGCTGGCTTCAGGAACACTTTAGCGATAAATATGTTCAACAGGCACAGAAAAAGGGGTTGCGTTCCCGTGCCTGGTTTAAACTTGATGAAATACAGCAAAGTGACAAACTTTTTAAGCCGGGGATGACGGTTGTTGACCTCGGTGCGGCACCTGGCGGATGGTCCCAGTATGCGGTAACGCAGATCGGCGGAACGGGCCGAATCATCGCGTGCGATCTTTTACCAATGGATCCCATCGTCGGTGTCGACTTCCTTCAGGGTGACTTTCGTGATGAATTAGTGCTGAAAGCGTTACTTGATCGTGTAGGTGACAGTAAGGTCCAGGTTGTCATGTCTGATATGGCACCAAATATGTGCGGAACACCGGCGGTGGATATCCCCCGCGCCATGTATCTGGTGGAGCTAGCGTTAGAAATGTGTCGTGATGTACTAGCGCCTGGTGGTAGTTTTGTTGTGAAGGTGTTTCAGGGCGAAGGTTTCGAGGAGTATCTTAAGGAAATTCGCTCCCTGTTTGCGAAGGTTAAAGTTCGTAAGCCGGACTCTTCCCGGGCCCGTTCCCGAGAAGTGTATATTGTAGCGACCGGGCGAAAATGATAACCGGTAGATTTCAGGCGAAAGTTTGAATGAAACTGGATATAGAGTATCCTGACGCTGTTTTTAACACAGTTGTAATATGAGGTTAATCCCTTGAGTGACATGGCGAAAAACCTAATACTCTGGCTGGTCATTGCCGTTGTGCTGATGTCAGTATTCCAGAGCTTTGGGCCCAGCGAGTCGAATGGCCGCAAGGTGGATTATTCTACCTTCCTGCAGGAGGTCAATCAGGACCAGGTTCGCGAAGCGCGTATCAACGGACGTGAGATCAACGTTACCAAGAAAGATAGTAACCGTTACACGACTTACATCCCGGTGAACGATCCTAAGCTGCTTGATAACCTTCTGACCAAAAACGTCAAGGTGGTAGGTGAGCCGCCAGAAGAACCAAGCCTGCTGGCTTCTATCTTCATTTCCTGGTTCCCGATGCTGCTTCTTATCGGCGTCTGGATCTTCTTTATGCGCCAGATGCAGGGCGGCGGTGGCAAAGGTGCCATGTCGTTCGGTAAGAGCAAGGCGCGTATGCTGACGGAAGACCAGATCAAGACTACCTTCGCTGACGTCGCCGGTTGTGACGAAGCGAAAGAAGAGGTGGGTGAACTGGTTGAGTACCTGCGTGAACCGAGCCGTTTCCAGAAGCTGGGCGGTAAGATCCCGAAAGGCGTGCTGATGGTTGGCCCTCCGGGTACCGGTAAAACCCTACTGGCGAAAGCCATCGCGGGCGAAGCGAAGGTGCCGTTCTTTACTATTTCAGGTTCTGACTTCGTTGAAATGTTCGTGGGTGTCGGTGCATCTCGTGTGCGTGACATGTTTGAGCAGGCCAAAAAGGCAGCACCGTGCATTATCTTCATCGATGAAATCGACGCCGTGGGCCGCCAGCGTGGCGCAGGTCTGGGCGGTGGTCACGATGAACGTGAACAGACGCTGAACCAGATGCTGGTTGAGATGGACGGCTTCGAAGGTAACGAAGGTATCATCGTTATCGCGGCAACTAACCGTCCGGACGTACTTGACCCTGCGCTGCTGCGTCCAGGCCGTTTCGACCGTCAGGTTGTTGTGGGTCTGCCGGACGTTCGCGGTCGTGAACAGATTCTGAAAGTTCACATGCGTCGCGTACCGCTGGCGCCAGATATCGACGCGGCAATCATTGCGCGCGGTACCCCGGGCTTCTCCGGTGCTGACCTGGCGAACCTGGTCAACGAAGCTGCTCTGTTTGCCGCTCGCGGTAACAAGCGCGTCGTATCCATGGTGGAGTTTGAGAAAGCGAAAGACAAAATTATGATGGGTGCGGAACGTCGCTCCATGGTGATGACGGAAGCGCAGAAAGAGTCCACGGCATACCACGAAGCGGGTCACGCGATTATCGGTCGCCTCGTGCCGGAACACGATCCGGTGCATAAAGTGACGATTATTCCGCGCGGTCGTGCGCTGGGTGTGACTTTCTTCCTGCCTGAAGGCGACGCGATCAGCGCCAGCCGTCAGAAGCTGGAAAGCCAGATTTCGACCCTGTACGGCGGTCGTCTGGCAGAAGAGATTATCTACGGTGTGGAACATGTTTCTACCGGTGCGTCCAACGACATTAAAGTTGCGACAAACCTGGCGCGTAACATGGTGACGCAGTGGGGCTTCTCCGACAAACTCGGTCCGCTGCTGTATGCAGAGGAAGAGGGTGAAGTATTCCTCGGCCGTTCTGTGGCTAAAGCGAAACATATGTCCGATGAGACGGCTCGTATCATCGACCAGGAAGTAAAATCTCTGGTAGAGCGTAACTACGCACGTGCACGCCAGATCCTGACCGACAATATGGACATCCTGCATTCGATGAAAGATGCGCTCATGAAATATGAGACCATCGATGCACCGCAGATTGACGACCTGATGGCGCGCCGTGAAGTGCGTCCGCCAGCAGGCTGGGAAGACCCAGGCGCTTCCAATAATTCTGACAACAATGGCACCCCGCGTGCGCCGCGTCCGGTTGATGAACCGCGTACGCCAAACCCGGGCAACACCATGTCAGAACAGTTGGGCGATAAGTAAGTCACTGCTGTTGAAGCGTTTGTCCGTACTTCAAACCCTGGAGCTTGCTCCGGGGTTTTTCATTTCTGTTTAACGATATAGATACCAGGGATTTCGCCATGAAATTATTCGCTCAGGACTCGCATCTCGATCTTTCACATCCCCATGTGATGGGGATCCTGAATGTTACCCCTGACTCCTTCTCTGACGGCGGCACGCATAACACGCTTATCGAGGCGGTTAAGCACGCGAATTTAATGATTAATGCGGGTGCCACCATTATTGACGTGGGCGGCGAATCGACGCGTCCTGGTGCGGTGGACGTGTCTGTGGAAGAAGAGCTGGCGCGCGTGGTGCCGGTGGTTGAAGCTATCGCGCAGCGGTTTGAAGTATGGATCTCCGTTGATACCTCTAAACCCGAAGTGATTCGTGAAGTGGCGAGAGTGGGCGCTCACATTATCAATGATATTCGCTCGCTCACTGAGCCCGGCGCACTTGAAGCCGCGGCAGAGACGGGGTTACCGGTATGCTTGATGCACATGCAGGGCCAACCGAAAACCATGCAGGAAGCACCGAAGTACGACGATGTCTTTGCCGACGTGAATCGCTTCTTTATTGAGCATATTGCGCGCTGTGAACGTGCAGGTATCCCAAAAGAGAAATTGCTGCTCGACCCGGGGTTCGGTTTCGGTAAAAATCTCTCCCACAATTATGCGTTGCTTGCGCGCTTATCGGAATTCCATCACTTTGACCTGCCGCTGCTGGTGGGGATGTCGAGAAAGTCGATGATTGGGCAGTTGCTGAACGTGGGGCCGAGCGAACGCCTGAGCGGCAGCCTGGCCTGCGCGGTGATTGCGGCGATGCAGGGCGCGCACATTATTCGTGTCCATGACGTCAAAGAAACAGTAGAAGCCATGCGTGTGGTGGAAGCCACACTGGCAGCGAAGGAAAACAAACGCTATGAGTAATCGTAAGTATTTTGGTACCGATGGTATCCGTGGGCGTGTAGGCGATGCTCCCATCACTCCTGATTTTGTCCTGAAGCTCGGCTGGGCTGCTGGCAAAGTGCTGGCGCGTCATGGTTCCCGTAAGATCATTATCGGTAAAGACACCCGTATTTCCGGCTATATGCTGGAGTCCGCGCTGGAGGCGGGTCTGGCGGCGGCTGGACTGTCCGCTTCCTTTACGGGCCCAATGCCAACGCCTGCTGTCGCGTATCTGACGCGCACTTTCCGTGCGGAAGCGGGGATTGTCATCTCAGCTTCTCACAACCCGTTCTACGACAACGGCATTAAATTCTTCTCCATTGACGGCACCAAGCTCCCGGATGACGTGGAAGAAGCGATTGAAGCCGAAATGGAAAAAGAGATCACCTGTGTAGATTCCGCAGAGCTGGGTAAAGCGAACCGTATCGTTGATGCGGCGGGCCGTTATATCGAATTCTGTAAAGGCACCTTCCCGAATGAGCTAAGTCTTGCTCACCTCAAAATTGTGGTGGACTGTGCAAACGGCGCGACCTATCACATCGCCCCGAATGTCTTCCGCGAACTGGGTGCGAAAGTCATCACCATTGGCTGCGAGCCGGATGGTCTGAACATTAACGAGCAGGTGGGGGCAACTGATGTTCGTGCCTTGCAGGCGCGTGTTCTGGCAGAGAAAGCCGACCTGGGCATTGCGCTGGACGGCGACGGTGACCGCGTGATCATGGTCGACCACGAAGGTAACAAGGTAGACGGCGATCAGATCCTCTACATCATTGCCCGTGAGGGCCTGCGTCAGGGCCAGCTGCGCGGCGGTGCGGTGGGCACGCTGATGAGTAACATGGGCCTGGAACTGGCGCTGAAACAGCTCGGTATTCCGTTTGTCCGCGCGAAAGTGGGTGACCGCTATGTGCTGGAAAAACTGCAGGAGAAGGGCTGGCGCATCGGTGCAGAAAACTCGGGTCACGTGATCCTGCTTGACAAAACTACCACCGGGGACGGTATCGTGGCCGCGCTGCAGGTGGTTGCCGCGATGGCGCGCAACCATATGAGCCTGCACGATCTGTGCAGCGGGATGAAAATGTTCCCACAGATCCTGGTTAACGTACGCTTCACTGCCGGTAAAGGCGATCCGCTGGAAAACGAGAACGTCAAAGCGGTGATGGCTGACGTTGAAGCGGCCCTGGGCAATCGTGGACGCGTGCTGCTGCGTAAGTCCGGTACTGAACCGCTGATCCGCGTGATGGTGGAAGGTGAAGATGAAGCGCAGGTAACCGAATTTGCACACCGTATTGCGGACGCTGTGAAAGCTGCATAATCGTGCACGCTAAATGTATAAAAAGGCGGCTTTTGTCGCCTTTGTTTTAAGCAATTAATGGCTTTTTGCTGTTTTTTTCCGCAGTTGATACAATGCGTCAAAAATGCCCTTGCGAAGGTCATTCGCTTTGGTTAGTATTCACACCCGCTTCAGTGGGAAACAAAAATCCTGCTAATTGGTCGAAGCATTGGTATGCGGCAAATCCGCAAGGAACAGGTTGATTATGTACGAAGCTCTTTTAGTTATTTTCCTTATTGTAGCCATCGCTCTCGTAGCGCTGATCATGCTGCAGCAAGGTAAAGGCGCTGATATGGGAGCCTCCTTCGGAGCAGGCGCTTCCGGTACGCTGTTCGGTTCAAGTGGTTCTGCGAACTTCATGACCCGCACAACGGCGATTCTGGCTACGCTGTTCTTCATCATCAGCCTTGTGCTTGGCAATATCAACAGCAACAAGACCAGCAAAGGAAGCGAGTGGGAAAATCTGAGCGCGCCAGCGAAAACTGAGCAAACTCAGCCAGCTGCACCGGCTAAGCCAACCAGCGATATCCCGCACTAAGTATTCTGTACCGAGGTGGTGGAATTGGTAGACACGCTACCTTGAGGTGGTAGTGCCCTAACGGGCTTGTGGGTTCGAGTCCCATCCTCGGTACCAATATTCCAGAAGAAAGACGTCGAAAGACGTCTTTTTTTTCGTCTGTAGACTGCGAGATCTCCGATCTTTTGTAGGGCGGGTAAGCGCATGCGTCAACCGCCATGTTGCCCGGTGGCGCTGCGCTTACCGGGCCTGCGAAAATCAAAATAAAAAAGGCGCCCTGTGGGCGCCTTTTGCACGTTACATCAGCGATTACTTCTTATCGCTGTGCTCCAGGTTTTCAACCTGCGGCAGACCGTTACCTGAACTGGCGGAGAGCAGGCCATTCTCAACATAGTTGAACAGCTTCTCGCGGGTATCGGTGATGTCCAGGTTACGCATGGTCAGCTGACCAATACGATCGTCCGGTGAGAACACGGATTCACCTTTCTCCATGGTCAGACGCTCTGCTTTATAGGTCAGGTTGTCAGACACGGTGTTCAGGATGGAGTAGTCGTTGCCGCGACGCAGCTCCAGCGTCACTTCACCGGTGATCGCGCTTGCCACCCAACGCTGCAGCGCATCACGCAGCATCAGCGCCTGTGGATCGAACCAGCGGCCCTGATACAGCAGTTTACCCAGTTGACGGCCATGAGAGTGATACTGCTCGATGGTGTCTTCGTTGTGAATGCCGGTCAGCAGACGCTCGTAAGCGATGTGCAGTAGCGCCATTCCCGGGGCTTCATAGATGCCACGGCTTTTCGCTTCGATGATGCGGTTTTCAATCTGATCGCTCATGCCCAGACCGTGACGACCACCAATACGGTTAGCTTCCAGCATTAGTTCAACATCATCAGAGAAGGTTTTACCGTTCAGCGCAACCGGATGGCCGCGTTCGAAACGCACGGTCACTTCTTCAGCCTGGATTTTGACGTTCTCGTCCCAGAACTTCACGCCCATGATCGGGTTAACGATCTTCACGCTGGAGTTCAGGAATTCCAGGTCTTTCGCTTCGTGCGTCGCACCCAGCATGTTGGAGTCGGTGGAGTAGGCCTTCTCGACTGACATCTTATAGTCGAAGCCGCAGGCGATCATAAACTCGGACATTTCATGACGGCCACCCAGCTCGTCGATGAAGTCGGTATCCAGCCACGGCTTGTAGATCTGCAGTTCGGCGTTGGTCAGCAGGCCATAACGATAGAAACGTTCAATATCGTTACCTTTATAGGTGCTACCATCACCCCAGATGTTGACGCCGTCTTCTTTCATCGCCGCAACCAGCATAGTGCCGGTGACCGCACGGCCCAGAGGGGTGGTGTTGAAATAGGTCAGGCCGCCGGTGGTGTTATGGAACGCACCGCACTGAATAGCCGCGATACCTTCAGCGACCAGTTGCTTACGGCAGTCAATCAGGCGCGCGTTCTCTGCACCATACTCTTTAGCGCGACGAGGTATGGCATCGTAGTCGTCCTCATCCGGCTGACCCAGGTTCGCAGTATAGGCGTACGGAACCGCTCCCTTCTGGCGCATCCACAGCAGTGCAGCGCTGGTATCCAGGCCGCCTGAGAAAGCGATGCCAATACGTTGTCCTACCGGAAGATGCTTGAGAATCGTCGTCATAGAATAAAACCCTGCTTGATTGACTGATTAGAGACCGCTTTCGCTCTCTTGTGCATTTTTATGCAAAATAAGTGAGTATTCATTTAATCATCTTTTGGCGAAGACCGGAAGAGAGTCGTGCGTTTTTTGTAAAAATTTTGGTCTAATCGATCTGGCGGAAGTTGGGTTGACAGGTGGGGTCAACTATCAATATACTAAACGCCGATTTTACGTCCCGTCTTCGGTACCAAATCCCAGCATTATTTGCAAATTCTGTCCAAAACGCGTAGAATTTGCCACGTTTCAGGCGCGGGGTGGAGCAGCCTGGTAGCTCGTCGGGCTCATAACCCGAAGGTCGTCGGTTCAAATCCGGCCCCCGCAACCACTTTCCCATAAAGTTCTTTTTCAAATATACTGTGAAGACTTAGAGCCTTCGTAGCTGGATTTGAAAAAATTCTTTCGGAAAGTGCTCCAGGCCACAGTTGTGGCTATAGGGTTCAGTTATCTAAAGCCCCGATTTATCGGGGTTTTTTGTTATCTGACTACAGAATAACTGGGCTTTACGCCCTTTTTTTATGTCTTGGGGGTGGGCTTGTCCACATTAGAGCAAAAATTAACAGAGATGATTACTGCACCGGTCGAAGCACTGGGCTACGAACTGGTCGGCATCGAATTCGTTCGCGGCCGTACATCGACGCTGCGCATCTATATTGATAGTGAAGATGGCATCAATGTTGATGATTGTGCTGATGTCAGCCACCAGGTGAGTGCGGTTCTTGATGTTGAAGACCCGATTACCGTTGCGTACAACCTGGAAGTTTCCTCACCTGGCCTCGATCGCCCGATGTTCACGGCCGAGCACTATGTGCGCTTTACCGGTGAAGAAGTGGCTCTCGTTCTGCGTATGGCCGTACAGAACCGCCGTAAATGGCAGGGAATTATCAAAGCCGTTGATGGTGAAATGATCACGGTGACAGTCGAAGGCAAAGATGAAGTGTTCGCGCTGAGTAATATCCAGAAGGCGAACCTGGTTCCCCACTTTTAACAGTCTGGATTGAGGTGAAAAGCCCGCGATGAACAAAGAAATTTTGGCTGTTGTTGAAGCCGTCTCCAACGAGAAATCACTGCCGCGTGAGAAGATTTTCGAAGCGCTGGAAAGTGCACTGGCTACAGCAACCAAGAAAAAATACGAACAAGAGATCGATGTTCGCGTAGAAATCGATCGTAAAAGCGGTGACTTCGATACATTCCGTCGTTGGGTAATCGTTGAAGAAGTGACCCAGCCGACCAAAGAGATCACGCTGGAAGCTGCCCGTTTTGAAGACGAAAGTCTGAACGTGGGCGAGTACGTTGAAGATCAGATTGAATCTGTCACCTTTGACCGTATCACGACCCAGACCGCTAAACAGGTTATCGTGCAGAAAGTGCGCGAAGCCGAGCGCGCGCTGGTTGTCGATCAGTTCCGCGATCAGGAAGGCGAAATCATCACCGGCGTGGTGAAGAAAGTGAACCGCGACAACATCTCCCTGGAGATCAAATCCGAAGGGTTGCCGGGTAACGCTGAAGCCGTGATCCTGCGTGAAGATATGCTGCCGCGTGAAAACTTCCGCCCAGGTGACCGTATTCGCGGTGTTCTGTACGCCGTTCGCCCTGAAGCGCGTGGTGCACAGCTGTTCGTGACCCGTTCTAAACCAGAAATGCTGGTAGAACTGTTCCGTATCGAAGTGCCGGAAATCGGTGAAGAAGTTATCGAGATTAAAGCGGCGGCTCGCGATCCGGGCTCCCGTGCGAAAATTGCGGTGAAAACCAACGACAAGCGTATCGACCCGGTCGGTGCTTGCGTCGGTATGCGCGGTGCGCGCGTTCAGGCAGTTTCGACTGAGCTGGGCGGCGAACGTATTGATATCGTTCTGTGGGATGACAACCCGGCGCAGTTCGTGATCAACGCAATGGCTCCAGCTGATGTGGCGTCTATCGTTGTTGACGAAGACAAACACACCATGGATATCGCTGTTGAAGCGGGCAACCTGGCGCAGGCAATCGGCCGTAACGGCCAGAACGTACGCCTGGCGTCACAGCTGAGCGGCTGGGAACTCAACGTAATGACCGTTGATGACCTGCAGGCTAAGCATCAGGCTGAAGCCCATGCGGCGATCGATACCTTCACTAAATACCTGGATATTGACGAAGACTTCGCCACTGTTCTGGTTGAAGAAGGTTTCTCTACGCTGGAAGAACTGGCCTATGTGCCAATGAAAGAGCTGCTGGAAATTGACGGTCTGGATGAACCAACCGTTGAAGCCCTGCGTGAACGCGCTAAAAACGCACTGACCACCCTGGCACTGGCTCAGGAAGAAAGCCTTGGCGATAAGAAGCCGGCTGATGACCTGCTGAATCTGGAAGGTCTTGATCGTGCGATTGCGTTCAAGCTGGCTGCCCGTGGTGTTTGTACGCTGGAAGATCTCGCTGAGCAAGGCGTTGATGACCTGGCTGATATCGAAGGTTTAACCGACGAGAAAGCCGGCGAGCTCATCATGGCCGCACGTAATATTTGCTGGTTCGGCGACGAAGCGTAATAAACTGTAGCAGGAAGGAACAGCATGACTGATGTAACTGTAAAATCGCTGGCTGCTGAGATTCAGACCTCCGTGGACCGCCTGGTACAGCAATTTGCTGATGCAGGGATCCCGAAGTCCGCTGATGACTCGGTGACCGCGCAAGAAAAACAAACCTTGTTAACGCACCTGAACCGTGAACACGGTTCTACGCCTGACAAGTTAACGCTGCAGCGCAAAACGCGTAGCACGTTAAACATCCCTGGTACCGGTGGCAAAAGCAAATCGGTCCAAATTGAAGTCCGCAAGACGCGCACCTTTGTAAAACGTGATCCGCAAGAGGCAGAACGCCTTGCCGCGGAAGAGCAGGCACAGCGTGAAGCGGAAGAACAAGCTCAGCGTGAGGCGGAAGCAGCCGCCAAACGTGAAGCAGAATTAAAAGCTGAACGTGAGGCCGCAGAAAAAGCGAAACGCGACGCAAGTGATAAAGTGAAGCGTGACGCTGCGGAAAAAGACAAAGTGAGCAATCAACAGACAGACGAAATGACCAAAACCGCCCAGGCTGAAAAAGCCCGCCGTGAAAATGAAGCTGCCGAGCTGAAGCGTAAAGCGGAAGAAGAAGCCCGCCGTAAGCTGGAAGAAGAAGCTCGCCGCGTCGCCGAAGAAGCGCGCCGTATGGCAGAAGAAAACGAGAAGAATGGTGTGAATACCGTTGAGCCGACTGAAGACACCAGCGACTATCACGTGACCACTTCTCAGCATGCGCGTCAGGCTGAAGATGATAACGACCGTGAAGTAGAAGGCGGCCGTGGCCGTGGCCGTAATGCAAAAGCAGCGCGTCCGGCGAAAAAAGGCAACAAGCACGCTGAATCCAAAGCTGACCGTGAAGAAGCACGCGCGGCTGTTCGCGGTGGTAAAGGCGGCAAGCGTAAAGGTTCCGCGCTGCAGCAGGGCTTCCAGAAGCCGGCTCAGGCCGTTAACCGTGACGTTGTGATCGGCGAAACCATTACCGTTGGCGAACTGGCGAACAAGATGGCGGTTAAAGGCTCTCAGGTCATCAAAGCAATGATGAAGCTGGGTGCCATGGCGACCATCAACCAGGTCATCGATCAGGAAACCGCACAGCTGGTTGCTGAAGAGATGGGCCACAAAGTTATCCTGCGTCGTGAAAACGAGCTGGAAGAAGCAGTAATGAGCGACCGTGATACTGGTGCTGCAGCTGAACCGCGTGCACCGGTTGTGACCATCATGGGTCACGTTGACCACGGTAAAACCTCTCTGCTTGACTACATTCGTTCTACTAAGGTTGCCTCTGGTGAAGCGGGTGGTATTACCCAGCACATCGGTGCTTACCACGTAGAAACTGACAACGGTATGATCACCTTCCTGGATACTCCGGGCCACGCCGCGTTTACATCAATGCGTGCTCGTGGTGCTCAGGCGACGGATATCGTTGTTCTGGTTGTTGCTGCAGACGACGGCGTCATGCCGCAGACCATCGAAGCTATCCAGCACGCGAAAGCAGCAGGTGTGCCGGTTGTGGTTGCAGTGAACAAGATCGATAAGCCAGAAGCGGATCCCGATCGTGTTAAAAACGAACTTTCCCAGTACGGTATTCTGCCGGAAGAGTGGGGCGGCGAAAGCCAGTTCGTACACGTGTCTGCGAAAGCGGGTACCGGTATCGACGAACTGCTGGACGCGATCCTGCTGCAGGCCGAAGTTCTGGAGCTGAAAGCCATCCGTAACGGTATGGCGAGCGGTGCGGTTATCGAATCCTTCCTGGATAAAGGACGTGGCCCGGTTGCTACCGTTCTGGTTCGCGAAGGTACGCTGCATAAAGGCGATATCGTTCTGTGCGGTTTCGAATACGGTCGCGTTCGTGCGATGCGTAACGAACTGGGTCAGGAAGTGCTGGAAGCAGGTCCGTCCATTCCAGTGGAAATCCTGGGTCTGTCCGGTGTTCCGGCTGCCGGTGACGAAGTGACCGTGGTGCGTGACGAGAAGAAAGCGCGTGAAGTTGCGCTGTATCGTCAGGGTAAATTCCGTGAAGTTAAACTGGCTCGTCAGCAGAAATCTAAACTCGAGAACATGTTTGCCAACATGACCGATGGCGAAGTTCACGAAGTGAACATCGTTCTGAAAGCCGACGTTCAGGGTTCTGTGGAAGCGATCTCCGACTCCTTGCTGAAACTGTCTACCGACGAAGTGAAAGTGAAGATCATCGGTTCTGGCGTAGGTGGTATCACCGAAACCGACGCGACCCTGGCTGCTGCGTCCAACGCTATCCTGGTTGGCTTCAACGTTCGTGCGGATGCGTCTGCGCGTAAAGTGATTGAAGCTGAAAGCCTGGATCTCCGCTACTACTCTGTCATCTATAACCTGATCGACGAAGTGAAAGCAGCGATGAGCGGCATGCTGTCTCCTGAGCTGAAACAGCAGATCATCGGTCTGGCTGAAGTACGTGACGTGTTCAAATCACCGAAATTCGGTGCGATCGCGGGCTGTATGGTTACCGAAGGTAACATCAAGCGTCACAACCCAATCCGCGTACTACGTGACAACGTGGTTATCTACGAAGGCGAGCTGGAATCCCTGCGCCGCTTCAAAGATGACGTTAACGAAGTCCGTAACGGCATGGAATGTGGTATCGGCGTGAAGAACTACAACGACGTTCGCGTTGGCGATATGATCGAAGTGTTCGAGATCATCGAAATTCAGCGTACCATCGCTTAATTACCGATTGTAAGCCGGGATCGCCTCGCGCCACCCGGCAATAATTTTAAAAGGGGCTTTTAGCCCCTTTTTTGTCTGGAGAATTTATTATGGCGAAAGAATTTGGTCGCCCTCAGCGCGTAGCGCAGGAAATGCAGAAAGAGATCGCACTCATTCTGCAACGTGAAATTAAAGACCCGCGCGTCGGCATGATGACCACTGTTTCCGGTGTCGAAATGTCCCGCGATTTGGCCTATGCAAAAGTGTTCGTCACCTTCCTGAACGATCAGGACGAAGCGGCAGTGAAAAACGGCATTAAAGCGCTGCAGGAAGCCTCTGGTTTCATCCGCTCCCTGCTCGGCAAAGCGATGCGCCTGCGCATCGTGCCTGAGCTGACCTTCTTCTACGACAACTCGCTGGTTGAAGGTATGCGTATGTCCAACCTGGTGACCAGCGTGGTTAAACATGACGACGAGCGTCGTGTTAACCCGGCGGACGACAGCAAGGAGGACTAATGAGTCGTCCTCGTCGTCGTGGTCGCGACGTGCATGGTGTGCTGCTGCTGGATAAACCCCAGGGCGCTTCCAGCAACGACGTGCTGCAGAAAGTTAAGCGTATTTATAACGCCAACCGTGCGGGCCACACCGGCGCGCTCGATCCGCTGGCAACCGGCATGCTGCCGGTTTGCCTGGGAGAGGCGACAAAGTTTTCCCAGTACCTGCTCGACTCCGATAAGCGCTACCGCGTTATCGCTAAACTGGGTCAGCGCACGGATACCTCCGACGCGGATGGTCAGGTGGTGGAAGAGCGTCCGGTGACGTTCAGCGCGGAACAGCTTGATGCTGCGCTGGAGAGCTTCCGTGGGGACTCGATGCAGGTGCCGTCGATGTATTCGGCGCTGAAATATCAGGGCAAGAAGCTCTACGAATATGCGCGCCAGGGCATTGACGTCCCGCGTGAAGCCCGTCCGATAACCGTGTATGAGCTGCTGTTTATTCGCCACGAAGGTGATGAACTGGAGCTGGAAGTACACTGTTCGAAAGGGACCTATATTCGCACTATCATCGACGACCTCGGTGAAAAGCTGGGCTGCGGCGCGCATGTGATTTACCTGCGCCGCCTGGCGGTGAGCAAGTACCCGGTGGAGCGGATGGTCACCCTGGAATATCTGCGCGAGCTGGTAGAACAGGCGGAAGCGCAGGGGATCGCGCCGGCAGATTTGCTGGATCCTTTGCTGATGCCGATGGACAGTCCGGCAGCGGACTTCCCGGTTGTTAATCTTCCTTTAACATCGTCCGTTTACTTTAAGAACGGCAACCCGGTTCGTACGGCACAAGCGCCGCTGGAAGGACTGGTACGCGTGACCGAAGGTGACGAAGGGAAATTCATCGGTATGGGCGAAATGGATGGCGAAGGGCGCGTTGCGCCGCGTCGTCTGGTCGTCGAATATCCGGTCGACGCGTGACGGTGGTAACGGCTCACCTTGCGATAAGCAGGGGAGACGAGTAGAATATCGCCGCTTAACGCCTGGTAAATTGTTTAACAATCTGCGGGGCGTACATGGGATTGCTGAATTAGAGATCGGCATCCTTACATTCTTTATACTTTGGAGTTTGAAAATGTCTCTAAGCGTTGAAGCTAAAGCTAAAATCGTTTCTGAGTTTGGTCGTGGTACTAACGACAGCGGTTCTACCGAAGTTCAGGTTGCACTGCTGACTGCACAGATTAACCACCTGCAGGGTCACTTTGCAGAGCACAAAAAAGATCACCACAGCCGTCGTGGTCTGCTGCGTATGGTTTCTCAGCGTCGTAAACTGCTCGACTATCTGAAACGTAAAGATGTTGCACGCTACACCGCGCTGATCGAGCGTCTGGGTCTGCGTCGCTAATTCTTGCGAGTTTCAGAAAAGGGGGCCTGATGGCCCCTTTTTTCAACCAGACGGCAGCAATTCACTGGAAACTATTGTATTGTTGCTATAAATGATCTTCATTGCAGAGGTTCGCGCGGCTAATGAGAGGCTTCACCCATGGGGGTGTTGGTTGTCATTAGTCGCGAGGATGCGAAGAAGGTCGGGTTAAATCGACAGCACACCGGTGGTGTGCTGTCAAACATTTAAGAAAGGACAGAACTTTGCTGAATCCGATCGTTCGTAAATTCCAGTATGGTCAACATACCGTCACGCTGGAAACCGGCATGATGGCACGTCAGGCTACTGCTGCCGTTATGGTAAGCATGGATGACACTGCGGTATTCGTTACCGTTGTTGGCCAGAAAAAAGCTAAACCAGGTCAGGACTTCTTCCCGCTGACCGTTAACTACCAGGAGCGTACCTACGCTGCCGGTAAAATCCCGGGTGGTTTCTTCCGTCGTGAAGGCCGTCCAAGCGAAGGCGAAACCCTGATTGCGCGTCTGATTGACCGCCCGGTTCGTCCGCTGTTCCCGGAAGGCTTCGTTAACGAAGTACAGGTTATCGCGACCGTTGTTTCCGTTAACCCACAGGTTAACCCGGACATCGTTGCCATGATCGGCGCATCCGCTGCCCTGTCACTGTCTGGTATTCCATTCAATGGCCCAATCGGTGCCGCGCGCGTTGGCTACATCAACGACCAGTACGTGCTGAACCCAACCCAGGAAGAGCTGAAAGAAAGTAAGCTGGACCTCGTTGTTGCGGGTACTGAAGCGGCTGTACTGATGGTTGAATCCGAAGCTGAACTGCTGAGCGAAGACCAGATGCTGGGCGCTGTGGTATTTGGCCACGACCAGCAGCAGATCGTTATCCAGAACATCAACGACCTGGTGAAAGAAGCCGGTAAACCACGTTGGGACTGGCAGCCAGAAGCGGCAAACGACGCGCTGAACGCACGCGTTGCAGCCCTGGCAGAATCTCGTCTGAGCGATGCATACCGCATCACTGACAAGCAGGAGCGTTACGCTCAGGTTGACGTGATCAAGTCTGAAACTATCGCGACCCTGGTTGCTGAAGACGAAGCGCTGGACGCTAACGAACTGAGCGACATCCTGCACGCTATCGAGAAAAACGTTGTTCGTAGCCGCGTACTGGCAGGCGAGCCGCGTATCGATGGCCGCGAAAAAGACATGATCCGTGGTCTGGATGTGCGTACTGGCGTTCTGCCACGTACTCACGGTTCCGCGCTGTTCACCCGTGGCGAAACGCAGGCGCTGGTTACCGCGACCCTGGGTACTGCACGTGATGCACAGATCATCGACGAACTGATGGGCGAGCGCACTGACAGCTTCCTGTTCCACTACAACTTCCCTCCGTACTCCGTAGGCGAAACCGGTATGGTTGGCTCGCCGAAGCGTCGTGAAATTGGTCACGGTCGTCTGGCGAAGCGCGGCGTGCTGGCAGTGATGCCAGAAGCTGACAAATTCCCGTATACCGTTCGTGTGGTTTCTGAAATCACCGAATCCAACGGTTCTTCTTCCATGGCTTCCGTGTGTGGTGCTTCTCTGGCGCTGATGGATGCAGGCGTGCCGATCAAAGCCGCCGTTGCGGGTATCGCAATGGGCCTGGTGAAAGAAGGCGACAACTTCGTTGTTCTGTCTGACATTCTGGGTGACGAAGACCACCTGGGCGATATGGACTTCAAAGTAGCGGGTTCCCGCGAAGGTATCTCTGCGCTGCAGATGGATATCAAAATTGAAGGTATCACCAAAGAGATCATGCAGGTTGCTCTGAACCAGGCTAAAGGTGCGCGTCTGCACATCCTGGGCGTGATGGAACAGGCGATTAACGCGCCGCGTGGCGACATTTCTCAGTTCGCTCCACGTATCCACACCATCAAGATCAATCCAGACAAGATCAAAGATGTTATCGGTAAGGGCGGTTCCGTAATCCGTGCGCTGACCGAAGAGACTGGCACCACGATCGAAATCGAAGATGACGGTACTGTGAAGATCGCAGCAACCGACGGCGAGAAAGCGAAATTCGCGATCCGTCGCATCGAAGAAATCACGGCAGAGATCGAAGTGGGCCGCGTCTATGCAGGTAAAGTGACCCGTATCGTTGACTTTGGCGCGTTCGTTGCCATCGGTGGCGGTAAAGAAGGTCTGGTTCACATCTCTCAGATCGCTGACAAGCGCGTTGAGAAAGTGACCGATTATCTGCAGATGGGTCAGGAAGTCCCGGTGAAAGTGCTGGAAGTTGATCGCCAGGGCCGTATCCGTCTGAGCATTAAAGAAGCAACCGAGCAGTCTCAGCCAGCTGCTGCGCCAGAAGCACAGGCAGCAGAACAGCAAGGCGAGTAAGTTGCCATTTGCCCTCCGCTTTGCGGAGGGCCTATTATCAGGCAGGACGCCTTGTTAAGCCGCCGGGGGACAGGACGTTCATCCAATAGTTGTCTTCGGGAGTGGGAAATGAAGCCTTTTTTGCGCTGGTGTTTCGTTGCGACAGCTTTAACGCTGGCAGGATGCAGCAACTCTGCCTGGCGTAAGAGCGAAGTCCTCGCAGTGCCATTGCAACCGACTTTGCAGCAGGAAGTGATTCTGGCACGCATGGAACAAATACTTGCCAGTCGGGCTTTAACCGATGAAGAACGCGCACAGCTTTTATATGAGCGCGGAGTGTTGTATGATAGTCTCGGTCTGAGGGCATTGGCGCGAAATGATTTTTCACAAGCGCTGGCTATCCGACCTGATATGCCTGAAGTATTCAATTACTTAGGCATTTATTTAACGCAGGCAGGCAATTTTGATGCTGCCTATGAAGCGTTTGATTCTGTACTTGAGCTTGATCCAACTTACAACTACGCGCACTTGAATCGCGGTATCGCATTGTATTACGGCGGTCGTGATAAGTTAGCGCAAGATGATCTGCTGGCGTTTTATCAAGACGATCCTAATGATCCTTTCCGTAGCCTGTGGCTTTACATCGTTGAGCGGAAGCTCGATGAGAAGCAGGCAAAAGAGGCACTGAAACAGCGCTTCGATAAATCGGACAAGGAACAGTGGGGATGGAACATTGTCGAGTTCTACCTGGGCAACATTAGCGAAGCAACGCTGATGGAACGCCTCAAGGCGGACGCAACGGATAACACCTCGCTCGCTGAGCATCTCAGTGAAACCAACTTCTATTTAGGTAAGTACTACCTAAGTCTGGGGGATATGGACAGCGCTACGGCACTGTTCAAATTAGCGGTTGCTAACAACGTACACAACTTCGTTGAGCACCGTTATGCATTGTTGGAATTATCGCTCTTGGGCCAGGAGCATGACGACCTGGCAGAATCGGACCAGCAATAGCTGACGACATAAACATCAGCCCGTAATCTTTTGATTGCCATCACCTTAACTGGTGAGGGCGTTGTTGTTCGTCAATACACCTACTTTGAGCCGGTTCACACTTTTCAATGAAAATTGCTAATCATTTTCACGATGAGCTAAGTAGACTGGCCGCCATTAATATCGAGGCACTTGTACTACATGGCTGAATTCGAAACCACTTTTGCAGATCTGGGCCTGAAGGCTCCTATCCTTGAAGCCCTTAACGATCTGGGTTACGAAAAACCATCTCCGATCCAGGCTGAGTGTATCCCACACCTGCTTTCTGGTCGTGACGTGCTGGGCATGGCCCAGACTGGTAGCGGTAAAACTGCAGCATTCTCGCTGCCGCTGCTGAACAACATTGATCCGGACCTGCGTGCACCGCAGATCCTCGTCCTGGCTCCAACCCGTGAACTGGCTGTTCAGGTTGCAGAAGCCATGACGGAATTCTCTAAACATATGCGCGGCGTAAACGTGGTAGCCCTGTACGGCGGCCAGCGTTATGACGTGCAGTTACGCGCCCTGCGCCAGGGCCCACAGATTGTTGTCGGTACGCCGGGCCGTCTGCTGGATCACCTGAAGCGCGGTACTCTGGACCTCTCTAAACTGAGCGGCCTGGTACTGGATGAAGCAGATGAAATGCTGCGTATGGGCTTCATCGAAGACGTCGAAACCATCATGGCGCAGATCCCGGACGGTCATCAGACCGCGCTGTTCTCTGCCACCATGCCAGAAGCGATTCGTCGTATCACTAAGCGCTTCATGAAAGATCCTCAGGAAGTGCGTATTCAGTCCAGCGTAACCACTCGCCCGGACATCAGCCAGAGCTACTGGTCTGTGTACGGCATGCGCAAAAACGAAGCGCTGGTACGTTTCCTGGAAGCGGAAGATTTTGATGCGGCGATTATCTTCGTGCGTACCAAAAACGCGACTCTGGAAGTGGCTGAAGCCCTGGAGCGTAGCGGCTACAACAGCGCAGCGCTGAACGGCGACATGAACCAGGCCCTGCGTGAGCAGACTCTGGAGCGTCTGAAAGACGGTCGTCTGGATATCCTGATTGCAACCGACGTGGCAGCACGTGGTCTGGACGTTGAGCGTATTAGCCTGGTTGTAAACTACGACATCCCGATGGATTCCGAGTCTTACGTTCACCGTATCGGCCGTACCGGTCGTGCGGGTCGTGCTGGCCGCGCGCTGCTGTTCGTTGAGAACCGCGAGCGTCGTCTGCTGCGTAACATTGAACGCACCATGAAGCTGACCATTCCAGAAGCTGACCTGCCAAACGCAGATCTGCTGGGCAAACGCCGTCTGGAAAAATTCGCCGCGAAAGTACAGCAGCAGCTGGAAAGCAGCGATCTGGACCAGTACCGTGCGCTGCTGTCGCAGATTCAGCCTGTTGCTGAAGGCGAAGAGCTGGACATGGAAACCCTGGCTGCAGCACTGCTGAAAATGGCTCAGGGCGAACGTAGCCTGATCGTGCCACCAGATGCGCCGATGCGTCCAAAGCGTGAATTCCGTGACCGTGACGATCGCTTCGAACGTCGTGGCGACCGCAATGACCGCAATGACCGTGGCCCACGTGGTGACCGTCCAGAGCGTGGTGGTGAAGATCGTCCACGTCGTGAACGTCGCGACGCGGGTGATATGGAACTGTACCGCATTGAAGTGGGCCGTGATGATGGCGTTGAAGTTCGTCACATCGTTGGCGCGATCGCTAACGAAGGCGACATCAGCAGCCGTTACATTGGTAACATCAAGCTGTTCGCATCCCACTCTACCATCGAGCTGCCAAAAGGCATGCCGGGCGAAGTGCTGCAGCACTTTACGCGTACCCGCATCCTGAACAAGCCGATGAACATGCAGCTGATGGGCGATGCACAGCCACGCCCTGACCGCGGTGGTGAGCGTCGTGGCGGTGGTCGCAGCTTCGGTGGCGAACGTCGTGAAGGCGGCCGCAGCGAAGGTCGCGGTGAACCACGTCGTTTCTCCGGCGAGCGTCGCGAAAATCGCGGCCCACGTCGTGACGAAGGCACCAGCCGTCGCCGTGACGCGTAAGCCTTACGCAACTGACGTAAAGTAAAATATACAGCCCCGATAAACGCTATCGGGGCTTTTTTTATTCCTTTTGTACTCTTGTACTGGTACAGTGCGTCACATTAAAATGCAGAACCGCATGATTGACTGGAGAAAAGGCTGTATGGCGACACTAACCACCACCCAAACGTCACCTTCGCTGCTTGGCGGCGTGGTGATCATCGGCGGAACCATCATTGGTGCCGGGATGTTTTCCCTGCCAGTGGTCATGTCCGGTGCGTGGTTCTTCTGGTCGCTGGCGGCGCTGGTCTTTACCTGGTTCTGCATGCTCCATTCCGGGCTGATGATCCTTGAAGCAAACCTGAACTACCGCATTGGCTCCAGCTTCGACACCATCACCAAAGATCTGCTGGGCAAAGGCTGGAACCTGGTGAACGGCCTGTCCATCGCGTTTGTGCTCTATATCCTGACCTACGCGTATATTTCGGCGAGCGGCTCGATTCTGCATCACACCTTCTCGGAGATGTCGCTGAACGTTCCGGCGCGTCTGGCAGGGTTATGTTTTGCGCTGGCTGTGGCGTTTATCGTCTGGATGAGTACCAAAGCGGTGAGCCGCATGACGGCGATCGTATTAGGCGCGAAGGTCATCACTTTCTTCCTGACCTTCGGCAGCCTGCTGGGGCACGTGACGCCCGCCACGCTGTCTAACGTCGCCGAAGTGAACACCTCCTACACGCCGTACCTGCTGATGACGCTGCCGTTCTGTCTGGCGTCGTTTGGCTACCACGGTAACGTGCCGAGCCTGATGAAGTACTACGGCAAAGATCCCCGCACCATTGTGAAGTGTCTGGTCTACGGCACGCTGCTGGCGCTGGGTCTGTATGTGATTTGGCTGCTGGGGACGATGGGCAACATCCCGCGTCCGGAATTTATCGGCATTGCCCAGAAGGGGGGTAACATCGACGTGCTGGTGCAGGCGCTGAGCGGCGTGCTGAACAGCCGCAGTCTGGATCTGCTGCTGGTTATCTTCTCTAACTTTGCGGTGGCGAGCTCTTTCCTGGGCGTGACGCTGGGCCTGTTTGACTATCTGGCGGATCTGTTCGGCTTTGATGATTCTGCGATGGGGCGTTTAAAAACCGCGCTGCTGACCTTCCTGCCGCCGATTGTGGGCGGTCTGCTGTGGCCGAACGGCTTCCTGTACGCCATCGGCTATGCAGGGCTGGCGGCAACTATCTGGGCAGCAATTGTGCCGGCGCTGCTGGCGCGCAAATCACGTAAACGCTTCGGTAGCCCGAAATTCCGCGTCTGGGGCGGCAAGCCGATGATTGTGCTGATTCTGGTATTCGGCGTTGGTAACGCACTGGTACACGTGCTGTCGAGTTTTAATCTGTTGCCTGTGTATCAGTAAGACGAGGGGTTGAACCCCTCACGCCGGCCCTCTCCCATAGGGAGAGGGAGAAAAGCAAAAAACTACCCCACCAATTCCTCTTTCACCTGCATCGCCAGTTCAAACGAATGCAAACGCGCCTGGTGATCGAAAATCTGGCCGTTAACCATAATCTCATCCGCCTGCGTTTCGCGCAGCACTGCGTCCAGCCCGTGGCGCACTTTCGATTTATCGCCTACCAGCGACATGCTCAGTGCCTGCTGCACGCCATACTGCTCGGAGGCGGACCACAGCTGATGCATATTCTCCACCGGTGGCGGAAGCTGGCCCGTCTCACCGCGGCGCAGCTTCACAAACGCCTGCTGCATTGAGGTAAACAGGAATTCCGCGTCGCGATTGCTGTCGGCGGCAATGATGTTAATGCACACCATCGCGTACGGCTTCTCCAGACGCTCGGACGGTTTAAAGTTCGTGCGGTAAAGATGCAGCGCCTGATGCAGCATATCCGGCGCGAAGTGCGAGGCGAAGGCAAACGGCAGCCCCAGCTGTGCGGCGAGCTGTGCGCTGTAGAGGCTTGAGCCTAACAGCCACACCGGGATCTTCTCACCGTAGCCCGGTACCGGGCGCACGTGCGGGTTCGGATCGCGCGCGTCGAACCAGTCCACCAGCTCGGCCACGTCGCGCGGGAAGTTGTCGATATCGCCGCTCATATGGCGGCGCAGGGCGCGCATCGTTGGCTGGTCGCTGCCGGGTGCACGACCAAGACCCAAATCAATACGCCCAGGATAGAGGGTATTCAGGGTGCCAAACTGCTCGGCAATCACCAGCGGGGCGTGGTTTGGCAGCATTACGCCGCCGGAGCCCAGGTGCAGGGTGGTGGTATTTGCAGCCAGATAGCCAATCAGTACCGATGTCGCGGCGCTGGCGATGCCCACCATGTTGTGATGTTCGGCCAGCCAGTAGCGGTGATAGCCACGCTTTTCGGCCAGCTGAGCGAGATCGAGAGAGTGCGAAAAGGCTTCTCTTGCCGAGGAGCCTTGTGGGATCGGCGCCAGATCCAGCACCGAAAACGGAATGGTTTTGTCAGTCATAACAGCTCACTTTGTCGACGGTCAATCTTTAATACTGCATTAAATAATGATAACCGTTGTTAACAAAGTGAGCCTTTTTTACGCCTGCAGCTCCAGCCCGGCGAGCCGTCTCCAGTAGCCGTTGCAGTCGCTGTTTGCCGTCAGCGGCAGCGGCGCGGCGCCGTCTTCATTGGCGCGGAAGGCGTCCAGCATCGCGAACACGCCGGTATCCAGCGGCGACAGACGAACCATATCCACCAGCCCGTCCATCGACGCCAGCTCGTTGCCGAGGTTATAGACATAGCCGCTCATGGTCTGAATACCGTTGAGGACAAACACCTGCTGATTCTCCTGCGACAGCATGCTGCGTCCGTTCGGGTACTTGATGCAGCAGGTTTCGCATTCGTCTTTCGGGCGGTCTTCCGAGCGCGCGGTGAAGCAGCGGGCGGAGTAGGCCAGCGGCAGATGGCCGTAGCTCAGCACTTCCACTTCAAACTGATTGCGAATGCCCAGCTCGTCGCACTGGTTAAGCAGGTTTGCCAGCCAGTCGCGCGAGAGTTCCACCGGCATGCACCAGCGCGTCATTCCCTGTTTGAGCAGCAGGCGCAGGGTGACGGCGTTGTAGCAGTTGAGGGCATGACCCGCGACGAACGGCAGCCTGCGTTCAGCGCACATGTTCACCACGCCCAGATCGCTCGCTTCCAGCAGGAACTCGCCGTTTTCGACGTAGCGCTTCAGCTCGCCCAGTTCGGACGACGCCTGCACCAGCGCGAGCGTGGAGAGCACCACCTGCTTGCCGCTGCCGGCAAGGCTCTTTGCCATATCCAGCCAGTCACCCACTTTGGTGGCGCGGCGCTTGCTGCACACCGCTTCGCCGAGGTAAATCACGTCGGCGCTGCTGGTGGCGGCCTGTTGGTAAAAATCTTCCAGCGTCTCTTTTGGCCAGTAGTAGAGCACCGGTCCTAATGAATATTTCATGATTTTCTCACTGCCATTTACGGTGATACGCGCCAAGCGTGGTTTGCGTGCCTTCGGACATCGAACCAAGCGTTTCCATCCAGGCCTGCTGTGGAGCGTAGTTCTGCGGGTCCGCCATGCAGCGGTCGATGGCCTGACGCCACACTTTCGCCACCTGGCTCACGTAGGCCGGGCTGCGCTGACGACCTTCGATTTTCACCGAGGCAATATTGGCCGCCAGCAGTTCCGGCAGCAGCTCCAGCGTGTTGAGGCTGGTCGGCTCCTCCAGCGCGTGATAGCGCTCGCCGTCGACCAGATAGCGGCCTTTACACAGGGTTGGATAACCGGCGTTTTCACCGTCCTGGTAGCGGTCAATCAGCACCTCATTCAGGCGAGATTCCAGCCCCTGAGGGGTCTGCTGCCAGCGAACAAAGCGGGCAGGAGAGCAGGCCCCGACGGTATTCGGCGATTCACCGGTTAAATAAGAGGAAAGATAGCAGCGGCCTTCGGCCATGATGCACAGGCTGCCAAAGGCAAAAACTTCCAGCGGTACTGGCGTGACGCGCGCGAGTTGCTTAACCTGATGAATAGAGAGCACGCGCGGCAGCACCACGCGGGCCACGTCAAAGTGTTGATGGTAAAAACGCACCGCCTCTTCGTTGGTGGCAGATGCCTGAACAGAGACGTGGCGCTCAATATGGGGATAGCGTTCTGCCGCATACTCAAGCATGGCGAGGTCGGCCAGGATCAGCGCATCGGCACCCAGCTGTGCCGCCATATCCACCGCGCGCTGCCAGCGGGCGTAGCCGTCAGGATGAGCAAAGGTATTGATGGCGATATGCAGCTTGCGGCGGTGCTGGTGAACGAAGTTAACGGCTTCCTGAAGCTTTTTCTCCGTAAAGTTAAGGCCAGCAAAATGGCGGGCGTTGGTGTCATCTTTCAGCCCGATATAGACCGCATCGGCCCCATTTTCGATGGCCGCCTTAAGCGCCGGAAGATTTCCGGCAGGGCAGAGCAGCTCCATAATTTATCCTGATGTAGTCGATCGCAAAATTGTTAACGAGCTGGGATTTTAATTAACCCATACGCGACAATTTTTGATTTAAGGCAGCTAATGGCGTATTGATGACACCAATAATGAGGTACGGCTGACGACGGTTTGTTGATTTACGCCGCTATGTTGCGCTTCGGATATGGCAAAATAGCAGGACTATAGATATCAGGGAGTAAAGCTCGTGCTGGATAAACTGCGTTCACGTCTCGTACAATTTGGTCCATCAATGCTGAGCGTGCCGGTCAAGCTGGCACCGTTCGCGCTTAAACGCCAGGTGCTGGAGCAGGTCCTGAGCTGGCAGTTCCGCCAGGCGCTGCAGGACGGCGAGCTGGAGTTCCTGGAAGGCCGCTGGTTAAGCATTGAGGTGCGTGACATCGGGCTGCGCTGGTTTACCTCCGTTGAGAATGACCAGCTGATCGTACGCGAATCCGCCGAGGCGGATGTGAGCTTTAGCGCCAACGCCAGCGATCTGCTGATGATCGCCGCGCGCAAGCAGGATCCGGATACGCTCTTCTTCCAGCGCCGTCTGGTAATTGAAGGCGACACGGAGCTGGGCCTGTACGTGAAGAATTTAATGGATGCCATTGAGCTGGAGCAGATGCCGAAAGCGCTGCGCGTGATGTTAATGCAAATGGCAGATTTCGTTGAGGCCGGGCTGAAAACCCCGCCGGACGGTAAACACACTTCAGTAGGTGAGCCATGCTGATTCGAGTCGAAATTGGGATTGATGCGCCGGGGATCGATGCGTTGTTACGCCGCGCCTTTGCGAGCGATGCCGAAGCCCAACTGGTCCACGACCTTCGCGAAGACGGCCTGATTACGCTGGGGCTGGTTGCCACCGATGACGAAGGTCAGGTGGTGGGCTATGTTGCCTTCAGTCCGGTCATCGTTCAGGGCGAAGAGCTGCAGTGGGTAGGCATGGCGCCGCTGGCGGTAGATGAAAGCTATCGCGGGCAGGGGCTGGCACGCCAGCTGGTCTATGAAGGGCTGGATTCGCTCAATGAGTTCGGTTACGCGGCCGTTGTCACGCTGGGCGATCCTGCGTTCTATGGCCGTTTAGGCTTTGAGCAGGCCGCGCATTACGATCTGCGCTGCCGCTGGCCGGGTACGGAATCCGCTTTCCAGGTCCATCGCCTGGCGGACGATGCGCTCAACGGCGTCAATGGCCTGGTCGAGTATCACGACCATTTCAATCGCTTTTAATCAGGCTCTCGCGCAGCGCCTCAAAGGAGCCGTCTCCGGTCACGAGGCGCTCTTTCTGGCGCTTCGTCAGCTGCTTGATGCGGTATTCCAGCCTGAGCGCCAGCGAACGGTCGCCGACCGCCGCTGAGAAGGCGAGCTGTAATTCCCCTTTCCCCCGCAGCGCCTTTGCCCCTTTTCCCGTTTGATGTTGTAAAAAACGCCGCGCCACATCGGTGGTGATCCCGGTGTAGAGAGCGTTATCAGCGGTTCGGACAAGATAGAGAAACCAGCACACGGTAAACGGATTCAGTATGTTAAGGTGAACGCACCATAGCATGAGAGAGAACGAAAATGGAAACACTGGCCGCCATTAACCGCTGGCTGGCGAAGCAGCATGTTGTCACCTGGTGCGTCTGTGACGAGGGTGAGATGTGGTGCGCAAATGCGTTTTACTACTATGACCCTGCGCGCGTGGCTTTTTATGTCATGAGTGAAGACAAAACGCGTCATGCGCAGATGACCGGCCAGCAGGCAAAGGTGGCGGGGACGGTAAACGGCCAGCCGAAAACGGTCGCGCTGATCCGCGGCGTGCAGTTTAAAGGGGAGATCCGTCGTCTGGAGGGTGAAGAGAGCGACGCGCGCCGTAAGCTCTACACGCGCCGCTTTCCCGTTGCCGCTGCGCTAAAAGCCCCGGTGTGGGAAATCCGCCTCGATGAGCTGAAATTTACCGACAACACCCTGGGCTTTGGCAAGAAGCTGCACTGGTTACGCGCCGAGGAGGCGTAGCGCTTCGCGGTTAAACGCCGGGAGATCGTCCGGGGTTCGGCTGGTGATCAGCTGGTCTTTGTCGTTGACCACCTCCTGATCGTAAAACTCGGCCCCCGCGTTTTTCAGATCGATAACGATCGGTTTCACGGCGGTAAGCTTTCGCCCGCGGACTACTTCTGCGCTGATGAGCAGCTGCGGGCCGTGGCAAATGGCAAAGACCGGTTTGCCGGTCGAGACAAAGTCTCGGGTGAAGGTCACGAAGCGCTCGTCCCCGCGCAGGGAATCCGGGGAATGGCCGCCGGGTAACAGCAGAGCGTCGAAATCTGAGGGGCTAACGTTATCAATGCTCTCATCGATGGTCACGGTCGCCTCGCCCTTATGGCCTGTCACCGTTTTACCCGCCTCTTTCTCAATGGTGATGACCTCATGTCCCGCCTTGCGGAACGCCTCTGCTGGAGAGGTGAATTCTGAATCTTCAAACTCGTCGGTAATCAAGACTGCGATTTTCTTGCCCATGCTTCCTCCGTTGTTTTGGCTTCAGACTGATTTTTCTCCGCTTGTGGTAAATACTTACCTGTAACAGACTTCTAAGTGTGGTCGACGACGCTGAGTTCGCAAACGGACAATTCTGTAAAGGGGAAAAGATGAGTCAGGTATTGATTACGGGTGCTACCGGGTTAGTGGGCGATCATCTGCTGCGGCTGCTGATTCAGGATCGCCGCGTGAACTATATCGCCGCCCCGACGCGTCGACCGCTGGCGGACTTATCCGGCGTCTTTAATCCGCACGATCCTCAGCTGACCGACGCGCTGGCGCAGGTGCAGGATCCCATTGATATCGCCTTTTGCTGTCTGGGCACCACGCGGCGGGAGGCGGGCAGCAAAGAGGCCTTTATCCACGCCGACTATACGCTGGTGGTGGATACCGCACTCACGGCGAAAAAGCTGGGCGCCAAACATTTTCTGGTGGTCAGCGCCCTGGGCGCCAGTGCCGGATCGCCTTTCTTCTACAACAAGGTGAAGGGCAAGATGGAGGATGCGCTGATAGCGCAGAAATGGGAACAGCTGACGATAGTGCGCCCTTCGATGCTGATCGGCCACCGGGACGAACGCCGGTTTAACGAGTCGATATTTGCCCCGCTGTTTCGCATTCTTCCCGGCAACTGGAAATCCATCGAGGCGCGGGACGTCGCACGCGCGATGTTAAAAGAGGGGCTGGCCCCGTCGAAAGCGGGTGTTAACATTATCCCTTCGGCAAAACTGCGTGAAATCGCGCAGGGCGAGGCGTAAACTCCCCCGGCGAATAACCTAATACTCTCCGGGGAATGCTATGACTGGTCAGTCTTCATCTCAGGCGGCAACACCTGTCCAATGGTGGAAGCCCGCACTCTTCTTTCTCGTGGTCATTGTTGGCCTCTGGTACGTGAAATGGCAGCCGTACTACGGCAAAGCCTTCACCGCCGCCGAAACGCACAGCATCGGTAAATCTATTCTCGCTCAGGCTGATTCCAGCCCGCTGCAGGCGGCGTGGGACTATGCCATGGTCTACTTCCTTGCCGTCTGGAAGGCCGCCGTTTTAGGCGTCATTCTGGGCTCGCTGATTCAGGTGCTTATCCCCCGTAACTGGCTGGTGAAAACCCTTGGGCAGCCGCGCTTTCAGGGCACGCTGCTGGGGACGATTTTCTCCCTGCCGGGGATGATGTGTTCCTGCTGCGCCGCGCCCGTGACTGCAGGGATGCGCCGTCAGCGCGTGTCGATGGGCGGCGCGCTGGCGTTCTGGATGGGGAACCCGCTGCTCAACCCGGCAACGCTGGTGTTTATGGGCTTTGTGCTGGGCTGGCATTTCGCGTTCATCCGCCTGGTTGCCGGGCTGCTGACCGTGCTGGTGGTGGCGACGCTGGTGCAAAAACTGGTGAAGGATACTGCCGCAGAACCCGCAGCCGTTGAGCTGGACGTCAGCGAGCCGCAGGGGGGCTTCTTTGCGCGCTGGGGCAGGGCGCTATGGCAGCTTTTCTGGAGCACCATCCCGGTCTATATCCTGGCGGTACTGGTGCTGGGAGCGGCGCGCGTCTGGCTCTTTCCGCATGCGGATGGCGCTATCGACAACACGCTGATGTGGGTCATTGCGATGGCCGTTGCAGGCTGCCTGTTTGTGATCCCAACGGCGGCGGAAATCCCGATTGTTCAGACCATGATGCTGGCCGGTATGGGCACCGCGCCGGCGCTGGCGCTGCTGATTACGCTGCCGGCGATCAGCCTGCCGTCGCTTATCATGCTGCGTAAGTCGTTCCCAGCGAAAGCGCTGTGGCTGACCGCAGGGCTGGTGGCGTTGAGCGGGGTGATGGTGGGCAGTATTGCGTTGATGTAAAAAAAGCCCGGTGGCGCTGGCGCTTACCGGGCCTACAAAAAAATCCCCTCAAGCGAGGGGATTTTTTTTATTTGATGTAAGTAAACGCGGTGGTGACGTGCTTCACGCCGCTCACCCGGCTGGCGATATCCGCCGCCGCTTTCCCTTCACGGTCGGTCACCAGACCCAGCAGGAACACTTCGCCGTTTTCAGTCGTCACTTTCACGTTGGAAGATTTCACCTGGTCCGAGCCCAGCAGCTGGGAACGCACTTTGGTGGTGATCCAGGTATCGGAAGAGGCGTCACCCAGGCCAATTGGCTTGCCCTGGCGCACTTCGTTAAACACCTCTGTGGTCCCTTCGACGCCCATCGCAATCTGTTTCGCACGCGAGGCGAGCTCCAGATTCGGCGCCTGGCCTGCCAGCAGCACTTTGCCCTGATAAGCCGTCACGTTGATACGCGCTTCTTTCTTGATTTGTTCGTCTTTCGACAGCGCACTGTTGACGCGCAGCTCCAGCGTACCGTCATCCACCTGTGTCCCCACGGTGCGTGGATCGGTTGCCGCTTTGGTGCCTACCGCGGCGGTACCCACAACGGCCGCAGCGATACATCCCTGAAGCAGTAATGCAGACATAAGGACTGCGAGGGTCGATAAAGCCTTCATAAGAACTCCTTAATCATCCTGGTGAGGGAAAAGCGTGTTATCGATCAAATCACATAAGCAGTTCACCGTGAGCATATGCATCTCCTGAATACGCGCGCTTCGGTGAGAAGGAATGCGGATTTCCACATCCTGCGGCCCAAGCAGACCCGCCAGCTCACCCCCGTCATAGCCGGTTAAGGCCACGATGGTCATGTCGCGGGTGACGGCGGCTTCAACGGCTTTGACAATGTCCCGGCTATTGCCGCGCGTGGAGATGGCCAGCAGCACATCTCCCGCATGACCCAGGGCTCGCACCTGCTTTGCGTAAATTTCGTCATGCAGACGATCGTTAGCAATCGCCGTTAAGACCACATTATCGGTATTAAGTGCAATGGCGGGTAAACTCGGGCGTTCTGTTTCAAAGCGATTGATCATGCTGGCAGCAAAATGCTGTGCGTTGGCGGCTGACGTGCCGTTGCCACAACAGAGGATTTTGTTGCCATTAAGCAGGGATTGCACCAGCGTCATTGCGGCACGCGAGATAGCATCCGGAAGGGCTTCCGCCGCGGCAATCTGAGTCTGGATGCTTTCTGTGAAGCACACTTTAATTCTTTCGAGCACGTTATCCCTTTTAAATCTTAATTATGCGTCTTCGCCAAAAGCGTTTTTAAGCCATTCGATCTCATTTCCGGTGAAGGCTATCACATCGAACCGGCAATCCACAGTATCAAAGCTCCCATTATGGCGGGCAAGCCACAAGTGGGCAGTCTGTAATAATTTATGTTGTTTGGCGAGCGTCACGCTGGCGGCAGCACCGCCAAAACGGGAGGACTGTCGAAAACGGACTTCTACAAACACGATGACCTGACCCTCTTTCATGATCAGATCAATTTCGCCGCCGCGCCCGCGGACGTTAGCGGCGATAAAGCGCAGTCCTTTGCCTTCAAGCCAGCGACGCGCCTTTAACTCCCACGCATCGCCGGTCTCTTTACGGCTTAACTGGCCGGGACGATTTGCCCCTGCTGGTATTTGAGCCATGATAACTTCCTGTTGATCACGCAGTCCTGAGTCGCGGTCAGATCGCCGGTGTTGCCGTTAAGCTCAAAGCCCGGCACCTGACGCATCTGGGTAAAGTGGTTCGCCAGCGCCCATGCATCGACACCCATTGCATACAGACGCGCCAGCGAATAATCGTTACGTACTGTACTCAGCGCCTGCTGCATCAGCGCCGGGTTGCTGCCTGCCAGCATCGGAATTTCGCTGTACTGCAGACCGTCCATTTCCAGACGGAAATCCGGGCCTGCGGTGCCCTGCGCGCTGCGTGAGCTGGCGTAAAGCGTTGCGCCGCTCTGGCTGCCGTTACGCATCGCGATCATCGGTTTGATAAAGGCGATCTCCTGCGGCGTGGCAACGATATAGGCCGCATCCACTTTACCGCCACCGCTAATCTGCGCGTCGGTAGGCGGGGCAGGGATCGTCAGGCCGCCAATCGTCACGCCCTGCTGCTGCGGCAGGCTCGCGGTGACAGGGCTGCCGTTGAGCGCGATACCCGCTCCACCGTTTACGCCCGCGCGCAGTTCAGAGACGGAACCGAATTTCTGCTGCAGCACCACGCCGCCGCCCAGCTTCTGCCACTCATCGGCAAAGGCGTTGGCCACGCGATCGCCCAGCGCGCTGCGTGGGATGAGCAGCAGCGGAGCCTGTTTACCCTGCTCGTGAATATGGCGCGCCGCATCGCGGGCTTCATCTTCAGGGGAAAGCGCGAAGTAGCAAATATTGGCCCGGTTCTGAACCTGCTCAGGCTGGTTGAGCGCCAGCACGTTCAGCGTGGTATTGCTCTTCATCAGCTCTTCCACGTTGTTTTTCAGCAGCGGACCGACAACGATGCTGGCCCCGTCCTGCTGAACCTGCGCCAGAACCTGGTCAAGCGGCTGCGAGCTGGTGTCGTAAATTTTTACCTCAGCGCCCGGGTTGGCGCTGGTGGTTGCCACGGCCTGCGGCTGAGCGGCAGGCTGGGCTGCGGGTTGCGCAGGCTGCTGTTGAGGCTGTTCTGCTGTCGCTTCAGGTGCTGGTGCCACTTGCGTTTCGGCCGGAGCCTGAGTCGCTGGTGCTGTAGTAGCCGGAGTTGCTGTAGCCGGAGGCGTCGTCGGGGCCGTCACCGGGTTTTGCATCGTACCCTGCGCCGGCGCTTGCGCCGTGGTCAGATCGCTGGTCTCCGCTGCGGACGGGCTGACCACATCATTCACGTTAGCCGACTGGGCCGCCTGCGCGGGAACCGCGCTGCCGGTTACCGAAGTGGTACCGTTTTTCGCGGCTTCAAAGCCCTGCTGAATGGTACGGCCAAACACCGCCGCCTGGCCGTTGAGCGGCAGAAGCAGGGCGATTTTGCTGGTGGACGCTGGCTTAAAGTTCTGCACGTTTACCAGCTGGGTTGGCAGCATTTTCGCCCCCGGGTTTTGCGGGTAGCGCGTCTGCCAGTCCGTAATACCGGCCTTCAGCATCTTTGGATCGCTGCGGTTGTTAAACCACATCTGCTGCAGATCCAGCCAGCCCTGAAGGACGTTTTCATCGGCGTTGATGACCAGAGCCTGCGCCTGTTCCTGAGTCATCGAGGCAAGCGCTTGCCAGGTGGCATCAATATTTTTTTGCTTATCGGCACCGCCGAGCAGCGGCTCTTGCGCGACGAGGGCGCGGAGCAGCGTGAGGGAAGGGCGCCCCTGCTCAGCGGTAATGCCCGCCTGCCAGAAGCGAGCCTGCTGATTTTTATCCAGCGCGCTCACGTCAATGTCACCGAGGATCTTCTTCGCGGCGGCGTAATCTTTCAGCGCGACCTTCAGCTCGGCAGAGAGCAGGCTCTGCTCACGACGCTGGGCGTCGTTAAGATCTTTTGGCAACTGGTTAAACAGTTCGGCTGCCTGCTGGGTTTTACCCTCTTTCAGCAGTGCACGAATGGCGAGTAATTGCCAGTTGGTCTTGGTATCATTTGAACTCTGCGACATTTGTTGCAGATAAAAGCCAGAATCAGCCTGAGCAGACCCCTGAAGATGGGCGGTGCTCTGGTCAGGTGCCTGGGTGCCACAGCCTGCAAAGATCAGGGCTGCCAGCAGAAGCGGCACGCTGCGCGTGGCTTTTTTTCGAAGAAACGTTAACGGTACCATACTGTATCCAGTGATTTTTTTATGCAATGCTCAATATTAAATCGGCAATACGGACGAAACAATGAAACAACACGAAACGGCAGATAATTCTCAAGGCCAGCTTTATATTGTACCTACTCCTATCGGGAATTTGTCTGATATTACCCAACGTGCGCTCACCGTACTGCAAGCTGTTGATTTAATTGCTGCTGAAGATACCCGCCACACCGGCCTGCTGCTGCAACATTTCGCGATTAACGCTCGTCTGTTTGCTCTGCACGATCACAATGAGCAACAAAAAGCCGAAACGCTGGTGGCGAAGCTGAAAGAGGGGCAGAACATTGCCCTGGTCTCCGACGCCGGTACGCCGCTGATCAACGATCCCGGCTATCACCTGGTGCGTACCTGTCGTGAAGCCGGTATTCGCGTTGTGCCGCTGCCGGGGCCGTGCGCTGCCATTGCTGCGCTGAGCGCCGCAGGTCTGCCGTCTGACCGTTTCTGCTATGAAGGCTTCCTGCCTGCCAAATCCAAAGGCCGTCGCGACGTGTTAAAAGATCTGGAAGCGGAACCGCGCACCCTGATTTTCTACGAATCCACGCACCGCCTGCTGGAGAGCCTGGAAGATATGGTGACCGTGTGGGGAGAAGCCCGCTACGTGGTGCTGGCGCGCGAGCTGACCAAAACCTGGGAAACCATTCACGGTGCGCCAGTGGGTGAACTGCTGGCGTGGGTGAAGGAAGACGAAAACCGCCGCAAGGGTGAAATGGTGCTGATCGTCGAAGGGCATAAGGCGCAGGAAGACGCGCTGCCAGCCGACGCGCTGCGCACGCTGGCGCTGCTGCAGGCGGAACTGCCGCTGAAGAAGGCCGCTGCGCTGGCGGCGGAAATTCACGGCGTGAAGAAAAATGCGCTGTATAAGCATGCGCTGGAGCAGCAGGGGGAGTAAGCCCCTGCCGCCTGTTTTACCGGGTGGCGGCTGCGCCTAACCCGGCCTGCAGATCGTTATGCGTCTTTCAGTTAACAGGTATCGCCTCAACCTGGAAGATTTGCAGCGTGTCCGGCGGGTTACCTAAATGCGGGATAGATGTGGTGCGAAAAATCACGTCACCGGTGCCGGGTTAAACACCGCCAGCTGATTATGTAATCCCCATTGATCCGAGAAGGTTTTCTTCCGCCCGCTGGCGACATCCAGAATGAAGTGGAACAGTTTCCAGCCCACGTCCTCAATGCTCTCTTCTCCGGTGGCGATGGTGCCCGCGTTGATGTCCATTAAGTCATACCAGCGGTTTGCCAGCTCGGTACGGGTCGCCATCTTGATCACCGGCACCGCCATCAGGCCGTACGGCGTGCCGCGCCCGGTGGTAAAGACCTGTACCGTAATGCCGGACGCCACCTGCTGCGTGCCGCAGACGAAATCGCTGGCCGGCGTTGCCGCGTAAATCAGGCCGCGCTTCGTCGGGCGCTGGCCCGGAGAAAGCACTTCCACAATCGCACTCTGTCCGGATTTGGCAATCGAACCAAGGGCTTTTTCCACCACGTTCGCGAGGCCGCCTTTTTTGTTCCCCGGAGACGGGTTGGCGCTGCGGTCGGTTTTGCCCATATCGAGATAGCTATCGTACCAGGCCATTTCCTCGAGCAGGCGCTTGCCGACCTCTTCATTAACGGCGCGCGGCGTGAGCAGATGGATGGCGTCACGCACTTCGGTTACCTCGGAAAACATCACCGTGGCGCCGCAGCGAACAAGCAGATCGGACGCATAGCCCACCGCCGGGTTGGCCGTCACGCCGGAGAAGGCATCGCTGCCGCCGCACTGGGTGCCCACCACCAAATCAGACGCGGGGCAGGTTTCGCGCTGGCGCTTGTTGAGCTTGTCCAGATGGCGTTCAGCCACCTGCAGGATATCGTCGACCATTGAGCGGAAACCCACGTGGCGTTCGTCCTGCAGACGCACGATGCTGGCCTCGTCTGCCGGAATGGCTTTGACATCTTCGGTGCCCTGCAGCAGGCGCTCTGGCTGCAATTTTTCACACCCCAGACCAATTACCATCACCTCGCCGCCAAAGTTCGGGTTGAGGGCAATATTGTGAATGGTGCGGATCGGCACTACCGCAGCGGGTGCGTTAATCGCCACGCCGCAGCCGTAGAGGTGGTTCAGGCCCACCACGCCGTCGACGTTCGGGTATTTCGGCAGCAGATCGCGTTCGATGATTTTCACCACGTAATCCACTACGCCCGCCACGCAGTGCACGCTGGTGGTAATGCCGAGCAGATTCTTGGTGCCGACGCTGCCGTCCGCGTTGCGGTAGCCTTCGAAGGTATAGCCCTCCAGCGGAGGAAGCGGTTCCGGCACGCGGGTCGCCAGCGGAAGCGTGTTCAGCGGCGGCGCTTCCGGCAGCGCCACCAGCGACTCCTCAACCCAGCTCCCCTGCGGTATAGAGCGAACGGCATAGCCGATGACTTCACCGTAACGTACGATTTCGCTGTTAGCAGGGATATCCACCAGGGCGACCTTATGTCCCTGCGGAATATGCTCAATCAGTTCCAGCCCGTCCGGGAAGCGGGTGCCTGCTTTTAAGCCATTGTCGTTGACAATTATCGCCACATTATCGGTGTCGTGGACTTTTATATAAAACGCCGTCGGCGATGCCTGTCGAATTTCAATGTCGGCCATTGTTCAGTATTCTCCAGCAAAGTGTCTGATAATAAATTCAGCCAATTTTCTAATGGTAGAAATAAATACGCGGCTTTCAGAAATAAAGCATGTCAGCATAGGGGATATGAAAATGTGATCGCGATCGCTCCAGAACCAGTAATGCCTGATTCTGTGCATTAGCGCCCAGCGCCTTGTGCATATGCAAAAAAATTTATCGAAGTGTAACGCAATACTTGAGCATTAAAACAATGTGCGGTCGTGGATTGCGTCTTATACTGAATGACGATTTTATAACGCCAAAATACGTCGGAATAATAAATATAATGCTGGTGCGGTGTCTGAATAAATAAAATGATGCTGATATAGGCTGCGAATTAAAAAGGTAAATATGATGAGTAACGATATCTTCCCGAATAAATTTAAAGCGGCCCTCGCGGCACACCAGATTCAGATTGGCTGCTGGTCCGCGCTGGCAAACCCAATCAGCACCGAAGTGCTGGGCCTGGCCGGGTTCGACTGGCTGGTGCTGGACGGCGAACATGCGCCGAACGATATCAGCACCTTTATTCCGCAGCTGATGGCGCTGAAAGGCAGCCTCAGCGCCCCGGTAGTGCGCGTGCCAACTAACGAGCCGGTAATTATCAAGCGCCTGCTGGATATCGGTTTCTACAACTTCCTGATCCCGTTTGTGGAGACGGAAGAACAAGCGGCCCTGGCCGTAGCCTCAACGCGCTATCCGCCTGAAGGGATCCGCGGCGTTTCCGTTTCGCATCGCGCCAATATGTTTGGCACCGTGCCGGACTACTTCGCGCAGTCCAATAACAACATCACTATTCTGGTTCAGATCGAGAGCCAGCAGGGCGTTGATAACGTTGACGCGATTGCAGCCACAAACGGCGTGGACGGTATCTTCGTCGGCCCAAGCGATCTGGCGGCCGCTTTTGGCCATCTGGGTAACGCCAGCCACCCTGAAGTGCAGCGCGCGATCCAGCACATCTTTGCCCGCGCTAAAGCTCACGGCAAACCGTGCGGCATTCTGGCGCCGGTTGAGGCTGACGCCCGTCGCTATCTGGAGTGGGGAGCCACGTTTGTTGCCGTCGGCAGCGACCTCGGCGTATTCCGCTCGGCCACGCAGAAATTAGCCGACGCTTTTAAAAAATAACCATCATTGAGGAAACAGATTATGACGCTGAAAGTGGGTTTTATTGGCCTGGGGATCATGGGTAAACCAATGAGTAAGAACCTCATCAAAGCGGGTTACTCACTGGTGGTATCCGATCACAATCCGCAGGCCGTGGCAGAGGTGATAGCGGCGGGCGCTGAAACGGCCACCACCGCGAAGGCCATTGCCGAGCAGTGCGATGTCATCATCACCATGCTGCCCAACTCCCCGCATGTTAAAGAGGTTGCGCTGGGTGAGAACGGCATTATCGACGGTGCGAAGCTGGGCCTGGTGCTGATTGATATGAGTTCTATTGCGCCGCTTGCAAGCCGTGAAATCAGCGAGGCGTTAAAAGCGAAGGGCGTCGATATGCTGGATGCGCCGGTCAGCGGCGGTGAGCCGAAAGCGATCGACGGCACGCTGTCGGTGATGGTCGGCGGAGATAAAGCCGTTTTCGATAGATACTACGACCTGATGAAAGCCATGGCGGGCTCCGTGGTGCATACCGGGGACATCGGGGCGGGTAACGTGACCAAGCTGGCAAACCAGGTGATTGTGGCGCTGAACATTGCCGCCATGTCCGAAGCGCTGACTCTGGCAACCAAAGCGGGCGTCAACCCGGATCTGGTCTACCAGGCCATTCGCGGCGGTCTAGCGGGCAGTACCGTGCTGGATGCCAAAGCGCCGATGATCATGGATCGTAATTTCAAACCCGGTTTCCGCATCGACCTGCACATTAAAGATCTGGCGAACGCGCTGGATACGTCACACGGCGTAGGCGCGCAGCTGCCGCTGACCGCGGCGGTCATGGAGATGATGCAGGCGCTGCGTGCCGATGGCCTGGGCACGGCCGATCACAGCGCGATTGCGTGCTACTACGAAAAACTGGCGAAGGTGGAAGTGGCGCGTTAATCACGCCTTGCCCACACCTGAGGGTGACAGCGGCGCGCAAACCCTCTATACTGCGCGCCGAAGCTGACCAGACAGTCGCCGCTTCGTCGTCGTCCCTTTCGGGGGAGACGGGCGGAGGGGAGGAAAGTCCGGGCTCCATAGGGCAGGGTGCCAGGTAACGCCTGGGGGGGAAACCCACGACCAGTGCAACAGAGAGCAAACCGCCGATGGCCCGCGCAAGCGGGATCAGGTAAGGGTGAAAGGGTGCGGTAAGAGCGCACCGCGCGGCTGGTAACAGTCCGTGGCACGGTAAACTCCACCCGGAGCAAGGCCAAATAGGGGTTCACATGGTACGGCCCGTACTGAACCCGGGTAGGCTGCTTGAGCCAGTGAGCGATTGCTGGCCTAGATGAATGACTGTCCACGACAGAACCCGGCTTATCGGTCAGCTTCAACTTCTTAAAAAACCCCGCTTCGGCGGGGTTTTTGCTTTCCGGGTGATGCTGGATGGGTAAGCGCAGCGCCGGACAAACGACATCAATTCTCATATTTGCGACATTAAGCACATTTCACTGTTTTTACCCCTTCCGTATCGCTCCTGCATCTGTAGACGATCGCCATCACAAAATTTCACGCTAAAAAACAGGTGATTTTCAGTATTGATAATTTGTTATGTTTGTTACCTATATGATCGAGAATCTTTTCTCGTTTGATATGCATATATTGAAATCAAATACATTTCTCCCGTGAATATGTGACGCATTCCACTCTTTTCCGCAAACCTGAAAATTCGCATCGGAAAAATTTAATAAATTGAAAGAATGTTTCAAGCAAATAGCGGTTATTTATTGGTCTTTAATTGCCTGAAAGATCGTCTTTATTGATTTTTTTAACGCTGAAAAATTTATCAAGGTTATCGCCATAAAATAAATTTATTACTACTGCTTTTATTGATCGATATCAGCGTAATGGTGTGGTTGTATTTATTTATCTTATTGATAATAAATGCATTTTTTGGTTTTCGTTGTTCCTGTGAAGCGTGCGAAAAAGCAAATTGTGAGTGACAGCACATACCCCCTTAAACACTATTAGGTAGAATCCGCTCCGTCATAGGGAAATAAGCGCAGAATATTATGAACACTATTATTCTACCGAAAACACAGCAACTCGTGGTATTTCAGGAAGTCATTAAAAGTGGCTCCATAGGTTCTGCAGCAAGACAGCTTGGCCTGACGCAACCCGCCGTCAGCAAAATCATCAGCGATATTGAGTCCTACTTCGGCGTGGAAGTGATGGTGCGTAAAAACACCGGCGTAAAACTCACTGCCGCGGGCCAGGTTCTGCTCTCGTACTCTGAGTCGATCACCCGCGAAATGAAAAACATGGTGAGTGAGATTAACAGCCTGAGCTTCAGTACCGTTATGGACGTCTCCTTTGGCTACCCGTCGCTGATCGGCTTTACCTTCCTGTCCGAGATGATCAAAAAATTCAAGGAAGTGTTCCCGAAAGCACGCGTCTCGATGTATGAAGCCCAGCTCTCCTCTTTCCTTCCGGCTATTCGCGACGGTCGTCTGGATTTCGCTATCGGCACGCTGAGTGATGAAATGCTGCTGCAGGATCTGCACGTCGAACCGCTGTTTGAGTCCGAGTTTGTGCTGGTCGCCAGCAAAACGCGAACGTGCACCGGCCCGACGACACTGGCATCGCTCACGCACGAGCAGTGGGTGATGCCGCAAACCGATATGGGCTACTACAAAGAACTTCTGACCACCCTGCAAGACAACCACATCAGCATCGAAAACATCGTCCAGACCGATTCTGTCGTCACCATTTATAACCTTGTCCTGAATGCCGATTATCTGACGGTCATTCCCCGCGACATGATTGCGCCGTTCGGTTCTGACCAGTTTATTGTGCTGCCCGTAGAAGATGAATTACCCGTGGCGCGTTATGCCGCCGTGTGGTCAAAAAATTACAGGATTAAAAAATCGGCGTCAGTATTAGTTGAGCTGGCAAAACAGTATTCGTCGATGAATATCGAAAGACGACGATGAATAATAAGTAATCATTTTAAAAACACCCAGAGCTTATCTCTGTAACGCTCTGATACCCTGACTTTGCCCGAAAAGAATGAATTATTATAACGAGGATATTATGCATATTACCTACGATCTCCCGGTAACGATTGAAGATATTCAGGACGCCAGAAAACGACTGGCAGGAAAAATATATAAAACAGGTATGCCGCGCTCGAATTATCTTAGCGAACGCTGCAAGGGCGAAATATTCCTGAAGTTTGAGAACATGCAGCGTACCGGCTCGTTTAAGATCCGCGGCGCGTTTAACAAGTTAAGCTCGCTGACCGACGCTGAAAAACGCAAAGGCGTTGTCGCCTGCTCCGCGGGAAACCACGCGCAGGGTGTGTCCCTCTCCTGCGCGATGCTTGGCATCGACGGCAAAGTGGTGATGCCGATGGGCGCGCCGAAGTCTAAGGTGGCCGCGACGCGCGACTACTCCGCCGAAGTGGTGCTGCACGGCGAGAACTTCAACGACACCATTGCCAAAGTCAGCGAAATCGTCGAGATGGAAGGGCGCATTTTTATTCCGCCGTACGATGACGCCAAAGTGATCGCCGGGCAGGGCACCATCGGTCTGGAAATTCTCGAAGATTTATACGATGTGGATAACGTTATTGTGCCTATCGGCGGCGGCGGTTTAATTGCCGGGATTGCGACGGCAATTAAATCCATTAACCCCACCATTAATATCATCGGCGTGCAGTCAGAAAATGTTCACGGCATGGCGGCATCGTATCAGGCTGGGGAAATAATCAGCCATCGCGTTAGTGGCACGCTGGCCGACGGCTGTGACGTTTCTCGCCCCGGTAATTTACCGTTCGAAATTGTTCGCGAGCTGGTTGATGACATTGTGCTGGTCAGCGAAGACAACATTCGCGACAGCATGATCGCGCTTATTCAGCGAAATAAAGTGGTGACGGAAGGTGCCGGCGCGCTGGCCTGTGCCGCGTTATTAAGCGGCAAGCTTGACCACTATATTCAGGGTCGAAAAACCGTCTGCATTATTTCCGGCGGCAATATCGATCTCTCCCGTGTTTCCCAAATTACCGGCTTCGTTGACGCATAAAGGTGACCTATGAGCAACACAGAAAGCATTATCGTTGGCCAGACAAAAACGTCCTCCTGGCGCAAGTCTGATACCACATGGACGCTCGGCCTGTTTGGTACCGCCATTGGCGCAGGCGTGCTGTTCTTCCCCATTCGCGCAGGCTTTGGTGGATTGATCCCTATCCTGCTGATGCTGGTTCTCGCGTTCCCGATTGCGTTTTACTGCCACCGCGCGCTGGCGCGTTTGTGCCTCTCCGGGAGCAACGTTTCCGGCAACATCACCGAAACGGTGGAAGAGCACTTTGGTAAAACCGGTGGGGTGGTGATCACTTTCCTCTACTTCTTCGCCATTTGCCCGCTGCTGTGGATTTACGGCGTCACCATTACCAACACCTTTATGACCTTCTGGGAAAACCAGCTCCAGCTGCCTGCGCTGAACCGCGGCGTGGTGGCGCTGTTCCTGCTGCTGCTGATGGCCTTTGTTATCTGGTTTGGTAAAGACCTGATGGTGAAAGTCATGAGCTTCCTGGTGTTCCCGTTTATCGCCAGCCTGGTGCTGATTTCCCTGTCGCTGATCCCTTACTGGAACTCGGCGGTGATTGACCAGGTCAACCTGAGCGATATCGCCTTCACCGGTCATGACGGCATTCTGGTTACGGTGTGGCTGGGTATCTCCATCATGGTCTTCTCCTTCAACTTCTCGCCTATCGTCTCCTCGTTTGTGGTCTCCAAGCGCGAAGAGTACGAACCGGAGTTCGGTAAAGAATTCACCGAGCAGAAATCTTCCAAAATCATCGGTCGCGCCAGCATGCTGATGGTGGCCGTGGTGATGTTCTTCGCCTTTAGCTGCCTGTTTACGCTCTCTCCGCAGAACATGGCGGACGCCAAGGCGCAGAACATTCCGGTGCTCTCCTACCTGGCGAACCACTTTGCGTCAATGTCAGGAACCAAATCGACGTTCGCAACGGTACTGGAATACGGTGCCTCCATCATCGCGCTGGTGGCTATCTTCAAATCCTTCTTCGGTCATTACCTGGGCACGCTGGAAGGGCTGAACGGCCTGATCCTCAAGTTTGGCTACAAGGGCGATAAGAAGAAAGTCTCCGTTGGCAAGCTGAACACCATCAGCATGGTGTTCATCATGGGCTCCACCTGGGTTGTGGCCTACGCCAACCCGAACATTCTGGACCTTATTGAAGCCATGGGGGCGCCAATCATTGCCTCTCTGCTGTGCCTGCTGCCGATGTATGCCATCCGCAAAGCACCGGCGCTGGCGAAGTACAAAGGGCGTACCGAGAACATCTTCGTTACCGCGGTCGGCCTGCTGACCATTCTGAATATCGTTTACAAACTGTTCTAACCCATTGCTCAGGAAGAGCGGAGTCACATGATGATTGAGTTTCCGGTTGTACTGGTTATTAACTGCGGATCGTCCTCTGTTAAGTTTTCGGTGCTCGACGCCAGCAGCTGCGATGCCCTGATGACGGGCATTGCAGACGGGATCAACACCGAGAAGGCCTTTATTTCCGTGAACGGGGGTGAGCCAGCCAGACTGGCTCACCAGGACTACGAAGGGGCGCTGGCTGCCATCGCCCTGGAGCTGGAGAAGCGTAACCTGATGAGCAGCGTGGCCTTAATTGGCCACCGCATTGCGCACGGGGGAAACCTCTTCAGCGAGTCGACCCTGATCACGGAAGAGGCGATCGCGCAGATTCGCCAGGTCTCCCCGCTGGCGCCGCTGCATAACTACGCCAACCTGAGCGGCGTGGAAGCGGCAGAGCGCCTGTTCCCGGGCGTGCAGCAGGTCGCGGTATTTGATACCAGCTTCCACCAGACGCTGCCGCCGCAGGCATATCTGTACGGATTGCCGTACCGCTATTTTGAAGAGCTGGGCGTGCGCCGCTACGGCTTCCACGGCACCTCTCACCGCTACGTGGCCGCACAGGCGCATACGCTTCTCGGGCTGTCCGCCGACGACAGCGGCCTGGTGATTGCCCATCTCGGCAACGGGGCGTCTATCTGCGCGGTGCGCAACGGCGAAAGCGTCGACACCTCGATGGGGATGACGCCGCTGGAAGGGCTGGTGATGGGTACGCGTTGCGGCGATGTGGACTTCGGCGCGATGGCGTGGATTGCCCAGCAGACCGGCCAGTCGTTCGAGGATCTGGAGCGCGTGGTCAATAAAGAGTCCGGGCTGCTGGGGATCTCCGGCATCTCCTCCGATTTACGTGCGCTGGAGAAAGCCTGGCACGAAGGCAACGAGCGGGCGCAGCTGGCTATCCATACCTTCGTGCACCGCATTGCGCGACATATTGCCGGCCACGCGGCGTCGCTGCACCGCCTGGATGGGGTGGTCTTTACCGGCGGAATTGGCGAAAACTCGAAGCTTGTCCGCACGCTGGTGGCGGAACATCTGAAAGTCTTCGGCATCATCCTCGACGACGCCAAAAATGCCCTGCCGGGGAGCGCGGGTGAGCGCGTGATCTCCACCGAATCGTCCCGCGTGGCCTGCGCGGTTATCCCTACCAACGAAGAAAAAATGATCGCGCTGGACGCCCTCCGTCTTGGAAAGGTTACCCCGGCCGCGGCTTACGCCTGATAAAGCGAGAATCACATGAAAGTAACAATCGATACGGGCGTCGCGCCCTACAGCGACGCATGGGCCGGGTTTCGCGGTGAAGAATGGAAAAACGCCGTCAACGTCCGCGATTTTATTCAGCATAACTACACCCCTTATGAAGGCGATGAAGCTTTCCTCGCGCAGGCGACGCCAGCAACGACGGCGCTGTGGCAGAAGGTAATGGTCGGCATTCGCCAGGAGAACGCCACCCACGCCCCGGTGGATTTTGATACCAACATCGCCACCACCATTACGGCCCACGGGCCGGGCTATATCGACCAGGATCTGGAGACGATCGTCGGCCTGCAAACCGATAAGCCGCTCAAGCGCGCGCTGCACCCGTATGGCGGGATCAACATGATCCGCAGCTCGTTCGAAGCCTATGGTCGGGAGATGGATCCGCAGTTCGAATACCTGTTTACCGACCTGCGCAAAACCCACAACCAGGGCGTGTTTGACGTCTATTCGCCGGAGATGATGCGCTGCCGTAAATCCGGCGTGCTGACCGGTTTGCCGGACGGCTACGGGCGCGGACGCATCATCGGTGACTATCGCCGCGTGGCGCTATACGGGATCGCTTATCTGGTGCGCGAGCGCGAACTGCAGTTTGCCGATCTGCAGGGCAGGCTGGAGCGCGGTGAAGATCTGGAGGCGACGATCCGCCTGCGTGAAGAGCTGGCGGAGCACAGGCGCGCGCTGCTGCAGATCCAGCAGATGGCGGCGAACTATGGCTTTGATATTTCACGTCCGGCGATGAACGCCCAGGAAGCGGTGCAGTGGGTCTATTTTGCCTATCTTGCAGCGGTGAAATCCCAGAACGGTGGGGCGATGTCGCTAGGGCGCACGGCCTCGTTCCTCGATATCTACATTGAACGCGACATGCAGGCAGGAAGGCTGAATGAAGTCCAGGCGCAGGAACTGATCGACCACTTCATCATGAAGATCCGCATGGTGCGCTTCCTGCGCACGCCGGAGTTCGACACGCTCTTCTCCGGCGATCCAATCTGGGCGACGGAAGTGATCGGCGGCATGGGGCTGGACGGGCGCACGCTGGTGACCAAAAACAGCTTCCGCTATCTGCATACCCTGCACACCATGGGGCCTGCGCCGGAGCCGAACCTGACGATCCTCTGGTCTGAACAACTGCCGATCGCGTTCAAGAAATACGCCGCGCAGGTGTCGATCGTCACCTCTTCGCTGCAGTATGAGAACGACGATCTGATGCGTGCGGACTTCAACAGCGACGACTACGCCATTGCCTGCTGCGTCAGCCCGATGGTGATCGGCAAGCAGATGCAGTTCTTTGGCGCGCGCGCCAACCTCGCCAAAACGCTGCTGTACGCGATCAACGGCGGGGTGGACGAGAAGCTGAAGATCCAGGTCGGCCCGAAAACCGAGCCGCTGCTGGACGACGTGCTGGATTACGATACCGTGATGGCGAGCCTCGATCACTTTATGGACTGGCTGGCGGTGCAGTACATCAGCGCCCTGAACCTCATTCACTACATGCATGATAAGTACAGCTACGAAGCCTCGCTGATGGCGCTCCACGACCGGGACGTCTATCGCACCATGGCCTGCGGCATTGCCGGGCTGTCGGTGGCGGCGGACTCCCTGTCGGCCATTAAATACGCCACGGTGAAGCCGGTGCGCGACCACACCGGTCTGGCGGTCGATTTCGTGATTGAAGGGGACTACCCGCAGTACGGCAATAACGACGACCGCGTGGACAGCATCGCCTGCGATCTGGTGGAGCGCTTTATGAAGAAAATTCAGGCGCTGCCAACCTACCGCAACGCGGTGCCAACCCAGTCGATCCTGACCATCACCTCCAACGTGGTTTACGGCCAGAAGACCGGGAACACGCCGGACGGACGCCGCGGCGGCACGCCGTTTGCGCCTGGCGCGAACCCGATGCACGGCCGCGACAGAAAAGGGGCCGTGGCCTCGCTAACGTCGGTGGCCAAGCTGCCGTTCACCTATGCGAAAGACGGTATCTCCTACACCTTCTCCATCGTGCCGCAGGCGCTGGGCAAGGACGAGCTGGTGCGCAAAACCAACCTGGTGGGGCTGCTGGAGGGGTACTTCCATCACGAAGCGTCCATTGAGGGCGGGCAGCATCTGAACGTCAACGTCATGAACCGGGAAATGCTCCTCGATGCCATTGCGCATCCCGAGAATTACCCGAACCTGACGATCCGCGTTTCAGGCTATGCGGTGCGTTTTAACGCACTGACGCGCGAGCAGCAGCAGGATGTGATTTCGAGGACGTTTACGCAATCTATCTGACGACATTCAGGTCTCATGCCCCCTCACCCTGGGGGCATTTTTTTGCCCGCTAAACATACAAAATTGTTTATATAATTACTCACACATATTCATCCGCTCTTGAAAAACAATACGCCTGCTTTTCCCTATCACAGCATGTAAGGACAGTAAGATGATGAAAATGACCCGTATTGCGCTGGTCGCCGCCTCGCTGGCAGCGTGCAGTTTTACGGCGCAGGCCGCGAACGTTGAGGCTGCCCCGTCTCCCTCGCAGGATCCGCTGGTACAGCACCTGAAGCTCAGCAATGAGCAGGTTAAAAAGATTGAAGATCTGCATAAGCAGCTGGAACAAAATGTCAGCAAGATCCCGATGACGGGGGTGAAGGACGGCGCGCTGATCGACATGTTCCAGGCGGGTAAATGGGACGAAAGCACGGTGAAAAGCCAGCTTGCTGCCTTTAGCAAAATTGAAGAGCAGACCCGCTATTACCGCGTGAAATATTACTTCGACGTCAGCCAGGTGTTGACGCCGGAACAGCGTAAGCAGATTAGAACCGATATGGCTAACGCGCTGGCAGAGTGATTTCGTACGTCGCGAACGGCGCCGGATGATTCTGGCGTGGATCGATCGGTTCCCTCTCCCATTGGGAGAGGGTTAGGGTGAGAGCATTCTCTAAACCGGCAAATCAATCAGCAGCGCGCGCAGTGGCGTATCCGCCACCAGGGTGATATTCGCTTCATCACGAATAAACGCCCCGTCGCCGCAGGTGAGCGCTTCTTTCTCTTCCGTGTGCGTCACCGCATGTACCGTACCGTGAATAGACTGCAAATAGGCGCGCGGACCATGAAGCTGGAAGCTCGCCTGTTCACCTTTCTTCAGTTCGATATGGTGCAGCCACACCTGCTGGCGCAGCTGCAGGCTACCTTTACTGCCGTCCGGCGATGCAATCAGCTGCTGCTTATCGCCCGTTAAATCTAACTTCTGTACCAGCGGATTTTCCCGCTCGGGGCAGGCGTCCAGCCACAGCTGCATACGGGTCAGCGTTTTGTCTTTGCTGAGGTTATGTTCGCTGTAGCTGATGCCCGGCTGCGTGGAAATTAACAACGCTTCGCCAGCCTTTGCCTGGACATGATTGCCCTCGCTATCGCGGTATTCTGCCTCGCCTTCCAGGATCAGGTTCAGGATATCGACTTTCGGGTACGTACGCGGCTGGAAGGAGGCGCCCGGGGCGAGCACTTCCTGATTCAACACGCGCAGTGAAGCGTAACCGAGGAGTTTAGGGTCAAAGTAGTGTCCAAAGGAAAAGGTGTAGCGGGCCTGCAGCCAACCGAAATCGGCTTGTCCGCACTGTTTAGCTGTTCTTGTCGTAATCATAAACTTGACCTCTCTTTACACTAAAACAATGGTAAAGGTATGGACGCTGCATTGTTAGCCAGATATTCTGCCCGGTATGTTCAAATTTCCTGAATGAGAACGAGATGGCTAAAGAGAGAGCATTGACGCTTGAGGCGCTTCGCGTCATGGACGCGATTGACCGGCGCGGCAGTTTTGCGGCGGCGGCAGATGAGCTGGGGCGCGTTCCGTCTGCGCTAAGCTACACCATGCAGAAGCTGGAGGAAGAGCTGGACGTGGTGCTGTTTGACCGCTCCGGTCATCGAACAAAATTCACCAACGTGGGGCGAATGCTGCTGGAGCGCGGCCGCGTGCTGCTGGAAGCGGCGGACAAGCTCACGACGGACGCCGAAGCGCTGGCGCGCGGCTGGGAAACCCATCTGACGTTAGTTACCGAAGCGCTGGTGCCGACAGAAGCGCTGTTCCCGCTGGTGGACCGCCTGGCGGCGAAGGCCAATACGCAGCTGTCAATCATCACCGAGGTGCTGGCAGGCGCGTGGGAACGTCTGGAAACGGGCAGGGCGGATATTGTGATTGCGCCGGACATGCACTTCCGTTCCTCATCGGAAATCAACTCGCGCAAGCTCTACAGCGTGATGAACGTCTATGTTGCCGCACCTAATCACCCGATTCACCAGGAGCCGGAGCCGCTCTCTGAAGTGACGCGCGTGAAGTATCGCGGCGTGGCGGTAGCGGATACCGCGCGCGAGCGTCCGGTGCTGACGGTGCAGCTGCTGGATAAACAGCCTCGTCTGACGGTGACCTCGCTGGAAGACAAACGGCAGGCGCTATTGGCCGGTCTGGGCGTGGCGACCATGCCGTACCCGTTTGTCGAAAAAGACATTGCAGAAGGGCGGCTGCGCGTAGTCAGCCCGGAATATAGCCACGAGGTGGATATTATTATGGCGTGGCGCCGTGACAGCATGGGCGAAGCCAAATCATGGTGTTTACGCGAAATTCCGAAGCTTTTCACGCAATACAATAAATAAAATCGTAATTGGTAGGCCCGGTAAGCGAAGCGCCACCGGGCTTTTTTTATGCGCCGATCTTAGGATCCGGACCAAAGCGGTTTTCGCCCGGCGTCCCGCTCTGGCAGTTGAAGATCAAAATCACGATCCAGCCAATAATCGGGATCAACAGCAGCAATAACCACCACGCTGAACGATCGGTGTCGTGCAGTCGACGGAACAGCACCGCCCACGATGGCAGCAGGACTAACAGGCCATAAATGGTGGTCAGCACGCCTTCACCGCCAGCCCGCTCCCAGCCAAGAATTTTATCCACAATACCCAGCACCATAATGAGAATGAAGTTCACCAGAACGAACATCCAGTACTCTTTGCGGCGGGCACGGCCACCAAATCCAATGTAGTTACGCAGTACTTTTAAATACCAGTCCATTTTCCTTGCCTCATTAATCAGTCAATCACTTGTTTTCTAAGCGATCGAGGTAAGGATAGATGGAGATTGTGAATTAAAAAAGGGCATCTGGTGATGCCCTTCGTATTTATCCAAATCGGACGTCGCGCCCGTGAGGTTCATCCAGATCCTGCCACGGCCCAATGGAGATAATGCCCGTCGGGTTGATGGTTTTGTGGCTGCGGAAATAGTGGGTGCGGATATGGTCGAAGTCGACCGTGTCGGCAATACCCGGCATCTGGTAGATGTCACGCAGGAAACCATGCAGGTTCAGGTAATCGCTGATGCGGTGCTTGTCGCACTTAAAGTGGGTGACATAGACCGGATCGAAGCGAACCAGCGTGGTCCACAGGCGGATGTCCGCTTCCGTCAGGCGATCGCCCGTCAGGTAGCGATGCTGGCCCAGGATCTGCTCGAGACGCTCAAGCGATTCAAACACCTTTCCGACCGCTTCGTCATACGCTTCCTGGCTGGTGGCGAAACCGGCCTTGTAGACGCCGTTGTTGACGTTGTCGTAAATCCAGCCGTTCAGCTCATCAATCTTATCGCGCAGTTCAACCGGGTAGTAATCCCCGGCGCGGGCGCCGTGCGCGTCAAACGCGGTATTGAACATGCGGATGATTTCCGCAGACTCATTGCTGACAATCGTCTGGTTTTTCTTGTCCCACAGCACCGGCACGGTAACGCGCCCGGTGTAGTGAGGATCGGCGCGAAGATAGAGCTGGTAAAGGAAATCGTGGTGGTAGAGATCGTCGCCGGTCGCCGCGGGGAAATCACTGTCAAACGTCCAGCCGTTTTCCAGCATCAGCGGGTTCACGACCGAAACCGGAATTAAGGATTCGAGACCTTTAAGCTTGCGCACAATCAGCGTGCGGTGTGCCCACGGGCAGGCAAGCGAAACATAAAGATGATAACGGTCTTTCTCAGCCGCGAAGCCGCCTTCGCCGCTCGGGCCTGGCGCGCCGTCGGCGGTCAGCCAGTTACGGAAGGCCGAAACTGAGCGCTTGAAGCGACCTCCGGTGGATTTGGTGTCATACCAGACATCCTGCCATACGCCGTCTACGAGTTGTCCCATTTTTTCTCCTCCGTCAGATAGCAAAAGCGAGGAGATGTCTCCTCGCTTTGTGTTCATTCAGTATAGCGTGCTTACCACTTCTTATTCAGAACGCGGTCGATGCTGTATGCGCCCGGGCCAGTGACGGCCAGCAGCAGGAAGCCACCCGCGATGGTCAGGTTTTTCATGAACATCAGAGAGTTCACGCCTTCCGCAAAGTTGCTGTGGAAGATGAACGCCGTCAGCACGGTGAAGCCTGCGGTAAACAGCGCGGTGGTACGGGTCAGGAAGCCGAACAGTACCGCGAGGCCGCCGCCGAACTCAAGAAGAATGGTCAGCGGCAGCAGGAACCCCGGAACGCCCATGGCTTCCATATACTGCTGGGTACCCGCATAACCGGTGATTTTTCCCCAACCTGCCACGATGAACAGAATTGGCATCAGAATACGCGCGACCAGTACACCAACATCTTCTAATTTTTTCATTTTACTCTCCAGGAAACCACATGAGCGGCTGAACATTATTTGTCTGCAATTCCGGGTAGATACCGCGGCGTTGCTGTCGATGGAGAGGATAATAAACGGGGCGGGTGGTAATTGTTAGCAAGGAAAACTGTCAATCTTCTTCAAAGATATTGAGTAAGGGAACGTGTGCGCTGGTGCCATCACCCCAACCCTTTCCCACGGGGAGAGGGCGCAAAAACAAAAAACGGTAACCTGAGTTACCGTTTTGCTTTTATCACCGCAGCTGCTGCTGCCGTAACGTTGCTTTCACCAGACGCCAGGCGCTCCAGGCGCCGAATCCACGACGAGCCCAGCGGATCAGCATGTTCGGATGACGAACCGTCCAGATCGCCATCACGCTGCTGCCGACCAGCGCCCACGAACGCAGGCTCAGGACGGTATTCCAGCCCCGGTCAAACCGTCGCGTCGCGTCGATCCAGTCGCGACGACTGGCAGACAGATCCAGCCGTTGCTGCTGGATCTGGCTTAACAGGTACGCTTTTCGCTTTTGACGTTCGGCTTTATCGCTCACGGCTAGTCATCCTCCAGCAGAGCGCGATCGTTCGCCAGCTCCTGACGCGTATGGCGCAGGAAAGTGGATTTGCGCGCTTTACGCAGCGTCCAGATACCGCCTATCAACGCAGCGACCAGCAGAACGACGGTGGTGGCAATCATCGCGTTAAGACGATACTGCGGATCGATGGCCCAGATGATTAACACCATCAGGCTCATCAGACCAAACGCGGCAAAGAGCATGGTCAGCCCGAGCATTAGCAGCATCTGGAAGAGGTTCGCTTTCTCCTCTTCCAGCTCCACCACTGCCAGCCGGACGCGCGTTTCGGCAATCCCGACCAGCGTCGTTAAAATACGCTGGCCGATGCCGAGGACGTTGTTAGCAGGCCCTTGTGCGTGACGAGGATCTTCCATATCAACGACGCGTCAGAAGGACACCCAGTACCACACCCACTGCGGCACCAATCCCAACACCCGTCCATGGATTATCACGCACATATTCGTCCGCGCGGGCAGCCGCTTCGCGGGTCTGTTTCGCCAGCGCATCACCGGTTTCACCCAGGCGATAGCGGCTCTCTTTCAGCGCCTGCTCCGCCTTGCTGCGCAGCTTGCTGACCTCTTCTTTTGACTTGTCAGCAGAGGAGTTCAGCACCTCTTCAAGGGTATCGGCCAGGGATTTCAGTTCAGCGCGCAGATGTTCAGACGTCGTATCTTTTGACATGATTCTCTCTCCTGTTGAGATTTCCGTTAACTCAATAATCGCGAGCTTCCAGCGCTTTCAGGTCGTCCTGCGCTTCTTTCAACTTCTTCTCGCGCTTAGCAATTTTTTCCGCATCTCCTTTCTCTTTCGCTTCCTGCAGGTCGCGACGGCGCTCGGCTATCTCGTCCTTCTGTTCAGCGATTTTCTTCTTGTGATCGGCACGAAGCTTGCTGTCTGAACAGTTCGCTTTCACTTCGCTCAGCGCTTTTTTAAGACCATCAACACGGTGCTGATTGTTATGCTTTTCGGCATAACCGATCTCACGCTGAATATCCTGTTCTTTCTCCTGACAGAGAGAGTTTGCGAAGGATGCTGTGCTTAAAGAAAAAAGGGCCAGAGCCAGAGTCATGCGGAATTTCATTATCGAAACCTTCCATTGTGTTGCGGCGTTAGCCGCTATCCAAAGTTATGCGGAGTACATCGAGGGGTGCTCCGCGTACTTAAGCATAGTAAGTAAACGGGGGATTCACCAAAGTGAGTGAAAAGATTCGGAATCCTGGAAGTTATCCAAACCGATGCGACGTATCGCGAATCAATGACAGCCAGGCTGCAGGCTGGCTGTCATCTTCCTGCTGGGCAATGATATACCCGTGCGGCAGCGTACGGTCGAGAACCACTTTCGCGGCGGCACTTTGCGCACGGGAATCAAACTTGATCAGTAAAACATCGTCCTGCGGGGTAATGCTCTTAAAGCGGATCCCGTTCGCGTCCAGATGATGCCAGACAGAAAAACCGTCAGGCACGCTGGCGCCCTGGTTTACCGGGCGAATAGCCAGCGTCGATTCCTGATGCGAAAGCGCGCTCCATGCCAGCAGCATGGCGCTGAGGACGATCAGCGTAATCACGGCAACGGCAAAACGGCGCAGGGCGAGCGGTGAGATAGCCATCGTTAGCCTCTGGCTCCGTATTTCTTCTTCCACAGGACAACCAGTGAGCCAATCAGGCCGAAGACCAGCAGAACCACTGGCAGCAGCATCAGGCAGGACATCAGCTGATCTTCATATTTCATAAAGACCGGTGTTTTACCCAGCGCATAGCCGAGCGTCGTCAGAATAAGCACCCATAGCAGGCCGCTCATCCAGTTAAAGAACTGGAAGCGCGTGCTGCTCAACCCCGACAGACCGGCAATGGTCGGCAGCAGGGTGCGAACAAAGGCGATAAAGCGGCCAATCAGCAGCGCGGAAAGCCCGTGCTTGTGGAAAAGGTGGTGCGCCCGCTGGTGATAATGCGCGGGAAGATGAGAGAGCCAGTTCTGGACGATACGGGTATTGCCCAGCCATCGTCCCTGGATATAGCTCACCCAGCAGCCGAGGCTGGCCGCAACGGTCAGTAATAAAATGGTGTGTGGAAACGCCATCGCCCCTTTGGCACACAGCACGCCGACAAGCACCAGCAAACTGTCACCGGGCAGGAAGGCAGCAGGCAGCAAACCGTTCTCAAGGAACAGGATCATAAACAGGACGAAATAGAGCATGCCAATCATGGAAGGGTTGGCCAGCGTTTCAAAATCCTGCGCCCAGAGGGCATGCAGTAGTTGGGTCAAAAGTTCCATTCAGTGTTCCTGGAAATCGGTTAACGTCACGCCTGTTATCCGGGACAAACAGCACGGCGACATTGTTGTGATTTCATTATGGTCGCTCGCGGACACATTGCGGTGTGGCCAACACTGTTCCCTGTTAATTGGCTGGTTAGCAAGCACTAACTTACAAAATAAGGAATTGAATCCAATTGTAACAAAGCCCAACGTTCTGCGTCACAGAATTTGCAGGGGTGAGTTGATTTTGGCGTAAGCCCAGGAAGTGAGCGAGGGGATTTACAAAGGCTGACACTATATATGTTTTGCTTACTCCTGTAAGCCGGAAGGCGCAACGTAGCGCCTGCCAGCAGAAAGGTCATCTATTTTGCGGCACTGGAAGCCGTATCGAGATGAACAACCGGATTATCGGCAAAAAGATAGCGGTCAGCGTTAAATTCGAAGTCATCGCTGGTTTCGTTGAACAGCATCTGCTTGGTGTTTTCCAGGTGCTGCCACATCGCCAGCTTGGCGGCATGCGGATCTTTACGAATCAGCGCTTTAAGGATTTGGTCGTGATCGTCGCACCAGTTGTCGACGGTACGGGAATCGATATGGTCGTGCAGTTTTTTCCAGTACGGGTTGTGAACGCGCTGAGTCCACATTTTTTCAACGATTGCCGCCAGGGCCGTATTTTGGGTTGCCAGGGCGACCTGAACGTGGAACTGCAGATCCCACTCTGAATCGCGGAAACATTTCTCCTTACGGGCATTCTCCTGGATCTCCATCAGCTTCATGATGTCCTGCTTGGTCACCTGCGTCGCCGCAAACTCAGCGATATTGCTTTCGATCAGCTGGCGAGCCTGGAGCAGCTCAAACGGGCCATAGCTGGCGAATTCCAGACTTTCGTCCGCGACGGGAGAGTGTTTCGGCAGATTAGAAATCACGTGAATGCCGGAGCCTTTGCGTACCTCAACGTAGCCTTCCACTTCCAGCATGATAATCGCTTCACGCACCACCGTGCGGCTGACGCTTTTTTCATCCGCGATAAAGCGCTCGGCGGGAAGTTTATCACCGACAAGATAGACCCCTTGCTCGATGCGATCTTTCAGCTCCGCAGCAAGTTGTTGATACAAACGACGTGGTTCGGTGATTTCCATATGCGCTCCAGGCAGGGTACGGCAGATGATTTGTTATACCACTTTTGCGTGCCACTCTCCAGATTTTGCCATTAAAAAAGCCGCCCGGAGGCGGCTTCGGCGAAACGTATTTTCGCTAACTCTGCGTCGCCGGTTTCCCGAGAGACTCTTTCGCCAGCTCTTCTGCGGATTTGCTTTTCAGCACCGTCCAGATAACCACCGCACCCATCAGGTCGAAGATCGCCAGCACCGCGAACAGCGGGCTGAAGCCGATGGTATCCGCCAGCGCGCCGACCACCAGTGCAAACATGGTGCTCGCGGTCCAGGCGGCCATGCCTGTCAGGCCGTTGGCGGTTGCCACTTCGTTACGACCAAAGACGTCAGACGAGAGCGTAATCAGCGCGCCGGACAGGGACTGGTGCGCAAAGCCACCGATGCACAGCAGGGCAATGGCGACGTACGGGCTGGTGAACAGGCCGATCATGCCCGGGCCTATCATCAGCAGTGCGCCCATGGTCACCACCATCTTACGGGAAACGATCAGGTTCACGCCAAACCAGCGCTGAAACAGCGGTGGCAGGTAGCCGCCCACGATACAACCCAGGTCAGCGAACAGCATTGGCATCCAGGCGAACATCGCGATCTCTTTCAGGTTAAAGCCGTAGACTTTAAACATGAACAGGGGGATCCACGCGTTAAAGGTACCCCAGGCCGGTTCAGCCAGGAAGCGCGGCAGGGCGATACCCCAGAACTGACGGGTGCCCAGGATCTGCCAGACGGTCATTTTTTTGCCGTTGTTGGTCTGATGCTGCGCTTCCTGACCGCCAATGATGTATTCACGTTCTTCTTCGGAGAGTTTTTTCTGATCGCGCGGGTGTTTATAGAAAACCAGCCACGCCATCGCCCAGGCAAAGCTCAGCACGCCTGAGATGATGAACGCCATCTGCCAGCTGTGCATCACGATGGCCCACACCACCAGCGGCGGCGCTATCATCGCCCCAATGGACGAGCCCACGTTGAAGTAGCCGACCGCAATGGAACGCTCTTTCGCCGGGAACCACTCGGAGCTGGCCTTCAGGCCCGCCGGGATCATCGCGGCTTCAGCCGCACCGACCGCACCGCGCGCCAGCGCCAGTCCGCCCCAGCTTCCCGCCAGCGCGGTTGCACCGCAGAACACCGCCCAGGCGATGGCGAAGAAGGCATAACCGATTTTGGTACCGAGAATATCCAGCACGTAGCCCGCAACAGGCTGCATGATGGTATACGCCGCGGAATAGGCGGCAATGATGTAGGAGTATTGCTGCGTGGAGATATGCAGCTCTTCCATCAACGTTGGCGCTGCTGCTGCCACGGTGTTACGCGTCAGGTAGCCCAGCACGGTGCCTAACGTCACCAGTGCGATCATATACCAACGTAACCCTTTAATTTTACGCATCTAAAACCTCATCGTTATGTTATTTCCGCGCCAGAGCACGGCAACCTCTCAACCGTTTCCGGGAGCAGTTGTGTAACGGGAGGGGCGTAACCAGGAGCATGTCCCGGAACGGCCCGAACCTTGCCATAAGTAAGCGTGCATAAGTCGGTATCCGTACCGTTAAACCCGATGTCTCTCACACCGGTAATGCATTCCGTCGGCTGAGTGTTTGCGACGGCGAAAAGATAACTTGTCATACAACTTTAAAAGGTGAGTGACATCACAAATGTATGATTCTTTGTGGGGACATTAATCGTCGCCCGCAAAGCCAGTATTGGCGCGGCCTGCAGAAGGGTTTGCTTCATTGAGGGTAATTTATTTGTTGGCGTTTATTGATCTCACTCACGAAAAAAGCTTCGGTTGGTGGAAATTGGTGTGATAACTTTGCAGCATATGAACATACGCTTTCTGCGCTCCCGTAATGAGGAAGACGATAATGACGCCGTTTATGACCGAAGATTTTCTGTTAGATACCGAATTTGCTCGCCGCCTGTACCACGACTACGCAAAAGACCAGCCGATTTTCGACTACCACTGCCATTTACCGCCGCAGCAGGTTGCCGAAAATTATCGCTTCAAAAACCTGTATGACATCTGGCTGAAGGGTGACCACTATAAATGGCGTGCCATGCGCACCAACGGCGTGGCTGAGCGCCTGTGTACCGGCGATGCGACCGACCGCGAGAAGTTTGACGCCTGGGCGGCAACCGTTCCGCACACCATCGGCAACCCGCTCTACCACTGGACCCATCTTGAACTCCGCCGTCCGTTTGGCATCACCGGCAAGCTGCTCTCCCCAACGACCGCGGATGAAATCTGGGATCGGTGCAACGCGCTGCTGGCGCAGGATAACTTCACCGCGCGCGGCATCATGAAGCAGATGAACGTGAAGATGGTGGGCACCACCGACGATCCGATTGACTCCCTGGAGCATCATGCCGTTGTCGCGAAAGACACCTCTTTTGATATCAAAGTGCTGCCAAGCTGGCGCCCGGACAAAGCCTTCAACATTGAGCAGGCCACCTTCACCGACTACATGGCGAAGCTGGCGGAAGTGTCGGATACCGATATCCGTCGTTTCGCTGACCTGCAAACCGCGCTGACCAAACGTCTGGATCACTTCGCGGCGCACGGCTGTAAAGTGTCTGACCACGCGCTGGACGTGGTGCTGTTTGCGGAATCAAACGAAGCCGAGCTGGACAGCATTCTGGCGCGTCGTCTCTCTGGCGAAGGCTTAAGCGAGCACGAAGTGGCGCAGTTTAAAACGGCGGTGCTGGTATTCCTCGGTGCGGAATACGCGCGTCGCGGCTGGGTACAGCAGTACCACATCGGCGCGCTGCGCAATAACAACCAGCGCCAGTTCAAACTGCTCGGCGCTGACGTGGGCTTCGACTCCATCAACGACCGTCCGCTGGCGGAAGAGCTGTCAAAACTGCTGAGCAAACAGAACGAACAAAACCTGCTGCCTAAAACCATCCTGTACTGCCTGAACCCGCGCGATAACGAAGTGCTGGGTACCATGGTCGGCAACTTCCAGGGCGAAGGGATGCCGGGCAAGATGCAGTTCGGTTCCGGCTGGTGGTTTAACGATCAGAAAGATGGCATGGAGCGTCAGATGACGCAGCTCGCGCAGCTGGGTCTGCTGAGCCGCTTTGTCGGCATGCTGACCGACAGCCGCAGCTTCCTGTCCTATACCCGTCATGAATATTTCCGCCGCATTCTGTGCCAGATGATTGGCCGCTGGGTGCACGCAGGCGAAGCGCCAGCGGATATCCAGCTGCTGGGCGAAATGGTGAGAAACATCTGCTTTAACAATGCGCGTGACTACTTCGCCATTGAACTGAACTAAGGCCGTTTGAGGTTGATATGCAATACATCAAAATCCATTCGCTGGATAACGTGGCCGTCGCGCTGACGGATCTCGCTGAAGGCGACGTGGTGACCGTTGATAACCAGAGCGTCACCCTGCGTCAGGCGATCGTCCGTGGACACAAGTTTGCCCTGATCCCCATTGCGAAAGGGGAGAACGTGGTGAAGTACGGTTTGCCCATCGGCCATGCGCTGGCGGATATTGCGCCGGGTGAATACATTCACTCACACAATACCCGCACCAATCTGAGCGATCTGGACGAGTACAGCTATCAACCTGATTTACCTGTGGAAGAGCGTCAGGCGGCGGATCGTGAGGTGCAGATCTACCGTCGCGCCAGCGGCGACGTGGGGATCCGCAACGAGCTGTGGATCCTCCCGACCGTCGGCTGCGTCAATGGAATTGCGCGCCAGATCCAGACGCGCTTCCTGAAAGAGACCAACAACGCCGAAGGGACTGACGGCGTGCATCTGTTCAGCCACACCTACGGCTGTTCCCAGCTCGGTGACGACCACATTAACACCCGCACCATGCTGCAAAACATGGTGCGTCATCCGAACGCGGGCGCGGTGCTGGTGATTGGCCTGGGCTGCGAGAACAATCAGGTGGACGCCTTCCGCGACACGCTGGGCGAGTTCGATCCTGAGCGCGTGCATTTTATGGTGTGCCAGCATCAGGACGACGAAGTGGAAGCGGGCGTTGAACAGCTTCACCAGCTTTATGAGGTGATGCGCCACGACAGGCGCGAGCCGGGCAAGCTGAGCGAGCTCAAGTTTGGGCTGGAGTGCGGCGGGTCAGATGGCCTTTCCGGCATTACCGCTAACCCGATGCTGGGCCGCTTCTCGGATTACGTGATTGCCAACGGCGGCACGACGGTGTTGACCGAAGTGCCGGAAATGTTCGGCGCGGAGCGTATTCTGATGAGCCACTGCCGTGACGAAGAGACCTTTGAGAAGACCGTCACCATGGTGAACGACTTCAAACAGTATTTCATCGCCCACAATCAGCCGATTTACGAGAACCCGTCGCCGGGCAACAAAGCGGGCGGGATCACCACGCTGGAAGAGAAATCCCTCGGCTGCACCCAGAAAGCGGGCGCGAGCCAGGTGGTTGACGTGCTGCGCTACGGCGAGCGCCTGAAAACCCACGGTCTGAACCTGCTGAGCGCACCGGGCAACGATGCGGTCGCCACCAGCGCGCTGGCGGGTGCCGGCTGTCATATGGTGCTGTTCAGTACCGGTCGCGGCACGCCGTACGGTGGTTTTGTGCCGACGGTGAAAATCGCTACCAACAGCGAGCTGGCGGCAAAGAAAAAGCACTGGATCGACTTTGATGCGGGCCAGCTGATTCACGGCAAAGCGATGCCGCAGCTGCTGACGGAGTTCGTGGATACTATCGTGGAATTTGCTAACGGCAGGCAGACCTGTAACGAGAAGAACGACTTCCGCGAGCTGGCGATCTTTAAGAGTGGTGTGACGCTTTAATCGGTGCGGCCTGATGCCCTCACCCTGACCCTCTCCCACGGGAAGAGGGGACAAACACTAAAAACGGCAACCTCAGGGTTGCCGTTTTGCTGTTAGCCTCGCAGGGCGTTCTTCGCTAAACGCGCGTCTTCCGCCTGACAGGCCGCTGCGGTAAACAGCACGTCGGTAGAGGAGTTCAGCGCGGTTTCGCAGGAGTCCTGCAGCACGCCGATGATAAAGCCGACGGCCACAACCTGCATCGCAATCTCGTTCGGGATGCCGAACATATTACACGCCAGCGGGATCAGCAGCAGCGAACCGCCCGCAACGCCGGATGCGCCACAGGCACACAGTGACGCCACCACGCTCAGCAACAATGCGGTTGGCAGATCCACCGGAATGCCCAGCGTATGCACCGCCGCCAGGGTCAGCACGGTAATGGTGATTGCCGCGCCCGCCATGTTCACGGTTGCGCCCAGTGGGATCGACACGGAATAGGTATCACGGTCCAGGTTCAGCTTCTCCGCCAGCGCCATGTTAACCGGAATGTTCGCCGCAGAGCTGCGGGTGAAGAAGGCATACACGCCGCTCTCGCGCAGGCAGGTCAGCACCAGCGGATACGGGTTGCGGCGGATCTGCCAGAACACCAGCAGCGGGTTGATCACCAGCGCCACCAGCAGCATACAGCCGACCAGCACAACCAGCAGCTGCGCGTAGCCCCACAGCGCGTCGAAGCCGGTGGTTGCAAGCGTAGAGGAGACCAGCCCGAAAATACCGATTGGCGCAAAGCGAATCACCAGCTTCACCATAAAGGTCACGGCGTTGGACAGATCGTTGACCAGGTTTTTCGTGGTGTCGTTACCGTGACGTAGCGCGAAGCCCAGACCAATCGCCCAGACCAGGATGCCAATGTAGTTTCCGCTCATCAGCGCGGTGATGGGGTTAGAAACCATGCTCATCAGCAGTCCGCGCAGCACTTCGACAATGCCGGATGGCGGCGTGATGTCACCGGCCGCGCTGGTCAGGTGCAGCGTGGACGGGAACAGGAAGCTAAACACCACGGCCGTTAAGGCAGCCGAGAAGGTTCCCAGCAGATACAGGAACAGAATGGGGCGAATGTTGGTTTTTTGTCCGTGCTGGTGGTTGGCAATTGACGCCATGACCAGCATCAGAACCAGTACCGGTGCCACGGCCTTCAGCGCGCCAACGAAAAGGGTCCCGAGCAGCCCCGTGGCCTCCGCCGCAGGTTTTGACACCATCGCCAGCAGAATACCCAGCACCAGCCCGACCAGAATTTGTTTAACGAGGCTGCCCTGCGCCAGGCGCGCGAACAGTCCGCTTGATTGTGTGCTCATACGTATTTCCTGAGTGAAATTGCGTTCCATCCCGGATGTGCTCTTAGTCACATTTATGTCCGGATGTAAGTAAATGTTTGCCTGGTCGAGTATAGGGAATGCGCGAAAGGAAGGAAGCGTAAAATGCTGGATTTTACGTGTTGCATCATATTTTTTAACTGCTGCGTTACAAAAGTGTGTTCACCCTCTCCCTGTGGGAGAGGGCCGGGGTGAGGGGGATTACTCCACCTGCTGCTTCTTATCGTGCTGGCGGTTAACCCAGGTATTGATAATCAGCGTCACGATCAGAATGCCAAACACCACGCTGAGCGAAATGGCGATCGGGATATGGTAGAAATCGACGATCAGCATCTTGATGCCGATAAACACCAGGATCACCGACAGACCGTACTTGAGCATCGAGAATCGCTCCGCCGCGCCCGCCAGCAGGAAGTACATCGCACGCAGGCCGAGAATGGCGAACAGGTTAGACGTCAGGACGATGAACGGGTCGGTGGTCACCGCGAAGATCGCCGGAATGCTGTCCACCGCGAAAATCACGTCGCTCAGCTCAACCAGAATCAGTACCAGCAGCAGCGGAGTGGCGAACAGCAGGCCGTTCTTGCGCACGAAGAAGTGCTCGCTCTCGATCTTGTCGGTCATGCGCAGATGCCCACGGATCCACTTCACCAGCGGGCGATCGCCAATCGCGGAGCCGTCTTCTTTCGCCAGCGCCATTTTGACCCCGGTGAACAGCAGGAACGCGCCGAAGACGTACAGCAGCCATTCGAACTGGGTAATCAGCCAGCTGCCGGCGAAGATCATGATGGTACGCAGGATAATCGCGCCCAGCACGCCGTAGACCAGCACGCGTCGCTGCAGGGCAGCAGGCACGGCAAAGTAGCTGAACAGCATCAGCCAGACGAAGACGTTATCAACCGCCAGGGCTTTTTCAATCAGATAACCGGTGAGGAAGGCGAGCGCCTGAGGGTCGGCCACCGCGCGGCCTTCGGTCGAGGCCAGGTACCACCAGAAGGCGGCACAGAACAGCAGGGAGAGGGTGACCCACACCAGAGACCAGGCCGCAGCCTGTTTGATGCTCATGCCGTGCGCGCCGCGACGGCCCTGCAAAAAGAGGTCGATCGCCAGCATGATGAGCACGACAACCGCGAATCCGCCCCACAACATTGGAGTGCCGACAGAATGCATACTATTTTCCTTACACATAAAAAAACAAAAACGGCTATGGTCAGAAGACGATAGCCGTTAGCTTTTTATGCATAGACCTCGCCTTCCGGCAAGGTCTCACTTACAACCACGAAGGTTGCCCGGCGACCGGATGCGTGTTTAACGCATCGTAATGACGATCCACCGGCGAAGAAGTTACTCCCCTTTGCAGGTAACAAAATATGTCAGACCATCGGTTTCGTCAATGGTCTGCGCCGTTTCATTACACAGCTTTACGCGATCGCTTCCGCGCTCACGCCGTCTGCTGGGAATACTACGCCGGTCTGGCGACGGATCTCCGTTTGCAGCTTCGCCGTGGTGCGGCTCACCGCGAGGCCGGGGTGATTCACTTCGTTGTCTTCCACCAGACGGGCGAAGACCTCTGCCTCATAGAGCATAGTGTTAATATGCTGAGGCTGCGTCAGCTCCTGCGCTTTGCCGCCGCGCGGCACAAAGCTCACTTTCTGGCACTCGGAGATCTTCTCGATAACCAGCGAGCCCGCTTCGCCCTGAATTTCGCTCGGCAGCACGGAATCGCTCACCTTGGAGTGCTGCAGCGTGACGCTGAAATCACCGTAATCCAGCACCGCTACACCGTGCGCATCCACGCCGCTCTCTAGCAGGCTGGCGGTGGCGCTGACGCCGTGCGGTTCGCCCCACAGGGCCACGGCAGAGGCCAGGCAATAGAAACCGATATCCATAATCGAGCCGTTCGAAAACGCCGGGTTAAAGGTGTTCGGGTTCTCGCCGTCCAGATAGCGCTGATAGCGCGACGAGTACTGGCAGTAGTTAATAAAGGCTTTACTCACCTTGCCAATTTTCGGCAGGGACTGCTGCAGCAGCAGGAAATTCGGCAGGCTGGCGGTTTTGAACGCTTCGAACAGCACCACCTGGTTTTCGCGGGCAAGCGCAATGGCCGCTTCCACTTCCTCAATATTTGACGCCAGCGGCTTCTCGCAAATCACATGCTTTTTGTGGCTGAGGAACAGCTTCGTTTGCGGGAAGTGCAGGGAGTTCGGGCTGGCGATATACACCGCGTCAATGGCGTCGCTTTGCGCCATGTCATCAAGCGAAGTGAAGAGATGCTCAACGAGGTAATCGTTGGCAAAACTCTGCGCCTGCTCAAGGCTGCGGGAATAGACTGCGGTAAGCTTAAGTTTGCCGGTTTCGTGGGCGGCGTCGACGAACTGGCGCGTGATCCAGTTCGTACCAATGACTGCGAAACGTATCATAAACGTTTACGTACTCCGTAGCGGGGAACCTTTAGCCACTGTAGCACGTCATCATGACAATTCGCGTGCGCTATTCCGCATTACCATTTAACGATAAATGCGTAAGCCACAGGCGGGTATCAAACTCCAGCTGGTGGTACTGCGGCTCCATGTGGCAGCACAGGGAATAGAACGCTTTGTCGTGCTCTTTCTCCTTCAGGTGCGCCAGCTCGTGGACCACGATCATCCGCAGAAAGGCTTCCGGCGCGTTACGGAAAACCGTCGCGACGCGGATTTCGGCCTTCGCTTTCAGCTTGCCGCCCTGTACGCGGGAAATGGCGGTGTGCAGGCCAAGCGCGTTTTTCAGCACGTGGATCTTGTTGTCGTACATCACCTTGTTGATCGGCGGCGCGCTCTTCAGATACCGGCTTTTCAGATCCTGCGTATACTGCCAGAGGGCCTTATCGGTCGCGAAATCGTGCGTGCCGGGATAGCGTTTTTCCAGCACCGCGCCGAGCTTCTGCTCGGCAATCAGGCTGCGAACCTGAGTCAGTAAATGCTCCGGATAGCCCTGGAGATAAGTAAGTTGGTTCATCAAAAGCCCAAATTAATGCGAAAACGGGTATACTCACGCACCCTTTTCAGGGATACGCCAAATTTTACCATTCAGGAGGGCCGATGAGCCACTTAGACAACGGTTTCCGTTCACTCAACCTTAAACGTTTCCCGGAAACGGACGACGTTAACCCGCTCATGGCGTGGGAAGCGGCGGATGAATATCTGCTGCAGCAGTTGGATGAGACTGAAATCCGCGGCCCGGTTTTGATCCTGAATGACGCCTTTGGCGCGCTGGGCTGCGCCCTGGCGGAGCACACGCCATACAGCATCGGCGATTCCTACCTGAGCGAGCTGGCGACGCGTGAAAACCTGCGCCATAACGACATCGAAGAGTCCAGCGTGAAGTTCCTCGACAGCACCGCGGACTACCCGCAGGCGCCGGGCGTGGTGCTGATCAAAGTGCCAAAAACCATGGCGCTGCTGGAGCAACAGCTGCGCGCGCTGCGTAAGGTCGTGACGCCGGAAACGCGCATTATCGCGGGCGCTAAAGCGCGCGATATTCACACCTCGACGCTCGAGCTGTTCGAGAAAGTCCTCGGCCCGACCACCACGACGCTGGCCTGGAAAAAAGCGCGCCTGATCAACTGCACCTTCAGCGCGCCGGAGCTGGCCGACGCGCCGGAGACGCTGAGCTGGAAGCTGGAAGGCACCGACTGGACCATCCACAACCATGCGAACGTCTTCTCCCGCACCGGGCTGGATATCGGGGCGCGTTTCTTTATGGAACATCTGCCGGAAAATCTGGAAGGTGAGATTGTCGATCTGGGCTGTGGTAACGGCGTGATTGGCCTGACGCTGCTGGCGAAGAACCCGGACGCCAGCGTGGTGTTCAGCGACGAGTCGCCAATGGCGGTGGCCTCCAGCCGTCTGAACGTGGAAACCAACATGCCTGAAGCGCTGGACCGCTGCGAGTTTATGATCAACAACGCGCTGTCCGGCGTAGAGCCGTTCCGCTTCAACGCCGTGTTCTGCAACCCGCCGTTCCACCAGAAGCACGCGCTGACGGATAACGTCGCGTGGGAGATGTTCCACCACGCGCGCCGTTGCCTGAAAATCAACGGCGAGCTGTACATCGTGGCGAACCGCCACCTGGATTACTTCCACAAGCTGAAGAAGATTTTCGGCAACTGCGTCACCATTGCGACCAATAACAAGTTCGTGGTGCTGAAAGCGGTGAAGCTGGGACGTCGTCGTTAAGATTGGGGATGTGCGGCCTGATGCCCTCACCCCGGCCCTCTCCCACAGGGAGAGGGAGCAAACGCTAAAAACGGCAACTGGGTTGCCGTTTTGCTTTTACCCTGGCCGCCCGGCAATACCCTAGATCGCCAGAGCCAACTTCGTCCCCTGCGCAATTGCCCGCCGCGCATCCAGCTCCATCGCCACGTCGCACCCGCCGATCAAATGCACCGTTTTACCGGCTTCGCGCAGCGGATCCGCCAGATCGCGCTTCGGCTCCTGCCCGGCGCATAAAATCACATGATCCACACGTAACAACTGCGGCTCGCCGCCGATCGTGACGTGCAGACCCTCGTCGTCGATCTTCTGGTAGCTCACCGCCGGGATCATCTTCACCCCGCGCGAGAGCAGGGTGGCGCGGTGGATCCAGCCCGTGGTTTTGCCCAGCCCTTCGCCCGGCTTGCTGGCCTTGCGCTGCAGCATCACGATCTGGCGCGGGCTTTTCGGCAGCTGCGGCCCTTCCGGGCGTAGCCCGCCGGACTGGTTCAGGCTGGTGTCGATACCCCATTCCACGCAAAACTCGGCAATGTTCTGGCTGGTAGCCTCGCCCGGCTGGCTTAAGTACATGGCGGTATCAAAGCCGATCCCGCCGCAGCCGATAATCGCCACCTTCTCGCCGACCGGCGTTTTGTCACGCAATACATCCAGATAGCTCAACACTTTAGGATGATCGATGCCCTCGATCGCAGGCGTGCGCGGTACGATCCCGCTCGCCAGGATCACCTCGTCGAAACCGATCAGATCCGCCGCGCTGACAAACTGATTAAGCCGCAGCTCGACGCCCGTCAGGTCGATCATCCGGCGGTAGTAGCGCAGCGTTTCATAAAACTCCTCTTTGCCGGGGATCTGTTTGGCGATATTAAACTGCCCGCCAATCTCCGCCAGCGCATCAAACAGCGTCACGCTGTGCCCGCGCGAGGCGGCATTCACCGCAAACGCCAGGCCCGCGGGGCCAGCGCCCACCACGGCCAGGCGCTTTTTACTGACCGCCGGAACGACCGGCATTTTGGTTTCATGACAGGCGCGCGGGTTAACCAGGCAAGAGGTGACCTTGCCGACGAAGATCTGATCCAGACAGGCCTGGTTACAGCCGATGCAGGTGTTGATCTCGTCCGCACGGCCGCTTTGCGCTTTGGAGAGCAGTTCGGCATCGGCCAGGAACGGGCGCGCCATCGACACCATGTCGGCGTCGCCGCGTGAAATCACATCGTCCGCTACCTGCGGATCGTTAATGCGGTTGGTGGTGACCAGTGGAACAGAGACTTTGCCTTTCAGCTTCCGTGTTACCCAGCTGAACGCCGCGCGCGGCACCGGCGTGGCGATGGTCGGGATGCGCGCCTCGTGCCAGCCGATGCCGGTGTTGATAATGGTGGCACCGGCGGCTTCAATCGCCTGCGCCAGCTGCACGGTTTCGTCGAACGTGCCGCCGCCTTCCACCAGGTCGAGCATCGACAGGCGGAAGACGATAATAAAGTCTGCGCCCGCACGTTCGCGCACCGCTCGCACTACCTCCACGGCAAAGCGCATCCGGCGGGCATAGTCGCCGCCCCATTCGTCGTCGCGCTGGTTGGTGCGGGCCGCGAGGAACTCGTTAATCAGATAGCCTTCAGAGCCCATCACCTCCACGCCGTCATAGCCCGCCTCGCGCGCCAGCGCCGCGCAGCGGGCAAAGTCGTCGATCAGCGCCAGGATCTCATCGTGGCTGAGGGCATGAGGTTTAAAGCGGTTGATTGGCGCCTGAATGGCCGACGGCGCGACCAGGTTCGGCTGATAGCTGTAGCGCCCGGTGTGCAGGATTTGCAGGGCGATTTTACCGCCCTCGCGGTGTACCGCGTCGGTCACAATGCGGTGGTGCGGCAGCTGTGACGCATCGTTCAGAACCGCGCCGCCCTCCATGCCCACGCCGGAAGGCGCCGGGGCCACGCCGCCGGTGACAATCAGCGCCACCCCGTGGCGGGCGCGCTCGGCATAGAAGGCTGCCAGACGCTCGGCCCCGTCCGGATGCTCCTCCAGCCCGGTGTGCATCGAGCCCATCAACACGCGGTTTTTGAGTGTGGTGAACCCCAGATCGAGGGGGGCGAATAACGACGGGTAGCGGCTCATAGTCTCTTCCAGTGTAAAATTATTGTTATGTGGTCGGATGAGTTACTAATTTAGCCAGCGGGAGCGGAAAGGTAAAAGCGGGATCGAATGATTGTGATAGATCTCAAAGAACTTCGCCCCTCACCCTGCCCCTCTCCCCTCAGGGGAGAGGGGCAGGGTGAGGGGTGTGGGTTTTTACTAACCCCGGGGCCTGCCACATCGACGTCGTCAGCCCGCTGTCCACCAGCCCAAGCTGGTCGGCGTACACCGCCTGCCATTTCTGCATCATGCCGTCGTACAGCTCGCGGTGCTGCGGGTTTGGCGTGAACTCGCGGCTCCACTTCACCAGCCGCTCGCCCGTCGAGGCCATATCCGCAAACAGCCCCGCGCCCGCGCCTGCGGCAATAACGCAGCCGAGCGCCGTCGCCTCTTTCACTTCCGGCACGCGCACCGGCAGCCCGGTGACGTCGCTTAAAATCTGGCTCCACAGGGCGCCTTTGGCCCCGCCGCCCGCAAACACCAGGCTTTCAAACGTCACGCCGGAGAAGCGCGAAATCTGCGCCAGGTTGCAGGCCGAGACAATCGCCGCGTTCTCCTCCAGGGCGCGGAACAGCGTCGCTTTGTTGCACTTTTCCGGGTCGATGGAAAGGTTAATAAACGACGGTGCGGCGTGGTACCACTGCTTGAAATGCATCGCGTCGGAGAAGATCGGCATCACCCCGTGGGAGCCCGCCGGCACGCGGCTCGCCATCTCTTCCAGCAGGGAATAGGTGTCCATCCCCATCCGCTCGGCAATCAGCTTTTCCTCGGCGCAGAAGGCGTCGCGGAACCAGCGCATGGTCAGCCCGGTAAAGAAGCTGATCGACTCCGCCTGCGCCATGCCGGGGATAACGTGCGGGTTCACGCGGATGTTCATCTCGGGGTCGGTACGCACCTGCGGCAGATTGACAACCTGCTGCCAGAAGGTACCGCCCAGCACCGCCGTCTGTCCGGCGCGAACCACGCCCAGCCCCAGGCAGCCCAGCTGCACGTCGCCGCCGCCCATCACCACCGGGGTGCCTTCGCGCAGGCCGCTCTGCTGGGCGGCCTCTTTGGTAATCGCGCCCAGCACGGTGCCGGTCTCTTTTACCGGGGAGAGAATATCTGCGCGCAGCCCGGCCATGTCGAGCAGCGCCGGACGCCAGTCGCGGGAAAACAGATCCAGCATGCCGGTGGTGCCCGCGTTAGACGGGTCGACCGCCAGCTCGCCGGAGAGCTTCGCCGCCAGCCAGTCGCTGATCATGGTGATGGTGGCGGCTTTACGGTAGATGTCAGGACGATGGTGCGCCAGCCACAGCAGGCGCGGCATGGCGCTCAGCGCCAGCGTCTGGCCGGAAACCTCATACACTTCGGATTCAAAACGGTCGTCGTGGATCTCTTTGAGTTCGGCCACCTCGCGGCTGGCGCGGGCGTCGACGTTGGCGCAGGCCCAGATGGCCTCGCCGTCGCGGTCATACAGCACGATCCCCTCGCGCATCGAGCAGCAGGCGACGGACTGAATATCCGCCGCGCTCAGGCACGCACGTTCCAGCGCCTGATGAATGCACCGGCAGGCCAGCTGCCAGTTGGTCTCCAGATCGAACTCCATCGATCCCGGCACGTTCTCCACGCTCAGGTGCTTCCACTCGGCCTGGCCGACGGCAATCTGGTTGCCCTGTAAATCGAAAATCACGGCGCGAACGCTGCCTGTCCCTGCATCTAACGCTAAAAGGTAACTCATGAGCTTGCCTCGTTGTTAGCGCAGGGCGGCTCTTAGTCGGCCAGAGCCAGCACCGCGCGGGCTGTCGTCTCCTCCGTCACCAGGCCATTGATACGGCGACCCTTCAGTGCGGCATAAATCGCATCGGCTTTCTCTTCTCCTCCGGCCACGCCAACGATGGTGGGCAGCTGCGCCAGTTCATCGAGCGTGACGCCCAGCAGTTCTTTGTGGATCTCCAGCTCCTCGACGCATTCCCCTTCGGCATTGAGGAAATAACCGAGAATGTCGCCGACCGCGCCTTTGCGGGCGTACATCAGCTGTTCACCTTCGCTGATATAGCCGGATCGCAGTATCGTGGCGTCACGGCGCTGGTTCACTGAACCAATGCCGACCACAGCGACGTCGGCGGCGGTCGCGGCGAGGATCACGTCCCGCACGCTGGTTTCGCGTTTTAAGATCCCGGCCACCTCTGCGGATGACACGCGAAGCGGGGCGGGGATCATGCTGACGCTGCAGGCCGCGTCCAGCTGGCCGATACCGGTCATATAGGGCCCGACGCCGCCGGAGAGCGTCACCAGGCGGATCTGCTGCGAGCTGATAAAGCCGCTCAGGTGCTGCAGGCAGCTCATGGTGGTTTCACCAAACCCCACAGCCAGAAGCTGGCCTGGCTCCAGTACGCCCATCAGGGACTGCGCCGCGCCTATGCCGAGCCGCACGTTCATCGGCGGCGTATTTAACGCGGGCATCACGCGCACCAGCTTCAGGCCAAAGCGCTGCTGTAGCTCGGTTTCCAGCGCCAGGCAGCCCTCGTAGCGGGAGTTGATCTGCACGCGGATCACCCCGGACTGACGGCCCTTCTCCAGCAGGCGAGAAATCTTCAGGCGCGGTAGCCCGAGCCGCTCGCCGATGTCGTTCTGGGTTAATCCGTCGTGGTAGTAACACCAGGCCACGCGCGCCACCAGTTCCTCTTCCGCCAGTGCCAGCCCGGCAAACCGTCCTTCTTCCGCAGTGCGTTTATCGCTCATAGTTGAACTCTTATAAAAATTTAGATCATATGTTCGTGATGGCGCGAAGGGAAAGTGTGAGCCACGCGACAAAACGGATCTTTTAGATCGTTTCTGGTTTATCTGTATCTCAATCGATAAAACTGTGATCCCTGCACGGTTGTAAATATAGTTCACCGTCTACGCTTTTGAACATTATTAAATCTAAAAATCATTTGTTCAATAGCGGAGCGATGATGACACCACTTCTCGACGCGCGGAATATCAGCAAGCAGTTCTCAGGCGTGCCGGTTCTAAAAGGCATAGATTTCACGCTGCTTGCGGGCCAGGTGCACGCCCTGATGGGCGGAAACGGCGCGGGAAAATCGACGCTGATGAAGATAATCGCCGGGGTCGAAACGCCGGACGGCGGTGAACTTTCTGTCGAGGGGCAGTCATATGCGCGGCTCACGCCCGCTCAGGCGCACGGGTTAGGCATTTATCTGGTGCCGCAGGAGCCGCTGCTGTTCCCCAACCTGACGGTGCGGGAAAACATCCTGTTTCGCCTGCCGCGCGAACGCGATCTGGAAAAGCGGCTGGCGGAGAAGCTCCAGCAGCTCCAGTGCCAGCTTAACCTCGACGCCGCCGCCAGCCCCCTGGAAGTGGCGGACCAGCAGATGGTGGAGATCCTGCGCGGTCTGATGCGCAACGCGAGGATCCTGATCCTCGACGAACCCACGGCCTCCCTCACGCCCGGCGAAACCGAGCGGCTGTTCCGCCAGATCCGCGCCCTGCAGGCGCTCGGCGTCGGGATTGTCTTTATCTCGCACAAGCTGCCGGAGATTCGCCAGCTGGCAAGCCACGTCTCGGTGATGCGCGACGGCGCGGTGGTGCTGAGCGGTGAAACCGCGCAGTTTGACGACAGCGCCCTGATCGCCGCCATGACGCCGGTAAGCCGGGAGAAATCCCTCAGCGATACGCAAAAGCTGTGGCTGGCGCTGCCGGGCAACCGCCGCACCCAGCCGCAGGATTTCCCGGTGCTGCGGGTGGAGGATCTCACCGGGGAAGGCTTTATCGATCTCAGCCTTGAGATCTACGCCGGAGAGATCGTCGGCCTGGCCGGGCTGGTGGGATCCGGGCGCACCGAGTTTGCGGAAACGCTCTACGGCCTGCGGCCGGTACGCGGCGGACGCGTCTGGCTGGAGAATCAGGACATTACCGCCGAGCCGGTAAGTTCACGCCTGGAAAAAGGGCTGGTCTACCTGCCGGAAGACAGGCAGGTATCCGGCCTGTTCCTCGACGCGCCGATCCGCTGGAACACGGTGGCGCTGAACGAGCCGTCGATTTGGCAGCAGCGCAAGCGGGAGTCGGCGGTGGTGGAGCGCTATCACCGGGCGCTGGGGATCAAGCTCAACCATGCGGATCAAACCGTGCGCACGCTCTCCGGCGGCAACCAGCAGAAGGTGCTGCTGGCGCGCTGTCTGGAGGCCAACCCCTTATTGCTGATCGTCGATGAACCGACGCGCGGGGTGGACGTCTCGGCGCGCGCCGACATCTACCAGCTGATAAAAAGCGTGGCGGCGCAGAACGTGGCGGTGCTGATGATCTCAAGCGATCTTGACGAGTTCCCGGGCCTTGCGGACCGCGTGCTGGTGATGCATCAGGGCGTGCTCAGCGGCGAGCTGCCGCGCCACGCCGTCAGCCTCGACAGGATGATGGCGCTGGCGTTCGGAGGGCAGTCATGAAGACCTTACTGAAAAACCGCGAGCTGAGCGCGTTCCTCGCCATTCTGGCGCTGTTCGCCGTGCTGGTGGCGCTGAATCCGTCCTACCTGAGTTTACAGACGCTGGGGATGATTTTCGCCAGCTCGCAGATCCTGATCCTGCTGGCCATCGGTGCCGCGCTGGTGATGCTGACCCGCAATATCGACGTGTCCGTTGGCTCAACCGTCGGGCTGTCCGCCATTGCCGTCGGCGTGGCGCTGAACAGCGGCTACAGCCTGCCCATTTCCATTCTCTTCGCGCTGTCTGTTGGCGCGCTGGCCGGGGCGTTCAACGGGTTTCTGGTGGTGGGGCTGCGCATCCCGGCGATTGTCGCCACCCTCGGCACGCTGGGGCTGTACCGTGGCGCGATGCTGCTCTGGACCGGCGGAAAGTGGATTGAAGGACTGCCACCCGGGCTGAAATCCCTCTCTGAGCCTGCCGCCATCGGCATTTCGCCGCTCGGCATGCTGGTGTTGATTATCGCGGTCACGGGCGCGTGGACGCTCTCGCGCACCGCGTTCGGGCGTGATTTCTACGCGGTGGGGGATAACCTCGCCGCCGCGCGCCAGCTGGGCGTGGCGGTGAACCGCACCCGCATGATCGCCTTTACCCTCAACGGCATGCTGGCGGCCTGCGCCGGGATCGTCTTTGCCGCGCAGATTGGCTTTGTGCCCAACCAGACCGGCAGCGGGCTGGAGATGAAGGCCATCGCCGCCTGTGTGCTCGGCGGTATTTCGCTGCTGGGCGGCACGGGCACGCTGATTGGCGCGCTGCTCGGCGCCTTCTTCCTGACCCAAATCGACACCGTGCTGGTGCTGTTCAGGCTCCCGGCGTGGTGGAACGACTTTATCGCCGGGCTGGTGCTGCTGGGCGTGCTGGTGCTCGACGGGCGTCTGCGCCAGGCGCTGGCGCGCCATCAGCGGGCGCTGAAGTACGGCCGCTTCCAGCCGGGTAACAAAGGGGGAAAGCACGTCACCCCGTTTCCCAAACGCAAAAAAGAGGTGGCGTAAATGAGGCTTAACTGGGAAAGCGCGCTGCTGATTTTACTGGTGCTGGAGATCCTTCTCTTTGGCGCCATCAACCCGCGCATGCTCGACGTCAACATGCTGCTTTTCAGCACCAGCGACTTCATCTGCATCGGTATCGTGGCGCTGCCGCTCACGCTGGTCATCATCAGCGGCGGGATCGACATCTCCCTCGGTTCAACCATCGGCCTGTGCGCCATCGCGCTGGGCGTGATGATGCAGGCGGGGTGGCCGATGGCGGTCGCTATTCCATTGACGCTGCTGCTCGGCCTGCTGTGCGGGCTGCTGAATGCGGCGCTGATCCACTACACCGGCATTAGTCCTTTAGTCATCACCCTCGGCACGCTTTACCTCTACGGCGGCGGCGCGCTGCTGCTCTCCGGCATGGCGGGCGCGACGGGCTACGAGGGCATCGGCGGTTTCCCGGACGGCTTCACGGCGTTCGCTAACCTCACGGTGCTGGGCCTGCCGATCCCGCTGGTGCTGTTCGCGGTGATTACGGTTTTCTTCTGGCTGATTACCCACCGCGGGCGCTTTGGTCGTCATCTGTTTTTGATTGGGCAAAACCCGCGCGCGGCGCGCTATGCGGCGCTGTCGGTGAACGGCATGCCCTACGCGCTGTACGGCCTGGTGGGCGTGGCCTCGGCGATTGCCGCGCTGGTGATGGTCTCCTATTTCGGCTCCGCGCGTTCGGATCTGGGGCGCGATTTGCTGATGCCTGCGCTCACCGCCGCCGTGCTCGGCGGGGCCAATATCTACGGCGGGTCAGGTTCGGTTGTCGGTACGGCGCTGGCGGCGCTGCTGGTGGGGTATCTGCAGCAGGGTTTACAGATGGTCGGCATCCCTAACCAGGTGTCGAGCGCGCTGTCAGGGGCGCTGCTGGTTGTGGTGGTGATGGGACGTTCGCTGAGTCTGCACCGCGAGTGGGTGCTTTCTCTCTTTAGAAAACTATCCGGAGCGTAAGATGAAAACAAAACTGATAGTCCTGGCAATGGCCCTCAGCTTCGCCTCGGCGCAGGCGGCGGACCGCATCGCCTTTATCCCGAAGCTGGTGGGCGTGGGGTTCTTCACCAGCGGCGGCAACGGCGCGAAAGAGGCGGGGAAAGATCTCGGCGTGGACGTGACCTACGACGGCCCAACCGAGCCGAGCGTCTCCGGGCAGGTGCAGCTCATCAATAACTTCGTTAACCAGGGCTATAACGCCATTATCGTCTCCGCCGTGTCGCCGGACGGCCTCTGCCCGGCGCTCAAGCGCGCGATGCAGCGCGGCGTCAAGGTCCTGACCTGGGATTCCGACACCAAACCGGAGTGCCGCAGCATCTACATCAACCAGGGGACGCCGGAGCAGCTGGGCGGCCTGCTGGTGGAGATGGCGGGCAAACAGGTCACCAAACCGAACGCTAAAGTGGCGTTCTTCTACTCAAGCCCGACCGTCACCGACCAGAACCAGTGGGTGAAAGAGGCGAAGGCCAAAATCGAGAAAGATCACCCTCAGTGGCAGGTCGTGACGACCCAGTTTGGCTATAACGACGCCACCAAATCCCTGCAAACCGCCGAAGGGATCTTAAAAGCGTATCCGGATCTGGATGCGATTATCGCCCCGGACGCCAACGCGCTTCCAGCGGCGGCGCAGGCGGCGGAAAACCTGAAGCGGGAAGGGGTGGCGATTGTCGGCTTCAGCACGCCGAACGTGATGCGCCCGTACGTTGAGCGCGGCACGGTGAAAGCCTTCGGCCTGTGGGATGTCGTACAACAGGGCAAAATTGCGGTCAACGTCGCCGATCGCCTGCTGAAAAAAGGCGATCTTAACGTCGGCGACAGCGTGGACGTAAAAAATATCGGCGCGCTGAAGGTCGAGCCGAACAGCGTGCAGGGCTACCAGTATGAGGCGAAGGGCAACGGCATCGTGCTGCTGCCGGAGCGCGTGGTGTTCACCAAAGAGAACATCAGCAAATACGATTTCTGACGGGGGAGCAAATGGCTGATTTAGACGACATCAAAGACGGCAAGGATTTTGGCATCGGCACGCCGCAGCAGAATGTGCCGTACAGTCTGAAGGGCTGCGGCTCGCTGGACTGGGGCATGCAGTCCAGGCTTGCGCGCATCTTCAACCCGCAGAGCAACCGCACGGTGATGCTGGCCTTTGACCACGGCTACTTTCAGGGGCCGACCACCGGCCTTGAGCGTATCGATCTCTCCATCGCGCCGCTGTTTGGCGAAACCGACGTGCTGATGTGCACCCGCGGCATCCTCAGGAGCCAGGTGCCAGCCGCCACGAACAAACCGGTGGTGCTGCGCGCCTCGGGCGGTAACTCGATTCTGGGCGAACTGTCGAACGAGTGCGTGGCGGTGGCGATGGAGGACGCGCTGCGCCTGAACGTCTGCGCGGTGGCGGCGCAGGTTTACATCGGCAGCGAGTTTGAGCACCAGTCGATCAACAACATCATCAAGCTTGTCGATGCGGGCGCGCGCTACGGTATGCCGACGCTGGCGGTGACGGGCGTCGGCAAGGAGATGGCGCGCGACGCGCGCTATTTCTCGCTGGCCAGCCGCATCGCCGCCGAAATGGGGGCGCAGTTCGTCAAAACCTACTACGTGGACGAGGGCTTTGAAAAAGTGACCGCCAGCTGTCCGGTGCCGATCGTTATCGCCGGGGGCAAAAAGCTGCCGGAGCACGAGGCGCTGGAGATGTGCTGGCGGGCGATCGACCAGGGCGCGTCCGGTGTGGACATGGGACGCAACATCTTCCAGTCCAGCGCGCCGCTCGCCATGCTGAAGGCGGTGAAAAAAGTGGTTCACGAGAACTGGAACGCCCGCGATGCGTTCCAGTTCTGGCAGGATGAGAAACAGGGAGAAGCAAAATGAACGTGACGCTGGTGGAGATCAACATTAAGCCCGAGCGGGTGGACGAGTTTCTGGAGGTGTTTCGCGCCAACCACGAGGGGGCAATCCAGGAGCCGGGAAACCTGCGTTTTGACGTATTGCAGGATCCGAGGGTGAAAACCCGGTTCTTCATCTACGAAGCCTATAAAGACGAAGAGGCGGTGCTGGCGCACAAGCAAACCCCGCACTATCTGGCGTGCGTGGATAAGCTCGAAGAGCTGATGTCGGAGCCGCGCAAGAAACGCAGTTTTGTGGGGCTGTTGCCGGAGTAACAGGCGTTATAAAGGTTTTGTAGGCCGGGTCAGCGCTAGCGCCACCCGGCGTTGTTCAAGCCAGCGCCAGATCCGCAAGTATCGTAGCAAGCGCTTCGCGCGGCTCACCCTGAAGAGCCTGAAGGGGGAAGGGTAGCGCGGGTGTTTCCACTTTCCCCAGCATTTCTGCCGCTGCCGCTACCACCCGCAAACTACCATAATGGCGGAACAGCGCCCAAAGCGGCTCCAGCCGCTCGGATTGTGCCGACTCTTTCGAACGGGCAATCGCCAGCGCTGTTTGCGGAAACAACCCGCCGACCACCGAGTACCAGACGTCAAACCCGGCCTGCAGGGCGGAGGCCGCTCGCCAGTCACCGGCGATGCCCAGCGTGACGGTATCAGGAAGACGAGCGCGTACCTGCAACAGGTCCTCCGGCACGCGGCCAAGCTTAATGGACCCTATATTCGGCAGGGCCGCGGCGGCAAATAACAGTTCATCGCTAAACGAAAAACCGGTTGTGGCGGGATTATCGTAAATGCACAGCGGTACTGAGAGCTGGCGGGTCACCGTTTCATACAGATTAAATACTTCGTCTTCCGTTAATCGCTGGTACGACACGGGTGCCAGCAGCACGCCGGAGACACCTGCCGATTGCGCGTCGTCAGCTAGACGCAGAATATCGTCCAGCCGCAATGCGCCGATGCTGACGATGACCGGAATGTCATCAGCATGCGCCACCGCGCAGCGTGCGATCCGACCGCGCTCTTCAACGGTCAGATAGGCGTAACTTCCCGTTGAGCCCAAAATGCCCAGTGAATCCATACCAGCGTCGACCACGGGGCGCAGAAGATTGATGAAGGAGTGCTCGTCAAACGTCCCCTCTTTCAGGGGGGTTAACGGAAACGCGCTTAACCCGTGAAACATCGTGTTGTCCTCCTACAGCGTCAGCAGCTGAACCCGAGCCGTGGCTCCCGGCATCAGCCGCTGCAGGTTGTTGACCAGTTCTTCTCCTGCCTCTTCCAGTGCCGCAAGGGGCATCGACGGCAGGCTTTCAAGAATAAACCACATGGATTGTGCCTGCCTGTCCAGACGGGTACGTACCCCCTGTCGCCAGTTCCAGCGGCGGCAGGTGACGCCGAGATCGTCGCGCCAGATAACCTCGCCCGGTTCCGGATGTTCCATCACTGGTTGTCCCTCTTTGAAGGTATCAAACGGCTCGCTGCCGTCGGCCAGCGTCAGACGCGGCGCACCCGAATACGCCGCGAGGTTTTCCCCGCCCACCGGAATGGCATAGCGAATACTCACCGCGTTATAGATATCTACGACCGGATCCAGCGACGGCAGCGAACCGTCTTTCAGTACCCGCTTGCGCAGGGCAGATGCCGAGCAGGGCGTGCGTTTCGGTTTCGCGCCGAAGGCTTTAAACACCTCATCCCAGTCTGAAAGGTGTGCATCAGCCCATGGCACATCATCATTCAACATCTGCTGGCAGGACTGCGCCAACGCGGCGGGCGCAACCTCGGGGTGGGTTATCGGCGCAGCTTCAACCAGAATGCTCAGCGCCCGAAAGCCCGGGGCAATCCCGGCAAGATGCGAATCTATTGACGGCGTAACGAGAGACATAAATAATCCTGTATTGACTGTTTTATACCATGGTAGTGACCAATGACTGATAAAGTCAATATAATGACTTCGCAGGGTGCCGATGTTGCCCTGGTAAGCCTGGCCGTGGCAAACCGCATACGCAACTGGCGCAAAGAGAAAAAGCTGTCTCTGGACGAGTTGTCCCGCCGGGCAAGCGTTAGCAAAGGCATGCTGGTGGAGATCGAAAAGGGCGCAGCCAACCCCAGTATCGCCATCTTGTGCAAGCTGGCCGCCGCGCTCGGCATCTCCGTAGCGGATATCGTCAACGTATCCAGCGAGCCGCTGGTGCACGTTATCAAAGAGGCCGCGATTCCGGTGCTGTGGCAGGGCGCACAGGGTGGACGCGCCAGACTGCTGGCGGGAACCGCAGGCCCGGATATGATTGAGCTATGGCAGTGGGAGATGCAGCCGGGAGAGCGCTTTACCTCTCCGGGGCACCCGGCGGGAACCTTTGAGCTGCTGCACGTGAACGAAGGCGTTTTAACGTTGACGGTGGATGAGACGGTGACCCAGGTTAACGCTGGCGCATCGGCGGTGGCGAAAACGGAAGCGGCGCACGGATATGCGAACGAAGGCGATACCGTGCTTCGCTTCACCATGACGGTGGCGGAATTTCACCGATAAAAAGCAGCCCGGTGGCGCTACGCTTACCGGGCCTGCATGCAGTATTTTGTAGGCCGGGTAAGCGTAGCGCCACCCGGCGTTGATTACGCCTCTTCCACACTTATTCGCAGCGCTGCCAGCGCTTTACGCGCCGCTTTCAGCACCTGATCGCACTGCTCAATCGTCAGCGTCAGCGGCGGTTCAATGCGGATGGTTTTCGAGTTGTTGAGCGTTCCGGCGACCAGCACCCGCTGGCGGAACATCTCGCTCGCGAAGCTATAGCCGGTTTCGTTGTCGACAAATTCAATCGCCATCAGCATCCCTTTCCCACGCGCGTCCTGCACCAGGTCCGGATACTCCCGGCCTAGCTGACGGAAGCCGTCCAGCAGCATGTCGCCTTTCTGCTCCGCCTGCGCGGGCAGGTTTTGCTCCAGCAGCACATTGATGGTTGCCAGCGCGGCCGCGCAGGCCAGCGGGTTACCGCCAAAGGTGGTGGTATGCAGGAACGGGTTGTCGAACAGCACCGAGAAGACCTCTTCAGTCGCAACCGTCGCACCAATCGGCATCACGCCGCCGCCGAGCGCCTTAGCCAGGCACAGGATGTCCGGCTGAACGTTTTCGTGCTCGCAGGCAAACATCTTGCCGGTGCGCCCCATCCCGGTCTGGACTTCGTCGAGGATCAGCAGCGCGCCAAACTCATCGCACAGCTGACGCACGGCGGGCAGATAGCCCTGCGGAGGGAGGATCACGCCGCCTTCACCCTGAATCGGCTCCAGGATCACCGCCGCCACGTCATCGCCGGTTTTACGGCATTCGCTCAGCACGGTGCGCATGGCGTTAATGTCGCCGAACGGCACGTGGCGGAAGCCCGGCAGCAGCGGCATAAACGGTTTGCGGAAGGTGGATTTGGCGGTAGCAGACAATGCGCCCAGGGATTTACCGTGGAACGCGCCGCTGGTGGCGATAAAGGTGAATTTCCCGCGCGGCGACTGGTACGCTTTGGCGAGTTTAATCGCCGCTTCGACCGATTCCGTGCCGCTGTTGCTAAAGAAACTGTACTTCAGTTTGCCGGGCGTTAAGGCCGCCAGCGTTTTCGCGAGCATGGCGCGAAGCGGGTCGAGCAGTTCCTGGCTATGGAGAGGTTGTTTCGCAAGTTGATTCTGTACGGCGGAAACCACAACTGGATTACGGTGCCCCACGTTGAAGATACCAAAACCACCCAGGCAATCGATAAACTCCTGTCCCTGGGTGTCGACAAGCGTGTTAAGACTCCCCGCTTGCCACTCTACGGCTCCGTAATCCCCGCCGGCGGTAACAGATTTGCGATACTCCAGAAAACCTGGATTGACGTGCTCTTTAAAGTAATCGATGACCTCTCGGTTAAGTTGTTTCATCTCCTCATGATCGAGCGTTCGCTTCTCAATGAGATTCAGTGCGTGCGCGGTACAGGCAAGAGCCGAGGCGCTGGAAGGTAACCTGTTCAAAATGTGCTCCCGGGGATCGCGTATCACATGATACTGGTTTAAGTATTGCAGGGATTACGCCACTTCAGATGACTTAACGAAAATCGGGATAAACGCCAGGTTAAAATAATGTTGCACAATATTTAATCATGCCGGAGCAACCGAAACGGGATTTAGCGGTACAGGACAAAAAGGGTAAATGAGGCCGGAAAAGCACATCTGCACTAAAGAAGTGCATTGGCTGCAACTTAAGTGGGCATTAACTGGTCATGCTTTATAGGTAATTTCTTTGCGAAAGTATTTGAAATCAATGAATTATAAAATCGTACAAAAAGTATGGTTTAAGTGAAATCTGCGATCTTCATCAAGTTTAACAACTAAAGATAAATTGTTTACCGCCGAAAAAACATTGACCCACAAAATTAACATTCAAATAACCTGCAAGGGATGCCCACGATGTCCTCTCCAACCTATGTCACCCAGAATGAATATCCTCTGGACGATGACACCACCTTAATGTCTACCACAGACGTCCACAGCTACATCACACACGCCAACGACACCTTTGTGCAGGTGAGCGGCTACCAGCTCGATGAGCTGACGGGCCAGCCGCACAATATGGTGCGCCACCCCGATATGCCAAAAGCCGCGTTTGCCGATATGTGGTACACGCTGCAGCAGGGCGAGCCGTGGAGCGGAATTGTCAAAAACCGGCGCAAAAACGGCGACCACTACTGGGTGCGTGCGAATGCGGTGCCGATGGTGCGCCGCGGGCAGGTGACGGGCTATATGTCCATTCGCACCAAAGCCACAGCCGAAGAGATTGCGATCGTGGAGCCGCTCTACCGGGCGCTGAACGACGGGAGCTGTAAGAAACGCGTGCACAAGGGGCTGGTGGTTGGAAAAGGCTGGCTGGGTAAACTGCCGGCAATGCCGCTGCGCTGGCGCGTGCGCTGCGTGATGGCGGCGCTTTTTGCCGTTCTCGCCGCCACGCTGATCGCGACTTCCGCCGGGTGGATGCCGCTCGTTGCTGCCGCGGTGGTGATGCTGCTGGGAACGCTGCTGTTTGAGCAACAGATTGTCCGCCCGGTAGAGAATGTGGCGCAACAGGCCCTGAAGGTCGCAACCGGTGAGCGCAACAGCGTGCAGCATCTGAACCGCAGCGACGAGCTCGGGCTGACGCTGCGCGCGGTCGGGCAGCTGGGCCTGATGTGCCGCTGGTTAATCAATGACGTGTCGAGCCAGGTAGTGAGCGTCCGTGACGGCAGCGACAGGCTGGCGCAGGGAAATGAAGATCTGAACGATCGTACGCGTCAGACCGTGGCGAACGTGCAGCAGACCGTCGCAACAATGAACCAGATGGCCGCTTCCGTTCAGAGTAACTCTGAAACTGCCGCCGAGGTGGATAAGCTCTCCGTGGCCGCGAGCAGCGCGGCGACGAAAGGGGGCAACGCGATGCAGACCGTGGTCAAAACCATGGATGACATTGCCGACAGCACGCAGCGAATTGGCTCGATTACCTCCCTGATTAACGATATCGCTTTCCAGACTAATATTCTGGCGCTGAACGCGGCGGTTGAAGCGGCAAGGGCAGGAGAGCAGGGAAAAGGTTTTGCCGTGGTCGCGGGCGAAGTTCGCCATCTCGCCAGCCGCAGCGCCAGTGCCGCCAATGATATTCGTAAACTCATTGATGCCAGCGCCAGCAAGGTGCAGTCCGGCTCTGAGCAGGTTCACGCCGCAGGCCGCACGATGGATGATATCGTGGTGCAGGTGAAAAACGTGACGCAGCTTATTGCCCAGATCAGCCACGCGACCTCCGAGCAGGCCACCGGACTGTCAGAGTTGACCCGCGCGGTGGCCGAACTCGACAGCATCACGCAGAAAAACGCCGACCTGGTCGAGGAGAGCGCCCACATTTCTGCAATGGTGAAGCACCGCGCCGGACGCCTCAAGGATGCGGTGACTGTGCTCCACTGAGTCAGTAATGTTCCAAAAAAGCCGTTTATTCCGTAAGGAATAAGCGGCGTTTTATTTTTTTGATTGTGACTATTAATGTGGTTTATTGTTAATTTAATATTAAATAACTAAAGAAATTGCCTCAGTTATTTATTCCTGCCTAAGTCAGTTCTTCAGAATGCTATTTCGAAAATACCCCGTTTGACGGTCTGGTAACGATCGATGAGGCCATATTAATAGCCTACACCTATGTATTGCGGGGGTTATGAAATAAAAAAACGATCAAACTCATAAAGTTAGCGAAATCGTTACCGATAACAGCGATCGTCTGAGAAATAATCACATCGATGGAGAAAATATGTTCTTACATGACGTAAAGATCGGCACGAAATTATTTCTGGCGTTCGGGTTCTTTATTGTCCTGATGGCCATCAGCGCGAGCCTGTCTCTGCTGAGCCTGAACCGGGCTAATAACGGGATGCAATCGATTATTACCAGTGATTATCCGACCACGGTAAAAGCGAACCAGTTAATCGATAATTTCCAGGAATTTATTAGCACTCAACAGCTGATGCTGCTGGACGAGCAGGGCACTTACACGGGGCAATCTCAGCAGCGCCTGAAAGAGATCAGCGAGCACATCACGGTGATCCTGGGCGAGCTGAACAACGCGCTGCAGGATCAGAAGTCTCAGCAGGTGCTGGCGGAAATCCGCAGCGTGCGCCAGCAGTATCTGGACTCGCGCTACCGCATTTTGCAGGCGGTGCAGAACAACAATCGTGCGGGCGCTATTCAGGAGATGATGACCACCACCCTCGCCGTGCAGCAGGCTTATAAAGCGAAGGTGAAGGAGCTGATTACCATTCAAAACAGCGAGATGCAGAGTGCCGGCGCGCAGGTGGAAGGGGATTTCAGGTATAACCGCCTGCTGCTGATCCTGCTCACGCTCTTTAGCGTTGCGGCAGGCAGCCTGATTGGCTGGTTTATCGTGCGCGCTATCACTCGTCCGCTCGGCGAGGCGGTGCATTTTGCAAAAGCCATTTCTGAGGGCGATCTTACGGGCAGCATCACGCCACACGGTAAAGACGAAACGGGCCTGCTGCTGCATGCGCTGATGGAGATGAAAACGCGACTGCTGGACATCGTGCAGCAGGTGCAAACCGGCTCGGAGAATATCTCCAGCGCAGCCGCGCAGATTGTCGCCGGGAACCAGGATCTGGCCGCGCGTACCGAAGAGCAGGCAAGCTCCGTTGAACAGACCGCCGCCTCGATGGAGCAGATCACCGCAACGGTGAAAAATACCGCCTCGCATACCGGGGAAGCGACCAACCTCTCGGCGGATGCCGCCACGGTGGTTAAAAACAACGGCGAGATGATGAAGCAGGTGACCAGCAAAATGCGCCTGATTAACGAGACGTCGAACCGGATGTCCGACATTATCGACCTGATCGACGCTATTGCTTTCCAGACCAATATTCTGGCGTTGAACGCGGCGGTGGAAGCGGCGCGCGCCGGCGAGCACGGTCGCGGCTTTGCGGTGGTGGCGGGTGAAGTTCGCCAGCTTGCCCAGAAGAGCGCGTCGTCTGCCAGCGAAATCCGCGAGCTGATTGAGAGCTCTACCAGCCAGACCCAGGACGGGATGAACCTGGTTGAAAAAGCGAGTGCGCTGATCAACGGGATGGTCGGCAACGTGGAAGAGATGGACGTGATCCTGCGCGAAATCCGCCAGGCCAGCCACGAGCAGACGGAAGGTATCTCGCAGATTAACAGCGCGATTGGCCTGATTGATGCCACCACCCAGCAGAACTCCGCGCTGGTGGAGGAGTCCGTCGCGGCGGCGGCATCGCTTAACGAACAGGCGATGCACCTGAAGGAGCTGGTACGCGTCTTCCGCGTGAGCGAGCACGCTCCGGCTTAGTCCAGCTGGGAGATCTCGAGCGCCGCGCGGTCAATAACGCCGATAATCTGCTTGAGCTGCGCGTCGCTGAGCTCTCCCTGATTCACCTTCAGGTCTAACACCGCTTTGAAGTTATCCAGCGCCCGCTTCATCTGCGGGTTTTTGCGCAGCTGAAAACCGACGGAACGCGCTTTGATACGCACCTGGATCTGTTCCAGCTGTTCCCGGTTTTCGTCCAGCCAGCGTTGTCCTTCAGCGGTAATCGTAATCGTCTTACGACCGTTATCTTCTTCCGTAATGGTGATAAAGGTCTGATCCTGAAGATAATCCAGGGTCGGGTAGATCACCCCTGGGCTCGGGGTGTAATTCCCCTGGGTCAGATTCTCGATCTCTTTGATCAGCTCGTAGCCGTGGCTCGCGCTGCGGGTCAGGATATCCAGAATCACCAGCCGCAGATCGCCGTGGCCGAAAAAGCGCGGTCGGCGCCCGCCGCTGTCGTGTTCGTGTCGCATAGTAGCTCTCTCAATTTGATATATCTAAACTATATCTAAGATATATTCAGATGCAATCTAATAGATCTTGCATTTTTACTTATTAGTAATCATTATCATTTGAAAATTGATTTAGATATATCGTATTCACCAGAGAAGGGGCTAAAAATGGCATCTACCCGTTACCCACAGCGTGTTCGTAATGACCTGCGCTTTCGCGAGCTGACGGTGCTCCGCGTTGAGCGCGCCAGCGCGGGTTTCCAGCGCATTGTTTTAGGCGGCGAGCAGCTGGAGGGCTTTAGTTCCCGCGGTTTCGACGACCATACAAAAGTCTTTTTCCCGGCTCCTGGGGCGGTATTTGTACCGCCGGTGGTCACCGATGAAGGCATCGACTGGGGTGACGGCGTACGTCCTCAGACGCGCGACTACACGCCGCTGTACGACGAGGCAAACCATGAGCTGGTACTCGATTTCTTCATTCACGACGGCGGCATTGCCAGCCGCTGGGCGGTCGAGGCGAAAGCGGGAGACAGGCTGACCATCGGCGGTCCGCGTGGTTCGCTGGTGGTGCCGGAGGATTACGCCTGGCAGCTGTACGTGTGCGACGAGTCCGGCATGCCCGCGCTGCGCCGACGCCTGGAGAGCATTGCTAAACTGCCGGTTCGCCCGGAAATTCATGCGGTTGTGACGGTCGGAGACGATTCTTATAAGGCGTATCTGGCGCACCTGAGTGAATTCAACATCACCTGGGTGGTGGGCCACAGCGAGCAGGCGGTAGCGGACCATCTGGCGGCGCTGACCGTTCCAGAGGAAGATTACTTCATCTGGCTGACCGGGGAAGGGAAGGTAGTGAAGACGCTGAGCCGTCAGTTTGAAACCGACGCGATTGACCAGCAACTGGTGCGTGCCAGCGCATACTGGCACGCCAAATAATCAGGCGGCGGAATCCAGCTGCGCTTCGCTCACCTGATGTTCGAGCGAGGCGCGGACCTCGTGCAGCGCTTTCTCCTGCTGAGCGAAGTACGCTTCCATATTGTTCAGCGACGAGACCAGAAGCCAGGACTCCTCTTTCTCCAGCTCCGCCAGCTCGTTCACTAAAATGTCGATTTGCTCGCGAACCTGCGCCATTTTTTTGCGGATACGTTCCAGATCGTTCAGCCTGTCGCTTGCCATCAATGGCTCAAAGCCCTGCTGCAGCCGGGCCACCAGTGAGCGAATGGTTTTAACGTCGCCACGCTGCTTCGCCTGGTTGAGCTGGACCATCATCGCGTTAGCTTCCTCTTTCAGGTCGTCCGCCACCAGATCCGGATGGCAGAGCTTGCTCGCCTGCCGCCAGAGGCGCTTGAGCTCGTTCCGATCCTCTTCCGAGAGATCTTTCCCTTTGCGCAGCCGCACTTCGGCATCGTGATGCTGCTCGCGATACTTCTCGTACTCTTCGTTAGCGTCGTCGCGCGCCTGACGCGCAGGCTCCTCTTCGCGCGTTAAGCCGCTCTCCAGCTCCAGCGCTTCGGCCAGCAGGTTGGCAATCAGATTGCTTTGCTGTTCCAGATGCTTACGCGCCTCAGCGGCCTGCACGGAGTCGGCCGGGAGATCGCGCCAGCGCTGGGTGAGCGTCGCCAGCACCTCTACCGCCTGCGCCATATAGCGCTGGCAGCGACGGTAATCTTCCTCGCGACGACGCGCTTCCGCCTGCTGACGGCGCAGATTGAGCTCGGCCAGCGTTTTACGCAGGGCGAGGATCTGCTGCATCAGCGGTCCGAGGCGAGAGAAATAGAGATCGTTGAACTCATCAAGCTGCTGCACCCGGGCGTTGCGGCGGTCAATCAGATCGCGCAGACGCTCTTCCAGTGCCTTTAGCTCCAGCTTGCTGGCGGCCACCTGCGGATCGCGCCACTGGGTTACGGCGCGCTGGCCCTGCAGCCAGGCGGTAATTGCCGCCATCGCAGCGGTGTAGTTCTTCTCCTCAAGCGCCACGACGATTGCCTGCAGCTCATCGTCAAGCGCTTCATTTTTCAGGCGTGTCAGCTGACTCTGGATGATGTCGTCATCTTCCAGTTCAATGGCATTTTTAATGATTTCTAGCCGTTTGATCGGTGTGCTCATGATGCCTTTCGCTTTGGCGCTTAAGTATTTGAGTTAAGGTTAGTTGTTGTAAAAGCTACAGGAAATAATACACACGGATGATGATCGGCGCGATGGGGGATTTCTTTAATGAGTTGATGTGTGGTGCTCTCATTATGGGGTAAACCCGATAGAGCGACATGCCACACCTTCACCAGCCTTGTTAATGTGCGTCGATCCTCTTTTTCCCCTGCCTCGGGTTTTTCCGTGTCCTACCCGAAAGCGAGCGCCCCACCTTTGGTGGCGAATGCATCCGACCCACCCTCAATTAACCTCGCTGTAAATCCCCACTACGCGACCCACCGTTTTTATCTCGTCGATACCGCATTCAAACGGAACCTTGCCGCCCGCCACGTGGAGTTTTTTACCCGGCAGCAGCGTGAGGTCGCGGATGCTGGCGGTGCCTTCAATCTCAACCAGCCACAGGCCGTCGGTTAACGATGCCTCTTTTTCAATAAAGTGCAGCTTTCCCTCCGCCCGAACGGCGATGCCGCGAGCCAGCGGTTTGCTAAAGAAACCAGAGTCAATACTCAAAGTGGTATTTTCTTCCAGCTTTCCATCACTCAGTGTGAATGTGGAAACCGAAACCGGATCGCCCGGCGCGGGGTGACCTTCAAACTGCGCACCTTGTCCGGTCATCAGCCAGCGAAGGCTGGCGCCGGTGTCCAGCGCGCACTGAACCGCAAAGTCGTAAGAGACGGTACCGCGCGCGTAGCGGTTCTGAAGCGAGCTGGCGGCGATATTAAAGTGCCGGGCCAGCTGGATTTTCTGCGTGAAACCATATACCTGACAGATTCTATCGAGTAACTCTTCATTATTCACTTGAGAATCTAAAATCAAAATATATTCCTTTGGGTGTTTACTAATGCTCACTTGAGTATTAGTATCATTACAAATTCGGGCAATCAGCGGCAGGCGTTGGCAAACAGAGGCTAATGATTGCAGACATTATCAAAATGGGAATCATGCAGCATGGCATCTGAAATCGCAATCATCAAACGGCGGAAAAAACCGTGCTGTGCCCGTTTTCAGCGCACTAGCGTGCGTGAGTTTACGCGAGGGGAGATATGGCGATAGAAGCTGCCCGTGCAAGGGTTCCACTTAGCGTGGGAGCTCGCCTTAGCGGGCTTAACCACATCGCTGAACTGCGCGCCCGATACGGGAGCGATAGCGGAAAAGAGCTGGCGCGGTTTATGGCTGAGCTGCGCGATAAGCGCGATCCCTGTTTTGAGGAGAACAGCAGGGCGCTGGCCGCCCTCTTTTTCCTGGCGAGATTGCCCGTCGCCCGTCATGAGTGCGAGCTCAGTGAGCTAACCACAGAGGAGAAAAGGGCGCTGATTAACGCCATGAATCATTTTCGTGCTGTCGTGAGTTTATTTCCTGAACGGCTGACCATGCCGATATAACCCAACCCAAAAACTAATGGCGTAAACCCGCCGGGCATCCTTTTGCCTGAATTTAAGGAGAACGCGTGATGCGAAACAGTGAAAACCGCCCTTATCCGACCGGAAGTGAAGAACTGAAGCGCCTGCTGGCAGAGGCAAAAGCAGAGGAACGATGCGCGCGAGCCCTCGCGGTCTCCCTGCGCCTGGAGGCCCTGGCGAGCCATATCTACAAAACCGGCATGAGCGGAGAAGACGTTGCCGAACTGCTGTGCCACGAGGCGGCCCGCTACGAGCGTGAATCCCAGGAGCTGCACTGATGGCCGATTTTATCGATCTTGCGCAGGCGCGCGAGCAGGAGGACAGAGAGCGGTACATTAATCGCGCCCGCAGACGACCCGCATCGCCTTCGCGTTTCCTCTGCGAGGACTGCGAGGCGCCGATACCGGAGGCGCGCCGAATAGCGGTGCCCGGCGTAGCCCTGTGCGTAACCTGCCAGGAGATCGCAGAGATAAAAAATAAACACGTCCGGGGAGGATAAGTTGGCTACGTCATTTGCTTATCCGTGGAATGCCCCACGGTCGGCCATTGCCAGCCCTTATCTCACCCATGCCCAACAGCAGCGCCGCGATCGCCTTTTCGCGGCGCTGCAGCAGGCAAGAATTTCCCTCTCACAGCAGCCTGACTGCGTACGCTTCGAGGTCTGGCGCACGGTTGACGCCCTCGAACAGCATAGGGGCTGCCCGCAGGCTAACGCCTTTTTGATCCGCTTCTGCAAAAGGATGTTACCCCGTCTGAGGCGGGTCTCTGAACGCTATGCCTGCACAGGCCTGCACGACGAGGTCTCGAGGGCCGTGTTTGACGGCCATTTCGACACTCAGCTTCTGCAATACCTCGCCTCGCGGATGGTCGAACTGGTGGCCCGCTATAACCGCCTTCCGGATATGTCCCGCGCGGACATCGACCTGCTGGCCGCAGATATCGCCAGCTTTATTCGCGGCGAGCTGGCGAATATTAACGATGCTGAGATGGGTGAATACCAGACGCTGTACGTCTGGTATCAGCGCGCCGGACTGATCGCCCGACAGTTCAACGTGTCGCCTCCGCACTGGGAGCGGGTGTCGAAGACGTTTTTCAACAAAGATGACGTTGCCGCGGCGGTGATCCGCATGTTTTCCGAGGCGTGGTGGCGCGGGCGTCTGCGTCGGGTCGCGGCTGCCTGGCGCGAGCATCTGCAGATTGCCCTCGGCAACGTCAGCAAGCGAAAAGCGGCGTATGCGAGCAAACGCTGCGTGACCGAGTGGCGCGAGCAGAAGCGCCGCACCCGCGAATTTCTCAAGGGCATGGAGCTGGAAGATGAAGAGGGCAACCGCATCAGCCTGATTGAAAAATACGACAGCTCGGTGGCCAACCCGGCGATACGTCGCTGTGAACTGATGACCCGTATCCGCGGGTTTGAAAATATCTGTGAGGCGCTGGGCTACGTGGGCGAGTTCTATACCTTAACCGCGCCCGCGCAGTATCACGCGACGCTGAAATCAGGCTTCCCCAACGCGAAGTGGAACGAGGCCAGCCCGGCGGATACGCAACTCTACTTTACCCGACTGTGGGCGCGTATCCGGGCAAAACTGCACCGGGACGGGCGCCGTATCTTTGGTATCCGCGTTGCGGAACCCCATCACGACGGTACACCCCACTGGCACATGCTGATGTTTATGCTGCCGGAAGACGTCGAATGCGTTCGCCGGATTATCGGTGATTACGCCCGGCAGGAGGATGCTGCCGAGCTGCAGAGCGAAAGCGCCAGACAGGCGCGCTTTCACGCGGACGCGATCGATCCGCAGAAAGGCAGCGCTACCGGCTATATCGCCAAATACATCTCAAAGAATATCGACGGCTATGCGCTCGATGGCGAGACCGATAACGAAAGCGGTGGTCTGCTGAAGGAGACGGCGTCCGCCGTGTCGGCCTGGGCAGGGCGCTGGCACATTCGCCAGTTTCAGTTCATCGGCGGCGCGCCGGTAACGGTCTACCGCGAGCTGCGGCGTCTGGTGGATACCGATGCCGCGCGCGGTCTGAGCGTTGAGTTTGCAGCCGTCCATGATGCTGCCGATGCCGGGGACTGGGCGGGTTACGTCACGGCGCAGGGCGGGCCGTTTGTGCGTCGCGATGATTTACAGGTGCGCACGCTGTATGAGCCGCGCGCCGGGTTTAACCAGTACGGCGAGGAAACGGTCCGCATCCGCGGCGTGTACGATTCTGCCGTTGGCGCGGGCAGCCCAGTTTTAACCCGACTCACGCAGTGGAAAATTGTGCCGAAGCGGGCCGCGGATCTTAAGGACGCGCCCGTATCCTCTCGGAGTTCTGTCAATAACTGTACGCAGACCGATCTTTCTCAACCCCTCAGCCGACGTGCGAGGCGGGCGTTAACCGAACGCATCAAATTCATCCGCCCTGGCGCGACAGCGCCCGTCGTCTTCGCGAGCGACCCGCAGAACGGCGTGCCGGAGAAGGTGATCGATGAGATACGGCTCGCCACCGGGATAGCCATCAGCCGGGCAGAAGCCCTGCATCTGATGGCGGGAGGCATCAGCCGCTTTAACGATAAATGGTGCAGGGGGGCAGCCGACGGATCGCTATTTCCGGCACCGTGTTCTTACCAGCAAAAGGCGCGGAAAATCCTTGAACGTATTGGGTATTTAACGGATCTCTTCGCTCAGAGAACCCGCTAATCTCCATCCATATCATGTACATACCGTGAAGGGTTCTGATTTTTCGCTTCACTCTTTTTATGAATACGTGCTACTGTATGTTTATACAGTATCTCGTGGTGGAGGTTGTGTGGACAGAGAGTTGAACGAGCAGGTCATGATTGAACGAGTTGAGCTGATTGCGCGACTGACGACAGAAGGAACGTGTCAGGAAAGAGATCGTGAGATTGCCCTGAATTTGATTGCTGAGATTGCGCGGGGAAATTTAATCAAGAACAACGCATTTACCGTTGTATTCTCAGCATCGCCTGTTCCGGAACGAATCAAAAAAGAGGGCAACGTTCGGGTGAACATTACTCTCGATAAAGATCAGCAGATTGACCCTGCCGTCGCTGAGGCCTTTCAGTGCGAACTGACCCGCAGAATACGCTCCCTGTTTCCGTCATCGCGGGTGAACGTGAAAATAGGATCGGTGACGGGTGTCGAGCTCCAGGGGCTTGAAAAAGAAGCCGATCGCGAGGCGCTGGACGCTATCCTCCGGGAAGTCTGGGAAGACGAGAGCTGGCGCTAGCCCCGGCGTCATCACCCGTACCAACACCCTCATTCCTGTTTTGCGCTTCCGTTGAACCACGCTTCGCCGCTCGCGGACGATCTGTTGTGCCCGCGATTGTCCATCCGTCAGCGATAGCGAAAAGCCTGCTGGCCCGGGAAACTCTACAGTACCTGGAAACCGGATGTTGGGAGCGTCTGATGAAAATCTATGCAATGCAGGGGGACACGCTTGATGCCGTTTGCGCCCGCTTTTATGGGCGCACGGCTGGCGTCGTTGAAGCCGTTCTGAAGGCCAATCCTGGCCTCGCGGAGTCAGGCGTTATCTTGCCTCACGGCACGCCGGTAGAGATGCCGGAGGTGAATAGCGCCCCCACAAAAGAATCCGTAAACCTATGGGACTGAGCCTGGAGAAAATCACCACGTTTATCGCCTACTGGCTGGCCGTGGCGCTGGCCTGGTTCGGGGCGATGTCTCCTGAAAAAGTCGCGCTGTACGTCGGGAGTCTTTGCGCCATTTTTACCGCATTAACGAATTACTGGTTTAAGCGAAAAACCTGGCGCTATCTCCAGTCTCTTGGCCTCGATAAGAAGAGCATTCGTGAACTCAATCATTAAGCGTTGCAGCGTCGCCGGCGTGCTGGCCCTGGCGGTGCTGATGCCTGACTTTCGATTACTGAAAACGTCCCCGGAAGGATTGGCGTTGATTGCCGATCTCGAAGGATGTCGCCTCTCGCCCTACCGGTGTAGCGCCGGCGTATGGACGTCCGGCATTGGCCACACGGCAAACGTTGTGCCGACGCGGGACATTACCGAGCGTGAGGCTGCGGTAAATCTGGTCGCTGATGTGCTCAATGTTGAGCGGCGTCTGGCGGCGTGTGCGCCAGTAGAGATGCCGCCCCGGGTCTATGACGCGCTGGTGAGTTTTACCTTTAATGTCGGCGCAGGCGCCGCCTGCCGTTCGACGTTGGTGTCCTTTATCAAACGTAAACAGTGGGTGCAGGCATGCGGGCAGCTTACCCGCTGGGTGTACGTCAACGGCGTCAAAAATGCCGGGCTGGAAAACCGTCGCGTCCGCGAGAAGGCCTGGTGCATGAAGGGGCTGTCGTGAGAACGCTCATGCTGGCGCTGGCCGGGCTGCTGGCCATCGCGCTGTGGCTTCGTCATGACAACCTGAACCTGTCCCGTTCCTTAGCCGCGGCCAACCGGGTCGCCAGCGAGCAAAAAACCGCCCTCGCCACGCTTAATCAGCAGCTGTCCCTGTCGCAGCGGATGGCCAGAGCAAATGAAAATGCCCAGGTCAGGCTCCGTGAGGAGCTTGTCACCGCGGGCGAGGAGAGGGCAAGACGGGAAGCGACTATCGGGAGATTACTCAATGAAAATGAAGCGTTACGCCGCTGGTATACCGCTCAGCTGCCTGATGCTGTCCGCAGGCTGCACACCCGCACCGCCTGCGCCTCTGCAGCCCATTGTTTACAACGCCTGCCCGAAGGTGAGCCGCTGCCCGATGCCGGGGAGCGAACCCGCCACTAACGGCGATCTCAGCGCGGATATTCGCAGGCTGGAATACGCCCTTATCGCCTGCGCGCTGCAGGTTGAAACCATTAAAGACTGTCAGGATAAACTCGATGCACAAACTCAAGAGCCTGCGTCAGGCATTAATTGACGCGATCCCCCAACTCAATGCCAACCCGGAGCGCCTGCAGATGTCGGTCGGAGGCGGCAATATTGACGCCCGCCAGGCCTCCTCGCTCTCCTTTGAAAAGCGGTATGCGCTGAACGTGAAGGTTAGCGGCTTCACCGGCGACAGCGAGGGATTTTTCGTCCAAGTGCTGGCCTGGCTTCGGGAAAACCAGCCGGATATTTTTACCCTCGATGAAGGCCGTAAAAACGGTTACACCTTCGCGATCGTCTTAAACGATGACGATACGATGAATATCACCATCAGCGTGCAATTAACCGAGCGTATTCTTGTTTCCCAGGAGCAGGGCGCTCTGCACGCGACGTATTCCCCCGAGCCGCCGCTGCCGGAGCCCGTCACGCGTCCGAAGGCGCTGTACGTTAACGGCGAGCTGGTCAGCCAGTGGGAGGACTAATTTCCCCGCGCTGAAGGCCGCCATCCGCCTGCCGTCTGGACCGCTTGTTGTATCATCCCGCAGAAAACCCCGTCTCGTTGCTGCCGTTCCTCCTGAACGGCATTCTCTTCTCATGAATACATTAACTTCCATGAACGGCATCGCTCGCGCGATCCGCAATCTTATTCGTATCGGTGTTGTGACCGATGTTGACCTCAGCAGAGGACTTTGTCGTGTCCAGACCGGCGGGATGAAAACCACCTGGCTGAACTGGCTCACCTGTCGTGCGGGACGTTCGCGCGTCTGGTGGGCCCCTTCTGAGGGGGAACAGGTGCTGCTGCTGGCCATCGGCGGCGAGCTTGATACCGCCTTTGTGCTGCCCGGCATTTTCTCTGACGACCATCCGGCGCCGTCCGGGTCGCCTGATGCGTTCCACGTCTCGTTTCCTGACGGGGCGGTCATCGAGTACGAACCCGGTCACGGGGCGCTGACGGTTACAGGCATTAAAACGGCCGTCATTACCGCCTCAGAATCGCTGACCGCCACCGTGCCGGAGGTGAGGGTGACGTCAACGTCCCGCATCACGCTGGATACGCCTGAAGTGGTGTGCACTAACAAGTTAATTACCGCCTCTCTTGAAGTGCAGAAGGGTGGCGTGATGGCCGGAAATATTGAGCATTCCGGCGGTAAATTCACCTCCAACGGGGTGCAGGTGGATAACCACGCGCACGGCAGTGTGCAAAGCGGTGGAAGCTGGACTAAGGGGACACAATGACGGTGCGTTACAGGGGGATGAACAGGCAGACCGGGCTTAGCCTTTCAGAGGCGGAACACATCCGGCAAAGCGTGCGCGACATTCTGGTTACGCCGATTGGCTCGCGGGTCATGCGGCGGGATTACGGCTCGCTGCTGGCGGCGATGATCGACAGGCCGCAGAGCCCGGCGCTGCGACTGCAAATCATGGCCGCCTGTTATTCCGCCATCCAGAAATGGGAGCCGCGAATAAGCCTGACGGCCATCACATTCGAGCGTTCGGAGAACGACGGGACGTTGTATGTCGATATCACCGGCACGCGCCCGACCTCCGGACAATCCTTTTCTATCACCATTTCACTGAGTTAAACGCTATGGCTATTGTTGATCTGAGCCAGCTCGCCGCGCCTGATGTCGTGGAGGAGGTGGATTATGAAACGCTGTTGGCAGAACGAAAGGCCACCTTTGTCTCCCTCTATCCGGAAGAGGAGCGAGAGGCGATTGCACGGACGCTGACGCTGGAGTCCGAGCCGATTGTGAAGCTCCTGCAGGAGAACGCCTACCGGGAAGTTATCTGGCGCCAGCGGGTTAATGAGGCTGCGCTGGCCGTGACGCTGGCTTATTCTTCCGGTCACGATCTGGACGTTATTGCGGGAAACAATAATACCGAACGCCTGACCATCACCCCGGGCGATGACACTACCATTCCGCCAACGGCTGCCGTCATGGAGTCTGATGCTGACCTGCGACTGCGTGCGCAGCAGGCATTTGAAGGATTGAGCGTCGCGGGGCCGGTTGGAGCCTATGAATATCATGGTCGAAGCGCCGACGGACGGGTCGCTGACGTTTCGGTTGAAAGCCCTCAGCCCGCATACGTGACGATTTCGGTGTTATCCCGTGAGGGTGATGGTACCGCTCGTCCTGAACTACTGGCGGTTGTTGAAAAAGCGCTTAACGCTGAAACCGTCCGCCCGGTCGGCGATCGTGTAACTGTCCAGTCAGCAGAAATTGTGCCTTACAAGATAAACGCAACGCTCTACGTTTATCCCGGACCAGAAGCTGAACCCATCAGGCAAGCTGCAGAGCAGAAGCTGCAGAATTATATCAGCGCACAGCATCGCCTTGGACGCGATATTCGTCTGTCGGCCATCTATGCAGCACTTCACGTTGAAGGCGTGCAGCGCGTGGAACTGGAATCTCCCCACTCTGACATTGTACTGAGTAAGTCGCAGGCCTCGAACTGTACCTCGTATCAGATAGCGATCGGGGGTTCGGATGAGTGAAAGGCTATTACCCGTTGGGTCCTCACCGCTGGAAGTCGCCGCTGCCGCTGCGCTCTCGAAAATTGAGCGTGTACCGGTACCGCTACGCACCTTATGGAACCCCAGCGCGTGCCCGGTGAATTTACTTCCCTACCTGGCATGGGCGCTGTCGGTAGACCGTTGGGATGAGGCGTGGCCGGAGAGCACGAAGCGCAGCGTCATTATGTCCTCGTTTTTCGTCCATCAGCACAAAGGAACCATCAGCGCATTGCGTCGTGTGGTGGAACCGCTTGGCTTTTTGATTGAGGTGCGCGAGTGGTGGCAGCTCGGTGAGGAGCCTGGCACATTCCGTCTGGTTGTCGGTGTGCTTGATAACGGCATCACGGACGAAATGTATCAGGAGCTTGAACGGCTCATTGAGGATGCCAAACCGGCAAGTAGACACATGACCGGGCTGGCTATCAGCCTGAGCTCAACGGGAGAGTTTTATGTTGGCGCAGGATGCTATCACGGCGATGCGCTGGCTGTTTACCCCTATACCACTGAGGAACTTATTGTCGGTGGTGATTATTACCCGGCCTCGGCCATCCATTTGATTGATAACCTGAGAGTGAACGCATGACCGCAAAATATTTTGCCATACTGACGAATCAGGGCGCGGCGCGGCTAGCTAACGCGACGGCACTTGGTACGCAACTCAACCTGACGCAGATGGCGGTAGGCGACGCCAACGGAACGTTGCCAACCCCCGATCCGGCGCAGACGAAGCTCGTCAACCAAAAACGCATAGCGCCGCTGAACCTGCTCGCTGTTGACCCAAATAATACCAGCCAGATCATCGCTGAACAGATTATTCCCGAGAATGAGGGCGGTTTCTGGATCCGAGAGATCGGTCTCTATGACGACGACGGCATTCTGATCGCCGTGGCAAACTGCCCGGAGACATATAAGCCTCAGCTGCAGGAAGGCAGTGGCCGCACGCAGACCATCCGCATGATTCTTATTGTGTCGAGCACATCGTCAATTTCCCTGAAAATTGATCCGTCAGTTGTGCTGGCAACGCGTCAGTACGTTGACGATAAAGTTATTGAGGTAAAGGGCTACGCTGATGATCAGATGAAAAAGCATATTGCTGCTGATAATCCGCATAAACAGTACCCTTTAATCGCCAATGCGTTAAAAGAAATTGCCGATGCGGGGTTAAGCGCTGAGGTTCTCAAAAACCTTGGTTTAGGAGAAGGCTCTGCTTTGCCGGTGGGTGTACCCGTTCCATGGACATCAGCAACTCCACCGACGGGGTGGCTTAAATGCAACGGAGCGGCGTTCGCGGCTTCCCAATATCCGAAATTGGCTCTGGCTTATCCAACCCTGAAACTTCCAGACTTACGTGGGGAGTTTATCCGTGGCTGGGATGATGTACGTGGCATTGATGCTGGTCGAACGCTGCTTTCTCTGCAGCTCGATGCCCTTCAAAAAATGACTGGTTCAGCAAGTAATGGTGCTGCAACTGGCTTCGTGAATAGCAGCACGTCTAATGTTAGCGGGGTTTTTAAACGCGGAAGCTCTATTTACCCAAATACTAACGGACAGAATTCCGATTATCAGGGGGTCGATCTTGTCTTTGATTCATCCCTTGTCGCGCGTTCTGCAGCAGAAACTCGTCCGCGCAACATCGCATTTAACTACATCGTGAGGGCCGCATAATGGCGAAGGCAAAATTAAACAATGAGCTTATTGCTACAGTGACCGGTGATATCACTGTGTTTAACTACGATGGTGAGACGCGCGAATATATTTCCTCCTCGGTTGAGTATTTAGCGGAAGGTGTAGGTATTCCAGCCTTGTCATGCATTGATGCGCCTGGTGAAATTAAAGAAGGTTTTACAATTTGCCGCACCTTTGACTTAAACGGATGGGAGTACATCGCAGATCATCGCGGTAAAACTGTATATAGCACAAAGTCAGGGGAGAAAGTCACGATTTCCCTACCGGGTGATTATCCGAAAGATACGACGACACAAGCCCCTGGAACGCCATATGATAAGTGGAATGGCAGCGAGTGGATAACCGACGCAAAAGCGAAACACTCTGCGGATGTGGCAAAGGCCGAACAGCAGAAAACTGCATTGCTAGCGGAAGCGTCTGCAATTATCGCACCATTGGTAGATGCTCAGGCTGGAGGCTACATTGATGATGCAGATATCCCTCGTCTGACTGAATGGCAGCGGTATCGTTATAAGTTAACTAAGGTTGATACCGATACCGCTCCGAACCTTAACCTTCCACCGAAACCCGAGGTATAGGTCATTCAATATCGGGTGCTTTTGATGGATCAATAATCATCAGTAGCACCTGATATTTTCTGCATTTAGCCAGACAGCGTATTCATTTATTCGTTGCCAGAGATATCAGATTTAATTTCCATAAGAGATGGCTCACCTTTTTCATTGACGTCAAGTCGCATTCCCTCTGGTATTTCCCGCATCGTGAAAAACCAGTTATCCTCAGGAAGTTGAATAGCACCTCCAGTATCGTGGAAACCATGAATGACCTCTGTCATCGTGATCGGATTAAATAGGCGCATAGTAAACTCTCCACGAAAAACCATTATTTGATGGGGCACCCGTTGCGGCCATTGTGCAACGAGCTTTGAAACCGACATTTGTTGTTAAAGCATCAATGATCATTGATGAATGAGCATAGTTGGGCGTAGTACCGGGATCAGCAGAAAGACGTTCGGCAATGCTGATATAGCGGCTTATACCTGGCAGCGCAATTGGGTAATTAACCGTTGCCAGGCCGTTATCAAGGATTACACCATACCCCATAACCTCAATGGCTCCATCCGACCATATTACCCAAGCTCCATTTGCGTTACTTCCTCGACTGGTTACGTATTTAGCTCCTCCTAAACCAAGGTTTTCGAAAATGCGTGTTTATCCATTAAATGGCATGATTTCCGGTTTTGACGGAGAGAAATACCATGCTTATTGGCTACGTACGCGTGTCAACAAATGAACAAAACACCGCCTTACAGCGTGACGCGCTGCAGCGTTCAGGATGTGAGCTCATTTTTGAAGATAAAATCAGCGGTAAATCGACAAATAGACCGGGACTCAATCGAGCTCTCAGACAACTTAATGCGGGCGATACTCTCGTTGTATGGAAACTTGATCGGCTCGGGCGCAGTATGCGCCACCTCGTTTCAATGACCGAGGAACTACGCCAGCGAAGCATTAACTTCCGCAGTTTGACTGATAGCATTGATACCTCAACGCCAATGGGTCGTTTCTTCTTCCATATCATGGGGGCGCTTGCTGAAATGGAGCGTGAACTCATTGTCGAGAGGACGTGCGCCGGGCTGGCCGCAGCGCGAGAACAGGGACGAATTGGTGGCAGACGCCCTAAATTGACGCAGGAGGAATGGGCTCAGGCTGGCAGGCTGATTGCTTCCGGGGAATCCCGACAGCGCGTTGCGTTAATTTTTGATGTAGGTATTTCCACGCTTTATAAAAAATTCCCCGCCACGATAGTCGGACAATCGTTGTGCCAGCGGCCGCTGGACAGGGATGGTTAGCTCATAGCAAGCCCAGCCGCGACAATATCACTCACCAACTAACCAAGGAGTTAAACGGATGAGTGATTTTCACCACGGCGTGGAAGTTATCGAAATCAACGATGGCACCCGCACCATTTCCACCGTCTCGACGGCAATCATCGGCATGGTCTGTACGGCCAGCGATGCTGACGACAAGACATTTCCTTTAAACGAGCCCGTGCTCATTACCAACGTGCAAAACGCGATTGCGAAAGCCGGCAAGGCGGGGACGCTGTCCGCTTCTCTGCAGGCGATCGCCGACCAGTGCAAACCGGTTGTCGTGGTTGTTCGCGTGGCCGAAGGCACCGCTGAAACCCCGGAAGAGGCGCGCAAGCAGACCGTTTCCAATATCATCGGTACTACCGATGAAAACGGTAAATATACCGGTCTGAAGGCGCTTCTCACGGCGAAAACGGTAACCGGCGTCAAGCCGCGTATTCTCGGCGTGCCGGGGCTGGATTCTCAGGAAGTGGCGACCGCACTGGCCGCTATGTGCCAGAGCCTGCGCGCGTTCGGCTATGTCAGCGCATGGGGATGTAAAACCATTTCTGAAGCGATTAATTATCGCAAAAACTTCAGCCAGCGCGAGCTGATGGTTATCCATCCTGATTTTCTGGCATGGGATACCACCACGAACGCAACGACGACGGCCTGGGCGACCGCCCGCGCGCTTGGCCTGCGCGCCAAAATCGACCAGACCATGGGCTGGCATAAAACCCTGTCAAACGTTGGCGTCAACGGCGTTACTGGCGTAAGCGCCTCTGTCTCCTGGGATCTGCAGGAACAGGCTACCGACGCGAACCTGCTTAACCAGGCTGGCGTCACCACGCTGATTCGCAACGACGGCTTTAAATTCTGGGGTAACCGTACCTGCTCAGACGACCCGTTATTCGTCTTTGAAAACTACACCCGTACCGCGCAGGTGCTGGCCGATACCATGGCGGAAGCGCACGCGTGGGCGATGGATAAACCCATCACGCCAACGCTTATTCGCGACATCGTTTCCGGTATTAACGCCAAGTTCCGCGAGCTGAAAACCAACGGCTATATCGTCGACGGCTCCTGCTGGTATGACCCTGAGTCGAACGATGCAACCACCCTGAAAGCGGGGAAACTGTATATCGATTACGACTACACCCCCGTCCCGCCGCTGGAAAATCTGACTCTGCGCCAGCGCATCACCGATACCTATCTGGCAGACCTGTCAGATTCGGTTAACAGCTAAGGAGCTGAAGCATGGCGTTACCACGCAAACTTAAGTACCTGAATATGTTCAATGATGGCCTGAGCTATATGGGCGTTGTTGAGTCTGTCACCTTACCGAAGCTGACCCGCAAGCTGGAGAAGTATCGCGGCGGCGGTATGCCGGGCTCGGTTTCTGTCGACCTCGGCCTGGACGATGATGCCCTGGCGCTGGAGTGGACCGTTGGCGGCCTGCCGGACGCCGCGCTGTGGGCGCAGTATGCCTCTCCGGGCGCGGACAGCGTGCCGCTGCGCTTTACCGGCTCTTATCAGCGCGATGATACCGGCGAAATCTCCGCCGTCGAAATCGTCATGCGCGGCCGTCATAAAGAGTTTGATGGCGGTGAAAACAAGCAGGGCGAGAGCGGCACCACCAAGATGTCCACCGAGTGCGCTTACTACCAGCTGACGATTGATGGCAAAGAGATCATCGAAATCGACATCATCAACATGGTGCTCAAAGTTGATGGCGTCGATCGCCTGGCAGAACACCGTAAGGCCATCGGCCTGTAACCCTTTAACCGGCCGGGATTACCGGCCGGTGAGTTAACTTTCAGAAGAGTAACGAAATGGAAAATATCAACGAGACCGCCATGAACGAAAGTGAAAACCCACATATCGTCACGCTTGATAGCCCCGTTCAGCGCGGCGAGCAAAAAATCGAAAAGGTGACCGTCGTAAAACCCAATGCGGGGACCCTGCGCGGCGTATCGCTGGCGTCGCTGGCGCAATCTGACGTGGATGCGCTGATTAAGGTGCTGCCGCGAATGACCTCGCCGGCGCTGACCGAGCATGAGGTTGCGCGCCTGGATGCCTGCGATCTGCTCTCTTTTGCAGGTAAGGTGATCGGTTTTTTGTCACCGGCTTCGGCTCGCTGAAATTTCCCGAAAATGTGTCGGTCGACGATCTGATGGCGGATATCGCGGTGATCTTTCACTGGCCGCCGTCAGAACTGTACTCCCTTAGCGTGACCGAACTCCTCTTATGGCGCGAAAAAGCGCTACAGCGAAGCGGAAACCACCATGAGTAATAATGTCAGTCTTCAGGAGCTGCTTAAGGCAGTCGACCGGGCAACCCGACCGCTTAACGCTCTCCAGAACGCCAGCCTCACTCTCGCGAGCGATATCCGCGATGCGCAGACGGCGCTGGGGGCGCTCGATGAGCAGGCGGGGCGCATTAACGGCTTCAGAAAAGCAAATGCCCGGCTCGCCACGACGGAGCAGTCGCTTGCTCAGGCGAAACAGCAGGCAGCGGCGCTGGCGGTACAGTTTAAAAACACGCAAAACCCCACCCAGGCGCAGGCTGATGCGCTGACTGCAGCCCGAAAATCGGCAGTCGACCTTAAGCATGAGTACAACAGCTTACGCTACTCGGTACAGCGTCAGCGCGCTGAACTCGCTCAGGCGGGAGTGAACACGCGCACGCTCTCGTCGGATGAACGTCGTTTAAAAAGTCACATCAGCGAAAAAACGCAGCAGCTTAACCGACAGCGGGAGGCGCTGGCCCGCGTCAATCAGCAGCAGGAGCGGCTGAGTGTCGTTCAGAATCGCTACGAGTCAGGCAAACGCGTTACCGCGCGGGTGCGTCAGCTTGCGAATACGGGCGTGGGCATCGCAAAAGCGGGCTTTGACCAGACGTCCCGGTTTATGGCGCCTGGCATCAGCTTTGAAAAGCAGATGTCGGCCATTCAGGCAAACCTTGGTCTGGCGAAGGGGGATTCCCGGCTTGAGGCGATTCGCCAGCAGGCGCGGGAGGTCAGTGCCGGGACTGGAGTACCTGCAGATACGGTCCTCCGGGCACAAACCGAACTGGCTCGTTCAGGCTATGACGCCGATGGGCTGCTTGCGGCCACCGCGCCAACGGTCAACCTCAGCCTCGCGGGGAGTGTCGACGCGGCTAAAGCGGCCGATATGATCGCCAGCACGCAGGCCGCGTATAGCCTGGCCGATACGGATGCGGGACGCATTGCAGATGTGCTTACGCGCGGTTCTACCTCTTCGAATACCAGCCTCGCTGAGATGGCGGCGGCCGTCACCTCCGCTGCGCCCGCTGCGGGTGCATTCGGTATGGGGCTTGAAGAGACCACCGCGCTGCTTGGCGTTCTGGCGGAAAAAGGAATGAAAGGTGCCGCCGCCGGGGATGCGCTCAGCGCGATGTTGCGCCACGTTCAGACTCCGGATGCCATAAAAGCTGCGGGGGCGGTGGCTTCCGCTGCGGGTGATGGATCGCTTGATGAAAAACGCCAGCAGTTGCAGGGGGCAAAGGGCAGTACCGCGCTCGCGGCTTCCGTGCAGACCGATAATCTTGACGGCGATATCAACCGATTCCAGGCCGCGTGGAACGGGTTGAAGATTGATGTATTTGATCAAGCGGATGGCGCTCTGCGCAACCTGATAACAACCGCAACCGGCTGGCTTGGCACGGCCTCCCTTTGGGTGAATGCCAACCCTGAGCTGACGCAGACCCTCGCCAGCATTGTTGTCGGCGCGCAGGCGTTTGCTGGCGTACTGGGTGGCGTAGGCACGGTTATCGGCCCGGTTCTGACGGGCGTCAATATGGTTATTACCGCGGCCGGGATGTTGGGAACGGTATTCAGCGTGGTGGGAGGCGCCATCATGACGGTGCTGGGCGCGCTTAGCTGGCCGGTGATTGCCCTTGGCGCGGCGATTGCTGCCGGTGCTTTACTGATTTTTAAATACTGGGAGCCCATCAGCGCCTTCTTTGGCGGGGTGATGGAAGGGCTTTCGACGGCTTTCGCACCGCTGGGGGCGCTGTTCTCACCGGTGATGGCAGTATTTGACGCTATCTCGGAGAAGCTGGGTGGTATCTGGCAATGGTTCACCGACTTGATTACGCCGATCAAGGCAACGCAGGAAACGCTGGATGGCTGTAAAAACGCTGGCGTGATTTTTGGTCAGGCGCTGGGCGATGCGTTAATGGCACCGCTTGATCTCTTTAATAGCCTGAGCGGCAAGGCCAGCTGGCTGCTGGAGAAGCTCGGTCTTATCAAAAACGAGTCGGGCGATCTCGACGCCGCTGCGGCAAAAGCAGAAGCGGCATCCTCACCGGCGGGCAGCGCTTATATTCCGGGCGCGGGGATTTCTGGCGGCAGCCTGGGGTATCAGCCGACCATCGCTACTGGAGGACGCTCTTACGTCGATCAGAGTAAAAGCGAATATAACATCACGCTGCAGGGGAGCACGGCCTCCGGAACGGATCTGACGCGTCAAATCCGGGAGACGATAGATAGCATTGAACAGGATAAAGCGAGACGGCAGCAATCCAGCTTTATGTATGGTTGAGGAGAGAAAAAATGTTAATGGTGCTGGGTCTGTTTGTCTTTGAACGACGAACCTTACCGTATCAGTCAATGATATTCACAAAAGACTACCGCTGGGCATCCAGCGCTCGCATCGGGAAACCCAAAGCCTGGCAGTACCTTGGCGAAGGTGAGACATCCTTTAGCCTCTCCGGCTTACTTTACCCGGAACTCACGGGAGGGCGGCTTTCCCTCAAGGCGGTTGAGCTGATGGCAAATGAGGGGCGGGCATGGCCGTTGATAGACGGTACCGGCATCATTCACGGCATGTTTATCATTGATAAAGTCACGCATACGCATTCGGATTTTTACAGTGACGGTACCGCCCGAAAAATTGAGTTTACCCTGTCGCTAAAACGCGTGGACGAATCGCTGATGACGACGTTTGGCGACCTGCGAACGCAGGCCTCAGAGCTGGTGGAAAGCGCACGGAATAGCATTGGAGGGCTGGTGGGATGATCACCGAAATGAATATCCGGGCGGGTGGAAAAATCGCCCCTGATTTTATGCTTAAGCTTGACGATCGTGATATCACGCAAAATTTCAGCCATCGTCTTATCAGCCTGACCATGACCGACAAACGGGGGCTGGAAGCCGATCAGCTGGATATTCTGCTGGATGATTCCGACGGGCTGCTGGACTTGCCTGCCCGGGGGGCAAGGCTGTCCTTATGGCTGGGATGGGAGGGAACCCCGCTCGAGGAGAAAGGGGACTTTACGATTGATGCGATTCATTTCCGGGGCGCGCCGGACACGCTGACCATCCAGGGATTCAGCGCAGATTTTCGTGGAAAGCTAAACGTGCGGCGCGAACAGTCGTGGCATGACACGACGATTGGCGCGATAGTCGATACCATCGCTCAGCGTAACCAGTTGACCGCCAGCGTCGCGTCGGGGCTTGCATCCATCGCCATCTCTCATATTGACCAGTCTCAGGAGACAGACGCGGCCTTCCTCTCCCGCCTTGCTGAACGTAATGGTGCATTTGTTTCAATCAAAGCCGGGAAGATTATCTTTATGAAAGCGGGCCAGGCCGTGACGGCCAGCGGCACTCCGCTTTCCTTAATGATGATTGAACGTGGGGATGGCGATAAGCACCTTTTTTCCATAACTGACCGTGAAAATTATTCCGGCGTAACGGCCAAATGGCTGCAAACGCGTGACCCCAAACAACAAAATACTCAATTGAGTATTAATCGTCAGTCCGGAGGGCAGCAGACAGAAGCACTGCAGCACCCGGATGCCGCCGCACCGGTAGCGGGAGCAGCAGGCAAGGAGCAGAAACCGCAAGAGAGGCTGGTGGGATCGGCGGAGAACGTATTTGAGCTCACCACGGTTTATGCCTCTGAAGAGCAGGCGCTCAGGGCCGCAGAGGCTAAGTGGCGCGCGCTTCAGCGGGGAACCGTAGAGTTTTCCATCCAGCTTGCCCTGGGACGCGCCGATCTGTTCCCCGAAACGCCGGTGCTGGTAAACGGTTTTAAACGCGTCATTGACGAGCAGGCGTGGATCATCAGCGAGGTGGTGCATACCCTCAACGATAGCGGATTTACCACGCAGCTTAAGCTTGAGCTGAACGTCAGCGACGAAAAATTTACTGTTGATAGTGAGTAATGTAGTTGCTATTGGTTTTATTTTGGGTATTATTGATTCACAAAATGTGAATCAAGTGGAGGGGTACATGTTTCATTGTCCTAAGTGCAAGCACTCTGCGCATGCGCGTACCAGTCGCTATCTAAGTGAAAATACCAAAGAGCGCTATCACCAGTGCACCAATGTGGACTGCAGCTGTACGTTCGTGACGATGGAGTCCGTGGAGCGCCTGATCGCGACCCCGGGCGACGCTGGCAAAGCCCGAACAGCTTCGCTCCCAGCTATTTAAAAATCAATAAAAAAGCCACTCAGTTGAGTGGCTTAATTATATGATTCTAAATCTAAAATTTGGTGACCCCTGCTGGACTTGAACCAGCGACCAAGCGATTATGAGAACCATGTGACAACATGTAAAATCAATTGTTTGATTAGAAATCAATGATATAAAAAATCAATATCCACCAAAGTTGGCCAATAATCTTAAGTTCGTGCGACACTTTTGCGACACTAGAAAGACTTTAACGCAGGGTGTAGTACAAGCCTTTCGATTCTGTATTGATCTAATCCTCTATGTAATCCCGCTTTAATTAGGAGATTATCACAGACCGTTTGCACCCATTGCTTTTCATTAGCAAGATTGTTATGTGCAGCCCCTCTGTAACGAACATTTAAGATCGAACCAACCTTACTCCATAGTTCAACAGGAAGTTTAAGCCAGTGATCAATGAAATTGTCGGGGTCAATATAATTCATAATATCTATATTAGAATATAATCCAGCTTCATTGGGAGTACCAATCAGTAACTTCTTAAAATATTCTATATTAGTATCTAATGCTTCAAGGATTTCATTAACATAAATTGGATACCTTTTGATTTGAGCTATTTTTCTGCATTTTCTTATATGTTCAACGATTCTGTTAATGTAATCTCTGTATGAGTCGCTTATCCAATACGTATGTGTATATGAACGCTCGTATATATCATCAATGAATGGCCCGGGATTTAATGGTTCAGGAAGTAGTAAATCTTTTTCTAAAAGAGTGTTAATGTAATTTTCTTGAGAATTAAATAAATCTTCAAAACTATATTCGATTTCTTTTTTTTCAGAGAGCATATAAGATAAGCAGAAGCTATGCATTATTTCCCCTATGTCAGTCATTGTGTTTTCTTCAAATTTATCAAACATTTCAACAATGGCTGTCCTTACATTTGTGCTCTCTTGATTATCAAAGTTAATTATTGTTAGCCACGGTGGGTTGTCAAATTTACGAATAAAAAATTTTGATACACCTAGAGACTTTATTATTTCTTCTTTTGGGTAGTCACCAGTTTTAATTATTTTGGCCGTTAACTCGTGGTCTAAAATATCGCTTCTTAAATCCATGTCATTATACTTGCGATAAAATGCTATTCTTTTTTTTGTTGGTTCATCTAATTCAGGTTGGTGGGCATCTTGTTGTTGTAAGATAATCGCGTATTGAATATAGTCCTGTGGGATTTCTTCTATATCAACAGTGCTTATATTCCCCATTTTATGTTCAATATTAACTATGCAAAAGAAATTGAAGAGCGCTTTCATTGCTATAGTATTTTTTAAATGAATAGGCTCAAGACACTCAAGAAGTCTATGACAATCATTGATTAAATATTTTAATATCCTCAGTGACTTGCAATTGGTTTTTAAAAATGCACCAATTATTACTGGCTTTATGGCGTTGAAATTATTCAGTTTGAATTTTTCACTAAAGAAAACACCAGCTGCATCATCAATTTGAGGTTCGATTTGTATTGTGTGACCTATTATTTTTTCTTTGGTTTTGATGAAATCATCATGAGTTTCTTTGTCATGAGCTAGTATGATTACCTTGCATTGATGATGTTCAATATACTGATTTATAACGCCAAATATTTCTTTGTTCGACATTGGGCAACGCTCAAGGTCATCAAAGATTATTACTTTATTCCGATCGACAGTTAGTTTGATTAGTGGACTAAGTATATTTCCGGCTAAGGAACCTGCGCCGAAGGTAACTCCATTCAGTTCGGCAGATAGATCCTTTGTTATGTCTATTAACTTCTTGGCAAGGTTTTTGCCGGGAAACATTTTAGCAAATACTGTGTTATAAACTTCTTGGGAGTCGCTGATTCCGAATAAACTTACATGACATTGTAATTCATGAGGTATTGCTTTCATTACTTGGAACGTCTTTCCTGAACCCCATTCACCAGTAACTAGAACAGCAAAACCCGGCGCGTCCAGTCCTAGATAATAATCTAAATAGAGTTCTAGGTTGTTTTTGTTCATTGGATTTCTCTTTTGTGAATGTTATTTAAAGGATTTAATCTCAATGCTTCTTCTAAGTGGTTTGGCGCGAAACGAGCGTAACGCATTGTCATTTTGATATCGGTGTGTCCGAGGGTTTTTTGAAGGACTAATATGTTGCCGCCGTTCATCATAAAATGGGATGCAAATGTATGTCTGAGAATGTGCGTCAACTGCCCGGCCGGTAATGCAATTCCAGCTCTTTCCAGAGCAGATCTAAAAGCGTAATAACACGGACTAAAAAGCGCTCCATTCTTTTTTGGCAGTTCAGCTATGATTGCTGGGTCTAATGGTATTGTGCGGTTGCGCTTACCTTTCGTTTTTATAAATGTGACCTTCCCAGCACCGATTTGGCTGCGCTTTAGTTTCTCAGCCTCTCCCCAGCGAGCGCCAGTAGACAGGCAAATTCTGACAATCATCTCCAAATCTTTAGCAGAGCTGTGGCGGCTTTCTTCTAAGAGCCTGTCAATCTGCTCTCCAGTAAGAAAGGCCATCTCACTTTCTTCGGTTCTGAACTGTCGAATGTTTTCTAACGGGTTTGGCGCTTCCCATTCACCAAGCCGTTTCAATTCATTGAATACAGAGAGGAAATACGCGTGCTCTAAGTTCATGGTGCGAGGCGAAACCTGAGTAACACGCTTAGTACGGGCAAAATGGCCATCGAGCCTTTTTGCCCGGTACGCGGTGAAAAGCTGGGCTGAGAATTCCGTAGCCAGGGGCGACCCCATGCACTGATCTGCCCAGAGCATGGTGCTTTTACGTTTCTCGCCGTCACGCAAAGTTATTCCGTGGCGCTCAAAACAGAGATGGACTAGATCCGAAAGACGGCGTTTGTCTTTGCCCTGGCCTAACCAGGGCGTGTCCTCAAATTTTTGCAGTGTGTAATTTTCAAACGCCAGCGCTTCGCCTTTAGTTGCAAACTTCCTACGAACCCGCTTGCCGTCTTTACCATCAGTTCTGTCTACAGTGTAAAAATCAGCAACCCATTGGCCGTTAGCTAACTTTCTTACAGACATAAATTAACCATTCAAAATGAGTTTTTTCTGCTGCTGGAATTCTTCTTCTGTAAGAGTCCCTTCTTCTTTCATTTTTGCAAGACGTTCAATTTTCGCCATTTGATCATCGAATGATTCAGTGTCTTTGGTCGGTTCTTGTTGTTGCGAAGCAGGGGAGTTCAGAGAGTTTTTTGTTTCGTTCACTAAATTTGTGAAGGGTATAACTGAGCCTTTCATGACATTTTTGATTGTGTAGTTTTGGCCGCTAGTAGAAATCATAATTTCACCAAACATAAGCCCCGTCTTGCCGCCTACGCTCACAATGTTGTTGAGGTTGATGTCAACCTGCTTAACACCAAAAATCATGCCTTTATCAAGGAAAATTACGCGTTTATTTGTCAGTGTGATGAGCCAGGTGTTGCCGTCCATCATGCCACTGGCAATGGCCACCGGACGTTCGCCCGAGTTCAAAATTTCAGGGAGGTGAAAGAATTCTTTTTTTGTACCAAAGGGCGTGTCAGATACAACGCCAGCTAAGCGTTTCATCTCCGCTTTGAGTTGGTCTTTTGATGCTTTTTTGTAGTCAATCATCTTCAAATCCTTATGCTTATCTTATTGTTAATACAACCCTACCAAGAATTTTTATATCTTCTATTGCACAATCAAAGGCCATGCCGACGCCACTTACTCTGACTTTCTTAATTGGAATGCGGGTAAGTGTGCGAATGCTTATTTTATCTTCAATTTCAACCAACCACTGATCGTCATAAACCTCAGTAAATAAGGTATCCACGATAAATTGGCTATTACCTTCTAGGACGCAGTTTGGGGACTTAGGTAAAGGGACTCCCGGGAGGAATGAGACCTTATCCAACATGTACATGCCAGCATCGTAAAGAAGGCCATCAACGATTTTTCGACGAGGCATTTTTATAATGTCGAGTTCTTCGTCGTCAAATTTCCTGCCTTGACCTGTAGCAAGCCATTCTAACGATGCGCCAGTTTCAGCTACACACCTAACTACCATGTCAGCGGGAAAGCCGCCTCGTTTGTAGCGTCCAGCCAGGCTACTCGATGCCATTCCAAAGTGATCGGCAAGCATCAGCTTAGACGTAAAGCCATAAGCATTAATCACTCTGTCGAGTACTTCACTGCTGTGGCTGATTTGTCCGTAAGAGAATTTGCCCATAATTTAGTCAGTTTTTCGTAAAATGCGATGAATCGATTTATTTGTCGCTTAATACGATCTGGATTCTCCTTGTTGTAGCTTTTTTCGAATGCAGGTTAATAACAGTGGATATTGACGTATCCACAACAAGAGGAGTTTGCATTATGCGTCCCAACATTACAATCGTGATCCCCGCTCCATACTTTCCACTTGATGAATATTGCCGCTGTATTGGCATGTCGCGAAGTACTGCTGAGAATTTGATTTCCTACGGAAAACTCCCTATCAAGCCTAAAGATGCACAGAAAAAAGGGCTGGTTGAATTGAACATGGCCGCCTTAACCGTAATGGCGTTAAGCGAATGTGATGTTTCGCTTAACGCGTAATTCATCGTACGGATTAGGGAGGAGCTAACAATGTTTGATTATCAGACTTCTAAACATGCTCACTTTGATGCAGCTTGCCGAGCGTTTGCGCTGTCGCACAATCTGGAAGATGTAGCCGCTGCCGTTGGGATGCGTCCGCAGATCCTCCGCAATAAGTTGAATCCGGTTCAACCGCACCGCCTGACCTGCGATGAGCTTTTGGCTATCACCGATTACACCGAAGATGCGCGTTTATTGGACGGAATGCTGGGGCAGATTAACTACCTTCCGTCCGTTCCTGTCAATAATGCCACTGAAGCCAATATGCAGTTTTGCGCTTTGAGTGCCACCGCCAATTTGGGGGCAATCGCTGGGGAAGCTGTATCGACTGAGCGTATGACAGCAGCACGCCGCACACAAATTCTCGATCGTGCCCGTGATGCTATCCGTTCCCTTTCCGTCCTGGCTTACACCGTTGAAAGCCATCTCCACTCTGCGCCGGTTCTCGCTGCTGCCGTCGATATCGTTACTACCAGCGCCAGCGGCATGATGTGAGGGATATCCATGAAAGTTTTTGTTATCAGCGTGCAGGAAAAACGTGAGGCCAGGGCAAGCGGCAAAAACAAAGCCGTGAAACAAACGCCAGGAAGTGGCAGCGGCAAGAACGGAGGCCAGGTAGCTGGTGAGGATGAAGAAAAACTGACGTGGTTTGAGCGCAGGGTGCTCAAACCCGTAAATGATGCACTGGGATAAAAATGAAGCCGATTAAACGCCTGTACCTTTCAACGGATGAAATTCACCTGGCTGATGCCAGCCTGGTGCTGGAGCTGAACAGCTGCGGCCGGGGGGTTATTACTGCCGGGACAACGCAGGACTATACGGGCAAACTGGTGCGTCTCGATGTGGGTTATACCGATCTGGTTTTGCGCTGGTTTACCGGGTATGTGGAGCGATCGCAACCTGCTGAAAATGGTTTCCAGCGGTTGTTTGTTCGTGAGCTGGTCGGCGTGTTTGAACGTCTGTGGCCATGCTCATTCCAGCATCCTACGCTGCGCGATGTAGCCAGCTGGTTGACGGAGCATAGCGGGCTGACATTCAGTGTCCCGGATGCAGAGTATTCAGACCGTCCGATCCCACATTTCACCCATAGCGGTACGGGTTATCAGTTGCTGGATAATCTGGGTAAAGCTTTTGGCGTTACGGATTACGTCTGGTACCAACTGCCGGACGGCGGGGTATATGTAGGCGGCGCGGGAAAAGCCCTCTTTGCTGATCGCCTGGTTGAGATCCCCCATGAATTTAACCAAGGGGCTGCCGGGGGGAACTCCATGACGCCTCCCCTGGTGCAAAGTCTGCGCCCCTGCGTGGATCTGAACGGGGAGAGGGTGACAAAAGTCCACCTGCAAAATGACACGATGGCTGTGACATGGACGCCCCGCAACCGTGCTACGGTCAGGCTCTTCAGAAAACGCCCGTGCAGCGCCAGATTGAAAGCCATTATCCGGAGCTGGCTTCCGGGATGCACTTACCAAAATTCGCCCGCGTCATGAATCCCGTTGAAGCGGTGAAAAGCGGCAATTTCTCCGATCCGTTCCGTCCTCGTTATGCGGTTGATGTGCAGCTGTTAGACGCGGACGGCAATCCGGATAAAGACACGCCTGTTTACTCAGCTGTGCCTCTGCCGGTTCCTATGGCGGGTAACGTTTCCGGGATGTTCCAGTTTCCCCCTGAAGGGACGCTGATTGAAATTGCTTTTACTGGCGGAAGGCCGGATAAGCCCTTTGTGCGGCAGACCGTGCCGGAGGGAACCAGCTTACCGGATATCCAGCCTGGCGAGCAGCTGCAACAGCAGCGTGCGGAAGTGTCGCAGCGCGTTACCCAGGCGGGAGACTGGGTGAGGCAGACAGACCAGACGATCAGTGAAACATCTATGGCGCGGATGGTTAAGGCCGATACGGAGCAGCGGGAGCTGGTCAGCCGGGAAACTACCATTAAGGCCACGGACAAAGTCACGGTGCTGGGCACGTCCACGCTGATGGCCGGAGCCATTCAGCAGGTATGTACAGGCGATTACAGCCAGGCAGTCAATAACCGCGTTGCGAGTATCGGCGGCAATGATGAAACGGACATAGCCGGGAGCCAGTCAGTCACAACGGGAAAAGACCTGATCGAGAAAATTGGGCAGATACGTAAAAGCGTTGCGGCTGTTCAACAGCAGATTATCGCCCCGGTGGTGTGGATTGGCTCTGGCACCATCAACGTGGCACGGCTGATGCTGGACACGCTGGATGTGTTAAAGAGCTGGCAGAGCAAACGGCAAGCCACACTCACAGCAATACGGGAGCACCAACCAACGCGGGAGCCATCCGGAACACCGGAACAAAAGCGGACGCGCTGAACGGCAAATACTCCCCGGTGATTGGCAAGTAAACCTGTCCGGAACATAACCCGCGAAAGCGGGTTTTTTTATGCCCCTCATCCCCTGGCGGGGTGTCTCTTCTTTATCCTCACAAACAGACTTTACCACGCGCAACCAGTAGCGCTCTGGCGTGCTCCAGCCTTTCAGTCAGTCAGCGCCACCCTTAAAGTAGATCGTATCCTCATCAGGGCGCTGGGTCGTCACAGCATGGCAAAAAAATCTTTCGCAGACAAAAATCGCACTACACCGCACCCGCCTGCGGTTTTTGGATCATAAAATTTTTTCAGTTTTATTTTTCTTCAAATTAGACCGCCAGACCGCGCCAGTGTTGGCGGCTTTGCGGAAAACCAGAACTGAAAAGATTGAAAAGAATTTTAGTTTTTTTCAGTTACAAGGATCATGAAAGGATCTGATTAAAAATCTAACTATTAGATAAAAAAGAAAATTTTTGATTTTTCGTAACTGTCATACGCTCAGACTTGACCATGTCTCGCAGCCTGATTCATTTAGCAAAACCAGCACTGGTGCGGTATGGGGAGGCTTTTTTGATGTAGTAGGTAACTGAAAAATTATTCACCGTTTTGTTTCTTGTGAGCTTCGAATGACCTGATAAGAGCTTCTAATAAGATATAAGCAATCCAGTAAAACGTTAGTGCTAAACCTATGTATAACACCACCGTGAAAAACGATTGCCACTGCTCGATAACCATCACTTTTGCGGCGGGGTAATCATTCAGTTTCTCGCTCAACTTGTCGCTATAAATATTTATGAACAATTGGATGAAATACACGAGTAATGAAGCGTTCAGCAGCACTTTAAACGCTTTGCCTGAAATAATATCTAAATAATAACGAGTGTTTTTCAATGCAAAAGTGTAGATAACCCCTACAGAGGCGAAGAAGCCAGTTACGACCTCCCAGGTAAGGGAAAAATCTGCCATGAGTCTCTTCCTTTCAAGCGCTGTAGTTATCAGAAATAAGGTTAAGCAAAAATCATTGCGATATTTTTGCGACACTGTGATCAAGATAGTAAAAAACCACCTTAGGGTTGGTGGTTTAACTATATGAGTTTTAAGGGAAAATTTGGTGGCCCCTGCTGGACTTGAACCAGCGACCAAGCGATTATGAGTCGCCTGCTCTAACCACTGAGCTAAGGGGCCGTGGCGGTGAATTATAAAGTAACTCCCCGCAGCAATCCAGCCATTCACACCTGCCTGCTGTTTTTATAAACAACGCATAATCAATCCTTTATACTTCCCTGACGATGTATCGATCGGGAGTAAAGATGATCAACGATATTCTGGCCCCTGGCCTGCGGGTGGTGTTCTGCGGAATCAACCCGGGTAAGTCCTCGGCGCACACCGGTTTTCACTTTGCCCATCCGGGTAATCGCTTCTGGAAGGTGATCTACCAGGCCGGGTTTACCGACAGGCTACTCAAGCCCGAAGAGGAGCAGCATCTGCTGGATACGCGCTGCGGGATCACCATGCTGGTCGAGCGGCCTACGGTGCAGGCAAGCGAGGTCAACCTGCATGAGCTGCGCAGCGGCGGGCGGGAGCTGATCAAGAAGATAGAGGATTATCAGCCGGCCGCGCTGGCGATCCTCGGCAAGCAGGCCTACGAGCAAGCGTTTAGCCAGCGTGGAACGCAGTGGGGCAAGCAGAGCATCACGATTGGCGTTACGCAGGTGTGGGTGCTGCCGAACCCGAGCGGGCTCAACAGGGCGACGCTGGATAAGCTGGTGGAGGCGTACCGCGAGCTGGATGAGGCGCTGATGGTGCGGGGGCTGTAATCCTCTGAGGCCTGATGCCCTCACCCTAGCCCTCTCCCACAGGGAGAGGAATGAACAAAAAAAAGCTCCCGATTGGGAGCTTTTTCACTGTCAGGACCGATTAGTCGTCCAGGAAGCTACGCAGTACTTCAGAGCGGCTTGGATGACGCAGCTTACGCAGCGCCTTCGCTTCGATCTGACGGATACGTTCGCGGGTAACGTCGAACTGTTTACCCACTTCTTCCAGCGTGTGGTCGGTGTTCATATCAATACCGAAACGCATACGCAGGACTTTTGCTTCACGGGCGGTCAGGCCAGCCAGAACGTCGTGCGTCGCAGCGCGCAGGCTCTCGGTGGTCGCAGAGTCCAGCGGCAGCTCGAGGGTGGTATCCTCAATGAAATCACCCAGATGCGAATCTTCATCATCACCGATTGGTGTTTCCATGGAGATTGGCTCTTTGGCGATCTTCAGCACTTTACGGATCTTGTCTTCCGGCATCAGCATGCGCTCGGCCAGCTCTTCCGGCGTCGGTTCGCGGCCCATCTCCTGCAGCATCTGGCGGGAGATACGGTTGAGCTTGTTGATGGTCTCAATCATATGCACCGGGATACGGATGGTGCGCGCCTGATCCGCGATAGAGCGGGTGATAGCCTGACGGATCCACCAGGTTGCGTAGGTGGAGAACTTGTAACCACGACGGTATTCAAACTTATCTACCGCTTTCATCAGACCGATGTTGCCTTCCTGAATCAGATCCAGGAACTGCAGACCACGGTTGGTGTATTTCTTGGCGATAGAGATAACCAGACGCAAGTTCGCTTCAACCATCTCTTTCTTCGCACGGCGGGCTTTCGCTTCACCGATGGACATACGACGGTTGATGTCTTTAACCTGCTCGATGGTCAGGCCGGTCTCTTCTTCAATCTGATGCAGTTTCTGCAGGCCGCGATGTACGTCGTCCTTCACGTCGTGCAGTTTTTCGGACCACGGCTTGTTCATCGCGATAGCCGCGTTGAACCAGGTTTCGCTGGTTTCGTTGCCGGTGAAGAGGGTAATGAAGTTCTTCTTCGGCATTTTGCACTGCTCAACGCACAGCTTCATGATGATGCGTTCCTGGGTACGTACGCGATCCATCATCACGCGCATGCTGTTCACCAGGTAGTCGAACTGTTTTGGCACCAGGCGGAACTGTTTGAAGACTTCAGACAGCTTCAGGATCTCTTCCTGAGCGGCGGCATGGCTGCGGCCTTTCGCTTTGATGGTGTCACGCGTCACTTCGTACTGGGTACGCAGCTCGGCAAACTTCTCACGCGCCAGCTCCGGGTCGATGCTGTTGTCATCGTCCGCGGTGTCGTCGTCGCTCTCTTCCTCATCTTCGTCTTCGTCATCATCCATCTCTTCCTGAGACAGTTCAGAACCGACGTGAGTGGCGGTAGGCGCCATATCTTCTTCAGCGTTCGGGTCGACAAAACCGGTGATCAGGTCAGACAGGCGCGCTTCTTCCGCTTCAACGCGATCGTACTGCTCCAGCAGATAGGTGATCGCTTCCGGGTACTCGGCAACAGAGCACTGAACCTGGTTGATCCCGTCTTCGATGCGTTTTGCGATGTCAATTTCGCCTTCGCGGGTCAACAGTTCAACGGTACCCATTTCGCGCATGTACATGCGGACCGGGTCAGTGGTACGCCCGATTTCAGATTCCACGCTGGACAGTACCTGTGCAGCAGCTTCTTCCGCATCTTCGTCAGTGTTGTTGGAGGTTTCAGCCAGCAACAGATCATCGGCATCCGGTGCTTCTTCCATCACCTGAATGCCCATGTCATTGATCATTTGGATGATATCTTCGATTTGATCTGAATCGACGATATCTTCCGGCAGATGGTCATTGACCTCGGCATAGGTCAGATAGCCTTGCTCCTTACCACGTTGGACAAGAAGTTTCAGCTGTGACTGCGGGTTTTGCTCCATAAGACGGTATCCACACTTAATTCGTTTGATTGGTGTCGGCGATGGGGCTGCCAACCTTTAAAGCGAGGGCGTACTTATATTTTTGCCGCTGCCTCTCAGTGCGGCTGCCGGGGGCTTCCCGATCGATATTCGGCACTTAAGCCGTTAAATTTTTTATTTCTTCGCCAGTTCCTGGTTAATCATCCAGAGCTCCCGGCGTTCTTCGCTGCTTAAACCGTGTGTGCGCTCGCGAGCAATCAACTCTTCCTGGCGCAGCTCAAGCATCGAATCAAACATATGGTTGAGTGAGTCGGTGAACGTTTTTTCTGCAATGTCCTTATCTGCTATATCGTCCCACATCGACAATTTTTCAAGGGTAGCGGCCTCTTTTGTGCCGCGATAATGCTCTAAAAGTTGTCCGGTGGTCAGACCTGGCTGAGACAAACACGTATTGACCAGTTCTGAAAATAAGCCAAGTCCGGGCAATTTTTCGTGGTTTAAACCCGCCAGCGACGGCACCTGCGGCGCAAGCTCGGGGTTTTGGACCAGCAACCCTATCAGTATACGCATGGTTGTGCGTTTTAGCTGAGGCGCGGGGCGAACCGCACCGTTTTCAGCCTGTTTTGGCATTAAACGTTCAAGCTGGCTGTCATCCAGAATGCCGAGCTTGTTGCCTAACTCCTGACGCAGATAGATGCGAAGCGTTTCGCCGGGCACCTGGCTGATTAACGGCAGCGCCAGCGTACTGAGCTGCGCGCGCCCGTCAGGGGTACTCAAATCGACCTGCGGCATCAGGCTGTTAAACAAAAACGTGGAGAGCGGCTGAGCCTGCTCCATCCGCGCTTCAAACGCCGCTTTGCCCTCTTTACGCACCAGCGTATCCGGGTCTTCACCGTCGGGCAGAAACATAAAGCGTAGCTGACGCCCGTCGGTCATATAGGGTAGCGCGGTTTCCAGCGCGCGCCAGGCGGCGTCGCGTCCTGCGCGGTCACCGTCGTAACAGCAGATGACGTTATTGGTCACCCTGAACAGCAGTTGAATATGATCGGCGGTGGTGGACGTCCCTAACGACGCAACCGCGTAGTTGATGTCGTACTGCGCCAGGGCCACGACGTCCATATAGCCTTCGACGACCAGAAGACGCGGAGGTTCCGCATTATTCTGCTGCGCCTCATAAAGGCCGTACAGCTGGCGGCCCTTATGGAAAATATCGGTTTCCGGGGAGTTGAGGTATTTCGGCAGGGCATCACCCAGCACGCGACCACCAAAACCAATTACCCGGCCACGCTTGTCGCGGATCGGGAACATCACCCGTTCGCGGAAGCGGTCGTAGCTTCGTCCCTGGTCGTTGGTGACCAGCATGCCTGCATCGATGAGAGACTTACGATCTTCGCTATTGCCGCCAAAACGCTTTAACACGTTGTCCCAGCCGGGCGGGGCGTAACCAATAGCGAAACGCGCAATGACATCGTCGCTCAGTCCGCGCTTGTTCAGATACTGACGCGCAGGCTCAGCCGCAGAGTGCTTAAGAGACTGTTGGTAAAACGAATTCAGGCCATCCATCAGTTGATACAGCGTTTGCCGTTGATGGCGCTCGATCTGACTTGGCCCACTGCCTGCTTCATACGGCACTTCAAGGTTATGCATCGCCGCCAGCTCTTCGACGGTTTCAACGAACTCGAGCTTGTCGTAGTTCATCAAAAAATCGACGGCATTACCGTGTGCGCCACAGCCGAAGCAATGGTAGAACTGCTTTTCACCGTTTACGGTGAAGGAGGGGGTTTTTTCGTTATGGAACGGACAGCACGCATGGTAGTTCTTGCCCTGCTTTTTTAGCTTTACCCGCGCGTCGATGAGATCGACGATGTCGGTTCTGGCAAGCAGGTCATTGATGAAAACGCGTGGGATTCTTCCGGCCATATGCCCCGTTATTTTTAGTGACTCATAAACGAAAACAAGCCGCGCATTCCTTCCGGAAGCACGGCCTTACGACTATTACTCTGTCTGTCAATTGAGGGCTGAGGCCCTCAACCAATTAGTACAGACGAGTACGGCGTGCGTTTTCGCGAGCCAGTTTCTTCGCGTGACGTTTCACAGCGGAAGCTTTAGCGCGCTTACGTTCGGTCGTTGGTTTTTCATAAAACTCACGACGACGAACTTCAGCCAGAACACCTGCTTTCTCGCATGAACGTTTGAAGCGACGCAGTGCTACGTCGAACGGCTCGTTTTCACGTACTTTAATTACCGGCATGTAACTCTCACCTTTAATAAATTCGGTTTGCCGCTGGCATCAACGCCAGCTTATTTCAAAATGGTGCGGAATTTTACTGCAAATGCTGCTGCTTTGTAAAGCACCGATGCGATTTTGAAAGGGACTTTAATAAGGGTGAGGAGTATACACGAGCCTTCTTCCTGGGGCGAACAAAGTTTTACATCAACCCGCCCAGGCTCTACACTGCGCGGTATTGAAACGAGGTAAAACAAGTCATGCGTGTACTGGGTATTGAAACATCCTGCGATGAAACCGGCATCGCCATTTACGACGACGAAAAAGGGCTTCTGGCCAACCAGCTGTATAGTCAGGTGAAATTGCACGCTGACTACGGCGGCGTCGTACCTGAACTGGCCTCTCGTGACCACGTGCGTAAAACGGTTCCCCTGATTCAGGCGGCGCTGAAAGAGGCCGGGTTGAGTTCAAACGATATCGACGCTGTGGCCTATACCGCAGGCCCGGGCCTGGTCGGCGCGCTGCTGGTCGGCGCGACGGTTGGCCGTTCGCTGGCGTTTGCGTGGGATGTGCCGGCGATCCCGGTTCACCATATGGAAGGGCATCTTCTGGCGCCGATGCTGGAAGAGAATCCGCCTGAGTTCCCGTTTGTGGCGCTGCTGGTCTCCGGCGGTCATACGCAGCTGATTAGCGTAACGGGGATTGGCAAGTACGAGCTGCTGGGCGAGTCGATCGACGACGCCGCCGGTGAAGCGTTCGATAAAACCGCCAAGCTGCTGGGTCTGGATTATCCGGGCGGCCCGATGCTGTCGAAAATGGCGTCGCAGGGAACGGAAGGGCGCTTTGTCTTCCCGCGTCCGATGACCGACCGTCCGGGGCTGGATTTCAGCTTCTCCGGGCTGAAAACCTTCGCGGCGAATACGATTCGCAATAACGATGACAGCGAGCAGACCCGCGCCGATATCGCCCGCGCGTTCGAAGATGCGGTGGTGGACACGCTGATGATCAAGTGCAAGCGCGCGCTGGATCAGACCGGCTTTAAGCGTCTGGTGATGGCGGGTGGCGTGAGCGCTAACCGCACGCTGCGCGCGAAGCTCGCCGAGATGATGCAAAAGCGTCGCGGGGAAGTGTTCTATGCCCGTCCGGAATTCTGCACCGACAACGGCGCGATGATCGCTTACGCCGGAATGGTGCGCCTGAACGCGGGCGCAACGTCCGACCTGAGCGTGTCCGTGCGTCCGCGCTGGCCGCTGGCGGAACTGCCGGAGGCGTAATCCCTCACCCTAACCCTCTCCCACAGGGAGAGGGTATTATGGCCCTACACCCGCAACATCCCTTTCTCTTCCAGAAACGCAATAATCGTCGCCAGACCGTCGCCCGCTTTCAGGTTGGTAAAGGTCCACGGGCGCTCGCCGCGCATGCGGTTGGTGTCGCGCTCCATCACCTCCAGCGACGCACCGACGTACGGCGCGAGGTCGGTTTTATTGATCACCAGAAAATCGGATTTGGTGATCCCCGGCCCGCCCTTGCGCGGGATTTTTTCCCCTTCGGCCACGTCGATCACGTAGATGGTCAGATCCGCCAGCTCCGGGCTGAACGTCGCGCTCAGGTTGTCTCCGCCGCTTTCCACGAAGATCAGATCCAGATTGCCGAACTTCTCGCTTAACGCCTCCACTGCCGCCAGGTTCATCGACGCATCTTCACGAATGGCGGTATGCGGGCAGCCGCCCGTTTCCACGCCGACGATGCGCTCCGGCTCCAGCGCGCCTGCCTCGGTGAGGATGCGCTGATCCTCTTTGGTGTAGATATCGTTCGTGACCACCGCCAGGTGATACGTGTCGCGCATCGCCTTGCAGAGCGCTTCCAGCAGCGCGGTTTTGCCCGATCCTACCGGGCCGCCCACGCCTACGCGCAGGGGATGTTTGTAATCAGCCATGTTGACTCCTCAGGAACGGAATAGTCGTGAATATTGGGTTTCGTGGCGCGCGGAGGCGATGGCGGACAGCGGCGTTGCTGCCCCCAGCGCGTCGTCGCTGCGCAAAAATGCCTGTTCAAGCCCGGCGGCGTAATGGTCGCCCAGTTCGATAATCAGCTGCTGCGCGGCCTGTTGCCCAAACGGCACCAGCTTGACGCCCGCCATCACCGCGCTCTCCATCCAGCTGTAGCCGAGGCTCAGCGCCAGCTCGCGCGCGCTAATGCCCCAGCGCACGCCGAGCCAGGCCATGCCGCAGAGCTGGCTTTGCATAAACAGCGGCAGCCATTCGGGCGGACAGTCAGGTTCCCAGTTCTTAATCAGCCGCGTAAACGCCGCTCCACGGTTGCGCTCCTCTTCGCGCAGCTCGCGCGTTTCCCGGCAGGCGAGAAGGTATGTCGTCCAGCGTTTTGCTTTTGTAAGAGAGCGTTGCTCACAGGCCTGATAAAGACGGATAAACAGCGGCAGATCGACGCAGAAAAAGCTCTGCTCCATCTGGTGGATTTGCCAGCGTTTGAACGCGTCGGCGTTGGTGACCCAGCCTGTCTCAACGGCCCACTCCAGCCCCTGCGACCAGGTAAACGACCCGACCGGCAGGCTGCTGCTGGAGAGCTGCATCAGGCGCAGCCTCTGGCGGGCGTGCTCCATCAGCTCATCAGCGCCAGCAGGGCAGAGACGATCAGCCCGCCGCCGAAGGTTTTACGCAGGCCGTCGTGACGGCGCAGCAGCAGCCCTGCGGCAAAGCTGGCGCACAGCACCGTGGCGCTGGCGAGCATAAAGCCGCTGGTGAGGAGCCAGAAGCTGTGGCCGGACATCTCCACGCCGTGCGCCCAGCCGTGGAACATCGCCAGGGCAGGCACCGCCAGCAGCAGGCGGTTTTCAGTTTTAAACATCATCACGCCGGATACCGCCAGCGAGGCGATAATCAGCATCTCCATACCGCTGAAGCCGCCGAGCAGGCTGCCCGCAATGGCGCCGACAAGCATCATCCCGAGGGTGGCAAACGGCAGCAGGAGTTTGCGACCGCTCAGCGCCGAGAGCACGCCTGCGCCCGCCAGCATCAGCAGGTGATCGAGCCCGGTCAGCGGATGAAGAAATCCTGCCTGGAAGCTGTCGGTGCCGTGGCCGGGATGCGCGAGCGCGGGAACGGAAAAAGCCAGCAGTAACAGCGGTAAATACTTGCGCATGATGGATCCTTAATGTGAATGAGCGTGAGAATGGCTGTGGCTGTGGGCATCGCTGGCGTAAGCACCCGCTTCCGGTTCAAACGGCAGGCTGGCGTAGGCCACTTCCAGCCCGAACTGGCGCAGCATGTCGTCGAGAACGTGGTCGTGGTGATAGCGCAGCTCGCCGGGCATGATCTGCAGCGGCACGTGGCGGTTGCCCAGGTGATAGCAGGCGCGGGCGAGCAGGAACGGATCGGCGCAGCGCACCACGGATACGGACTCCGGCGCGGCGATCACTTCGATGACCTCGCTGCCATCGTCGGTCGTCAGCAGGTCGCCCCCGCGCAGCAGCAGGCCGCGCGGCAGCATCAGCCCGGCTTCGCGTCCGTCGTTCAGCGCTACGCGGGCGCGGCTTTTCACCCGCACGTCAATCGGCAGCGTGACGCTGGCGGTAATCGGGTGCGCATGGTCCAGGCGTTGGGTTAAATAGATCATCATCACTCCTCAAAACAGGAAATAGCGTTGCGCCATCGGCAGAACGTCAGCCGGTTCGCTGGTTATCAGTTCATCGTCGACGCGCACCTCGTAGGTTTGCGAGTCCACGGTGATATTCGGCTGCAGGCCGTTGTGGATCATGTCCGCCTTTTTCACCGTCCGGCAGCCTTTCACCACCGCGGTGGCGCTCTGCAGGTTGAGCTGCTGCGGAATGCCGTTCGCACTGGCGGCCTGCGAGATAAACGTCAGTCGGGTAGCGTGGCGCGCGGCGCCCAGCGCGCCAAACATCGGGCGGTAATGCACCGGCTGCGGCGTGGGGATCGAGGCGTTGATATCGCCCATCGGCGCGCAGGCGATCATCCCGCCCTTGACGATGGTGGCGGGTTTGACGCCGAAGAACGCCGGAGACCAGACCACGAGATCCGCCAGCTTGCCCGCCTCAATCGAACCGACTTCATGGGCGATGCCGTGGGTGAGCGCCGGGTTAATGGTGTATTTGGCGACATAGCGCTTCACGCGGAAGTTGTCGTTATCGCCGGTCTCTTCCGGCAGGGCGCCGCGCTGGACCTTCATGCGGTGCGCCACCTGCCAGGTGCGGATAATCACTTCCCCGACGCGGCCCATGGCCTGCGAATCTGACGAGGTGAGCGAGAACGCGCCGATGTCGTGCAGCACGTCTTCAGCGGCGATGGTTTCACGACGAATGCGGGATTCGGCAAACGCTACGTCCTCGGCGATATCCGGATCGAGGTGATGGCAAACCATCAGCATGTCGAGATGCTCGTCGATGGTGTTCACCGTGTAGGGCAAGGTCGGGTTGGTGGAAGAGGGCAGAATATTCGGATGCGCGCAGGCGGTGATGATATCCGGCGCGTGGCCGCCGCCCGCGCCTTCGGTGTGGAAAGTGTGGATTGTGCGTCCGGCGATGGCTGCCAGCGTGTCTTCGACAAACCCGGACTCGTTCAGCGTGTCGCTGTGCAGCGCCACCTGAATATCCATCTCGTCAGCCACCTCCAGCGAGCAGTTAATTGCCGCGGGCGTCGCGCCCCAGTCTTCGTGGATCTTCAGCCCGATGGCGCCCGCGGCAATCTGCTCGCGCAGGGCGTCCGGGCTGGAGCCGTTACCCTTGCCGAGCAGGCCAATATTCACCGGCAGCGTATCGGCAGCCTGCAGCATGCGGGCGATATACCATGGCCCCGGCGTGCAGGTGGTGGCGTTGGTGCCCGCCGCCGGTCCGGTGCCGCCGCCGATCATGGTGGTGACGCCGGAAACCAGCGCCTCTTCCGCCTGCTGCGGGCAGATCCAGTGGATGTGGGTGTCGATCCCGCCGGCGGTAACGATCTTCCCCTCGGCGGCAATGACTTCCGTTGCCGCGCCAATCGGGATCGTCACGCCGGGCTGAATGTCCGGGTTCCCGGCTTTGCCGACGGCGAAGATCCGTCCGTCCTTGACGCCGATATCGGCTTTTACGATCCCCCAGTGATCGACGATCAGCGCGTTGGTGAGAACCAGATCCACGCAGCCCTCAGCGGTCATCTGCCCCTGGCCCATGCCGTCGCGGATCACCTTTCCGCCGCCGAACTTGACCTCTTCGCCATAGACCGTGAGATCGTCTTCCACTTCGATCCACAGCTCGCTGTCGGCAAGCCGCACTTTATCTCCGGTGGTGGGGCCGAACATATCGGCATACGCCCGGCGCGAAATCTCAGCCATGTTTCACCTCGCCCATCACCTCGCCGCGAAAGCCGAAAATGCGCTGCGCCCCCGTGACCTGAACCAGCGTCACTTCCCGCTTCTGGCCGGGCTCGAAGCGTACGGCGGTGCCCGCCGGGATGTTCAGTCGGTAGCCTTTGGAGGCTTCCCGATCGAACTTCAGCGCCGGGTTGACCTCGTAAAAGTGGTAGTGCGATCCGACCTGAATCGGCCTGTCGCCGTGATTTTCGACAACCACGCGTTGGGTTTCACGCCCGACGTTGAGGGCAATCGTTCCGGGCTGGATCTGGTATTCACCTGGGATCATCACGCGCTCCTTAGACGATCGGGTTGTGGACGGTGACGAGCTTCGATCCGTCCGGGAAGGTGGCTTCGACCTGAATATCCGGGATCATCTCCGGGACGCCCTCCATTACCTGGTCGCGCCTCAGGACGTGGCGGCCCGCCTCCATCAGCGAGGCGACGGTTTCGCCATCGCGCGCGCCCTCCATAATGAAGGCGCTGATCAGCGCGACCGATTCCGGGTAATTGAGCTTTACCCCGCGCGCAAGGCGGCGTTCGGCAACCAGCGCGGCGGTGAACAGCAACAGCTTGTCTTTTTCTCTGGGAGTCAGTTCCATAACGTTTCTCTTATGTCTGCCAGATACGCGGCGAACAGGCGATTTTGGTGGTGAGAAGCGGGCGAAGCGACTGCCAGATGTCGCGCATCACCCGCTGGCAAATCAGGTTGTCGTCGGAGAGAAAACGCACCGACAGCAGATCGTCAACGAGCGTTGCACCTGCATAATTTTCCAGCGGGGCGAGCCGTTCGCGCACCGCGTCGAGATGTTCTTCTTTGGCCGGATAGAACAGCAGCGTGCCGAGCCACGGACGTCCGGCGACGGGCGTGAGATCGCCGTCGCTAAGATGCTGACGCTCAATCAGGCGCGGCTCGTCATCTACCCACACCTCCAGGCGGCTCTCCAGCGTGCCGTGGCTGAATGTCTCACCGATCACCGGGCGGCCCAGGCAGTACAGCTCCCAAGCCAGCAGCGTGCTGGAGGCCTTCAGGTGGAAGGCGGAGCGCAGCGCGGCATTCGCGCCGGGGAAGATAATGGTGTCCTGCGGCAGCCACTCCAGGGTGGAATTTTCATCGAGGTAAAAATGCTGGTTCAGACGCGCCTGCGGGCCGCTGCTGCGATAGAACTTGCTCGCCCCGGGCATGGTGATGAGCGCGTGGCTTTTGGCGTCCAGCCGAACGGAAATGTCCAGCATATCGCCGCCCACAATCCCGCCGGGCGGGTGCAGCAGGTAAAGGTGGCAGGTTTCCCCTTCGGGGTAAAACGGACGTTGAACGGTGAGCGGCCCGACGTGGTGGGCGGAGTGCAGGAGGGTTTTCTCAGGGGTGTGACAAAACTGCAGGGCAAGCGACGCCTGCCAGCCTTTATACGTATTATCAGTGACCTGAGCTGCTAACATGCTGCATCCATTTCCACACCATCGGGATACGTTTCAGTATGCCCTGGCGGAAATGAAGGCTGTCATACGAGTCGCTTATGGATGGTCAGACAGGAGAAATACAAAAGCACGGCCTGGGCCGTGCTCTGTAGATGAATGACGATCCTACTTCAGGTGTTCATGCAACGCTGCACCTGCCTGCTCAAGGGCAACTTTCACCGTTGGCTCCTGGCTCAGCGGGTTAAGCAGGCCGTAGTCGTGGATCATGCCGTTATAGCGCGTGACGGTCACCAGGACGCCAGCCGCATCCAGTTTACGCCCGAATGCTTCACCTTCATCCCGAAGAACGTCCAGTTCCGCTGTCTGGATCAGCGTCTCGGGGAAGCCTTTCAGCTGCGCGGTGCTGGCGCGAAGCGGAGAGGCAAGGATATTGTTGCGATCGGCAGCGCTGGTGGTGTAGTTATCCCAGAACCATTTCATCATGTTTTTCGACAGGAAATAGCCATTTTCGAACTGGTTATACGAGGCAGTATCAAAGTTCGCATCGGTAACCGGCCAGAGCATGACGTTGTAGCGAATCTTTGGCCCATTGAACTGTTTGGCCTGCAGCGCCACCGAAGCCACCATGTTGCCGCCCACGCTGTTACCCACCAGACCCAGACGGCTACCGTCCACGCCAATTTCCTGACCGTGCCCGGCGACCCATTTTGTCGCTTCATAGGCCTGATTAATTGCTACCGGGAAATGGGCCTCAGGTGACGGAGTGTAATCGACGTAAACCGCAGCGGCACCCGAAGCGCGAACGAGGTCGCGGATTAAGCGTTCGTGGGTAGGGAAGTCACCCAGCACCCAGCCGCCGCCGTGAAAGAACATAAAGGCGGGGAGCGTGCCGCTGGCGTTTTCAGGTTTCACTATTTTCAGTTTTATCGCCTGGCCATTTACCTGGATCGTTTTTTCAGAGACCTGAGCGGGCGGCAGTTTTGCGCCTTGCTGTGCGCCAATCAGTACCTGGCGGGCCTCCTGCGGGGTCATCTGTTCCATTGGCTTACCCTTGCCGGAATTCAAAACATTAAGAAATGCCTGTACGCCTGCGGTCGGGGTTGGGGTATTGGTGGTTTGAGCGGATGCCGCAGCTGACGCGAAGACTGAAGAAACCAGGATGGCGGTTAGTGTTTTCATGGTAGTGCCTCTTTAAGCGAATTTGATCGGATGAGATAACTATGTAGTGCGCTACTTAGTTGTTGATATAATACTTGCGCGCAAGATACTTTTAGTCAAACATTATTTATAATTTTTTCAGGAAACCGATTCGGAGTTGATAGAAAAATGAAAGAAAACAAAACGCTAGATGATTTACTTTGCTTCTCGCTGTACTCGGTCACCAACGCGTTCGTTCGCCAGTATCGCCCCTTACTGCAAGAGATGGATCTAACCTATCCGCAATTCGTTGTTTTGATGGCGCTTTATGAGAAAGATAACATCCCACTTCGCGATCTCAGCGATAAGACATTTTTTGATTCGGGCACATTGACCCCGCTTGTACAAAAGCTTGAGGCAAAAGGATTTCTCAACCGTATCGCGGTTGTGGGTGATGAAAGGATGAAAAATGTTGTACTGACCGACAAGGCCAAAGACCTGAAGAAACGGGTGATGGCATTGCCGGACCAGATTCGCTGCAGCATGCGGATGAATGACGATGAGCTTGAGACGCTAAAAAAACTCTCCCGGACGCTGCTTGACGATTTATAAGAACCCTTCGGTGGGGTGAACCCACCGAAGTGATGTGTCGTTACCGGTAGTCCTCCGCATCCACATCATACCCGGACGGCTCCCAGCGGATTGCCAGCAGCGACGCCAGGCCGATAAACGGCGCCAGCGCAATCACCCAGAAGACGGCGGTATCCAGCGACGCCACCAGCAGCGGGAACAGAAACAGCGACAGCGTCGAGCTGCTGCGCATCAGCGTCTGGTTGAGGCCCACGCCCACGCCGCGCAGCGAGGTCGGGTAGCTCAGGGAGGCGAACGTCATGGTATGCGCGCCCGGGCCGAAGCCCTGACCGAACAGGAATAGTGCCAGCATCGCCACGGCGAGCACCCCTTCAGAGGCGCCTTCGGGGCGGCCAATGAGCGCCAGGCCCAGCAGCGCCACAAGCTGGCAGGCATAACCCGCAAGCGACATCCGCCAGGCGCCGAAGCGCGGCACGTAGCGTACCGCCAGCAGTCCGCCGACGAAGGCAAACAGCAGGTTAAGCACCAGAGAAATGAGTATGGTGGTGAGCATCGACTGGACAAAGAAGCTGGAGATGATCACCGGCAGACCAAACGCCACGGCGTTATAGGCAAACGACGAGACGACGGAAAGCAGCGTAGCGAGCGTCGTGCGGCGCAAGTAGATGCCGCGGAACAGGTTCAGATAATTTGACCATTTCGCTTTATTCACGACAGGTGCGGGCTGGCCGAGCGCGTCCTGCGGCACGTGGGCATTGATGTTATACGACTGGCGTAAAATCGACGCCGCCTCTTTCAGGTTGCCCTGATTCGCCGCCCAGACCGGAGATTCGCTCATATAGCGGCTGCGGATGGCGATAATCACCAGCGCGGGCACTGCGCCAAAGCCGAGAATCAAACGCCACAGCCAGTCGCTGTGGCTTTCCGGCAGCACGGCGTAGAAGAAAAGCACCAGCAGGTAGGAAATGCTGATGGCGGCATACCAGGTGGGGCACCACATCGCGACGCTGGAGGCCTTATTTCCGGGCCCTTTCAGCCTGGCGAACTCGCTTAAAAACGCCATCGCCACGGGAAGGTCGATCCCGACCCCCAGCCCCATCACAAAGCGGGCGCCCGCGAGCACATATTCGTTCGGGGCCAGCGCACAGGCGATCGCTGCCACCACGAAGAACACCATATCAGCCATAAAAACGCGGTAGCGCCCGATTTTATCCGTGAGGTAACCGCCGAGCAGCGCCCCGACAATGGCACCAAAGGTAATCGCCGAGGCCACCATACCGGTCCCGGCGGGCGTCAGGTTAAATTCGCGGGTGATGTCTTTAATGCCGAACGCCAGCGCGCCCAGATCGTAGGCATCGAGGAAAATACCGCCCAGCGCGATACTGACCACGATACGGGCGTTTGTCCGGCCCTGAGAGCCGTCATTAACGAGGCGTGATACGTCCGACGCGCTGCGCACCCACTGGATGTCGCCATCCGGGGTGCTTCCTGCCGTTGAAAGGGGAGTTGGTTCTGTGATTTCTGCCATTTTTCTTTTGTGTGGTTGTGTTGTGTCTCTAACAGTTACCACAGGCAGAAGGTGACCAAAATCACATTTGGCTATAAGGCATAACTAACCCTTCGGAGCGTCTTTTTTCTTTCTCTTGAGCTTCGTCCAGATTTTGGTCTCCTGACGACGCCACAGGCGCTGGATATTGTCGTGATGACGCAGCAGGATAAGACAGGAGAGCATCGACACCGGGAAGGTGAACTGGGGTTTGAACCACCAGACGTAGAACGGGGCGATCAGCGCGCTGACGATGGCGCCCAGCGACGAGTAGCCGCTAAGAAGAATGGTCAGAAGCCAGGTCCCGGCCATGACGCCGGTGAGATCCCAGCCGATAGGTGCAATCGCACCGAAGGCCGTCGCAACGCCTTTGCCGCCTTTAAAACCGAAGAATACGGGCCAGATGTGGCCAACGCAGGCAGCAATAGCAATGAGCCCCAGCCAGAACGGCGTAACGCCCAGCGCATAGGCGCCCCAGACGGGCAGCATCCCTTTCAGAACATCAAAAATCAAAACCGCTACGGCCGCTCCCTTGCCGCCAATTCGTAGTACGTTGGTCGCCCCCGGATTCCCGGAACCATTTTCACGCGGGTCAGGTAACCCGGCAATGCGGCAGACCAGAATGGCGCTGGAGATTGAGCCGCAAAGATAGGCGAGGAGGATCATTCCAGGCGCGATTGCACTCATAACGCTGTTCCGTTTTGAAAATGTATCTGTATTCTCAGCATCTGTGGATAATACGCATAATTCGCCGGAAGTGGTATCCGGTTTAGCCAAAAAGCAGGCAGGTCGTGATGGATATTGTATTTATAGAGCAACTTTCGGTAATCACCACGATTGGTGTTTACGACTGGGAACAGACCATCGAGCAGAAGCTGGTGTTCGATATCGAAATGGGATGGGATAACCGCAAATCGGCAAAAAGCGATGACGTGAACGACTGTCTGAGCTATGCCGATATCAGTGAAGCGGTCATCGCCCACGTTGAAGGTCAACGTTTTGCGCTGGTCGAACGGGTGGCGGAAGAAGTCGCAGAATTGCTGCTGAAAAAATTCAACTCACCGTGGGTGCGCATCAAGCTGAGCAAGCCGGGAGCGGTGGCGCGCGCCGCCAACGTTGGCGTCATTATTGAACGTGGCACAAATCTGAAAGGCAAGAATTAACGTCATAATTGCTAAACCATTTTAGGTTATACCGGTCTTAAAGCTGTATCTTTCACGGTAGCCGTTGGGGCGACCGTTTTTTTATATCTTTTTTAGGGGTTTATAGATGAGCGATATGCACTCGCTGCTGGTGGCGGCAATACTGGGTGTGGTCGAAGGATTGACGGAGTTTTTGCCGGTCTCCAGTACGGGCCATATGATTATCGTTGGCCATCTGCTGGGCTTTGAAGGCGATACCGCAAAAACGTTTGAAGTGGTGATCCAGCTGGGGTCTATTCTGGCGGTGGTCGTGATGTTCTGGCGTCGCCTGTTTGGCCTGATCGGCATCCATTTTGGCCGTCCGCCTCAGCACGAGGGGGCCGGTAAAGGTCGTCTGTCACTGATCCATATTCTGCTCGGGATGATCCCTGCGGTGGTGCTGGGCCTGGTGTTCCACGACGCCATCAAATCGCTGTTTAACCCGATTAACGTAATGTACGCGCTGGTGGTGGGGGGCTTCCTGCTGATCGCCGCGGAAGTGCTGAAGCCAAAAACGCCGCGCGCGGAAGGTCTGGACGATATGACGTATCGTCAGGCGTTTATCATTGGCTGCTTCCAGTGTCTGGCGCTGTGGCCGGGCTTCTCGCGTTCAGGCGCAACCATCTCCGGCGGGATGCTGATGGGCGTAAGCCGTTACGCCGCCTCAGAGTTCTCGTTCCTGCTGGCGGTGCCGATGATGATGGGCGCCACCGTACTCGACGTCTATAAGAGCTATCACTTCCTGACGGCTGGCGACATTCCGATGTTCGCCGTCGGCTTCATCACCGCGTTTATCGTGGCGCTGATTGCCATTAAAACCTTCCTGCAGCTGATTAAGCGTATCTCGTTTATTCCGTTCGCGATCTATCGCTTTATCGTGGCGGCTGCGGTGTACGTGGTCTTCTTCTGACCGATGGCCCTCAGTCTTTCGGCTGAGGGCAATGCTTTTCCTTCCAGTCCGACACCGCCTGAATTCGCCGTTTCGTGAGCTCTTCGCGAATTTCCGGCCCTTTGAATCCCGCTTCGACAACGTCCTTCGTGGGCACCGCTTTCGCTACGTCCCAGGCTTTGCGCAGTAAGCGTCCCTGCGGGTAATCGCACGCTTCAAACCCGGTACGACCGCGCACGTCAGCTTCGCTGGTGAGCGCGATTTGCTCGACGCGCTGGGGTTTACGCCAGGCGTCGATGTTATCGAAAAGCTTAACGATGGTGGCCGGTTTCAGAATAGGGAAGGTGTGGATCAGATCGTGGAACTCGGCCACCAGTTTCGCCAGATCGCGGATCTCGTTCGGCACGCGCAGACGCTGGCACAGCCCCTCGACCAGCTTCACCCCCGCCGGGCCGTGCCCGTGGTGGCGAGGCCAGAATTCTTTTGGCGTTAAGCCTTTGCCGAGATCGTGGCACAGGGTGGAAAAGCGCATGTCCACGTCAGGGCTGAGCATGGCCGCCATGCTCAGGGTCATCAGCGTGTGTACGCCGGTATCAATTTCCGGGTGCCATTTTGCCGGGGCGGGCACGCCAAACAGCGCGTCTATTTCCGGGAACAGCACCTTCAGCGCGCCGCAGTCGCGCAGGACCTGGAAAAAGACCTGCGGGTTGCGCGTGGTGAGGGCATTTTCCGTCTCTTTCCAGACGCGCTCAGGCGTCAGGTGTTCAAGCTCGCCCGCCTCGGTCATGGCGGTCATCAGCGCCATTGTTTCATCGGCAATCCGGAAGCTGAGATGGGCGTAACGCGCGGCAAAGCGCGCCACGCGCAGCACGCGGAGCGGATCTTCAGAAAACGCCGGGGAGACGTGGCGTAAAAGGCGGTTGCGCAGATCGTCCTGACCGCCATAGGCGTCAACGATCTGCCCGTCCTCGTCCTGCGCCAGCGCGTTGATGGTGAGATCGCGGCGCAGGAGATCTTGCTCCAGCGTCACGTCCGGCGCGGCATAGCAGGTGAAGCCCGTATAGCCCGAGCCCGATTTCCGCTCGGTACGCGCCAGGGCATACTCTTCACGGCTTTTCGGGTGAAGGAAAACGGGAAAATCGCGGCCTACCTGCTGGTAGCCCGCGTCGAGCATCTCTTCAGGGGTAGCGCCAACCACCACCCAGTCTTTATCTTTGACCGGCAGACCTAACAACGCATCACGTACCGCACCACCGACCAGATAACTCTTCACGCCCAACTCTCCCGTTTTCTCTTTTCCAGAATGATACGTAAGTCTGGCAGAGAAGACGAATTAGTTCATCCAGCGATCTTTACGCTTGCGGCTTGGGATCAGATGCGGCAGGACCAGACCCAGCACCAGACCCACGCCCAGCACGCCGCCGCCATACATAAACCACTGCATGATGATGGTGCGCTGTTTGTCGTCGAGCTGCAGATTAGCGGCATTCACTTTCTTCTGCGCGACAATCAGCTCGTTTTTCAGTTTCTGGTTCTCTTCTTTCAGACCGTTAATCACCCCGTCGCTTTGCGCCACTTTCTGCTGCATTTCAGCGGTGCGCTGGTTCCAGGTGCCGTCGATGTTGTTCAGCTTGTCGGTCAGGGTCTTCACCTGGTTTTCCAGATCGGGAACGCGCGTGCGCAGGCTTGGCACGGTGCTCAGCTCTTTCAGCGGGATCCAGGACGTACGGCCGGTACTGTCGCGAACCTGACCGTAATTGGTGTCCGCGTTGGTCTGTAACAGGGTGACTTCCTCGCCGGCATTCACCGTGCCCACGAGGCGATAATTATCTCCAGGGCCACTGCGTACCCAGGTGTTCAGTTCGTCAGAAACGTAACGCTTCTCTTCAGCGTGCACTGCGGTTGCGGCGCTAAAAGCGAGTAAAGTAAGTCCAATCAGGCGTAATTTAAGCATCATTAGTCGTTATTTTCATAAATAGTGGAACGATAGTAGTGGCAACAGTGTCTCTACGCAAAGCATTCGTCAGCAATCAGAATCATCTGTGTCACGACTCTATACATTTACGCCCGACAAATTGCTCATTGCATGGCAATTTGGCGCAAAATACTATGTACTGACAAACAAATGGCGAGGAAGTTCGCCCTCATTGACGCGTCTGTGACGCCCGCAAAAGTACAAGGCTATGGCACAAGAAATCGAATTAAAGTTTATCGTCGAAAAAGACAGCGTTGACGCACTCCGCCAGCATCTGCATACGCTTTCCGGCGAACACCATGAACCGGTACAACTGCTTAATATCTATTACGAAACGCCAGACAACTGGCTGCGCCGCCACGATATGGGGCTGCGCATCCGCGGCGCGAGCGGGCGCTACGAGATGACGATGAAAATTGCCGGCCGCGTGGTCGGCGGTTTACATCAGCGCCCGGAATACAATATCGACATCAGCAAGCCAGAACTTGAGCTGGAACGTTTCCCGACGGAAGTCTGGCCGGATGGCGAACTGCCTTCCACGCTGGCGGAACAGGTGCAGCCGCTGTTCAGCACTGATTTCTGGCGCGAAAAATGGCTGGTGACGGAAGGCAAAAGCCGCATCGAAATCGCCCTCGATCTGGGCGACGTGAAGGCGGGTGAGTGCCAGGAACCGATTTGCGAACTCGAGCTTGAGCTGCTGGAAGGGGACGCGAATGACGTGCTGAAGCTGGCGCGCAGGCTGGTGAACCAGTCCGGACTGCGTCAGGGAAGCCTGAGTAAAGCCGCGCGGGGTTACCATCTGGCCGCCGGAAATGCGCCGCGCGTGCTGAAAGAGACGACCATCCTGCACGTTGCGCCGAAAGCCAGCGTTGAACAGGGCCTGGAAGCCGCGCTGGAGCTGGCGCTTTCTCAGTGGCAATACCATGAAGAGCTGTGGGTGCGAAATGTGAAAAACGCGAAATCCCACGTGCTGGCGGCGATTGCCCTGGTGCGCCATACCCTGACGCTGTTCGGCGGTATTGTTCCTCGCAAAGCGAGCGCTCACTTACGTGACCTGCTGACGCAAACCGAAACGCTGATGCTCTCCGACGTATCGGCGCAAACGGCGATCTACAGCCCGCAAGCCGCTTCGGCAAAACTGGCGCTGACCGAGTTTCTGGTGACGCGCGGCTGGCGCGCCTTCCTGGATGCGAAAGCGGAGGCCAAAATCGCGGAAAACTTTAAGCGTTTCGCGGATATTCATCTTTCCCGTCATGCCGCCGAGCTGAAGAGCACCTTTGCGTATCCGCTCGGGGACCAGTATGGCGATCAGCTTCCCCGTCTGTCGCGCAACATCGACAGCATGCTGCTGCTTTCCGGCGCTTATGACGGCGTTAAAACCCAGGCCTGGCTGGAAAACTGGCAGGGGCTGAAGCATGCCATTGAAACCCGCCAGCATATTGAGATTGAGCATTTCCGTAACGAGGCCATTTCGCAGGAGCCGTTCTGGCTGCACAGCGGAAAACGTTAACTCTGGCAAGGAACCCCTATAATGCCGCTTTCTTCACCGTTACAGCAGCAGTGGCAGACCGTTTGCGAACGTCTGCCTGAGTCATTACCGGCGTCATCGTTAAGCGAGCAGGCGAAGAGCGTGCTCGCCTTCAGTGATTTTGTGCAGGAAAGCATCACCGCCAACCCGGACTGGCTGGCAGAGCTTGAGAACGCGCCGCCGCAGGCGGACGAGTGGCGGCATTACGCCGGCTGGCTGCAAACCGCACTCGAAGACGTTGCGGATGAAGCCACGCTGATGCGCGTCCTGCGCCAGTTCCGCCGTCGGGTGATGGTGCGCATTGCCTGGGCTCAGGCGCTGGAGCGGGTGAGCGAAGAGAGCACGCTGCAGCAGCTAAGCGAGCTGGCGCAAACGCTGATTGTCGCCGCGCGCGACTGGCTCTACGCCGCCTGCTGTAAAGAGTGGGGCACGCCGTGCAGCGAGGAAGGGGTTCCTCAGCCGCTGTTGATTCTGGGGATGGGCAAGCTGGGCGGCTGCGAGCTGAACTTCTCCTCCGACATCGACCTGATTTTTGCCTGGCCCGAGAACGGCTCCACGCGCGGCGGCCGTCGCGAGCTGGACAACGCCCAGTTCTTTACCCGCCTCGGTCAGCGTCTGATTAAGGCGCTGGATCAGCCGACGCAGGACGGTTTTGTTTACCGCGTGGACATGCGCCTGCGCCCGTTTGGCGACAGCGGACCGCTGGTGCTGAGCTTTGCCGCGCTGGAGGATTACTACCAGGAGCAGGGGCGCGACTGGGAGCGCTATGCGATGGTTAAAGCGCGGATTATGGGCGACAGCGACGACGCTTACGCCAACGAGCTGCGCGCCATGCTGCGCCCGTTCGTATTCCGTCGCTATATCGACTTCAGCGTGATCCAGTCCCTGCGTAATATGAAAGGGATGATCGCCCGTGAGGTGCGCCGTCGTGGTCTGAAGGACAACATCAAGCTCGGCGCGGGCGGCATCCGTGAAATCGAATTTATCGTTCAGGTCTTCCAGCTTATTCGCGGTGGTCGTGAGCCGTCCCTGCAGTCCCGCTCGCTTTTGCCGACGCTGAGCGCCATCGAGCAGCTGCACCTGCTGCCGGACGGCGACGCGCAAACCCTGCGCGAGGCCTATCTGTTCCTGCGTCGTCTGGAAAACCTGCTGCAAAGCATCAACGACGAACAGACCCAGACCCTGCCGGGCGATGACCTTAACCGGGCGCGCCTGGCCTGGGGCATGCGTGTGGACGACTGGGCGGCGTTAACCGAACGGCTGGATGCCCATATGGCAGGCGTGCGCCGCATCTTTAACGAGCTGATCGGTGATGACGAAAGTGAATCACCGGACGATGCCCTTTCCGAGCACTGGCGCGAGCTGTGGCAGGACGCGCTCCAGGAAGATGACACCACGCCGGTGCTGACGCACTTAACCGACGACGCCCGCCATCGCGTGGTGGCGCTGATCGCGGATTTCCGTCTTGAGCTGAACAAACGCGCCATCGGCCCGCGAGGTCGTCAGGTGCTGGATCACCTGATGCCGCACCTGCTGAGCGAGGTCTGCTCGCGGGCGGACGCGCCGGTGCCGCTGTCGCGCATGATGCCGCTGCTGAGCGGGATCATCACGCGTACCACGTATCTGGAACTCCTGAGCGAGTTTCCGGGGGCACTGAAGCACCTGATTACGCTCTGCGCCGCGTCGCCGATGGTGGCCAACAAGCTGGCGCGTTACCCGCTGCTGCTGGATGAGCTGCTCGATCCGAACACGCTGTATCAGCCCACGGCGACGGATGCCTACCGGGACGAGCTGCGTCAGTATCTGCTGCGCGTGCCGGAAGAAGACGAAGAGCAACAGCTGGAGGCGCTGCGCCAGTTTAAGCAGGCGCAGATGCTGCGCGTGGCGGCGGCTGACATCGCCGGAACGCTGCCGGTGATGAAAGTGAGCGATCACTTAACCTGGCTTGCTGAGGCGATCATCGACGCGGTGGTCCATCAGGCGTGGGTGCAGATGGTGGCGCGCTACGGCCAGCCGAAACATCTGGCCGAACGTGAAGGACGCGGCTTTGCGGTCGTGGGGTACGGCAAGCTTGGCGGCTGGGAGCTGGGCTATAGCTCCGATCTGGATTTAATCTTCCTGCACGACTGTCCGGTTGACGTAATGACCGACGGCGAGCGTGAAATTGACGGGCGCCAGTTCTACCTTCGCCTGGCGCAGCGCATTATGCATCTTTTCAGCACCCGCACCTCGTCGGGCATTTTGTATGAAGTGGATGCGCGCCTGCGTCCGTCCGGCGCGGCGGGCATGCTGGTGACCTCGACGGAGTCCTTCGCCGATTACCAGAAGAATGAAGCCTGGACGTGGGAGCATCAGGCGCTGGTGCGCGCTCGCGTGGTGTATGGCGATCCGCAGCTCAAAACGCAGTTTGACGTCATCCGTAAGGAGGTTATGACCACCGTGCGTGATGGCAGCACGCTGCAAACGGAAGTTCGCGAAATGCGCGAGAAAATGCGCGCGCATCTCGGCAATAAACACCGCGATCGCTTTGATATTAAAGCCGACGAGGGCGGGATTACCGATATTGAGTTCATTACCCAGTATCTGGTGCTGCTGCACGCCCACGACAAGCCGAAGCTGACGCGCTGGTCCGATAACGTGCGCATTCTGGAGCTGCTGGCGCAAAACGACATCATGGACGAGCAGGAGGCGCAGGCCTTAACCCGCGCCTATACGACGCTGCGCGATGAGCTTCACCACCTGGCGCTGCAGGAGCAGCCGGGGCACGTGGCGCTGGACTGTTTTGCTCATGAACGTGCTCAGGTAACGGCCAGCTGGCAGAAGTGGCTGGTGGAACCGTGCGTAACAAATCAAGTGTGATATTATCGCGCGCAAATTGTGAATCTTTCTGGAGTCAGGAATGAAAGTAACACTGCCAGAGTTTGAACGTGCTGGGGTAATGGTTGTTGGGGATGTGATGCTGGATCGCTACTGGTATGGGCCTACCAGCCGCATCTCTCCGGAAGCACCGGTACCGGTGGTTAAGGTCGACACCATTGAAGAGCGTCCCGGCGGCGCGGCAAACGTGGCGATGAACATTGCCTCTCTGGGCGCGCAGTCGCGTCTGGTGGGCCTTACCGGCATCGACGATGCGGCGCGCGCGCTGAGCAAGTCGCTGGCGGACGTGAACGTGAAGTGCGACTTCGTTTCTGTTCCGACCCACCCAACGATTACGAAACTGCGCGTGCTGTCGCGCAACCAGCAGCTGATCCGCCTCGACTTTGAAGAAGGGTTCGAAGGCGTTGATCCTGAGCCGCTGCACGAGCGTATCAACCAGGCGCTGGGCAATATCGGCGCGCTGGTGCTGTCCGACTACGCCAAAGGCGCGCTGGCGAGCGTGCAAACGATGATTCAGCTGGCGCGTAAAGCCAACGTGCCGGTGCTGATCGACCCGAAAGGGACCGATTTTGAGCGCTATCGCGGCGCGACGCTGCTGACGCCAAACCTCTCCGAGTTTGAAGCGGTGGCGGGTAAGTGCAAAACCGAGGACGAACTGGTTGAGCGCGGCATGAAGATCATTGCTGACTTCGAGCTGTCCGCGCTGCTGGTGACCCGCTCCGAGCAGGGGATGACGCTGCTGCAGCCGGGCAAAGCGCCGCTGCATATGCCAACCCAGGCGCAGGAAGTGTACGACGTGACCGGTGCCGGTGATACGGTGATCGGCGTGCTGGCGGCGACGCTGGCAGCAGGAAACTCGCTGGAAGAGGCGTGCTACTTCGCTAACGCCGCGGCGGGCGTGGTCGTCGGTAAACTCGGTACCTCAACCGTTTCGCCAATCGAGCTGGAAAACGCGGTGCGCGGTCGTGCGGATACCGGTTTTGGCGTCATGACCGAAGACGAGCTGAAGGTGGCCGTTGCCGCCGCGCGCAAGCGTGGTGAAAAAGTGGTGATGACCAACGGCGTGTTCGACATTCTGCACGCGGGCCACGTTTCGTATCTGGCGAACGCGCGCAAGCTGGGCGATCGCCTGATTGTGGCGGTTAACAGCGATGCATCGACGAAACGCCTGAAGGGCGAAACGCGTCCGGTGAACCCGCTCGAGCAGCGCATGATTGTGCTCGGCGCGCTGGAAGCGGTGGACTGGGTGGTGTCGTTTGAAGAAGATACCCCGCAGCGCCTGATTGCCGGCATTCTGCCGGACCTGCTGGTAAAAGGTGGGGATTACAAGCCGGAGCAAATCGCGGGTAGCGAAGAGGTCTGGGCGAACGGCGGCGAGGTGATGGTGCTCAACTTTGAGGACGGGTGCTCAACCACCAACATCATCAAGAAGATCCAGAAAGACAGTCAGTAAAAAAAAACGGGCCAGCTGGCCCGTTTTTTTCTCCCTCTCCCTGTGGGAGAGGGCTGGGGTGAGGGCATCAGGCCGCACTTACTCCTGGTCATCCACCGGTGGAATGGCCGGTGCCGGCTTCACTTCTTCCGGCGCATTGCGGTTTTCCAGCTCGCTCAGACGCTGTTCCAGCAGCGCCAGCTTCTCGCGGGTGCGCAGCAGAACCTGGGTCTGCACGTCAAACTCTTCGCGGCTGACTAAATCAAGGCGAACCAACTGCGCCTGGAGCGTCTGGCGGATTTTCTTTTCTACGTCATCACCAAATTCACGAATGCCTTTTGGCATAGATTCATGAACCTGACGCGCGATCTGCTCAATTTTTTTCGGGTCAATCATTGGCGTTTCCCTTGATGGAAAAGTGTTAGTGTCCATTGTAGCGCGTCATGCCCGGGGTAAACAAAATTGTTTGATGCTTATGCATTGCCCAGGATAATCAATAGCGTTATAGTTATCTCGCTTATTCTCAGGGCGGGGCGAAATTCCCCACCGGCGGTAAATCAGCGTGACGCTGAAAGCCCGCGAGCGCTTTGGGTGAATACTCAAAGGTCAGCAGATCCGGTGTAATTCCGGGGCCGACGGTTAGAGTCCGGATGGGAGAGAGTAACGATCAAGTCGGGCATGGGCCCGCTCACGTTATCTTTTTGCCGCTTATACGGCGCTCCTAAGACTGCCCTGATTCTGGTAACCATAATGTTAATGAGGTTTTTTTACCATGAATCAGACGCTACTTTCCTCTTTTGGCACTTCAACTCAACGTGTTGAACATGCACTGGATGCACTGCGCGAAGGCCGCGGTGTGATGGTGCTTGACGATGAAAACCGTGAAAACGAAGGCGACATGATTTTCGCCGCCGAAAACATGACCGTTGAACAGATGGCGCTGACCATCCGTCACGGCAGCGGCATCGTATGCCTGTGTATTACCGAAGATCGTCGTAAGCAGCTCGAGCTGCCGATGATGGTCGAAAACAACACCAGCGCCTTTGGTACCGGTTTTACCGTGACCATTGAAGCGGCGCATGGCGTGACCACAGGTGTGTCTGCGGCTGACCGTCTGACCACCGTACGTGCAGCGATTGCTGATGGTGCGAAGCCATCCGATCTGCACCGTCCAGGCCACGTCTTCCCACTGCGTGCGCAGGCGGGCGGCGTGTTGACCCGCGGTGGTCACACCGAAGCGACGATCGACCTGGTGACGCTGGCTGGCTTCAAACCTGCTGGCGTGCTGTGCGAACTGACCAACGATGACGGCACCATGGCGCGCGCGCCGGAATGCATTACCTTTGCCCGCCTGCACAACATGCCGGTGGTCACGATTGAAGATCTGGTTGAGTATCGCCAGGCGCACGAGCGCAAAGCCAGCTGAAAATAAAAACGCCGGGATATCCCGGCGTTTTTTTACCCGATTCCTGCGGTCTGCAGGAGAACCAGACTTAATCCCATTACCGACATTCCGCACAGCACGCCATAGCTGGGGTTGTTGTTAGGATCGATCTCCTTCGCCAGCGGCATCAGTTCATCCACCGAAAGCGCAACCATGATCCCGGCTACCGCGGCCATAATCGCCGCCATCACTACCGGAGAGACCAGACTACCGAGGATCAGCCAGGCCAGTACGCCGCCAAGGATTTCGGCCATCCCGGAAATCCCCGCCCAGAACACCGCGGTGCGTTTCGATCCCGTTGCGGCATACACGGGGCCGGCGACGGCCAGTCCTTCAGGAATATTGTGTAAGGCGACCGCCAGCGCGATGCCAAAGCCCATCTCAAGATTGCTGCTGGCCGTCACGTAGGTAGCGACCCCTTCCGGGAAGTTGTGCAGGCTGATGCCAAGCGTTAACAGCACGGCGGTACGCTTGATATTGCGCGGCATGGGCGTCACGTTTTTCTGCATTAAATCCTGAGGATGCGCGTGCGGTAGCATCCGATCGAGGGCAAAGTATCCCAGCAGGCCAAAGACAAACATGCCGTAGCCCAGCAGCGGAGACATGCCTTCTGTGCCCAACGCGGCAGGCAGCATCTCCATCAGGGAGATGAGCAGCATGATCCCGGCAGCAAAGCCCAGTGAAAAGGCCAGTACGCGGTTAGAGGGCTTTTGGCCGAGCACGCCGAGGAGCGCACCGATGAAGGTCGCGGCGCCCGCCAGTATGGTCAGGATCAGGGGGACTGACATGCATTGCTCCTTATGATAATCATTCTCATTAATATAAATGATTCATTTCTGGCAAAGCGAGGGTGAAAACCCGGCTTTACACATTCCTTACATTCAAATTTCCTGATGATGATCTTCACGCTTATCTGCGTTCATCTTTGCCGGATTGCGCGTAATGTAGCACCATTAAATTGACACCTTCTGTAAGGATATCACCAAGACTTCTTCCCGTATGCCAGCCCTGTTTTTAGGCCACGGTAGCCCTATGAACGTTCTGGAAGACAACGTCTATACCCGCGCCTGGCGTCATCTTGGCGAGACGTTGCCGCGTCCGAAAGCGATGGTGGTGGTGTCTGCACACTGGTTTACCCGTGGGACGGGCGTTACCGCCATGGAAGCGCCAAAAACCATTCATGATTTTGGCGGCTTCCCGCAGGCGCTGTACGACACGCATTATCCGGCCCCCGGCTCGCCTGAGCTGGCGCAAAAGCTGGTAGAGTTGCTGGCACCTGTCCCTGTGACGCTGGATAAAGAAGCCTGGGGCTTTGACCATGGCTCCTGGGGCGTGCTGATTAAAATGTATCCTGACGCGGATATCCCGATGGTGCAGTTGAGTATCGACAGCACTAAACCGGCGGCCTGGCATCTGGAGGTGGGGCGCAAGCTGGCAACCCTGCGTGATGAAGGTATCATGCTGGTTGCGAGCGGCAACGTGGTGCATAACCTACGTACCGCACGCTGGCACGGTGAGAACACGCCGTACCCGTGGGCAACCTCTTTTAACGACTACGTTAAAGCGAACCTGACCTGGCAAGGCCCGGCTGAGGAGCATCCCCTGGTGAACTATCTGGATCATGATGGCGGTTCGCTCTCTAACCCGACGCCGGAACACTTCCTGCCGCTGCTGTACGTTCTTGGCGCGTGGGATGGTCAGGAGCCGGTGACGATCCCGGTCGACGGTATTGAGATGGGTAGTCTGAGTATGCTGTCGGTGCAGATTGGGTAATAAAAGCAAAACGGCAACCTCAGGTTGCCGTTTTTAGTGTTTGCACCCTCTCCCTGTGGGAGAGGGGCGGGGTGAGGGCATCAGGCCGCGGCCTATTCGACAAAGATGTGCGGATAAAAGCGTGACAGATCCTGCGTGATCAGCGCGCGATCTTCGCGAATGCCAATCCCGGCCGGTTGATCGTTGATAAGCCAGCTGCCAATCAGCGTATAGCTGTCGCCAAATTTCGGCAGCTGATAGAACTCCTGGACGATCATCCCTTCTTCGCCGTATGGCCCTTCAACCGCTTCCAGCGTCTTGCCGTTTTCGATAATCGAGACGTTTGCGCCTTCGCGGGAGAAGATCGGCTTAACAACGTATTTTTCCATTTGCGGGTAATCATCTTCCGCAAAATAGGCTGGCAGCAGGTTCGGGTGGTTCGGGAACATCTCCCAGAGCATCGGCAGCAGGGCTTTGTTAGAGATGATGCTCTTCCAGGCCGGCTCCAGCCAGCGTACGCCAGCATCTTCCAGCTTGGTGGAGAACATCTCGCGCAGCATGTATTCCCACGGGTAGAGCTTGAACAGGTTGCTTATCACCTGGTCCTGCATATCCGTAAACTGACCTTTTTCACCCAGGCCGATATCTTCGATATAGAGGAACTCGGTCGCCACTTCCGCTTCGGCGGCGCAGTCCTGCAGATACTGAACCGTGCCACGGTCTTCTTCCGTGTCGCGGCAGCAGGCGAGATGGAGCAGGTTAAAGCCATGCTGTTCGCGCAGCTCGGCAAAACGCTCAATCAGCTTTTCCTGCAGGCTGTTAAACTGGTCGCTGCCTTCCGGCAGGTTTCCGGCATTGGCCTGGTCTTCCAGCCAGATCCACTGGAAGAACGCCGCTTCATACAGAGAGGTTGGCGTATCGGCGTTGTTTTCCAGCAGCTTCGGTTCACCTTTGCCGTCCCACGCCAGATCCAGGCGAGAGTAAAGCGAAGGTTGATTCGTTCTCCACGACTGGCGCACAAAGCCCCAGGTGTGCTTCGGAATGCGGAACTTTGCCATCAGCTCGTCGCTGTCGATGACCTTTTCCACGACCTTCAGGCACATCTGGTGCAGCTCGGCCGTCACCTCTTCCAGTTTTTCCACCTGAGCCAGCGTGAGCTTGTAATAGGCGTCTTCACACCAGTACGGCTCGCCGTACATGGTGTGGAAGTTAAAACCGTACTCGGTGGCTTTTTCGCGCCAGTCCGGGCGCTCGGTGATACTGACTCGTTCCATGATCAGCCGCCCATTGAGCGAGTAGAGGAGGTGCCTGTCGCACTACGCTGCATGCTGGTCTGCTTCGCCACAGATTCACCAAACCCGCCGCGGGTGATGGTGCTGGTGGTCGCAGGCTTCGGCGCCATCGCCGTTTTCGGAACGTTCACGGTGCGGCCAGGGGTCGCTGCGCCGTAGCCTTTGCCGCTGGCATCGGTATATTGACCGTAAGCCGGGCTGGCCGGGTTTTTCGAGCTAAACAGCGGCTGCTGCTGGTAGCCCGCACCGCCGCCCATCAGACGACCCATCATGTAGCCTGCCATCAGCGGCATCCAGAAGCTGCCGCTGGACTGAGCCTGCGCCTGATTTTCAGGTGCGGTGCCTGCCTGAGCCGGTGCCTGCTGGCACTGACCTTCACCAAACTCCGCCACGCAGTCTTCGCGTGAGGCATATTTCGGCGCAGTACGTTCCGCTTCTTTCAGAGCGCTGGTGTAAGCCGTTTTACATTCGGCGGCTTTGCCGGTTGCGGCGGAGCAGTCGTCTGCGTTTTGATACAGCGAAACCGTTTCGTCATTTTTCTCACAGCCTGCCAGCATAAAGACAGCCGTGACCGCCAGCGCAACAGGGGTGAGGTGACGCGCGTTCCAGCTCTTGCGGAACGAAGCGTGATTTATGGATTTTGTCCGTTTCATGTTTGTCTTCCAGGACCCAGTGGTAATAACGCTCAGGATAGAGGATGAGTGGTTGAAAATGAAGCGAAGAGGGGCGGAATCAGGGGGATCTTTACGTTGGCTTACGTTCGGATGTGATTCAGATGCGCCCCTCTCCCTGTGGGAGAGGGGCGGGGTGGAGGGCATCAGGCCGCAGTGGGCCTGATAACACTCTTAGTTACGGAACGGATTATTGCCTTTGCTGGCGGATGTAGTGGTACGCGCAGCGGCCGGCTGTGCCGCAGGGGTGCTGCTGTTAGCGTTGAAGTTATCAACCGCGGCAACCTGCTCCGGGTTCTCCGGCGCAACGCTGTCCGGAGAGGTGGAGACCGGTTTGCCCAGTGCGCTGTTCAGCATCTGCAGATCCTGCTCGTTCAGCGTACCCAGAGCCTGTTTGATGTTCAGCTGGTTAATCAGGTACTGGTAACGCGCGCTTGAGAGCTGCTGTTTCGCGTTGTACAGCGTGGTGGTCGCGTCGAGCACGTCAACGATAGTACGTGTACCGACCGAGTAGCCCGCTTCCATCGCGTCCAGAGAGCTCTGTGCAGACACAACGGCCTGTTTATAGGCGTTGATGCTGCTGATCGAGGCATTCACGTTGTTAAAGGAGGAACGCACGGTCTGCACCACGTTGCGGTGGGCGCTTTCCAGCTGCTCGCTCGCGCCAACAAAGTTGTACTGCGCCTGTTTCACCTGAGAGTTGACCTGACCGCCCTGATACAGCGGCAGGGAGAAGCTCAGACCCACTTTATTCTGACCCATATTGCTGTCGTCATACTGGGACGTATTGGTTTTAGAGCCGCTATAGGACGTATCAGAGACACCGGTAGACGCGCTCAGGCTCAGGGTTGGCAGATGACCGTCCTGCGCCTGACGAATTTGCTCGCGGGCCAGGTCCTGGCTCAGACGCGCCTGCAGCAAACTCAGGTTGCGGTTTTCCGCCTCTTTCAGCAGGGCGTTAACGGCCTGCGGTTTATCCGTTTTAAAGCTGTCCACGTTCAGCGACGCCAGCTCAGGATAGTAATTCCCGGTGACCTGACGCAGGGATTCCAGCGCGTTGTCGAGGTTGTTACGCGCGGTCACTTCGTTAGCCAGCACGGTGTCGTACTGTGAACGGGCGTTCTGCACGTCGGTGATCGCGACCAGGCCCACGTTGAAACGCTGGGTGGTTTGATCTAACTGGCGGTAAATCGCCTGTTTCTGCGCTTCGGTGTAGGAGAGTGCGTCAATCGCGCTCAGCACGTTGAAGTACGCCGTGGCAGTGTTCAGGATCAGCGTCTGCTGGTCGGTCTGATAGGTCACATCCTGAATACCCGCACTCTTTTCCTGCAGGGTCAGGGCGCGCCATTTGGACATATCAAACAGCGTCTGTGTCAATTGCAGTGAGGCGCTGGTAGCATTGGAGTTTACGCCGTTAGCGTCGCGGAAACCGTTGCTGTAGGTATAATCTGCACCTAAACCTAACTGTGGCAGCAAGGGGCTACGCGCTTCGTTAATCTTTTCAAACGCAGCATCACGATCGGCCGCTGATTTACGTAAATCAGGGTTGCCCAGACGTGCCTGCTGGTAGACCTGTAACAGGTTTTCCGCCTGGCTCATTGCACTGAAGCCCGTCAGGCTCAGGCCGATAAGGATGGGGAGCAATTTCTTCATTTGCATTCCTTGTTGTGAAGCAGTATTAGCGCTGATCTAATTAAAAAATAATTGCCGATTCTAACAGAATCTTCCATACCAAAAGGTTGGCGTAACGTGCCATCTGGCGGTAATTTGCACCAATCTACCATATAGCCTTACAAACGGCAGCCAAACAGCCTTGAAATTCACAATTTCATCACCATTGCTACCAGGACTCGACTCATGCAAAAACCAGAAAAGTTGCCCGTGACATTCGCCAAAAACGATGTAGAAATTATTGCACGAGAAACGCTTTATAGCGGTTTTTTTTCAATGGATCTTTACCGTTTCAGGCATCGCCTGTTTAACGGGGAAATGAGCGGCGAAATCAGACGCGAAATTTTTGAGCGCGGGCATGCGGCAGTCTTGCTACCCTTTGACCCAGTGCGTGACGAAGTTGTGCTGGTGGAGCAGATCCGCATCGCCGCTTATGACGTCAGTGAGAGCCCGTGGCTGCTGGAGATGGTGGCCGGGATGATCGAAGAAGGTGAGTCTGTTGAAGACGTCGCCCGTCGCGAGGCGCTGGAAGAGGCCGGACTGGTGGTGGGCCGTACAAAACCGGTGCTGAGCTATCTGGCAAGCCCGGGCGGTACCAGCGAGCGCTTGTCCATAATGGTGGGCGAAGTGGACGCCACGACGGCGGAAGGGATCCACGGTCTGGCAGATGAAAACGAAGATATTCGGGTTCATGTGGTGAGCCGGGAACAGGCTTATCAGTGGGTAGAAGAGGGGAAAATCGACAACGCAGCGTCTGTCATCGCCCTGCAATGGCTTCAGCTGCATTATCAGACATTACGAAACGAGTGGAAAAAATGAAGCGCTATACGCCTGACTTCCCAGAAATGATGCGCCTGTGCGAAACCAATTTCGCACAGTTGCGCCGCCTGCTGCCGCGAAACGACGCACCCGGCGAAACGGTAAGCTATCAGGTGAGCAACGCGCAGTATCGGTTAACGATAACAGAATCAACGCGCTACACTACGCTGGTGGAGATTGAGCAAACGGCACCCAGCATTAGCTACTGGAGCCTGCCGTCGATGACGGTGCGCCTCTATCACGACGCGATGGTCGCTGAAGTGTGTTCAAGCCAGCAGATCTTTCGCTTCAAGGCGCGGTATGATTACCCGAATAAAAAGTTGCATCAACGCGACGAAAAGCATCAAATTAACCAGTTTTTAGCCGACTGGCTAAGATATTGTTTAGCACATGGAGCAATGGCGATTCCGGTTTGTTAGCGTCATAAACCTACCTAAGGACACCATTTGGAAAGCCTGTTGAACCTGACTGTTGCTGGTGGGGCGCCAGTCAGGATATTACAAATCACCGATACCCACCTTTTTGCCGAAAAGCATGAAACGCTACTGGGGGTCAACACCTGGGAGAGTTATCAGGCGGTACTTAGCGCCATTCACGCTGAAAACCGTGCATGCGATCTGATTGTCGCAACGGGCGATCTGGCGCAGGATCAGTCCTCCGCGGCCTACCAGCATTTTGCTGAAGGCATCGCGAGCTTTAGCGTGCCTTGCGTCTGGCTGCCAGGAAACCATGACTTCCAGCCCGCCATGTACAGCTCTCTTCAGGATGCGGGGATTTCTCCGGCGAAATGTGTTTTTGCGGGTGAACAGTGGCAGATCCTGCTGCTCGATAGCCAGGTATTTGGCGTCCCGCACGGTGAGTTAAGCGAGTTTCAGCTCGACTGGCTTGAGACCAAACTGGCTGCTGAACCTGAACGTCACACGCTGCTGTTGCTTCATCATCATCCTCTGCCGGCGGGCTGCAGCTGGCTCGATCAGCACAGCCTGCGCAACTCCGCAGCGCTGGATCGCGTGCTGGCGAAATTCCCACGGGTGAAAAATCTGCTGTGTGGACATATTCATCAGGAACAGGATCTCGACTGGAACGGACGCCGCATGCTGGCGACGCCGTCGACCTGCGTTCAGTTTAAGCCGCACTGCGCCAACTTTACGCTGGATACCATCGCGCCAGGCTGGCGCTGGCTGGAACTGCATGCCGACGGCACGCTGACCACGGAAGTCTGCCGTTTGACCGGTGCAAAATTCCGCCCGGATACCGCTTCAGAAGGCTATTGATGTCTACGCTCCTTTATCTGCACGGATTCAACAGCTCGCCGCGCTCTGCAAAAGCGACACAGTTTCGCCAGTGGCTGAGCGAGCATCACCCCGACGTTGAGATGATTATCCCGCAGCTGCCGCCTTACCCGGCAGAGGCCGCGGAGATGCTGGAATCTATTGTGCTTGCGCACGGCGGCGAAACCTTCGGTGTGGTCGGTTCATCCCTGGGCGGGTACTACGCCACCTGGCTCTCACAATGCTTCATGCTGCCCGCCGTTGTGGTTAATCCGGCGGTACGGCCATTTGAGCTGCTGAGGGACTTTCTTGGCGAAAACGAGAACCCCTACACCGGGCAGCAATATGTGCTAGAGTCACGCCATATTTACGATCTCAAAGTTATGCAGGTCGACCCGCTTGAGGCACCGGATCTCATCTGGCTGCTGCAACAGACGGGTGATGAAGTGCTGGATTACCGCCAGGCAGTGGCGTATTACGCCTCCTGCCGCCAGACTATAGAAGAGGGCGGAAACCATGCTTTCACGGGCTTTGAGAATCATTTCACCCAGATTGTCGATTTTCTTGGACTGCACAGCCACTGACAATCAATGCGAATTGCTAGTTTAAATCATGACGCAAACCTATAACGCTGATGCCATTGAGGTCCTCACCGGGCTTGAGCCGGTTCGCCGCCGCCCGGGGATGTACACCGATACGACGCGCCCAAACCATCTGGGCCAGGAAGTTATTGATAACAGTGTGGACGAAGCGCTGGCGGGCCATGCCAAACGCGTTGACGTCATTCTGCACGCCGATCAGTCGCTGGAAGTCATCGACGACGGGCGCGGCATGCCGGTGGATATCCATCCGGAAGAGGGCGTGCCTGCCGTTGAGCTGATCCTCTGTCGTCTGCACGCGGGCGGTAAGTTCTCCAACAAGAACTACCAGTTCTCCGGTGGTCTGCACGGCGTGGGCATTTCCGTGGTGAACGCCCTGTCCAAACGCGTGGAAGTGAACGTCCGTCGCGACGGTCAGGTGTACAACATCGCGTTTGAAAACGGCGATAAGGTGCAGGATCTGCAGGTTGTCGGCACGTGCGGCAAACGCAACACCGGTACCAGCGTCCACTTCTGGCCTGACGAAAGCTTCTTCGACAGCCCGCGTTTTTCCGTTTCTCGCCTGACGCACCTGCTGAAAGCCAAAGCGGTGCTGTGTCCGGGCGTGGAAATCACCTTTACCGATCACGTTAACAATACCGCACAAACCTGGTGCTACGCCGACGGTCTGAACGATTACCTGTGCGAAGCGGTAAACGGCCTGCCGACGCTGCCGGAAAAACCGTTTGTCGGTAACTTTAGCGGCGATACCGAAGCCGTGGACTGGGCGCTGCTGTGGCTGCCGGAAGGCGGCGAGCTGCTGACCGAAAGCTACGTCAACCTGATCCCAACCATGCTCGGCGGTACCCACGTCAACGGCCTGCGTCAGGGGCTGCTGGACGCGATGCGTGAGTTCTGCGAATACCGCAATATTCTGCCGCGCGGCGTGAAGCTGTCGGCGGAAGATATCTGGGATCGCTGCGCCTACGTGCTCTCCGTGAAGATGCAGGATCCGCAGTTTGCCGGTCAGACCAAAGAGCGCCTGTCGTCACGTCAGTGCGCGGCGTTCGTTTCCGGCGTGGTGAAAGATGCGTTTACCCTGTGGCTGAACCAGAACGTGCAGGCAGCAGAGATGCTGGCCGAAATGGCCATTTCCAGCGCCCAGCGTCGTCTGCGCGCCGCAAAGAAAGTGGTGCGTAAAAAGCTGACCAGCGGCCCTGCGCTGCCGGGCAAGCTGGCGGACTGTACCGCGCAGGATCTCAACCGTACCGAGCTGTTCCTCGTGGAAGGGGACTCGGCGGGCGGATCGGCCAAGCAGGCGCGCGATCGTGAATATCAGGCGATCATGCCGCTCAAGGGTAAGATCCTGAACACCTGGGAGGTCTCTTCTGATGAAGTGCTGGCCTCGCAGGAAGTGCACGATATTTCGGTGGCGATCGGCATCGATCCGGACAGCGACGATCTGAGCCAGCTGCGCTACGGCAAGATCTGTATCCTCGCGGATGCGGACTCCGATGGTCTGCACATCGCCACGCTGCTGTGCGCGCTGTTCGTGAAGCACTTCAAAACGCTGGTGAAAAATGGTCACGTCCACGTGGCGCTGCCGCCGCTCTACCGTATCGACCTCGGCAAAGAGGTTTACTACGCGCTGACGGAAGAAGAGAAAGCGGGCGTCCTGGAACAGCTGAAGCGCAAGAAGGGCAAACCGAACGTGCAGCGCTTTAAAGGGCTGGGCGAGATGAACCCGATGCAGCTTCGCGAAACGACGCTGGATCCGAACACGCGCCGTCTGGTGCAGCTGACGATCAGCGATGAAGACGAGCAGCAAACCAACGCCATGATGGATATGCTCCTTGCCAAGAAACGTTCGGAAGACCGACGTAACTGGCTGCAGGAGAAAGGCGATATGGCGGATATTGAGGCCTGATGCCCTCACCCTAACCCTCTCCCGCCGGGAGAGGGAATGGATCGTAGGCCCGGTAAGCGTTAGCGCCACCGGGCTTTTTTACATCAAAACTCCATCTTCACCGTAAACTGCACTTCGCGCGGATCGCCAATCTGGTTGCCCAGGTTGTTGGTCGCAATCGACGACGTGTAGTAGGTCTTATCAAACAGATTTTTCACGTTCACCTGCAGCGTCACCGGATACTGTAGCTTCATCTTGTACGCCGCAAACGCGTCCGCCACGAAATAGCCCGGCAGATAATAATCCGCACCGTTGGTTGCTGAGCGACGGCTTACGCCGTGCCCGCCGCCGCCCAGCGTCAGGGTATTCCCGGCAAACGCATTGTGAATATCGTAGGTCAGGAACAGGGAGCCGGTATGGCGCGGCACGTTCGGCAGCGGTTTGCCCGCATAGTCCGGATCTTCCAGAACCTTCGCGTCGGTATAGCCGTAGCTGGCGATAATGTTGGTGTTCTCGGTCAGCGACCCGGCGAGATCCACCTCCACGCCCTGCGAGCGCACGCGGCCCGCTGTTTTGGCGACGGTTTCATCACCCACGCTTTCTGTGTACAGCACGTTGCGCTTGTGGATATCAAACAGCGCGATGTTGGCGGTAATGCCGTCGAACAGGTCGAATTTAGCGCCTATTTCATACGCGTTTGACGTTTCCGGCGGCAGGTCACCAATGTAGCTCGCAATGGACGACTGCGGCATAAACGTCTGGGAATAGTTGGCAAACAGCGAGACCGCCGGGGTGAGCTTATAAACAAGACCCAGCTTCGGCGTCCACTGGTCGTCGCGGCTGTCGGTGTTCACGTTAAACGGACGGCCTTTCCCCGCGTACTGGGTGTAATACTGATAGCGCATTCCGGCGACGGCGATCCACTTATCGGTCAGGTACAGCGCGTCCTGCGCGTAGGCGGAGTAGCTTTCCTGCTTAATGGTTTGATCGCTGTCGGATGCCGAGACGGTGGTGCACTTGCCGAGGCTGCCGTAGCTCGGGTGGTAAATATTGAAGTCCTTAACGTTCTTACAGCGGATCATATCCGTACGCAGCAGATCGTAATTCTCATACGACACGCCGGTCAGGATCTCATTGTAAAAGCCCGCGATGTCCACGTTCCCCTGCAGATCCGCGCGCGTCGTGTGCATACGCTGGGTCGAGCCCTGGGTCGCATCCACGCGGCGGGTCAGGTTGCCGGTTTTTGAATCGTAGGCCATCACGCGGGCCTGGTTATCGCTGTATTTATCCTGGCTGTAGCTGTAGTCGAACTTCGCGGTCCACTGGCTGTTGAGGCGATACTCCGCGTTGAGCTGAGCGAGATCGGACTGGCCGTCGGTCACGTTAAACGGTTCGTCGAAGCGGGTTTTACGATCGACGTTGACGGCCTTTTTGGTGTTGAGATCGAAGATCGTTCCGCGATCGAACGGCGTTTTATAGTCGCGATGCGAATAGAGCACGGTCACGGTGGCGTCGTCGCCGAACCAGGTCAGCGACGGGGCAATAAAGGTGCTGCGTTCGTTGCCGAAATTACGCCAGTAATCCTCGTTCTGATATTCGCCCGTCAGGCGATACGCCAGGCGCGTGCCGTCAATCGGGCCGGTAACATCAACCTGTCCGGTGCCGCCGCCAAAGCTGGACGAGGTAGCGGAAAGGGAACCGCCGAAGGTCTTCTCTGGGCGTTTGGTGACGACGTTAATCAGGCCGCCCGGATCGAGAATGCCGTAGAGCGTCGAGGCCGGGCCTTTCAGCACCTCCACGCGCTCGGTTGCGGCATTAAAGCTGCGCGGCAGCACGGTGCGCAGGCCGTTGGTCATGATCGAGCCGTCGCGGTTCGCGCCAAATCCGCGGCGCACGAAGGCATCCTGCGTGCCGCCCAGGGTGTTGGTCTGCACCACGTTGCTGACGTTATAGAGCGCTTCATCCAGCGTGGTGGCATGCTGATCCGCCAGCACTTTGTCGCTGACGGTATTGACCACCTGCGGGATGTCCAGCATCGGCATGTTGGTTAACGTCGCGGTGGAGGTATTCAACGGCTGATAGCCATTCGTGGCCTCCGCCGTCGTATTTGGATCGGCGGTGACGGTAAGCGTTTCGCCGTCTTTAGTCGCGGTGTTATCTGCTGCCTGCACCAGCGGCGCCATAAACAGCAGTGAAAAGAGCGCGCGCCCTTTTACCCCAGAGAGTGAAGGTGTGAACGTAGCCATTACATCTGTTATCCCGAAATATCCCGCGAATGACGTTTCGCGGAAAAATGTGTGAGTCATTGCCCTTTACGGTCTGTCCGTTAGCCACGGTGGGCATCGGACATGTAATTGAGAATCATTCAATCATGCGCGAATGTAGTAGTAAATGGAAAAAAGAAAAAAACGACTACAACGTTTAACCGGGCGTATAAGCGCAGCGGGATAATCATTAATCTATTGAAATAATTGTTATTGCAAGCCGTTTCGCGTTCATTTTCCCTCAGGATTACCCCTGGTTTTATCAGGGTGTTTCTTCTCTTGACTACTACATGGCGCAGCGTCAAACTCTCAAAAGAGAATGATTTTTATTTATATTTGTTGCGCTTTTTTATTACGTTGGCATTCACGTGGCTCACAACACAAAAAAACCGGGACTGGTTCTGGAGAACCTCTCTGCGGGCTATCAGAAAAAAATCATCGTTGATGATATCTCCCTTGCGATCCCACAGCAGAAAATGACCGTGCTGGTAGGGGCGAACGGCTGCGGAAAATCCACGCTGCTGAGCACCATTGCGCGTTTGCTTCAGCCGCTTGGCGGCGCGGCAGTTCTCGACGGCAAGGCGATCCACGAGCAGCCGACCAAAGCCGTCGCCCGCCAGCTGGGTATCCTGCCGCAGTCTCCGCTGCTCCCGGAAGGGCTGACCGTCTTTGAACTGGTCTCGCGCGGGCGTTTTCCCTGGCAAAACTTTATGCGCCAGTGGAGCGACGAGGACGAGCTGGCGGTGGAAGAGGCCCTGCGCCTGACCGGCACGGCAGAGTTTGCCCATATGCCGGTGGAAAGCTTATCCGGCGGCCAGCGTCAGCGCTGCTGGATCGCCATGGTGCTGGCGCAGCAAACGCCGTATATCCTGCTTGACGAGCCCACGACGTTTCTCGATCTCCGCTATCAGGTGGAGATCCTGGAACTGCTGCACACCCTGACCCGCCGGCACGGACGTACCGTCGTGGTGGTGCTGCACGATCTCAACTTCGCCGTAAACTACGGCGATTCGCTGGTCTTTTTACGCCAGGGGAAAGTTGAAGGCGTATTGCATGAGGGCGATGTCTGCACGCCGGAGCTGATCAAAGCGGTGTTTGATGTCGACGTGCATATGTCCATAAACCCGTTGACCGGCAAGCCGTTCTTTATGCCGTTTCGCCAGAGTACCGTTCAGCCATGATGCGCTCCTCTCTGGCCTTTCCGATCTTCGCACTGCTGCTGGCGCTGGGTGCGATTATGCATCTGGGCATCGGCGCACGCTTCATCGCCCCGCAGACGGTGGTGGAGGCATTTTTCCATTTCGATCCGCGCAATTTCGACCATAACGTCATTATCAAATTAAGACTGCTGCGCCTCAGCGCCGCGATGGTGACGGGCGCCGCGCTCGGCGTGGCGGGCGTGCTGCTGCAGTCCGTGATCCGCAACCCGCTCGGCGAGCCGCATATTCTGGGGCTCAACGCCGGGGCCGCGCTGGCGGTCGTGATTACCAGCGCGCTTGGGCTGTCGCTGCCGTTTGGGCGCCCGCTCGTTGCCGCCGCCGGTGCCGCCGCGCTGTTTTTGCTGGTGCTGATGTTCTCCTCGTCCGGTCGCACCGGGCTTACGCCGATGAAGGTCACGCTGTGCGGCGTGGCGATGTCGGCGTTTGCCTCGTCGATTACCGCCGCGGTGTTAATCCTCGATGAACAGACGCTGCTCGCCATGCGCACCTGGCTGGCAGGGGACCTGGCCGGGATCAACGTGCAGACGCTCCGGAGCGCCCTGTGGGCTGCAGCAGCCGGTTTTGTTCTCGCCATCGGGCTGTCGCCCTCGCTCAACATGCTGGCGCTGGGAGACCGGATGGCGCAGGGGCTTGGCGTGTCGCTGCTGAAAACCCGCCTGCTTGCCCTGCTGGCCATCGCGCTGCTCTGCGGCGCGGCCGTCTCAATTGCCGGGCCGATTGGCTTTATCGGCCTGGTCGTGCCGCAGCTCATTCGCCGTCTGGTATCGGTCGATTTACGCGTGATGGTGCCGCTGTCTGCCCTGTGCGGCGCGCTGGTTCTGCTGCTGGCGGATATCGCCGCCCGCACGCTGTTTACGCCCTGGGAGCTGGCAACCGGCATCATGACGGCCCTGGTCGGCGCACCCGTATTCATCTTTATGGCATCGAGGATGTTCAAATGAACCGGGCCGGATTCCGCGCGATCCGTATTGGCCGTTTATCGGCGCTGGTTCGCCCGAGGGCGCTGGCGTGCCTGACGCTTTTAGCGCTGGTGGCGTTAAGCCTGCTGGGCTTTGGCCTGACGCACGGATCTCTGCCTGTTCCCACCTCCGCCATCGGGCGCGCGCTGTTTTCTCCTGAGAGCCTGACGGCGGAGACGCGCTACATCGTGATGGATATCCGCCTGCCGCGCCTGCTGATGGCGGTGCTGTGCGGCGCGATGCTCGGCATGGCGGGGGCGGCAATGCAGTCCATCACCCGCAATGGTCTGGCCGATCCCGGGCTTATTGGCGTGAAGGAGGGCTGTAGCGCGGCGGTACTGCTGCTGATTTTTCAGTTCCCGGCGCTGGGCCTGGCCTGGCGTCCGCTGGTCGGCATGGCCGGCGGGCTGCTTACCGCGCTGCTGGTTATCGGCCTGGCGCGCGATATCTCGCGCCCGCGGTTCATCCTGATCGGCATCGGCGTGTCGTGGGCGTTTGCCGCCGCAATGGGCGTCTTTATCACCACCGCCGACGTGCGGGACGTGCAGACGGCGATGCTGTGGCTGGCGGGAAGCCTGCATGCGGCAAACTGGACGCTGGTGGGGTTAGCCGCGCTCTGGGCTGCCCCCGCGTTTGCGCTGCTGCTGTTTACCGCACGGGCTGCGGACGTGGCGTTGCTTGGCAATCAGGCCGCCGCGGGCCTTGGCGTGCGCATAACCCGGCTGGCGCTGCTGCGGGTTCTCGCCCCGGTGGTGCTGACGGCGGCCTGCGTCTCGTGCGTGGGCAGTATAGGTTTCGTGGGGCTGATTGCCCCGCATATGGCGCGCCTGCTGCTGCGCGGTGGGCAAACCGCGCTCCTGACGGGAAGCGCCGTGCTGGGCGCGCTGCTGGTGCTGCTGGCGGATAACGTCGGACGTCTGGCGTTCCTCCCGCTGCAGCTGCCGGCGGGAATTGTGATTTCATTGATTGGCGGACCGTTTTTCCTGCTGCTGCTCTGGCAGCGTCGGGACAGATTTTAGGGGACTAAAATGCGCGTAGTGTTTTCGATGCTGTTGCTGGTGGGGGTCGCGGTGGGTGCGGCGGAGCCGACGCAGACGTTTACTGACGATCTGAACCGAAAAGTGGTGGTGCCGGTTCATCCGAAACGGATTGTCTCTTTACACGATCTGGATATCACCATTCCGCTGATTGAGCTTGGCGTGCCGCCGGTGGCAAGCCATGGCCGCACGCGGCCGGACGGCAGCCACTTTCTGCGCTCCAGCGGCATGTTGACCGGCGTCGACTTTGATAATTCCGACATTAAGTTTATCGGCACGGCCGATATCGACATTGAAGCCATCGCCGCCGCAAAGCCTGACCTGATCGTTACCGAGCCGACCCGCAACACCCCGGTGGAACAGCTGGCGAAAATTGCCCCGACGGTGAGCATCGATCATCTCGACGGCGGCGCGCCGGAGATCTACCGCAAGCTGGCTCAGCTGACGGGAACGCAGGCGCGGCTCAAGGTTTTGGAGCGGCGCTATCAGGAGCAGATTAAGGCGCTGAAGGCGACAATTGATACCCGCAAGGTGACCGTGTCCGTGATTCAGGCGAATCAGGGAAAGATTAACGCCATGCACAGCTACCACTCGCTGGGCCGCGTGCTGCGCGACGCCGGGTTCACCTTCCCGCCGCTGATTGAGTCCATCCCGGACGGAGGGCGCATCGACGTCAGCGCCGAGCGCCTGCCGGAGCTGGATGCCGATTTCGTCTTCGCCACCTGGCGCGGGGATACGGGCGGTAAACCGCAGGACGAGCTGGCGGCGATGGATGCGGTCATGCCGGGCTGGTGTCAGTTCCTGAATGCCTGCCGAACCGGGCATTACGTGCTGATCTCGCGTGAAGAGGCCATCTCGAATTCGTACGCCTCGTTAGGGCTGATGGCCGCGCAGGTGCAGTCGCAGATTGCCGGGCGTCCGCTGCCGGAGGCGTCACGGTGATCCGCAAAGAGAAAGGGCGCGTGGATGTCTATGGCGACCGCTTTCGCGCGCGTGCGCATCAGCTGACGCCGCGTCTGCTGCAGGTTGCACGCTATATCCATGACAACCGCGAAGCGGTGATGGAACAGACCGCAATGGAGATCGCGACGCTGTTGAAAACCTCGGATGCCACGGTGGTCCGCGCCATTCAGGCGCTGGGTTTCGCCGGGCTGCGCGATCTCAAGCAGACGCTGGAGCAGTGGTTTGGTCCGGTGGTCACCTCCAGCGAAAAGATGTCCACCACGGTGAATACGCTCGCCAGCGACGTCAACGCGAGCATTGATTTCGTGCTGGAGGGGCATCAGCATACCTGCGAGGTGTTATCCGAGCCCCACAACCGCTACGCGATGGCCCAGGCGGTCTCTCTGCTGGCGCAGGCGAGGCAGGTTGCCATATTTGGCATTGGCGCCTCCGGCATTCTGGCCGAGTACACCGCCAGGCTGTTCAGTCGCATGGGGTTACCCGCCACGCCGCTTAACCGTACCGGGATAGGGCTTGCCGAGCAGCTGATTGCGCTTCAGCGCGGCGACGTGCTGGTGATGATGGCGCAGAAATCCGCGCACCGGGAGGGGCAAACCACGCTGCGTGAAGCAAAACGTCTGGGCATTCCAACTATATTGCTGACCAACGCCCTCGATTCGCGTTTCAGCAAGGAGGCCAGCGTGGTGATCCACGTTCCGCGCGGCGGCGAAAAAGGCAAAATCCCGCTCCACGGCACGGTGCTGCTGTGTCTGGAGATGATCATCTTATCCGTCGCCTCCACCGAGCCGCAGCGCACCATCAAGTCGATGAAGCGCATCAACGAGCTACACCGTGGGTTAAAGCCGGGGAAGAAAAGCACCTAAAAACAAAGCCCGGTAGCGCTGACGCTCACCGGGCCTGGATCTGTTCTCCCTCTCCTTTCGGGAGAGGGCGGGGGAGGGGAAACTTAAACCCCTTGCTCCAGAATGCGGATGTGGGTTTCCAGCACGTCACCCTTAACCGCGTCGCTCCACGCTTTCATGTGCGCGGTCTGCAGGTGCGCTTCAAGATGCGCGACGGTTTCCCACTGCTCAACCATGATGATCGAGTCTGGCGCGGTCGCCTGGAAGCTGGCGTCAGTGGCGGCATCCACCATCGGCGCGTAGCCGTGGCAGCCTTCTTCTTTCAGTACGGTCGGGATAATTTTCGCGAACTGATCCAGCACCGCCTGGCGGTGATGTTGACCTGGACGAGTACGGATTTCTGCGATTACGGTAAGCATGTTTACTACTCCTTTAATTCCAGGCTACCAGTTAAGCAAAAATTTCCGCGAGATGCTTGCGATATTCTGCGATATAGCTCGGGACGTCAGGCATTTTAATCACGTCGTTGACGATAAAGGTCGGCAGCGGATCCATGCCCAGGAACTGGTTAGCCTTGTGGAACGGCAGGTACGCGCCGTCGACGCCCACGCCTTCGAAGAACTGTTCTTTATCGGTGAAGGCTTCCAGCGGGGCGTTCCAGGTCAGCGAGAGCATATATTTTTTGCCCTGAATCAGGCCGCCCGAGCCGTATTTTTTGGAGGCGTCAGAGCGGGTGCGGCCATCGCTGGCATACAGCGAGCCGTGACCTTCGGTGAACACGTCGTCCATGTATTTTTTCACGGTCCACGGCGCGCCCATCCACCAGCCTGGCATCTGCCAGATCACCACGTCAGCCCACAGGAAGTTCTGCACTTCGGCCTTCACGTCATAACTGCTGTCTGCACGCACGACCTTAACATCATGCCCGGCGTCGCGCAGGAAACCGTCCGCGACCTCGGTCAGGGTGTCATTCAGCTGGCCTTTAGAGTGCGCAAATTCTTTTGCACCGTTGATAATCAGGATGTTGCTCATTATTTGTCCTCGATGATGAGAGTATGGCCAGTATTCTACGCGCGAGGACGGTGCGGTAAAATGAGCAAAATGTGCAAAGTCTTTTGCGTTAAACGCAATAATCCCTTACCAGCTGACCTTCACTTCAAAACCGCCTTCAGGGGCATTGCCCAGCGAAACGCGCATCCCGTGCAGGGCGGCGATGCGTTTTACAATGGATAACCCCAGCCCGCTGCCCGTGGCATCCTGACCCGGCGGGCGATAAAAGCGCTCGCCGATGCGCGCCAGCGCGTCCGGTGAAATGCCTGGGCCGTTGTCGCGCACGGTAAAGCCACGCGCGTCCAGCGTTACGTCCACCACGCTGCCGCGCGGGCTGTAGCGAATCGCGTTATCCAGCAGGTTGCGCACCAGCAGGCTCAGGAGCAGCTGCTGGCCCGTGCGTGTCACCTCTGGTGCATGGATGTTCAGGCGAATATCAATGCCCGCCTGCTGCGCCGGATACCAGATATCCAGCACGGCCGACTGCAGCAAGTCGGCCAGGGGAATCGGTTCGACATCGTCAAGGTTATCCAGCGAGTCCAGACGCGACAGCGTGAGGAGCTGATCCACCAGCCGGGAAGCGCGGTCGATGCCCGCATGCAGCTGCGTCAGCGCCTTTTCCCGCGCCTGCGGATCGTCATGAGAGAGCTGGGCCACGTCAGTTTGCACCTTCAGGGCCGCCAGCGGGCTGCGCAGCTCGTGGGCGGCATCGGACGTAAAGCGGCGCTCGCGGGTCATCATCTCCTGGGTGCGCGCGAAGAGATGATTCAGCGAGTCGAGCAGGGGGCGTACTTCCGTAGGAAGGCCCTCGGTCGGCAGTTTATCGGTGGCATCCGGCGAGCGGGAGCGCAGGGTCTGCGCCAGCTTTTTCAGCGGCTTCAGCTCCCGACTCAGGAGGACGATCAGCAGCAGCAACATCACGGGCAGCGCCACCAGCCAGGGGGTCAGCTGCGAGCTGACCACGTCCAGCGCCATCTCCTGGCGGTACTCCCATTCCTGGCCGACCACTACGCGGTACTTCCCGTCGGGTGAGGTTAGCCATAAAAAACGCCACTCGTCGTTGTCGCCCTGCAGCTGCCCGTTATCGAACCCGTCGCGGCGATAGTGGTACGGAATATCGCGTCCGTTTTCACCGTCGTTGAGGAGCATTTTGCCGTCGACGGCGTAAATGGCGAAAGCCAGCGCGTCGTCGTCCAGACGACCGTGCTTCACTTTTTTCGGGATCTCGCGCATGCGTTCGGGGGCGCGGATCTCGTCCAGATCCATCGTCAGCAGCCGTTTAGCAAACAGCATCTGCTGTGTATCGAACAGCTTGTCGAGCTTGTGGGTCGTCTGCTGCCAGGCAACCAGGCTGGCGGCAAACCAGGCCGTCAGAGACAGAAGTAAAAAGAGAAGCGTCAGGCGCAGCTTCAGGCTCAGTTTCATGCGTCACCCAGGGTATAGCCGATGCCGTGCACGGTGCGGATAAACTCGCTCCCAAGCTTGCGGCGCAAATGATGGACGTGAACCTCGATGGCGTTGCTGGAGACGTCGTCGTCCCAGGTATAGAGTTTTTCCTCGATCAGCTTTCGCGGCAGCACCCGACCGGTGTTACGCATTAACAGCTCCAGCAGCGCGAACTCTTTCGGCTTGAGCGTCAGCGGCTCACCGTCCAGCGTGGCGATGAGACGGCTCGGATCGAGCGTGACCTTCCCGTGACGCAGCTCGCTACGCGCCTGGCCGTGGCTGCGGCGGACCAGCGCTTCGAGGCGGGCACCCACTTCGATCAGCGCGAACGGCTTACAGAGATAATCATCCGCGCCAAGACGTAGCCCTTCGACGCGCTGGTTAAGCGCATCCCGCGCCGTCAGAATTAGTACCGGCTCGCTGCGCCCGCTCTCGCGCCACGCGCGCAGGATGTCCAGACCGTCAATTTCCGGCAGAGTCAGATCCAGCACCACGGCATCGTAGGGTGCAGAGGACAGCGCGGCCTGGCCGGTTTTACCGTCGGTAAACCAGTCCACGCTAAAGCCCATTTTGCTCAACCCCGCCTTGATACCGTCGCCGATTAACCTGTCGTCTTCTACCAGTAAAATGCGCATGTTCCCTCCTTGATGTCGTCAGTAAACCCTCTGTAAGCGCCTGCTGTACAGCAATAATAAATAAATTTTTCCCTTAAGAAGTTGTTAAGGATTACCCTGTTAAATGGACTGCGAAACGACATTAAAGGGAGAGATGAAGATGAAAAAATTCGCTGCAATTGCTGCCATCATGATGATGACCACCGCGCCGGTCTTTGCTGCTCAGGGCGGTTTTACTGGCCCATCGGCCACACAGACCCAGACGCAAACTCAGCAGGGCGGTTTTGTCGATAACAACGCCAACCTCACCACCGCGGCAAACGTGAAAGACCTGAAGGACGATGCCTGGGTGAATCTGCGCGGGAACATCACCGAGCGCCTGTCCGATGACCGCTACACCTTCCGCGATGAGTCCGGCACGGTCGTAGTTGAGATTGACCACAAGCGCTGGAACGGCGTGACCGTCACTCCGCAGGATAAAGTTGAACTGCAGGGTAAAGTCGATAAAGACTGGAACGAGTTTGAAATCGACGTGAAGCAGGTTATTAAGCTGAACAAATAACCCGAAATGGGCCGCTTATGCGGCCCTTTTTCTTTGTGACTCAATTCATCAGATGAGGTAGTATCTGCGGCAATATTGCCTGAAACCCTTCGGTTTCTGAGTTGAGGAATCACACGTAATGAGCGATATGGCAGAGCGCCTCGCGCTACATGAATTCACGGAAAACGCCTATCTGAACTACTCCATGTACGTCATCATGGACAGGGCGTTGCCGTTTATCGGGGATGGCCTGAAGCCCGTTCAGCGCCGCATCGTCTATGCGATGTCCGAACTGGGGCTGAACGCCACCGCCAAGTTCAAGAAATCCGCCCGTACCGTCGGTGACGTACTGGGTAAATACCATCCGCACGGCGACAGCGCCTGTTATGAAGCGATGGTGCTGATGGCGCAGCCGTTCTCTTACCGCTATCCGCTGGTGGACGGGCAGGGGAACTGGGGTGCGCCGGACGATCCGAAATCCTTCGCGGCGATGCGTTATACCGAATCCCGTCTCTCTAAATATGCCGAAGTGCTGCTGGGCGAGCTGGGTCAGGGAACCGTTGACTGGGTGCCAAACTTCGACGGTACGATGCAGGAGCCGAAGATGCTGCCTGCGCGTCTGCCGAACATTCTGCTGAACGGCACCACCGGTATCGCGGTCGGTATGGCGACGGACATTCCGCCGCATAACCTGCGTGAAGTGGCGAAAGCCGCCATTACCCTGATTGAGCAGCCGAAAGCGACGCTCGACGAGCTGCTGGATATCGTGCAGGGGCCAGATTTCCCGACCGAAGCCGAGATCATCACCTCGCGCGCGGAAATCCGCAAAATCTACCAGAACGGTCGCGGCTCCGTGCGTATGCGCGCGGTGTGGAATAAAGAGGACGGCGCCGTGGTGATCACCGCGCTGCCGCATCAGGTTTCCGGTGCCAAAGTGCTGGAGCAGATCGCCTCCCAGATGCGCAATAAAAAGCTGCCGATGGTGGACGACCTGCGCGATGAATCGGATCACGAAAACCCGACCCGTCTGGTGATCGTGCCGCGCTCCAACCGCGTGGACATGGAACAGGTGATGAACCACCTGTTCGCCACCACCGATCTGGAAAAAAGCTACCGCATCAACCTGAACATGATTGGCCTCGACGGACGCCCGGCGGTGAAAAACCTGCTGGAGATCCTCACCGAATGGCTGACGTTCCGCCGCGATACGGTCCGCCGTCGTCTGAACCATCGTCTGGAGAAAGTGCTTAAGCGCCTGCATATCCTCGAAGGTTTGCTGGTGGCGTTCCTCAATATCGACGAAGTGATTGAGATCATCCGTACCGAGGACGAGCCGAAGCCGGCGCTGATGTCGCGCTTTGGCATCAGCGAAACCCAGGCCGAAGCGATCCTCGAACTGAAGCTGCGCCATCTCGCCAAACTGGAAGAGATGAAGATCCGCGGCGAGCAGAACGAGCTGGAAAAAGAGCGCGATCAGCTGCAGGCGATCCTCGCGTCCGAGCGCAAGATGAACACCCTGCTGAAGAAAGAGCTGCAGGCCGATGCAGACGCCTTCGGCGACGACCGTCGTTCTCCGCTGCACGAGCGCGAAGAAGCGAAGGCCATGAACGAGCACGACATGCAGCCGTCCGAGCCGGTGACCATTGTTCTGTCGCAGAGCGGCTGGGTGCGTAGCGCCAAAGGCCACGATATCGACGCGCCGGGGCTGAGCTACAAAGCGGGCGACAGCTTCAAAGCGGCGGTGAAAGGCAAGAGCAACCAGCCGGTGGCGTTTATCGACTCCACCGGCCGCAGCTACGCCATCGACCCGATTACGCTGCCTTCCGCGCGCGGGCAGGGCGAGCCGCTCACCGGCAAGCTGACGCTGCCGCCGGGGGCGACGGTTGACCATATGCTGATGGAAGCCGATGACCAGAAGCTGCTGCTGGCGTCCGATGCGGGCTACGGCTTTATCTGTACCTTTAACGACCTGGTCTCCCGTAACCGTGCCGGTAAGGCGCTGATTAGCCTGCCGGACAACGCCCACGTAATGGCGCCGCTGGTGATTGAGAATGAAAGCGACATGCTGCTGGCGATCACTACCGCCGGACGTATGCTGATGTTCCCGGTCAGCGATCTGCCGGAGCTGTCGAAAGGCAAGGGCAACAAGATCATCAACATCCCGTCGGCGGAAGCCGCGAAAGGCGAAGATGGCCTGGCGCACCTCTTCCTCCTGCCGCCGCAGAGCACGCTGACCATTCACGTCGGCAAGCGTAAGATCAAGCTTCGTCCGGAAGAGCTGCAGAAAGTGGTGGGTGAGCGCGGTCGCCGCGGCTCGCTGATGCGCGGCCTGCAGCGCATCGACCGCGTGGAGATTGACTCTCCTGCACGCAGCACCGCGGGTGACAGCGAAGAGTAATGTCGTGATATCCCCCTCTGCCCGGAGGGGGAGTTTCAATAAAATTTCCCGTAAAATCGTTGTTAATTCGTGCGTTGCGATTAACAATACGCGCTCGTAATAAAGTCCTTACCTGGCCACAGGTGAAGTATAATTGTCAGCTGTTGGGGCTTCAGAGGTCGCTATGCTATATATTGTTCGTCTTATTCTTACCGTTATCTACTGCATTCTGGTCTGTATTTTCGGCTGCATCTATTGCCTGTTCAGTCCGCGTAATCCTAAGCATGTTGCCACCTTCGGCCATATGTTCGGTCGCCTTGCGCCGCTGTTTGGTCTGAAGGTTGAAAAACGTCTGCCTGAAGGGGCGGAGAATTTCGGTAACGCCATCTATATCGCCAACCATCAGAACAATTACGATATGGTGACCGCCGCAAATATCGTTTTGCCACCGACCGTGACGGTGGGGAAAAAAAGCCTGCTGTGGATCCCGTTTTTTGGCCAGCTGTACTGGCTGACCGGTAACCTGCTGATCGACCGTAATAACCGTGCGAAAGCGCACAGCACCATTGCGGAAGTGGTCAATCATTTTAAAAAGCGCAGAATCTCAATCTGGATGTTCCCGGAAGGAACGCGAAGCCGCGGCCGCGGCCTGCTGCCGTTTAAAACCGGGGCGTTTCATGCCGCAATTGCGGCAGGTGTTCCAATTATTCCTGTGTGCGTTTCCAATACTTCGAATAAGATTAATCTTAACCGCCTGAATAACGGGCTGGTGATTGTCGAAATGCTGCCACCCGTCGATACCAGCAAATACGGTAAAGACCAGGTGCGCGAGCTGGCAGCGCACTGCCGTGAGCTGATGGCTCAGCACATTGCGCAGCTCGACAAAGAAGTCGCAGAGAGAGAAGCCGCCGGTAAGATTTAATCCGGCGTTGAAGGGAAAACGAATTCCCGCGTTGTTAGTCGTTTCAGATGGAGCTTATATGTCACTCAGTCGGCGTCAGTTTATTCAGGCTTCCGGGATCGCCCTTTGTGCGGGTGCGATGCCGCTGACAGCCAGCGCCGCCGGGCAGCAACAGCCGCTGCCCATTCCGCCATTAATTGAATCCCGTCGCGGTCAGCCGCTTTTCCTGACGCTGCAGCGTAGCCACTGGTCCTTTACCCAGGGGACGCGCGCGCCGGTCTGGGGCATTAACGGACGTTACCTTGGGCCGACCATACGCGTGTGGAATGGCGATGACGTAAAGCTCATCTACAGTAACCGTACCCCTGAAAATGTCGCCATGACCATCAGCGGCTTACAGGTGCCTGGCCCGTTGATTGGCGGCGCGGCGCGAATGATGTCACCCAGCGCCGACTGGGCGCCCGTTCTGCCGATTCGCCAGAGCGCGGCCACCCTGTGGTATCACGCCAACACGCCTAACCGCACGGCGCAGCAGGTTTATAACGGCCTGGCCGGAATGTGGCTGGTGGAAGATGAGGTCAGCAAATCCCTGCCGATCCCGAACCACTACGGCGTGGATGATTTCCCGATTATCATCCAGGACAAGCGTCTGGATAATTTCGGTACGCCAGAATACAGCGAGCCGGGCAGCGGTGGCTTTGTCGGCGATACGCTGCTGGTCAACGGCGCGCAAAGCCCGTATGTGGAAGTTTCGCGCGGCTGGGTGCGCCTGCGTCTGCTCAACGCGTCTAACTCGCGCCGCTATCAGCTGCAAATGAGCGATGGCCGTCCGCTGCACGTGATCTCCGGCGACCAGGGCTTTTTACCGGCGCCGGTTTCCGTCAAACAGCTGGCGCTCTCGCCGGGCGAACGTCGCGAAGTTCTCATTGATATGACCAATGGGGATGAAGTGTCTGTCACCTGCGGTGAAGCGGCCAGCATTGTGGACCGCATTCGCGGGTTCTTTGAACCGTCGAGCATTCTTGTCTCTACCCTAGTGCTGACCCTGCGCCCGACCGGTCTGCTGCCGCTGGTGACCGATAGCCTGCCAATGCGTCTGCTGCCGCAGGAGATCATGAGCGGCTCGCCGGTGCGTAGCCGTGATATCAGCCTGGGCGACGACCCGGGCATCAACGGCTCGCTGTGGGACGTCAACCGCATCGACATTACCGCGCAGCAGGGCACCTGGGAGCGCTGGACGGTCCGCTCGGATATGCCTCAGTCGTTCCATATTGAAGGGGTGGCATTCCTGATCCGCAACGTCAACGGTGCGATGCCGTTCCCGGAAGATCGCGGCTGGAAAGATACCGTCTGGGTTGACGGCCAGGTTGAACTGCTTGTCTATTACGGTCAGCCTTCGTGGCCGCACTTCCCGTTCCTGTTCCACAGCCAGACGCTGGAGATGATGGACAGGGGCTCCGTGGGGCAGATGCTGATCAACCCCGCACCTTAACCCCAACATTCCCGGTTCGCCGGGAATGTTTTATGCCCGCCAGAAAAAGCGCGAGAACAGAATCAGCACCGGGTAAATTTCCAGACGCCCCAGGATCATCGCCGCGCACATCAGCATTTTTGCCCCCTCGGTTAACGTGCCAAACGTCGACGCCGTCTCGCCAAACCCCAGCCCCATGTTGTTGATGCAGGCGGCAACCGTTGCGAATGCGGTAAACAGGTCGTAGCCCATCAGGTTGAGCGACCAGACAAAAAAGCCCGTGATCATCACGTAGAGAAAAAAGAAGCTCCATACCGAGCGCAGGACGCGTTCATTCACCACGCTTTTGCCCACCTTAATGCTCAGCAGCGCTCTCGGATGCGCCAGCTGGTTCATCTCCTGAATACTCTGCTTGAACATAATGAGAAAACGCAGGGCTTTGATCCCGCCGCAGGTCGAGCCTACGCAGCCGCCAAAAAAGCTGGCGCTCAACAGCAGGAAGATAGTGTGTGCGGGCCATTGGGCATAGTCGGCTGTCGAAAGGCCGTTATCGGTCATCATCGAACTGGCAAGGAAGAAGGCGTGCACCAGGCTATCCGTGGCGTTGTACATCCCGGCATGCCAGACCTGCCAGGCGGTGATGACAATAATCACCGCGGCGGCGCTCAGAAAGAATTTAACCTCCGGGCTGCGGCGAATCGGTTTCAGGGTGCGTCTGACAATAGCGACGTACCAGAGGGTGAAGTTGAACGCGGAGAGCAGTGAAAACGCCCCGGCGACCAGCTCAATCGCGTGGCTGTCATAAAACCCAATGCTCTCGCTGCGGGTGGAGAACCCGCCCAACGACACGGTCGACAGCCCGTGACAGAGGGCGTCAAAAAATGACATTCCCGCCAGCCAGTAGGCCAGGGTGCAGGCTACGCCCAGCGCGAAGTAGGTTACCCACAGCGTGCGCGCGGTATCGGCAAGGCGGGGAGTCAAACGCTCCTCTTTGAACGGCCCCGGCATCTCTGACTGATAGAGCTTCATGCCGCCGATGCCCAGCAGCGGCAGGACCGCGACGGCCAGCACGATGACGCCTAACCCGCCAATGAAATTCAGCTGAGCGCGGTAATAAAGGTATGACTTAGGCAGGGCGCTGACGTCCCCGATCACCGTTGCCCCGGTGGTGGTGATCCCGGAAACCCCTTCAAAGAGCGCGTCGGCAAAGGAGAGCTGTAGCCCGTCATCCATCCAGAGCGGCATGGCGCTAATGAATGAAAACAGCAGCCAGAACAGCACGATAATCACAAACCCGTCGCGGGTGCGAAGCTGTATGCCGGCGTGACGTGTTGCCCGCCAGGTTAGCCCTCCGAGAGTAAAAAAGGTTAAAAAGGTGGTCAGGAAGGCAAAGTAGGTACGCTCTTTATTCAGCAGGGCGATCACCATCGGCGGCAGCATGGAAAGGCTGTACAGCAGAACCAGAAAACCGCAGAGGTGAAGGACAACCCGCAGCTGGGATACATGTAACGAATCGTTGGGCTTCACGACAGAGCTCCGCGCAATAACACGTTCCGGGGCAACTCACCGGAAAATATAGTGAATATTATGATTCAAAATTATCAGGGCGCCGTATTTTAACGACTTCCACGAATATCTGCCTGCTTCCTGCATCCTTTTCTTCAAATCTGGCGGATGAACAGCGTATAATCCCGCTCCTTTTGTCTATTTTTTCTTCGGAAGCATTATGAGCGCAATTTCCCTGATCCAGCCGGATCGTGACCTCTTCTCCTGGCCCCAGTACTGGGCGGCCTGCTTTGGACCGGCGCCATTCCTGCCGATGTCCAGGGAAGAGATGGACCAACTGGGCTGGGACAGCTGCGACATCATTCTGGTCACGGGCGATGCCTACGTTGACCATCCGAGCTTCGGCATGGCCATCTGTGGCCGTATGCTTGAGGCGCAGGGCTTCCGCGTGGGGATCATCTCCCAGCCTGACTGGAACAGCAAAGACGACTTTATGCGTCTGGGTAAACCGAACCTGTTCTTCGGCGTCACCGCAGGCAACATGGACTCGATGATCAACCGCTATACCGCCGACCGCAAGCTGCGCCATGACGACGCCTACACGCCGGATAACGTGGCGGGTAAACGCCCCGACCGCGCCACCCTGGTCTATACCCAGCGCTGTAAAGAAGCCTGGAAAGACGTCCCGGTGATCCTGGGCGGCATCGAGGCGAGCCTGCGCCGCACCGCACACTACGACTACTGGTCAGATACCGTTCGCCGCTCGGTGCTGGTGGATTCCAAAGCCGATATGCTGATTTACGGTAACGGCGAGCGTCCGCTGGTGGAAGTGGCGCACCGTCTTTCGCAGGGTGAGCCGGTGAGCAGCATCCGCGACGTGCGCAATACCGCCATTATGGTGAAAGAGGCGTTGCCGGGCTGGAGCGGGGTGGATTCCCGCATCATTGATATGCCGGGCAAAATCGACCCGATCCCGCATCCGTACGGCGAAGATCTGCCGTGTGCCGATAACAAGCCGGTTGAGCCGAAAAAAGCGGAAGCGAAGGCTATCGTTGTGCAGCCGCCGCGTCCGAAACCGTGGGAAAAGACCTACGTGCTGCTGCCGTCCTACGAGAAGGTGAAAGCCGACAAGGTGCTCTACGCGCACGCGTCCCGTATTCTGCACCATGAAACCAACCCGGGCTGCGCCCGCGCGCTGATGCAGAAGCACGGCGAGCGCTTTATCTGGATCAACCCGCCGGCGATCCCGCTCTCCACCGAAGAGATGGACAGCGTCTTTGCGCTGCCGTACAAGCGCGTGCCGCACCCGGCGTACGGCAACGCCCGTATCCCGGCGTATGAGATGATCCGCTTCTCGATCAACATCATGCGCGGCTGCTTCGGCGGCTGTTCGTTCTGCTCCATTACCGAGCACGAAGGGCGCATTATCCAGAGCCGCTCTGAAGATTCGATCATCAATGAGATCGAAGCGATTCGCGACTCGGTGCCGGGCTTTACCGGCGTGATTTCCGACCTTGGCGGCCCAACCGCGAACATGTACATGCTGCGCTGCAAGTCGCCGCGCGCGGAGCAAACCTGCCGTCGCCTCTCCTGCGTCTATCCGAGCATTTGCGAGCATATGGACACCAACCATGAGCCGACGATCAACCTCTACCGCCGCGCGCGAGACCTGAAGGGCATCAAAAAGATCCTGATCGCGTCCGGGGTACGTTACGACATCGCCGTGGAAGATCCGCGCTACATCAAAGAGCTGGCGACGCACCACGTCGGCGGCTATCTGAAGATTGCGCCGGAGCACACCGAGGAAGGCCCGCTGTCGAAAATGATGAAGCCGGGCATGGGCAGCTACGATCGCTTTAAAGAGCTGTTCGATACCTATTCGAAGCAGGCGGGTAAAGAGCAGTATCTGATCCCATACTTCATCTCCGCCCACCCGGGCACGCGCGATGAGGACATGGTGAACCTGGCGCTGTGGCTGAAGCAGCGTCGCTTCCGCCTGGATCAGGTGCAGAACTTCTATCCGTCACCGCTCGCTAACTCGACGACCATGTATTACACCGGCAAGAACCCGCTGAGTAAGATTGGTTATAAGAGTGAAGAGGTGGTGGTGCCGAAAGGGGATAAACAGCGCCGTCTGCATAAAGCGCTGCTGCGCTACCACGATCCGAAAAACTGGCCGCTGCTCCGTCAGGCGCTGGAAGAGATGGGTAAAAAACACCTGATCGGCTCGCGCCGCGACTGCCTGGTGCCGGCCCCGACGCTGGATGAGATGCGCGAAGCGCGTCGCCAGAACCGCAATACGCGCCCGGCGCTGACCAAGCACACGCCGATTGTGCATCAGCGTTCGAACGGTAATTCGAGTGTGAAGAAGCCCGTGAAGCGCAAAGCGTAAATAAAAAACCCCGGCGAGCCGGGGTTTTTATGTCGACACGTAGGCCGGGTAAGGCGAAGCCGCCACCCGGCTTTTTTACGCGACTACCCGCCAAACTGGTCCGGGTCCGGGCCTAAACGTTTACCCTTATCCAGCTTCGCAATCTCACCCAGCTCGTCTTTGTCCAGACGGAAATCCCAGACGTCGAAGTTCTCGGCGATGCGCGATGGCGTGACCGATTTCGGGATGACCACCAGGCCGTTGTCCAGATGCCAGCGAATGACGATTTGCGCCGGGGTTTTACCGTATTTATCCGCCAGCTCACGGATGATCTTTTGATCAAACACCCCTTCGCCGCCCTGCGCCAGCGGGCTCCAGGACTCGGTCTGGATTTTATGCGTAGCGTTCCAGGCGTGTAGCTGGCGCTGCTGCATCAGCGGGTGCAGCTCGATCTGGTTAATCACTGGCGCAACTCCCGTCTCGTCAATCAGCCGCTGCAGGTGATGAACCTGGAAATTACAGACGCCGATGCTTTTCACCAGCCCCTCTTTCTGCAGTTCAATCATCCCTTTCCAGGCATTAACGTAGTGATCGATAGCCGGAACCGGCCAGTGCATCAGCCAGAGATCGACGAAATCGAGCTGGAGTTTCTCCAGGCTCTCCTCCAGCGCTTCGCGGGGGCGTTTTTGATCGTCGTTCCACAGTTTCGTGGTGATGAATAACTCATCGCGGGGGACGCCGGCGCTGGCAAGTGCCTTACCCACGCCGTCCTCGTTTTTGTATGCGGCGGCGGTATCAATGGACCGATAGCCGACTTCCAGGGCTTTATGAATGGCGGAGACGACCTCGTCGTTACCGGCTTTCCATACACCTAGCCCCAGCTGGGGCATCACGTTGCCGTCCTGCAGCTTGATTACGGTTTGGTTTGCCATTTTTCCTCCTTCAGGTGCGCATCGCCGGAGGGTTCCTCCGGCGATGGGTTGTGCATTAAGTCTGGACGAAATGTCAAAAAACGAAAGTCGGGAGGGCAAAAACGCTTAGCGTGCCGCTTCGTAGATGCGACGGCTCACGTCGAGCGTAATATCGCCGTGCTCGCCCAGGTGGGTCATGCCGTGTTCTTCGAGTTTCGCCAGCAGGGCAGGGATGGAGCTGCCGTCCAGGCCGTAGCCGGACAGACGCGTTGGCACGCCCAGACCTTCAAAGAAGCTTCGGGTCGCTTCGATGGCGGCATCAATACGCGCATCGTCAGAACCCTCGGTGATGTTCCACACGCGTTCTGCGTACTGCAGCAGCTTGGCGCGCTTGGTATCCCGTTTTTCGTTCCACAGCGCAGGCAGCACAACGGCCAGCGTCTGAGCGTGGTCCAGACCGTGCATCGCCGTCAGCTCGTGGCCCAGCATATGGGTTGCCCAGTCCTGCGGCACGCCAGCCCCGATCAGGCCGTTCAGCGCCTGCGTTGCCGCCCACATGACGTTGGCACGAACGTCGTAGTTTTCCGGCTCTTTCAGCGCTTTCGGACCTTCTTCGACGAGCGTCAGCAGAATGCCTTCCGCGAATCGATCCTGAATTTTGGCATCTACCGGATACGTGACGTACTGCTCAACGGTATGAACAAAGGCATCGACCACGCCGTTCGCCACCTGACGCGCAGGCAGGGTGTAGGTGTAAACCGGATCCAGGATCGCGAATACAGGCTGAACGTGTTCGTTCATAAAGGCCTGTTTGTCGCCGGTCGTTTTACGGGAGATCACCGCGCCCTTGTTGGATTCAGAACCGGTGGCCGGCAGGGTCAGCACGGAGCCCATCGGGATGGCGCTTTTAATGTCGCTGCCGCGGGTTTCCAGAATGTGCCACGGATCGATGCCGTCAGCGTAGTGCGCTGCCGCCGCGATGAATTTGGTGCCGTCCAGCACGGAGCCGCCGCCGACGGCCAGCAGGAAGGTGATCTTCTCTTCGCGGGCGATTTTCACCGCGTTCATCAGCGTTTCGTAAGACGGGTTGGGCTCGATGCCGCCGAACTCACGCACGTTCAGACCGTCCAGGGCGCTGTAAACCTGATCCAGCACGCCGGTTTTTTTCACGCTGCCGCCACCGTAGGTGATCAGCACGCGGGCGTCAGTGGGGATCTGGGCGCGCAGTTCGGCGATAGCGTCTTTACCAAACAGAATGCGGGTTGGGGTGTGAAGATTAAAGTTGTTCATTGCTCGTTCCCTTTAGTGGGTGAAAAACCGTGGTGGCGCAGAGGGCGACCTGATGCTGCACATTGTGGCCGTCCGGGGCTATCCTCTCAATGCACATTCCTGCCGATGTCTTGCCCATTTCTACAGAGCGCTGGAGAAAGCGCGGAAAACGACGCACACTGTCAACGTCGGAAACCGTACCCGGAGTAACGTACTATGAACCGTGAAGCGATCTGCCATCAGCTCACTGCGCAGATTAAAAGACTGATAGATAAAGAAAATGGTGTCAGCGATCTGCTTCCTGACATTCGCCTGCTCTACGGCACGCAGCCCGGGACGCGCACGCCGGTCATGTACCAGCCGGGCATCGTTTTTCTCTTCTCGGGCCATAAAATTGGCTATATCAACGAGCGCGTGTTCCGCTACGACACCAATGAATATCTGCTCCTGACGGTACCTTTACCCTTCGAATGTGAAACCTTCGCGACAGAGGCCGTTCCGCTGGCCGGTATTCGCGTCAACGTCGATATTCTTCAGCTGCAGGAGCTGCTGATGGATATTGGCGAAGACGAATTCTTCCAGCCGTCTATGGCGTCGAGCGGGATTAACTCGGCGACGCTGTCGGAAGAGATCCTCTGCGCCATTGAGCGTCTGCTGGACGTGATGGAAAGGCCGCTGGACGCGCGTATTCTGGGCAAGCAGATCGTCCGCGAAATTCTCTACCACGTGCTGCTGGGCCCGGGCGGCGGGGCGTTACTGGCTCTGGTGAGCCGACAGACCCACTTCAGCCTGATAAGCCGCGTGCTCAAGCGTATCGAAAGCCAGTACACGGAAAACCTCAGCGTCGACCAGCTGGCGGCGGAAGCGAACATGAGCGTCTCGGCGTTTCACCATAACTTCAAGTCGGTAACCAGCACCTCGCCGCTGCAGTACCTTAAAACCTACCGGCTGCATAAGGCGCGGATGCTGATGATCCACGACGGCATGAAGGCCAGCGCGGCGGCAATGCGGGTGGGTTACGAAAGCGCGTCGCAGTTCAGTCGGGAGTTTAAGCGCTATTTTGGCGTTACGCCGGGAGAAGATGCATCACGCATCCGAACCATGCAGGGAGCTTAAGCTTTTTCCTCTCTCCCCTATGGGGAGAGGGGATCACGCGCTGCAGTACTTCTTCTTAATCACCACCGCGATGGTTCCCACCAGGCCTGCCACCAGCAGGAACATCGGCAGCACCATCAGGAAGGTCATCACCTGATCTTCATGGTGTTTCACAAAGGGGATCATATTCAGCGCATAGCCGAGCGTGGTGACCACACCCACCCACAGCAGAGCGCTCAGCCAGTTGAAGAACTGGAAGCGGCGGTTTGACAGACCGGAAATGCCCGCCATCGTTGGCAGAAGCGTGCGAACAAACGCGAGGAAACGCCCCGCCAGCAGGGCCAGCAGGCCATGCCTGTCGAACATGCAGGTCGCACGCTGATGATATTTATGCGGTAACTGCGCCAGCCAGCCTTTTACGACGCGGGTATTCCCAAGCCAGCGGCCCTGCAGATAGCTCAGCCAGCAGCCCAGGCTGGCTGCGGAGGTGAGAATAACCATTGTTGGCGTGAAGTCCATGACGCCTTTCCCGATTAACGCCCCGGCAAGTAAAAGCAGGCTGTCACCGGGTAAAAACGAGGCTGGCAGTAATCCATTTTCCAGAAAAAGAGTTGCGAACATCACGAGGTAAACGATACCAACGATGTGAGGATCCGCCAGCGCGGCAAAGTCGTGATGCCAAAGCGCCGCGATAATATCTTGAATAACAGCCATGGACTTTCCTGTGGAACAGCAGATATAGCGCTATTGTACTCCCTTATTCGCCCGTCGGGTTTGATCCCGGGCGCAACTCATGCAGACTTTTCTCATTGCCGTGTCCACAAAAGCGTCCAGAGAGTACATTTTCAGCCAGCACTCTACACGATACGCTCGAACCCTGCTGCTAAATCGGCAATCAGATCGTCAACATTTTCTAAACCGATATGCAGTCGAATCAGGGTACCGCTGAAGTCCACTTCACCGCCGGGACGCAGAGCCGCAACCTGTTCCGGCTGATTAGGCAGGATCAGGGATTCAAAACCGCCCCAGGAGTAGGCCATGCTGAAGAGGGTAAAATTATCCAGATAGCTCGCCAGCTCGTCGTTATTCAGCCGCTTTTTCAGTACGAACGAGAACAAACCGCTGCTGCCCGTAAAATCACGCTGCCAGAATTCGTGGCCTTTACTGCCCGGTAGCGCGGGATGATTCACGCGCTCAACCTGCGGATGCTGCGCCAGCCATTCGGCCACCTTCAGGCTGCTTTCATGGTGCTGACGAAGGCGAACGCCCAGCGTGCGGAGTCCGCGGCTGGTCATGTAGGCCGTATCTGCATCCACCATCTGGCCCATCAGGTAGGCATTTTCACGCAGCTGATCCCAGCAGCGCGCGTTGGAAACCGCGGTGCCAATCATGCCGTCAGAGTGGCCTATCAGGTATTTCGTCGCCGCCTGAATCGAGATATCAATGTCGAATTCCAGGGCTTTAAACAGCACGCCCGCCGCCCAGGTGTTGTCGATCATCACGATCGCCTCTGGGGCTTTGCTGCGCACGGCTTTCACGATAGCAGGCACGTCGTGAACTTCCATGGTGAGCGATCCCGGAGATTCCAGGAACACAATGCGCGTGTTTGGCTGAATAAGTTCGGCAATGCCTTCGCCAATCAGCGGGTCGAACCAGCCGGTCGTTACGCCGAGCTTGCTGAGGATTTTGGTGCAGAAGTCCTGGCTGGGCTCGTAGGCGGTGTTGGTCATCAGGATATGGTCGCCCTGTTCCACAAACGCCAGAATGGTGTTGGCGACCGCCGCTGCCCCGCACGGGAACAGCGCGCAGCCTGCGCCGCCTTCCAGCTCGCACATCGCTTCCTGAAGAGAGAAATGGGTTAGCGTGCCGCGACGGCCATAAAACAGCCCGCCTTTCGCGCGGTTGCGCGTGGCAATTTTTTTCTCCTCAACGGTATCAAACACCAGCGAGGAGGCTCGTTGAATCACGCTGTTGACCGATCCCTGCGTATATTTTTTGCTGCGTCCTGCCTGTACCAGCGTGGTATCAAGATGCTTCTTTGTCATGTTCGCTAACCCTGTTTTTATACGTCTGGACGTCCAGACTACCACGATTGGAAAAAACTGCACCCCGGGGCTTATCGAATAAGCAGAAAATATTAGCAAAAATTTGCATAAGAAATTTTTACTGCGTAAGCGCAAGGAAAGTGAACGAAAATTACGGCACCATGCAAATACTAATGAGAACTACTATCAATTCGACGACGTTTTGATATTATTACGCTCAGATTTTGTGATTTGCGTCCTGGAGATACAGAGTGGGTAATAATTTGATGCAGACGGATCTCTCCGTTTGGGGCATGTATCAGCATGCTGACATCGTGGTTAAGATTGTGATGATCGGCCTGATTCTGGCGTCCGTTGTCACCTGGGCTATCTTCTTCAGCAAAAGCGCCGAGCTGCTTTCGCAGAAGCGTCGCCTTAAGCGGGAACAGCTACAGCTGGCTGAAGCCCGCTCTCTGGATCAGGCTTCAGATATGACCTCATCCTTCCACGCGAAAAGCCTGACCACCCTGTTAGTGAACGAAGCGCAGAACGAGCTGGAACTCTCCGCTGGCAGTGAAGATAACGAAGGGATCAAAGAACGTACCGGTTTCCGCCTGGAGCGTCGCGTTGCGGCCGTTGGCCGAGACATGGGACGCGGCAATGGTTATCTGGCGACCATCGGCGCGATCTCACCGTTCATCGGTCTTTTCGGTACGGTCTGGGGCATCATGAACAGCTTTATCGGTATCGCGCAGACCCAAACCACCAACCTGGCGGTCGTTGCGCCGGGTATCGCAGAAGCGCTGCTGGCGACGGCAATCGGTCTGGTTGCCGCTATCCCGGCGGTGGTCATCTACAACATCTTCGCGCGTATGATTGGCAGCTACAAAGCCACGCTGGGTGACGTTGCCGCGCAGGTTCTGCTGCTGCAAAGCCGCGATCTCGACCTGAACGCCAGCTCGGTTAAGCCGGTGCACGCGGCGTCTAAACTGCGCGCAGGTTAAGAGTATGGCGATGCGTCTAAACGAAAATCTGGACGATAACGGCGAAATGCATGAAATCAACGTGACGCCGTTTATCGACGTCATGCTGGTTCTGCTGATTATCTTCATGGTGGCCGCCCCGCTGGCGACGGTGGATGTGAAGGTGAATCTGCCCGCCTCTTCCAGCCAGCCCCAGCCGCGCCCGGAGAAGCCTATCTACCTGTCGGTGAAGGCGGATAAATCCATGTTCCTCGGGAATGACCCGGTGACGGCCGACTCGGTCATCCCGGCGCTGGAGCAGCTTACGGGCGGTAAGAAAGACACCACGGTCTTCTTCCGTGCGGATAAAACCGTTGATTATGAAACCATGATGAAGGTAATGGACACGCTGCATCAGGCGGGTTACCTGAAGATTGGGCTGGTCGGCGAAGAGAAAGCGGCCTCGAAGTGATAAAGAAGCTGGCGAAAGCCGGCTTTTTTTATGCCTGTCGGTTTATGCGTTTTTGCTATCCATCGGTGCGGTAGAGGGGGTTGCCAGCGCGTCCTCATCAAGCGCAACGCAGGTGACGTTTGAGGTGCGATACTCACCGTCGGACAGCTTGCGCGTCAGACGCAGGGTGGCGATTTCTCTGGCAAGGAGATATTGATAATTGGCCTCAAGACGTCCCAGAAGCTTCTCTTTCAGCTCGGGACGCTGCTCTATGATGGCGTTCATCACGGCACCGTAAATCTCTTCTTTGACCTGAAGCGGATAAATTTCACGGCGATTCTGCCATTTCAGACGAACCAGCGTCGCCGGGATCGATACCAGGTCTTGCGTAATACGCGTCATCTCGTCATTTTTTGTGTTTCTCAGCGCGTCGAGATTTTGCTTTAAGATAAATTCATCACTTTTTTTATCTTCTAAAGTCAAATAAACGTCGTTGTTTTTAACTTCTTTCACGTTAATCTTCCCCCAGGCTATAAAAGATTGGGTTGTTTTTTTCGCGCGTAATTAAATTAAGCCAAATTTCATTGCCCGCTTCATTAATTTCTTCGGTTTTCTCGGTCATTATTTGACTTAGTTTCTGGGCATCTATTTCACCCTCGGCCTGCAGGTCATTCAGCAGGTGGACAAAGGCTTCAATTTTTATGGCGCGAAATAAGCGGTCTTTTATATGGCGATCGTGCTCTTCCAGCAACATATTTCGGGATTTGCCAGTTCGGGAAACACCAATTAATATATCGGGCTCGAAATCAGAGAGCTTTCTTTTCCCCTGAGTGAAACTGGCCTCTTTTTCTGCTTCCGTCGGTTGCTGTTCCACAGGCGTAATGTGGTACTTAGCCGGGACGAGATAGTCGGGCAGCATTTTTAATTTCCTTTATTTTCAACAGGGTGGGGTTGGTAAAGGCGTGAGATTCGTTGACAATATCATGAGGCAAATTTAAAATCAAAAAAAATGGAGCCTACCCATGAACAGCATCTTTTTTACGGTCATCACATTACTATTACTGACCGCTGGTGTGCTTTTATTGATGCAGGAGTTCAATAAAACGAAAGTGTCGAAAGACACCAGTGAACCCCCGCAACCTGAACTGATGACAAAAGAGGAAGGGGAAGACCATTTCTCTGTATTGATGAACTCCGTTACGCCTGTCTGGTACTGGCGGGTGAACCACGAATATATCGACTTTTTACATGCGACAATTAAGCGCATGAAAATGTCGGAAATTAATGACACGCCTGGACTGTTTGAGGCACAGCGTCGCTGTAGCGATCTGAATTCAGCAGTCTATAAATATTATGACAATATTAAAAAGCGCTGTCTTAACGGCGAGAAGGTCTCTTATTCCGATCTGGACGTATTAAATTTGCGTCAGTGTTTTCGCGAGTTCAGCCTGGAAGCCTATCCTGAACTGGTGGCGCTTGTCTGGCCGGAGTACGCACGTCCCGAGGTTAACCCAGACAACGTCTGAGTGACGTACCGTTGAGTTATTGCAAACAGTCAGCGCCGTTGAGATATACTGGGCGCTGGTTTCTTTTGCAAACAGGACTCTATGGAACGCTTTTTTGAAAATGCCATGTACGCCTCCCGCTGGATACTGGCTCCCGTCTATTTTGGCCTCTCGCTGGCACTTATCGCACTGACGATTAAGTTCTTTCAGGAAATCTGGCATGTTCTGCCGAACATTTTTTCTATTGCCGAAGCGGATTTGATTCTGGTTCTGCTGTCGCTGGTGGACATGACCCTGGTGGGCGGGCTGCTGGTGATGGTGATGTTCTCCGGCTACGAGAATTTTGTCTCCCAGCTCGATATCGACGAGCGTAAAGAGAAGCTCAGCTGGCTGGGCAAAATGGATGCTTCGTCGCTGAAGAATAAAGTGGCCGCGTCGATTGTGGCGATCTCCTCTATCCACCTGTTGCGCGTTTTTATGGACGCGAAGAACGTGCCGGATAACAAACTGATGTGGTACGTCATCATCCACCTGACGTTTGTGCTGTCTGCGTTTGTGATGGGGTATCTGGATAAGATCAGTAAGAAATAAAGTACACCTTACCCCTCACCCTAACCCTCTCCCCAAAGGGGCGAGGGGACCGCTCGGTGCGGCCTTTCTCCCTCTCCCTGTGGGAGAGGGCCGGGGTGAGGGCATCAGACAGCACTATTTATCCGACGACGCCTGCCACAGATTCAAAGCGCTTTCCCACTCTGCACTTATCACATCACAAATTGCATCACTAAGCGCGGGCCTAATGATTAACGCCAGCTGTGTGACCAGTGAAGCCACGCTAATTAAAAATAATCACAAAACGTTATAATTTCCCTCTTTCCTGCCGATAACGAGAGTAGTACTCGCCTCTGGGCGAACTCACCCTCACGGCAAGGAAGACTTATGAATATGCTCCGTAATTTCACGATCCGTTTCGTCATGCTGACGATTCTCGGGATCTTTTGTTTAATGTGGGCGGGCGTTGGGTTGTACAGCACCTGGTCCCTTTCTCGCGTATCGGATGGCAATGAAGTCGATCGCCAGCTGGTTAAACAGATGACGGTACTCAGCCAGGGTAACGATCAATATTTCCGCTTTGTGACCCGTCTGAGCCGTGCGATGGAAGTCAAAGCCGCAGGCGGCACGCCGGATCTGTCCTCTGCCCAACAGGCGCTGGATAACATGGGCAAGAAACTGGCCGAGATGAAAGCGATCTCCCCAGGCCCGATGGACGAGCAGGTCTCTTCCCGGGTGATCGGCTCCTGGCAGGCGCTGCTCGAACAGGGCGTCACGCCGCAAATGCAGCAGGCGAAGCAGGGGGCTCTGGAGGGGTATCGCCAGCAGGCCAACAACGTCACGCCACCGCTGAGCCGCGCGTTCGGTGCGGCCGCTGAGGCGTTCAACAATGCCGCCGCGAAGTCGCTCGACAGCACCCGCGTGGTGGTGGACGGCCTGACAAGCATGACCCGCACGGTGATTATCGTCGCCACGATTATCGGCCTGCTGATCCTGCTCTTCACCGACCGTTACCTGGTGGCGATGCTGGTCAAACCGCTGGCTCGCATTCGCCAGCAGTTCCGCCAGATTGCCCAGGGCGATCTCAGCCAGCCCATTGAGCCGTTCGGCCGCAACTGCGTGGGGCAGCTGGTGCCGCTGCTGAGCGCGATGCAGGACAGCCTGCGCGAAGCGGTCAGTACGATTCGCTCCGGCAGTGAAAATATCTGGCGCGGTGCGACGGAAATCTCCAGCGGTAACAACGACCTCTCTTCCCGTACCGAAGAGCAGGCGGCTGCGCTGGAAGAGACGGCAGCCAGCATGGAACAGCTGACCGCCACGGTGAAACTGAACGCGGAAAGCGCGCGTCAGGCCAGCCAGCTGGCTGATGTGGCCTCAACTACCGCCAGCCGCGGCGGCTCGCTGGTGGAAGAGGTGGTGACCACCATGAGCGGTATTTCGGAAAGCTCGAAGAAAATTGCTGAAATCACCAACGTGATCAACAGCATTGCCTTCCAGACCAATATTCTGGCACTCAATGCGGCGGTTGAAGCGGCGCGTGCCGGCGAACAGGGGCGTGGTTTCGCGGTAGTGGCAGGTGAAGTTCGTAACCTGGCAAGCCGCAGCGCCAACGCGGCTAAAGAGATTGAGGGGCTGATTACCGATTCCGTTTCCCGCGTAGAGCAGGGGGCGCAGCTGGTGAGCGACACCGGCACCACCATGGATGCGATTTTGCGCGACGTGACGGAAGTGACGACCATCATGAAGCAAATCGCTTCCGCCTCTGAGGAGCAAAGCAAGGGTATTTCGCAGGTCGGGATTGCCATTACCCAGATGGATGGCGTGACCCAGCAAAACGCCTCGCTGGTTGAAGAGGTTTCTGCGGCAGCGGCGGCGCTGGAGCGCCAGACCGAAGAGCTTCAGCGCTCGGTGCAGAAGTTCCGCCTGACGGCATAACGCAACGTACAAGGCCGCCTTGTGCGGCCTTGTATTATTAACGCCTTCCCCATTGAGCCCCTTCTGAAACTGCTATTCTATTGCTAACCCCCTGACGTTCTGGGCTCTCTTCTCCGAGGTGTTGCTATGAACAGATCGTTATCTGTCATTCCTGTCCTTTCTTGCATTCTTCTGATGCTGTTCTCGGTTTCTGCCAGTGCGACCCAGCAGGCGCAGGAGCGGCGCGTGGCGCGTGATGTCAGGCAGGAAACCCGCGACGCGTCGCGGCAGGTGAAGCAGACCTGCGTGGCGAACAATAACCAGAGTAATCACGACTGCCGTCAGGACAAGCGTCAGATGAAACAGTCCGGAAGACAAAAAGCGCGGGACATTAAGTATTAATGCGGTTAACGGAAACTATCCAGGGATGAGAAACGAACAATAAACGAAAAGCATCATCGGGGATGTGATTCATGCCGGGCAAACGCAGAGCGCTGCCCGGCTGTATTTATCAGTGCGTCGCTTCACCGATCAGCGCGCCCGTGCCCGCACCAACGGCTGCACCTTTCAGCACGCTCTTGCCGGTAACCGCTGCGGCACCTGCGCCCACGGCAGCACCTACCGCGCCGCCCTTACGCGCGGCTTTACCTTTGCCGCCGTTTTTGAACATGGCACCCGTGCCTGCGCCTACAACGGCGCCGCCAACGGTCGATTTCAGATCTTTGCCCGTGGCCGCACCAATGGCCGCGCCTGCTACCGCGCCAGCGGCGGTTTTGTCGATAGCCATTCCCGAGGTGGAAAAAATGAGGGCGCTGATAACCAGCGTTGTTTTAATAAGTTTCATAACAGATCCTTTGTGACTGCTGTCGGTTGAGACGTCGTTTCTCACGCGAGAAAAACGTCCAGATAGTGCCAGCAATACCGGCTCAACCTTTAAGCTAATCATGCCCTGGGCTGGGATCTCAGTTGCCGGGCGGGGACCCGCCCGGCGGAACATTACGCCTGACGCTTATCTTCCGTATTGGTATCGAAGTCGCTCGCCGCGTGGCGTTCGTGGAGCTGCTCGTTCAGCTCGCCGCTGGTGCGGTTAACGATACGGCCGCGCTTAACGGCATGGCGATTCGCCACGTCTTTCGCCCAGCGCTGCACGTTTGTGTACTTCTCTGCATCGAGGAACTCGGCGGCGTTATAGACGCTGCCAAGCGCCACGCAGCCGAACCACGGCCAGATGGCGATATCCGCGATGGTGTACTCTTCCCCCGCCACGTAGCGACCGCGCGCCAGCTGTTTATCCAGCACGTCGAACAGGCGCTTGGCTTCCATGGTGAAGCGGTCAATCGCGTATTCAATTTTTACCGGCGCGTAGTTGTAGAAGTGGCCAAAGCCGCCGCCGAGGAACGGCGCTGCGCCCTGCAGCCAGAACAGCCAGTTCAGGGTCTCGGTGCGTCCAGCCGGATCTTTCGGCAGGAAGTGACCGAATTTCTCTGCCAGATAGAGCAGGATATTGCCGGATTCAAAGACGCGCGTTGGCGGGTTCGTGGAGTGGTCACGCAGCGCCGGTATTTTCGAGTTCGGGTTCACCTCAACAAACCCGCTGGAGAACTGATCGCCCTCGCCGATGCGGATCAACCATGCGTCGTACTCCGCGCCCGTCACGCCCAGCGCCAGCAGCTCTTCGAGCATGATCGTCACTTTCTGACCGTTCGGTGTTCCGAGAGAGTAAAGCTGCAGCGGGTGGGAGCCCACGGGCAGATCTTTCTCATGGGTCGCGCCGGAAATCGGGCGGTTGATGTTGGCGAACGCGCCGCCGCCGTTCTTTTTCCATTCCCACACTTTTGGTGGCTGATACGTGTTGTCTGACATGTTGGCCTGCCTTTTGAGTGATGTGTTGAGGCAGTGTAGCAGGAGATTTGTGAAGCGTTTAACGAACTGAGCGTAATCGATCTGCCGCTATTCCTTCCGGCGCTTATATATATCAAATCCGGCATAAGCTTAATCGAAAATCGCATTTTCATAATTAATGCGTAAACCGATAAAGCTGAATATGATGCTTCAACATAAATAAAAGATGCAGTAATAAACACTTTATAAGGCAAGGAGTTAGTGAGATGCGCAAGCTTCTGTTATCGGCAGTGGTCGTTTCGCTCGCGTTAGGCCTGGCGGGCTGTGATGATGCGAAAAATAAAGAGACAAACAGTGCGGCTGCGGCAAAAAACGACGCGCCAAAAGAGGGCGGTTCGCTAATTATTGGAATTACCTCCGGCGACCCGTTAGCCGTTAATCCGCTCTATGCCAGTGACCGTACGACGTTAACGATCATGCAGGCGCTCTATGCCCCGCTGTACAGTTTTAATAACGGCAACATTGAGTGGGGCCTGGCGGAAAGCCTGACGCCTTCCGCCGACAACCTGAGCTATACCCTGACGTTAAAACCCAACCTCAAATGGCAGGACGGCCAGCCGCTGACGGCGGACGACGTGGTCTTTACGTTCAATAAGCTGCTGGATGCCAAACAGCACAGCTTCTTCCGCAGCATGTTCACCTACGGCGACAAGCCGGTACAGGTGAGCAAGGTGGATGAGCGCACCGTTAAGTTCACCCTACCGCAGGTCAGCGCGGCCTTTACCGGCACCCTGGTACAAATCTACCCGATTCCGCAGCACGTGTTCGCCGGTGAAGGCGACCTGGAAAAGAGCAGCAAAAACGATGCGCCGGTCGGCTCCGGGCCGTTCAAATTTAAAGAGTACCGCGCCGGGCAGTATTACGCCCTGACCCGTTTTGACGATTACTGGAACGGCAAAGCGAAGCTTGATTCGGTCACCTACCGTTTCGCCAAAGACAGCAACGCCGCCAACCTTGCGCTGCAAAACGGGGAAATCAATCTCAAGATGGTTGACCCGCAGGACGTGAACCGCCTGAAAAATACCGGTAAGTTTGACTTCGTGGTCTATCCGGAAGGCCGTCTGGCCTATATGACGTTCAACCAGAACGTGCCGGTGATGAAGAGCAAAGCGCTGCGCCAGGCCATCGCGTATGCCATCAACAAAGACGAGCTCACCCAGACCGCGTTTACCTCGCTGGACTACGCTAAACCGGCGACCTCGTTCCTGACGCCAGATACGCTTTACAAGACGGATGACGTCGAACAGTACAAGTTCGATCTACAAAAAGCCAAAGAGCTGCTGAAGACGTCCGGCGCGCCGGACAACCTCAAGCTGCGCCTGGCGTATGTGAACACCAACAAAACCCAGGAGAGCATGGCGCTCTACATTCAGCAGGCGCTGAAGGGCATTGGGGTGAACGTGGAGCTGATGCCGCTGGACTCCAACGCCATGTCTCAGCGCAGCCTCGATATGAACAATACCGCGTGGGAGCTGAACCTGGGCGGCTACATCATGGGCTCCGAGCCGGACGGTTACAAATCGCTGTTCATGAGCAACGAAGCCTATAACTACGCGCACTACAAAAATCCGCAGTTTGATGCCCTGTGGGATAAAGGCGCAGTGGAAACCGACGCCGCGAAACGGGCCGATATCTATAAGCAAATTCAGCAGACCGTGGCGAACGACATGACCTACTACCCGATCGCCTATACCAATGCGACCGTCGCGGTGGACAAGCGTTTTGGCGGCACCGAGGAAGCGGAGCCGAAACCGGTCTATCTGTTCCAGGATCTGTCAAAAATCTATCAGAAATAAGTGATTGCCCCGGCCGTCAGGTCGGGGCTTTTGAAAGGGCACGTCGTGAACACACTCCTCACGCGTCGGCTGCTGCAGCTGCTGCCGATGCTGTTCTTTATTTCACTGGTGGCGTTTCTGCTGGTCAAGCTCGCGCCCGGCGATCCGGTGGCGGCGTACATTACGCCGCGTATGGCCCCGGAGGATATCGAACGTATTCGCCAGAGCCTGGGGCTGGATAAGCCGCTGGTCACGCAGTACGTCCTGTGGCTGAAAAACGTCCTGCAGGGCGATCTCGGCTATTCGCTGATTTATCACCGCCCGGTGCTGGAGATGATCGGCGAACGCATTCCGGCCACGCTGGGGCTGATGGGCGCGTCGCTGCTGATGGCTATTGTGCTGGCGATCCCGCTGGGCCTGCTGGCCGGGGCATTTAAGCACCGCTGGCTGGATCATCTGCTCAATTTATTCGCCTATATCGGCATTTCTGTTCCGATTTTCTGGTTCGGCATCCTGCTTATCACCGTTTTTGCCGTGCAGCTTAACTGGTTCCCCAGCATGGGGATGCGCACCATCGGCATGGAGGATAACGGGCTGGATCTGCTGCGTCACGGCGTGCTGCCGTGTATTGCCCTCACGTTCTACAACCTCTCCAGCTACGTGCGCTACATCCGCTCCAACACCATCTCGCAGCTCTCGGCCGACTACGTGCAAACCCAGCTTGCCTACGGCGCGACGCGTTCCAGTATTCTGTTTCGGCACGTTCTGAAAAACGTGCTGCTGCCGGTGATCACCCTGTTCGGCCTGTCGTTCGGAGAGCTGATTGTGGGGGCCTATGTGACGGAAAGCGTCTTCTCCTGGCCGGGGATGGGGCTGCTCGGGATCCAGTCGATCGCCTCGCTGGATTACCCGCTGATTATGGCGATCATCATGCTCTCGTCGATGATGCTGATCGTCGGAAACCTGATCGCCGACGTGCTTTATCGCTTCGCCGATCCCCGCATTCGTACGCTGAGGTAACCCGGATGAGCAGACGCTGGCAGCAGGTTCGTCACCAGCTGCGCCGCAACCGTCCGGCGCAGTTCTCTCTGTTTGTGCTTTTTATTTTCGTCGCCGCCGCGCTCTGTGCGGGGTTAAGCCCGTACGATCCAGATCGGATGGCGCTCGGCGCGCGCACGTTGCCGCCGGATGCCGCGCACTGGTTTGGCACCGACGAATACGGCCGCGACTACTTTACCCGCGCGCTGTATGGCGGCCAGATCTCCCTGATGGTCGGTTTTCTCGCCATGCTCTTTTCCACGCTTATCGGCACGGTGGTGGGAACGGTGAGCGGCTATTTTGGCGGCTGGCTGGATAACCTGATGATGCGCGCCGTGGATATCCTGATGGCCATTCCGGCCTTCTTCCTGCTGCTGGTAGTGAATGCTTACCTCAAGCCGGGCGTGGATAACATCATTCTGATTATCAGCCTGCTGACGTGGATGAACATGTCGCGTCTGGTGCGTGCTGAAACCCTGTCGGTGAAAGAGCGCGAGTACGTGCTTTATGCCCGCGCGTCGGGAGAGCATCCGCTGCGCATCATCGTGCGCCACATTATTCCCGGCGTGCTGCCGACCATTATCGTGGCGGCCACGCTCAATATCGCCTCGGCCATTCTGATGGAGTCAACCCTCAGCTTCTTAGGGCTGGGCGTGCAGGCGCCCGCGGCGTCATGGGGAAGCATGCTTAACAACGCGCAGTCTTATATTGGCGAAGCGTCGTGGCTGGCGATGTTCCCCGGCATTCTGATCCTGCTGACGGTGTTCAGCTTTAACGTGCTGGGCGATGTATTCCGTACCGCCTTTGAGCCGGGAGCGAATCGCGATGAATAACCTATTAGCGCTTGAGAACCTGCAAACCACGTTCCGCACCCGCGAGGGCGAGGTTCACGCGGTGCGCGGCGTGAGCTTTCAGGTTCAGCCGGGCGAACTTGTCGGCATCGTCGGCGAGTCGGGCTGCGGGAAAAGCGTCACCTGCAAGTCGATTATCCAGCTTCTGGGGAGCAACGGACGGATAACCGGCGGCAGCATCCGCTTCCAGAATGAGGATCTGGCGCAGAAAACGCCCGCGCAGATGCGCGCCATTCGCGGCAACGAGATCGCGATGATTTTTCAGGATCCGATGACCGCCCTGAATCCGGTGCTGACCATCGGCAAGCAGATGGCTGAGATCCTGATGCGCAATAAAGGGCTCAGCAAAAAAGCGGCCAAAGCGGCGGCCATCGCCATGCTGGAACAGGTAGGCATTGCCGGGGCGGAACGGCGATACGACCAGTATCCCCACGAGTTCAGCGGCGGGATGCGCCAGCGGGTGATGATCGCCATTGCGCTCTCCTGCAACCCGAAGCTTCTTATTGCTGATGAGCCGACCACCGCGCTGGACGTGACCATTCAGGCGCAGATCCTGCGCCTGCTGAAAAGTCTGCAACAGCAGACCCGGACCGCGATTTTGCTGATCACTCACGATCTCGGCGTCGTGGCGCAGGTCTGCAGCCGCGTGGTGGTGATGTACGGCGGGCTGGTAATGGAGGAGGGGAGCGTGGAGGACATTTTTTATCGCCCTGCGCATCCTTACACCCAGGGGCTGCTGGCCTCGCTGCCGCGTCCGGATGAGGTCAATCAACGTTTATCGCCGATTGAAGGTTCTCCGCCCGGCCTGCTTAATCCGCCGCCGGGCTGTCCGTTCGCGGAACGCTGCCCGAAGCGCATGCCCCAGTGTGAACGACAGCCTGCATTTTACACCGCCGGAGAGGGCCATCGCGCCGCCTGCTGGCTATGGGCCGACAAGGAGATTCAGGCATGAGTGAACAACTGGCGCCATTAGTGAGCGTGCGCGATCTGCGCAAACACTATCCGCTCAACGGCGGTTTGCTGCGTAAAGGCGTGGCCGTGAAGGCGGTTGACGGCGTGAGCTTTGATATCCAGCCCGGCGAAACGTTTGGCCTGGTGGGGGAGTCCGGCTGCGGAAAATCCACCCTCGGGCGCGCCATCCTGCGCCTTTTCGATATCACCTCGGGCGAGATCCACTTCGCCGGGCAGGCGATTGCCCACGCCCGTGAAAAAGAGCTTAAGCCGCTGCGTAAACGGATGCAGGCGATTTTTCAGGATCCTTACTCCTCGCTCAACCCTGGAATGACGGTGCGACAGCTGGTGGCCGAGCCGATGCAGATCCACGGCTACAGCCGCGAAGAACAGCGGGAACGCACTGAAATGCTGCTCTACAAAGTGGGGCTGAAGCACGAGCACCTTGAACGGTTCCCGCATGAGTTCAGCGGCGGGCAGCGCCAGCGCATCAGTATTGCCCGCGCGTTGTCCGTGCATCCTGAATTTGTGCTGTGCGATGAGCCGCTCTCGGCGCTGGACGTCTCGGTGCAGGCGCAGGTGGTGAATATTTTACAGGATCTGCAGCAGGAGCTGGGGCTAACCTATCTGTTCATCGCCCACGATCTCTCCATGGTTCGCCATATCTCCAGCCGCATTGGGGTGATGTATCTCGGTAAACTGGTGGAGGTGGCCCCGGCGAATGAACTGTATCAACGTCCGGCGCACCCTTACACCCGCGCGCTGCTGGCGGCGGTTCCCCAGCCCGATCCGCGCATCCGTAACCTCGAAGACGCCACCCTGCGCGGCGACATTCCCGGCCCCACGTCCGCGCTGCCGGGCTGTAAGTTCTGCAGCCGCTGCCCGCACGCCATGCCGGTGTGCCAGACGCAGGAGCCTGCCATGCAGGAGATCGCGCCAGGGCATTTCGCGGCATGCTGGCTGTTTAACATGTAGTTAATGCGCCGCGCAGGTGTATGATAAATGTCCCTCTGTCAGGTTAATTACAACGTGCAGACGACGACAACCCTTAAAAAAATTGCCGCCTGCCTGTTTTAGGTTGGATACATGCGTAAAGGAAAGTTAAGCAGTGATGCGCCATTCGGGACATTGTTAGGCTATGCGCCCGGTGGCGTGGCGATTTACTCTTCAAATTACGGCAGTCTGGACCCGCGAAAATACCCGGAAGACGCGGATTTTCGCAGCTATATCGGCAACGAATACATGGGCCACAAGTGGCAATGCGTTGAGTTTGCCCGCCGTTTCCTGTTTCTCAACTATGGCTTCGTGTTTACCGACGTCGGCATGGCGTGGGAAATCTTCTCCCTGCGCTTTTTGCGCCAGGTGGTGAACGATAACATTCTGCCCCTTCAGGCTTTTGCCAACGGTTCAAAACGCGCGCCGCGCGCCGGGGCGCTGCTGATCTGGCAAAAGGGCGGCGAGTTTCACGAGACCGGCCACGTGGCGGTGATCACCCAGCTTCTCGACGATAAGGTGCGTATTGCGGAGCAGAACGTGATTCACTCCCCGCTGCCGCTCGGGCAGCAGTGGACGCGCGAGCTGCGTCTGAGCGTGGAGAACGGGTGTTACACGATCCATGACACCTTCAACGACACGGAGATTCTCGGCTGGATGATCCAGACCGACGACGCGGAACACAGCATTCCCCAGCCGGAAATCGACGGCGAACTGCTGAAAATCAGCGGCGCGCGGCTGAAAAACAAGCGTCAGTTCGACGGAAAATGGCTTAACGAAAATGACGCGCTGCAGCAGGCGTATATCCGCGCTAACGGCCATGTGATCAACAAAGATCCCTGCCAGTACTTCACCATTACCGAAAGCGCCGAGCAGGAGCTGATCAAGGCCACTAACGAACTGCACCTGATGTACCTGCACGCGACGGACAAGGTGCTGAAAGACGACAGCCTGCTGGCGCTTTTCGACATCCCGAAAATCCTCTGGCCGCGCCTGCGCCTCTCCTGGCAGTGGCGTCGCCACCATATGATCACCGGTCGTATGGATTTCTGCATGGATGAGCGAGGCATTAAGGTCTACGAGTACAACGCCGACTCCGCGTCCTGCCATACCGAGGGCGGGCTGATTCTCGAAGAGTGGGTGAAAAACGGCTATCGCGGCAACGGGCATAACCCGGCGGAAGGGCTGCTGGAAGAGCTGACCGGGGCGTGGAAGCACAGCCACGCGCGGCCGTTCGTCCACATCATGCAGGACAACGATGTCGAAGAGGACTATCACGCGCTCTTTATTCAGCGTTCGCTGATGCAGGCCGGGTTCGAGACCAAAATTCTGCACGGGCTGGAGGCGCTCAGCTGGGATGCCGCCGGACAGCTGATTGACGACGAAGGTCGCCACGTCAACTGCGTGTGGAAAACCTGGGCGTGGGAAACGGCGATAGAGCAGATCCGCGAGGTAAGCGAAACCGAATACGCCGCCGTGCCGATCCGCACCGGACATCCCGAGGGCGAGGTGCGCCTGATTGACGTCCTGCTGCGCCCGGAGGTGCTGGTCTTCGAACCTCTGTGGACCGTTATTCCCGGCAACAAGGCGATTCTCCCGGTACTGTGGCAGCTGTTCCCGAACCACCGTTACCTGCTCGACACCGATTTTGAGGTTAACGACCTGCTGAAGCAGACCGGCTATGCCGTCAAGCCGATTGCCGGCCGCTGCGGCAGCAATATCGATCTCATCAGCGCTCAGGACGAACTGCTGGATAAATCCAGCGGCAAGTTTGTCGACCGCAAGAATATCTACCAGCAGCTGTGGTGCCTGCCGAAGGTCGACGGCAAGTACATACAGGTCTGCACCTTCACCGTGGGCGGGAACTACGGCGGAACCTGTCTGCGCGGCGATGACTCGCTGGTGGTGAAGAAAGAGAGCGATATCGAGCCGCTGATTGTGGTTAAAGATAAGTAGTTCACACCTGCGATAAATAAGCCCCCGCAGGGTCTCCTGCGGGGGCTTTTTGTTACTGTTCTTCCTCTTCCTGCTGCTCGTTGATCTTCAGATCGATGATGCGGCCAATCTGATCGTGGTACACCGTCAGCAGGTTGTACTGGCTCATCTCGGAGATGATCTGCGGTGAGACGTTAAAGCTGCGGGCCAGCTCCTCCTGGTGAAAATAGCCCGGCTGGCGCCGCCTCACGTTGGCGCGACGGCGGTTGTACTGATACCACAAAATCAGCAGCCAGCCGTTGAGCGCGGCAAACAGCAGGTAGATCAACACCGTATTAAAGGACGCGATAATCACGCTCCAGCGGTGGTCGCTCTCATCGGTTAGCTGCATCCACAGACGGGCATACAGGAAAAACAGAAATCCTCCCCACGCCACCAGCGTTAGCGCGGCATCAAAAAGACGCGGCAAGAGCCGATGCTCGGTCAAAATTAAGGTATTTTCGTTCATTAAATGCTCCCTTTTCCCCGGTCCGGACTGATCCAGCGCGCGCGGGCGCGCTGGCGTTTAAGCATGACTTTTGGAAATGCGACGAGGGTGGTGAACAGGCCAATCATCCAGTACACCATCGGGAACCAGATCACCCAGAAAAGCGAGCTGGCCACTTTTCGTTCATAGCGCCGCTCGATGTACAAGCTGACCAGGAACTGCAGCAGGCACATCACGCCCAGCAGCAGGCCGGTAAACTCCGGTGGAAAAAGGCTCTCCACCGTCAGCCTGGCGGGAACAGGCGCAACCTGGCTGAGGAGGAACAGCAGCACCGTCATCGCGTACGCGAAGGCCCACAGCGTTGACAGCGCGTACTCCAGAAACAGCGGCCACATGCGGTGATGCTCCCAGCGCACGATCCTGCGAAGGTTAACCAGAAACACCTCCGCGCCCCCCTGGGCCCAGCGCAGGCGCTGTTTCCACAGGCCTCTCAGCGTCTCCGGCATCAGGATCCAGCACAGCGCCCGCGGCTCAAAAAAGATATCCCAGTGGCGCAGCTGAAGCTTCCAGCTGATGTCGATGTCTTCGGTGATCATGTCCGGACTCCAGTACCCGACGTCCGCCAGCGCCTGTCGGCGAAACGCGGCGATGACGCCGGAGACGGTAAAGACCCGGCCATAGATCCGCTGCGTCCGCTTGATGAGCCCAATAATGGATGAGAACTCGCCCACTTGAATGCGGCCAATCAGCGTGGAGCGCGTGCGAATGCGCGGATTGCCGGTAACCGCGCCGACGTGGGGGTACTGAATCAGCGGGGCCACCAGATAAGCGGCGGTATCGCGGTCGAGCAGGGCGTCGCCGTCAATGCAGACCAGCAGATCGCCCCGCGCCGCCGCTGCCCCGGCCTTGAGCGCCAGCGCTTTCCCCTGGTTTTCCGCGAGGTTAATCACCCGCAGGCGCGGCTGTTCCTGCGCCAATTCCTGCAGCACCTGCGCGGTGTTGTCAGAAGACCCGTCGTTGATGGCGATAACTTCTATATTTTCATACCGCTGATCCAGTGCGGCGCTGATGGTCTCCCGGGCATTCCTTCCCTCGTTGAAGCAGGGGATAAGAATGGAGATGAGCGGCTCACCGGCGAGCGTCGGGGCGGGCGTGTCTTTATCCCACGACCAGTGGCGTTCAAGCTGAAACCAGAAATAGAGGCCGCCTGTTATCCAGAGTACCGACATGAAAAGCGGCCAGAAGAACACGAAATCCAGAATCAGTTCGCCGGTAAAGAGGGCGGCCACGCCTAACGGCAACCCGAATACCAGACATAAAATAGAGAAGGCGATAATGCGATCAGTCATTGTCAGGGTACCAGTACGAAGAAAATTCAGGCCTGATGCGTGAGATATCAGGTTGATTGTTGAGGAAGTCGTCGGGGTAGTAACCGTAGTTTTTGACGCCGTTCAGCTGGAGCACGCGCATCCACTGCGCAAGCTGGCTGTCGGACACGGCGCGCTGCGGTTTCTGGTCCCAGTCCCTGGCCTGCAGCTCGAAAATGGTTTTATCAAGCGCGCCGGGGCGTGCGGCGACCGCGTTAACCAGACGCGTCAGCCAGGCATCGCTCTCGTCTGCCGGAACGGACTCCATCAGCGGCATGGCCATCGGCACCGTCCAGTCGTACTCCGCCAGAAAATCATCAAGATTCTGCGCGAACCACGCCTCGCTTTCGGGCTGCAGAATGGGTAGGGCGAACATATTGCGCGCGGTTTTTATCTGCGGGCCGCGAATATGCTTCACCGCCAGGCTCAGGGCGTGGGTAAACCCGATGAGCGTCTGGCTTTTATGACGCGTGGTGTTCTGACCGGCATCGTCCACGTCCGTCAGCGCCGCATCGTCATGGAACAAAATCCCGTTGAAGCTGGCATAGCGAGCCAGGTCTTCATAGATGTCCGTCACCTGCTGGCGCACCTGCGGGTCCCACGGGGAGAGCCGGATATAGGGCTCGGTGGCTTCATGCAGCTGGCCGGTTTGACGATCCCGGCGCTGCACGCGCGGCAGGGAAGGATCGAGATCGAACGAGAGCACCGGCATCCACGCGAAGACTTTTACCCCGGCGCGGGTTTGCAGCTGCCAGGCGACAAAATTAAAGAGATCGGCCCGAACCGGCAGTCGACGGTTGGGGAAATAAAGCGCCTTGATCCTGCCGTCGCCCTGCGGATCGGCAAACGCCTGCAGGAAAACATGGCTGATCTTCATGTCGTAAACCCGCTGGATCAGCCTGTTGATATTTTGGGTCTGCTGGGCCGGTTCGGGATCGTAAACGTAGTCGAGATCGACGTGCATGACGCGCACGGGATCGCGCTCCTGAACCTGGCTGACCGTGCTGGCAAACGCCTTGAGCGAGGGATTCCCGGCGATCAGCAGGCGGGGGATGTTGCCCAGATCCTGCACGTTCCCCAGCCCGTCCTCAAGGGTGAAGGCCAGCCGGTAACCCTGCTGTCTGGCGATAGCGAGCGACGTACCGCTGGCGGCGCCGTAGGGCCAGACCCAGGCGCGCGGCGCCTTGCCCGTCACCTGCGTGATTTTTTCAGTCACTTTGCGAACGTCATCGCCGATCCGCTGGTTGAACTGCTGGTCGGTTTCATAGCGACCCGTCGCTTTGTCATACAAGCGGTTGGCGATGGCCGGCTCGCGGCTGCCCTGCGGGTTGGCCGGAATGCCGTAATGCGAGGCCCAGGTATGCGATCCGATTTCAATCAGCGGAGACTGGCTGAGCTCGCGCACCATGTCCCACGTCGCGAAGCGATCCCGGGGCGTCATCAGGCCGCCAAAATTCACCTTTTGATGGGCTGGCGTATCGACCCAACTGCCCACCGGCGCCCACAGCGCGGGGACGTTCCAGGCCTGAAGCAGCGGCCAGACGCGGGTGTAAAAGCTGCTGTAGCCGTCGTCAAAGCTGAGCAGAACGGCTTTTGGCGGCAGCGTTTTTTTCCCGTCATGCGCGTCAAGAATGTCCTGCACGCTGATGGCGTGGTAGCCGTTGTGCAGCAGCCAGCTTATCTGCTCGTTTAACGCGCTGGTGCGAACGGAGAGATAGCGCTGATCGGCGGCATCGTCTTCGACGTCGTGGTAGGCCAGGACCAGAAACTGGTTCTTCGGCCAGGGTTTACTCGCCTCCAGCTGCGGCCTCTCTTTGGGCGTAATGAACGAGATCGCCTGCGCGCAGACGCTCGCGCTGAGGCAGAGCCAGCCGAGGAGTATCAGGCCCACGGAAAAACGTGTGTTCAGCATATTCATCCTTAAAAGCGTAAAGTCGCGTCAAACGTGACGGAGAGGTTGCTCTCGCGTTTGCCGTCGTAAGGGCGTTTGTCCCAGTTCAGCATCACGCCGGTATCAATAACGTTGTTCCACTGAACGCGCTGTCCGTAACCCAGCAGGGCGATGGCGCCAGCGGATTGATTTTTCTGCCAGTAGCTGCCGCCTCCCGCCACGAACTGCTGGCTCCAGAGGGTGTCGTAATGGCGGACCATTTCATGGTCAACGGCCAGGGCCGCCGTCACGGACAGATCCCGCGCCGGGTTGTAGTAGAGCGTGTCGCGCAGGCTGTTTTTACTGGCGGCGATCCCCGGCTCGAGATCCAGCGTCAGGGACGGGGTCTGCCAGAGACGCTCCTTGCCCGTGAGGGTGTATTCCTGGCGGCGGTTATGATCGGAGAAGCGGCTGAGGGCGGCGCTGAACTGGTACTCACGCCGCTCGTTTTGATACCAGCGCACCCCGCCTTCACCCCGGTTGGCGCTAATACCGTTGCGTAACGCCCGAAGGGGCGTAGTGCGCGACAGGCGTTCCAGGCTGCCGCTGACCTGCCAGCTATCGTTCACAAAGTACGTTGTTGCGAGGCGAGCGCCCGGCTTGTTTTCGCCGTGATAGCGGTTGCTGGAAAGCTCGGCTTCGAGCTGGAGGTCGCGTGGTCGCCACTCGACGCCGCCCAAAAGGTGACGGCTGGTGCCTTTGCCTTCATCGAAATTACTTTGCGCGTAGCGGGTACCCGCAAACAGCCGCCAGCTGTCCGCTACGGGTGGGCCATAGAGCGTGGCGTCCCAGCTCAGGTCGTGCGTCCCGCTGACGGGGCTATCGGAGTGCAAGCCCTTGCTCGCGTTGAGGCGCAGCTCTGACATATGGTGGACCGTTCTGAGCCTGTCGAGACGCCTGGCGCTGCGGTCGGCAGGCGCGCGGGCAAGCACGTCGTCGGCCAGTAAATCCATCTGTCGCCACTCCTGTAGATCCATCGCGACGTAAGCCTGCTGTTGCTCTAGCTCTGTATTGGACGGCTCCAGCGCCTCCGCCTTTTTCAGCGTTTGCTCGGCCGCGTGCGGCAGGCCCCGCGCCTGAAGCAGGGTGGCGTAGTCAATCTGTAATCCCTGATTGCCCGGCGCCGTTGTCGCCAGACGGTGCGCCAGCTTTTCGGCTTCCGGCAGGGCATTCGTCGCCAGCAAATAGTTAAAGCGGAGCGACTGCCCGGTAAGCCACCGATCGTTCGGCTGAGGGGTAGGGGAGCCGAAATCGTAGCGGGTCCACGGGACGCTGCGGGTCTGGCGCTCAGCATATCGGCGGGCGGATTGATAATCTCCCGTATCCAGCCAGGCGTAGAAAAGCGCGTGCTCCTCGTCCTGCGGGTCGGAAGCGTATTGCGGATAGCGTTGCAGAAGCGCGAAGGCGGCGGCCGCGTTTTTCTCCTGAAGATATGCGGAGATGACCCAGCCGATTGCCCAGCCCGGCACCGGATGCTGGTCTGCCGTAAGATCCTGATATTCGCTAATCACCCGTGGGTAATCAGCATGGGCGTATAGCGCGCCAAGCCTGTCTATACGCGCCAGAACGACGTCTTCCGCCGCCTGCGGATCTTTTTGCCAGCGGGAAAGCAGATCGTCGTAACGATTCAGCGTGGATTGCGCAAGCTGCAGGCGCTCCTTTTCTGTTCTGCCGGGCACATCGGCAAGGCGAACCCGTTCGGCGGCGGCATTACGCTCAAGACGGCGACGCTCCGCGGGGGACAGCGTGACGCTTTGTGAAAGCTGCAGCGCGGGGGTGTTCACCCGGCTATCCGTTAGCGCGTCGATTAGCTCGCTGAGGAGCGCTTTATTCTCAGGCGCGATATTCAGCGCGCGCGTGTCTGCCAGAAGCCGATCCCAGCTTTTTCCCTGGCGTAACCAGACATACGAGAGCGTCTCAAGATGTGCCTGAGAAGGATTTTCCGCTACCAGCCGTTGGGCTTCCTGCAGGGCAAGCGTGTCCATGCGGGCATCGGCGAGAGTTTTTATGTAGCCGATACGATACTCGTCGTTATCCGGCGCAAGGCTACGCGCCTCTTTCCAGCGCGCCAGGGCTGGCTGCCAGGCTTTTTTATTCCGCCAGGATTGCGCGACGGCAGCAACGCCGCGGGCGGGCAGCGGCATATAAATACCGTAACGCTGCCAGACCTGAATAACCTCGTCATCATGACCTGCCCAGGACGCAACCTGTAACCAGTCCGCAACGTGTTCTGGCGTCAGGGCATGCTGCTGCTGATAACGCTGAAGATAATCGAGAAACGGCGAGTAATTACCGTTACGCGCCTGTTGAATCTGTTGCTCATATACGGATTCAGTAGCCTGAGCCAGAACAGGAAAGAGGAATAACAGAAACAATAATGTTGGGGCGCGATAAAAGAATAACGTATTGAAGCGAAGCGATCTTTCCATATCTATTTGCCATTTGTTTATCATGAATCCATTGCATAACACGGCCGCCTTTAAACTCAGCGTTAAAGGCCATAAATGAGAACATTAAATCTGAATGCAGTGATGTTACGGGGTACTTACCTAAAGGTAATTATGGATCCTTATCTCAGTGGACTGGGTGAAAGCTAATGTACACCTGATATGTTGCCGGATAAATATGTTGAAATGGGGCTGTGATGTTTTGAGATAATTCTGTATCGAGTGGTTTTTGGCGGTTTTATTGAAATGATTGTTTATTTGTAACTGATTGATGTATTGGTGTTTTATTTATATTGTGACAGCTTTGTATATATTTTTAATGTGGTTTACCTGCCTCAATTAAAGTACTTTCTGGTGCATGTTTGGGAAGTTTCATGACAAAAACTCTTAATGTTTAGGGAAGTGACTTTTCTGCGATTGTTTTTTATTTATAATTAATGGCAGCCATTGAATGATAGTCTACAGGAAGTCTTACTCATCAATGTCTGTATTGAGGGATGTCCAAAGCCAGAATACATTTATCGTTAATATAACAGCGCTATAAAACGAAGGCGGCCTTCTTTGCGAGGGATCGTGCTTGCTTTAATCTAAAAGGGATGGTTAGTGGCAACTTCAATTGTTTTAGTGACTCAGGATCGCTACCTTGTCAGGGGGATGAGGATATTTTTCCCGGATATTATCCTGCTCGACTCGATTGACAGAAACATATTTGATAACGGTGCAGATGAATATTCTGTATTGATTGATAGTCGTTCTCCGCTCCGTTTATATGATTACCTGATACGCCATCCGGCCAGAACGAAAAAAACAATCTGCTGCGTTATGCTCGATATGCGACACCGCGAGGAGAATCTGCTCAGTATGAAGTTATTTATGAACACGTCGCTGACCGCGCCGGATATGGCGTCGTTATTTAACCTGGTGCTCAATATGAAGGGCAGGCGCCTGACCACGAAGTGGCTGCTTAACTTACGGCTTAGCACGCACGAAGCGATCATGCTGCGGTTGCTGCGGGCAGGGATGCCGATGGAAGCAATTGCCGATGAGCTGAATACGTCGGTCAAAAGCCTCTATCGCAAACGAACGGCGCTCTCGGAACGCCTGGGGGCGGAGAACTTCAACGAGGCGTGTTTGTTTATCTTTAAAAACAAACTGCTGGACGCAGGTGGGAACGATCCCTAGGGGGGGGGAACCAAAAGCATAGAACTGACTTGCGGGTGGTATTCTGAGTTTTAAGAAAACTGGACGGTGACGACATCCTTGTTTTAGCTATGGATTTACTCTGGCTCAAAACGAGAGAAAGGGCGTTGTAATGGACACGGTTGAAGAGACTGGTTGGAAATTTTTCTGATGCTACATGATGAGCAAGAATTGTTAGATTACCTCACTGAGAATTACAGTGACCGTAAATCTCCGGCAAAGAAAGAATGGACCTTCCAGGAGCATTTCAATCTCATACCTGAAGATCTTGAGGACATGCTGCTTGACCTTTTCATCCGGTACGGAATTGAGTAGAGCAACTTTGTGATGGACCATTATTTTGAACCGGAGCTGTTTTGGTTTCAGTTTCGGCTCAGAAAAAAATTCCGCGATCGGCAGTACAAACCGCTATCTACCGGCGGATGTAAGGTGGCAGAAAATGAGCGGGTGGCGGTTGGATTTTGGGGGAGAGGAAACGCGTATTATAATGAAAAACGAATGGTATCTTCTGCTCTTTAACCCCGTTTATGAACTGCCAGAGGCTAAGCCATGTGTTTTATCCTGAGCGGGTGATACCAGAAGGAGACTCCTGGAAGTGATTGAAAAATTTAAAAGGACGTTAGAAATGAATAAATTTCTGTCTGGTCTGTGTGTTGTTTCTTTTTTTTATTTTTCTTCAATAGGTTACGCGCACTCTGCGGGGCTAAATAAAGTTCAGGTTAGTATCAAACCCAGCAGCGCTAATGGAGGATATATCCCGGTAATTTCTGATGCAGATGAAATCGAGCCTTCTGATTTCAGGGAGTCGGATCTACAGGAGATGCAGGATGGCCTGAGGAAGATGAAGTCCGACAACCGCAAAGTCGATGAACTAACTCAGAAGGTTTTACAGCTTGAGAGAAAGAATTCTGAGCAGGAGAGTAAGATCGAGCGATTGCAAAGAAGCCTTGATGACATGAAGCGGAGCAATGACAACCTTTCAAATCAGGTCAGCAATTTATCCGGCAAAATTAAGTGATAAAAAAGAGCCACCGCCTGTATTAACTTACCGGGCTATTAGCGTAAGCGTGCCTGCATTAGAGCCACGCTTATCAACGCCCAGAAATCGGCCGTAGCCATATAGCAAAAACCCAGCCATAGGCTGGGTTTTCTAAATAGTGGTGCCCGGACTCGGAATCGAACCAAGGACACGGGGATTTTCAAAACTCGTGTCATGGTAGTTTCTAAAATACCCGAAGGGAAAGGATACCAGATTTTTGAGTTGATCAACGGCGAATAAAATCTAGGAATCCCTTACCTAACTGAGTAATATTCATAGGCTTTTTGCTGGATTGCTCAGTAATTATTGATGCAACCCCCGATGCAAACTCATCAAAATCATCCAAGTCAGTAAATTGAACTAACGAACGATTTGCTAGATCATACATAATTGCTCTGAAATGGCTTCGCTCAAATGTTGTGGAAAAATGTTGCTCGGTAGTTATTAGTACCTCCTCAAGACTATGATGCTTAGCATATGTTTCAGCATGCTCATTTATAAATGATAGGATATTAATATGTGAAACAGTCAACTCGTCTATATATCGGAGGTACTGAAAAATAATTTCTTCTGAAGGTAAACGTAACGACACTGTCGAGATCAGAGCATTTCGTAGAGCTTCAGTTTTTTCCTGCTGATGATTTAAGATAGCAATGTGTGTTGACTGATAAAGGAATGAGATAAAGCTCTCATTAGCTGCTAACGTTTCCGGAAGTATTTTTTGACTCTCTCTTATCTCCTCTACAACTTTGGCTATAGTTCTTGCCCATTTATCTTTACGGGCTTCGAAAGGGTCAATTAATCCTGTAAGTTCAGTTGCCACTGAACCTACAAACGGTATCGAACCTAACGCTCCTTTAATTAGAGCCATTGTTACTTCAAGTTTTTTATCACTCGGGGGAGCTAGATCTGACATGTTACACCTTTAAGCCGATATCTGATTAAAAATTATATCAATATTGCTTTCTAAGAAGTTGAAATTACTCATTATCAGCATTGCATATATTTTTCTTGTTTTAAAATTAATTAAATATCCTATAAAAGAGAGTTGAAATATATTTGAGGTGTTAGAGTTATTGAAATATATGCAAGGTGTTGATGTTTTCTTTGCTCAAAATTTAGCTATGATTTTTCAGTTTTTTAAGTTGCTCCTTAAGCATTAAGGTAATGTATCTTGCAGAAATAATACACCCTTCTTCCTGATAATCGTCATTCTTATCAATGCCACCCAAGTCAACAACTGCCTTAGCACCAAAAACCAAAGGGCTGCTCAACGATTGAGCCGCAGATTCATAAAGTGAATACATCTCCATTTCCAATCCTGCCATTTTTCTGTGCTGCATACCAATTTTTTTCATCATTTCACTATCGGCTATAACTGCCGAACCAGAAGAGAGTGGCGCGATTCTTATTTTCATGCTTTTTAATGCTGAGTTGTATAGGTTGTTTCTGAGGTGATTTATTGTTTCTAGATCCTCGCTAGATTGTTCAAGGTCTACTTGAAGACTTCGGGATAATTCTGCATAATAAGGCTCTTGCTCAAAGTTTCCATCTTTCCATTTTCCGGTTTGATACTCCCAACAAGTTTTCCCAACTATGATATCAAGAAAGTTCGATTCTCCTTGGACACCTGCACATATACCGCTCATTGCAACTATCTTTGGCTGAAAAAGTTCAATGGCTTTGGAGGAAATGATGGCCATATTCACAAGCCCCATTCCTCGGGGAGTAATGATGAACCCCCTTGAACCATCAATTTCTACTTCCTGGCAGTTCATCCCATAAATATTTTTTTTATTTCCTAACGTGCAATTCGTTTCTTGGTATGCACTGCGTTCACTACTTAATGCACAAAATATTAGAAAGTCACAGCGAACCTTTTGAGATGCTCTGTTTATTTTTTGTTTTAGTGCTAGTTTCCAATTAAGGTCTTCTGCATAATGAACGACAGTTATACCTGATAGATTAAATAATTGAATGTCTTCAATTTCACTTATGACAAATTGAGTTAATGCGATTGCTTCAGTTTGGTAGTTCTTGCTGATTGAAAACTCTTGAATTAACTCTGATGAGCAATCTCGTTCGTTAGTCGAAGAACTGTTTTCTGGAAGAAACATATCAAATATAACTAGATCATAAAGTGTAGTGCAAATGTATCTCTTTGCCTGAGCTAAGTCTGATGCTATTGATATAGAAGGGGTAATTGAACGTTCGCTCAGTTCTTCTGTGATAGTTTCCTTTATGGATTGTAACTTTAGGTGATTGTCTTCAATAATAAGTATATTCATCAATTCCTCAGGAATTCAGTTGTTACATTAATCCATTTTGCATTCTTTTTGCTTTCGTAATAACAGGCTTGTATATTTTTGAAGCCGTACATCTCTTTTAAAGTTTCCGCAGATTCATCAATAGGATAAGGCTCACCTTCAATTTCAATTTCTGGATATTGAGTTAAAATTAGAATGGGAATGTGCATTATTTTTTTCATCTTCAATTCAAATAAAACTTCAATGCCACCTGTCGGCATTGGCACTGGAGTTCCCTGCCCAGGCAGCGCCTTATGGCTAGGTAATGACATATCTAGTACAATTTTTAGAGGAGTATTATGCACTAGATACCGGACAACATCTTTTACATTATCAACAATGGTACGTCCATCAGTATCATATTCTAACGCAGCACATATATCGCTTATTTGCGATGATTTGTGTGCATCATCTTCAACTATCAATATCATCGTATATACCTCTATGGTCAAGATGAAAGTCAAATTCGAAACATAGCAAAAGCTCTCTTTCATTAGAGTGGAAATTGAAATTACTTATGCTTCCTTCCTTCTCAAGCCTTTTAAGTTTTTTCATTCCACTATTTCCTTCAATGATGTGAGCGTCATCTATGAAATTAGAATCCTTATCTGCTGATTCTATAAATAGTCTTATTTGTGATTCAGCTTTCAAGATATCCTGAAGACATCCTAACTCTGTCGAAAGAGATAGTCTTATTGTATTATGTGCCGAAGAAGGAAAAACATTAAAGTGAATGGTGCCATCCAGTTTTCCATGCTTAGCAGCGTTATGAATTAGTACATAAAGTGCATCATATAAGATGTAATAAGTGCCGCCATCAATAGTAAATGTTTTTTCACCTATATCTATAGTAGGTTCAAAACCAATCATCCTCTCTTTAACTTCTGAAATTACAGCATTGAATAGTAAATAGATATCGGCACTTGGGGAAGCATAGCTAGGTTTGTTGAACCAAGAAGCCATTAGTCCGAATTTTTGACCGGTTAATGAGTTCACTTCTTGTGTGAATTTGGAAAATGTTCTTTTTAAATAAGGGCTTTGATTTTTAGGTGTATAAGAAAAAACACCATGTGAAGATTTTTTTTGACTTAATAGTCTTTTAGTCTTAGCAAGATCTTGCTCAACTAAACGCCAACAATAATCAATAATTAGATTAGGTAGTCTGATCACGCCAGTTCGTTTAGGATAAAGAGATAAAATATCAAAAACAAGTTGATTTGCAATTACTGTTTTAGCAGGAGTGTCTATTTCAGTGGTGATCAAGCCTGCTGGTTTTCTCTTGCTTTTTATCTGAAGGTGATTTTTTACTAAATCTTCAATCATATATTCGTATTGGAGAAGCCATTCATCAAGCCTCCGTTTGAAGTCCTTGTCCTCGAATATACTATGATATTCTTGCTCGTTAGGAAGCTTTTGAATCTCTGTAATAGCTGTTCCTTTAAATGTTCCATGCCTTATTCTACGCCCAAGATATGATGCTATGCCGAATACCTTGTTTTCACAGAATTCTTTATAACATGCCAACAAGGATTCAATTAGTTCTTCTCCGTTACTGACTGAACTGCCTTTGCTGGTCCAATCAAGTTTGAATGATGAGTCATTACTAATCATAAGATTATCTAAAATCATGGTTAACTTACTGACCATGTTATCTTCGAACCATTGCTGAAAATTCAATGGGTCAACATAAATTCTTGAGTCATCGATAGTCCCTTTTTCTTTATTAATCTGTATATCTATCCTCAGCGTCTTAGCTCTATCTTTAAATCGTTCATCTTTTGTAATTTCACCATACCAAAATAGCATGTCTGCACGCAAATTGAGTGCATCAATTGGTTTGTCAGTTAAATGGAATAATGTACTAAGGAATGTTTCGTTTGAGATGGTTATTATATGTTCAGTAACTGCAGGTGAAACTTGGTGAAGATATTTTAACAATTCTAAAAGGTTACTATTGAATTCACTAATACAAAAATCTTGAATCGTAGCTCTTAACTGATGTTCTGTATATTGACTTTTCCTATTTATAGTTATTAAGCATTGAGCTACAATCTTTAAAAGATAATCCTTAGCATCATCAGCAATTCTTTCTAAAAAATCGGGGGGGCATATTTCTCCGATATCACGTGTGTAGGACATAAGTTTTACAAATAAATACTGTTCATGCAGGTCGAGATATCCTTCTTTTTTAGTTAGAAGGTATATTAATGCCGATGAGTTCTCTAACATGCTACATGTATTATTATTGTATTTATGCCAGTTTATTTCAACATCGACCATTTTCTCACAGCGTAATTGGTTTAGATTTTTTAAATTCTCAAAATATCGGTTTATTAATGGCCTTGAAAATTGATTTATTCTTTTGTTTGAAACATAGGGAGTGTAGTAGCTTCCATGTATTAGTAGGTAATTTAACGCCTTTTCTTGTTCTATGAAAAGAAAGCACTCTCTTAGATAATAGTGGCTTGTGTCTTCATCAACTTCATCGTAGATAAGATTAGGATCGAATTCTATTGAGCAAAATTCTTGATGGATTAGTGTTAAATCCGAATTTATTAGATGGGGGGGGATGAAAGGTAATTTAAATTTTGATATATTTTGATAATATAGGAAAGCATCAAATAATGAAAATGAGTAATAGGCATTTAATGTTTTTAAGAAAACATCATAATTGTTTGGTATTGGGTTGATGAATGATTTTGCAATCAGGCCTTTTTCAAAATCAGTTGACAACTCATTTATACGTTTGCAAATAGCTAAATGTGATGTACGTAAGTTGCTTAATTGTGAGACTGCTTCAGAGAGAAAGTTATTGTTCGAAATTTTTATGGACTGCTTCAATTTGTCAATTTTGTTGAGTAACTCTTTGTCTTCTAAGGAGAATAACTGATATCTGTTGGTTATGTATGATATTACCCTTAATAAATATATAGAAACACCTTTGTTTTTAACGAGGTCATCGCATGCCTCTAATGCTTTGAGAAATTCATTTTTACTTAGATGACTCGATATACTATATGCACATTCTGTTAAAAGGCAAAGTTCATTTGTATAATTGCCTATTTCTTTAATAATTTCGGAGAGCGTGTATTCATGTGGTTGCTTTATGCCTTTTGGACAAAAATCATTAAATAGTTGCCCAACATCAGTTTTTTCAAAGAAAGTATGTGTACGTACATATAAAAGTGAGTTTTTATAATCTGTGCGTGTGCAATTTAATTTTATTTTTTCAAGTGCGGTTTTTGTACTTTTATAACTATCTGAATCAATTCCTCTCAGTAAATTCTTGGCTTTTTTTGTTTTTATATTATGAATTTGTATACTGTTTGGAGACGTCTTTTGTGAAGTAAAGAATCTTATAGGATTTAAATCAAATTCGTTTGACATCTCATTGTCCTTAATTGGTGAGAAGGAATTAATATTTGATTTCACAAATGTATAAGCGATGAGGCTAGAATCGTTAAAGTTCAAAATTAATTATTTGATAACCAAGTACTATAAGCGCTAAACACGCTACCGCCCTCAGAACGTTTGTTCTGCATGCTGGATAAATGCTTTTGTTTGATGCTAATGATTTCTTCATTAAAATCAAGGGAATTGAGGGAACAATTTTATGCCTCTCACAAAGTCGAGTTGGGTTTACATTCGTGGTCGACAATTTAGTAGGCATGGATGTTGACAGGTTATGATCAATAAGAATAGCAACTGAAATTATTGTTGCATATTATTGATTTTAATGGAATAAACTATGCATGCATTCATCAATATGCATAGACTTAACCTGTCCCTTCTCCTTCTGATAATCCCATTCCTTGCTTCAGCAACCGGGATGCCGGAATGGACCGACACGACAAACTTGGATACCGACTTGGCCTGATACTGACACGCCTCAATAATGGGGAGTCACTGACCGTCAGGGGCCTTGCTGACGACATTAACGTCTGCGAAAAAACAATACGGCGTGATCTGACCGAGCGCCTTGCTTACCTGAACTTGCTCCGACAGGGTAAACAATATCGCCTGCCTAAAGGGATACTTGGACAGCGTGTCGCCAATATGTTGCTCAATCAACTGGCCGGTCGCTTTCAGCCGCTGCGGGTGCAGATGGGCATAACGCTGTGACGACTGAATATTGCGGTGTCCGAGTTGGGCCTGAACGTCATATAAGGTGCCTCCCCGTGAAACGATTAGCGCTGCAACTGAGTGGCGGCAGGTGTGAATGCAGACCTCTTTATCGTAAATGCCTGCCCGCCGGATAATACGCCTGAAGGCTTTCTGAAGGGTAGGTATGGCCCGGCATTTGTCCCGCTCATAACGCGGGTTAGTGCCGGTGGCTATCTGCCGTTTCATCTCAGTGGCAATCTTTCGGGCGGTCGTGACATCAATCTCCGGCCAGTGACCAATACTGATGGCGCGTTTGCGACCTTGCCAGAGATAGCGTAAGAGAAAATTTTTTTGCCTTCCCCTTTACCTACCAGACCTTTGAACCCGCTGATTTCGGTGTCGCTATACTCGGCTTCACGGGAAGGGGCATCGGATTCATTAGGAGGCAGACCATCAATGAGGCGGTAAGTGAACTTAAAACAGCGTGGTGTGGACATGCAGAAGTCTCCTTATGCAGGGGTGATAAATACGTTAGTAAGGTTCAGAAAGTGAGGCAGGGTGGGAAGAGTCCCGTGCCTCAGTGCGTTATGCGAACCTTGGCAGAAAAGACAGCATGACTATGAACTGGCATTTCAGGTCATGGGGGAAGGTGAAAGAGAAATCGACGTTCTCCGGTCTGCCTCTGGTCTTCCCCGCAACTTACCCGGTGAAATCCCAGAAAACGGGGGGGAAAAAGCATTGCTGCATAACGTTTTGCAGGTAATTCCCCGTTTCCCCGTGAAAAAATTGCTGGGGTGGAACTGAATGAAAGGCAATGATGTGCTGTTTACTATTGGTCTTGCAGTGAAGAGGGTAAACTATCAGATAATAAACAACCTATATGAATAATATATAAATGAATCTGCATGTGGTTTCATTTAATCAAAGAGTATTGATGGTGGCTGGTGCGAAGGTGATTTAGCTATAGACTGTGATTCCTCATGGGCAATTAAAATTCTTTGAACTCGTTTAATCAATAATAAATTCCCACATCTACCTGTTTCAATAATACTAATTACATTTTATAAACTATCAAGTTTAGTCAGGATGCAATATGAAAAGAATACTATCTCAGCGTGGTCTGTTATTAATAATCAGCTTATGGCACTTATTCAGGATGGATTTATTCTCATTTTATGAAAGCATTCAGATGATGGGGTAAAGATAAGGGATGTGTTCGGCGGTAAATGCTCAACGTCACCCATTGAAAACGAACGGGGAAACGGGAGATTTCAAGGAAGTCGTTGTCACACAAGGGATACAAGGAGGATTGGGGCGGGAAAATAATGGGGGTGTTTCGGTGAAATGACGTTAAAAGCTCTGATTGATGTCGTATAGGGTATGCAGATGCATTTTGAAGAACGCTATTCTAGAAAAATTGTATGAGTGAGAATCGGATAGGTCTATAATGATCGAAAGCGTGCGTATTACCTGACAGCAGCAACCGACATCCAGGGATGTTCACCCAAAACTGATTTATTCAACCAGGCTCACATAGGCATATCGAAACACACCTCCCCTAATATTAAATTAAGAGGAGGGCTAATTATTCACAGGTGCTTTCTAATTTCAACCACTGAATCCCTCAACCGAGCCATCTGTATCAATTGGATTTTCGGCCATAATAGTTGATGAGAGATGTTCATTATAGAAAAAAACACCTGAATTCAACAGGAACCTATAACACTCATTTTGACTAATCGGGTTTTGGTTCGATGTTGGTTGAAACCATTCTTTTGCAAGCATCTCATAGACAAACATCCACATATCGCCTGACAGCTCTTCCATAACCATCATTTCTTCATAAATAGAGAAGTCAGGTATGAAGTTCATGAGCCCTTTTTGCCAGCAATCGCATAATAAAATTGCAACAAATGGAACTCTCATTGGGACTACATTTTTAACAACGACTTCTGGTACAGATATACCTAGTACCAAATAAAGCCATAAGCAATAAGCAACTTCGTTTCCATGGCCAAGTGAGCTTTCAGTTATTGATAATTGCCTCAAAATATGAGATATATTTTCAATGTTCTGAATATAACCTATTCTTTTATATTTTATAAGCTGATTGACGGTGTATTTCAATGTGCTGCTATCAGCTGTAACGCATTGCAATATAAAGTTTTCAAAGACTGGATAGTTTTCAGTGGTAACATTTACTTCAAATGTTCTTGATACTGCATATTTTAATATTGATTCCGTTGGTAAATCTTTTGCTGCTTTGAATGCTATGTTGAAGTAATGGATTAAATCTGATTTCTGACCTCCAATTGTATCTCGAAAGGAGAATGCTCTTAGTTCTGAAATTGCTAATGGCTCGAATTCAACCGGTAGTTGTATGATTTCCGTTTTCAAGGGGTTCAATGCTAACTCATATTCGTTTAAAAGTTCTTGCATTGTTGTTAATGCAGATTCTGCTTCCCCAATTGTATTAAATCCTAAGAAATAATCATCTATATAGCGTAAGCCACTGCTAATTCCTTTTTCACTAAGCTTAAGATCAATATTTGCTAACAGAGACTCTGCAATGATGAGTGATGTGTCTGGACCAATAGGGATTCCTATTGTTTGTCCATCTTGTGAATCTTGTAAGTGCTTATCTAATAAATTCCCAAATAAACCATTACTTCTGTTTTTTTTTGCAATGTCTTTTGTATGGTAAGTCCATGCAATGCTATGAGTATAGATCGAATGATAAAATCTGCTTATATCTGTTTTAAGTATGTATTTATGCTTACTTCTAAGTTTTGCATGGATGTCTGGCAGTTCATTTAGTGAAAACCTTGGATTAAATGCTCTGTTGCCATTACTGGCAGTGTCTGGAGTTGTCAACGATATTGTTGATTTACTTGCGCATTCGAGTATGTCGTGCCAGTTTTCAGTTATTGTTTCACTTAATCTAAAGAAGTTGACGGGATTTGGTATCCCGAGCTTTCTCCGTAGTGTTCCTTTTCTGGAGATATTATGAATGGCACACTTACTTATGAATTTTCCGGTTCTAAATAATGGAGGTAGATTATCGTATCCATTAGCAATTGCACGTGCATATTTTTCCGTAGAGAAAGGAGATAGAGCCTCTTTAGGAAAATATCCTTTTGTTAATAAGTTCTCTAATAGAGTCATATTTGTATTTCTCAATTCAATGTCATTATGGTTCTAATCGCAGTGGACTAGCTATGTTGTCGATACATCAAAATGCTAATAATGTTGTACCTTATATAATGCCGCCAGAATCAGTTTATTAATCGCCTTTCGCCCATATTCTCAGTGCAGCATTCCCCAGCAACTCGCTTCGAGCGAGAATTAGCTCCTCATCCCATTTATCCATAGCGATCAGTGGCACGTTCAAGCGCAGGCTGGTATGGGTAATAAGACCATCCCGTTTCTTAAGGAACGCAGAGTGTTGGGCCGAACGATTCACGCTGAGGTTGAGCAAGGTTAGATTTCCCAGCGTTGCGATAGCTTGTTGCCGTTTCCAGACAAGTTGCTGCTTATGTGTAAGCTCAGCGCCGGCCAGAACTATCTGACTCACTGACGTAGCGTCTGAATTTGTCACGGTATGCCCATTTTCGAGAGGCCAATGGGAGTACCAGTTTTGAGGCATGAGGTGATCAATATCGAGACTGGAAAGGTTTGGAACAACTGGCTCCTCAGTTTTCACCGAGCGACGAAGTTCCCCCTCAAGCTCGGTTAGCATTGAGCGCATCTTCTGCGTATCAAGCCTGCCAGGGTAAAGTCGTGCAGAGGTGCAAGCATTGAGGAATTCCGAGTCAGTCGGCCAACGGGAGGCCTCACCATTCAAGCTATTAAGGGTGCTGCGTAACTCAATACTGGAAATGCCGGTTTTAGCTAAGTGACGCACGACATTCATAAAGACGTTGTTATAGTTCTTAGGCGTCAGGCCACACACCGCTCTTCGTACCACATACGAGACAAGATCGTTGTAGATGGTTGTCTTTTCAGCATCAGAGATGTCAGCAACTGAAATGAGCAATGCAAGAGGATAAATCGTGGTCACGTCATAGGCTGAGATGCGTCGACCAAGGCACGCGATAGGAGTTGTGCCCAAACCACCGATCAGTTCTTTGTATTGAAGAGCATATCTATTGAGGAGTTCAACCTGCTGATTGGCTCGGTGTGAAGGCGAGCCCTTAGTTACATAGTCCCGATATTCATTGTAAAGGCGAGAAAGGTCTACTTCACGTTGCTTTTCTGCTTGCAGTGTTGCGTGAATTAGCCACTCTAGGCGAGGTTTGTTTATACGACCACGGCGTTGTTTTTCAGTCCAATACGAGTCTTCAAAGGGTTTCCACTTATTTTCATACAACGTAGCGGCATTGATGCCATCATGTTCAGCGCGCATAAAAATATAGTTGCGAATGAGGTCCGTCGCATGAAGTTCAGCGCCCCGGCCATTTAACGTTTCGAAAATGATTTGAGCGTCGTCTTCTGCCGCAAGAGATATACTGACCAGTTTCAGGTCTGCCATGACAGCTTCAATCAATGCCTCTGCATTTTGTTGTAAGGAGTGACCCTCCGAGCGAATCCACTTGATAAAGTTGCCACTAAAGAACCACAGCGCCTCCAGTGACGGAGGATGGCTGAAATGCTTACGCAGTGTGCCATGCAATGTAAAGCTATCAGAGAAAACCTTACGGAGGTCATCGACATTATCAACGTTAAGACTTTGAATAAAGTGAGCTTGATCGCGAAATGTTGGCCACAGCTTGAAGCGTTCGACCTCTTTATTTCGCATTGTTGCTTCGTTTGTGTTTTGCAAGCAAGGCAGCACTAGCATCTCTAACTCGGAAAGGCCAGTTGCACGCAACGCCAGTCGGATGGATGCCAGAATATATTGGAGCGTAGTCAGTCGTTGCTGACCATCGATAATGTGCAGAGTGTCCACGCCCATCAAGCCGTTCTTGAGTTGTGGCTCCAGCACTACCGCGCCAAGAAAATGGGGAGTCGGTTTTGTACCCGAGAGGCGGATCTGAGCTTTTTCGGTGATATCCTCCAGCAAAGCAGACCACTGATTTCGTTGGGTCCATACATAGGCTCGCTGGTAGAAGGGAACGCAATATTGACGGCGATCCTGGAATATTTGCTGGACAGTTAGCGTCTCGGATTTCATGGGTTACCTTTATGCGGCATGAAACAACAGTGAGAGATTCAGGAGCGTCAGAAACGGTTTCAGCTAACCGCCATCCTTCGGTCATAGTTTGTGCTTTCACTGGTTCAATGTATTAAATCACACATATTCGATTTACAAGCTACCTATAATCAACTGATTTTATTAACTTCATTTGGATAATACAAACGAATAGTACTGCCAGTACTGCACAGGTCGTGTGGTTCCTGTTGAGGTATATCAAGGATACAAAAAGATACTGGTTCTTTCGGGGGGGCAGTCCAGTGGCCTGGTAAAATTGTCTATCTAAATAGTGGTGTAAAATGCCTTCTTATGGCTGCGAGTTTAACGGGTTTATGAACAGCATCACTTCCTGGAGACGGGAGTAAGTTGATTGAAGGAGGGCTGGTAACCGATTGTATTGAGAACCGTGAACAAGGTCGGGAATCCTTCGCAGGGTTGTGAGTGGTTGAGCAAGCCTACCGGCGCAGTAGAGTTTTGCACACATCAAAAGTGAAGTGATGCTGCTTACCTTCTCCTGACCGGACAAAGACCGGATTCTGTCTCGCTGTGATGAATCCACCAGATAGGCATACAAGTTGGAAATAGTATTTATTGACCGTTTGAAGCGGAACAGACAACGACACTGTGACCGGAAGGGCAGGGAGTCGCTTAAGGGAAATGCTCGAGTGGGACACAAGGGGTAAAGCAGCGGGCATCTGTGACTAGAACACCCAGAAATCTACCGGAACCCTGAAAAGCAAAAACCCGCCTTGTGGGCGGGTTCTTTAAATAGTGGTGCCCGGACTCGGAATCGAACCAAGGACACGGGGATTTTCAATCCCCTGCTCTACCGACTGAGCTATCCGGGCAACGGGGCGCATTAAACCCGATCTGCCCCGTGGCGTCAACGAAAAATGTTGTTTTCGTTACAGACTGCGCAATCTCTCACCATTTCGCCGCATCCTTAAGCGAAAAAGTGCGTCCAGAGCGCGGAGAGCGGCATGGCGAGCAGCAGTGCGGGCAGCATGTTCACCACGGCAAACATCTTAATCCCACAGATGCGCAGCCCGGTCGCCAACAGCAGCAGGCCGCCGACGGCGGTAAAGTCTGCCATCATCGCCGGCGTGGTGAGCGGGAGAATCAACGTGGCGCAGGTGGCAAGCGCGAGCTGAATAAGCAGCATCGGGACGCAAATCGCCGCCACGGCGACGCCAAGGGTAGTGGCGAAAATGGTGGCGGTGAAGAAATCAAGGAACGCTTTCGCAATTAATATGCTTGGGTCGCCGGTCATCCCTTCCTGCATTGAACCGAAAATCCCGGTGCCGCTGGCGCAAAACAGAATGATGATGGCGACATAGTTTTGAATAAACGACTCGTGCGTGCCGTGTTTCGCCTTGCCGCCCGGTCGGGCAGTCAGGTTTTTGGCTTTACTCACCGCGCTGTTAATGCCTTTTTCCAGATAGCAGAACTCGCCAATCAGCGCGCCGAGCAGGGTGGCCAGCACCATCACCGGCAGGTTGGCGCATTTGATCACTAAAAGAATACCGATCCCTAACGATGCCAGGCCGAATATCGAGGGCATGGAGGTGCGAATACGCTCCGGCAACCGCTGGCTCAGAACGGCGCCGAGTACGCCGCCCAGCAATACGGCGCCTGCGTTAATAAATGGCCCGATAACCAAAGTTAACTCCTGTTATTTAATCATTGATATTGCATTATTATGGCACGGCAGGGCTGCGCGGGCCTTAGCTTTGGTTGATTTCGTGCATACTGATTCCTTCTTGCACCTCAAAATAAAAGGTGACATTATTGCGCGAATTTTCTCCTCCCTGTCTCACCGCCCGGTGAGGGTAACTGCGCCTATGAAAACCATGAAAATTGCCGTCAGCCGCGAGCTGCTCTCCACTGTGTCTACGCACCGCGAAAAGGTGACGCTGGACAGCACTGATTTTACCGATGTGGCGGCCGTCGTCATCACAACAGCTGAAAGTCGCAGCGGCATTCTTGCTCTGCTGAAACGCACGGGCTTTCATTTACCGGTGTTTATTTTCTCGCAGGAGCCAACGGACGTACCCGACGGCGCCACCGCGGTCATCTCGGGTAAAGCTCAGGAGTTTCTGGAACTGGAGAGCGCTGCCAGCCGCTACGAAGAGAACCTGCTGCCGCCCTTTTTTGATACCCTGAGCCAGTATGTGGAGATGGGCAACAGCACTTTCGCCTGTCCGGGCCACCAGCACGGGGCATTTTTCAAAAAACACCCGGCAGGGCGACAGTTCTATGATTTCTTCGGTGAAAACGTGTTTCGCGCCGACATGTGCAACGCCGACGTGAAGCTGGGCGATCTGCTGATCCACGAAGGGTCCGCCAAGCACGCGCAAAAGTTCGCGGCGAAAGTGTTCAACGCGGACAAAACCTACTTCGTGCTGAACGGCACCTCAGCGGCCAATAAGGTGGTGACCAACGCGCTGCTGACCCGCGGCGACCTGGTGCTGTTCGATCGCAATAACCATAAGTCTAACCACCACGGGGCGCTGATCCAGGCGGGAGCCACGCCGGTTTATCTTGAGGCCGCGCGTAACCCGTTTGGCTTTATTGGCGGAATTGACGACCACTGCTTTGACGACGCCTATCTGCGGGATCTTATCCGTGAAGCGGCGCCGGAGAAGGCCGACGAGGCGCGCCCGTTCCGCCTGGCGATCATTCAGCTTGGCACCTACGACGGGACGATCTACAACGCCCGCCAGGTGATCGACAAGATCGGTCATCTCTGCGACTACATCCTCTTTGACTCCGCATGGGTGGGTTACGAGCAGTTTATTCCGATGATGGCGGAAACGTCCCCGCTCTTGCTGGAATTGAACGAGAACGATCCGGGAATTTTCGTGACCCAGTCGGTGCATAAACAGCAGGCCGGGTTCTCGCAAACGTCGCAGATCCATAAAAAGGATAACCACATTCGCGGTCAGGCGCGTTTCTGCTCGCACAAGCGGCTGAACAACGCGTTTATGCTGCATGCCTCCACCAGCCCGTTTTATCCGCTGTTCGCAGCGCTGGATGTGAATGCCAAGATCCACGAAGGTGAAAGCGGACGCAGGCTGTGGGCGGAGTGCGTCGAGCTGGGGATTGAAGCGCGCAAGGCGATCATTGCGAATTGCCATATGATCAAACCGTTTATCCCACCGGTGGTGGCGGGGCGGCCGTGGCAGGATCATCCGACGCACGCCATCGCCAGCGAGCTGCGCTTCTTCAGCTTTGAGCCGGGGGCCAAATGGCACGGCTTTGAGGGCTATGCCCGCGAGCAGTACTTTGTCGACCCGTGCAAGCTCCTGCTGACCACGCCGGGTATCGATGCTGAAACCGGGGAGTACACCGATTTCGGGATCCCGGCGACGATTCTGGCGCACTACCTGCGCGAAAACGGCATCGTGCCGGAGAAATGCGACCTCAATTCGATCCTGTTCCTGCTGACGCCTGCCGAAAGCAGCGAGAAGCTGGCGCAGCTGGTGGCGATGCTGGGCCAGTTCGAACAGCATATTGAAGACGACACGCCGCTGGCGGACGTGCTGCCGACGATCTTCCAGAAATACCCGGTGCGCTACCGGGATTACACCCTTCGCCAACTGTGCCAGGAGATGCACGATCTCTACGTCAGCTTTGACGTGAAGGATCTGCAGAAGGCGATGTTCCGCAAGGAGAGCCTGCCGGAGGTAGTGATGAACCCGCAGGATGCGAACCGGGCCTATATTCGCGGTGACGTGGAGCTGGTTCGCATACGTGATGCCGCAGGGCGCATTGCTGCCGAAGGGGCGCTGCCCTATCCGCCGGGCGTGCTGTGCGTGGTGCCGGGTGAGGTCTGGGGCGGGGCGGTACAGCGTTACTTCCTCGCGCTGGAGGAGGGCGTCAACCTGCTGCCGGGCTTCTCGCCGGAGCTGCAGGGGGTTTACAGCGAGAAGGATGCCGACGGGATTAAGCGGCTGTATGGGTATGTATTAAGGTAGCCCCCCCTCACCCTAACCCTCTCCCCAAAGGGGAGAGGGGATTGTACGGGGCCGTCTTTTCACCCTCGCCCCTTTGGGGAGAGGGCCGGGGTGAGGGGGAGGGTTTCATCAAACCGCGCTACGCTTGTACATCCTCCTCGGATGCCCAATCTTGCCGTACAGCATCTCCACCGTCAGAAAGCCCGCCTCCACGCAGTGCTCCAGATAGCGCCGGGTGGTGGTTTTGCTTAATCCGGTTTCGCTCACCACCTCATCTACGGTAAAGCAGTGCGTTGCCTTATCGTTGAACAGCGTCTGCACCCGCGCCAGCGTATTTTCCTCAATGCCTTTACTGCCGTTGTCCAGGCGGTAGTTTTTCGCCTGGAGCTGATACAGCGAATCCACGTTCTGCTGGTCGACAATCTTCCACACGCGCTGCTGTTCGGCAAACTGCACGAACCGCTCCAGCGACTGGCTGAGCCGCTTCCAGGAGACGGGTTTGAGGATGTAGTCGAACGCGCCGTTGCGAATCGCCTGGCTGCAGGTGTCCATATCGCTGGCGGCGGTAATAAAAATCACCGAGCAGTTGGCGCGGGCCAGCATGGGGTTATTGATAAGCGAGATGCCTTTGCCGTCCGGCAGATAGTTATCCAGCAGCATGAGCTGCGGCTGTTTGCTTTCAAGCTCTGCCTGGGCCGCAGCCAGCGACGAGGCAATGCCTACCAGCCTCAGACGCGGGTGTTTGCCTATCAGCTCCGCGTGCAGTTGCGCCAGTTCGTTCTCGTCTTCAACAATCAGTACGTCGATAAGTTCATGTTGCATAGTCGGTGTCTTCCAGTTGCCGGGCGATTCCCGTGGCCGGGATAAACAAGGAGAAAATGGCGCCGCGTGGCGTATTATCGGCAACTTCTATCGCGCCGCCAGCCTGTGTGACGTAGCTTTCGATCAGATACAGGCCAATCCCATGATCGCCGCGCGTTTTGGTGGTGATGCCGCGTTCAAAGATCCGGTCACGCATCTCCGGTGTAATGCCAACGCCCTGGTCGGCGACTTCAATAATCAGCTCCTGTTCGCTGAGTTTTATCAGCACTTCTACCGGCGCGTGGGGAAGCGGCGACCGCTGTGTCGCTTCAATGGCGTTATCCAGCAGGTTGCCAATAATCGAAATCAGCTCTTGCTCACCAAGGGGCAGGAACGGTCTGTCCAGCCGACAGCCCGGGTCGAAACACAGCTCGACGCCTTTCTCCCGCGCGCGGGCGGCTTTCCCCAGCAGCAGGCCGCACAGGGTCGGGGAACTGAAGCGCGAAGAGATAAAGTCCAGCAGCTCCTGGGCATGTTCCGACTGCGCCTGAATGTAGCCAATGGCTTCCTCATAGCGGCCCATATGCAGCAGGCCGGAGAGGGTGGTCATCCTGTTTAACTGCTCGTGGCGCATAATGCGCAGGTTATCGACATAGCGTTTTACCTGGCTGAGCTGGGCGCTCAGCGAGTCGATCTCGTTGCGATCGCGGAAGGTGATCACCCAGCCCTGCAGCGACCCCTCAAGCATAATGTGCACCCGGCTGGCAATCACCGTGAGATCGTTAAAACGACAAATCTCGTCATGGGTATCTTTCGCCAGCATCGTCTGCGTGTCGAAGAACGGGACCGGATCGATCACCTGGCTTATCAGCTGTCCGCGCAGCTCGCGGGCCGGCTGGCTCAGGCCCAGCAGCTTGCGCGCCGCCTGGTTGATGACTTCAATCCGCCGCCGATCGTCAATGGCAATCACGCCTTCATAAATAGACTCCATCATCGCCTTCTGCTGGCGCACCAGCAGGCCGATCTCGCGCGGCTCAAGGGAGAAGATCTGCTTCTTGATGCTGCGGGTAAAGAACCAGGAGAAGATAAAGAGAGCGATCAGCAGCAGCACGGCGGCAATCAGGATATTGACCACTTTGCTGACGGTAATGGTATCAAGGTAGCTGGTCAGATAGCCTACCGAAACAATGCCGACCACCTGTCCGGCGGCGTTGAAGATGGGGGCTTTACTGCGCAGCGAAATGCCCAGCCCGCCTTTGCGAATGGTGGTGGTGCTTTTACCCTGCAATACGGCTTCATTGTCTCCGCCAACCAGGGTTGTGCCCACTCTGTCGGCAAAGACGGAGTGAAAAAGATGCTGCCCCTTATTATCACCAATCACAATAAAGCTGGCGTCACTGTGCGCAGAAATCTTCTGCATAAAATCATGGATGGCGCTGATATTCTTTTGTTCAACTTCATTACGCAATGTCGGAATAAGCGCAATCTCTTCAGCCTGTATTTTGGCACGCGTACTCATTTCCTGATAAAGCTGCTTCCCGACGTCGGTATAATAATATCCGCCCAGCAGCGCGAAAAGCACCGAGAAAAAGGCAACCAGCGAAATAAACAGCTTAATCTGGAAAGAGACTTTCATAACTATCACGCGAGGTAGCAGCAAAGATCGCCAATATATCATCTTTTTTTGCGCTGACGCCCGCTTTGCCGAAAACTTGTGATCCCTTGCACAGCGGGCGCTGTAAAAGCGTTATGCTGAAGGCTAACGTGCTTCGGGCTTCCCGAAAAAATGTTATTTGTTTGTTCAATTCGGAAAAGAAACCATAAAAACCACGGCAATAAATAAGGTGTAAATCACATTAAATAAAAGAAACCATTAAAACCATAGCTGCCATTAAAACTTCGCTTTTAATATGCCATTCCTCACATAAAGTAAGCCTTTGTGACTCTAAGCTGAACGCACAAAATAACCAAGGGGCTTATTATGAGCACAACTGACGATTCTTTCTCTGTTACCCACGACCCGATTGAAATTCAGCGGCCTTCGCTCAAAGAGCGCTGGTGGCATATTATGGATACCTGGAAAGTTGGGATTATTCCTCTGCCGCTGTTCGTTCTGGCGGGCGCGCTGATTGCGATTGATTGCCTGGGCGGAAAACTGCCGAGCGATATCGTGGTCATGGTGGCAACGCTGGCCTTCTTCGGCTTTGCCTGCGGCGAGTTTGGCAAACGCCTGCCGATTGTCGGCAAGCTCGGCGCGGCGGCGATTTGCGCCACCTTTATCCCTTCCGCGCTGGTCTATTATGGCCTGCTGCCGGACGTGGTGGTCGAGTCCACCACCAAGTTCTACAAATCCACCAACATTCTCTATCTCTACATCTGCTGCATTATCGTCGGCAGCATCATGAGCATGAACCGCACGGTGCTGATTCAGGGCTTCCTGCGCATCTTCTTCCCGATGCTGTGCGGTGAAATCGTCGGCATGCTGGTGGGGATGGGCGTGGGCCTGGCGCTGGGTCTTGAGCCGTTCCAGATCTTCTTCTTTATCATTCTGCCGATTATGGCGGGCGGCGTCGGGGAAGGGGCAATCCCGCTTTCCATCGGCTATGCCACCCTGCTGCACATGGACCAGGGCGTAGCGCTCGGCCGCGTGCTGCCGATGGTAATGCTCGGCGGTCTGACGGCAATCATCATCTCCGGCTGCCTGAACCAGCTCGGTAAACGCTTCCCGCACCTGACCGGTGAAGGCCAGCTGATGCCTAACCGCGCGAATGCCGATGCCACCGTCTCTCAGCCTGCGTTTTCCGGCAAAGCGGACGTCACCACCATCGCCTCCGGCGCGCTGCTGGCGGTGCTGCTCTACATGCTGGGCATGCTCGGCCACAAGCTGATTGGCCTGCCTGCACCGGTCGGCATGCTGTTTATGGCGGTCCTGGTGAAGCTCTGCAACGGCGCCTCTCCGCGCCTGCTGGAAGGCTCTCAGGTGGTGTACAAATTCTTCCAGACCTCCGTGACCTACCCAATCCTCTTCGCCGTCGGCGTGGCGATCACTCCGTGGCATGAACTGGTGGCGGCGTTCACCGTCAGCAACCTGCTGGTGATTGTCAGCACCGTTTCCGCACTGGTGGCGACCGGCTTCTTCGTCGGCAAAAAGATTGGTATGCATCCGATTGATGTCGCCATCGTCTCCTGCTGCCAGAGCGGCCAGGGCGGTACCGGCGACGTGGCGATCCTGACCGCAGGCAACCGTATGAGCCTGATGCCGTTCGCCCAGATTGCTACCCGTATCGGCGGGGCGATTAACGTCTCTGTCTCACTGCTGATTCTGGGCAACTTCCTCGTTTAAGTTTTCAGGAAAGAACAATGAAACTCGCAAGCTTTTTATACCAGGGAAAACGCAGCTACGGCATCGTCCAGGCCGACGGCGTGATTGATTTAGGCCGCCGTCTCGGCGACCGCTACAGCGACCTCAAGGCGCTGCTGCAGGGCAACGGGCTGGCGCAGGCCACCCGTTACCTGAACGATGCCGTGGACGTGCCGATGAGCGCCATCACCTTCTTACCGGTGATTGAGCAGCCGGAAAAGATCCTCTGCGTGGGCATGAACTACGCCGACAAGCGCAAGGAGTTTGACCAGCATAACCCGGCGCCGACGCTGTTTGTCCGCTTCCCGGATTCACAGACCGGCCACAACGAGCCGGTGCTGAAGCCGCGCCACTCCAGCGAATTCGACTACGAAGGCGAGCTGGCGGTGATCATCGGTAAAGGCGGGGAGAACATCAGCCGCGATGACGCCCTGCGCCACGTGGCGGGCTACAGCTGCTACATGGACGGCTCCGCCCGCGACTGGCAGCACACCTGGTTTACGGCCGGTAAAAACTGGCGCAAAACCGGCGCGTTTGGGCCGTGGATGGCGACGGCGGATGAGATCCCGGATCCGCATCAGCTGGCAATCCGCACCTGGCTGAACGGCCGCATGGTGCAGGAAGACAACACCAGCAGCATGATCCACAAGGTTGCAGAGCTGATCGAGTACATCAGCACCTTCACCCGCCTCAGTCCGGGCGACGTGATCATCACCGGATCTCCGGGCGGGGTGGGTAAAAAGCGCAATCCGCCGCTGTTTATGAAGGAAGGGGATCGCATTGAGGTGGAGATCGAGCATATCGGTCATCTGAGCAACGTGATCGTGGAAGCGCCAGCCGTCGGGCTTGCGGCAGCACATTAAGAAAGACGGCATGAACAGTCAACCCATCGATTTTCGCCACACCGTCGTGGCGAAACACCCGGAACGCTTAAGCCAGATCCGCTACCTGCTGGCAGACAGCGGCCTTGGCCTGGACAACGACATCACGCTGTTTGTCGAAGCCTGGTCCGGCTCGCAGCTGGTGGGTTGCGCAGGGCTTGCTGCCAACGTCATCAAATGCGTGGCGGTCAACGAGCAGCTTCGCGGCGAGAACCTCAGCGCGCGGCTGCTGGCAGAGGTGGAAAATGCGGCGCTGGAGTGCGGCCATTTTCACCTCTTCCTCTGCACCCGTCCGTGCAACCGGGAGCGCTTTGCCCGCAGCGGCTTCTGGCCGATTGCCCAGAGCGGAAACAACGCGGTGCTGATGGAGAACACCCCGCAGGGGATCGAACGCTACTGCCGTTCCCTGCGCGCGAAGCGCAAGTGCGGGGAGAACGTTGGCGCGATAGTGATGAACGCCAATCCGTTCACCCTCGGCCACCGCCATCTGGTGGAGCAGGCGGCGCAGCGGTGCGATGCCCTGCACCTGTTCGTGGTGCGTGAAGACGCCTCGTTCTTCCCGTTCAGCGCGCGCCTCGAGATGGTGCGCGCGGGCGTGGCGCATCTGCCGAACGTGTTGGTGCATGAAGGCTCGCAGTACATCATCTCCCGCGCCACCTTCCCTGCCTACTTCCTGAAGGAGACCGGTAAAGTGCAGCAGGCGTGGAGCGAGATCGACGTGCTGATCTTCCGGGACTTCATCGCCCCGGCGCTCGGCATTACGCACCGCTTCATCGGCTCGGAGCCGTTCTGCGATATCACCCGCCAGTACAACCAGACGCTGCACGACCTGCTGGCCTCGCATATCGAGGTGGTGGAAATGCCGCGCATCAAGGCCACCGGCAACGCTATTTCAGCGTCCGAAGTGCGCCGCTTACTGAAGACACAGCAGTTTTCCCGGATCCGGGAGATTGTCCCGGACTCCACCTTCGCGCATCTCGAAACGCATTACCGTGCGAGTGCGGAAGTCGCTTAACTACCAGGAATTTATCATGAAAATTGTAAGGGAGGCGCTGGCCGGAACGCAGGAGTCCAGCGACCTGATGGTGAAAATCGCTCCCGCTCACGGCGAGCTGGAGATAGTCATCCACAGTGAAGTGATTAAGCAGTTTGGCGAGCAGATTCGCCAGGTGGTCAACGACACGTTGCGCGCCATGAACGTGCACCAGGGATTAATCATTATTGAAGACAAAGGGGCGCTGGACTGTGTGATCCGCGCCCGCCTGCAAAGCGCGCTGATGCGTGCCGCCGATGAACAGGCCATCAACTGGGGGGCGCTGAAATGAGCAAACTCCGCCGCAGCATGCTGTTCCTGCCGGGCGCTAACGCCGCCATGCTTTCCACCGCCTTTATCTACCGTCCCGACTCCATCATGTTTGACCTTGAGGACGCCGTCGCCCTGCGCGAGAAGGATACCGCGCGCATGCTGGTGTTCCACGCCCTGCAGCACCCGATGTATCAGGATATCGAAACCGTAGTGCGTATTAACCCGCTCAGCACGCCGTTTGGCCTGCTGGATCTGGAAGCCGCGGTGCGGGCCGGCGTGGACGTGATCCGCCTGCCGAAAACCGACACGCCGGACGATATATACGAGCTGGAAGGCCACCTCGAGCGTATCGAACGCGAGTGCGGCCGCGAGGTTGGCTCCACCCGCGTGATGGCGGCGATTGAATCGGCCATTGGGGTCATCAACGCCGTGGCGATTGCCCGCAGCTCTGTGCGCCTCATCGGGATTGCGCTGGCCGCCTTTGACTACGTGATGGACATGCAGACCGAGCGCGGCGACGGCACCGAGCTGTTCTACGCCCGCTGTGCCGTGCTGCACGCCGCCCGCGCGGCGGGCATCGACGCCTTCGACGTGGTGTGGTCAGACGTTAACGACGAGGCAGGGTTCCTGCGCGAGGTCGATCTGATCCGCAAGATGGGCTTTAACGGCAAATCGCTGATTAACCCGCGCCAGATTGATCTGCTGCACAACGCCTACGCCCCGACTCAGGAAGAGGTGGATCACGCCAAAAGGGTGATTGAGGCGGCAGAAGAGGGTGAGCGTAACGGCCTGGGCGTGGTGTCGCTCAACGGCAAAATGGTGGATGCACCGATTATTAACCACGCGCAGGTGGTGCTGGAGCGCGCGGCGGCCTCCGGCGTGCGTCGGTAAGGATAAAATAATGAATCAGACAGAACTTCTTCACGTGAACTTCCCCCATCTGCGGGACTTAAAACCCTTTGATACCGCCCACAGCGCCACGCCGTGGCTGGCGGACAGCGACGCGAAGCACAGCCGCAAGCTCTGCGCCTCTGTTGAAGAGGCGGTTAAGCGTTGCGGCCTGCAGGACGGGATGACCATCTCCTTCCACCACGCGTTTCGCGAAGGCGACCGGGTGATCAACACCGTCGTGGCGCTGCTGGCGCGAATGGGCTTCAAAAACCTGACGCTGGCCTCCAGCTCGCTGATGACCTGTAACGACGCACTGATCGAGCATATTGAAAGCGGCGTCATCACCCGGATTTACACCTCGGGCATGCGCGGCAGGCTGGCGGATGCCATCTCCCACGGGCTGATGGACGAGCCGGTGCAAATTCATTCCCACGGCGGGCGCGTGAAGCTGCTTCAGGACGGCGAGCTGAATATCGACGTAGCGTTTCTCGGCGTGCCGTGCAGCGATGAGTTTGGCAACGCCAACGGCACGCACGGTAAATCGTGCTGCGGGTCCCTGGGCTACGCGATGGTGGACGCGCACTTTGCCCGTAAGGTAGTGCTGCTGACCGAAGAACTGGTGCCGTTCCCCAATATGCCCGCCAGCCTGGTGCAGGACCAGGTGGATTACATCGTGCAGGTTGAAAGCGTGGGCGACCCGGCGAAAATCAGCGTCGGCGCGGCGCGCGTCACCAGCAACCCGCGCGAGCTGATGATCGCCCGCTATGCGGCGGACGTGATTGAACACTCCGGCTACTTCAAACCGGGCTTCTCGATGCAGACGGGCTCCGGCGCGGCGGCGACCGCCTGCACGCGCTTTATGGAAGAGAAGATGGAGCGCAGCGGCGTGAAGGCGCGCTTTGCGCTCGGCGGCATCACCGGCAGCCTGGTGGATTTACACGAGAAGGGACTCATCGAAAAGCTGCTCGATACCCAGTGCTTTGACGGCCAGGCGGCGGCCTCGCTGGCGCGCAACCCGAACCACGTGGAGATCTCCACCAACGTTTACGCCAACCCCGGCAGCAAGGCTGCAAGCTGCGACCAGCTCGACGTGGTGATCCTCAGCGCTCTCGAGATCGACGTCGATTTTAACGTCAACGTTATCACCGGCTCCGACGGCGTGATGCGCGGCGCGTCCGGCGGACACTGCGACGTGGCCGCCGCGGCAAACCTGACCATCGTCGTCGCGCCGCTGCTGCGTAGCCGTATTCCGACGGTAGTGAAGCGCGTCACCACGCGCCTCACGCCGGGTGAGAGCATCGACGTGCTGGTCACCGACCACGGCATTGCGGTCAACCCGGCGCGCCCGGAGATCCGCGAGCGCCTGCTGGAAGCCGGGCTCAAAGTTGTGGATATCAGCGCGCTTTACGAGCGGGCGATTTCCCTGACGGGCGTACCGAAACCGATTGAATTTACCGACAAAATCGTCGGGGTGATCCGCTACCGCGACGGCAGCGTGATCGACACCGTGCGACAGGTAAAGGAGTAGTTATGACAATAGCGACACCCGTGCGGGCGGGTGTCAGCCTGGACGAACTGCTGGCGGCGAAAGAGCGCCGCGCAGCGCGCCAGGCTGACATGCTTGAGCACTATCAACAACCGGTGATTTCCCTCACGCTGGTCACGCCAGGGGAAATCAAAGACAGCCTGCGCTATCGCAATACCATGGGCGTGGCGCTGCAAATGTGCGACCAGCTGCTGTGGGAAAACCGCTGGCAGGTGCTGGACCGTCAGGTGCTGTGGCTCCCGACCGGGCCAGAAGCCCTGTGGTGCGTGGCCCATCCCGCGGTGGAAATCAAAGCGCACTGTGCGGAGCTGGAGCAGACGCACCCGCTCGGCAGGCTGTGGGATCTGGACGTGATCTGCCCTCAGCACGGCCACGTCGGGCGTCAGTCGCTGGGGGCGAATCTCAGACGCTGCCTGATCTGCGACGAACCCGCTCATGCCTGTTCCCGTTCGCGCAATCACCCCCTTGAGCAGGTGGTTTCCCGCGTGGAGAAGACGATCGATGACTGGTTTGCTCGCGACTAAACCGCGCCCGGTTGACGTGCCCGCGCTTGCGGAGGCGGCGCTATGGCAGGAGCTGGAGCTGACGCCCAAGCCGGGGCTGGTGGACAAGCTCAATAACGGTTCCCATCGCGATATGGACCACGCGCTGTTCGTCCGCAGCATTGCGGCGATTACCCCGTGGTTTTCGCGCTTTGCCGAACTCGGTAACGCGCATGCAGATAAACCCGCTGACGCACAGCTTCGCATTATCCGCCCGATGGGGATGGCCTGCGAGCAGGCGATGTACGCCGCGACGAACGGAGTGAACACCCACAAGGGCGGGATTTTTGCCCTGGGTTTACTGTGCTTCGCTGCCGGACGTGTGAAAAATATCTCCGCAGACAGCCTCTGTTGTGAGGTGAGTAACATCTGCAGCGGGCTGGTGTCGCGGGAACTGGCCGCGCGCAGCGGACAGGCGACGGCGGGCGAGCGGCAGTTTCAGCTGTACGGCTTAACCGGCGCGCGCGGAGAGGCGGAAAGCGGCTTTGCGACGGCGCGTAGGGTGCTGGCGCAGTGGAGCGGACAGCCGCTTCACGGCATGCTGTTGCGCCTGATGGCGGTCAATCAGGACAGTAATCTCGTCTCGCGCGGCGGCATTGAAGGGCTGCGCTACGTTCAGGGCTACGCGCGGGAATTACTGGCCAACGGCTGGGATCGCGAGGCGCTGCTTAAGATGGATAAGGCATTGATTGAACGGAACCTGAGCCCGGGCGGCAGCGCGGATTTACTGTCAGTGGGGTGGGTGCTCTCTGCAATAAAATAGCCGGGTGGCGGCTTCGCCTTACCCGGCCTACGGTCTGGTTTTGTAGGCCCGGTAAGCGCAGCGCCACCGGGCACAACAATCAATGCGCGATCGGCTGCGCACCGTGCGGCTCGCGCACGTGCTTGTACTTGAACAGCGCGATGAACGCGAAGAACAGCACCAGCGAGTACGCCGCGAAGATCAGCCACACAGGCTGCCAGTTGGTGATGCCGTTGGTGGTGTACATCTCAACGACTTTACCGCTTACCACGCCGCCCAGAATACAGCCGAAGCCGTTGGTCATCATCAGGAACATACCCTGCGCGCTGGCGCGGATTTCAGGCTTCACCTCTTTTTCCACAAACACCGAACCAGAGATGTTGAAGAAGTCGAAGGCGCAGCCGTAAACAATCATCGACAGCACCAGCAGCACGGTACCAAACGCGCTCGGGTCACCGTAGGCGAACAGGCCGAAGCGTAACATCCATGCCGCGATACTGATCAGCATGACGTTTTTGATGCCGTAGCGGCTCAGGAAGAACGGGATGGTCAGGATGAACAGCGTCTCAGAGATCTGAGAGATGGACATCATCACCGACGCATGTTCAACGATAAAGCTGCCGGAGAACAGCGGGTTGTTATCGAAGCTGTGCAGGAAGGTGTTGCCGAACATGTTGGTGATCTGCAGCTCCGCGCCCAGCAGCATGGAGAAGATAAAGAAGATCGCCATGCGTTTGTTTTTAAACAGCGCGAACGCGTCCAGGCCGAGCATGGTGCTCCAGCTCTGGTTTTTCTGCTGGTTAGAGACCGGAATGGTTGGCAGCGTCAGGGTGAAGATCGCCAGCACCACGGAGAGCGCCGCACCGATATAGAGCTGCATATGGCTCAGTTCGAAGCCTGCGAAGCTCACGCCCCACATCGCCATGATAAAGCCGATGGTGCCCCAGATACGGATTGGCGGGAAATCGGTCACGATATCCAAATCCGCGGATTTCAGGCGGTAGTAGGAGATGGTGTTGATCAGGCCAAGCGTTGGCATATAGGCCAGCGAGTTAAGCAGGATCACCATGAACATCGCCCCCGGCGTGGTCACCTGGGCTGCCATAAACAGCGTCCCCGCGCCCACCAGATGGCAAAGCATGTACAGCCATTTCGCACTCAACCATTTATCCGCCACGATGCCCAGCAGCGTTGGCATGAAGACAGCCGCAATACCGAGCGAGCTGTATACGGCACCGATTGACGCACCGTCGAACTTGAGCGTCACAAACATATAGGAGCCGAGTGTGGTCAGCCAGCTACCCCACAGGCAGAACTGCAGAAACGACAATATTTTAAGCTGCAGCTTAAGGTTCATGTTACTTTCCTCACAAGTGAGCGGGAGATATGTTGTTTTGGGAACATTCAGGGTTGTTATTTGATGCAATTCTATCAGTTGGCAACGATATGTTTTGTTACCTCCCGCAAAAAAATGCAATCCACATTAATTTGCAGTTTGGATTGTGATGCAAATAACATTTTCGTATGGGTGGGGTTGGATAGGTGCGGCCTGATGCCCTCACCCTGACCCTCTCCCACAGGGAGAGGGGAAACAGAACACCTTCTCCCAGAGGGGAGAAGGTGTGCCGATCACCGGCGACGGTAGTTCTTCTGCGCCGTATTCACCTTATACAGATAGCGACGGGATTCCGCAGACGGGTGGCGGGTGGTGAGGGTAGAGTAGACATCCCCCGGCGCCATGCTGTTGATGATGTTCGCGGCCTGCACTTTGTCATTCGAGAAGACGCGCAGCACGCTGCCCGCGCCGCCGTTATAGGCGGTGATCACCGCATAGCGGCGCGACGTTGGGTTATCAATTCCGCCCAGGTACACATTGTTCAGCATCGCCAGGTAGGCCGTGCCGGTATCAATGTTGCTCTGCGGATCGAACAGATAGCTGCGGCTCGGCGTGCCGGATTTCCCCTGCGCGCGGAAGACGTCTTTACCGGCGCTGTGCTGCACAACCTGCATCAGCCCCAGGGCGTCGGAACGGCTTACCGCGTACGGGTTGAACGAGGATTCGGTCTGCATAATCGCCAGGATCAGCGACTCATCCACGCCGTACTTGCGCGAGGCCTGACGCACCATCCCAATGTACTTATGCGCACGCTTGTCGAGGTGGTTCGGGACGAGGTTGATGGTGACGCTGTAGATAATCTTCAGGCCGTTAGAGCGGCTTTTCAGGCGCGTCTGCAGCAGGTAGTCGGCAAATTTCGTGGCGCGACCTTCCCAGCGGATCGGCTGACCGGTCTGATCGACGACCTGGCCGTACAGGAACGGCTCTTTCGAGATAGTGATATCGTCGGCATCGGAGTAGAGATCGATAGAACCCGGATCGTCACCCATCAGCAGGGTTTTGACGATCGCCTGACGCAGTCGTGCCGCAGGGTCGGTGCCTGCGATGGTCTCAATCGTGATCGTACCCTCATCAAAGTTGATGTGGCTACGGGTCTGATAGGCGTCGGTGTACTTAACGTAGTCCTTAGGTCCGGCAATAAGAACTTCGTTAAATCCCCATATGTTCTCGATGTTGTGGGCAAACTGCCCCATCAAAATGTCAAAACCGTTGGTGTCCTTGATCCAGGCTTCGTTGTAATCTTCGCCTTTTTTTGACGAACACGAGACAAGCAACGGCGCAACAAGGGCTAGCGCTAAAAGTTTTTTCATCATTCCGGGAGTGCGTGTTGTGTTTGCTTTAACGGCGGGGTTTCCCCCGCACGCTGTTATTTTTCCGGTGGCGTATAGCCTTCGATGTGCACGTCTTTACCTTCAAACAGGAAGCTCACCATCTCCTGCTCCAGCAGCTTGCGGTGTTCCGGGTTCATCATGCTGAGTTTTTTCTCGTTGATCAGCATGGTCTGCTTTTTCTGCCACTGTCCCCAGGCTTCTTTGGAGATTTCATTGTAGATGCGTTTACCCAGGTCGCCCGGATAAAGCTGGAAATCCTGGCCTTCAGCGTCACGCTGCAGGAAAGTACAAAAAATCGTTCTGGCCATACTCATTCCTCTTTTTCTTGTCGATGCTAAACCATTGCACCGGCACGTAATTGCTGTAACAGGCGCTCCACGGGAGCCGCCAGTCCGACTGATGGCGGTTGCGCTAAGTTATACCAGAGAGCGGTGCCTTCATCCATGCACGAGGCAAATGACGACACGGGAAGCCACATGGGTACAATATCCAGGTGGAAATGGCTGAACGTATGGCGAAACGCGGTCAGCTGCGTCAGGTTATCGGCAGCAATCCCGCGCTGTTTAAGCCATTCACGCAGCAAATCTTCATCTTCAAACTGTGGGAAGCAGTATAGACCACCCCACAGACCGCTCGGTGGACGCTGGGCGAGGAAGACCTCGTCGCCGTGCTGCATCAGCAGCATATAGCCGGTGCGCTCCGGCAGCGTCTGTTTGGGTTTCTTACCCGGATATTGCGCCCATGAATGGTTGGCATACGCCACGCAGAGATTATTCACCGGGCAGAGTTCGCATTTTGGTTTTGAGCGCGTGCAGACCAGCGCGCCGAGATCCATCATCGCCTGGTTGAAACGCTCGACGCCGTTGGCCGGGGTGACCGCTTCACTTATTTCCCAAAGGCGTTTTTCGACGTCCTTCTTCCCCGGCCAGCCGTCGACGGCGTAGCAGCGTGCCAGCACGCGCTTCACGTTGCCGTCGAGGATCGGGAAATGCTTCCCTAAAGACAGGGAGAGAATGGCGCCTGCGGTTGAACGTCCTACACCGGGCAAGTCCGCCACCTCGTTGAAGGTTTCCGGGAATTTCCCGTTGTGGCGCGTCGCGACCTGCTGTGCGGCCTTGTGAAGGTTACGCGCCCGGGCGTAATAGCCAAGACCGGTCCACAGGTGCAGGACCTCGTCCAGCGGCGCGTTGGCCAGATCGGTCACCGTCGGGAAGCGCGCCATAAAACGCTCGAAGTAAGGGATCACCGTGGCGACCTGCGTTTGTTGCAACATCACCTCGGAGAGCCATACTTTGTAAGGTGTTTTTTCAATTTGCCAGGGCAGGGTTTTACGCCCGTATTTGTCGTACCAGTCCAGCACCTGGGCTGAAAATTGAGAGGCTTGCATGGTCATCGATTCGCATAATCAGGGACGCAGATTGCAGCACAGCGTCAATCTGCTGTAAACCGGATCTTTCCCATGCTTGCATAGAAGCCTTAACTTTGGATAATGCCCGTTTCCCGTACATTCTCACAAGCAGACAACTCTTTTATGAAAAACGACGTCATTTCACCGGAATTTGATGAAAACGGTCGCCCGCTGCGCCGTATTCGCAGCTTTGTCCGCCGTCAGGGCCGCCTGACAAAAGGGCAGCAACATGCGCTGGACAACTACTGGCCGGTGATGGGCGTTGAGTTCAGCGAGCAGCCTCTGGACTTTACCGAACTGTTCGGCCGCGAAGCACCCGTCACGCTGGAGATCGGGTTTGGTATGGGCACCTCGCTGGTGGCCATGGCGAAAGCGCGACCGGAGCAGAACTTCCTCGGTATCGAAGTCCACTCCCCGGGCGTGGGTGCATGCCTGGCAACGGCCCATGAAGAGGGCGTTGAGAACCTGCGCGTGATGTGTCACGACGCGGTGGAAGTGCTGCATAAAATGATTCCTGACAATTCTTTAACCATGGTTCAGCTCTTTTTCCCTGACCCGTGGCACAAAGCACGTCATAATAAACGCCGTATCGTTCAGGCGCCGTTTGCCGAGCTGGTGAAAAGTAAGCTGAAGCTGGGCGGTGTCTTCCATATGGCGACCGACTGGGAACCGTATGCGGAACATATGCTGGAAGTGATGTCGTCGCTGGACGGGTATAAAAACCAGTCTGAGAGTAACGACTATGTACCGCGTCCGGAATCGCGTCCGGTAACGAAATTTGAACAGCGTGGCCATCGTCTTGGTCACGGTGTATGGGACTTAATGTTCGAGAGGGTGAAATAATGGCAAAGAATCGTAGCCGTCGTCTGCGTAAAAAGATGCACATCGAAGAATTCCAGGAAGTGGGCTTCTCCGTTGCGTGGCGTTTCCCGGAAGGCACCAGTGTAGAACAGATCGATCAGGACGTGGATGCGTTCATCAATGACGTGATTGAGCCAAACAAGCTGGCCTTCGACGGTAGCGGCTACCTGGCCTGGGAAGGTCTGATCTGCACCCAGGAAGTGGGTAAATGCACTGAAGAACATCAGGCCCTGGTACGTAAATGGCTTGAAGACCACAAGCTCGAAGATGTCCGCGTCAGCGAACTTTTCGACGTTTGGTGGGACTAATAAAGCAGTAAGGGGCCAGCATTAGCTGGCCCATTTTGTCTGAGGGAGTGTTTAAGATGCGCAAAACGTTGCTGGCTGTTGCTTTGATGGCAACCGGATTCACCGCCCATGCGGATTATCAATGTAGCGTCACCCCGCGTGATGACGTGGTGTTAAGCCCGCAAACCGTGCAGGTCAAAGGCGAGAACGGCAATCTGGTGATTACGCCGCAGGGGAACGTCACCTTTAACGGCAAGCAGTACAACCTGACTGCCGCACAGCGTGAGCAGGCGAAAGACTATCAGGCCGATTTGCGTACCGCGCTGCCATGGATTAATGAAGGCGCACTGACCCGCGTTGAGAAAAGCCGCGTCGCGCTGGATAAGATCATCACCAAAGAAGTGGGTGAGAGCAGCAATATGCGCACCCGTCTGACGAAGCTCGATAAGCAGCTTAAAGAGCAGATGAACCGCATTATCGAGACGCGCTCCGACGGCCTGACGTTCCACTACAAGGCGATCGATCAGGTCCGTGCTGACGGGCAGCAGCTGGTGAACCAGGCGATGGGCGGCATCCTGCAGGACAGCATCAACGAAATGGGGGCGAAAGCCGTGCTGAAAGGCGGCGGTAATCCGCTGCAGGGCGTGCTGGGCAGCCTGGGCGGCTTGCAGACCTCCATTCAGAACGAGTGGAAGAACCAGGAAGATGATTTCCAGCAGTTCGGCAAAGACGTGTGTAAACGCGTGGTGTTGCTGGAAGATAGCCGGAAGGCGCTGGTGGGGACGCTTAAGTAATTTCCCCTCACCCTAACCCTCTCCCCAAAGGGGCGAGGGGATGGTTTGCTCCCTCTCCCTTTCAGGGAGAGGGCCGGGGTGAGGGTTGCAGCATTTGCAGTGTTTCAAGGATCTTTTCTAACACCGCCTCTTCGTTATTCCAGAGTTCGTTGTTCCAGAATCGAATGACATGCCAGCCTTTCTCGTTAAGCCAGCACGTTCTTTGACGATCGTATTCCTGCTTTTCATCATGTTGCCCACCATCCAGCTCAACAGCCAGATGAGCCGCGCAGCAGGCGAAATCCAGAATGTAGTGATCTACAGGATGTTGTCGACGAAATTTATAATTTTCGAAACGGCGGCTGCGCAGTAGATACCAAAGCCGTCTTTCTTCTTTTGTCAGCTCACGTCTGAGCTGTTTTGCATAAGAACGAGTAATTTTCATCCCCACACTCTGCCAGCCTTTCCCTCAGCCGGCAGAGCGGGATGCAAAATCCTGAATCAGCCTTCAGGATTATTCGGCGAGGAACAGCTCAAGAAGGGAATTTAAGAACAGCTTGCCGTGCTCGGTGATCTGCCAGTATTCCTCACATTCCGTGAGATACCCCTGCGCCAGCGCCTCGTCAATCTGCGGGCGAATCACCGATTCCGGCAGCCCGGTGTAACGCGCAAATTCCGCGCGCGGCGCGGCTTCCAGCAGACGGAAGCGGTTCATAAAGAACTCAAACGGTTTATCCGCCGCCTCGACGTCGTGCTGACGCTCCAGGTAACGCCCTTCCATATACCCGCGCGGGTGGCGGGTTTTAGCGGTGCGCAGAATGCGCCCGTCCGGGAAGGTCACCTTGCCGTGCGCGCCGCAGCCAATTCCCAGGTAGTCGCCAAAGCGCCAGTAGTTCAGGTTGTGCTGGCACTGATAGCCCGGCTTCGCATACGCGGACGTTTCATACTGCTGATAGCCCGCAGCGGTTAGCAGCCTGTGACCCTGCTCGAAGATATCCCACAGCGCGTCGTCGTCCGGTAGCACCGGCGGGCGGGAACCGAACAGCGTGTTTGGCTCGATGGTGAGCTGATACCACGACAGGTGCGGCGGGTTCAGTTCGATCGCCTGGCGCAGGTCGTTCAGCGCCTCTTCCAGCGACTGATCCGGCAGGCCGTGCATCAAATCCAGGTTAAAGCTGCGAAGGTTAAGCCCCGTTGCCAGGTGTGCCGCGCGCTTTGCCTCTTCCGGGCCGTGAATGCGCCCCAGACGTTTCAGCTTCGGCTCGCTAAAGCTCTGCACGCCGATGGAGATGCGGTTCACGCCCGCGCGCTGATAGTCGACAAAACGGTCGGCCTCAACGGTGCCGGGGTTGGCTTCCATCGTAATTTCAGCATCTGCCGCCAGGTTCAGGCGCGCACGCACGCCGTCCAGCAGCGTCTGCATTGCCGGGCCGGACAGCAGGCTCGGCGTACCGCCACCAATGAAAATGGTCTTAACTTCACGTCCCTGTGCGTAAGCGACATCGGCGTCCAGGTCGGCCAGCAGATGCGCAACGTAGTCATCGTGCGGCACTTCGCCCTTCAGCGCGTGCGAGTTGAAATCGCAGTACGGACATTTCTGCACGCACCACGGGATGTGAATATACAGACTCAGAGGCGGCAAATTAGCCATTACGCAGTGCTTCCAGTAACAGTTTCAGCGCGCGTCCACGGTGGGAAATCGCGCTTTTCTCTTCGCGGGTCAGTTCCGCAGCGGTTTTGCCCTCGGTCGGGACAAAGAAAATCGGGTCGTAGCCAAAGCCGCCGTTGCCAGCTGCTTCATGGGTAATCACGCCCGGCCAGCTGCCGTGGCAGACAATCGGCGTCGGGTCTTCCGCGTGGCGCATATAGACCAGCACGCAGTGGAACTGCGCGGTGCGCTGTTCGTCCGGTACGTCTTTCAGGGCGACAAGCAGCTTTTCCAGATTCTGCTGGTCGGTGGCGTCAACGCCGGAATAGCGCGCAGAGTAAATCCCCGGCGCACCGCCGAGAAAATCCACGGCCAGGCCGGAGTCGTCGGCAATCGCGGGCAGGCCGGTAATCTGCGCGGCGTGGCGCGCTTTCAGGATCGCGTTTTCGATAAACGTCAGCCCCGTCTCTTCGGCGGACTCCACGCCAAGATCGGTCTGGGCGACCACGTCCAGCCCAAAATCATTTAATAGCGAGGCCAGCTCGCGCACTTTACCGGCGTTGCCGGTCGCGAGAACAACTTTCTGCATGGTTTAGTCCTGTTCTTTCAGAGCCGCGACTTCCGTCGGGATAGATTGCGGATTAAGGATTTTTACCTGTTTATGTCGCCCAAGTTCACCTTTTTCAATGATGACCTGGCTTTTGGCGACGCGAAACTGTTTTGCCAGATATTTGGTCAGATGCGCGTTCGCCTGGCCGTCAACCGGTGGGGCGGTGATGGCGACTTTTAACTCGTCGCCATGCAGACCGACAATACCGTCACGGCTGGCTTTCGGCTGAATATACAGCCGCAAAACCAGCCCGTCAGCGCAGGTGCTTACGGCACTCATAGCGCCATCCACAGCCCCGGCAGCAGCATATCGCCCGTGGACTGTAACAGCTCAGCGATCCCCATATTAGCCACGTACAGCAGCAGAACCAGGATCATCGGCGAGAAATCAATACCGCCCATCGAAGGCAGCAGGTTGCGAATCGGGCGCAGCAGCGGCTCGGCCAGTTGGATCAGCGCATATTCTACCGGGCTACGCCCCTGGCTTACCCAGCTCATGATGGCCATGACCAGCAGCACCCAGAAAATCAGCAGGCCGATGGTTTTGATTAAAATCAGGACCGCAGCAATCCAGATAATCGGCTGGAAGGTGATGACCATAAACAGCACGATCGCTTTGATAACGCTCAGAATAAACGCCACCAGCAGAGACGAACTGTCGATGGGACCCATTGCCGGGATAATGCGGCGCAGCGGTCCGACAACAGGTTGTGTGATTTTCACGACAAACTGCGAGAACGGATTGTAAAAATCACAGCGGGCCCACTGCATCCAGACGCGCAGCAAAAGCGCCATCGTATACAGCTCAAGCACTGTTGAGAGCAGGAAAGTCAACGTCTTCATGGCGTTCCTCAGGTTTCCTTATTATTTTGAGTAGTCGCGCGCACCGAAAATTGCCGTGCCGATGCGCACCATAGTGCTGCCTGCCGCGATGGCGGCTTCCATATCATCCGACATGCCCAGTGAAAGCGTGTCTACCGTGTTATAGCGCGCTTTAAGCGCCTCAAATGCTACAGCCATTTGCTGTGCCACGGCAAACTGCCTTTCATAACTTGACTCAGGCGCAGGAATGGCCATCAGCCCGCGCAGGGTCAAGCGCGGCAGTTCGGCCACCTCGGCGGCCAGCGCCTCCAGCTCGCTCAGCGCAATGCCGGACTTGCTGTTTTCGTCGCTGATGTTGACCTGAATAAGCACGTTGAGTGCCGGCATTTCTGCCGGACGCTGGTCATTCAGACGGGTAGCGATACGCAGGCGGTCGATGGTGTGGCACCAGTCGAAGTGCTCTGCCACCAGACGGCTTTTGTTCGACTGCAGGGGGCCAATAAAGTGCCACTGCAGATCCGTCTTCCCCTGTTCCTGGAAGTAGCGAATTTTATCCACGCCTTCCTGCACGTAGTTTTCACCAAACGCCCGCTGGCCTGCATCAATAGCTTCTGCGATGGCGCTCGCAGGCTTGGTTTTGCTGACTGCAAGCAGCGTAATTTCTTCTGAAGCACGGCCGCAACGCGCTGCGGCGGCTGAGATTTTGTCCCGGACCTGTGCCAGGTTATGCGCAATGTCGTTCATTTTCCGAGGAGTAGTCTATGGATGTGGAAGAAATTGTGGCCCTTAGTGTAAAGCATAACGTCTCCGATCTACACCTGTGCAGTGATTCGCCACCGCGCTGGCGCAGATTAGGCCGGCTTGAACCCGCTCCCTTTCAGCCTCCCGACGTTGGGGCGTTATTAAAAGCGTGGCTTAACGATGAGCAGCAGGGGATATGGTGGGCAAAGGGGCAGGTGGATTTTGCCGCGACGGTAACGGGAGGCCAGCGCCTGCGCGGCAGTGCCTTTAAGCAGATGAGAGGTGTTTCTGTGACGCTGCGGCTGTTGCCGCGTAGCTGCCCGCAGCTCGCTTCGCTGGGCGCGCCGCGGGTAATCCCGGAACTGTTATCCAATGACGCCGGGCTGATTCTGGTCACGGGGGCGACCGGCAGCGGCAAATCCACTACGCTGGCGGCGATGGTCGATTTTCTCAACCACCATGCTGACGGCCATATCCTCACGCTTGAAGATCCGGTGGAGTTTATCTACCAGAGCGAGCGTTGCCTGATCCAGCAGCGGGAGATAGGCCAGCACAGCCCGTCATTTGCTGAAGCGCTGCGCAGCGCCTTACGCCAGGATCCGGACGTTATTCTGCTGGGGGAGCTGCGCGACAGCGAAACGATCCGCCTGGCGCTGACGGCGGCGGAAACCGGACATCTGGTGCTGGCGACGCTGCATACGCGCGGGGCATCGCAGGCGATTGAACGGCTGGTCGATACGTTCCCGGCGCAGGAGAAAGATCCGGTGCGTAGCCAGCTGGCCGGCAGCCTGCGGGCGGTGCTGGCGCAGAGGCTGCTTCCCGATCTGCAGGGCGGGCGCGTCGCGTTGTATGAACTGCTGGTGAACACAGCGGCGGCGGCGAATCTGATTCGTGAAGGGAAAACGTGGCAACTGCCCGGCATCATCCAGACCGGTCAGCAGGCAGGAATGCAGAACTTTGACCAGGGCCTGGCGGAGAGACGGGCGCAGGGGCGGCTGTAAGCCCCTGTGTTTAAAAGCCCTGGTCGAAATAGCTTTCGAGGATGATTACTGCTGAAGCGGAGTCCACGCTGCCTTTGTTGAGAGCCCGGAAGCCGCCGTGCTCAAACAGGCCCGCGCGCGCTTCGACGGTGCTAAGACGCTCGTCGTGAAGCTTCACGGAGACGCCAAAGCGGCCATGGATTTTATTGGCGAACTTACGCGCCCGGGCGGTAAGCGGCTGTTCTGTGCCGTCCATGTTCAGCGGGAGCCCAACAATCACGTCATCCGGCTGCCACTCTTTGAGCAGACGCTCGATAAGATTCCAGTCTGGCGTGCCGTCGTTGGCCTTCAGGGCCGTAAGCGGACGCGCGGTACCGGTGATGCGCTGACCCACGGCGACGCCAATGCTTTTAGTACCAAAATCGAAGGCCAGAAGCGTTCCGCTCATCAGGCGTGCCCCGCTACGCCAGGCATGGTCAGGATATCAATGCCAATCAGCTTTGCCGCGTCACGCCAGCGATCGGCGATCGGGGTTTTAAACAGGATATTCATGTCCGCAGGCGCGGTAAGCCAGGCGTTATCGAGGATCTCTTGCTCAAGCTGGCCTTTCTCCCACGACGAATAGCCCAGCGCCACCAGCACTTCAGAAGGCTGCTCAGCGGTGCCCAGCGTTTCAAGCACGTCGCGCGAGGTCGTGATAACGGTGTTATCCGAAATTCGAATACTGGAAGAGAATACCGGCGGCGTATGCAGGATAAAGCCGCGATCTTCTGCAAGAGGTCCACCCAGCATCACCGGTTTATCAAGCCGGATTTCCGGCAGTCGCGCTTCAGCCGGTATTTTCAGCTTGTCCAGAATTCCTTCAACCTGAAGATTTTCCAGTGGTTTATTGATGATAATACCCATCGCGCCGTCTTCATTGTATTCACAAATATAAACCACGGCACGGCGAAAAATCGGGTCCTGGAGAGCAGGCATGGCAATAAGAAAGTGATGCTGTAAATTCATTGTCAGAGGTACTGTTTCCTGGTTTAAAAAGCGACAGCGCCCAGTATGGGGACAAACACAGGCGCTGTCACTAATAGTATTGTTAGGTTATTTCTGTAAACGTTTTTCGATAGCGTCCATCAGCATTCCGGTGATCGAAATCGGGAATTCCGCTTCAATTTCACGAATGCAGGTCGGGCTGGTGACGTTCACTTCGGTCAGACGATCGCCGATGATATCCAGGCCAACGAAGATCAGGCCTTTGGCTTTCAGCGTCGGGCCAACGCGGCGGGCAATTTCCCAGTCGCTTTCGGTCAGCGGGCGCGGCTCACCGCGGCCACCGGCTGCCAGGTTCCCACGAGTTTCGCCACCCTGCGGGATACGTGCCAGGCAGTAAGGAACCGGTTCGCCATCTACCACCAGAACGCGCTTATCGCCGTCTTTGATCGCCGGAATATAGTTCTGTGCCATGCAGTAGCGCGTGCCCAGTTCGGTCAGCGTTTCGGCAATCACGCCAATATTCGGGTCGCTCTCTTTCACGCGGAAAATCGACGCGCCGCCCATGCCGTCCAGCGGCTTCATGATGATATCGCCGTGCTTCTGCCAGAATTCTTTCAACTGGGCTTTGCTGCGGGTCACCAGGGTTTCCGGCGTCAGGTCAGAGAACCAGGCGGTGTAGAGCTTCTCGTTGCAGTCGCGCAGGCTCTGCGGCTTGTTGACGATCAGCGTGCCTTTCTCTTCTGCACGCTCAAGGATGTAGGTGCTGTAGATGTATTCGGTGTCGAACGGCGGATCTTTACGCATCAGGATGACGTTGAGATCGGCCAGGGCAATATCCTGCTCGGTGCCGAACTCGTACCATTTGTCGTAGTTCTGCTCGACGTTAACGATGCGGGTGCGCGCGCGGGCTTCACCGTTGATCAGGTAAAGATCGTTCATCTCCATATAGTGGAGTTCATAGCCGCGACGCTGCGCTTCCAGCAGCATGGCGAAGCTGGAATCTTTCTTGATGTTAATGTTTGCGATGGGGTCCATCACGATGCCGAGCTTGATCATGTTCTTCTCCGTTAATGCTTCAACCCAGATCGCCAAACCGTACCTGTAGCGCGGTAATGGCCGTGAGTGCCGTTGTCTCAGTGCGCAGAACGCGAGGTCCCAACAGAATATCAGTAAACTGGTAACGTGCCGTCATCGCAATTTCATCCGCCGACAGGCCGCCTTCGGGGCCAATCAGCAGGCGTACGCGCTCAACGGGCAGAGGCAGCGTATTGATGCTGGCGCTGGCGCGCGGATGAAGATTGAGCTTCAGCCCGCTCTCCTCTTCTGCACACCAGTCCTCCAGATCCATCGCCGGGCGGATCTCCGGAATACGGTTGCGGCCACTCTGTTCGCAAGCCGCAATGGCAATTTTCTGCCACTGCTGGATCTTTTTGTTCAGACGTTCCGCATCCAGTTTAACGCCACAGCGTTCAGAAAAAAGTGGCGTAATGAGGCTTACACCCAGTTCAATGGATTTCTGAATGGTGAACTCCATTTTCTCGCCGCGCGACATCACCTGGCCCAGATGGATGTGCAGCGGTGATTCCCGGTCATCCACTTCGCCACGCAGGACGTTAACGTGTACGCTTTTTTTATCAGACCGCGTGATTTCCGCGTCGAAAACCTGGTTCGAGCCGTCGAACAGCTGTATTGCCTGACCTGCGCCCATGCGCAGCACGCGGCCAACGTGGTTGGCGGCGTCATCAGACAGGGCGATTTCGCGGCCTGCGGTAATCAGTTCAGGATGGTAAATGCGGGGAATGCGCATAGTCAGAAATTCCATGTGTCATGCGATATAAGCGAATTGCCGTAGTGTAGGTTAGCTCTTTTGCGCCTGGCAAGCCCGCTGGACGTAAGGGTTGTGATTCCCCTGGACTCTGGCGATACGTTCGTCGCGCTGGCATTCCCACTCTGTCACCGGATACTGCTTGTCCCAGGCGTTGAACAGCTGCGTCTGCTGGCGGGAGAGGTTGAGGTCGTAACGGTCACGCATATAGAAGTAGGTGCGGGCGATACTGCCGCGCGCGCGGGCAGGGGGCTCGGCGACTTTCTCTTTAAAATCAACCTTCATACCGCACTGGCCGTACTGGCCTTCGCCACCGTTCCACTGGCTGTACATAAAATTACCCCGGTCGCCGTTCACTTCACCTACGGCAGGCTGCAGGTTATGCATATCGCTTTCCATCTGGCGATAAACCGGATCTTTGGCGCAGTTTTTACGTCCACCATCCTGCCAGCACTGGCGCTGGTGGCCAAACTGCCAGGCCGGAACGACATGTTCCCATTCAATGCGGCTGGCGCGGTTTTCGTTTTTACGCACCTTATAGCCGCAGGACTCAAGGTCAACGACCCCTTTTTTACCCTGCCAGTTAATTTTACAGCCGCAGTAGAAATCGCCCGGCACATCGGCGTTTACCTTTACGCCTGCTGCCTTAGCCTGGGAAAAACTGTTGATACCGTCGGCCAGAGCATGGCCTGAGAGCGCCGTCGTCAGAAAGGCGACCGCGAGAGAAAAATTACGGGACATCTTACACTCCGTGTCAAAACGAGCCCGCAACGTAACGAATGTTGTTCCCGTATGCAATCAGTCAGATCAGGAAAGTTCCTGAAAGTTCAGATGATTATTCCGCAACCAGCGGCTCGCCGCATTTGACGCAGCGGTAGGTCGCCTCGCCGCGCACCACGCGATTATGGCGGCGGACGGTAAGCTGGTGCTGCTGACACTGGCAGCGGTAGGGGAAGGTATTGCGGCGCACCGATTCCAGCTCGAACTGATGGGTACGGCGTGCCGGAACGCCGAGCACCGCTTCCATCATCCACTTCCACTCCTTGCCGTGGGGCGCGACGCGTCCGAAGTGTTTCCACACCAGCAGATGCGCCAGCTCGTGCGGTACCACTTCCTCGATAAACGCCTGCTGGTTTTCCATCATCAGCACCGGGTTAAGGCGGATCTCATAAGGCTCGAGCCAGGCGGTGCCGGCCGCGGTGCCGCGCTGCTGATATACGATCTTAGGTTCAGGGTAATTACGGCCGAGCTTCAGGTTCGCCTGGGCGAGTTTTTCCCGCATGCAGCGCATAACGGCTTGCTGAACGGCAATGGGGAGACGGGGTGCTTTCATAGGGGCAGAGCATAAAGCGCGAAGCGGGGAGGCGCAAGAGGCGCCTCCCGCATGAGGATTAGTCGTGGGCGCCGATTTCGCGCAGAGGACGACCTTTCATCAGGTTACGTTCAATATGTTCCAGAGAAACGTGTTTGGTTTCTGGAACCAGCCAGATAGTCAGCACAATAAAGAAGATGTTCAGACCAGCGTAGACCCAGAAGGTGTTCGCGTTGCCCAGGGTATTGAGCATGGTCAGGAACGTTGCGCCGACGATCATGTTGGCAATCCAGTTGGTTGCGGTAGAGCAGGTGATACCAAAATCACGCCCTTTCAGCGGCTGGATCTCAGAGCACAGCACCCAAATCAGCGGGCCGGCGCTCATCGCAAACCCGACGATAAACATCAGCAGCATGCCGACCGCAAAGTACTGGGCGGTTGGTGAGTGAATGCCCACATGCATCATGGTACCGAGGACACCCATACCGGCCGCCATCACCAGGAAGCCCAGCGTCAGGGTTGGCTTACGTCCCCAGCGGTCCACCAGGCCAATGGCGATAAAGGTCGCCAGCACGTTGGTCAGACCCACGATGACGGTCCCCCACATCTGCTCGGTGGTGTTGGTATAGCCCGCCAGCTCAAAGATTTTTGGCGCGTAATACATGATGACGTTCATCCCGGTGAACTGCTGCATCACCTGAAGCAGCACGCCGAGGAACACCGCGCGGCGGAAGTTGCTGTTCTCTTTAAACAGCGCCCAGCCGGACTGCTTGACCTTCAGACTTTCGCGGATCTCTTCCAGCTCGTTTTTCGCTTCCGCGCTGGTATCGCGCAGGCGCATCAGTACGCGTTCGGCATCGTGGAATCGGCGTTTCGCGGCGAACCAGCGCGGGCTGTCCGGCAGGAAAAAGACGCCAATCAGCAGCAGAATGGCCGGGATGATGATCACGCCGAGCATCCAGCGCCATGCGCCGCTGTAGCTAAACGCGGTATCGGAAAGATACGCGCCCAAAATACCGATGGTGATCATGAGCTGATACATCGAAATCATACTGCCGCGGATTTTCTCCGGCGCGATTTCAGACAGGTAAAGCGGGGCGGTATAGGACGCCACGCCCACGGCCAGGCCGAGCAGCACGCGGGAAACCAGCAGAACCTCAACGTTAGGCGCAGCGGCAGAGAAGAGTGAACCGGCAACGAACAGGATCGCGCCGATCATCAGGCTCTTTTTACGCCCGAGCTTGAAGGAGAGCCAGCCGCTGCCGACGGCACCGACGGCGGCACCGAACATCATGGAGCTGACCACCCACTCCTGGGTGTGAGCGCTGATCTGGAACTCGTCAGTGATGAAAGGTAATGCACCGGCAATCACGCCGATATCCAGGCCAAAAAGTAATCCTGCCAGGGCGGCGAGGAAACAGACGAAGAATGTCATCGCCTTGTTGGACGTACGCCCCTGTTTTTTATTGTCAGGCATTATGCCCTCCAGTTGGGTTATCAGTTTTATTGATGTAAAGGGTAGGTGAGTGACCCGTAAAAATATGTGAGATTAATCACATAGGTGTAATCGGTTACACTAGCGTGCAACCGTAAAAATAATTAAAGCTTTGAAAATATAGAGGTAAACGAGGTGATATGCATCGCGAAAGAACACATTTCAGACTTAACTGAAAGGCGATGTAACAGCAGAAGAAAGGCGATCATGCAAAGAGAATATTCTGAAAGCGAGACGCGTCCGGTGCGGTGTAATCGGTACCATATGTGCACCTTTGCGGCGCCACCAACAAAAAAAGGCCAGCCCGAAGGCTGGCCTTTTATCACGCAGATGTCAGTCGATTACTTCAGACCGGCAGCTTCACGCAGCAGGGCGGCTTTGTCGGTTTTTTCCCATGGGAAATGTTCACGACCAAAGTGACCGTATGCCGCGGTTTCTTTGTAGATTGGGTGCAGCAGATCCAGCATCTGAATCAGGCCGTATGGACGCAGGTCGAAGAACTCGCGCACCAGCAGCGTCAGCTGTTCTGAAGGTACTTTCTCGGTACCGAAGGTTTCAACCATGATGGAGGTTGGCTCAGCTACGCCGATCGCGTAGGAAACCTGGATCTCACAGCGGTCAGCCAGGCCGGCTGCAACGATGTTTTTCGCCACATAACGTGCCGCGTACGCCGCAGAACGGTCAACTTTAGACGGATCTTTACCAGAGAACGCACCGCCACCGTGACGCGCCATGCCGCCGTAGGTATCAACGATGATTTTACGACCGGTCAGGCCGCAGTCGCCCATTGGGCCGCCGATAACGAAGCGTCCGGTTGGGTTGATGAAGAATTTGGTCGCAGAGCTCAGCCATTCGGTCGGCAGAACCGGCTTGATGATCTCTTCCATCACTGCTTCCTGCAGGGATTTCTGATCGATATCTTCGGAATGCTGGGTAGAAAGCACTACCGCGTCAATCCCAACGATTTTGCCGTCGTCATACTGGAAGGTGACCTGGCTTTTCGCATCCGGGCGCAGCCACGGCAGGGTGCCGTTTTTACGCACTTCAGCCTGACGCTGCACCAGACGGTGTGCGTAGGTGACCGGTGCTGGCATCAGCACGTCGGTTTCGTTGGTTGCATAGCCGAACATCAGGCCCTGGTCGCCCGCGCCCTGTTCCAGCGGATCGGCACGGTCAACGCCCTGGTTGATGTCTGGAGACTGTTTGCCAATCGCGCTCAGAACCGCGCAGGAGTTGGCATCAAAGCCCATATCAGAATGCACATAGCCGATCTCACGCACCGTGTTACGGGTGATCTCTTCGATATCAACCCATGCGCTGGTGGTGATCTCACCGCCAACCAGAACCATGCCGGTTTTGACATAGGTTTCGCACGCGACGCGCGCTTTAGGATCCTGCGCCAGGATCGCATCCAGCACTGCATCGGAGATTTGGTCAGCAATTTTATCAGGATGTCCTTCTGATACGGACTCGGACGTAAACAGGTGTTTTGCCATGTTTTATTTCACCTAAGAGGAATTTGGTTAGCTCAAGCTGCTGTGCGGAATAGCCAAAGGAGATAATTCTACCAAGGCCTGCAGGTTTTTGACACTGGCAGTATGAGTGTTAATCAGTATAGATGGATTAACATCTGGACGGCTATTTTAGGTCACTTCTTCGCCCGATTTCCAGTTTTTTTTGACTAACCTCTCACTCAGTTGAAATTACGGCTGGCAATAATTCCTGACGGCCCCGGCAACACGCACATTTATCTTTTGCTTTTTACCCCTGTTCTCGGTATAAAACGCGGCGCGCGGCTCATATAAAATAAGCGCTCGATGAACTCATCGTGTCGCCACTTCCAGCCGGGTTAAGCAGTGAACTTTTAGCTTTGGCTTGTGGTCCGTTTCAGCAGAGGCGGCCGTGGAGGTGATACGAGATAATGAACCATCGTTTTCCGCACATTCAGCGCAGCCGTTCTGGCGCGTATTTGATTCCCGCAACCCGCATTTCTAGTCTGCAAACCTGCCGATGTTATACCCATCTCGGCGCTTCTCAGGATTCCAGGGCCGGTCACGCTTTGTGAAAACTGAACAAGGGCGCTCTTGTTAATACAAGAGTTTTCTCGTGGTTTCGCCGAACCTTGTCATACAGAGTTCGGATACGTGTTTTACAATGATATGAACAAGAAACCGGTCGCACGGTCTGGTTTTCAGCATACTCTGCTGGGAAACGGAGCCGTTTATGGGTTGTTATCGCCGTATAACGCTGCGATAGTAGTCAACTGTTTTACACTTATTACAAAGAGTTGAGGTTCGCTATGTCTGACGACATGTCTTCTTTTTCGCCTTCGTCAGCGGGCGAACAGGGTGTACTACGTTCTATGCAGGAGGTTGCGATGAGCTCCGAGGAAGCCAGCAAGATGCTGCGCACTTACAATATTGCCTGGTGGGGCAATAACTACTACGACGTCAACGAACTGGGCCACATCAGCGTCTGCCCGGATCCGGACGTCCCTGAAGCGCGCGTGGATCTCGCGAAACTGGTGAAAGCCCGTGAGGCTCAGGGCCAGCGTTTGCCTGCACTGTTCTGCTTCCCGCAGATCCTGCAACATCGCCTGCGTTCTATTAACGCCGCGTTCAAGCGCGCGCGTGAGTCCTACGGCTATAAAGGCGACTATTTCCTGGTTTACCCGATCAAGGTGAACCAGCACCGCCGCGTGATTGAATCCCTGATCCACTCCGGCGAGCCGCTGGGCCTGGAAGCTGGCTCCAAAGCGGAGCTGATGGCGGTTCTGGCCCATGCGGGCATGACCCGTTCAGTGATCGTCTGTAACGGCTATAAAGACCGTGAATACATTCGTCTGGCGCTGATCGGCGAAAAGATGGGCCACAAGGTCTATCTGGTTATCGAAAAGATGACCGAAATCGCCATCGTGCTGGAAGAGGCCGAACGTCTGAACGTGGTGCCACGCCTTGGCGTGCGTGCGCGTCTGGCGTCACAAGGTTCCGGTAAATGGCAGTCCTCCGGCGGCGAGAAATCCAAGTTCGGCCTGGCGGCAAACCAGGTGCTGCAGCTGGTGGAAATCCTGCGCGAGCGCGGTCGTCTGGACAGCATTCAGCTGCTGCACTTCCACCTCGGCTCGCAGATGGCCAACATTCGCGACATCGCCACCGGCGTGCGTGAATCCGCGCGTTTCTACGTTGAGCTGCACAAGCTCGGCGTGAATATTCAGTGCTTCGACGTGGGCGGCGGCCTCGGCGTGGACTACGAAGGGACCCGCTCGCAGTCTGACTGTTCCGTGAACTACGGCCTGAACGAATACGCGAACAACATCATCTGGGCGATCGGTGATGCCTGTGAAGAGAACGGCCTGCCGCACCCGACGGTGATCACCGAATCCGGTCGCGCGGTGACCGCGCACCATACGGTGCTGGTCTCTAACATCATCGGCGTTGAGCGTAGCGAAATCAGCGAAGCGACGCCTCCGGCAGACGATGCTCCGCGTTCCCTGCAAAGCATGTGGGAAACCTGGCAGGAAATGCACGAGCCGGGCACGCGTCGTTCCCTGCGCGAATGGCTGCACGACAGCCAGATGGATCTGCATGATATTCACGTGGGTTATTCTTCAGGCACCTTCAGCCTGCAGGAGCGCGCGTGGGCGGAGCAGCTCTACCTGAACATGTGCCATGAAGTGCAGAAACAGCTCGACCCGAGCAACCGCGCGCACCGTCCGATTATCGACGAGCTGCAGGAGCGTATGGCGGATAAGATTTACGTCAACTTCTCGCTGTTCCAGTCGATGCCGGATGCCTGGGGTATCGACCAGCTGTTCCCGGTTCTGCCGCTGGAAGGGCTGAACCACGCGCCGGAACGTCGTGCGGTGCTGCTGGATATCACCTGTGATTCCGACGGTGCCATCGACCACTACGTCGACGGCGACGGTATCGCAACGACGATGCCAATGCCGGAATACGACCCGGAGAACCCGCCGATGCTGGGCTTCTTTATGGTCGGCGCGTATCAGGAGATCCTCGGCAACATGCACAACCTGTTCGGTGATACCGAAGCGGTGGACGTGTTCGTGTTCCCTGACGGCAACGTGGAAATTGAGCTGTCCGATGAAGGAGACACCGTGGCGGACATGCTGGAATACGTTCAGCTGGATCCGAAAAAACTGCTCACTCAGTTCCGCGACCAGGTGAAAAACACCGGTCTGGACGATGCGCTCCAGCAGCAGTTCCTGGAAGAGTTTGAAGCGGGCCTGTACGGGTACACCTACCTGGAAGACGAGTAGGAAAACGCCCTCTCCCACAGGGAGAGGGCGGGGTGAGGGCATCAGACCGCACAATGCCCTATACTCACTTGAACCCGTATGCATTACCGGCGATAATTCGCCCCAATGAGCGATTTACGAATCAATCCCTTCCTCGTCGGGTTTAACGACGCGGAGGGGATTTTTTTTCATCTGTTTTTAATGTATCGACTTTAAAAGAGGTCAGGACATGAGCACTTTAGGTCATCAGTACGATAACTCTCTGGTATCTAACGCGTTTGGTTTTTTACGCCTTCCGATGAACTTCCAGCCGTACGACAGCGACGCTGACTGGGTGATCACCGGCGTGCCGTTCGATATGGCAACATCTGGCCGCGCGGGTGGTCGTCACGGCCCGGCAGCGATCCGTCAGGTTTCCACTAACCTGGCCTGGGAGCATAACCGCTTTCCGTGGAACTTCGACATGCGCGAGCGCCTGAACGTGGTGGACTGCGGTGACCTGGTGTACGCCTTCGGCGACGCGCGTGAGATGAGCGAGAAGCTGCAGGCGCACGCCGAGAAGCTGCTGGCTGCCGGTAAGCGCATGCTCTCGTTCGGCGGTGACCATTTCGTAACCCTGCCGCTGCTGCGCGCCCATGCGAAGCACTTCGGTAAAATGGCGCTGGTGCACTTCGATGCACATACCGACACTTACGCGAACGGCTGCGAGTTTGACCACGGCACCATGTTCTTCACCGCGCCGAACGAAGGTCTGATCGACCCGAACCACTCCGTGCAGATCGGCATTCGCACCGAGTTCGACAAAGACAACGGTTTCACCGTGCTGGATGCAGGCCAGGTTAACGATCGCGGCGTGGACGACATCATCGCTCAGGTGAAGCAGATCGTGGGTGATATGCCCGTGTATCTGACCTTCGACATCGACTGTCTGGATCCGGCATTTGCACCGGGCACCGGTACGCCGGTCATCGGCGGTTTGACCTCAGATCGTGCCATCAAGCTGGTGCGCGGCCTGAAGGATCTGAACATTGTCGGGATGGACGTGGTGGAAGTGGCGCCTGCGTATGACCAGTCCGAGATCACCGCGCTGGCCGCAGCGACTCTGGCGCTGGAAATGCTCTATATTCAGGCAGCCAAAAAAGGCGAATAAGCCTCACCTTGCGTGAAAAAAAACCTCTCTATTGAGAGGTTTTTTATTGCCTTTAGAACACGTTAAACGGGTATTCCACGTAAGCGCGGATCTCGTCCCCGCCCACGTTGTACTCGCTGGCGTTGCTCGAGACGCGTAGGACGGAGTAGCGCAGTTTCAGCTTCAGATCCTTCGCCGGACCATCCTGCACCTGGTACTGGATCTGGTTAAACCACTCGTGCTCTTTACCGTTGCTGGTTTCAGAGGTTTTGATGTTATCGCCGCGCACGTAGGCGGTAGTCCAGCTCAGGCCCGGTAAGCCAAGGCCGGCAAAGTCCAGAGCGTAGGATGCCTGCCAGGAACGTTCATCTTCGCCGTTAAAATCAGACCAGTAGGAGTTCGCCAGCCAGATGGTGTTTCCGCCGTCACCCACGCCGCCCTTGTCGCGATAGCCGCCGTAGTTGTAGCCGGTGCTGCCGCTGCTCTGCTGGTACGCCACTTTGAACGTGTGAATATCCCAGATGTAGCTCGCCGCCAGGCTCCAGATGGTGTTGCTGCGGCCCGTGTCGAGGCTGTCCGCGTAACCCTGATCCAGACGGGAGTTATAGCCGTTGAAGTCGAGCACCAGCTGCTGCCCGGTGCTGAACGGCTGTTTGAAGTTCATGCCCAGGTACTGCTTGTTCATCACCTCTTCATTATGAGAGGCGTACAGCGCGCCGCTGAACTGGTCGTTAAACTGATAGCTCGCACCGCCGAAGGAGAGGCTCTTCAGTCCGCTGTCGTGGCGGTCATCGCTTTTACGCTGCTCGTCGGTGAAGTAACCGGCGTTGATTTCCAGACCGTCGATCTCTTTCGAGGTCAGCATGGTGCCGGTGTAGCTTTCAAACAGCAGGCGGGAGCTGTCGGCATTCACGATGGGCAGCTCAGGGCGCTGATTTCCGTAGCTCAGTACGGTATTCGAGATGCGCATTTTGGCGGTTGCGCCAAACTTTGCCAGATCGGATTTTGCCCGGTCGTCGTCTTCCTGCTTAAAGAAGTCGATGCCGCCCGCGCCGCTCTTGCCGCGGCCGCCGTCCAGGCGCACGCCATACTGCGCGATTCCGTCCACGCCAAAGCCCACCAGCCCTTCGGTATAGCCGGATGCAAACGTGGCGATGATCCCCTGACCCCATTCGGCTTTATCCTGCTGGCCCTGATGGTAGTCGCGGCTGATATACGCATTGCGTAAAAACAGATCCAGATGGCTGTCGTCAATAAAACCCTGGCTGTCGGATTGCTGGCTTGCAGCGGCGGGTAATGCGGAAAATAAGCTTAAAGCAACTAATGATAATTCTTTTTTCACGGAGGGAACGTCTCTGTCTGGATATAGTAATTTGAATAACTGCGGGGGTGATAATTACCGGAAAAAGTGACCTTTGCAATAATTATGTGACCAGACATTTCAAGGTGATAAGGCAGATTTGGCGGGGCTTTCAGGGGGGTTGTCGATACGTGCTGTTAAGTTAACAATTCATGCGAAATAAAAAGGAGGCAAATCTGCCTCCTTCCAAAATTATTTAATTCCGTCTGCGGCCATACGATCGCGAATATGCTGTGCGCGTTCTTCTGAGGCCGGGTGATCGTCAAACATGGAGCTTTGGCGTCCGGCTTCCAGCTTGGCCAGTTTTTCGAAGCTGGTGGCTAAGCCTGATGGATTAATGCCGCGTTTGCGCAACAGATCGTAGGAGTAGTCATCCGCCTCGGACTCCTGACGCTGTGAGAACTGAGAGTTAACCAGCTTTTCACCCACGTCCCCAAGCTGTGACTGCGACAGGCTACCAACGATACCGCCCGCAGAGGCCGCTGCTGCGCGGATGGCATTGGTGCCCAGGGCAACCTGCATCCCTTTCTTCACGTGGCCCAGGGCAACGTGGCCCATTTCATGGCCGATGACCGCTTCCACTTCGTTGTCGGTCATCATGTCCATCAGCCCGCTGTAGACACGGATACAGCCGTTCGCCATCGCGAAGGCGTTCACGTCTTTCGCCATGTACACCTTGTAGTTCACCGGCTGGCCGTTGATGTTGTCGCCCAGCGCGGAAGCAATCTTATTCAGACGCTGCGTGTAGGTACTGTTAGCCGGCGCAAGCGTGGCTTTTCCGTCCATATCTTTACAGGCCTGGTCGCTCAGCGCTTTCACCTGCGCATCGCTCAGGGAATAGGCCTGAAAGGCCTCTGCGCCTGACGTCATCAGACCGTTAGAATCCATATTCTGACAGCCGCTCAGCAGGAGCGTTGTACCCAGGGCCAGCACTATTGCACGCATTTTCATGAGGTTGCTTCCGTACTCGTTAAACTGAATAAAATCCGAAAAGGGCACCGTCAGCGAAGCCGGTGTCGGGCTAAGTATAAGGAATATCTACAGGGCCGGGCGAGCAGATTGCGCAACATGCGAGCATGATCCAGAGATTTCTTAACAAGCAAAAGAATGCTCCATGTACATGACTTGCGGCTTGGGTTACATTGTTGGCACTTTTTTCCGGCGTAGCCCAAAACGCGCTGTCGTCAAGGGCATGGCCTTTAACAGTCCGATCTGGAGTTAAAATGTCCTCACGTAAAGAGCTTGCTAATGCTATTCGTGCGCTGAGCATGGACGCAGTACAGAAAGCCAAATCCGGCCACCCAGGGGCTCCTATGGGTATGGCTGATATCGCCGAAGTCCTGTGGCGTGATTTCCTGAACCACAACCCGCAGAACCCGTCATGGGCTGACCGCGACCGCTTCGTGCTGTCCAACGGCCACGGCTCTATGCTGATCTATAGCCTGCTGCACCTCACCGGCTACGATCTGCCAATTGAAGAGCTGAAAAACTTCCGTCAGCTGCACTCTAAAACTCCAGGTCACCCGGAAGTGGGTTACACCGCTGGCGTAGAAACCACCACTGGCCCGCTGGGGCAGGGTATTGCTAACGCTGTGGGTATGGCGATTGCCGAGAAGACGCTGGCGGCGCAGTTCAACCGTCCTGGTCACGACATCGTAGACCACTTCACCTACGCGTTCATGGGCGACGGCTGCATGATGGAAGGCATTTCTCACGAAGTGTGCTCCCTGGCAGGTACCCTGAAGCTGGGCAAACTGGTTGCGTTCTATGACGACAACGGTATCTCCATCGACGGTCACGTTGAAGGCTGGTTCACCGACGACACCGCAGCACGTTTCGAAGCCTACGGCTGGCACGTAGTGCGTGGCGTTGATGGTCACGATGCTGACTCGATTAAACGTGCAGTGGAAGAAGCGCGCGCTGTGACGGACAAACCGTCCCTGCTGATGTGCAAAACCATCATCGGCTTCGGCTCCCCGAACAAAGCGGGTACTCACGACTCCCACGGCGCACCGCTGGGCGACGCGGAAATCGCACTGACCCGCGAAGCGCTGGGCTGGAAACACCCTGCATTCGAAATCCCGTCTGAGATCTACGCTCAGTGGGATGCAAAAGAAGTAGGCCAGGCGAAAGAAGCGGCCTGGAACGAGAAATTCGCTGCCTATGCGAAAGCGTTCCCGCAGGAAGCGGCTGAATTCACCCGTCGTATGAAAGGTGATATGCCGTCAGACTTCGACGCGAAAGCGAACGAATTCATCGCTAAGCTGCAGGCGAACCCGTCTAAAATCGCGAGCCGTAAAGCGTCTCAGAATGCGATTGAAGCGTTCGGCCCATGGCTTCCAGAATTCCTGGGCGGCTCCGCTGACCTGGCGCCATCTAACCTGACCCTGTGGTCTGGTTCTAAGCCAATCAACGAAGATACTGCCGGTAACTACATCCATTACGGTGTACGTGAATTCGGTATGACCGCGATTGCCAACGGTATTTCCCTGCACGGCGGTTTCCTGCCGTACACCTCTACCTTCCTGATGTTCGTTGAATATGCACGTAACGCCGTGCGTATGGCCGCGCTGATGAAACAGCGTCAGGTGATGGTCTACACCCACGACTCCATCGGTCTGGGCGAAGATGGTCCAACTCACCAGCCGGTAGAGCAGGTGGCTTCCCTGCGCGTGACGCCGAACATGAGCACATGGCGTCCATGTGACCAGGTGGAATCCGCGGTGGCGTGGAAATACGGCGTTGAGCGTCAGGACGGTCCAACCGCGCTGATCCTCTCCCGTCAGAACCTGGCACAGCAGGAGCGTACGCCTGAGCAGCTGGCGAACATCGCTCGCGGTGGTTACGTGCTGAAAGATTGCGCGGGCCAGCCAGAGCTGATCTTCATCGCCACCGGTTCTGAAGTTGAACTGGCGGTTGCAGCGTGGGAAAAACTGACTGCCGAAGGCGTGAAAGCGCGCGTGGTTTCCATGCCGTCTACCGACGCGTTCGACAAGCAGGATGCCGCTTACCGTGAATCCGTGCTGCCTAAAGCGGTTTCTGCTCGCGTGGCAGTGGAAGCGGGCATCGCAGACTACTGGTTCAAATACGTGGGCCTGAACGGCGCTATCGTCGGTATGACCACCTTCGGTGAATCTGCTCCTGCAGAACAGCTGTTCGAAGAGTTCGGCTTCACCGTTGAGAACGTTGTCGCGAAAGCGAAAGAACTGCTGTAATCGTTTGTACGGTGCGGGCTGATGCCCTCACCCGAGCCCTCTCCCACGGGAGAGGGTGCATACACTAAAAAACGGTAACCTCTCGGTTACCGTTTTGCTTTTACCTTGCCGCCATTATTCCACCTAAAATGTGACGCAAGTCATATAGCTCGCTTATTCATCTGGACAGACATTCCTTTTATTCCCCGATTCGCTTATTCTTGCTGAAGCGTTTCAGTCGATTAAATGTTCGACAATTGACCAATCAATCGCAGTTTGTGACAGCAAGGATTCCCCTTCGGGCGTAGCTGGATTACTCTTTCAGCCACCTCAAACTCAGGGATTGCTTTGCAGGAGATCTATGACCGTACGCGTAGCGATTAATGGCTTCGGTCGCATCGGACGTAACGTGGTTCGTGCTTTATATGAATCAGGACGTCGGGCGGAAATAACCGTGGTGGCAATCAATGAACTGGCGGATGCTACGGGCATGGCGCATTTGTTGAAATATGACACCAGCCACGGACGCTTTGCCTGGGACGTACGCCAGGAAAGAGATCGACTTTTTGTGGGTGACGACGCTATTCGTGTGCTGCATGAGAACAGCATCTCCGGGCTACCCTGGCGTGAACTGGGTGTGGATGTGGTGCTTGACTGTACCGGCGTGTACGGCAACCGCGAACATGGCGAAGCGCATCTGGCAGCAGGCGCGAAAAAAGTCCTGTTTTCTCATCCCGGCAGTAACGACCTCGACGCGACCGTCGTGTTTGGCGTCAACCAGCATGAGCTGCAGGCCGAACACCGCATTGTTTCCAACGCCTCCTGTACCACTAACTGCATTATTCCGGTCATCAAACTGTTAGACGATGCGTATGGCATTGAATCCGGCACCGTGACCACGATTCACTCCGCCATGCACGATCAGCAGGTTATCGACGCCTACCATCCGGATTTACGACGCACTCGCGCAGCGAGCCAGTCAATCATTCCGGTGGACACGAAACTGGCTGCAGGGATCACCCGAATTTTTCCGCAGTTTAATGACCGATTTGAAGCGATTGCCGTGCGTGTTCCGACGATTAACGTCACCGCAATCGACCTTAGCGTGACGGTGAAAAAACCGGTAAAAGCCTGTGAAGTCAACCTGTTGCTGCAAAAAGCGGCACAGGGGGCATTTCATGGTATAGTTGACTATACGGAATTACCGTTGGTCTCAGTAGATTTTAACCACGACCCGCACAGCGCCATCGTCGATGGCACGCAAACGAGAGTCAGTGGCGCACACCTTATCAAGACGCTGGTCTGGTGTGATAACGAATGGGGCTTTGCTAACCGAATGCTCGACACCACGTTAGCAATGGCCGCTCAAGGTTTCAGGTAAGACGCATTGTGCGTCTGCAAAACTTTAAGAATCAACGAGAGGATTCACCATGTCTGTAATTAAGATGACCGATCTGGATCTGGCTGGTAAACGCGTTTTCATCCGTGCCGATCTGAACGTACCGGTTAAAGATGGCAAAGTGACCAGCGACGCGCGTATCCGTGCATCTCTGCCAACCATCGAACTGGCTCTGAAGCAGGGCGCGAAAGTGATGGTCACCTCCCACCTGGGTCGTCCAACTGAAGGCGAGTACAACGAAGAGTTCTCTCTGCTGCCAGTGGTTAATTACCTGAAAGACAAACTGTCCAATCCGGTTCGCCTGGTGAAAGATTACCTGGACGGCGTTGAAGTTGCAGCCGGTGAACTGGTTGTTCTGGAAAACGTTCGCTTTAACAAAGGCGAAAAGAAAGACGACGAAACTCTGTCCAAAAAATACGCTGCACTGTGCGACGTGTTCGTGATGGATGCATTCGGTACGGCTCACCGTGCTCAGGCGTCAACCCACGGTATCGGTAAATTCGCAGACGTAGCGTGCGCCGGTCCTCTGCTGGCTGACGAACTGGAAGCGCTGGGTAAAGCACTGAAAGAACCTGCTCGTCCAATGGTGGCTATCGTTGGTGGTTCTAAAGTTTCTACCAAACTGACCGTTCTGGATTCCCTGTCTAAAATCGCTGACCAGCTGATCGTTGGCGGTGGTATCGCGAACACCTTCGTTGCCGCTCAGGGCCACAACGTGGGCAAATCCCTGTACGAAGCAGACCTGGTTGACGAAGCCAAACGCCTGCTGAGCACCTGCGATATCCCGGTTCCAACTGACGTTCGCGTTGCGACCGAGTTCTCCGAAACCGCAACCGCGACCCTGAAATCTGTAAACGACATCAAAGACGAAGAGCAGATTCTGGACCTGGGCGACGTTTCTGCACAGAAACTGGCTGAAATCCTCAAAAACGCAAAAACTATCCTGTGGAACGGTCCTGTTGGCGTGTTCGAATTCCCGAACTTCCGCAAAGGTACTGAAATCGTTGCTAACGCTATCGCAGACAGCGAAGCGTTCTCTATCGCAGGCGGTGGTGACACCCTGGCGGCAATCGACCTGTTCGGTATCGCTGACAAGATCTCCTACATCTCCACTGGTGGCGGCGCATTCCTCGAATTCGTGGAAGGCAAAGTACTGCCAGCAGTAGCAATGCTCGAAGAGCGCGCTAAGAAGTAAGCCATTCAAGGGCAGGGAAACCTGCCCAATTTTCAGCGCGCTTTTAAGAGCTCGCACCTTTTCTAACGGCCGAAGATACAGGACTAAGCAACATGTCTAAAATTTTTGATTTCGTAAAACCTGGCGTTATCACTGGTGATGACGTACAGAAAGTGTTCCAGGTAGCTAAAGAAAACAACTTCGCTCTGCCAGCAGTTAACTGCGTGGGTACCGACTCCATCAACGCCGTACTGGAAACTGCTGCTAAAGTTAAAGCGCCAGTTATCGTTCAGTTCTCTAACGGCGGCGCTGCGTTCATCGCAGGTAAAGGCGTGAAAACTGACATTCCTCAGGGTGCTGCAATCCTGGGCGCTATCTCTGGTGCGCACCACGTACACCAGATGGCTGAGCACTACGGTGTTCCAGTTATCCTGCACACTGACCACTGCGCGAAGAAACTGCTGCCGTGGATCGACGGTCTGCTGGACGCGGGTGAAAAACACTTCGCGGCTACCGGTAAGCCACTGTTCTCTTCTCACATGATCGACCTGTCTGAAGAGTCACTGCACGAAAACATCGAAATCTGCTCCAAATATCTGGCGCGCATGGCCAAAATGGGCATGACTCTGGAAATCGAACTGGGTTGCACCGGTGGTGAAGAAGACGGCGTGGACAACAGCCACATGGACGCTTCTGCACTGTACACCCAGCCAGAAGACGTTGATTACGCTTACACCGAGCTGAGCAAAATCAGCCCACGCTTCACCATCGCAGCGTCCTTCGGTAACGTACACGGCGTTTACAAACCAGGTAACGTGGTTCTGACCCCGACCATCCTGCGTGATTCTCAGGAATATGTTTCCAAGAAACACAACCTGCCGCACAACAGCCTGAACTTCGTCTTCCACGGCGGTTCCGGTTCTTCTGCTCAGGAAATCAAAGACTCCGTAAGCTACGGCGTAGTGAAAATGAACATCGATACCGACACCCAGTGGGCAACATGGGACGGTATCCTGCAGTACTACAAAACCAACGAAGCTTACCTGCAGGGTCAGCTGGGCAACCCGAAAGGCGAAGACCAGCCGAACAAGAAATACTACGATCCACGCGTATGGCTGCGCGCTGCCCAGACTTCAATGATTACTCGTCTGGAGCAGGCATTCAAAGAACTGAACGCGGTAGACGTTCTGTAATTTGAGCTGCTAACAGCATCAGAAGGCCCGCAAATGCGGGCCTTTTTTTATGCTTTTTCAATACCCTGCCAGGCCGGTTTTTGTGATCTGTTTGGCAATACTTGCGCTTTTTGTTTACCCTTTACGGACCTGCCTGTCTCCATGGGGGATGGATTTTGTGTTTTGGTTTAACAAAAGGAAGAATAAATGGAACAACTCGATGTTGTAGACAGCATCAATAACGCCGGTAACTGGCTGGTGCGCAACCAGGCGCTGCTGCTGAGCTATGCCGTGAACATCGTCGCGGCAATTGCCATTATCATCGTCGGGATGATCGTGGCGCGCATTGTATCGAACACGGTTAACCGCGTAATGCTGGCCCGTAACATTGACGCCACGGTGGCTGACTTCCTCTCCGCTTTGGTGCGCTACGGCATTATCGCCTTTACGCTGATTGCGGCGCTGGGCCGTGTGGGCGTGCAGACCGCTTCCGTCATTGCCGTTCTCGGTGCCGCCGGTCTGGCCATTGGTCTGGCGCTGCAGGGCTCGCTGTCAAACCTGGCGGCTGGCGTTCTGCTGGTCACCTTCCGTCCGTTCCGCTCCGGCGAATACGTTGACCTTGGCGGCATTGCCGGAACCGTGCTACAGGTGCAGATTTTCTCAACGACCATGCGTACCGTCGATGGCCGCATCGTGGTCGTGCCGAACGGGAAAATCATCGCGGGCAACATCATTAACTTCTCCCGTGAACCGGTGCGTCGTAACGAACTGATTATCAGCGTGGCGTACGACTCCGACATCGATCAGGTGAAGTCGCTGATTAGCAACATCATTGCTTCAGACGATCGCATTCTGAAAGACAAAGAGCAGACGGTTCGCCTGAACGAGCTGGGCGCTTCCTCCATTAACTTCGTGGTGCGTATCTGGAGCAAAAGCAGCGATCTGCAAAACGTGTACTGGGACGTGCTGGAACGCATTAAGCGCGACTTTGATGCCAACGGCATCAGCTTCCCGTACCCTCAGATGGACGTAAACGTCAAAAAAGTCAAAGAAGCCGAATAACTTCTCGCAGGCCCGGTAGGCGCTAGCGCCACCGGGCTTTATTTTTATAAGTGCTGCTAATCCCCAATTAATATTATCAATTTCCTCTAATGTAATTCGCGCAGTATAGTCTCCTTCCAGAACAACACTGTGAGAATTTAGTCATGTTATCTTATTACTTTCAAGGGCTTGCCTTAGGTGCGGCCATGATCCTTCCCCTTGGCCCGCAAAATGCGTTTGTGATGAACCAGGGCATTCGCCGCCAGTATCATCTGATGATTGCCCTGCTGTGCGCGGTAAGCGATTTACTGCTGATCTGTGCCGGGATTTTTGGCGGCAGCGCATTGCTCATGCAGTCTCCCTGGCTGCTGGCGCTGGTCACCTGGGGCGGCGTGGCGTTTCTGCTCTGGTACGGTTTTGGTGCCCTGAAAACGGCGATGAGCAGCAACCTCGAACTGGCGAGCGCGGAAGTCATGAAGCAGGGCCGCTGGAAGATTATCGTCACCATGCTGGCGGTCACCTGGCTTAATCCGCATGTTTATCTGGACACCTTCGTGGTGCTGGGCAGCCTGGGCGGGCAGCTGGACGTTGAGCCGAAACGCTGGTTTGCGCTGGGTACGGTTAGCGCCTCTTTCCTCTGGTTCTTTGGCCTCGCCATTCTGGCTGCATGGCTGGCTCCTCGTCTGCGTACGGCCAAAGCCCAGCGCATCATTAATACGCTGGTGGGGCTGGTGATGTGGTTTATTGCTTTTCAGCTGGCAAAAGAGGGGATTCATCACGTACAGGAATTGTTCAACTAATCCTTGTCTTATGGACAACTGAACAAGACCCGCTAAGCTTGCTGGCATGCGCCCTGTTAATGGGCACTCTTCGCAACATGGAGGAATAACAGTGAAGTTTAAGGTGATGGCCCTGGCGGCATTAGTAAGTTTTGGTGCGGTGTCGGTGCAGGCAAGTGAACTGCCGGATGGCCCGCACATCGTCACTTCAGGCACCGCAAGCGTGGACGCGGTACCCGATGTCGCAACGCTGGCAATTGAAGTCAATGTGTCTGCGAAAGATGCGGCATCTGCCAAGAAGCAGGCTGACGATCGTGTTGCGCAATACCTCTCTTTCCTCGAGCAGAACGGTGTCGGTAAAAAAGATATCAACTCCGCGAACCTGCGTACTCAACCCGATTACGACTACCAGAATGGTAAAAGCATCCTGAAAGGCTACCGTGCCGTGCGTACCGTCGAAGTGACCGTGCGTCAGCTGGATAAGCTTAACTCGCTGCTGGATGGCGCGCTGAAGGCGGGTCTGAACGAAATTCGTTCCGTGTCGCTGGGCGTTGCGCAACCGGAGAAATACAAAGACGAAGCGCGTAAAGCGGCGATTGATGACGCTATTCACCAGGCGGAACAGCTGGCTTCTGGCTTTAAGAGCAAGCTCGGCCCGGTTTACAGCGTGCGTTACCACGTCTCTAACTACCAGCCAAGCCCGATGGTACGGATGATGAAGGCCGATGCGGCGCCTGTATCCGCTCAGGAAACTTACGAGCAGCCAACCATCCAGTTTGACGATCAGGTGGATGTGGTGTTCCAGCTGGAGCCAACTCAAACTCAGCAAACTGAGGCGGCTAAGGCGCAGTAATTTGCCCTCACCCTAACCCTCTCCCGCAGGGAGAGGGAATTCAATCGATTAATCCTGTCTCAACACCTTGTGCCCGTAGGCCAGCAGCGCGTCGGTGACGTTGCGCATCATGCGGCTTTCTGGCGCAAACCGGTGCCAGAAGAGCATCCGGCGCTGATATAGCCCCGGCGTGAGGTCAATCAGCTCACCGCTTTTCAACTCTTTCTCAATCTGCAGATGCGGGATCATGCAGCAGGTGGTGCCCTGACGCGCAAGCTGCACAAAGGCTTCAGACGAGTTGACGATATGGCACGGCACGCTGCCCGGCGGCAGATCGAAGTTTTGCTGCAGGAACGCCTGATGCATATCGTCCAGATGGTCGAACGCCACGGCAGGGGCTTTCAGCAGCGCGGCGCGGGTGACGCCGTTCGGGAAGTAGCGCTCGGCAAAGGCTTTTGAACCCACAAACAGGTAGTCCAGCGCGCCCAGCTGATCGACAAGACAGCTTGGCAGCGCCTGAGGCTGAATACTGACTGCCCCAACCACTTCACCGCGACGCAGGCGCTCCTGGGTACGGGTTTCATCTTCAACCTGTAAATTCAGACGGATAGGGGAATCCGCTAATACCGGCGCAAGGGCCGGCAGCAGCCAGGTTGCCAGGCTGTCGGCGTTAACCGCCAGAGAGAGCAGCAGCGGCGTAGAGCCCGTTTGTTCGTCACCCAGCCACTCGTCTTCCAGCAGTTCAACCTGGCGCAGCAGGGCGAGAAGCTTTTGCCCTTGCTCGGTTGGACGTGGCGGCACGGTACGCACCAGCAGCGGCTGGCCGAACATGTTTTCAAGCTGTTTGATACGCTGTGATACGGCGGACTGGGTGATGCAAAGCTTTTGCGCCGCGCGCTCAAAACCGCGTTCACGAATAACTGCATCAAGTGCCTGTAGTGTTCTGTAGTCCGGACGTTTCATTGCTCTGGCTGGCTCCTTAATTTTGCTTATTCTGCACTATGACACAATTTTCCCTTCGTGGCAGACGAATTCCATTCGACGTGTTCTATAATGCGCCCTGAGTTTTCACACCACAGGCAAAACGATCATGACGCAGGATGAACTGAAAAAAGCAGTAGGATGGGCCGCTCTCCAGTACGTGCAGCCGGGTACCATTGTTGGTGTCGGTACGGGATCAACCGCGGCACACTTTATCGATGCGCTGGGCACGATGAAGGGGCAAATCGAGGGCGCGGTTTCCAGCTCTGATGCTTCCACGGAAAAGCTGAAAAGCCTCGGCATCACCGTTTTCGATCTCAACGAAGTGGATCGTCTGGGGATTTACGTTGATGGTGCGGATGAAATCAACGGCCACATGCAGATGATCAAAGGCGGCGGCGCGGCGCTGACGCGCGAGAAGATCATCGCCTCCGTTGCGGACAAGTTCATCTGCATCGCGGATGCCTCCAAGCAGGTCGACATTCTGGGTAATTTCCCACTGCCGGTCGAAGTGATCCCAATGGCGCGTAGCGCGGTTGCCCGTCAGCTGGTGAAGCTGGGCGGTCGTCCGGAATACCGTCAGGGCGTAGTCACCGATAACGGTAACGTGATCCTCGACGTTCACGGTCTGGAAATTCTTGACGCGATTGCGCTGGAAAACGCCATCAACGCTATCCCAGGCGTAGTGACCGTAGGGCTATTCGCCAACCGTGGCGCGGATGTGGCGCTGATCGGCACCGCTGACGGCGTGAAAACCATCGTAAAATGATCTGACGGGGGGAGTCCTCCCCCCGCTAAAAAATTTTTGAAAAGCTAAATTCGGTGACTTGTGTCACGTTTTTACGCCTCATTTGCCGATCCTGCCGCGTTTGTAAATTTCCATAGCATTTTCCTCTGACATTTTGCTCTGTATGACTTTTCTTCAGAGTGCCGACGCAAACGTTCATATTGCTGCAATAGTTTTTTTTGATATGTTGGCTACAGCGGATTCATATCCAGCACAACATCAGTTCAGACAAAACAGGGTCGGGTAAATGGCAAAGGTATCACTGGAGAAAGACAAGATTAAATTCCTGCTGGTCGAGGGCGTGCATCAAAAAGCAATCGATAGCCTTCGTGCGGCAGGTTACACCAACATCGAATTTCACAAAGGCGCGCTCGATACCGAAGAGCTGAAAGCGTCCATCCGTGATGCCCACTTCATTGGCCTGCGATCCCGTACTCACCTGACTGAAGAGGTTATTGCCGCGGCGGAAAAGCTGGTGGCTATCGGCTGCTTCTGCATCGGTACCAACCAGGTTGACCTGAATGCCGCCGCCAAACGCGGTATTCCCGTCTTCAACGCCCCGTTCTCCAACACCCGTTCCGTGGCGGAGCTGGTGATTGGCGAACTGCTTCTGCTGCTGCGCGGCATTCCTGAAGCGAACGCCAAGGCGCACCGCGGCGTGTGGAACAAGCTGGCGTCCGGTTCTTTCGAAGCGCGTGGTAAAAAACTGGGGATTATCGGTTACGGCCACATCGGTACGCAGCTCGGTATTCTGGCGGAATCCCTGGGTATGCACGTGTTTTTCTACGATATCGAAAGCAAGCTGCCGCTGGGTAACGCTACCCAGGTTCAACACCTTTCTGACCTGCTGAACATGAGCGACGTGGTGAGCCTGCACGTGCCGGAAAATGCGTCCACCAAAAACATGATGGGCGCGGAAGAGCTGGCGCTGATGAAGCCGGGCTCACTGCTGATCAACGCCGCGCGCGGCACGGTTGTCGATATCCCGGCCCTGGCGGATGCGCTGAAGCGTAAGCATCTGGCGGGCGCGGCCATCGACGTCTTCCCGACGGAGCCTGCGACCAACAGCGATCCGTTTACCTCTCCGCTGTGCGAGTTCGACAACGTGATCCTGACGCCGCACATCGGCGGCTCTACCCAGGAAGCGCAGGAGAATATCGGTCTGGAAGTGGCGGGTAAGCTGAGCAAATATTCCGACAACGGTTCTACGCTCTCTGCCGTGAACTTCCCGGAAGTGTCTCTGCCGCTGCACGGTGGTCGTCGCCTGCTGCACATCCACGAAAACCGTCCGGGCGTGCTGACCGCGATCAACCAGATCTTTGCCGAGCAGGGCGTCAACATTGCCGCGCAGTATCTGCAAACGAACTCGCAGATGGGCTACGTGGTCATTGATATCGAAGCGGATGACGATGTTGCTGAGAAAGCGCTGCAGAGCATGAAGGCGATTCAAGGGACGATTCGCGCGCGTCTGCTGTACTGATGGTGCGAGATAAATGCAAAACGGTAACGATAGTTACCGTTTTTTATGTTTTCACCCTCTCCCTGTGGGAAAGGGCTGGGGTGAGGGCATCAGGCCGCACGCCTGTTTCACCACTCCCACAACTTCGATGGCGTCACTACCGCCGGCAACGGCACATCCCACTTCTCCACCGGCAACGCCTCCACGCCCTGACAATCATGCGCATAACCCACCGGCTGCAACCCGTACTGCTGCCAGTTTTGCAGCGTCCGGTCGTAAAAACCGCCGCCCATCCCTAAACGCTGGCCCTGTTCATCAAACGCCACCAGCGGCGCAATCAATACATCCAGCTGTGACAGCGGAAGCACGTCGCGCACGTCGAGTTTCGGTTCGGTGATTTTCAGGCGATTTACCACCAGTTCGCTGTGCGGATGGTAGTGAAGAAACAGCAAATTACCTTCGCTGAACGGGTGCAGCACCGGCAGATAGACCTTCTTCCCGGCACGCCAGAGCTGCTCTATCAGCGGCTGGGTATCCAGCTCTCCATCAAATGACAGAAATAGCGCAACGGTGTGCGCCATCACGACAGGGGGATACGCCATCATACGGGCGGCGGCCTGCTGGGCAAAATGCGCTTGCTGATCGGCGGTTAACGCACGGCGGCGCTGACGAATTAACTGACGGATGTCCTGGCGTGAAGCAGAAACTTCAGGGAATTGGGTCATGGTAGTCGGTAGAAGAAAAGAGAGGGAATCTCCGAGATGCCGCCGCAGGCTGTAACCCTTGAACCCTTGGTTCAAGGTGAATGTGTCGTCATAGTTTTAAGGCTTCTCGGACGGACCGAGCATGCTCACCAACCATGGAGCGCCACATTCTTGTGGTATGAAATATCGGCTCAGGGGACTGGCCCGCTTGCGAACATCTCAGAGAAATTTTGTCTTCACAGTTACTCTACCATAGTCAACTGAGAAGTGTTATTCAAACTTTGGTCCCGGTCTTTCGGGATTGCGACCTTGATCAAGCAATGCCTGTTCTATGGTCTGCTGGAGCATTTTAATGCGCTGCTCCATGCTTGCCGCGTAGTCGCGGGTCTTCGCTTTTTCCTGAGTCAGTTCATAGCTGATGTTCAACGCGGCGATGAAAACCAGCTGCTCAGTATTTGTGACTCTAGTGCGTTCTTTTAGATCTTGCAACCGCTGATTCAAATCGTCCGCTGCCTGATTCAAAGCATCCCTTTGTTCAGGCGGACAATTCACTCGCAGTGAACGGCCAAAAATCTGGAGATCGACGGGTTGTGCAGACATGCCACCTTCCTGCTGATTGACTGCGCTGCCTTCGCTTACTGCCCCGGGGCTGCGAAGGGGCGACACTATAGCTACCCTGATGTGAAGATACAAGCCCTTTTCTGGTATCACCAGGGTCCAAAGTGGTAGCATATCATGAAACTTCCCCCCTTTGATGACGAATGCTCATGTCTATACAGAACGAAATGCCTGGTTACAAGGATTTAAACCAGTTACTGAACCAGCAGGGAGTTGGTTTAACCCCTGCCGAAATGCACGGTCTGATCAGTGGCATGCTGTGCGGCGGAAACAGCGACAGCTCATGGCAGCCGCTGATCCACGACCTCACGAATGAAGGGCTGGCGTTTGGTCACGAGCTGGCGGAAGCGCTGCGTAAAATGCACGCCGCAACCAGCGATTCGCTGGAAGACGATGGCTTCCTTTTTCAGCTTTATCTGCCTGAAGGCGACGACGTCAGCGTGTTCGATCGCGCCGATGCGCTGGCCGGCTGGGTAAACCACTATCTGCTGGGGCTGGGCGTGACGCAGCCTAAACTGGATAAAGTGACCGGCGAAGCGGGTGAAGCGATTGACGACCTGCGTAACATTGCCCAGCTCGGCTACGATGAAGACGAAGACCAGGAAGAGCTGGAAATGTCTCTTGAAGAGATTATCGAGTACGTGCGCGTGGCGGCACTGCTGTGCCACGACAACTTCACGCGCTCACAGCCGACCGCGCCGGAAGTCCGCAAGCCAACCTTACATTAAGAAAAATAACGCACAGGAGGGTGTCATGGTTATCTCGAGTCAAGAGTATTCCCGCCGCCGTCAGGCGCTGCTGGCAACAATGCAGCCGGGCAGCGCCGCGCTGATTTTTGCTGCGCCCGAAGTCACGCGCAGCGCCGACAGCGAATACCCCTATCGCCAGAGCAGCGATTTCTGGTACTTCACCGGCTTTAACGAGCCGGAAGCGGTGCTGGTGCTGATTAAGAGCAATGACACCCACAACCACAGCGTGATTTTCAACCGCGTGCGCGATCTGACGGCCGAAATCTGGTTTGGTCGCCGCCTGGGCCAGGAGGCCGCACCGGCGAAGCTGGGCGTTGACCGCGCGCTGGCGTTTAGCGAAATCAACCAGCAGCTCTATCAGCTGCTTAACGGCCTCGACGTGCTCTATCACGCGCAGGGTGAATATGCCTACGCCGATGAGATTGTTTTCACCGCGCTGGATAAGCTGCGCAAAGGCTCGCGGCAGAACCTGTCCGCGCCGGCCACGCTGACGGACTGGCGTCCGGTGGTGCATGAAATGCGCCTGTTCAAGTCTGAAGAAGAGCTGAATTTGATGCGCCGTGCGGGCGAAATCAGCGCGTTGGCGCACACCCGCGCCATGGAAAAGTGCCGCCCCGGGATGTTCGAATACCAGCTGGAAGGCGAAATACATCACGAATTTAATCGCCACGGCGCGCGTTATCCCTCCTACAACACCATTGTTGGCGGCGGAGAAAACGGCTGCATTCTGCACTACACCGAAAACGAAAGCGCGCTGCGCGACGGCGATCTGGTGCTGATTGACGCCGGTTGCGAATATCAGGGCTACGCGGGAGACATCACCCGTACTTTTCCGGTGAACGGTAAATTCTCACCGGCACAGCGCGCCATTTACGACATCGTTCTCGAGTCGCTTGAGACGGCGCTCAGGCTGTATCGTCCCGGAACCTCCATGCAGGAAGTGACCGGCGAAGTGGTGCGCATCATGATTACCGGTCTGGTCAGGCTCGGGATCCTGAAAGGGGAGGTCGACACCCTGATCGCTGATAATGCGCATCGACCATATTTCATGCACGGCCTGAGCCACTGGCTGGGGCTGGATGTGCATGACGTTGGCGCGTACGGCACCGACCGTTCGCGCGTGCTGGAGCCGGGCATGGTGTTAACCGTGGAGCCAGGCCTGTATATCGCACCGGATGCCGACGTGCCTGAAGAGTACCGCGGGATTGGCATTCGCATCGAAGACGACATCGTGATCACCGAAACCGGTAACGAAAACCTGACCGCGAGCGTCGTGAAAAACGCTGACGATATCGAGGCGCTGATGGCAGCGGCACGCGCATGAGCGTGATTATCGTTGGCGGCGGCATGACCGGGGCCACGCTGGCGCTGGCCATTTCGCATTTGACGAAGGGGCAGCTTCCGGTGCACCTGGTGGAAGCCGTCGCGCCGCAGGCAAAAAATCATCCCGGTTTTGATTCGCGCGCTATTGCCCTGGCGCAGGGTACCTGCCAGCAGCTGTCCCGTATTGGCATCTGGCAGGCCATCGCCGATTGCGCGACGGCAATTAAAACCGTTCACGTAAGCGATCGCGGCCATGCTGGCTTTGTCACGCTGGACGCGCAGGATTACCGCATTGACGCGCTGGGTCAGGTTGTCGAGCTGCACGACGTCGGATTGCGTCTGTTTCGTCTGCTCCAGGATGCGCCGGGCGTCACGCTGCATTGTCCGGCGCGCGTGGCCAGCGTGAGCCGCAGTGAGGCGTCGGTCAGCGTGACGCTGGAAAACGGTACCGTGCTTGAAGGCCAGCTTCTGGTCGCCGCGGACGGCTCGCGCTCATCTCTCGGCGCCCAGTGCGGCGTGGAGTGGCGTCAGCAGCCTTACGGGCAGGTTGCGGTCATTGCGAACGTCTCTACCGCAGCTGAACACCACGGCAGGGCGTTTGAACGCTTTACGCAGCATGGCCCGCTGGCGATGCTGCCGATGTCGGACGGGCGCTGTTCGCTTGTCTGGTGTCACCCGCAGGATAAGGCCGAAGAGGTTAAAGCCTGGTCAGACGAACGTTTTTGTACCGAGCTGCAGAAAGCCTTTGGCTGGCGGCTGGGGCGTATTACCCATGCTGGACAGCGGGCGGTTTACCCGCTTTCGCTGACTACTGCCTCTCAGTCCATCTCCCATCGTCTGGCGCTTGTCGGTAATGCCGCTCAGACGCTGCACCCCATCGCGGGGCAGGGGTTCAACCTTGGCCTGCGGGATGTTATGAGTCTGGCGGAAACCCTTTCTCAGGCGTGGGGCGAACAAAAAGACTGTGGCGCATACCCGGTGCTCAGCCATTACCAGAAGCGCCGCCAGGTGGATAAAGAGGCGACGATTGGCGTCACCGACAGCTTAGTCCATCTTTTTGCCAATCGCTGGGCACCGCTGGTTGCGGGTCGCAACCTCGGGCTAATGGCGATGGAATTATTCATTCCGGCACGTGACGTGCTGGCGCAGCGGACTCTTGGTTGGGTCGCGCGTTAAGGAGTTATCACCGTGCAAAATGTTGATGTCGCCATTGTTGGCGGCGGTATGGTCGGACTGGCTCTGGCCTGTGGTTTACAGGGCAGCGGCCTGCGCGTGGCGGTGCTGGAGCAAAAGCAGCCTCAGCCCGTTGCGCCAGATGCCCCGCCGGAACTCCGCGTCTCGGCGATCAATGCCGCCAGCGAGAAATTGCTGACGCACCTTGGCGTCTGGGCAGATATTGTGGCGCAGCGCGCCAGCTGCTATCACGGCATGGAAGTGTGGGATAAAGACAGCTTTGGTCATATTGCTTTTGATGATGAAAGCATGGGCTACAGCCATCTGGGTCATATCGTCGAAAACGCGGCGATCCACCACGCGCTGTGGCAGAAAGCGCAGCAGTGCAGCGACGTGACGCTGATTGCGCCTGCGCAGATCCAGCAGGTGGCGTGGGGTGAAAACGAGGCGTTTATCACCTTACAGAGCGGCGACATGCTGACCGCGCGTCTGGTGGTCGGTGCTGACGGTGCGAACTCCTGGCTGCGGAATAAAGCCGATATCCCGCTGACCTTCTGGGATTACCGCCATCATGCTCTGGTGGCGACGATCCGTACCGAGGAGCCGCACGGCGGCGTGGCGCGGCAGATTTTCCACAACGACGGCATTCTGGCGTTCCTGCCGCTTGCCGATCCGCACCTATGCTCGATTGTCTGGTCCCTGGTGCCTGAAAAAGCCCAGCTGATGCAGGAGGCGACGCCGGATGCCTTTAACCAGGCGCTGTGCATGGCGTTTGATAACCGCCTTGGCTTGTGCACCCTTGAAAGCGAGCGGCAGGTGTTCCCGTTAACCGGCCGCTACGCGCGTCAGTTTGCGGCGCATCGTCTGGCGCTGGTGGGGGATGCGGCGCATACCATTCATCCGCTGGCCGGGCAGGGCGTCAACCTTGGCTTTATGGACGCGGCGGAGCTGGTTGAGGAACTGCGTCGCCTGCATCGCGAAGGCAAAGATATCGGTCAGCATCTTTACCTGCGTCGCTACGAGCGCAGCCGCAAGCACAGTGCGGCGATGATGCTGGCGGGCATGCAGGGCTTCCGCGAGCTGTTTGCCGGCGCAAATCCGGCGAAAAAACTGCTGCGCGATATTGGTCTTAAACTGGCCGATACGCTTCCTGGCGTCAAACCTCAACTTCTTCGCCAGGCGATGGGTCTTAACGATCTTCCCGACTGGTTACGCTAATCTCGATCCCCGTCACACTTTATTTTCCCGGCCTCTGCGCCGGGGAAATTCCCTCGTTTGAAATATTCTAATTTCACGTCATTTTTCGCATTAGAAAATCTAATCTACGGGATTTTATGTTACGGAAATTCGGCCCGTTTTTCCGCATGAAATATCACCATGTGCTAAATCCTGTTAGATCATTGTTAATTTTGTGCGGGGTTAATCGCATTTTTCCAGTGAATAACTCTGTAGGCTTTTTAGCGTTTTTTGGTCATAAGCTAATGTGATGACCCGTTTTACCTTATGGTTAACCGCCGGTTTCGGTGGTAAGTTCGGGTAAAAGAGAACGTTTGCGTCGGCGCCAGGTGACGGGGCCGATACCGGGTTTCACGGTGAATTTTTCAACGAGGACAAGATGGCTCAACAGACTCCTTTGTACGAACAACACGTGTTATGCGGCGCCCGCATGGTGGACTTCCATGGCTGGATGATGCCGCTGCACTACGGCTCGCAGATTGATGAGCACCACGCGGTGCGCACCGATGCCGGTATGTTCGACGTGTCCCACATGACGATTGTCGATCTGCGCGGTAGCCGCACCCGGGAGTTTTTGCGTTATCTGCTGGCAAACGATGTCGCCAAACTGAAGACGCCGGGTAAAGCGCTCTATACCGGCATGCTGAACGCCTCGGGCGGCGTGATTGATGACCTTATCGTCTATTACTTCACTGAAGATTTCTTCCGCCTCGTTGTCAACTCCGCCACCCGCGAAAAAGACCTCTCCTGGATCACCCAACACGCCGAACCTTATGCCATCGACATCACCGTCCGTGACGATCTGTCGCTGATCGCCGTGCAGGGGCCGAACGCGCAGGCGAAAGCCGCATCTCTGTTTAACGACGAGCAGCGCAAAGCAACCGAAGGCATGAAGCCGTTCTTCGGCGTGCAGGCGGGCGATCTGTTTATCGCCACCACCGGCTACACCGGTGAAGCGGGCTACGAAATTGCGATGCCGAACGAGAAGGCCGCTGATTTCTGGCGCGCGCTGGTGGAAGCGGGCGTGAAGCCGGCGGGGCTGGGCGCGCGCGATACGCTGCGTCTCGAAGCGGGGATGAACCTCTACGGTCAGGAGATGGATGAAGGCGTCTCTCCGCTGGCCGCCAACATGGGCTGGACCATCGCATGGGAACCGGTTGACCGTGACTTTATTGGCCGTGAAGCGCTGGAGATGCAGCGCGAGAAGGGCACTGAACAGCTGGTGGGTCTGGTGATGACCGAGAAGGGCGTGCTGCGCGGTGAACTGCCGGTGCGCTTTACCGATGCTGACGGCAATCCTCGCGAAGGCGTGATCACCAGCGGTACCTTCTCCCCGACGCTGGGCTACAGTATTGCACTGGCACGCGTGCCGGCGGGCATTGGCGAAACGGCGGTGGTGCAAATCCGCAACCGCGAAATGCCGGTCAACGTGACCAAACCGATTTTTGTTCGCGCCGGTAAGCCGGTCGCCTAATCATTTTTATCAGGAGAACTTCAATGAGCAATGTGCCAGCAGAACTGAAATACAGCAAAGAACACGAGTGGCTGCGCAAAGAGGCGGACGGCACTTACACCGTAGGGATCACCGAGCACGCGCAAGAGCTGCTGGGCGACATGGTGTTTGTTGACCTGCCTGACGTGGGCACGACCGTTAGCGCGGGCGACGACTGCGCCGTGGCGGAGTCCGTAAAAGCGGCTTCTGATATCTACGCTCCTGTAAGCGGTGAAATCGTTGCCGTCAACGACGCGCTGAGCGATTCGCCAGAGCTGGTGAACAGCGAGCCTTATGAAGGCGGCTGGATCTTCAAGATCAAAGCCAGCGACGAATCTCAGGTTGCCGCGCTGCTGGATGCGACCGCGTACGAAGCACTGTTAGAAGACGAGTAAGCCATTATCCCTCTCTCCTTTCGGGAGAGGGCAGGGGCGAGGGTGCCCATCTTCCCCTCACCCTAACCCTCTCCCAGAGGGAGAGGGAACTTAAATTCACTGCACGTTTCAGGAACCATCGCTCATGACACAGACTTTAAGCCAGCTTGAAAACCGTGGCGCCTTCATTGAACGTCACATTGGGCCGGATGCTCAGCAACAGCAGGAGATGCTGAAGACAGTTGGCGCGGATTCATTAAACGCACTGATCGGCCAGATTGTGCCAAAAGACATCCAGCTTGCCACGCCGCCTCAGGTGGGGGAAGCCACCACGGAATTCGCCGCGCTGGCGGAGCTGAAGGCTATCGCAGGCCTGAACAAGCGCTATAAGTCTTACATTGGCATGGGCTACACCAACGTGCAGTTACCGCCGGTTATCCTGCGCAACATGCTGGAAAACCCGGGCTGGTACACCGCTTACACCCCGTACCAGCCGGAAGTCTCTCAGGGCCGTCTGGAAGCGCTGCTGAACTTCCAGCAGGTGACGCTGGATCTGACCGGTATGGATATTGCCTCCGCCTCGCTGCTGGATGAAGCGACCGCCGCCGCCGAAGCAATGGCGATGGCAAAACGCGTGAGCAAGCTGAAAAATGCCAACCGCTTCTTCGTCGCGGCGGACGTGCATCCCCAGACGCTGGACGTGGTGCGCACCCGCGCGGAAACCTTCGGCTTTGACGTGATCGTAGACGACGCTGACAAAGTGCTGGATCACCAGGACGTCTTCGGCGTGCTGCTGCAGCAGGTGGGCACCACCGGCGAAGTTCACGACTACGGCGCGCTGATTGCCGAGCTGAAAACCCGCAAAGTGGTTGTCAGCGTTGCCGCCGATTTTATGGCGCTGGTGCTGCTGACGGCGCCGGGTAAACAGGGCGCGGATATCGTATTCGGTTCAGCGCAACGCTTCGGCGTGCCGATGGGCTACGGCGGCCCGCACGCGGCGTTCTTCGGCGCGAAAGATGAATTCAAACGCTCTATGCCAGGCCGTATTATCGGCGTCTCAAAAGACGCTGCCGGTAACACCGCGCTGCGCATGGCGATGCAAACTCGCGAGCAGCACATCCGCCGCGAGAAAGCGAACTCCAACATCTGTACCTCGCAGGTGCTGCTGGCAAACATCGCCAGCCTGTACGCCGTGTTCCACGGCCCGGCTGGCCTGAAGCGCATTGCCAGCCGCATTCACCGTCTGGCCGATATTCTGGCCTGCGGTCTGCAGCAGAAAGGCCTTAAGCTGCGCCACGCTCACTACTTCGACACCCTGTGTGTGGAAGTGGCGGACAAAGCGGCCGTGCTGGCGCGCGCGAATGCGGCAGAGATCAACCTGCGCAGCGACATCCACAACGCCGTCGGCATTACGCTGGATGAAAGCACCACCCGCGACGATATCCTGAACCTGTTCAGCGTGTTGCTGGGTGACGCGCACGGTCTGGACATTGATGCGCTCGACAAAGAGGTCGCGCTCGACAGCCGCTCCATTCAGGAAAGCATGCTGCGTAACGATGCGATCCTGACGCATCCGGTGTTTAACCGCTACCACAGCGAAACCGAGATGATGCGCTATATGCACTCTCTGGAGCGCAAGGATCTGGCGCTGAACCAGGCGATGATCCCGCTGGGATCCTGCACCATGAAGCTGAACGCCGCGGCGGAGATGATCCCGATCACCTGGCCTGAATTCTCCGAGCTGCACCCGTTCTGTCCGCCAGAGCAGGCGGAAGGTTATCATATGATGATCAACCAGCTTTCCGACTGGCTGGTGAAACTGACCGGTTATGACGCGCTCTGCATGCAGCCGAACTCCGGCGCGCAGGGCGAATACGCGGGTCTGCTGGCGATCCGCCACTATCACGAAAGCCGCAACGAAGGTCACCGCGATATCTGCCTGATCCCAAGCTCCGCCCACGGTACCAACCCGGCTTCTGCGCAGATGGCGGGCATGGAAGTGGTGGTGGTGGCGTGCGATAAGAACGGCAACATCGATCTGGTCGACCTGCGTGCGAAAGCCGAGCAGGCGGGCGACAAGCTCTCCTGCATCATGGTGACCTACCCGTCTACCCACGGCGTGTACGAAGAGACCATCCGTGAAGTGTGCGAAGTGGTGCACCAGTACGGCGGTCAGGTTTACCTCGACGGCGCGAACATGAACGCTCAGGTGGGCATTACCTCTCCGGGCTTTATCGGCGCGGACGTGTCGCACCTGAACCTGCACAAAACCTTCTGCATCCCGCACGGCGGTGGCGGCCCGGGCATGGGCCCAATCGGCGTGAAAGCGCACCTGGCACCGTTTGTACCGGGCCACAGCGTAGTGCAGATTGAAGGCATGCTGACCCGTCAGGGCGCGGTCTCCGCGGCACCGTTCGGTAGCGCCTCTATCCTGCCAATCAGCTGGATGTACATCCGCATGATGGGCGCGGAAGGGCTGAAGCAGGCGAGCCAGGTGGCGATCCTGAACGCCAACTACATTGCGACTCGCCTGAAGTCTGCCTTCCCGGTGCTCTATACCGGCCGCGACGGTCGCGTGGCGCACGAGTGCATCCTCGATATTCGTCCCCTGAAAGAAGCGACGGGCATCAGCGAGCTGGATATCGCCAAGCGTCTGATCGACTACGGCTTCCACGCGCCAACCATGTCGTTCCCGGTTGCGGGTACGCTGATGGTTGAGCCAACGGAATCTGAAAGCAAGGCCGAGCTGGACCGCTTTATCGACGCGATGCTGGCGATCCGCATGGAGATCGACCGCGTGCAGGACGGCGAGTGGACGCTGGAAGATAACCCGCTGGTTAACGCTCCGCACACCCAGCATGAGATGGTTTCCGAGTGGAACCACGGTTATTCCCGCGAGCTGGCCGTCTTCCCGGCAGGCGTGGCAAACAAGTACTGGCCGACCGTGAAGCGTCTTGATGACGTCTACGGTGACCGTAACCTGTTCTGCTCCTGCGTGCCGATGAGCGAATACCAGTAATATTATTGGTGTAGTAACGTAGGCCGGGTAAGGCGAAGCCGCCACCCGGCTTTTTTATTGGGAGAAGCGAATGGCAATTGCACTGGTCACCGGCGCCAGCCGGGGCATTGGGAAAGCCACCGCGCTGCAGCTGGCGCGCGAAGGCTACACCGTGGCGGTGAACTATCACCACAACATTAAAGCCGCGACGGACGTGATCAACCAGATCGTTGAAGCGGGCGGTAAAGCGTTTGCCGTCCGCGCGGATATCAGTGATGAAGCCCAGGTGCTGGCGATGTTTGACAGCCTCGATCGTGAAGGCGAGCCGCTTCGTGCGCTGGTCAATAATGCGGGCATTCTGTTTGAGCAATCCACTATCGAGAACCTCTCCGCTGAGCGCATTAACCGCGTCCTGGCGACCAACGTCACGGGCTACTTTCTCTGCTGCCGGGAAGCGGTAAAACGCATGTCCTTCAGGCATGGCGGCAAGGGCGGGGCGATAGTGAACGTCTCTTCCGCCGCGTCGCGCCTTGGGGCGCCGGGTGAATATGTGGATTATGCCGCGTCGAAGGGGGCGGTCGATTCGCTGACAACCGGGCTATCGCTGGAAGTGGCGGCGCAGGGCATTCGCGTCAACTGCGTACGTCCGGGGCTGATTTATACCGATATTCATGCGTCCGGCGGAGAGCCGGGGCGAGTGGATCGCGTGAAATCGTTGCTGCCGATGCAGCGCGGCGGCCAGCCGGAAGAGGTGGCGCAGGCGATTGTCTGGCTGCTGAGCGAGAAGGCGTCGTACGTAACGGGCAGTTTTATTGAGTTGGCGGGCGGGAAGTAAACCCCTCACCCTAACCCTCTCCCAAAGGGAGAGGGGATCAAGCGTAGCGCCGCCCGGCGTTACGGCGTTAAAGTTTCTCGCCGTTGCTGGCAATCACTTCCTTATACCAGTTAAAGCTCTTCTTGCGGGAACGCGACATGTCGCCCGTGCCGTCGTCGTGCTTGTTCACGTAGATAAAGCCGTAGCGCTTGCTGTACTGGCCGGTGGTGAACGACACGCAGTCGATGCAGCCCCATGGCGTATAGCCCATCAGATCCACGCCGTCGTGCGTCACGGCTTTGATCATCTCTTCCACGTGGGCACGCAGGTAGTCGATGCGATAGTCGTCGTTGATGCTGCCGTCTTCTTCCACCTTATCGTAGGCGCCGAACCCGTTTTCCACGATAAACAGCGGTTTCTGATAACGTTCGTACAGTTCGCACAGGGAATAGCGCAGGCCTACCGGATCGATCTGCCAGCCCCAGTCGGACGCTTTCACGTGCGGATTCGGCACGCTGCCTTCGAAGCCGGAAATCGCATCGCCGGTACCGCCTTCCGCTTTCACCGCGTTGGTCATGTAGTAGCTGAAACCTAAGTAGTCGCAGGTACCTTCACGCAGGATCTGCTCGTCGCCTGCCTCCATTTTGATGGAGAAGCCGCGGCGCTCCCACTCGTTCAGCACGTAGGACGGGTAGTAACCACGCAGCTGGACGTCGGTAAAGACATAGCGCTCGCGCATGGATTCCTGGGCGAACATCACGTCTTCCGGTTTGCAGGAGAACGGATAGAGCGCCACCATCGCCAGCATGCAGCCGACTTTCATCTCAGGGTTGATGCGGCGCGCGGCTTTCACAGCCAGGGCGCTGGCCACAAACTGGTGGTGCAGGACCTGGTACATGGTTTCTTCCGGATTGTCATGTTCGGTATAGACCACGCCCGAGCAGCAGTAACCGAACAGCGGCGCGCGCCAGTTACGCTGGTTATTGATTTCGTTGAAGGTCATCCAGTATTTGACCTTGTTTTTGTAGCGCTCAAAAACTACTTCCGCGAAGCGCACGAAGAAATCGACCACTTTACGGTTGGTCCAGCTACCGTACTCCTGCACCAGGTGCAGCGGCATTTCGAAGTGGGAGAGGGTGATCACCGGTTCGATGTTGTATTTCAGCAGCTCGTCGAACATGTCGTCGTAGAACTTCAGCCCCTCTTCGTTTGGCTGCGTTTCGTCACCTTTCGGGAAGATGCGCGTCCAGGCGATAGAGGTGCGGAAGCACTTGAAACCCATCTCGGCAAACAGCTTGATGTCTTCTTTATAGTGGCCGTGGAAGTCGATGGCCTCGTGGTTTGGGTAGTATTTACCCGGCACTACTTCCTGGGTGATTTCGCGCGGGACGCCGTGCGCACCGCCGGTCAATACGTCACAAATGCTTGGCCCTTTTCCGCCTTTGTTCCAGCCGCCTTCAACCTGGTGAGCGGCAACCGCGCCGCCCCATAAAAAATCTTTTGGTAAGGTTAATTTTTTCATCGCTGCTCTTCTCAATAAATGGCTTATTGGCATCGAGTCTAGCAAAGCGAAATTGAATGTCACGATATAACAATTCACAGTAAATGTGATTTGTCACATCAAAAAAACAGGGTGTTTTATTCTGTGAGTTTCTTCGCCAGTTTACGTCCGAGAGACTCCAGAATATAAATGACGGGAATTTGCGTGGTGATGTCGTAGACGCCTGCAATACGCGTCTGAGGAACATGCCAGGAGAGATTAAAGTCCGCCAGTTTTGCGAGACGCGAGTGCTCATGGCTGGTTATCGAGAGCACCTTGCAGTGATGCAGGCTGAACTGGCTGGCAAAGCGAAGGATCTCCTCGGTCTCGCCCGAGACGGAAAGCACAATCGCCAGCGCATTTTTCGCCATATCATTGGTGACCGGGAAATAAGGATCATCAATATGGTTACTGAATTTCCCGATATTAGAAAAGAAGCGTGCGCCATATTTTGCCAGCGAACCCGATGTTCCGGCACCGACAAATATAATTCGCTCTGACGATAAAATAATATCAACCGCCTTATCTAATAACGCATCGAACTCTTCATTATTCACGCTTTTAAAAAAGCTGATAATTTCGCTGGCACCGAAATTCGCCTGCTGGGGCTCGTTCTGTTCAAGATAAAGCTTAAAGCGCACCCGAAATTCAGAATACCCTTCGCAGTTAAGCTTGCGGCAAAAGCGCAGGATGGTCGTGGTTGAGACGTCTGCCGCATCCGCCAGCTCGCGGATGGTCATGTACATCACTTTGTCACGATTTTTTATGACATAGTTGTAGACCATCATCTCCAGGTTATTGAGACTGGCAATGGCGGAATGGGAGAACATGCTCACAATGGCTACACTCACTCATCAGACTTTTCTTCAGGGAATAATAACATGCAGCCAAACGACATCACTTTTTTTCAGCGCTTTCAGGACGACATCCTGGCCGGGCGTAAAACCATCACTATCCGGGATAAAAGTGAATCCCATTTCAAAACCGGCGATATCCTGCGGGTGGGGCGTTATGAGGATGATGGTTATTTTTGCACCATCGAAGTAACAGGAACGTCAACCGTTACGTTCGACACATTGACGCAAAAACATGCTGAACAGGAGAACATGACCCTGGATGCATTGAAAAGCGTGATCGCAGAGATTTACCCCAGGCAGAACCAGTTTTATGTAATTGATTTTAAATGTTTATAATTTAAATCGAAACGCGCGTTCGCTGAAATTAAAGTGTAACTGTCTGATTATAATTTAGAAACGTTATGTTTAACTTTATTTTAGCTAACGGGTGTTCACTGGAATCATTCTCAGTTAGCATAGTTATGCGATGAATAATCATCTTTTGTTTTCCCGGAGTTTTGTATGGTGAGCAGACCATTAATCGCACAGGGATATTCGCTGGCTGAGGAAGTAGCCAACAGCATCAGCCACGGCATTGGCCTGGTGTTTGGGATTGTCGGTTTAGTGTTATTGCTGGTGCAGGCGGTGGACGCCAATGCCAGCGCGATGGCCATTACCAGCTACAGCCTGTATGGCGGGAGTATGATCCTGCTGTTCCTGGCGTCGACGCTGTATCACGCGATCCCGCATCAGCGGGCCAAGATGTGGCTCAAGAAATTTGACCACTGCGCTATCTATCTTCTGATTGCAGGCACTTACACACCGTTTCTGCTGGTGGGGCTCAACTCACCGCTGTCGCGTGGCCTGATGATTGTTATCTGGAGCCTGGCACTGCTGGGGATCCTGTTTAAGCTGACCATCGCGCACCGGTTTAAGGTGCTGTCACTGGTCACCTATCTGACAATGGGCTGGCTGTCGCTGATTGTGGTGTATCAACTGGCAGTCAAATTGTCGGTAGGGGGCGTAACGCTTCTGGCCTTAGGCGGCGTGGTGTACTCGCTCGGCGTGATTTTCTACGTCTGCAAGCGCATCCCATACAACCATGCCATCTGGCACGGCTTTGTGCTGGGCGGCAGCGTATGCCACTTTTTGGCGATCTATTTGTACGTGGGGCAGGTGTAGTTTTTTCCACCGTGCGGGCCGCCCTCTCCCACAGGGAGAGGGAGGGCACCTGGATACGATTACTCTTCTAACGAATATGGCAACGGCTCGATGCTCAGCGTGTTCGCATCGTCACGCACGCGAAACACGCTATCGGCTTCCATGTCGTTGTTCATGACGGCCTGTACCAAAAGACGTCCATCATCGAGCTGTACGGCGGCTAACACGGTGCCGGTGCGGCGCCAGTTATCACCCATCTTCAGCTCTAAGTCTTCACCCGCTTCAGGTACACGGCTGGCATGGCCCGCCAGCGTCCAGAGCGCTCGTTTGTTAGCTCCGCGGAATTTTGCACGCGCCACCATCTCCTGGCCGGTGTAACAGCCCTTTTTAAAGCTGATGCCCCCCAGCGCCTGCAGGTTCGTTGCCTGAGGAATGAACTGCGCGCTGTTTGCGGCGTCAATCACCGGCAGACCCGCTTCGATGTTCAGCGCCAGCCACTGCTGACTATTATTGAGCTGCGCTTCGCCGCGCAGCGCTTCGGTCACGCGTTCGGCTGTTGTCGCATCCGTGACTAACAGGAAACGCTCCGCCGGGTGTTCAAACCACAGGATGGAGGTCGCGCCTTCGCTGACCACCTGCTTTTCTGCATCCGGCAGTTCGCTGAAGAGATTTTTCAGCGCCGCAAGCGCCTGAAAACCGGCCACTCCCAGCAGGACATGTTCGTCGTCCGGGGCGATAGTGACTTTGGAGAAGACCGCGTACTTCTTCAGCTCTTTGAGCTGGGCCTCTTGCAGGCTGCGGCGCTCAATAAAGGCAAAGCCGTCCTGACGGCGGAAGAGTCGCAGGTTGCTCCACATTTTGCCTTTTGGATCGCAATGCGCTGCCAGCAGGTGCTGGTGTTCGGTCATCTGGCTGACGTCGGCGGTCACCTGGCCCTGCAGATATTTTTCGGCGTCGGCACCGGTGAGCGTTGCCAGCGCCCAGTCATCAAGAGAAATAAGCGTCAGCGGCAGACGCGCAGAGGCGGCGGGCTGGCGAGGAGAAAATGGTGTAAATGCCATAATGATATCCTGAATTGCTTAACGCTTTGATAATGCCTAATGGTAAAAGAGCCTGCAGGCAATGCAAGCGCTTTCAGCAGACCATTTGTGCCCTAAACCGGTTATGCGTAGCGCTACGCAAAATAATGTAATCCGCTGTCTTTGTAGGGATTATTCTGGAAGCCTGCTCGGCGATCGCAATATTCCAGTAATGAAACGGTCAAAAACACGTTACACTAGCTGGTGTCCCCGTAGAGAAATAAAGAACACTGAACGGGGTACCGACTGTGCCAAACGTAATGCAGGAAACTGAACATGGATATTAACAACAAGGCCCGTATTCACTGGGCGTGCCGTCGCGGCATGCGTGAACTTGATATTTCCATCATGCCTTTCTTCGAATATGAGTATGACAGCTTAAGCGATGATGATAAGCGTCTGTTTGTTCGCCTGCTGGAGTCTGACGATCCGGATTTATTCAACTGGCTGATGAACCACGGCAAACCCGCCGACACCGAGTTGCAACGGATGGTGCAATTAATTCAAACACGGAATCGGGAACGTGGTCCTGTGGCAATCTGATCTTCGCGTCTCGTGGCGCTCGCAGTGGATGTCTTTATTGCTCCACGGCCTGGTTGCGGCCTTTGTTTTGCTGATGCCGTGGCCGCTGAGCTATACGCCGCTGTGGCTGCTGTTACTGTCGTTTGTCGTTTTTGACAGCGTACGCAGCCAGCGTCGCATTAATGCCCGTCAGGGAGAGATTAAATTACTGATGGATTCCCGCCTGCGCTGGCAGGGTAAAGAGTGGGATATTCTCGGTATGCCCTGGATGCTCAACTGCGGCATGATGTTACGGTTACGCAAGGTGGACGGCGGGCGTTGCCAGCATCTGTGGCTGGCGGCTGACAGTATGGATGCTGCCGAGTGGCGAGACCTGCGCCGGATGCTGTTGCAACAGACGACGCAGGGGTAATGCGCGTTAGCTAAACTTTTCAGCCATTTCGCCCAGAATCTGCTCGCACCAGCTTTGCAGGCGCTCATCGCTGAGATCGTACTGGTTGGTTTCATCCAGCGCGAGTCCAACAAACAGCTCGCCGTCGGCAATAATCGGTTTTTTACTGGTGAACTCGTAACCTTCGGTTGGCCAGTAGCCGATAAACGACACTCCTTTCGGCGCCAGCTTGTCATGCAGCATGCCGAGCGCGTCCAGGAACCATTCCCCGTAGCCCAGCTGATCTCCCATGCCGTACATGGCAATGATTTTGCCGTCGAGATTGACTGAATCGAGTTGATCCCAGATGGCTTCCCAGTCTTCCTGTATCTCACCAAAATCCCAGGTTGGGATGCCAAGAATCAGTACATCGTACTGTTCCATCAGCGCGACCGCGTCATCTTTCAGGTTATGCAACGTCACCAGTTCCGGGCCAATGATGTCGCGAATTTTCTCTGCCGCCATTTCGGTGTAGCAGGTGCTGGAACCATAGAACAGACCAATATTCATCGCGTAACTATCTCAATACTTGCTTTGACTTTGCGCGTAGTGTACCAGAAACCGGTCGCAATCAGGCATAATGGCCTGACTGCAAAATCAAAGGGGCTGATGTGGAAAAGGATCTCGCACTGATCGAACAGTTTCTCGACGCGCTGTGGCTGGAGAAAAATCTTGCCGAGAATACCCTCAGCGCCTACCGTCGCGATCTCACCATGCTGGTGGAGTGGCTTGCGCACCGGGGGTTATCCCTTGCGAGCGCGCAGCGTGACGACCTGCAGGCGCTGCTTGGGGAACGTATCGCAGGGGGCTACAAAGCCACCAGTTCCGCGCGTTTGCTTAGCGCCATGCGTCGGCTGTTCCAGCATCTCTACCGTGAGAAGATTCGCGAAGACGATCCCAGCGCGCTGCTGGCTTCCCCTAAGCTTCCGCAGCGGCTGCCAAAAGATCTCAGCGAAGCACAAGTTGAGAGATTATTACAGTCACCGGCTGTTGACCTGCCGCTGGAGTTACGCGATAAAGCCATGCTTGAGCTATTGTATGCTACCGGCTTGCGCGTTTCGGAACTGGTTGGCCTGACGATGAGCGACATCAGCCTGCGTCAGGGCGTGGTGCGCGTCATTGGTAAAGGAAACAAGGAAAGGCTGGTTCCGCTGGGTGAAGAGGCGGTTTACTGGCTGGAAACGTACCTGGAGCATGGTCGTCCGTGGCTGCTCAATGGTACGTCTATCGACGTCCTGTTTCCGAGCCAGCGCGCCCAGCAGATGACGCGGCAAACGTTCTGGCATCGCATCAAGCATTACGCCACACTGGCGGGTATCGACAGTGAAAAGCTTTCGCCGCACGTATTGCGTCACGCCTTCGCGACGCATCTGTTAAACCACGGCGCTGATTTACGCGTGGTGCAGATGCTGCTGGGCCACAGCGATCTTTCCACGACGCAAATTTATACCCATGTCGCGACGGAACGCCTGCGGCAGCTACACCAACAGCACCACCCTCGTGCGTGAGTGCCGACGAATTGTAACAGGATCACATATGAAAAAGTCTTTCGCGCTGTTCACCCTGCTGGCAGCCTCATTTACCGGTTTCGCCCATGCGGACGACGCCGCCATCAAACAGTCGCTGGCTAAGCTTGGCGTCACCGGTAGCGATATTCAGCCTGCACCGGTTGCCGGCATGAAAACGGTACTCACCAACAGCGGCGTGCTGTACGTCACCGAAGACGGCAAACACATTATTCAGGGGCCAATGTACGACGTGAGCGGCGCGCAGCCGGTGAACGTCACCAACCAGCTGCTGATGAAAAACCTGAACGCGCTCGAAAAAGAGATGATCGTCTATAAAGCGGCGCAGGAAAAACACGTTATTACCGTCTTCACCGACATCACCTGCGGCTACTGCCACAAGCTGCATGAAGAGATGAAAGACTATAACGCGCTGGGCATTACCGTGCGTTACCTGGCCTTCCCGCGCGCGGGCGTGCAGAGCCAGCCAGAGCAGGACATGAAGGCTATCTGGTGTGCGAAAGACCGCAACAAAGCGTTTGACGACGCGATGAACGGCAAAGACGTTAAGCCGGCCTCTTGCGACATTGATATCGCTAACCACTACGCGCTCGGCGTGCAGTTTGGCGTGAGCGGTACGCCAGCGATTGTCCTGAGCAACGGCTATGTTGTTCCGGGCTATCAGGGACCAAAAGAGATGAAAGAGTTCCTCGACGCGCACCAGAAACAGTTTGGTGGTAAATAATCCGCGTGAAAGCCCCGATAAAATTGCGCCGCCGCGAGGCGGTTGAACCCGTTGATTTACCGGACGATCTCCCGGCGCTGCTTAAGCGTCTCTACGCCAGCCGCGGCGTGCGTCGCGCTGAGGATCTTGAACGCAGCGTGAAAGGGATGCTGCCCTGGCAGCAGCTGAGCGGTATCGAAAAAGCCACCGAAATGCTCTACAACGCGCTTCGAGAGGGAACGCGGATTGTGGTGGTGGGCGATTTCGACGCCGACGGCGCAACCAGCACCGCGCTGAGCGTGCTCAGCCTGCGCGCGCTGGGCTGCGATAACGTCACGTATCTGGTACCGAACCGTTTTGAAGACGGCTATGGCCTCAGCCCGGAAGTGGTCGATCAGGCCCACGCCCGTGGTGCACAGATGATCATGACCGTCGATAACGGGATCTCCTCCCATGCGGGCGTCGATCATGCTCACGCGTTGGGGATCCCGGTGCTGGTCACCGATCACCACCTGCCGGGCGAAACGCTGCCCGATGCGGAAGCGATTATTAACCCCAACCTGCGCGACTGCGATTTCCCGTCGAAATCCCTCGCAGGCGTGGGCGTAGCGTTTTATCTGATGCTGGCGTTACGGACCCTGCTGCGCGATAAGGGCTGGTTCGACTCTCGCGGTATTGCCGTACCGAACCTGGCCGAATATCTCGATCTGGTGGCGCTGGGCACCGTCGCGGACGTGGTACCGCTCGATACCAATAACCGCATTTTGACCTGGCAGGGCCTAAGTCGCATTCGGGCGGGCAAGTGCCGTCCGGGGATCAAGGCGTTGCTGGAGATCGCCAACCGCGATCCGCTCAAGCTGGCGGCCAGCGACCTGGGCTTTGCTCTCGGGCCGCGTCTTAACGCAGCCGGAAGGCTGGACGATATGTCCGTCGGCGTGGCGCTGCTGCTGTGCGACAACATCGGTGAAGCGCGCGTGCTGGCCAACGAGCTGGACGCGCTGAACCAGACACGCAAAGAGATTGAGCAGGGGATGCAGGCCGAAGCGCTGACCCTGTGCGAAAAGCTTGAACGCAGCGGCGATACGCTGCCGGGCGGCCTGGCGATGTACCATCCCGAGTGGCATCAGGGCGTGGTGGGCATTCTGGCGTCGCGTATTAAAGAACGTTTCCACCGGCCGGTGATCGCGTTCGCCCCCGCGGGTGACGGCACGCTGAAAGGCTCGGGCCGCTCAATCCAGGGGCTGCACATGCGCGATGCGCTGGAGCGTCTCGATACGCTGTATCCGGGTTTGATGATCAAGTTCGGCGGCCATGCGATGGCGGCTGGCCTGTCGCTGGAAGAGGCGAAATTCGACGAGTTTCAGCGTCTGTTTGACGAACTGGTCACCGAGTGGATCGATCCGGCTCTGTTGCAGGGTGAAGTGGTGTCCGATGGCGAGCTTTCACCTCTTGAGATGACGATGGACGTGGCGCAAATGCTCCGCGATGCTGGCCCATGGGGGCAGATGTTCCCGGAACCTCTGTTTGACGGTCGTTTCCGTCTGCTGCAGCAGCGCATCGTCGGCGAACGTCATCTGAAAGTGATGGTCGAGCCCATGGGCGGTGGACCGCTGCTGGACGGCATTGCCTTCAACGTTGACACGGCGGTATGGCCGGACAACGGCGTGCGCGAGGTCGAGCTGGCGTACAAACTGGACATCAACGAGTTTCGCGGTAACCGCACCCTGCAGATTATCATCGACAATATCTGGCCAATTTAGCGGCAGTAATCTCTATAAAAAAGGGCGTGGATTCGGTACAATCCCGCTCTTATCACCGCATTTTGACAAGTCCATAAAAGAAAACAGACCATGTTTGAAATTAATCCGGTAAAAAACCGTATTCAGGACCTCACGGAGCGCTCTGACGTTCTTAGGGGGTATCTTTGACTACGATGCCAAGAAAGAGCGTCTTGAAGAAGTAAACGCCGAGCTGGAACAGCCGGACGTCTGGAACGAACCTGAACGCGCACAGGCGCTGGGTAAAGAGCGTTCCTCTCTCGAAGCTATCGTAGATACGCTGGATCAAATGGCCCAGGGGCTGGAAGATGTTTCCGGTTTGCTGGAGCTGGCCGTCGAAGCCGACGACGAAGAAACCTTTAACGAAGCCGTGGCAGAACTCGACGTGCTGGAAGAGAAGCTGGCGCAGCTTGAGTTCCGCCGTATGTTCTCCGGCGAATACGACAGCGCTGACTGCTATCTCGATATTCAGGCGGGTTCTGGCGGCACCGAAGCGCAGGACTGGGCCAGCATGCTGACGCGTATGTACCTGCGTTGGGCGGAAGCGCGCGGCTTCAAAACCGAAATTATCGAAGAGTCTGAAGGTGAAGTTGCGGGTCTGAAATCCGTCACCATCAAGATCATTGGCGATTACGCCTACGGCTGGCTGCGTACCGAAACCGGCGTTCACCGCCTGGTGCGTAAGAGCCCGTTCGACTCCGGTGGCCGTCGTCATACCTCCTTCAGCTCCGCGTTTGTTTATCCGGAAGTTGACGAAGATATTGATATCGAAATTAACCCGGCGGACCTGCGTATCGACGTTTATCGCGCATCCGGCGCGGGTGGTCAGCACGTTAACCGTACGGAATCAGCGGTTCGTATTACCCACATTCCTACCGGGTTGGTAACACAGTGCCAGAACGACCGTTCCCAGCATAAGAACAAAGACCAGGCCATGAAGCAGATGAAAGCGAAGCTTTATGAGCTGGAGATGCAGAAGAAAAATGCTGAGAAACAGGCGATGGAAGACAACAAGTCCGACATCGGTTGGGGCAGCCAGATCCGTTCTTACGTCCTTGATGACTCCCGCATCAAAGACCTGCGTACCGGGGTTGAAACCCGCAACACGCAGGCGGTGCTGGACGGCAGCCTGGACCAATTTATCGAAGCAAGTTTGAAAGCAGGGTTATGAGGAACCAACATGTCTGAACAACAAGCACAGGGCGCTGACGCGGTAGTCGATCTTAACAACGAACTGAAAACCCGCCGCGAGAAGCTGGCAGCGCTGCGCGAGCAGGGCGTGCCGTTCCCGAACGATTTTCGTCGTGACCATACCTCAGACCAACTGCACGCTGACTTCGACGCTAAAGAGAACGAAGAGCTGGAAGCGCTGAACATCGAAGTGGCCGTTGCAGGCCGCATGATGACCCGTCGTATCATGGGTAAAGCCTCCTTCGTGACCTTGCAGGACGTTGGTGGCCGTATTCAGCTGTACGTTTCCCGTGACGACCTGCCGGAAGGCATCTACAACGAGCAGTTCAAGAAGTGGGACCTGGGCGATATCCTGGGCGCGAAAGGTAAACTGTTCAAAACCAAAACCGGTGAACTGTCTATCCACTGCACCGAGCTGCGTCTGCTGACCAAAGCCCTGCGCCCGCTGCCGGACAAATTCCACGGCCTGCAGGATCAGGAAGCGCGCTATCGTCAGCGCTACCTGGATCTCATCTCTAACGATGAATCCCGTAAGACCTTCAAAATTCGCTCTCAGATCATGGCCGGTATCCGCCAGTTCATGGTCAACCGCGACTTTATGGAAGTGGAAACCCCAATGATGCAGGTGATCCCTGGCGGCGCGTCTGCGCGTCCGTTCATCACCCATCACAACGCCCTGGACCTGGACATGTACCTGCGTATCGCGCCGGAACTGTACCTGAAGCGTCTGGTGGTCGGTGGTTTCGACCGTGTGTTCGAAATCAACCGTAACTTCCGTAACGAAGGTATCTCCGTTCGTCATAACCCAGAGTTCACCATGATGGAACTCTATATGGCGTATGCGGATTACAAAGATCTGATCGAGCTGACCGAATCCCTGTTCCGCACCCTGGCGCAGGACATTCTGGGCACCACGCAGGTTCCTTACGGTGAAGAAGTCTTCGACTTCGGCAAGCCGTTCGAAAAACTGACCATGCGCGAAGCGATCAAGAAATACCGTCCGGAAACCAACATGGCGGACCTGGATAACTTCGATTCTGCGAAAGCGATCGCGGAAAGCATCGGTATCAAGGTTGAGAAGAGCTGGGGTCTGGGCCGTATCGTGACCGAGATCTTCGAAGAAGTGGCCGAAGCGCACCTGATTCAGCCGACCTTCATCACCGAATACCCGGCTGAAGTCTCTCCGCTGGCGCGTCGTAATGACGAGAACCCGGAAATCACCGATCGCTTCGAATTCTTCATCGGCGGCCGTGAAATCGGCAACGGCTTTAGCGAGCTGAACGATGCGGAAGACCAGGCTCAGCGCTTCCAGGATCAGGTTGACGCGAAAGCGGCAGGCGACGACGAAGCGATGTTCTTCGACGAAGACTACGTGACCGCGCTGGAGCACGGTCTGCCGCCAACGGCGGGCCTGGGGATTGGTATCGACCGTATGGTCATGCTGTTCACCAACAGCCACACCATCCGCGACGTGATCCTGTTCCCGGCGATGCGCCCGGTGAAATAAGGCGTTAAGATGTAAAAAAAGCCCCGAAAGGGGCTTTTTTATTGCGCCGCGAAGGCTTTGAGTTTTTCGCGGGCGGTTGTCGCTTCCATGACCATCCACGGGCTAAAGGCCCAGGGCGTCGCGTCCAGCGCGCGGAATAACGCGTCCAGCTCCACCCACTGATAGTCCATCACTTCATCTTCGTTTATCGTCACGTCATTGGTGATGCGGGCCGCGAATACCGGGCAAATTTCGTTTTCCACAATCCCCGACGGGTCGGTTTCCCGATAGCGAAATTCAGGGGCGACGGCGGTGATGTCGGTCAGCTCAGCGCCCACTTCAAAGCGGCAGCGGCGGATTATCGCCTGTATCGTCTCTTCGCCGGACTGCGGGTGGCCGCAGACGGAGTTGGTCCAGACGCCGGGCCAGGCTTTTTTGGTTAAGGCGCGCCGGGTGATCAGACATTCGCCGTTTGCGTTAAAAAGCCAGGAGGAGAAAGCCAGATGCAGCGGGGTATGTAAGGTGTGCGCGGCATATTTTTCCTGAGTGCCAATCACCATTCCCTGGTCGTTTACCAAAATAACGTGTTCTTGAATACTCATTGATGCTCCAGTGCCAAAATGCCGAGTGGTTCAGCACCATCAGCCGGATCATTATACGGCATTCTTATACGAACGGTTTGGCGCGTAGAGCGGAAAAGGGCATGACCCATATTCGTTTTGGCTGTTATCATAGTGCGCCATTCACGCTGACCGAGGATCTGTTTTGTTTGCAGGAAGCCTGACGAGAAATCCCATCACCGCCATTTTTTGCCTGACGCTGACGCTATTGCTGGCGGGCTGTTCAGGGAGCAAATCTTCGGATATGGGCAGCTATTCCGGTTCGGTCTATACCGTTAAGCGCGGGGATACGCTATACCGGATTTCGCGCGCAACGGGAACCAGCGTGAAGGATCTGGCGCGGCTGAATAACCTCTCGCCGCCCTACACCATCGAGGTGGGGCAGCAGCTGAAGGTTAGCGGCGGCTCGTCCTCGGGCAAAAAATCCTCTTCGAAAGGCAAAACCGCCAAAGTGACGCCGTCCTATCAGGTGCCGCAATCATCATGGCCGCCGGTTGGACAGCGCTGCTGGATTTGGCCTGCCAGCGGTAAAGTGGTCGCCCCTTACTCACTTTCTGAAGGTGGCAACAAGGGTATTGATATCGCCGCTGCGCGCGGTACGCCGGTTTATGCCTCCGGGGCAGGGAAGGTGGTGTACGTGGGTAACCAGCTGCGCGGCTACGGTAACCTGATCATGATTAAGCATGGCGAAGACTACATCACGGCCTATGCGCACAACGACACGATGCTGGTCAACAACGGGCAGAACGTCAAAGCCGGGCAGAAGATTGCCACCATGGGCAGCACCGGTACGGACGCGGTGAAGCTGCATTTCCAGATTCGCTATAAGGCGACTGCCATCGACCCGCAGCGTTATCTGCCTGCGCCCGGCAGCAAACCGAAGTGCTAAGTGATTATTTTATCGCCGGTTAGTTGTTAAGAGGCTTGTATGAAGGTGCGTAAGGTCTATAATGCCATACGCACCTCAAAGCGGGCGTAGTTCAATGGTAGAACGAGAGCTTCCCAAGCTCTATACGAGGGTTCGATTCCCTTCGCCCGCTCCAGCTTTTCCTGATGTTATCTTCCTTTGCCTGTTTTTACCCTGTCCACGCTTTCCCATACAGATATCGTCATGCTATTGATTGCTAACTTCAACGAAGTTATCGCGCGAGCCCCATATTCAGCACTGAAATATCAGACTCCATCAGAGTTTGCAGCACGATGAGTGTAACGGGTAATTTAATCAGCACTACTCGCTGACGTTTACATCTCATTATTGGGAAGGTTAGTTAATATTTTGTGAAAGAAGGAAACATGATCGAATAATAAAGCTTTCAGAAACTACACTCTTCTTTATCACGGATTTTTATTTTTTTAGACTTAACGCAAATATTACTACCAATTATAGTAGCCCTCTTTTTGAGACTATTCTCTATTGCGTCGGAGCTGGCATAATTAAGAAAACCAAAAAAAATATTATCCTTTTATATGCGCTATTACAGCAAAGCCGTCTTTTTTTGCTCGTTATTTTTTTACTCTCTAAGCCATGCAGCCCCCCTTACTCCTGCTGACCGGGACACCGTGCGTCAGCAGCAGGAGGAACTGTTATTAAAGAACCAGCAACAGCGTGAAGAGCTGGAGCGGAGTATTCCTCGCCCCGCGCCTGCCAGAACTCTGCCTGCAGCCGGCGCCGGGCCCTGCTTCACCATTGATACCATTACCCTTTCCGGCACGACCCTCATTTCCCCGAAAACGCAGCAGGCCCTGGTTGCGCCGTGGCAGGGCCGGTGTCTGGATATGGCGAAAATAACGGAGCTTCTCGCCCGTATTTCTGACTGGTATATCAGCCGGGGATATATCACCAGCCGCGCCTTTCTTACCGAGCAGGATCTCTCCGGCGGCCAGCTGAATATTGTGGTGCTGGAAGGACGGCTGGAAGCGATCCGTCTGGAAGGTGAAACGCCGCGCATGCTGAAAATGGCGTTTCCGGGACGGACAGGCGGCATCCTTAATTTACGCGACATCGAACAGGGGATGGAGCAAATTAACCGTTTGCGCGCCGAGCCGGTGCAGATTGAAATTCTGCCGGGAACGCAGGCCGGATATTCCATCGTTAATCTCACGGGCAAGCCGGAATTTCCGTTAAGTGCATCCGTGAGCCTGGATAATAGCGGGCAGAAGAGCACCGGTGAAAACCAGCTGAGCGGCGTGCTCACCGCCAATAATATGCTGGGGCTGGCGGATAAATGGTTTGTCAGCGGCGGGCGCAGCAGCGATTTTGCCAGCGCGTACGATGCGCAGAATTTCCAGGCGGGCGTCAGCGTGCCGTCTGGCTACGGCCTGCTGGACTACAGCTACGCCTGGAGCAACTACCGGACCACCATCAGTAACCAGGGCTTCAACTGGCTCTCCACGGGCGATACGAAAACCCACCGCCTTAACGCGTCCTGGGTGGTTTTTCGCAACGGGGATGTCAAAACCGGCATTGCGGCGGGCGTGGTTCAGCGCTCCAGCCGCAACTGGCTGAACGACGCGCCGCTTAAGAGCAGCACGCGCAACCTCTCGAGCCTGGTCCTGGGAATTACCCACACGCAAAAAATGCTGGGCGGCGTGGCGACCTTCAACCCGACCTGGAGCCACGGCATGCCGTGGTTCAATGCCGAAACCGACGAAAATAAATCCGGGGATATGCCGCGGGCGGAATTCCGTAAATGGAGCCTGAACGCCAGCTTCCAGCGTCCTGTTGCCCGTAACGCGTGGTGGCTGACCAGCGCCTACGGCCAGTGGTCGCCCGACCGGCTGTACGGCGCCGAGCGCCTGACGCTCGGCGGCGAAAGCTCCGTGCGCGGTTTTAAAGAACAGTACCTGTCCGGGGATAACGGCGGCTACTGGCGTAACGAGCTGGGGTATTCCCTCTTCACCCTCCCGGTGATTGGCGCGGTAAGCGCAACGGTCGCCGTTGACGGCGGCTGGCTGGAAAAAGACCGTCAGGACCGCTTTGCCTCCGGCACGCTGTGGGGCGGTTCGGTGGGGCTGAGCAGCGCAGGACGCGGGTACAGCAGCCAGATTTCGGTCGGCACGCCCCTGCGCTACCCCGACTGGCTCGGCCCGGATCATGTGAGCGTTAACTGGCGCATTGCCTTCATGCTTTAAGAGACTCTACGACTATGGATACCCGTCACCCACCCGTTCGTTTCTCGCAGCGTCTGATCAGCTGGATTGTCTGCGGCCTGATGGTCTGGCAGCCGGTGGCACCCGCCGTCGCGGCGGCGCTCACGCCGGCCGGGCAGACCACGGTCGACCGGGCGGGGAACGGGGTGCCGGTCGTCAACATCGCCACCCCGAACGGGGCGGGTATCTCGCATAACCAGTTCGGCGAGTATAACGTCGGCAGCGAGGGGCTTATCCTCAACAACGGCACGGACCGTTTAACCCGGACCCAGCTGGGCGGGCTTATCCAGAACAACCCCAACCTGCAGGCCGGGCGGGAAGCGAAAGGCATCATCAACGAAGTCACGGGCGCCAGCCGCTCGCAGCTGCAGGGCTACACGGAAGTCGCCGGTAAGGCGGCAAACGTCATGGTGGCCAACCCGTACGGCATTACCTGTAACGGGTGCGGATTTATCAACACCCCGAACGTCACCCTGACCACGGGGAAACCGCAGTTCGACGCCAGCGGTAACCTGCTGGCGCTGGAGGTGACGAAAGGGGCCATCACGGTTGAAGGCCAGGGGCTGGACGCCAGCAAGAGCGACGCGCTGTCGCTGATTGCGCGCGCAACGGAGGTGAACGCCGCGATACATGCGAACGACCTGACGGTAACGGCAGGGGCGAACCGCGTGGGTGCCGACGGCAGCGTCAGGCCAATTGCCGGCGAGGGCGCCGCGCCCGTGGTGGCGGTGGATACCGGCGCGCTCGGCGGGATGTATGCGAACCGTATCCGCCTGGTCTCCAGCGAGGCGGGCGTCGGGGTGAACCTCGGCAACCTCACCGCGCGCCAGGGCGACATTCAGCTGGATGCGGGCGGGAAACTGACGGTCAGGAACAGCCTCGCCAGCGGCTCGATTAGCGCGAAGGGCGCGGGGGTGGCCCTCAGCGGCAGCCATCAGGCAGGGGGCGCACTGAACGTGGCCAGCTCGCAGGATGTGGAGCTCAGTAACAGCACGCTCGCCAGCCAGGGCGACATGCGCCTTTCCGCGGCGGGGAAAGTGCAGATGACGGGCGGCGGGACAAACAGCGCGGGCGCGCTGGCGGTCAGCAGCGGGCAGGCGATGACGCTCAACAATACCTCTCTTATCTCCCGCGGCGCGGCGACGCTCAGCAGCGGCGGCACGCTGTCATCCACGGGCAGTGCGGTCTCGGCAGGGGAGAGCCTGGCGCTGAGCGGCGGGCAGCTGGTGCTGGACGGCCAGAGCCGGGCCGATGCCGCGGCCGATATCCGCCTGACGGGCAGCACCGTCAGTAACCAGGGGCAGGTGAATGCGGGGCGCGACATTGCGCTCTCCGGCGACAGGGTGTCCAGCAGCGGCCTGCTGGCGGCGAAAGGCCGTCTGGACGTGAACGCCGGAGAGCTGACGAACGGCGGCACGGCGCAGGGCAGCGACGTCACCCTGAAGGGGCAGACGGTGACCAACAACGGCACCCTGCAGAGCGCCGGCAACCTGGCGTTAAGCGCCGGAACCCTGGCGCAGCGGGGCACGCTGAGCGCGAAGGGCAATGCGAACGTCACGGCGCAGCAGACCCTGCGTAACGACGGCAGCCTGCTGGCTGACGGTGCGATGAACGTGACCGCAGGCGTGCTTGAGCAGAACGGCACCCTGTCCGGCGCGACGGCGCTGACGGCGCAGGCCGGCACCCTGACCAGCGGTCAGGCGTCCCGCACGACCAGCCAGGGCAATATACAGATTACCGCGACCCGCAGCGCCAGCCTGAACGGGCAGACGGACGCGGCGGGGGCGGTCACCGTCAGCGCCGGCGACCTGACCACCGGCCCGGACGCGCACCTGCAGAGCGGGCAGGGGCTCACCCTGCAGGCGCAGAGCGCCGCGCTGAACGGCACCCAGGCGGCGAAAGGCGCCCTGTCGGTGACGGCGGGCACGATTGCGCACGCCGGGAAATCCACCGGTGACGCGCTGAGCTTTAACGCGTCCGGCGACCTGACCAGCGGCGGGGAGCTCACCGCCGGCGCCATTACTCTCAGCGGACAGAACATCCTCCAGTCCGGCGCCGCAAAAGCGGACCGCATGACCCTGACGGCCCCCGGGCGCATCACCAGCAGCGGCTCGCTGGTTGCCGGTACCCTCTCGCTGGACGCTGCCTCGGTGGAGAACGGCGGGCTGCTGCAGGGCACCACCCTGCTCGGCCTGAAGACCGGGTCACTCGCGAACCTCGCGGGCGGGTCGGTCTACAGCGCGCAGGATTTAACGCTGAACGTTCCGGTGCTGGCCAACGGCGGGCTTATCACCACCGACGGCACGCTGCGCATTAAAGGCGACACGCTGACCAACCAGGGTGAAATCAACGGCGTCAGCCTGAGCAGCGACTACCTCAGCCTGACCAGCAGCGGACGCCTGCTGGCGGACGACCGGCTCACCCTGAACGGCACTACTCTGGTTAACGCGGGCAGTATTGCCGCCGGCGACCTGCACATCACGGCGGACAGCCTGGAGAACCAGGGCACCGTCGAGGGGGACGCGGCCCTGACGCTCGGCGTGGCAGACCTCACTAACCGCGGCGCGCTGCGCAGCGGCGGAACGCTGACGCTCAGCGGCGACACCCTTACCAGCAGCGGCGAGCTCAGCGCCACCGCGCTGCTGCTGAACCTGACCCGTCAGGTCAGCAACGAGGCGGGCGGCCGGGTGATTGCCCGGGACGGCCTGACGCTGACCGCCGCCAGCCTGACCAACAGCGGGCTGATGGCCGGTGCCGACGCGCAGTTCAACAGCGCGTCGGTGACCAACGGCGGCACGCTGCAGGGAACCCGCTCGCTGACGGCGACGGGGGCACAGCTCAGCAACCTGCAGGCGGGCATGCTGCTCTCCGGTGGCGCGCTCGGCCTGCACCACACCACCCTGAACAACGCCGGGCTCATGCAGGGCAACACCCTGAACCTGGCCACCGGCGAGTGGATGAACACCGGTAACGCGCTGGGGGAAGCGGGCGTGACGGCGGCGGTGACCGGCGCGCTGACCAACAGCGGTAAGGTGCTCAGCCAGCAGGCGCTGGACGTTCAGGCCGGCAATACCGATAACCGGGGCCAGCTGCTGGCGAAAGCGCTGACCCTGCGGGGCGACCTGCAGAACAGCGGCCTGCTTCAGGGCAGCAGCACGCTGGCCTGGTCCGGCAACACCTTCGCGAACCAGACTCAGGGGCAGGTGACGGGCGGTGAGACCCTCACCCTGAGCGGACACACGCTGAGCAACGCGGGCAGCCTGCAGGGGCGCAGCGCCACGCTGGACGCCGCAGGCCTGAATAACCAGGGCAGCGTTCAGGCGCTGGACGCCCTGACGCTTGCTGCAACCGGCAGGCTGGACAACACCGGCGCCCTGCTCAGCCAGAACCTGTTCACGCTGACGGCGGCGCAGCTGTTTAACGACGGCCGGCTGGCGGGGAAAGCGCTGACGGTGAACGCCGCGCAGCTGACCAACACCGGCATGCTGCAGGGCAACGACACGCTGGCGCTGACCACCCGCGCGCTGAGCAACGGCGCCACCGGGCAGCTGGTGAGCGGAAGCGGCCTGAATCTGTCCCTGGACACGCTCGATAACGCCGGTCTGCTGCTGGTGAACGGCGGGTTCACCCTCCGGGGCAGCGACCTGACCAACCGGGGCGATATTCAGGCGCAGGACCTGGATTTGGGGCTGGGCAACGCCCTGAGCAATACCGGGAACATCGTGGCCACCGGCGATGCCGCGCTTCACGCGACGACGCTGACCAGCAGCGGCACGGTGGCGGGCAGAACGCTGACCGCAGGCGCGACGGAGCTGCGCAACAGCGGCCTGATGCAGGGCAGCAGCGCGGTTAACGCCGCCGCTGACCGCTTTATCAACGCGCTGAACGGCAAATGGCTCTCCGGCGGCGGCTTCACGCTGACGGGCGGGCAGCTGACGAACGCCGGTACGCTGCAGGGCGCGACGCTGGACATGACCGGCACCACCCTGACCAGCAGCGGCACGGTGAACGGGCTGGCGGGGCTCAGCGGCACGCTCGGCGGGGCGTTAACCAATACCGGGCTGCTGCAGAGCGGCGGCGCAACCACCTTCACCGCGGACACCCTGGCGAACCCGGGGCGCATCACCGGCGGCACGCTCTCCCTGACCGCCCGCGAGATGAACAACGACGGCCTGATGCAGGGAACGAACGGCCTGGCGCTCACCGGCACCGCGCTGACCACGGGCGCGGCCTCGCGCACCCTCTCCGGCGGCATGCTGACGCTGGACGCAGGCCAGCTGACCACGCAGGGCACGCTGCAGGGGAACGGCGCGGACATCCGCGCCACCGGCGACTGGACGCACGGCGGGTCCCTGCTCAGCCAGGGGGCGCTGACGGCCGCGACCGGCGGCACGCTGACCTCGTCCGGCTCGCTGATGAGCCAGGGGCGGGCGGATATCACCGCGCAGACGCTGGATAACCGCGGGCAGCTCCTCAGCGAAGGAGACGTGACGCTCGGCGGCAGCACCCTTAAAAACAGCGGCACCGTGCAGGGGAACACCCTCGCGCTGCGCCAGGACAGCATTAACAACCAGGGCACCCTGACCGGCCTGCAGAGCCTGACCGTTCAGGGGCAGCAGCGGCTGATGGCGCGCATGGCGATGGCCGCGCCGCAGCAGGCGCTGATTAACGGCGCTGGCGGCAGGCTTCTCACTCAGGGCGCGCTGACCATTGCCTCCGGGGCGGTGACCAACGCCGGCAGCTGGCAGGCGCAGAACATCCTGCTTAACGCGCAGTCGCTCAGCAACAGCGGCACGGTGCAGAGCGCCGACGGGCTGCAGATGACGCTGGCCGACACGCTCACCGGAACCACGGGCAGTAAGATTACCGCGCTGGGCAGCGCCACGCTGCAGGCCGCGACGCTGGCGAACCAGGGGCAGTGGGCGGCGAAAAACCTGACGCTGACCGGCGGCACGCTCAGCAACAGCGGCGCCATCAGCGGGGTGAATGGCCTGACCCTCAGCCAGACCGGCGCGGTCAGCCAGCAGTCGACCGGCACCCTGCTCTCCGGCGGGGCGCTGAACGTCACGGCGGCCTCCGTCACCAGCGACGGCAAAATGCAGGGGAGCACGCTCGGCATCACCACCGGGGCGCTCACCAACGGCGGACGTCTGCAGGGCGATAACGGCGCGACGCTGGCCCTCAGCGGCACGCTGACCAACAGCAGCGGGGGCGAAATCGTCAGCCGAGATGGCCTGACGCTGACCACGCCCGCGCTGTTTAACTACGGCCTGATTCAGGGCGGCGGCGAGACGCGAGTGACCGCCTCCTCGCAGGCGCGTAACGACGGCAGGCTGCTTTCCGGCGCGCGCCTGACGCTCGGCACGCCGCAGTTCACCGGTACCGGCTGGCTGCAGGCCACCGACCTGATACTCAATGCGGCAAACGCCACTAACGGCGGCACGTGGGTGGCCGACCGGGCCACGCTGACCGGCACCACCTTTGCCAGCCAGGGCACCACCCAGGCGGGACAGCTGACGGTTAACTACGGCCAGCTGAACAACAGCGGCACGCTGCTCGGCAACGCGCAGCTGAACATCGACGCGGACCAGGTGACCCAGAGCGCGGGCGGCAGGCTGCTGAGCGGCGGCAACCTGTGGCTGCAGAGCCGGGGGCTGGACCTGACCGGCCAGCTGGTCTCTCTGGGGGACTTAACGCTGCAGCTGACGAACGCGTTTACCAGCCGGACCGCCGTGGCGGCAGGCCGGACCCTGACCATCAGCAGCGGCGGCGACATCGATAACCGCAGCGTGCTGCAGGGGCAGGCGGTTAACCTCAGCGCGGGCGGGCAGCTCAGCAACAACGGACAAATCACCACCGGCGGCGGCACCAGCACGCTCTCCGGCAGCAGCGTGGCGCTGAACGCCGCGGGCGCGGTGCAGGGCGGGGGCGACATCACCGTCGCCAGCCGGAGCAACATTACCGTCGACGGCTTCACCGGCACGCGCGGCTCGCTGACCCTGAGCGCACCGGGCACCATCGTCAACACCGCGCTGCTGTACGCGGCGAATAACCTGGCGCTGTTTGCCGACAGCATCACTAACCGGCGCGGCGACATCATGGCGGGAAATAACCTGTGGATGCAGCGGGATGCGGCGGGGAATGCGAACAGCCAGGTGGTGAACACGTCGGGGAATATTGAGACGCAGAATGGGGATATTACCATCAGGACAGGAAGCCTGTTGAATGAGCGCGAGGGGATCAGTGAAACACGAAGCTATCAGGCCGCGACGGGCAGCCCTGCGGCAAGCGGCGCGACCTCCATTCGTGTAAAAGTCACAGACCTACCCCCTGATGAGTGGGGGTATATTTATACAATTTACAGTGGTGCGGGTGGCGGTAATATCTTCTCAATTGTCGCGCCGATGCCAAGTGGAGCAGTACAACGTTATCTGGTCGGATCGACCGTGGTCGATGTGACCGCAACAGGTGGCGTTGCGCGCATCGCCGCTAACCACGATCTGACTATCAATGCCGCTACGCTGAATAACCGTGCCGGTTATTTACTGGCCGGGAATGGGATGAACCTTTCCGGCAACAGCCTGAATAACCAGTCCTGGTTTGGTTATTCAGAGGATGAATATAAGGTCTATCGTTATAGTGGGAAAACAGGCAAGGTATCCAGCCTGAAAGGAAGCCCTGCCTCCGGCAACGATAACAACCGTCGTGTGACTTATACGCTGGATGGCGCGCCTCAGTACGAAACCCATACCACCGAACAAGCCCTCCGCGCGGTGATTCAGGCTGGCGGTCAGGTCACGGCGAATTTTACCAGTAATATCAGCAATACGGCGACGACCTCGAATGGCGGTGGAATAAGTCATTCGATACCTGCGCCGTCGCTGAACACCCTCAGCAACCAGAGTGTCGGCAGCGGCGTGCAAAAACAGGGGCTGAACACGACCGGCACCGTGGCGGTTAACTCGCCGCAGTGGAACGATCGGCTCCAGGGGGCGCTGCAGCAGCTTAACGGCGGCGGCTCGCTGGAAAACGGCGGCGCGTCCGGCACGCCTCTCAGCAACATTGGCACCAGGCAGAAAGGCAACGCGAACCTCGGCCAGCTGGGCGCACTGGCAAACGCCGGGGTCACCACCGCCGATCTCAGAACCGCTCAGGGTGGCGCCGTCGGGCATTATCAGGGCCAGCGCGTCGACACCAGCGCTTACCCGCTGCCGTCGGGCAACAACGGCTATTTTGTCTTCTCCGACAACCCGAAAAGCCCGTACCTGATCGGCATCAACCCGAAACTGAATGGTCTCGGACAGCTTGATCCCGCCCTGTTTGCCGATCTGAACGCGATGCTCGGGATCAAACCGTCGTCCACGGCGCCGCAGGAGACGCGGCTGGCGTTTACCGACGAGAAGCAGTTCCTCGGCTCGTCCTATATGCTCGGCCGCCTCAACCTGAACCCGGACTACGATTACCGCTTCCTCGGCGATGCGGCGTTCGATACCCGCTATGTCTCCAACGTGGTGCTCAACCAGACCGGTAACCGCTACCTGAACGGCATCGGCTCCGATCTGGATCAGATGCGCTATCTGATGGACAACGCCGCGGCGGCGCAGCAGTCGCTGGGCCTGCAGTTTGGCGTCTCGCTGACCGCCGATCAGATTGCCGCGCTCGACCACAGCCTTCTGTGGTGGGAGAAAGCCACCGTCAACGGCGAAACGGTGATGGTGCCGAAACTCTACCTGTCGCCGAAGGACGTCACCGTCAACAACGGCAGCGTGATCGCGGGCAACAACGTCACCCTGAAGGGCGGCAGCATCACCAACGGCGGCAGCACGCTGCTGGCGAAAAACAGCCTGACGCTCGACAGCCAGAACAGCATCAGCAACCTCAGCAACGGCCTGATGAAAGCGGGCGGCGACCTGAACCTGAGCGCCATCGGTGATATCAATAACATCAGCTCCACCATCAGCGGCAAAACGGTCGCGCTGGAGAGCCTGGACGGCAGCATCAACAACCTGACGCAGGTTGAGCAGATTGATATCAACGCCGGCGGGAAGTACGGCAACATCGGCCTGAAGGACACCCTGCTGGGCAACACGGCGTCCATTACCGCGCAGGATGGCCTGTCGCTTGAGGCGGGTAAAAACATCACCGTCACCGGGGCGAACCTGGCCTCCGGCGGCGATATGCTGCTGAACGCGTGGGGCGATATTGCCGTCAACGCTAATCAGATCAACGACGCATTCAGCTCCAGCCGGGAGAAAACCAGCCGTTCCTCCGTCACGTATCAGGGAAGTAACGTCAGTGCGGGCGGCAACCTGCTGGTGAATGCCGGGCACAACCTTGACGTGACCGCCAGCGACCTGAAGGCGGGCGGCAGCGCGGGGCTGAGTGCGGGCAACGACCTGAACCTGAACGCGGAGCAAACAAGCGAAAGCAGCCGGAAAGGAAAAAGCGAATCCCACAGCACCGGGCTCGACCGCACCACGATTTCCGCAGGCGATAACCTGGTCCTGAAGGCCGGGCAGGATATCAACGCCCGGGCCGCCGCGCTGGCGGCGGAGAAAAGCGTCGGGCTGCAGGCGGGTCGCGACGTGAATCTGGCTGCGGAAGAGACCACGCAGGGCGACAGTTATAAATCAGGCCGTAAAAAAGTGATTAACGAGTCGGTTCGCCAGTCGGGAACCGACATCACTGCGGGCGGGAATGTGACTGTTATCGCCGGACGGGATGTAACGGCACAGGCTGCAGATGTCTATGCCGCAGGCAATACAGCCGTGGCCGCCGGGCGGGATATCACCCTTTCCACTGCGACGGAAAGTGACTATACGTACCGGGAGGAGAAAAAGACGTCCGGTGGGTTCCTCAGCAAGAAAACCACTCACACCATCCACGAAGAGACGCATACGCGTGAGAAAGGTACGCAGCTTTCCGGCGACAACGTTGCTCTCCGGGCTGGTAACAACCTGACGGTGCAGGGCTCATCAGTTGCCGCTGAGCGCGATGTGGCCCTGAAGGCTGGAAATGATCTGACCGTGGAGGCAGCAACCAACACCGACACGTACTACGACATGAAGAAGACGAAGAAATCCGGCGTTTTCTCCAGCGGGTCGGGATTGGGTATCACCATCGGGTCGCAGTCTTCAAAAAGCACCCGACAGGGGGCAAATACAACGCAGAGCGATGCCCGCAGCACGGTGGGCACTGCTGGCGGTAATGTCATCATCAGCGCCGGAAATGACGTCCAGTTGAGCGCGGCAGATGTGGTTGCCGGAAGAGCGAAGGATGATTCCTCCCGCAAAACCGGCCATATCGATATCACTGGCGACAGCATCGCCATCCTTCCTGGACGGGATACGACCACTGAGTCCATGAAGCAGGAGTCCAAATCGTCTGGCGTCACCGTCAGTGTGAAAGCGCCATTTGAAGACACTGTGCGTAACGTGCGCGATATCGTGCGCGGTAAGGGCAACAGTGGCAACAGCACCGTCGATAAAGTGAAGGGGCTGGGGGCGGAAGGCGGTGCGCTCGCGCTTGACGGACCAGGCCAGATGATGGCCATTTCCGCAGGAAGCACCCGGTCTTCCTCTGAGTCGCACTACGAGGGCGAGTTTAACAGCGGCAGCCATCTTGCCGCCGCAGGCAATATCCAGATGACTGCCACCGGTAAACAGGGAGGCAGCAACAGCGGCAATATCCTGATTGCCGGGAGCCAGGCTAAGGCCGGTGAAACGGTGATCCTCGATGCGAAACGCGACGTTGATATCACCACCTCCACAGACAGCGAGAAATACGGCAGCAGCACTAAAAATAGCGGCTGGAATCTTTCGAGCGACCTGAGCGCCGGAAGTGCTGTTCGCGCCATCTCGGGTGGGGGTTCCCACGGCAATCAACTCCTGCCGGGTGGGATGAGCAAGGCGGAGAGCAACAGTAGCGGCACCCGGACCACACAAAACGCGTCGGTCATTCAGGGCTCAGATATTTACGTTAACAGTCGTGACGGCAGCGTGAATATCAGCGGCAGCCTGATGACCGCCACGGACGATCTTCTGCTGTCAGCCACAAATGGAGGTATCTCCGTTTCTGCCGGACGCGATACATCGCGCAGTGAGAGCAGCGGCAGCAGCAAATTGCTGGGGACTCTGGGAGGCGATGGTTACAGCGCCACGGCAGGCTACCGCCATGAAAAAAACAGCAGTCGGGAAGATAGCAGCCTCGAAAACGGATTGCGCAGCCAGCTAAGCAGCAAAAACGGTAGCGTTGTCGCGCAGGCCGGTAACGATCTCTCCCTGTCAGGTACGGATATCCGTGCTGGTAAATCGGTCTCACTCAGTGGCGAAAATGTCCTCATGGGGGTGAGCCGGGATACCCGTGACGGTGAAAACCACAGCAGCAGCGCCCAGTATGGTGTGACGGCATCTGCTGGGGGCTGGGCTGTTGAGGCTGCTAAAGCCGCTGAGACGGCTGCCCGCAGCGCAGAAAACGGCGATGATCCACGGCTGACCGCCATCAGAACAGGCCAGTCGGCGGCAACCGCGGCGCAGGGCGCTATGTCGGACTCGTCGCTCATCAAGGCTAAAGTGTCTTTAACGGCGGGGACGTCATCTCAGGACAGTCGTTACCACAGTACCGACACGCAGGGCACCACCATTAATGCCGGCGAGAATGTCTCTGTTCGTGCCGGAAATGACATTGCCGGTATGGGGGTACAGATCGCGGGTAAACACGTGGCGCTGGATGCGGGGCGGGATATTCTGCTGTCTGCCTCCCAGAACACAACCCACTCTGAGAGTAAAAACAGCGGCAGCCAGTTCAGCGTCGGTGTCGGTGTGAGCCTGATTGGTGCGCAAAACGGCATCTCGGTGGAACTGGGAGCGTCACAGCATAAGGGCAAGGAAAACAGCCAGTCGCAGCGCAATACGAACAGCGTTGTCCATGCTGATGAACAGCTTACGGTGAACAGCGGACGCGACACCACCCTGAAAGGTGCGGAGCTGGAAGGTAACCGTGTGGTGGTCAACACCGGGCGCGATCTCACCATCAGCAGCGTGCAGGATACGGCCAGTTATGACAGCAAGCAGTCTTCGTCAGGCGCGTCCCTCAGCCTGTGCATACCGCCGCTGTGTTATGGTGCGTCTTCCGGTAGCGTCAGTGCATCGGGTGAGAATATCACCCAGAATGGTAAGAGCGTCGCTGAACAGAGCGGGATATTCGCAGGCAAGGGCGGCTTTGCTGTCACCACCGGAAATCATACCCAGCTTGACGGCGCGGTGATTGTATCCACGGCGTCTGCAGATAAAAATAGCCTCGACACGGGTACGCTGGGTTTCAGTAATCTCCACAACGAGAGCCAGACCAGCGGCAACGGCTATACGGTGGCGCTTTCCGGCAGCGCGGGCGGCAGCGGAAACGGTGAAAACCGCAACCTGGCACCGGCCATCGGTACGGGCCAGGCAGAAGAGAGCCACACCGGCACGACCTCATCAGCGGTGAGTGGCGGTAGCATTGTCATTCGCAACCCGGCGGGACAGAAACAGGATATTGCTGACCTGAGCCGTGATACGGCTGACGCCCACCACGGCGTGGACGTGAACGGTGATGTGCAGAAGGTCAGGGATAACCTGGCGGTCCAGAGCGAAGGCGCGGCGCTGGCCACCTCTGCGCTGGATGCTTACGGCAAGTATGCGGAGCAGAAAGCGCGGGAATCCAATGCGGCGCTGGGCGCGAAGCTAGCATCTGAAGGAAAACTGCAGGGCGATACGCCGCAGGAGCAGGAAGCGTTCCTGAAGACGCAGCCCGGATATCAGAATACCGAGTACGGCCCGGGGAGTGCCTTCTGGACGAAGGGCAGCGCAGCGGCAGGATTACTGGCAGGTGCGCTTGGCGGTAACCTGAAGGCAGGCGCGGCAGCGGGGGCGGCCCCTCTGCTGGCGACCCTGGTCAAGGAGCAGAAAGACCCGACAGCCCGTGCCGCGCTGCACGGTATTGTGGCGGCGGCGCTGACGCAGCTGAGTGGCGGGAGCAGTACGGATGGCCTGAAGGCCGGTGCTATAGGGGCCATCACGGCCTCGGCGATGACCGACCATCTGGTCAGTGCGCTGTATGGAGATAAAAAATCCAGTGACCTGACGGCAGAGGAGAAACGGCTGGTCAGTAGCCTCGTGAGTATCGCGGGTGGGCTGGCAGGCGCTGCGGTGACGGATGGTAGCGTCTCCATGGCGGCGATGGCGTCGGAAACGGCGAAGGTGGAGGTTGAGAATAACTCTCTGAGTCTGCCTAAGGGACTGAATGATATTGGCTTATCTCAACAGTCACTTGCGGCCAGTATGATCCAGAATGGCGCTTCGCCGGATGAACTTACGGCGGCGCTGGTTAAAAACTCGCAGGGTCAAATACCTGAAGGGCAGGATGCCGTTAAAGGATTGCTGACAGCATGGGCAGAGTTTTTTGGGGTCCCGGTCAGTGCATTGACGGCTGACGGAGAAATGACGCCACAACGGGCAGCAGAAATCCTGGCGAGTGGTGTACCTACGAGTGAAGCCAAGCTGGTGCAGTACGTAGCTGCTAAAGCCTTTTTGTCTATTGCGAAAAGTTCAGATCTTGGACTATCACCTTCAAACCAGAAATACGTTGATATCCTTTCACCAGAAGCGAAACAACATATTTTATATGGGGATAGCCCTACGCAAGGGGGACATCTATATCCTGGAAATCCAGGAAAAACAGTCTTTCCTCAAAGTTGGTCAGCAGATAAGGTTGTCCATACTGTGGGAGACATTGCTACCTCCCCCGATACTCAATGGTTTGCTCAGACCGGAACTGGTGGGGCGTATACAAACGCAGGAAGGCCGGCAAGGTGGGTTGCTTGGGAAGAACGAGATGGTGTCAGAGTTCGTGTGGTATACGAGCCCGCTAGTGGGAAAATTGTAACAGCGTTCCCGGATAGTAATCCGACTCCTGCAACTTTAAAGCCTATTAAAAAATAGTGTGGGTGAAATGGATATTAATGACGAAATTAGAGAATTTGGTGAAGGATTAAAAGATCGTCTGGAACCTTCGTTAGTTGACTTTGCCCTTGGTTATCTTGGGTTTTCAGAGAATGTATTAGCATTCGAAACGCTATGTGATCATATTGCTGATCATGATGTTGTGATCAGTAAAGATGAGTACACGCAAGTGCTTAAAATAGCTACTGATCTTGGTCTGGAAATTGATAGTAGGTATACATATATAAATCCAGAAAAATAACCGCTAAAACGTACAAATGCTCCCAACACCAACGTCAGGAGCATTTTTAAAAAGAGTTAGAAATGCGCAAAGGAAAGATTTCGTGCCGCAAGAAAGCGGATGTAACTAACTTTATGCAGCGATACAGACGCGCTAAGAAGTCAAATGCAAAAGTATGGATAATTTACTGAGCAGGATCTACGTTTCCTGTAAGAATTTAGACGTTAATTTCCGATTAGACAGGCGATTCTACTTTAGGTAAATTCTTCTAGTGATCCCAGTTCTAGAGCCGAGAATTGTTTACCACCCATCAAGGCGATTAAAAGTGGAAGATCTTTGTCGCGCTATTCGACAAAAATTATGTATTGATCAGTTGATACCGAAAGTGTTGGAAGTTCTGACTGAAAATCCGTTGGCGGGTGAATATTACGATGGCGAACTAATTGCTGCCTTATCAACGATAAAAGGAGAAGATCTAAAAGATCAGAAAAGTACTCTTATCCAAATAAGGAAGCTCATAAACCAGCTAGCACATTCAAGCGTTAACAATAAGTTAAGAAAAGATATATTAAGAATAAATCAAATAATCATATAACGAATCCCGGCCACTGTGCCTGGATCGCTTAATCAGCCGTTAAGTTTACCCGCAATGCGGCGCTGGGCGCGAAGCTGGCGACCCTTGTCAAGGAGCAGAAAGACCTGACAGCCCGTGCCGCGCTGCACGGTATTGTGGCGGCGGCGCTGACGCAGCTGAGTGGCGGGAGCACTGCGGATGGCCTGAAGGCTGGTGCCATTGGAGCCATTACGGCCTCGGCGATGACGGACCATCTGGTTAGCGCGCTGTATGGAGATAAAAAATCCAGTGACCTGACAGCAGAGGAGAAACGGCTGGTCAGTAGCCTCGTGAGTATCGCGGGTGGGCTGGCAGGTGCTGCGGTGACGGATGGCAGTGTCTCCATGGCGGCGATGGCGTCAGAAACGGCGAAGGTGGAGGTTGAGAATAACTCGCTGAGTAAGGACAAACCAAATATCTTCGATATTAATCCAATGCTGAAAATTGGAATTGAGGATGCAGACGGAGAGTTGCTGAAAGGTGGCGGTGGAATAGCAAAAGATGGGGGGCGTGCAGTTAGTTCCCTGGAAGGAGCGAAGCTAAAAGAATACTATCGACAGGCTGAGAAATATGGGCAAGCTGGGGTTAAGGAACTGGAGAATGGAAATTATCGCTTTTATGGTGATATGACGCCTTCCAGAACAACTGGAGAAATGGCTGGAGCTCTACTGGTAAGAGAGTGGGATCCAAAAACAGGTCAAACCCGAACTTGGTTTGAAACACTTGATCATGCTGGCAATATTCGTAGTGTGGCTCCGAAACCCGTTACTAATGATAAGAACCACCATATTTATGATGCTGATGGGAATTATCAAGGAAGGAGATAAATATGAACGAACTTCCAACGCGTTACGAAATTTCTAGCGTAATTAATAAGTTGAAAGTGGGTGTGGTAGACAGAACCTACGTTGCTCAATGGGCTTTTTCAATTATTGATGCGGATGATATTAGAATCACCGATCAAGTTGCCTGGAAAGTGATTCAAAGCTTAGGTGCTGTCGATCTTCCTTCCTCAGATCGAGATTACTTGTATGGTATTGATGATTTTAATGATTGGTTGCGATTATTGGAATCATGATATTAGAGCTCCCGGCCGCCAATCCGGGATCTTACTTTTATCGGTCAGGAAAAAGAGACAAGGTGGATGAAGGTCCATTACCTGCAACGACTAACGCTATCATCGATACCCTTTCTGATACCGGAGATTTTTCAATAGGCTCCGCAGACTATGCTGCTGATGGGGCATTGGCTCTGACAGCCTGGCGATAGGTGACAGTTACTGCAATAAAGCTCTAAACGCCCTGGAAGGTAAGCATCAGGGTGTTGCAAATACCATAAAAAACCTGATGAAAACTGAAGCCTGGTCAGCTATTGGGGGAGATGGCAAATCAGGCTCTGGACGGGAATTAGCTCGCAGTGGAAGGTATGGATGCGCTGGCAGCATTGGCTCTACGCAGGATTGTCAAAGCAAAAAAGGCTGCATCCCGCAGCCTTTTCTCTCCCATTCACCCTTTCGGGAACACCCAAACATGCTTCTCAGGCAACGAAAGATGGCAGTGCTGCGGATCCCGAACCTCATGCCCATACGCGCGGATCACAAAATCATCTCCCACCGTGCGGAACAGGTACTCCCAGCGGTCGCCGAGATACATGCTGGTGAGCAGCGGCAGCTCAAGCTGATTTTCCCCTGGTCCCTCGACCACCGCCACGCGCTCGACGCGGATCACAGCCGTCGCTTCTTCACCGCTCTGCACCCCTTCACCGGCCTGGCCCCACAGCACCCAACCTTTTCCTTCGATACGCGCTTTGCCGTCGCGCACTTCGGTGACTTTGCCGTGCAGGCGGTTGTTGCTGCCCATAAACTCGGCGGTAAACAGCGTTTTCGGCGAGCCGTACATCTCCTGCGGCGTGCCCTGTTGCTCAATTTTGCCGTTGTTAAGCAGCAGGATGCGGTCGGAAATGGACATTGCTTCATTCTGGTCGTGCGTCACCATCAGAGCCGATAAGCCGAGCTTGATAATCAGCTCGCGCAGGAACACGCGGGCCTCTTCGCGCAGCTTGGCGTCGAGGTTGGAAAGCGGCTCGTCCAGCAAAATTACCGGCGGGTTGTACACCAGCGCCCGGCCAATCGCCACGCGCTGCTGCTGCCCGCCGGAGAGCTGGTGCGGGTGACGTTTGCCAAGATGGCCCAGACCAAGCTGGTCCATCACGTCCTGCACGCGCTGCTGGATCTCTTTGGCCGGGACTTTGCGCAGCTTGAGCGGATAGGCCACGTTCTCAAACACGGTCTTGTGCGGCCACAGGGCATAGGACTGGAACACCAGCCCAAGGTTACGCTCTTCCGCCGGGACCTCGCTGCGCGGCGTGCCGTCGTAAACTTTATTATTGCCAATGACAATCGACCCCTGGGTCGGTTTTTCCAGACCCGCGACGGCGCGCAGCAGGGTGGTTTTACCGCTGCCGGAGGGGCCTAATAGAGAGACCACTTCGCCGCGCTTCAGGTTCATGGAGACACCTTTTAAAACAGGATTGTCGCCGTAGGTTAAGTGCAGATCGTCAACCGCTAATTCAATCATGTATTTTCACTCCGAAACGAAGGGCAATGCCCAGACCTACCACGACCAGCAGGATGTTAATGAAAGAGAGCGCCGCCACGATATCGATGGCACCCGCGGCCCAGAGGGAAACCAGCATCGAGCCGATGGTCTCCGTGCCGGGTGAAAGCAGGTACACACCCGTTGAATATTCGCGCTCAAAGATCAGGAACATCAGCAGCCACGAACCGATAAGACCGTAGCGGGAGAGCGGGATGGTGACGTGGCGGGTGATCTGCCCGCGCGTCGCCCCGGTGCTGCGCGCCGCTTCCTCAAGCTCCGGCCCCACCTGCAGCAGCGTGGAAGAGATCAGCCTCAGCCCGTAAGCCATCCACACCACGGTATAGGCCAGCCAGACGCTGAAAATGGTGCTGCGCAGCGAACGCAGCCAGACGATGACGTTTTCACGCATCCAGTCGGTCCAGGCGAACCCGGAAAGCCAGCCGGATTTCAGCGAGTTATCCAGCCACATCGGCAGGAACAGGAACACCCACAGGAACGCCAGACCCGCCAGCAGGCCAGGCACGGCGCGCGGCACTAGCACGCTGTAGTCCAGAAAACGCGTGGTGTTGTCCGGCTTGCGGTGCATGGCAATGCCGACAAACAGGTAGCACACCACGGCCAGCGCGCCGCCAATCACGCCAATCGCCATGGAGTTGACGATGGCGCGCAGCAGGTTGGGCTGCGCCCAGATGGTGCGGAAGGTGTTCAGAGAAAGCTCGTCCCACAGCGAAACGCCCACGCCCCAGTTGGAGATAAACGCGCGCAATACCACGCCGAGCAGCGGAACGCCGATGGTGACGGTGAGCCAGAAGGCAATCACTCCGCCAGCCACCCAGCGCCATTTACCCAGCGGCAGCGCGCGTGCCTGCGAGGCTTTCCCCTTCATGGTGACGAAGCGGTTGGCGGTGCGCATCAGGCGACGCTGGAGCATCACCAGCGGGATGGTGATGCAGATCAGCACCACGGCAACCGCCGCCATCAGGTTATAGGATGGGGTGCCCATCTTGTTCGTCAGCTTATAGAGATAGGTCGCCAGCACCATGTTGCCTTCCGGGTCGCCGAGGACCAGCATCAGGCCGAACACTTCCAGCCCGAGGAAGAACAGCAGCACGGTGGCGTACAGAATGGACGGGCGCACCATCGGCAGGCTGACGGAGGTCATCACCTGCCAGGGCGACGCGCCCGCGGTGCGTGCGGCTTCTTCCACATCGGAGCCCACGCTGCGCAGCGCAGACGAGATATACAGATAGGCGTGCGGGACGTGCGTCAGGCCGGCGATGACCACAATGCTCGACATGTCGTAGATATTCCACGGCACAAAGCCAATCAGCGCCTGAGCCCACTGGGAGAGAAAGCCCACCGGACCGGCGGCCACCACGTAGCCAAAACCCAGCACCATCGGTGAAACGAAGATCGGGACCAGGATCAGCGGCTCAATCAGCCGGCGGCCGGGCAGGTCGGTACGCACCATCAGAAACGCCAGCACGCCGCCCAGCGGAATGGAGATAAAGACCAGCCCGAAAGCAAGAATAAAGCCGCTTTTCAGGGCCTTATAAAAATCAGGGTCGGTGAAAATAAACTCAAATGATTCAAAGCTCCACTCTTTTGACGGCGAAAAGAACGGGGCGGACAGGAAGCTCTGTATCACGATAAACGACAGCGGCGTATAGATAACCAGGGCGGTTATCAGCACGACGATGCCTCGCGGCAGGCTTTGCCACTTTCTGCGTAATGTATTCATGGGGTATCCCTGGTGTTGCGGCCCAGAAAAACGAACTCAGTCGATAAGGGAGCGCGGCGACCTGCGCCGCGCTCAGACGCTTATTTACCGGCGGCGGTACGCCACTCTTTGATGTACTCCAGGCGTTTTTTCGGCTGCAGGTATTCCAGCAGCGTTTCATCAACCGGAATTGGCTTCAGCGCGTTGCCGAGGATTTTGGTCAGGCCGTCGATATCGTTTTTCCCTTCGATATCGTTACGAATGGAGGGAATATCCGCCTGATTGGCCAGAATGTTTTGCCCTTGTTCAGACAGCACATAGTCCAGCCACAGCTTCGCGGCGTTGCTGTTTTGCGATTGCTGGCTGATGAACGACACGCGCGACAGCACCAGGGTGTAATCTTTTGGATAGGAAATGCCGAGCGAAGGATCGTTCTTCGCGCGCGCTTCCGCGTAGGACCCGAGGATGTTGAAGCCGATCAGGTTTTCACCGGAGGAGACCCGCTCCATCATGGTGCCGGTAGACGACTGCACCGATAAGCCACCTTTGGCGACGTCGGCCAGGGTTTTGAAGTAATTAGGATCGGCGTTGTGATCCTGAACCGAGAGCATAAAGCCCAGACCCGATTTTTCGATGTCGTAGGTGGTGACTTTGCCCTTGAATTTGTCCGTCTGGCTGGCAATCAGCTTCGCCAGCGCGGCGTGAGAATCCGGCACGTCGCCAGCCGGGATCAGGCGCTTGTTGTAGATAAAGACCACCGGCTCATAGGTAGTGCCATAAGCCTTATCCTTCCAGACCGCCCATTTCGGCAGCTGGCTTTGCTCCGGTGATTTATACTCCATGGCGTAGTCGGTGGCGAGCTTCAGGCCGGTGTCCATAGAGGAGCTCCAGACCACGTCGCCGCTCACGCCACCGGAGGCCTGTTCGCTGATGAAGCGGTTGTACAGCTCGGTGCTGTTCATGTCGTTGTATTCGACTTTAATGCCCGGGTAGGTTTTTTCGAAGCCCTGGATCAGCGGTCCGGCGGCCTTGATGTCGGTGGTGGAGTAAATAACAACCTTGCCCTCTTTCGTTGCGGCATCAACAACTTTTTGATATTCAGCAGGATAGCCCTGCGGCAGGGCAGAGAGTGCAGAAGCAGAGAACAGTACAGTAGCGGTAAGCAGAGAAATTCGGAACGTGTTCGACATTATAGTTAACCTTTTAGTTACATTTGAGGAACTAATTGTCAACATAGCGTATCGGGCTCCACCGACAAGAGGGTGAAGCGGGCAATGATTCCGAAGTGTGATTGTCGCCGTCGTTTCAGCAATTAACACCATAAAATCCGCGAACGTTAGCCTGTGAACGGTTCTGGATTACGGTTTATCGGGCGCTTTGCGGTATAACCTTCGCGGATGACCAATATTGCCATACAGCATTTCGACGCTGATTAACCCGCTCTCCACGCAGTATTCAAGGTAGCGACGCCCCGTGGTTTTGCTGATCCCCACGTTTTCCACCACCTCTTCAACCGACATCGCGTTGTCGGGATGCTCGGCGAACAGGTTTTTAATCCGTTCCAGCGTCTGGGGTTCAATGCCCTTCGTCGACGGCGTAATGGAGGCTTCCGCGGCGGGAAGATTAAACAGGCGATCCAGCGCATGCTGGTCGACCACCTTCACCTGCTGCACGGTGTGGATGAAACGCATAAACCGCTCCAGCGAGGCGTGCAGGCGCTGGAAAAAGACGGGCTTAATCAGGTAGTCAAACGCGCCGCTACGCATGGCGTGGCTGCAGGTCTGCATATCGCTGGCGGCGGTGATGAAAATCACCGAGCATTCGTAGCTTTTCAGTAGCGGATTATCAATTAACTCCACGCCTTTACCGTCCGGGAGATAGTTGTCCAGCAGGATAAGTCGCGGCTGGTGCTGACGAATCAGGCTGCATGCCTGCTCAATCGACGCGGCGATGCCCACCACGCGCAGATGGAAATTCTGCTCGATATACTCGCGATGCAGCTCCGCCAGGTGCGGCTCATCTTCAACTATCACAACGTCAAGTGGTCGGGTCATGCTGTCGCCCATTCGGAATAAACACAGAAAAAATAGTGCCCTGCGGCGTGTTGTCGGCAATCTCAATGCTGCCGCCGGCCTTGTCGATATATCCTGCCACCAGAAACAGGCCAATACCGTGCTCGGTACCCACAATGTCGTTTTCGCTGTCCGGCTTGCTGCTGAATCCCTGGCGGAAAATGTGCGGCTTCAACGCATCGTCCACCCCGCAGCCCCGGTCAGCCACCTCGATCAGCAGCTCCTGGTTACGGTCAGAAATATAGAGTTCTACCGGCGCGTGGACCGGGGCGTTGAGTGTCGCCTCCACGGCGTTATCCAGCAGATTACCAATAATGGACATCAGCTCCGTTTCACTCAGCGCGGCAGGCATCCGGGTGAGCTGGCAGGCGGGGTCAAACAGCAGCTCGATGCCTTTTTCGCGCGCGCTGACGTATTTTCCGAGCAGCAGCCCGCACAGCGCCGGGGAGACAAAATGGGCTGAGACAAAGTCCAGCACGCGCTGCGCGCCTTCTGACTGCACCTGAATGTAACGGATCGCCTCGTCATAATGTTTCATCTGCAGTAGCCCGACCAGCGTGGCGGTCCAGTTCAGCTGTTCGTGGCGCATAATGCGCAGGTTATCCGCATAGCGTTTGATCTGACTGAGCTGGCTGCTGAGCGTGTTGATGTCATTTTTGTCGCGAAAGCTGTATACCCAACCGCTTTCAACGCCCGGTTCGACCTCAATGGCTACCCGGTTGACGATCACCTCGCGCTGGTTCAGCACCGCAATCTGGTCGTGGCTGCCAGCGCTCACCGAGGCGTAGCGCTGGGATAAAAACCCCGGCGCCGTCTGCAGAATGTCTTCCAGCGGTTTCCCGATAAGTTCATTCTCACTTTGCCGAATATCCAGCATTTCGCGTGCCGCGCGGTTAATTAAAATCAGCTGCTTCTCGCCATTAACGGCAAATACCCCTTCGTACATGGCTTCTAATAGCGCGCGCTGCTGCAAAACCAGCTGAGCGATATCTTTCGGCTCCAGCCGGAACATCTGTTTTTTTAAATTGCGGGTAAACAGCCAGGAGAAAATAAACAGCAGCAGCAGAAGCGCAGCGCCGTATAGCCCGGACTGCCAGAGAATGCGGGCGTTAATATTGGCAATATACGACGTCAGATAGCCGACCGAGACAATACCAATCACCTGATGCTGCGCGTTGAAGATAGGCGCTTTGCTGCGTAGCGACACGCCAATTCCGCCCTGACGCACGGAAATAATGGTTTTGCCCTTTAACACCTCGGCATTATCCCCGCCGATCATCGGTAAATTAATACGCTCCGGGGATTCCGAATGATAAAGGTGCTGCTCCTCGGTATCGCCAATCACAATGTAGCTGGCATCGCTTTCGGCGCGCAGCGGCTGAATTAACCGGGCTATGCCCGGAATATCTCTGGCCGCTACCATTGCCGCCAGACCCGGCATCAGCGCGATCTGGCTGGCCTGAACCCGGGCGCGCTGGCCGAGATCGTGATGGAGCTGTCGGTCAATAAAATGGAACAGGATTGTTCCCAGCAGAACTAACAGCAGGCAGGAGAAGCACACCAGCGCTAAAAACAGCTTTACCTGAAAAGAGAGTCTGCGTTTCATTCAACCTGCGGAAGTTATGTAAAAGTGACATTTGCCGAGCCTGACATGGGCCAATAGCGGACGCAATCTGGCGAGAAAAGAGTTGTGACCTGGCTTTTCGTTTTCGGCGTTATAGCCATCAGGATCCCGTAAGGCTATGCTTCATTCAGCACGATAATAATTACAGAGGCAATGTCATGGATAAAGAACTACTGGATGCGGGTTACCGGGCCTATACCGGCGAGAAAATTGACGTTTACTTCAATACCGGGATCTGCAAACACTCAGGTAACTGCGTGCGTGGGAGCGCAAAGCTGTTTAATCTGAAACGTAAGCCGTGGATCATTCCCGATGAAGTGGACGTTGAAACGGTTGTACGCGTGATTGATACCTGCCCGAGCGGTGCGCTGAAGTATCGCCAAAAATAAGCGAGGAACCATGGATATTCTGGAAGGCCATAACAAGTTTTACGTCAATGATGCGAACGGCAACCAGGTCGCGGAGATCGTCTTTGTACCGACCGGCGAGCACCTGAGCATTATCGAGCACACCGACGTGGATGAGAGCCTGAAAGGGCAGGGCGTCGGTAAACAGCTGGTGGCGAAAGTGGTGGAGAAGATGCGCGGTGAGAACCGTAAAATTATCCCGCTGTGCCCGTTCGCGAAGCATGAGTTTGATAAAACGCGGGAATATGACGATATTCGGGCGTAATTAACACCGGCGATGGCCGGTGTTATTTTATCTTACCTGCTCAAACAGCAATATCATCGCGATCAGCACCATTATCCCTCCTGACGCCATGCTCACCCTACGCGCCGCCTGTGGCCGGGTCGCCAGGACCGCTTTCGAACCATACCCCACCAGCAGATAGACCAGCGTACAGGTGATAAGGTGCATCACGCCAAGCGCGGACATCTGCATCGCTATCGACCAGCTTCCGGTCGGGTCGGTAAACTGCGGAAGCAGCGCCAGGAAAAGTAAAAACACTTTCGGGTTAAGGCCGCTAATGCAGAGTCCTTTCATCGCCCACTGTCTCCAGTTTCCCGCATGGTGGGTGGCCTTTTCCGGTGCGGCCGGGTGACGCAACAGTCCGATGCCAAGCCAGAGGAGATACACGGCCCCCGCGACGGTCAGCCCGGTTAACGCCAGCGGATGCTGAGCAATCACTACGCCCACGCCAGCCACCACAATCAGCGTAGCTATCAAATGCCCGGACATTAACCCCATCACCGCCGGTACCACGCGTCGCCCGTTAATCCCGGCGCTAATGGCGTAGGCCCAGTCGGCGCCCGGCGTCATGATGAGCAGAAAAGAAACCACCCAAAAGCCGGCCACAATACTCATTTCCATCGTCCTGAAAACTCCCGCAGTGCGTCAAACGTTGAGAAAAAGAATATCGCTAACCCTGCGAAATAGGCTTTCAATGTTATGCTCATAACACCGTGAAAATGAGAAAATCTTCCACATGGATAGCATCGATCGAAAAATTCTTGCTGAGCTACAGTCTGATGGCCGTTTATCCCTGACCGAGCTGGCGGAAAGAGTGAATCTGAGCCTCTCGCCGTGCCATCGTCGCGTGCGGGCGCTGGAGCAAAGCGGGGCGATAACGGGATATCGTGCCAGCCTCGACCCCGCCAAAATGGGATTCAACTTCCTGGCTATAGTGTTTGCGACGCTGAAGGAGGGTGACAGAAAGGCGGTTAGCGCGTTTGAAGCGGCGGTGGAGGAAATTCCGCAGATCGTGCTGGCACAGCGTCTGTTTGGCGATCCCGATTATCTGATGCACGTCGTGACCCGCGACCTGTCCGCTTTCCAGAAACTCTACGACGAGAAGCTCTCCGCCATGCCCGGCGTGCAGCACCTTCGCTCTACGCTTGTGATGAAAACGGTCGTGCAGGACAGACCTTTTCCGCTGGAATCAGCAGGGCGAGACTGAGAGGCATGCCCGGCAGAACGCCGGGCATGCAGGGCGTTTAGCTGACAAACATCACCGACACGCACAGAACGCCGACGATCAGCGTCAGCAGGTTGCCAATGGAGCGGTACTGTTTCAGTGACGGGATCAGATACGTCGACAGCGTCGGCATGATAAACAGGATCATGGCGATAAGCGGGCCGCTGATGGCGTAAATCATCGAAATGGCGTTCGGGTTAATGCAGCAGACGGCAAAGGTGATTAACGACACCCCCATAATGGAAATCGCGCGGTTAAAGGCGCGGCTCTTTTTCACGCCCACCTGATTGAGCGACGACTTCACGATCTCCGTCGCCCCTTCAATCACCCCAAAATAGGTGCCGAGGAACGATTTCGACATCGCAATAATCGCCACGATAATCCCGGAAATGCCCAGCCACGCCGGAGAAGAAGGCATCATCGACAGCGCGGACAGGATCGTTACCCCTTGCTCTTTGGCGGCCACAATGTACGACGGCGGAATTGAGAGCAGGCAGCTGAAGACAAAAAACAGCACGCTCAGGCAGATGATCAGGTACGCCACCTTCATGATTTTCTTACATTTATCCATGGCGCCGTCGGCGAACTTCTCGCGACGGTCAACGGCAAACGTTGAGATAATCGGGGTATGGCTGAAAGCAAACACCATCACCGGAATCGAAATCCATACCTGATGCAGCGTATGACGATCGAACGCCATCTGGCTGGTCAGCAGCGAGGGTTGCCAGCTTCCGGTCAGATAGAGCGAGACAAACAGGAAATAGGCAATCAGCGGAAACACCAGGAAGCCCATCACTTTTATCGTGATATGGCGCCCCATCAGGAAGATCAGATTCAGAACCAGCACCACCCCCAGGCTGACCAGCACGCGAACGGCGGTATCCACCGTCAGGTGTTTCGCCAGCTGCTCCGTGAGCGAGTTGGTGATGGCCACCGCATAAATCTGTACCACCACAAAGAAGGCGATGAAATAGAGCGTGGTGATCAGGTTGCCTATCTTCCTGCCGTAATAGTGCGAGACGGCGCCGGTGATCCCTTCGTTGCCTTTTGTTTTCGACGACAGGATAAATTGCGCCAGCGCCCGGTGCGGCCAGTAGGTTAAGGGATAGGCCACGAGGGCGGTAATAAACAGGACGATAGCGCCTGCGGAGCCCAGCTGAATGGGCAAGAACAGCGTTCCTGCGCCCACGGCCGTGCCATAGAGAGCGAAACTCCAGAGAGTCTCATCTTTTGACCAAATTTTCGACATTAGAGCAACGTATCAACTATCAAACCATCGGAATGGCGTGCAATTTACCATAGTTATGCCTGAAGAGCGCAGTTGCTTCGACGGAGTTTGGCCGGAACGGGCGTCCGGCCAGAGGCGGTTTAGCCTGCCAGGGCGCGCCGTTGCTGGCGACGCTTAAGAAATTTCTCGCGCAGGCTATCGTATGCCCAGTTATATAACATGGTGTACGGCAGGAAGAACAGGAAGAAACCTATTTCCAGCGTGAATGCCTGAAGCAGGGTAACGCCCAGCACGGCGGCGACAATCGATACGCCAATCACAATAAACCCGCATTCGAACCCCAGCGCATGCAGCGCACGCACTTTTGCGGTACGTTTGACGCGCTGAACGGGCCAGAAACGGTCGAAGCCGAAGTTATAGATAATGTTCCACAGCATGGCAGTGGTGGCCAGAATAATGGTCAACCCACCCATCTCCACCACGGAACGCTGCATCAGCCACGCCGCCGTAGGGGCGAGGATCGCCGTCGCAATCCCTTCGAAACAGACAGCATGAAAGATCCGCTCCGGCAGTTTACGTTGGAGTGCATCCTGATGTTGCATAGTCATAGACCTCATTAATTCGCCGGTATGGGCGTTGATGCAGCCTATTTTTATCGCTAAAGCTGATATATTAAAGATGGTATCCATCGCTAAAGTAGATAGGTTATGCGCTATTCACCCGAAGCCCTTAAGGCGTTTGTCGAGACCGTTGCGGCGGGCTCTTTTTCCGCTGCCGCGCGAAGGCTGCGTAAAAGTCAGTCGACGATCAGCACGTCGATTGCCAATCTTGAAGCCGATCTCGGTTTCGAGCTGTTTGACCGCTCGGCGCGCCAGCCGGTGTTAACGGTCCAGGGAGAACAGGTGCTGGGCTACGTGCAGGCTATCCTGGCCGCCAGCACGCGGCTGGACGAGCTGGCGGTGTCGCTAACGGCGCAAACGGAGGCGCGTCTGACGTTTGTCCTTTCCGATACCCTCAACCCGGACGTGCTGGAAGATATGATGAAACAGTTTGACGCGCGTTTTCCCCATACGGAATTCGAATGTCTGATTGGCGAGGAAGAGGACGTGATCGATCTGCTGCAAAAGGAGCGAGCGCAGATTGGCCTGACGGAAGCGCGCGACAGTTACCCTACGGATATTGGCGTCACCCGGTTGCCGATGCAGACTCGTATGGCGATCTACGTCGCGACCACGCATCCGCTGGCCGGACAACATGACGTTCAGCATGACGAGCTGCACGGCTGGCGGGAGCTGCGGCTCAGCACCTATCTTGAGCGCGAGGCTGAGATCGCGCGCGGGCCCGTCTGGTCAGCCCCGAATTACCTGTTACTCTTGAGTATGGCGGTACAGGGATTTGGCTGGTGCGTGCTGCCGTGCGCGCTGGTGGATGAATTTGCCGCCGCGAAATCCCTGGTACAGCTCAATGTTCCCGGCTGGCCGCGGGCGATCGGCATCGATCTGCTGTGGAATAAACGATCCCCTCCCGGCGTTGCCGGCAGCTGGCTGCGGCAGTATCTGCAGGATGCGCGCTGATCCTTGTGATTAAACTCACTATTTTTAAACAATTAAGATAATTGCCAGTAACAATCCTCTACTATCGTCATGTCATTTAACACAGAGGTCGTGATGAAAGATGTCGTAATAGTGGGTGCGTTGCGTACAGCTATCGGCTGTTTTCAGGGAGCGCTCGCGCGTCACTCGGCGGTTGACCTGGGCAGCGTGGTGGTAAAAGCGCTGGTGGAACGCAGCGGGATCGCAGCACATGAAGTTGATGAGGTGATCCTGGGACAGGTCCTCACGGCCGGTGCCGGGCAAAACCCTGCGCGTCAGGCGGCGCTGAAGGGCGGGCTGCCCAATACCGTTTCGGCCATCACCATCAACGACGTCTGTGGTTCAGGATTAAAAGCGCTGCATCTCGCGACGCAAGCCATTCAGTGTGGTGAAGCGGACGTGATCATCGCGGGCGGGCAGGAGAATATGAGCCGCGCGCCGCACGTGTTGACCGACAGCCGGACCGGCGCACAGCTTGGCAACAGTCAGCTGCTCGACAGCCTGGTGCATGACGGGCTTTGGGATGCGTTCAATGACTATCATATGGGCGTGACGGCGGAAAACCTGGCGCGCGAGTACGGCATCAGCCGTGAGGTGCAGGATGCCTATGCGCTAAGCTCGCAGCAAAAAGCGCGTGCGGCGATTGATTCCGGTCGCTTTCGCGACGAGATTGTTCCGGTCAGCACGCAGCGTCAGAGCGGCGAGCGTATCCTCGTGGATACCGATGAACAGCCGCGCACTGACGCCAGCGCAGAAGGCCTGGCGAGGCTGAATCCCGCGTTTGAAATGCAGGGCTCGGTGACGGCGGGAAATGCCTCTTCCATTAACGACGGCGCTGCCGCCGTTATGATGATGAGCGAAAGCAAAGCCCTTGAACTCGATCTTCCCGTCCTGGCCCGCATTAAGGCGTTCGCCAGCGTAGGGGTTGATCCTGCGTTAATGGGGATCGCTCCGGTCTACGCGACCCGCCGCTGTCTGGAGCGCGCGGGGTGGCAGCTTTCAGATGTGGATCTGATCGAAGTGAACGAAGCCTATGCCGCGCAGGCGATCTCCGTCGGAAAAATGCTGGAGTGGGATCCTCTGCGGGTCAACGTTAACGGTGGCGCGATCGCGCTGGGCCATCCTATCGGTGCGTCCGGCTGCCGGATCCTGGTTTCGCTGGTCCACGAAATGAAAAAGCGCAATGCCCGCAAAGGGATTGCCACACTCTGTATAGGCGGCGGGCAAGGGGTGGCGCTGGCTATCGAACGCTAACCTCTTTTCATTAAAAATGACCTCCTCCGGGAGGTTTTTTTTCGCGTCCTTTTTCTCCCGGCGGCTTAATTGTGATCCGAACATCATTTTCGCTATAAACAAAAATAAAAATGAAACGTTGTTTTAAATATAATTGAAAAGCCCGCTTTATGCCGATAGTATGTGCTCATTATGAAAAACGGAACACTGTTTCGTTTATTTCCGCCTTCGGGCATGACCACATCTGGAGGTTACCGTGGACGTCAGAGAAAGCATCCACAGTGCGCACGCCAAAACGCTGGATACTCAGGGGCTGCGCAATGCATTTTTAGTCGAGCAGGTATTCGAGGCCGACAGGTACACCATGGTTTACAGCCATATCGACCGCATCATTGTGGGCGGGATTCTGCCGGTCACGAAAAGCGTCTCCGTGGGCGGTGAGGTCGGTAAACAGCTGGGCGTGAGCTACTTCCTCGAGCGTCGCGAGCTGGGGGTGATTAACATCGGCGGGCCGGGGACCATCACCGTAGACGGAAAATGCTATGAGATTGGCCATCGCGAGGCGCTGTACGTGGGTAAAGGGGCGAAAGACGTGGTCTTTGCCAGCATCGACGGCAGCAGGCCCGCGAAGTTTTACTACAACTGCGCGCCGGCTCACTCCACCTACCCAACCAAAAAAGTGACCACCGCAGACGTCGCTCCCGTGACGCTGGGCGATAACCTCACCAGCAACCGCCGCACCATCAATAAATACTTCGTGCCGGACGTGCTGGAGACCTGCCAGCTCAGCATGGGATTGACCGAGCTGGCACCGGGCAACCTGTGGAACACCATGCCGTGCCATACCCACGAGCGCCGCATGGAAGTCTACTTCTACTTCAACATGGATGAGGACGCCTGCGTGTTCCACATGATGGGACAGCCGCAGGAAACGCGCCATATCGTGATGCACAACGAGCAGGCGGTGATTTCACCGAGCTGGTCCATTCACTCCGGCGTAGGGACGAAAGCCTACACCTTTATCTGGGGAATGGTGGGTGAAAACCAGGTCTTTGATGATATGGACCACGTTGCGGTCAGCGATCTGCGCTAGTCGCGGGCGGTGAAGCATAAACCTGCCTGTGAGTGACAGGCTCTGAAAGAGTAAGGAATAAACATGATTCTGGATGCATTCTCTCTGCAGGGGAAAGTGGCTGTGGTTTCCGGGTGTGACACCGGGCTGGGTCAGGGAATGGCGTTAGGCCTGGCGGAAGCGGGCTGCGATATCGTCGGAATTAATATCGTTGAACCGACTGAGACCATCGAACGCGTGACGGCCCTGGGCCGCCGTTTCCTGAGCCTGACCGCTGACCTGCGTAAAATCGATGCCATTCCTGAACTGCTGGACCGCGCGGTGGCTGAATTCGGTCATATCGACATTCTGGTGAACAACGCCGGGCTGATCCGCCGCGAAGACGCGATCGGCTTCAGCGAGCGCGACTGGGATGACGTGATGGATTTGAACATCAAGAGCGTATTTTTCATGTCCCAGGCGGCGGCGAAGCATTTTATTGCCCAGGGGAAAGGCGGCAAGATCATTAACATTGCCTCTATGCTCTCGTTCCAGGGCGGCATCCGCGTGCCGTCTTACACCGCGTCCAAAAGCGCCGTAATGGGCGTGACCCGCCTGCTGGCAAACGAATGGGCGAAACATAACATCAACGTGAATGCGATTGCGCCGGGCTACATGGCGACCAACAACACGCAGCAGCTGCGTGCTGACGAAGAGCGCAGCGCGGCGATCCTGGAGCGTATCCCTGCGGGACGCTGGGGTCTGCCGAGCGATCTGATGGGGCCGATTGTCTTCCTGGCCTCCTCCGCATCGGATTACATCAACGGTTACACCGTGGCTGTAGACGGCGGCTGGCTGGCGCGTTAATTCCACCTGTATTAAGAACCTCTGCCTGTGGGCGGAGGTTTTTTTTGCGCAATAATTGGCTTAGTCCATATCGATAAAGATGAAAAATCCATACTAAAAAATCGCAAATGACGGCAATCACACTTTTATTGCTTAAATATTAACTGATTAGTAAAAATACGTGATTATTCGCCACCAGTTGAAATTGTAATGTCCATCACAGAACCGTATGCCGTAGCGGAATAATCCATAACTTCGCGATTTCCTGCCTGACACTTTTCCTCGCTTTCTCGTAATTTCAGTTAACGAATTTTGCTGTTGAGGCAGGAAAAATATGACATCGATAAATGACTCTACCCTAATGCCCGCTGCGCTGCGTGATACTCGCCGCATGAACCAGTTTGTCTCCATTGCCGCCGCCGTGGCGGGCCTGTTATTTGGACTGGATATCGGCGTCATTGCCGGCGCATTACCGTTTATTACCGATCACTTTACCCTCAGCAGTCGCCTGCAGGAGTGGGTGGTGAGCAGCATGATGCTCGGCGCGGCCATCGGCGCGCTGTTCAACGGCTGGCTGTCGTTCCGCCTGGGGCGCAAATACAGCCTGATGGTCGGGGCTATTCTGTTCGTTGCCGGCTCCATTGGCTCGGCGTTTGCCGCTAATGTTGAAATCCTCCTGCTCTCCCGCGTGCTGCTGGGCGTGGCGGTGGGGATTGCCTCCTACACCGCGCCGCTTTATCTCTCCGAAATGGCGAGCGAAAACGTGCGCGGCAAGATGATCAGCATGTATCAACTGATGGTCACGCTGGGTATTGTGCTGGCGTTCCTGTCTGACACCTACTTCAGCTACAGCGGCAACTGGCGCGCGATGTTGGGCGTGCTGGCCTTACCGGCGCTGGTGCTGATCGTCCTGGTGATTTTCCTGCCAAACAGCCCGCGCTGGCTGGCGCAAAAAGGGCGTCACGTGGAGGCGGAAGAGGTTCTGCGCATGCTGCGCGATACCTCGGAAAAAGCGCGCGAAGAGCTGAACGAAATCCGCGAAAGCCTGAAGCTAAAGCAGGGCGGCTGGGCGCTGTTTAAGATCAACCGCAACGTGCGCCGCGCGGTCTTCCTCGGCATGTTGCTGCAGGCAATGCAGCAGTTCACCGGCATGAACATCATCATGTATTACGCGCCGCGCATTTTCAAAATGGCCGGGTTTACCACTACGGAACAGCAGATGATTGCGACTCTGGTGGTCGGGCTGACCTTCATGTTCGCCACCTTTATTGCGGTATTCACCGTGGACAAAGCCGGGCGTAAGCCGGCGCTGAAAATTGGCTTCAGCGTGATGGCGCTCGGCACGCTGATTCTGGGCTACTGCCTGATGCAGTTTGATAACGGCACGGCCTCAAGCGGGCTTTCCTGGCTTTCTGTCGGTATGACCATGATGTGTATCGCAGGTTACGCGATGAGCGCCGCGCCGGTGGTGTGGATCCTGTGCTCCGAAATTCAGCCGCTCAAATGCCGTGACTTTGGCATCACCTGTTCCACTACCACCAACTGGGTGTCGAACATGATCATCGGTGCGACGTTCCTGACGCTGCTGGACGCGATTGGCGCAGCGGGAACGTTCTGGCTCTACACGGTGCTGAACGTAGCGTTTATTGGCGTTACGTTCTGGCTGATCCCGGAAACCAAAGGCGTGACGCTGGAACATATCGAGCGCAAGCTGATGGCAGGAGAGAAACTGCGGAACATCGGCGTGTGATTGTTTTGCATGTTAGAAGGCTTCACTCTATGCCGTAACTGGAAAAGAAAAAGGTGGCTTAGCCACAATAATAATGTGACTAAGATCACTACTAACTCTGGTAGGGAGTAGACACAGAGAGGGAACTGGCATTAGGATTTTTCTTAGATTGTTGAATTGTCGGGCCACCGCTATCAATTGAGCAAAGACGCGTTGCAGCCGGAAAAAGAAGAATCACTATGTCAGAAATGGATTTAAGAAAAAGCACGGACCTCGACTTTCCCCGTTTTGCCGCCCCGGCTGTAAGCGCAAAAGAGATAGATCTTCTGGGATTGTTTGAGGTCCTTCTGGCGGCGAAAAAACGTATCGCCGCCATTATCTTTACTTTCGCGCTGGTGGGGCTGGCCGTTTCATTTTTACTGCCGCAGAAATGGACCAGTAAAGCGGTGATCACCCCGGCAGAACAGCTGCAGTGGAACCCACTGCGCCAGATGATGGTGGCGTTACAGGTGCTTGATGTGGACGTGAAGATCACCCGTCCGCAAATTTTTGACCTGTTTATTAAAAAGTTCCAGTCTCAGTCATTGCTCGAAGAGTATATGACAACCTCTCCTTACGTAACATCGAAGCTGCAAGGCACCACGGTGGATCCGCTTGAGCTGCATCGCGCGATAGTCAACATTTCAGATCGAATGAAAGCGGTGAATAACGCTCAGGGAAAAGAGGCGGATAAAACGCCTTATGTTTCCTGGACATTGAGCTTTACTGCGCCGACAGCTGACGATGCGCAAGCCGTCCTGGCGGGGTACATTGATTATATCGCGGCTATTGTAGAAAAAGAGACGGTGCAGAATATCCGCAACCTGATCGCCCTAAAAACGAACGTCGTTGAGCAGCAGCTGGAACTGGATCGAGTTCGTCTGACCAATATTCACAATACCAACCTGCAGCGACTGAATTATTCGCTGGAAGTGGCAAATGCCGCAGGCATCAAGAGGCCGGTTTACAGCAACGGGCAGGCCGTAAAAGATGACCCGGATTACTCCGTTGCGCTCGGTGCTGACGGTATCGCGCAAAAGCTGCAGATTGAAAAAAATTTGAAGGACGTGACCGAGCTGAATGCGGATTTCCAGAACAGGGAATACTACCTCGCACAGCTGAAAAAGCTCTCCTTCGCCGATGTTAAACTTGAGCCATTCAGGTACCAGCTTTCTCCCTCCATGCCGGTGAAAAAGGATGGCCCGGGCAAGGCTCTGATTGTTGTTCTGGCGGCGCTTCTGGGGGGGATGTTTGCCTGCGGTAGCGTTTTACTTCGCGAGGCGATGCTCACCCGTACTTCGCCGCCAGAGCCGGTAGCGAAATAAGCTCTGCAGTTTAAAAAGGCGCTGAATACAGCGCCTTTTTTTATGTACTTCGGTTGTGTTAAAAAAGAAACAAAGAAAAGGAGGGATGATGAAAACGATCGGCCTGTTAGGTGGAATGAGCTGGGAATCGACAATCCCTTATTACCGCCTGATTAATGAAGGGGTAAAGCAGCGTCTGGGTGGTCTGCACTCCGCAAGCCTGCTGCTGCACAGCGTTGATTTCCATGAAATTGAAGCCTGCCAGTCGAGCGGGGAGTGGGATAAAGCCGGAGAGATCCTGGCCCAGGCGGCGCTGGGACTGGAGCGTGCCGGCGCCGAGGGTATCGTGCTTTGTACCAATACCATGCACAAAGTGGCGTCGCATATTGAGGACCGCTGCTCGCTGCCGTTTCTGCATATCGCGGACGCGACCGGTCGTGCGATTGCCGCATCCGGTATGCGCCGCGTAGCGCTTTTGGGCACACGCTACACCATGGAACAGGATTTTTATCGCGGGCGTTTGCACAGTGAATTTGGGATCGAGAGCCTTATCCCGGATGAAGACGATCGGGCGCGCATCAATCAGATTATCTTTGACGAGCTCTGCCTTGGCACCTTCAGCGAATCTTCCCGGGCGTATTACGTCAGCGTGATTGAAAAGCTGGCGCAGCAGGGGGCAGAAGGGGTGATCTTCGGCTGCACCGAGATCGGCCTGCTGGTGCCGGCCGATCGAAGCCCCGTCCCGGTATTTGATACCACCGCCATTCACGCGGCAGATGCCGTGGCGTTTATGCTGTCATAAGGGGTTTTGCAGGTCAGGTAAACGAAGCGCCACCTGACGCGCGTGCTCCATTAAGTGTTCGGTGAAAGCGTCCACCAGCGCGGAAGCCGGACGGTGCAGCGGGCGGATCAGGCTCACGGTGAACGGGACGGACACGCTAAAGCGGCGGATGACGATCCCGCTTCCGGCATAATCCAGCGCCGTGAGCGGATTCACCACCGCGACGCCGACGCCCGCACGCACCATCGCGCAAATCGAAGCCGCGCTGTGCGTTTCCACCACCATTCGCCGTTTGACCTGATGCTCGGCAAACAGCGTATCCAGCAGCTGTCTGTAACTGTCTGTCTGCGAAAGGCTAATGTAGTTTTCCCCGTGGAAATCCTCCGGTGTGAGCACCGCCTTACCGGCAAGCCGATGTCCGGCGGGCAGAACGCACACTTCATCTAACGAGATCAGCTCCGTGCGTGCCGTTCCCGCTGGCGTGGAGAGGGTTTCGGTTAAGCCTAAATCATGACGCTGGGCCGAAAGCCACTCTTCAAGCAGAGGGGATTCCTGAGGCACGATAGTGAGGCTGACCTCCGGGTATCGGGCCAGAAAGGGCTGCAGCAGCATCGGCAAAAAGGATTGCGAAAAGACGGGCAGACAGACGATCGACAGCTCGCCCTGGCGAAACTCGCGCAGGCTTTCCGCTGCACTCACTATTCTGTCCAGTCCGTACCAGGAGCGCTGGACTTCCTCGAACAGGCGCAACCCCTGCACCGTCGGGTGAAGCCTGCCCCGGGTACGCTCGAACAGCTTCAGCCCCAGCACTTTCTCGAAGCGCGCCAGCTCGCGGCTCACCGTCGGCTGTGAGGTATGCAGCATCTGTGCGGCTTCGGTGAGATTGCCGGTGGTCATCACGGCGTGAAAAATCTCGATGTGGCGTAAATTGACGGCGGGCATAGGGCACCTGAAAGCAGATAACTGTCCATATCATTTTTGCATAGACTCGCGATAAAACGATATTTTTTATTCTCTTCGCGCTGTGGCGTAATCTTCAAAACGCATTTACCCGGAGAAGACCATGCCACGCCCGCTGAACCAGACTGAGACCGATTTGAACGCCGACAACCTGCTGCGCCTGCCTGCCGAGTTTGGCTGCCCGGTGTGGGTCTACGACGCGCAGATCGTTCGCGAGAAGATCGCCGCCCTGCATCAGTTTGACGTGGTGCGTTTTGCCCAGAAGGCGTGCTCCAATATTCATATTCTGCGCCTGATGCGTGAGCAGGGCGTGAAGGTCGACTCCGTCTCGCTTGGCGAAATCGAGCGCGCGCTGGCGGCCGGATTCGATCCGAAAGCCGACGGCGACGCGATCGTCTTCACCGCCGATGTGATCGACGATGCGACGCTTGCGCGCGTCCACGAACTGCAGATCCCGGTGAATGCCGGTTCTGTAGATATGCTGGAGCAGCTGGGCCAGGTTTCTCCCGGCCATCGCGTCTGGCTGCGCGTGAATCCAGGCTTTGGTCATGGTCACAGCCAAAAAACCAATACCGGCGGTGAAAACAGCAAGCACGGGATCTGGTATGCCGATATGCCTGCCGCGCTGGAGGTATTACAGCGCTATGGCCTGAAGCTGGTGGGGATTCATATGCACATTGGCTCTGGCGTCGATTACGGCCACCTGGAGCAGGTGTGCGGTGCGATGGTGCACCAGGTTGTCGACTTCGGTCAGGATCTGGAGGCGATCTCAGCCGGTGGCGGCCTCTCCATTCCCTATCGCGAAGGCGAAGAGGCGATCGATACCGATCACTATTACGGTCTGTGGAGCGCCGCGCGCGACCAAATCGCCGCGCATCTTGGTCACGCGGTGAAGCTGGAAATTGAGCCGGGTCGTTTCCTGGTGGCGGAAGCCGGCGTGCTGGTTTCGCAGGTGCGCAGCGTCAAAGAGATGGGGTCTCGCCACTTCGTCTTGATTGATGCAGGCTTTAACGATCTGATGCGTCCGTCCATGTACGGCAGCTATCACCACATTACCGCCCTGGCTGCCGACGGCCGTGATTTAACGCAGGCGCCGCGCGTTGAGACGGTCGTTGCGGGCCCGCTGTGCGAATCGGGTGACGTGTTTACCCAGCAGGAAGGCGGCAAAGTGGAGACTCGCGCGCTGCCAGAGGTCAAACCGGGTGATTATCTTGTGCTGCATGATACCGGTGCCTACGGGGCGTCGATGTCATCTAACTACAACAGCCGCCCGCTGCTGCCGGAAGTGCTGTTTGATAACGGCAAGGCACGGCTGATCCGTCGTCGCCAGACCATTCAGGAACTGCTGGCTTTAGAACTCATCTGATGAAAGTACGGCCCCGTTGTGACCGAATCGCGTAACACCAGCGTGCCGGTAAACGGCGGGATAGCATCGACCGGCTGGTTTTTTGCCAGCCGGATCGCCTGATCGATGGCCGTGACAATCATATTGTCGATGGGCAGATAAACCGATGAGAGCGCGGGCTCCAGCCATTTCGCGCTTGGGGCATCGTCAAAGCCGAACAGTGAAATATCCTGCGGAATTTTAAGCCCCGCCTGGTGTAACGCTTTGGACGCCCCCAGGGCCATATCGTCGTTACAGGCAAACAGGGCGCTAAACGGCACACCGTCGGCAATCAACTCTTTGCACAGCTCGTATCCCCGCGTCATTCCCGCATCGCCGTACTTTATCCGACGCTCGTCCAGACGAATGCCGTGCTTTTCCAGCGCCTTACGGTAGCCCATCAGCCGCGCTTTACCCGTGGGGGTGTGGATCGGAACGGTGATACAGGCGATCTCCCGATGGCCCTGGGCGATCAGGTAATCCACGGCCTTAAATGCGGCATCCTGCTGTTCGAAAAACACGCAGCGATCCGGCGCCTGGCTTACTTCACGGTTAATGACCACCAGCGGCGTTTTTACGGTGTTCATCAGTTTGACGATCGCTTTTTCGCTCATGTAGCGCGTGTAAAGCACGATGGCATCGCACTGGCGATCGGCCAGCATCTGCACCGCCTGTTCTTCCTGTTCCGGCGCGTCGTGACCGTCGGTGACGATCAGCTGTTTCCCGTGAGTTTCCGTCTGCCGCGACGCCTGCTGGAGAAGACGACCAAAGTAAAAGCCGTCGAAGGTCGAGACGACCAGGCCAATGCTGTTGCTGGTCTGGTTAGCCAGCGAACGCGCGAGGAAGTTCGGGCGATATCCCAGCTCTTCCATCGCAGCAAAGACCTGCTGACGCGTACTCTCTTTAACCTGACCTGTGCCGTTCAGCACGCGCGAGACGGTAGCCTTCGACACGCCCGCACGCAGTGAGACATCCAGCATTGTTGCCATTCTACATTCCTGCTTCCACGTAATGATTTGCAGTTTAACACAGACCTCACGGCGTATAAGCGATGCGGGAAGCGCAAAACTTCTGCCACGATCACGCTTTTTGGTCACGATTCGTCTGGCCTGCGTGAAGTAAAACTAAATAGTCTGACTCTGGTAAAATAATCGCCGAACCGAGCTGGGGCGACAGGCCAGCAAATACATGAGAAAACGCAGGTGAAACGTGAAAAACATAGCCATCCTCCCGCTTTACCAGGCACCGCACTATGCGGAGCAGGTCACCGACTGGCTCTGGCAGGCCTTTGGCGAAGGGCTTTCTCGGGAATTTTTCCACAGCATTATTGAGCACAGCCAGACGCCGGGAGCATTACCGCTGACCTTTATCGCCGTAGAAGACGAACAGCTTGTTGGTACGGTAGGGCTCTGGCGCTGCGATTTGATCACCCGTCAGGATCTCTTTCCGTGGCTGGCGGCGCTCTACGTTGACGACGCGGCGCGAGGCAAGGGGCTGGCAGGAAAGCTACAGCAGCACGTTATTACCCGGGCCGCGCAGGCGGGATATGAAGAACTGCACCTCTGGTCTGCCTGCCGCGATTTCTACGAACGTTACGGCTGGCAGTATATCGGTGATGGGCTGGAATACCCCAACACGCGGGTTCACCTCTATCGCTATTCGCTCTGCGCTTCCGCAGGTGACGCAACGGAGTGACGGCGAACCAGCGTCGGGCTAAACAGATGCGTAATATCCGGCGGCTGGCGCTGTTCAGCCAGCGCTAGCGCCAGCTCGGCGGCCTGCGTTGCCATGGTGATTATCGGGTAGCGTACGGTGGTCAGACGCGGGCGCACGTAACGAGAGACCAGCACGTCATCGAAGCCAATCAGCGAAATTTCTGCCGGTACCTCAATCCCGTTGTCATTCAGCACCCCCATTGCCCCTGCGGCCATCGAGTCGTTATAGCTGGCAACCGCCGTGAAATTTCGTCCGCGACCGAGCAGCTCGGTCATGGCCTGTTCACCGCCGCTCTCATCCGGTTCACCGTAGGCCACCAGACGGTCATTACACGGCAGGCCGTTTTCGCGCAGAGCGTCGTAGTAGCCCTGCAGGCGGTCTTCCGCATCAGAAATCGGGTGATTGGAACAGAGATAGCCAATCCGGGTATGGCCCTGTTGAATCAGATGACGGGTCGCAAGCCAGGCACCGTAGCGGTCGTCGAGGGCCACACAGCGTTTTTCAAACCCGGGAATAATGCGGTTAATGATCACCATTCCAGGCATCTGCTTCATCAGGTGAATCAGTTCGGCATCCGGGATCATTTTGGCGTGAACCACCAGCGCCGCGCAGCGGTGGCGGATCAGCTGCTCGATGGCCTGGCGTTCTTTTTGCTCATTATGATAGCCGTTGCCGATCAGCAAAAAATTGCCTGTCTGATAAGAGACCTGTTCAACCGCTTTCACCATGGCGCCGAAAAAGGGGTCGGAAACATCACCCACTACCAGCCCAATGGTTTCGGTGGACTGCTGGGCGAGCGCGCGGGCATTAGCATTGGGATGATAATTCAGGGATTCCATGGCGGTTTGTACCGCCTGGCGCGATGCGTCACTGGCTTTTGGGGAGTCGTTAATCACGCGAGAGACGGTTGCCACAGACACACCTGCCAGACGGGCCACATCCTTTATTGTCGCCATTCATTACCTTCTTATTGGGGGTAAGCGTTTACACACCAAATAGTGTTGCGGAAAAGCGGTGCGCATTCAAGGGGAGCGGATTTCCGCGCTCCACAAACGTGACGCAGGACAACCCTGGTAGTGTAATCGTTACACGCGCAGTCGTGTCTGAAGAATGTCAATCTGAACCTTTGGTTACACTTTGCGTCAGGCTGTTGCGATTGGCCAATGGCGAGGTGGTCAAAGAGGTTGATACAGTCAAAGTCCCAGAGGTATTGATAGGTGGAATCAACTCCGGTTGATTAACACGCTTTACACCAACCTGCGTTTTTACGCAGGTTTTTTTTGCCTGATAGTTCAATCTGTAACAGCAACAGAGAATATTCACACCTGGTTGCACTTCGGCTCATTCCCTTGCGTTTTCCTGCTGGCGAAGCGCAGGACGAACGGCCACAATCAAGATCCCAGAGGTATTGATTGGTGAGAATTCTTAGTACGGTTTCGTACTCATCTCTTGCACCAACCTGCGCGGATGCGCAGGTTTTTTTTCGCCTCCACTTTTGCTGTCGCTCCCGTATCACTTCTCGTGTAATCTGCCACCATTTACTATCAACCCTCCACACTGGCCGGCAAAGGGAGTTGAGATGCTATTTGGGTTCTTCCGTACACTGTTCCGTATTCTTTTTCGCATCCGCGTCACTGGCGATGCCCAGGCGCTTCGCGGTGAACGCGTTCTTATCACACCAAATCATGTTTCCTTTATAGACGGCATTCTGCTGGCGCTATTTTTACCCGTGCGCCCGGTGTTTGCGGTCTATACCTCTATCAGCCAGCAGTGGTACATGCGCTGGCTCACGCCGCTGATTGATTTTGTGCCGCTCGACCCGACAAAGCCGATGATGATTAAGCATCTGGTGCGTCTGGTTGAGCAGGGGCGTCCGGTGGTTATTTTCCCGGAAGGGCGTATTTCAGTGACCGGTTCGCTGATGAAAATCTACGACGGGGCGGGGTTTGTTGCCGCGAAATCAAAAGCGACCGTGGTGCCGCTGCGCATTGAAGGCGCAGAGTTGACCCATTTCAGCCGCCTGAAGGGGCTGGTGAAGCAGCGTCTGTTCCCAAAAATCACGCTGCATATTCTGCCGCCCACGTCGTTACCGATGCCGGAAGCGCCGCGTGCTCGCGATCGCCGTAAAATCGCCGGGGAAATGCTGCATCAGATTATGATGGAAGCGCGCATGGCCGTGCGCCCGCGCGAAACGCTGTACGAGTCTCTGCTTTCCGCGCAGCACCGCTATGGCGCGAAGAAAAACTGCATCGAAGATATCAACTTTACCCCGGATACTTATCGCAAGCTGCTGACCAAGACCCTGTTTGTGGGCCGCATTCTTGAGAAGTACAGCAAAAAGGGCGAAAAGATTGGCCTGATGCTGCCTAACGCGGGCATCAGCGCGGCGGTGATTTTTGGTGCGGTTTCCCGGGGGCGCATCCCGGCAATGATGAACTACACGGCGGGGTTGAAAGGACTGACCAGCGCCATCACCGCTGCCCAGATTAATACCGTCTTTACTTCCCGTCAGTTCCTGGACAAAGGCAAGCTCTGGCATCTTCCCGAGCAGCTCACCCAGGTGCGCTGGGTCTTCCTGGAAGATTTGAAAGCGGACGTCACCACCGGCGACAAGCTGTGGATTTTTGCTCACCTGCTGATGCCGCGTCTGGCGCAGGTCAAACAGCAGCCGGAAGATGACGCGATTATCCTCTTCACGTCGGGTTCGGAGGGCAACCCGAAAGGCGTCGTCCACAGCCACAAGAGCATTCTGGCGAACGTTGAGCAGATCAAAAGCATTGCCGACTTTACCGCGAATGACCGTTTTATGTCGGCGCTGCCGCTGTTCCACTCCTTTGGCCTGACGGTGGGGCTGTTTACGCCGCTGCTGACCGGCGCAGAAGTGTTCCTTTATCCAAGCCCGCTGCATTACCGGATTGTGCCGGAGCTGGTGTATGACCGTAACTGCACCGTCCTGTTCGGCACATCAACGTTCCTCGGCAACTATGCGCGTTTTGCTAATCCGTACGATTTCTATCGCGTGCGGTATGTGGTGGCCGGTGCGGAAAAACTGCAGGAGAGCACGCGTCAGATCTGGCAGGACAAGTTTGGCCTGCGCATTCTCGAAGGCTATGGCGTTACCGAGTGTGCTCCTGTGGTCTCGATTAACGTACCGATGGCGGCGAAGCCGGGTACGGTGGGCCGAATTCTGCCGGGGATGGACGCGCGTCTGCTGGCCGTGCCGGGCATTGAAGACGGTGGCCGTCTGCAGCTGAAAGGGCCAAACGTGATGAACGGTTATCTGCGCGTGGAAAACCCAGGCGTGCTTGAGGTGCCGACGGCTGAAAACGTCAACGGCGAGGTTGAAACCGGCTGGTACGACACCGGTGATATTGTCCGTTTTGATGAACAAGGCTTTGTACAGATTCAGGGACGCGCGAAGCGCTTCGCCAAAATCGCCGGTGAAATGGTCTCGCTGGAAATGGTTGAGCAACTGGCGACGGCCGTGTCCGCGGATAAGATGCATGCGACGGTAGTGAAGAGCGATGCCAGCAAAGGCGAGGCGCTGGTGCTGTTTACAACCGACGCTGAGCTTAAGCGCGACAGGTTACTGAGCTATGCGCGTGAACACGGTATTCCTGAACTGGCAGTGCCGCGCGATATTCGCTACCTGAAGCAGCTCCCGGTGCTGGGTAGCGGGAAGCCCGATTTCGTGACCCTGAAAGGCATGGTTGAAGAGGCGGAACAGCAAAATGCGTGAGTCAGTACACACTAACACATCGCTCAGATCGAAAGGCATGATGGCCGTTATCGCCGCACAGTTTCTCTCTGCGTTCGGTGATAACGCGCTGCTGTTTGCCACGCTGGCGCTGCTGAAGGCCGAGTTTTACCCCGACTGGAGCCAGCCGATCCTGCAGATGGTGTTTGTGGGCGCTTACATTATCTTTGCTCCGTTCGTCGGGCAGGTGGCGGACAGTTTCCCGAAAGGCCGGGTGATGATGTTTGCCAACGGCCTCAAGCTGCTGGGTGCCGCCAGCATTTGCTTTGGCTTCAACCCGTTTATTGGCTACACGCTGGTGGGCATCGGCGCTGCCGCCTACTCTCCGGCGAAGTATGGCATTCTCGGAGAGCTGACCACGGGCGATAAGCTGGTGAAAGCCAACGGCCTGATGGAGTCGTCAACCATTGCCGCAATCCTGCTCGGATCCGTCGCGGGCGGCGTACTGGCCGACTGGCATGTCCTGGCGGCACTGGGCATCTGCGCGGTGGTGTATGGCGGGGCGGTTGTGGCGAACCTGTTTATTCCCAAACTGCCGGTGGCTCGCCCGGGGCAATCCTGGCGCTTTAAACCAATGACCGGCAGTTTCTTTACCGCCTGTCGCGTGCTGTGGCGTAACGGAGAAACGCGTTTTTCCCTGATGGGAACCAGCATGTTCTGGGGCGCGGGCGTCACGCTGCGCTTCCTGCTGGTGCTGTGGGTGCCGGTAGCTCTGGGGATTACCGACAACGCGACGCCGACCTATCTGAATGCGATGGTGGCCATCGGCATTGTGGTGGGGGCCGGTGCGGCGGCGAAGCTGGTGACGCTCGAGACGGTTGCACGCTGCATGCCCGCAGGGATCCTGATTGGCGTTGTGGTGCTGATTTTCTCGCTGCAACATGCATTATTGCCTGCGTATGTCCTCCTCATCCTTATTGGTTTTCTGGGCGGTTTCTTCGTGGTGCCGCTGAACGCGTTACTGCAGGAACGTGGCAAACAGACCGTCGGGGCGGGGAATGCCATCGCGGTACAAAACCTGGGTGAAAACCTGGCGATGCTGTTAATGCTGGGGCTCTACTCGCTGGCGGTAAAAGTGGGTGTGCCGGTGGTGGGGATTGGCGTCGGGTTTGGTGGGCTGTTTGCGCTGGCGATTGCGGGATTGTGGGTCTGGCTACGTCGGCGCTGATAAGTGCGGCCTGATGCCCTCACCCCGGCCCTCTCCCACAGGGAGAGGGAGCAAACCCTAAAAACGGCAACGTGCGTTGCCGTTTTGCTTTTATTACGGCGCAGGATACGTATAAACCTGATGCACTGCTTCAATCTCCGCTAACACCTCTTCACTCAGGTTCAGATGGAAACTCTCAATATTGGTTTTCAGCTGTTCCATCGTGGTTGCGCCCAGCAGGGTGCTGGCAACAAACGGCTGACGACGCACGAAGGCCAGCGCCATCTGTGCAGGGTCAAGACCGTGACGCTTTGCGATATCCACATAGGCTGCAACGGCTTTCTGCGTCTGCTCGCCGCTGTAGCGGGTAAAGCGGCTAAAGAGGGTATTTCTCGCCCCGGCCGGTTTCGCGCCGTTCAGGTATTTCCCCGTCAGCGTGCCAAAGCCGAGACAGGAATAGGCGAGCAGTTCCACTTCTTCATATTGCGTCACTTCGGCCAAACCAACCTCATAGCTACGGTTAAGCAGGCTGTACGGGTTCTGGATGGTGACGATACGCGGCAGATCGTGTTTATCTGCCAGGTGCAGATAGCGCATTACGCCAAAGGCCGTTTCGTTAGAGACGCCAATGTAGCGGATTTTTCCCGCGCGCTGGCACTCGGTCAGCGCTTCCAGCGTTTCCAGCAGCGTTACGGCGGGGGCGCTCTCATTCCAGCTGTAGCCGAGCTTACCAAAGCAGTTGGTTGGACGCTGCGGCCAGTGCACCTGATACAGGTCGAGATAGTCGGTTTGCAGGCGCTTCAGGCTGGCGTCCAGTGCGGCGCGGATATTTTTGCGATCGAGGATCTGATTCGGGCGGATCCCGGTATCGTTGTTGCGCGCGGGGCCACTGACTTTTGAGGCAATCACCAGCTTTTCACGGTTGCCGCGTTTTGCCAGCCAGTTACCGACGTAGGTTTCGGTAAGTCCCTGCGTTTCCGGACGTGGCGGAACAGGGTACATCTCTGCAACATCAATCAGGTTAATCCCCTGACTAACGGCGTAATCGAGTTGTGCATGGGCATCGGCTTCGCTGTTTTGTTCACCAAATGTCATCGTGCCCAACCCCAGTTGGCTTATTTCCAGAGCGCTGTGGGGGATACGGTGATAATGCATAGCCGGCTTCCTCAGTAGACTTATAGACCGCGTCAGGGCGTGCCCGACAAAGGAATATAAACATGGCAGAGGGGAAGCAAAAGGGGAAGAAAAAAATCAAAAAGGCCAGCAAGCGACTGACCTTTATCTGTTTATCGCTCGATAATTTGCGATACTTCGTCGCGATTGATCTGCATTTTATTGCCTTCCTGGTCACGGTAGCTGACCAGACCGGTATCATCGTCGACTTCGGGTTTACCGTCGGTCAGGATCATTCGACCATCTTTTGTCGCCATGACGTAATCGCTGCTACAGCCCGATACGGCAAACGCTAAACCGACTGCTGAAACTAACACTGCCCATTTTTTCATCGTTATCGTCCTCATCTGGCGCGTATCAAATCATAATCTAGTATTAACCCGATATGGCGACTTGAGGAAGCGGTAAAATCTTAAAAAGCAGTCGATTATGTTTGAGAGCTCGCAAAATAAGTAAAAAACTATGTTTTTAACAGGAAATGACGGGCAAGGAGTGCGCCGGTGAAATTCTTTTTGAGATAAAAACCGCGCGGTAACGTCAGTATCGGCTCACCTTTCGCGCCGATTGCCTCGGTAAGCGCTTTGCTGTTGGCCGCTTTCGGGCGCAATTGTAAAACTTCTCCGTGTCGGGCGGTGATGCGCTCTACCTGCCCAAGCACAATCATGTCCATCAGCTCCTCCCAGTCCAGACGCAGCTGTTGCTCCTCATCGTCGTTCGGGCTCCAGAGCAGCGGCGCGCCAACGCGACGGTCAGCCAGGGGGATCTGACGTTCACCTTCGACCGGTACCCACAACACGCGCTTCAGCTTGTGGCGAACGTGGCTGGTTTCCCACGTTACGCCGGTGTTGCCGGTTAATGGCGCAACGCAGACGAAGGTGGTCTCAAGGGGCTTGCCCTGGCTGTCTATAGGGATGGTTTTTAACTCCACGCCAAGCGCTGCAAAATCCTGCTCGGGTTTGCTTCCTGCGCTGGCACCCAGCCACAGCTCAAGCAGCATGCCGATCCAGCCTTTATCCCGTTTCAGATCCTTCGGGATCTGAAGCCCTGCCATTGCCGCCAGCTCGCCAAGCGAAAAGCCTGCAAGACGCCGTGCCTGCTGTAGCAACTGACCTTCGCTGGATGGCGGTGAGAGCAAGGGTGTAAGCGGATGCATGAAGGTAACCTTTTGATTAAAAAATAAACTAAGAAATTGTCCCCTGTGGATAGAGTTTAACTATTTCTGTACCAATATTCCATGTCTATGATTTATATGTTTTTTTATTGGTTTGAAATCGTTTTGCCAGACTCAGAAAACCGGTTGTTCAAATCTTGTCACTGACAATGAACAGGATCTTACACCATGTTATCCACAGAAAAATGGGATAACTGGGCATAACCCTGACTACTGTTTCAATTTACAGCCTTGACGTGCGATGAAAATCGAATTTTCAAACAAATTGTGACTAACTTATTGGCACAATCTGTGGATAAAACCGACGCTGTTCGATCTTTCATCAGCACGACGATCCCTGATGTGACGATCGTCACGATATTCTGTTTTGTGCTCATGGAAATACATTTAACTATTTGAAAATAATTGCATTATCTAATTAAGGTGAAAAAGGGGAGACTGCATCGTTTGAGGTTGTTCATCGGTAATCAGACACTTCTTCACAACTATATCCACAGAAAAGGTGAATAAAATTCCCTTCACCACCGCTCATCTGTTTATAACTCAGCACTTATTTGTGAGTTATTCAAATGTTATTAGGTTGCAGCCCTGTAAGAGAGTGGTTTACCGCCTCCCTGTAGTGTGAAACAATCATTCATATATAAGGTTTAGTTTGGGGTAGTCCGGTGATTGATGACGATGGCTACCGCCCGAACGTAGGAATAGTAATTTGTAATCGTCAGGGCCAGGTAATGTGGGCCCGGCGATATGGTCAGCACTCCTGGCAGTTCCCTCAAGGCGGGATCAATCCGGGAGAGTCCCCAGAACAAGCGATGTACCGGGAGCTTTTTGAAGAGGTCGGTTTAAGCCGAAAAGATGTTCGCATCCTGGCTTCGACCCGCAACTGGTTGCGTTACAAGTTACCGAAACGTTTGGTGCGTTGGGACACAAAGCCGGTTTGTATCGGCCAGAAACAGAAGTGGTTTCTGTTGCAGTTGGTGGGCAACGATTCAGACATCAATATGCAAACCAGCAGTACGCCGGAGTTCGATGGCTGGCGCTGGGTGAGCTATTGGTATCCTGTTCGTCAGGTCGTGTCATTTAAACGCGATGTTTACCGTAGGGTGATGAAAGAGTTTGCAAGTGTGGTAATGCAGCTTCAGGAGATCCCGCCTAAGCCGCAGAGCGCACCTGCCTGGCGACGTAAAAGAGGTTAAGCTACGCAAATCATGCTCACCCGCTTGCGAGAAATAGTCGAGAAGGTGGCCAGTGCTCCGCGTCTGAACGAGGCGCTGAATATTCTGGTCACTGACATCTGTCTTGCGATGGAGACCGAGGTCTGTTCGGTGTATCTGGCCGACCACGATCGGCGCTGCTATTACCTGATGGCGACCCGTGGTTTAAAAAAACCACGTGGACGCACCGTCACGCTCGCATTTGATGAAGGTATCGTGGGCCTGGTTGGGCGGCTGGCTGAACCCATCAACCTTGCTGACGCGCAAAAACACCCCAGCTTTAAATACATCCCTTCCGTAAAAGAAGAGCGCTTCCGCGCTTTTCTTGGCGTGCCGATTATCCAGCGTCGCCAGCTGCTCGGCGTGCTGGTTGTCCAGCAGCGCGAGCTACGTCAGTACGATGAAAGCGAAGAGTCTTTCCTCGTCACGCTGGCCACTCAGATGGCGGCGATCCTCTCCCAGTCCCAGCTTGCCGCGCTCTTTGGTCAGTATCGCCATACGCGCATTCGTGCCCTTCCGGCATCACCAGGCGTAGCGATTGCGGAAGGCTGGATGGACGCCACGCTGCCGCTGATGGAGCAGGTTTACGAAGCCTCAACGCTTGATGAAGCGCTTGAGCGAGAGCGTCTTACCGCCGCGCTGGAAGAGGCGGCGAATGAATTTCGTCGTTACAGCAAGCGCTTTGCCGCAGGCGCACAGAAAGAGACGGCGGCCATCTTCGACCTCTATTCGCACCTGCTCTCCGACGCGCGTCTGCGTCGTGAGCTGTTTGCGGAAGTGGATAAAGGCTCGGTCGCAGAGTGGGCGGTTAAGAAGGTCATCGAAAAATTTGCCGACCAATTTGCGGCACTGACCGACGGTTACCTGAAAGAACGGGCTGGCGATCTCCGCGCCCTGGGACAGCGTCTGCTGTTCCATCTCGATGACACCATTCAGGGGCCGAATGCCTGGCCAAAACGGTTTGTTCTGGTCGCCGATGAGCTCTCGGCAACGACGCTGGCTGAACTGCCTCAGGACAGGCTGGCCGGTGTGGTGGTGCGCGATGGCGCAGCCAACTCGCATGCCGCCATTATGGTGCGCGCGCTGGGTATTCCAACCGTTATGGGCGCGGATATCCAGCCGTCGGTACTGCACCGCCGTACGCTGGTAGTGGACGGCTATCGCGGTGAGCTGCTGGTCGATCCTGAGCCGGTTCTGCTCCAGGAATACCAGCGTCTTATCAGCGAAGAGAATGAATTAAGCAAGCTGGCGGAAGATGACGTTAACCTGCCCGCACAGCTTAAGAGCGGTGAGCGGATCAAAGTCATGCTCAACGCCGGTTTAAGCCCTGAGCATGAAGAAAAGCTTGGCAGCCGCATCGACGGTATTGGCCTGTACCGTACTGAAATCCCGTTCATGCTGCAGAGCGGTTTCCCCTCCGAAGAGGAGCAGGTGGCGCAGTATCAGGGGATGCTGCAGATGTTTAACGACAAACCTGTCACCCTGCGAACCCTGGATGTCGGCGCGGATAAACAGCTGCCCTATATGCCGATCAGCGAAGAAAACCCGTGCCTGGGCTGGCGTGGGATCCGCATTACGCTCGATCAGCCGGAGATCTTCCTGATCCAGGTGCGTGCGATGCTGCGCGCCAACGCGGCGACGGGCAATCTCAGCATCTTACTCCCGATGGTCACCAGCATTGATGAGATCGACGAGTCCCGGCGACTGATCGAACGTGCAGGCCGTGAAGTGGAAGAGATGATCGGCTATGCGATCCCGAAACCGCGGATCGGGGTGATGCTTGAAGTGCCGTCTATGGTCTTTATGCTGCCGCAGCTGGCAAACCGTGTTGATTTTATCTCTGTCGGCACGAACGACCTGACGCAATATATTCTGGCCGTCGACCGTAACAACACCCGCGTCGCCAGTATCTACGACAGCCTGCATCCTGCGATCATTCGCGCGTTAGCGATGATTGCCCGTGAAGCGGAACAGTACGGCATTGATTTACGCCTGTGCGGTGAAATGGCCGGGGATTCAATGTGCGTTGCGATCCTGATTGGTCTGGGATACCGCCATCTGTCGATGAACGGTCGCGCTGTTGCTCGCGTGAAGTACCTGCTGCGACATATCGACATCAATGATGCCCGCGAGCTGGCTGAACGCAGCCTTGACGCGCAGCTGGCCGCTGAGGTTCGTCATCAGGTCGCGGCGTTTATGGAACGACGCGGTATGGGCGGCCTGATCCGCGGCGGCCGCTAATCATCTTTCGCCCTCTCCCTGTGGGGGAGGGCTCCAGCGCGCATAAAACCCTATACACATCTTTTACATCTCTGGCGCATCCTCCGCGCCCGCCTTGTGCTATGATTCGCAACTTTGGAGCCTCTGCTTACGGCAGAATCGCATTTCTACCGCTGTCCACTTTCAGCGGAATAACAACATCTTGTGGTGACAGATGAACAGTGGTTATCTGCATTTTCCGGAATTTGATCCGGTCATTTTCTCAGTAGGACCTGTTTCGCTTCACTGGTACGGTCTGATGTACCTGGTGGGCTTCATTTTTGCCATGTGGCTCGCTGGCCGTCGCGCCAGTCGTCCGGGCAGCGGCTGGACGAAAAACGAAGTTGAAAACCTGCTCTATGCGGGCTTCCTCGGCGTGTTCCTCGGTGGCCGTATTGGGTATGTGCTGTTCTATAACTTCCCGGTATTCCTGAACGATCCGCTCTATCTGTTCCGCGTGTGGGACGGCGGCATGTCCTTCCACGGCGGCCTGATTGGGGTGATCCTGGTGATGGTGATTTTTGCCAAACGCACCAAACGCAACTTCTTCCAGGTTTCAGATTTTATCGCACCGCTGATCCCGTTTGGGCTGGGCGCTGGCCGTCTGGGTAACTTTATCAACGGTGAGCTGTGGGGCCGCGTCGACCCGAGCGTGCCGTACACGATGCTCTTCCCGGGCTCTCGCGCAGAAGATATCGCGTTGCTGCCATCACACCCGGAGTGGCAGTCCATTTTCGATACCTACGGCGTTCTGCCGCGCCATATGTCTCAGCTTTATGAGCTGGCGCTGGAAGGCGTGGTGCTGTTTATCATCCTCAACCTATTTATCCGCAAACCGCGCCCGATGGGTGCTGTCTCCGGCCTGTTCCTGATTGGCTACGGCGCATTCCGTATTATCGTCGAGTTCTTCCGTCAGCCAGACGCACAGTTTACCGGCGAATGGGTACAGTACATCAGCATGGGGCAGATCCTCTCCATTCCGATGATTGTCGCGGGTGCCATTATGATGATTTGGGCGTATCGTCGTCGTCCACAGCAACAAATTTCCTGAGGAACCATGAAACAGTATCTTGAATTGATGAAAAAAGTGCTCGACGAGGGCACGCCGAAAAACGACCGCACCGGCACCGGTACGCTCTCCATTTTTGGCCACCAGATGCGCTTCAACCTGCAAGAAGGCTTCCCACTGGTGACGACAAAGCGCTGCCATCTGCGCTCGATCATTCATGAACTGCTCTGGTTCCTGCAAGGCGATACCAACGTTGCGTATCTGCACGAAAATAACGTCTCAATCTGGGACGAATGGGCAGATGAAAATGGCAACCTGGGCCCGGTTTACGGCAAGCAGTGGCGCGCCTGGCCAACGCCTGATGGCCGCCATATTGACCAGATCACCACCGTGATGAACCAGCTGAAAAACGATCCGGACTCGCGCCGAATCATCGTTTCCGCCTGGAACGTCGGCGAGCTGGATAAAATGGCGCTGGCACCTTGCCACGCGTTCTTCCAGTTCTATGTCGCTGACGGCAAGCTCTCCTGCCAGCTCTACCAGCGCTCCTGTGACGTGTTCCTCGGCCTGCCGTTTAACATTGCCAGCTATGCGCTGTTGGTCCACATGATGGCGCAGCAGTGCGACCTGGAAGTGGGTGATTTTGTCTGGACCGGTGGGGACACCCATCTTTACAGCAACCATATGGAACAGACGCATCTCCAGCTGACCCGTGAACCGCGTGCGCTGCCGAAGCTGATTATCAAACGCAAACCGGCATCAATCTTCGACTATCGCTTTGATGATTTCGAGATTGAGGGCTATGACCCGCATCCGGGCATCAAAGCGCCCGTCGCTATCTGATGCGATAAAGCGTGACACAACCGGTGCTCTTTAGCGCCGGTTTTTTTTCGCCTTTATCCCGTTTCCCGAAGCGCTATCCAGAAAGCGTGCAACGCGCTGCAACACTCCTGATTCTCCGGATAACGCCTCGTAAAACGAGGATCCGTCGCTCGTCATGTTCACCGCGCTTCGCCACACTCCCGATATGAAAAAAGAGAACGGTTTTACGCTTATCGAAACGCTGGTCGCGATTTCGCTTGTCGTTATCCTCAGCGCCTCAGGTCTTTACGGCTGGGACAGCTGGCAGCGGCAGCAGCGGCTGTGGCAAACCGCCAGTCAGGTACGAGATTACCTGCTGTTTCTGCGCAATCATGCCAACCGCTACAACCGCGACCATCAAATTACCCATCAGCGGGTGGGAGGCATGGATTGTCTGCTGAGCTCTGCCGCGCAAGGCTGTGAGAAGGGCAATCCCTTTGTGCTGATACCACTCTGGCCTGAGGTCGCGATCGGCGAGGTAACGCCGTCGCTGGCGTTCTATGGATTAAAGGATACGGCATGGGCAGGGCGGATACGCGTTCAAAGCCGTGCAGGAGAATGGCTGATTATTGTCTCAAATGGAGGACGCATCAGGATGTGTAAGGTCTCTGCGGGAGGTTCATGTCGATGAAGCAGCGAGGTTTCTCACTGACTGAAGTTCTGATTGCCACGGCGATTAGCAGCCTCCTGCTGATAAGCGCATCGCGTTTTTTACCCGGCTTGCAGCGGGCGGTCTTAGCGCAATCTGGCCAGAGACAACTGGAGGAAGAGGTCTGGCACCACCTGTTCGCCCTGGGCAAACAGCTCCAGCGTGCGGGGTACTGCGCGGGAAACTGTCAGGGACAGGCGCTGGTGACAGCCAGGCAAGGAAGTTGCGTCATTGTGCGGTGGGATGCCAACAGTAACGGCAGCTGGGATAACAGCGCATCAGAAAATGACAGCACCGGTTTTCGACTGGAGTCTGGTGCGCTTGAAACCCAGCGTGGAGCGACCTCATGTGAAGGAAAAGGATGGGAAAAGCTCACGGACCCGGACAGGCTTACTATCGCGCATTTTGTGGTGAGGACAGTGGAACATGCCGGTTTTGCGCCAGAGGTGAATATCGATCTGGCGGCGATTCATAAAGGCGAGAAGGGGGAGCCCTGGCAGGCGTTGTATACGGTCACGGGGTACAACCTGTGAATCGTCAACGCGGCATGTCTTCGCTGGCGATGGTTCTGCTTTTACTGGTGCTCGGTACCCTGATCCTCACCGGTCTCAATCAGCAGCTCACAACCTTTAGCGCGCTCGTCGGAGGTGAGAGCCGTTCGCTTCAGCAGCAGGCGGCGGTGCAGTCCGCGCTTGAGTGGGGACGGGTTCAGAGCTGGTCGTCAGAGCCACAGGTTCAGTGCAAGAAGACTCCTGCGTGGCGAGCGTGTTTGCGCCAGCTGAGTGGGGCGCGTGTGCTGCTGATTGCCGGAGACAGCGACCTGCTGCTCTGGCGCTCAGGAGAGATTGTCGACGGGAACGTTCGCTTTTCGCCTCACGGCTGGAGTGATTTTTGTCCCCTTAAGGAGAGCGCGTTATGCCAGCTGCCGTGAACAGAGAAAAAGGGTTTAGCATGGTTGAGGTACTGCTGGCGATGATGCTGCTGGTGATCGTCGTGACGGCTTTGTCCGGTTATCATCGGGCGCTGGCGGCTCGGTTTACCCTGTTTAACCAGTATCGACAGCTCTGGCATCATGCCTGGAATCAGTCTCAGCTCTCAACAAATGTTCTCCCGGCTGGCTGGCAGGCCAGTCGGGGGCAGACAACGCACGCAGGATGTGTCAGCATCACGGTCACACTTATTTCTCCTCTGGGGCGGCGCGGTGAGATAACGCGCCTGCATTGCCCGGTTAGCCAGTAGTCGGGAGCGTCTATGTTAAGGGTCTACCACTCAAATCGTCTGGATGTGCTGGAAGCGCTGATGGAATTTATCGTTGAGCGCGAGCGGCTTGACGATCCTTTTGAGCCTGAAATGGTGCTGGTGCAGAGCACCGGTATGGCACAGTGGCTGCAAATGTCGCTTTCCCGTAAATTTGGCATAGCCGCAAATATTGATTTCCCGCTGCCCGCGAGCTTTATCTGGGAGATGTTTGTGCGCGTGTTGCCGGACATTCCGGAGCAGAGCGCCTTCAACAAGCAAGGCATGAGCTGGAAGCTCATGGCGCTGCTGCCGGAAATGCTGCAGCACGATGAATTCGCCATGCTGCGCCACTACCTCAATGATGATACCGATAAGCGCAAGCTGTTCCAGCTGGCGTCGCGCACCGCCGATCTCTACGACCAATACCTTGTTTACCGTTCTGACTGGTTAATTCGTTGGGAAGCGGGCGAGTTGGTTGAAGGGCTACCGGAGGCGCAAATATGGCAGGCACCGCTGTGGAAAGCGCTGGTAGAGCATACGGAGAAACTTGGGCAGCCTAAGTGGCACCGTGCCAACCTGTACGATCGGTTTATCTCCATACTCGATAATGCGTCGGAGCGCCCGGCCCGACTGCCGTCACGCGTTTTTATCTGCGGGATATCCGCATTACCGCCTGTTTATCTGAAGGCGTTGAACGCGCTGGGTAAACATATTGATATTCATATTTTGTTCACCAACCCTTGCCGACAGTATTGGGGGGATATCCTCGACGAACGTTGGCTTGCGCGGCTGGTGACTCGCCAACGAAAGCGCCTTTTTGAAGAACGTTCCGTCCCGCTGTTTAAAGACGGCTCGACTGCCGGGCAGCTTTTTGATGAAGACGGTATCCAGAACCTGCCCAATCCACTGCTTGCCTCGTGGGGGAAGCTGGGGCGTGACTATATTCACATGCTTTCAGACATCACCTCATCAGGCGAAGGCGATGTGGATGCCTTTGTCGATATTACCCCGGATAGCCTGCTGCATCATATTCAGCTGGATATCCTCGATCTGGAAAACCGTGCCGTGATGGGCGTGACGGCGAAAGAATTCGAACGCAGCGAGAGCAAGCGTAAGCTGGATGCTGACGATCGCAGCATCACGATCCATGTTTGCCATAGCCCTCAGCGTGAGGTCGAAGTGCTTCACGACCAGTTGCTGGCGATGCTGCAGGACGATCCCGAACTCACCCCGCGCGATATCGTGGTGATGGTGGCGGATATCGACAGCTACAGTCCCTTCATTCAGGCCGTTTTTGGCAGTGCGACGGGCGAGCGATATCTGCCTTACGCTATCTCTGACCGTCGTGCCCGTCAGTCGCATCCGGCACTGCAGGCCTTTATCACTCTGCTTTCACTGCCGGATAGCCGCTTTATCTCCGAAGATGTCCTGGCGTTACTGGATGTTCCCGTGCTGGCTGCACGCTTCAACATCAATGAAGAGGGGCTGCGCTACCTTCGCCAGTGGGTGAATGAATCTGGCGTACGCTGGGGGATCGATGACGATAACGTTCAGGAGTTCGAACTTCCTCCAACCGGGCAGCACACGTGGCGTTTTGGCCTGACGCGTATGCTGCTGGGCTACGCCATGGAGAGCAGCCAGGGCGAGTGGAATGAGGTGCTGCCTTACGATGAGTCCAGCGGGTTAATTGCTGAACTGGTGGGGCATTTAGCATCACTCCTGATGCAGCTTAACCGCTGGCGACACGAGCTGATGCAGCCGCGTCCGCTTGAAGCGTGGCTCCCGGTTTGCAGGGCATTGCTTAATGATTTCTTCCTGCCAGACAGTGACACCGAAGCGGCAATGGCACTGATTGAAACGCAGTGGCAGGCGATCGTCGATGAAGGCGTGAATTCCCATTATCAGGATGCAATCCCACTGTCGCTGTTGAGGGATGAGCTAACGCAGCGGCTTGACCAGGAGCGAATCAGCCAGCGTTTCCTGGCAGGCCCCATCAATATCTGCACCCTGATGCCAATGCGTTCTATCCCGTTTAAAGTGGTCTGTCTGCTTGGCATGAACGACGGCGTTTATCCGCGCGCGCTGGCGCCGCTGGGGTTCGATTTGATGAGCGCAGATCCCAAGCGGGGTGACCGTAGCCGCCGCGATGATGACCGCTACCTCTTCCTTGAGGCGCTCATTTCCGCCCAGAGTAAGCTCTATATCAGCTATATCGGCCGTTCCATTCAGGACAACAGCGAGCGTTTTCCCTCCGTACTGGTGCAGGAGCTGGTGGACTATATAGGCCAGAGTCACTATCTGCCGGGGGATGAAGATCGCAACTGCGATGAAAGCGAGAAGAGGGTGAAAGCCCATATCACCTGTTTCCACAGCCGCATGCCGTTTGACCCGGTGAACTACACGCCCAGCGAGCGCCAGAGCTATGCCCAGGAGTGGCTACCGGCGGCGAAAAAGGAGGGGAGTGCACATACCGATTTCATTCAGGAGCTTGACCCGCGCCCTGTCGATACCCTGACCTTCGAACAGCTTCAGCGGTTTTGGGCACATCCGGTGCGCGCCTTCTTCCAGCAGCGATTGCAGGTCAACTTCCGTTCTGAAGAGAGTGAAATTCCTGATGCAGAGCCCTTTACGCTGGAAGGGCTGGAGCGCTACCAGTTAAACCTGCAGCTGTTGAATGCGCTGGTTGAAGAGGAAGATGCGGACAAACTTTACCGCCGCTACCGTGCTGCAGGACAGCTGCCCTATGGGGCATTCGGGGAAATTGTCTGGGAGGCGCAGTGTCAGGAGATGACCGCCCTGGCAGAGCGCGTAAGAGCGTGCCGACAGCCAGGGAAAAGTATTGAAATCGATCTCAACTGCAATGGCGTACAGCTTACGGGCTGGTTAACCCAGGTTCAGCCGGACGGGCTGCTGCGCTGGCGGCCTTCTATGCTGAGCGTTTCACAGGGTTTGCAACTCTGGCTGGAACATCTTGTCTACAGTGCGGATGGTCATAAAGGTGAAAGTCGGATTTTCGTGCGCAAAGAGGGCGAATGGCGCTTCCCGCCGATGGAGTCTGAGCAGGCGTTACGGTATCTGTCTTTGTACATTGAGGGCTACCGTCAGGGAATGAACAAACCGCTCCTGCTGTTGCCGGAAAGTGGCGGGGCCTGGATAAAAGCCTGTTATGACGCACAGAATGATGCGATGTTAACGGATGAGGCGTCACTGCAGAAAGCGCGCAGTAAATTTATGCAGGCCTACGAAGGAAACATGATGGTGCGGGGCGAAGGTGAAGATGTCTGGTATCAGCGCTTATGGCGAACGCTTGAGCCAGAGTACTTTGAGGCCATCACGGAAGAGGCGCAGCGCTACCTGCTGCCGTTGTTTAAATTTAATCAGTCCTGAGCGCTGTATAAAAATTGCGCAGTGTGGGGTGTTCAATTATGATGCACTTCTTATCACGGACTGATGTACCCAATAAAGAGATGTTGGCGTGTCCAGCACGCAATGTATTAATGATGTAGCCGTGATAAAGAGGTAGCACCTTGTTTAAAGCGTTTGTTTTGTTTTTCGCCCTCTGGGTACCTGTCACTCAGGCAGACTCCGGTTGGCAACCCGTTCAGGAAACTATTCGTAAAAGCGAAAAAGATACCCGTCAATATCAGGCTATTCGTCTTGATAACGGCATGACTGTGCTGCTGGTTTCCGATCCGCAGGCGGTGAAGTCCCTCTCGGCATTAGTGGTGCCGGTTGGATCGCTGGAAGATCCTGACGCGCATCCTGGGCTTGCACATTATCTGGAACATATGACGCTGATGGGGTCAAAAAAATACCCGCAGCCGGATAGCCTGTCCGAATTTTTGAAAATGCATGGCGGCAGCCACAATGCCAGTACGGCACCGTACCGCACGGCCTTTTATCTTGAAGTCGAAAATGATGCGCTGGAAGGCGCGGTCGATCGCCTTGCTGATTCCATCGCCGCCCCCCTGCTGGATAAAAAATATGCCGACCGTGAACGCAATGCCGTCAATGCTGAGTTGACCCTTGCCCGCACGCGAGACGGTATGCGCATGGCCCAGGTCAGCGCCGAAACCATCAACCCTGCGCACCCGGGTTCGCGCTTCTCCGGCGGTAACCTTGAGACGTTAAGCGACAAACCGAACAGCCCGGTGCTTGATGCCCTGCACGCGTTTCGCGATAAATACTACTCCGCCAACCTGATGAAAGCGGTCATCTACAGCAATAAACCGTTGCCAGAACTGGCAGGCATGGCGGCTAAAACGTTTGGCCGGGTGCCGAATAAAAATATCGACCTGCCGCAGATAGATGTACCGGTGGTCACGGACGCGCAAAAGGGCATTGTGATCCACTACGTGCCTGCGCTGCCGCGCAAAGTGCTGCGCGTGGAATTCCGCATCGATAACAACACCGCACAGTTTCGCAGTAAAACCGATGAACTGGTGACCTACCTGATAGGTAACCGTAGTCCGGGTACGCTTTCTGACTGGCTGCAAAAACAGGGGCTGGTGGAAGGTATTCGCGCCGACTCCGATCCGGTTGTGAACGGCAATAGCGGCGTGCTGGCGATCTCCGCCACCCTGACCGACAAAGGCCTGGCAAACCGTGACGAAGTGGTGGCGGCGATCTTCAGCTACCTTACATTACTGCGTGAGAAAGGCGTCGATAAGCGCTACTTTGATGAGCTCGCGCACGTGCTGGATCTCGATTTCCGTTACCCGTCCATTACCCGCGATATGGATTACGTTGAGTGGCTGGCGGATACCATGATCCGCGTGCCGGTAGAGCACACCCTCGATGCGGTCAATATTGCCGACCGCTATGATGCCGATGCGGTAAAAGCCCGCCTGGCGATGATGACGCCGGAGAATGCCCGCATCTGGTACATCAGCCCGAACGAACCGCATAACAAGACGGCGTATTTTGTCGATGCTCCTTATCAGGTGGACAAAATCAGCGCGCAGACCTTTGCCGACTGGCAGAAGAAGGCCGGGGAGATTGTGTTGAAGCTGCCGGAGCTGAACCCCTATATTCCGGATGACTTCTCGCTGACCAAAACGACTCAAGATTACCCGCACCCGGCGCTCATCGTTGATGAGCCGACGCTGCGCGTGGTGTATACCCCTAGCCGCTATTTCGCAAGCGAGCCAAAGGCCGATGTCAGCGTGGTGCTGCGTAACCCGAAAGCGATGAACAGCGCTAAAAATCAGGTGATGTTCGCGCTCAATGACTATCTCGCCGGGATTGCGCTCGATCAGCTCAGCAACCAGGCGGCCGTGGGCGGGATCAGCTTCTCCACCAACGCCAACAACGGTTTGATGCTCAATGCAAACGGCTATACCCAGCGTTTGCCTCAGCTGTTCCAGGCACTGCTGGAGGGCTATTTCAGCTATACGCCGACGGAAGAGCAGCTTGAACAGGCTAAATCGTGGTATGCGCAGATGATGGATTCTGCGGAGAAGGGCAAAGCTTACGATATGGCGCTTATGCCGGCGCAAATGCTGTCGCAAGTTCCTTATTTCCAGCGAGAGGACCGCCGCGCGCTGTTGCCTTCGATCACCTTAAAAGACGTGCTGGCTTACCGTGACGCGCTGAAAACCAACACGCGTCCGGAGTTCCTGATCGTCGGCAACATGAGTGAGGATCAGGCCAAAACCCTGGCAGAGAATGTACGCACTCAGCTCGGTTCGAAAGGCGACGAGTGGTGCCGCAACCAGGACGTGCTGGTTGAGAAAAAACAGAATGTGATTTTTGAAAAGGCGGGTAACAGCACGGATTCCGCGCTGGCCGCGGTATTTGTGCCAACGGGCTACGATGAATTCGCCAGCTCGGCGCAGAGTGCCGTTCTGGGGCAAATTATTCAGCCGTGGTTCTACAACCAGTTACGCACAGAGGAGCAGCTTGGCTACGCGGTGTTTGCCTTCTCCATGAACGTAGGCCGACAGTGGGGGCTGGGTTTCCTGCTGCAAAGCAGCGATAAACAGCCGGCGTATCTCTGGAAGCGTTACCAGGCCTTCTTCCCGCAGGTGGAAGCGAAACTGCGCGCCATGAAGCCGGAAGAGTTTGCGCAGATCCAGCAGGCCGTCATCGCACAGGTGATGCAGCCGCCGCAGACGCTGGGTGAAGAAGCTTCGCAGCTGAGCAAAGATTTCGATCGCGGTAATCTGAAATTTGATTCGCGTGATAAAGTAGTGGCCGAGATAAAACAGCTGACGCCGCAGAAGGTTGCAGACTTCTTCCATCAGGCGGTCATTAAGCCGCAGGGAATCACTATCCTGTCTCAGGTTTCCGGTAGCCAGAACGGGAAAACGGAATACGTGAACCCGAAAGGCTGGAAAGTCTGGAAGAGCGTCAGCGCGCTGCAGCAATCTATGCCCTGGAGTAAGAAAGAATGACCGATACCGCTGAGTCCCTTGATCCCTTACGTTTACCTCTGCAGGGTGAACGATTGATTGAAGCCTCAGCGGGAACGGGAAAAACCTTCACCATTGCCGCTCTGTACCTGCGTCTGCTGCTGGGGCTTGGCGGCAACGCCGCTTTTCCACGTCCTTTGAGCGTGGAGGAACTGCTGGTGGTGACCTTCACCGAGGCTGCCACCGCTGAGCTGCGGGGCCGTATTCGCAGCAATATCCACGAGCTGCGCATCGCCTGTCTGCGTCAGAGCACGGATAACCCTCTCTACGCGAGCCTTCTGGAAGAAATTGCCGATAAGCAACAGGCAGCCCAGTGGCTATTGCTCGCTGAACGGCAGATGGATGAAGCGTCCGTCTTCACCATTCACGGTTTTTGCCAGCGTATGCTGAGCCTGAATGCGTTTGAATCCGGGATGCTGTTTGAACAGCAGCTCATTGAAGATGAATCCGTGCTTCGCTATCAGGCCTGCGCGGATTTCTGGCGTCGCCACTGCTACCCGTTACAGCGCGATATCGCCGAAGCGGTACATGCGCTGTGGAAGGGCCCGGAGGCGCTGCTGCGCGCTATCGATCGTTATCTGCAGGGGGAAGCACCGGTCATCAAATCCCCGCCGCCTGCAGATGAAACCCTGGCCTCACGCCATGAAAAAATCATCGCGAGAATTGCCGATATCAAGCAAAAATGGATTGAGTCCGTTGGCGAGATTGACGCAATCATCGAAAATTCCGGGATTGATCGACGCAAGTTTAACCGCGGCAATCAGGGGAAATGGATCGACAAGATCAGCGCCTGGGCGCAGGAAGAGACGCGAGGCTACCAGCTCCCGGATGCGCTGGAGAAATTCTCCCAACGTTTCCTGGCTGAGCGGACCAAAGCCGACGGCATTGTGCCTGAGCATCCTCTGTTTGTGGCGATTGAAACCCTGCTGGCTGAGCCCTTAACGCTCAACGATCTGATGATTACCCGCGCCATGACGGAAATTCGCGACGCCGTCGCGCGTGAGAAACGCCGCCGGGGTGAACTGGGGTTTGACGATATGCTGAGCCGCCTCGATGCTGCGCTGTGCAGTGAAAATGGCGAAGCGCTTGCCGCCGCGATCCGCACCCGGTTCCCGGTGGCGATGATTGACGAATTTCAGGATACCGACCCTCAGCAATACCGCATTTTCCGCCGTATCTGGCGCCAGCAGCCCGGTACCGCGCTGTTGTTAATCGGCGATCCGAAACAGGCCATCTACGCCTTCCGCGGTGCGGATATTTTCACCTACATGAAAGCCCGCAGCGAGGTTGACGCGCACTATACGCTCGACACCAACTGGCGCTCCTCTCCCGGCATGGTGGAAAGCGTCAACGCGCTCTTCAGCCGCATGGATACGGCATTTATGTTCCGGGAGATCCCGTTTCAGCCGGTAAAATTTGCCGAGAAAAATGCCTCGTTGCGCTTCGAGTTCAACGGCGAGACGCAGCCTGCCATGAACTTCTGGCTGCTGGATGGGGAAGGCTACGGCGTTGCCGACTATCAAAATGCGATGGCCCAGCACTGTGCCGCGCAAATCCGCGACTGGCTCAGTGCGGGCGCGCACGGTAAAGCGCTGTTGTGGAAGGGGGATAAACCAACCCCGGTAAAGGCATCCGATATCACGGTGCTGGTTCGGAGCCGTCAGGAAGCCGCACTCATCCGCGATGCCCTGACGTTACTGAATATCCCCTCCGTCTATCTCTCAAACCGCGACAGCGTCTTTGAAACGCTGGAAGCGCAGGAGATGCTATGGCTGCTGCAGGCCGTGCTGGCTCCGGAGCGGGAAAGCACGCTGCGTAGCGCATTAGCGAGCGCGATGCTCGGGCTGAACGCGCGGGATATTGATTCGCTGAACAATGACGAAGCCGCGTGGGATGCCGTGGTAGAAGAGTTTGTTCGCTACCGCGAAAAATGGCAGAAGCGTGGAGTCATGGCGATGGTACGTGAGCTCATGGCGCAGCGCCACATTGCGGAGAATATGCTGGCGACAGCAGGCGGCGAGCGCCGTTTGACCGATATTTTACATATCAGCGAACTGCTGCAGGAAGCCGGTACGCAGCTGGAGAGCGAACACGCCCTGGTACGCTGGCTGGCGCAGCAGATTGCCGATCCGAACAGTAATTCGTCCAGCCAGCAGATGCGACTAGAGAGTGATAAACATCTGGTGCAGATCGTCACCATTCACAAGTCGAAAGGCCTGGAATATCCGCTGGTCTGGCTGCCGTTTATCGCCAATTATCGCGTGCAGGATCAGGCCTTTTACCACGATCGCGAGTCTTTTGAGGCGGTGCTCGATCTCAGCAACGCGGAGTCCAGCGTTGAGCTGGCCGAAGCCGAGCGTCTGGCGGAAGACCTGCGCCTGCTTTACGTGGCGCTGACCCGTTCGGTCTGGCACTGCAGCCTGGGCGTTGCGCCTCTGTTCCGTCGCCGTGGCGAAAAGAGCGGGGAGAGTGATTTTCATCTGAGCGCGCTGGGGCGGCTTATTCAGCACGGCGAACCCAAAGACGCGGCGGGCCTGCGCCAGTGCATCGAATCGCTTTGCACGGAGCATGTTGCCCTGCATATTCCGTCGCAGCCCGACAACAGCCGCTGGCAGATGCCGGAGCTGCGTGAGTCAGAGCTCCATGCCCGCCAGGTTGTGCGTACCATTGCCGACGACTGGCGCGTCACCAGCTACTCCGGTTTGCAGCAGCACGGGCAGAGTATTGCGCAGGATCTGATGCCAAAACTGGACGTGGATGCCGCAGGAGCCGGTAGCGTACCCGCTGAGCCGTTGCTCACGCCGCACCAGTTCCCGCGCGGCGCCTCGCCGGGCACGTTTTTGCACAGCCTGTTTGAAGAGCTGGATTTTACCCAGCCGGTTTCCGAAGAGTGGGTGCTGAAAATGTTACAGAGTGGCGGCTACGACGCGCAGTGGCAGCCGGTTCTCACCGACTGGATCCGCGCGGTACTGCACGCGCCGCTCACGACGCAGGGGATCTCGCTGAACCAGTTGACTGCCAAAGATAAGCAGGTGGAGATGGAGTTTTATCTCCCCATCGCCAGCCCGCTCAGGGCCGAGGCGCTTGATGCGCTGATCCGCGAGTACGATCCGTTATCCGCCGGGTGCCCGCCGCTGAACTTCCGCCAGGTGCAGGGGATGCTCAAAGGCTTTATCGACCTGGTTTTCCGCCACGAAGGGCGCTACTACCTGCTGGATTACAAATCGAACTGGCTGGGTGAAAGCAGCGAAGCCTACACCCAGGACGCGATGGCATCGGCAATGCAAATGCATCGCTACGATCTGCAGTACCAGCTTTACACCCTTGCGCTGCACCGTTACCTGCGCCATCGCATGGCCGATTACCGCTACGAAGATCATTTTGGCGGCGTCATTTACCTGTTCCTGCGCGGAGTGGATGCTAACGACCCGCGTTCCGGCGTCTTTTGCACGCGTCCGGCTGCGGAACTGATTGAAAAAATGGATAACCTGTTTGCTGCAAGCATGGAGGAGGTAGCATGACGATGCAGGCGCTACTGCTGGACGCGGTTGAACAACGGTTACTGCGTCACCTGGATGTGCAGTTCGCCATGATGGTGGCAGGCGAGGAGCCTGCCGTCATGCTGGCCGCGGCCATTCTGAGTAAAGACGCGGGGGAAGGCCACGTATGTCTGCCGCTGTCGCGTCTGGCTGTGGATGAGAAAATGCCTCCGGCTTTACAGGCGTGTTTCGCGCAGCTGGGTGACGAAGTGGACTGGCAGGAGATATTACTCGGCTCGCCTGCCGTAAGCGGAGCCGATACCGGGACGCCGATGATCCTTGTCGGCGAGCGTTTGTATCTTAACCGGCTGTGGCGTAACGAACTGACGGTAGCGCGCTTCTTCAGCGAGACCAACGCCCCGCTTCCCTGCGATGAAGCGCAGCTCCGGCAAACGCTGGATACGCTGTTTACCTCTGACGACGAGACAAACTGGCAGAAAGTGGCGGCAGCCGTGGCCTTAACCCGACGAATCTCGGTGATTTCTGGCGGCCCGGGCACCGGGAAAACGACCACTGTGGCAAAACTGCTTGCCGCGCTGATTCAGCTATCGGGTGAGAAAAAGTGCCGTATTCGCCTGGCCGCCCCCACCGGTAAAGCGGCGGCACGTCTGACGGAGTCGTTAGGCGGCGCGCTGCAAAAACTGCCGCTAACCGGGGATCAGCTTGCGCTTTTCCCCAATGAAGCGAGCACGCTGCACCGTTTGCTTGGCGCACAGCCGGGTAGCCAGCGTCTGCGCTATCATGCCGGTAACCCACTGCACCTTGACGTGCTGGTCGTGGATGAAGCGTCGATGATTGACCTGACGATGATGTCGCGTTTGATCGATGCGCTACCGCCGCACGCGCGCGTCATTTTCCTCGGCGATCGCGATCAGCTTGCCTCCGTAGAGGCGGGAGCCGTATTGGGGGATATCTGCACCTATGCCAGCCTGGGATATACCGCGGAACGCGCGCAGGAGCTGGCCCGTCTCACCGGATGTTCGCTCACGTCTGAAAACCATTCGCTTGCAGGGGCGCTGCGCGACAGCCTGTGTCTGCTGCAAAAAAGCTACCGTTTCGGCAGCGACTCTGGCATCGGCCAGCTTGCGGCGGCGGTGAACCGGGGCGACCGGCGCACCACCACAGCGGTATTTGACGGTACCTTTACGGATATTGAGAAAAAATCGCTGCAAAGTGGGGAAGAGTATCAGGCGATGCTGGACGACGCCCTGCAGGGGTATCAGCACTTTCTGACGGGCGTACAACAGCAAAGTACGCCGGAGCAGGTCATTGCCGCGTTTGGCGAATACCAGCTGCTCTGTGCGCTGAGGGAAGGCCCCTTTGGCGTCCGGGGTCTGAACGACAGGCTGGAACAGCTGCTGGCGCAAAAACGCAAAATTAACCGTACCCCGCACTCGCGCTGGTATGAAGGGCGACCGGTGATGATCTCCCGCAACGACAGCGCGCTGGGGTTGTTTAACGGGGATATCGGGATTGCGCTCGACTGCGGTCAGGGCCTGCGCGTCTGGTTCCAGATGCCGGACGGGAGCGTGAAGTCCTTCCAGCCCAGCCGTTTGCCCGAGCATGAAACCGCCTGGGCGATGACGGTGCATAAATCCCAGGGCTCCGAGTTTAACCATGCGGCGCTGATCCTGCCCACGCAGCTTTCACCCGTCGTTACCCGCGAGCTGATCTATACCGCCATTACGCGCGCGCGTCAGCGTCTGTCGCTGTATGCCGATGAACGGGTGCTGGTGCAGGCGATCGCCACCCGAACGGAACGCCGAAGCGGACTGGGCGCGATATTTGAGTCACTCTGAACAACGCCAGACATGCAGGCCGGGTACGCGCAGCGCGACCCGGCAAGCGTTGTATTATCCAAGGTCAGCCATCAGCACCTTTGAACGACGCTGATAGTTGTACATCTCTTTCTTCGTTTCCGGCAGAGAATCGATATCCACCGGCGTGAATCCGCGCTCCTGGAACCAGTGAATGCTGCGCGTCGTCAGGACGAACAGCTTGCTCAGCCCCATCTGGCGCGCCTGTGCCGCCACGCGTTCAAGCAGCATTTCGCCGCGTGAAGAGCTACGGTAATCAGGATGCACCGCCACGCAGGCCATTTCACCGATCTTCTCTTCCGGGAACGGATAGAGTGCGGCGCAGGCAATGGTCAGGTTATCGCGCTGAATAATGGTGAATTTATCGATCTCCATCTCCAGCTGTTCGCGTGAGCGACGTACCAGAATGCCCTGCTGTTCCAGCGGGCGGATCAGCTCCAGAATGCCGCCGATGTCATTGATGGTGGCGCGGCGGATCTGCTCCGCACTCTCCATCACAATCTGCGTACCAATACCGTCGCGGGAGAACAGCTCCTGCAGCAGAGCCCCGTCTTCCTGATAGCTGATCAGGTGGCTGCGGCGCACGCCGCTGCGGCAGGCCTTCACGGCGCCACGCAGGAAGCGGACGGTGCCGGAGTGGTAATCGCCTTCGGCTTCCAGCGCTTCCACGCGGGCCTGGGCTTCATTCGGGAAGAGTTCCGGTACGATTGTTCCTTCACCGTCCACGACGCCCTGGGAGGAGCAGAACCCAATCATTTTTTCCGCCTTCAGCTTGATCGCCAGCTGCGTGGCGATCTCTTCGGACGTCAGGTTAAAGCTTTCGCCGGTCACGGAAACGGCGACCGGGCCCATCAGCACGATGGCACCGCTGTCCAGCTGGCGGTGAATAGCTTCTTCATCAATACGACGGATACGGCCGCTGTGGCAGTAATCCACGCCATCGTCCACGCCGAGCGGCTGGGCAATGATAAAGTTACCGCTCACGACGTTGATATGCGCGCCCTGCAGCGGCGTATTGTTGAGGCTCATAGAGAGACGCGCGGTAATATCCAGCTGCAGCAGACCCGCCGCCTGTTTCACCAGCTCCAGGGTTTTGGCATCGGTGACGCGGGTATGTTTATGGTAAATCGGCTCGTGGTGGTGAGCGGCCAGGTTGGCGTCGATCTGCGGACGCGCGCCATACACCACGACCAGGCGGATCCCGAGGCTGTGCAGCAGGCCAATATCATTGACGATGCTGGAAAAATTTTCATGCTCAATGGCTTCGCCGCCAAGCATGATGACAAACGTTTTTCCCCGATGGGCGTTGATATAGGGAACAGAATGGCGGAATCCCTGGACCAGTTCGGTTCTACGTTCCTTCACCATGGCACAACCCTTAATGAATGTTTATTCGTAATTTCTGTATTTTTATTCGATCGTGGCCGCGTGTGCAAGTGCAAATTTTCCGCGACCCACAGAAATTGGTAAGTAATCCGTGCGTTAGCGTATGATTGTTTACCCTTTTATAGATGACAGTTTATGCGTCATTCGTTAAAGTTTTCGGTCAATTTGGACATTTTGTATATCAGTCAGTGTTCTTGCTCGGGAGAAGCATGTCGGGATCCAATTCAGCAATAAGCCGCCGCCGTTTGTTAAAAGGGGCCGGGGCAATGTGGTTGCTTAGCGTCAGTCAGGTCGGTCTTGCCGCCACGAGTCAGGTGGTGGCGGTGCGCGTCTGGCCGTCGTCGACCTATACGCGCGTGACGGTTGAATCCAATCGCGTGCTGAAATATAAGCAATTTGCCCTCAGCAACCCGGAACGCGTGGTGGTGGATCTCGAAGGCGTTAACCTCAACTCCGTGCTGAAAGGGATGGCGGCGCAGATCCGCGGCGACGATCCGTTTATTAAATCGGCTCGCGTCGGGCAGTTTGATCCGCAAACCGTGCGCATGGTGTTTGAGCTTAAACAGAACGTTAAGCCGCAGCTGTTCGCCCTGGCGCCCGTCGCGACCTTTAAAGAGCGTCTGGTGATGGATCTCTACCCGGCCAATGCGACGGACATTCAGGATCCGCTGCTTGCGCTGCTGGAGGATTACAACAAGGGCGACTTGCAGCGTCAGGTGCCGCCTGCGCAAAGTGGCCCGCAGCCCGGAAAAGCAGGCCGGGATCGTCCGATTGTGATTATGCTCGATCCCGGCCACGGCGGCGAAGACTCCGGCGCCGTGGGGAAATACCGCACGCGTGAAAAAGACGTGGTGCTGCAAATTGCCCGCCGCCTGAAGGCATTGATTGATAAAGAAGGCAATATGCGCGCCTATATGACGCGCAATGAAGATATCTTTATTCCGCTGAAGGTCCGGGTGGCGAAAGCGCAGAAGCAGCGCGCCGATTTGTTCGTGTCGATCCATGCGGATGCCTTTACCAGCCGCCAGCCAAGCGGCTCGTCGGTGTTCGCGCTCTCAACCAAAGGCGCGACCAGTACCGCAGCAAGATTCCTGGCTGACAGCCAGAACGCCTCTGACCTGATTGGTGGCGTGAGCAAAAGCGGCGACCGCTACGTCGACCATACTATGTTCGATATGGTGCAGTCGCTGACCATTAACGACAGCCTGAAGTTTGGTAAAGCGGTGCTGGGCAAGCTGGGCAACATCAATAAGCTGCATAAAAACAGCGTTGAACAGGCCGGGTTTGCGGTACTCAAGGCACCGGATATCCCGTCCATCCTGGTCGAAACCGCGTTTATCAGTAACGTCGAAGAGGAGCGTAAGCTCAAGACGGCAAAATTCCAGCAGGAGGTTGCGGAGTCGATTCTGGCGGGGATACGGGCGTATTTCTCTGACGGGGCGACGCTGGCGCGACGCGGATAATGCTTTCAGCCGGGTAAACGCCCGGCAAATTCACAAACGACAGATACAAAAAAACACCCTTGAGGGTGTTTATTGTTTTCAGAAGTGTTGGTTGCGGGGGCCGGATTTGAACCGACGACCTTCGGGTTATGAGCCCGACGAGCTACCAGGCTGCTCCACCCCGCGTCCGTGGATGCGCACTATACTCGGATAGGTTTGTGATGCAACCCCTTTTTCACATAAATCATGATTTTGTATGCAAATTGAACGACATGGCTCTGTTCGGACTATTTTTTGCGCAAAATTTGCCAAAGGGCATGCGATCGCATTTCATTAGCCCTGGCGGTTTGTTATCTTCATCACGCGGAAATGGGCAACTTAAAGACGAGATATAATGAAAGGACGTTGGGCGAAGTATCTGATGGCGGGCGCAATGGTAGCGATTCTTGCGGCCTGTTCTTCCAAACCGACCGATCGCGGTCAACAGTATAAAGACGGGAAGTTATCCCAGCCTTTCTCTTTAGTTAATCAGCCTGATGCCGTCGGCGCACCGATTAATGCCGGTGATTTCTCCGAGCAGGTCTACCAGATCCGCAACGCGTCGCCGCGTCTGTATGGCGCCCAGAGTAGCGTGTATAACGCGGTCCAGGACTGGCTTAAAGCAGGCGGCGATACGCGCAACATGCGCCAGTTTGGTATCGACGCCTGGCAGATGGAAGGGGCCGATAACTACGGCAACGTCCAGTTTACCGGTTACTACACTCCGGTTATCCAGGCACGACACTCGCGTCAGGGCGAGTTCCAGTATCCTATCTACCGTATGCCGCCAAAACGCGGTCGTCTGCCGTCTCGCGCTGAGATCTACGCCGGTGCGCTGAGCGAAAACTACGTTCTGGCCTACAGCAACTCCCTGATGGATAACTTCATCATGGACGTTCAGGGCAGCGGCTACATTGATTTTGGCGACGGGTCGCCGCTCAACTTCTTCAGCTATTCCGGTAAAAACGGTCACGCCTATCGCAGTATCGGTAAGGTGCTGATCGACCGCGGCGAAGTGAAGAAAGAAAATATGTCGATGCAGGCGATCCGCGAGTGGGGCGAGAAACACAGCGAAGCCGAGGTGCGCGAGCTGCTGGAGCAGAACCCGTCGTTCGTCTTCTTCAAACCGCAAAACTTCGCGCCGGTGAAAGGGGCGAGTGCAGTTCCCCTGATTGGCCGCGCGTCGGTAGCATCGGATCGTTCGATTATTCCTGCAGGCACCACGCTGCTGGCTGAGGTTCCTCTGCTGGACAATAACGGCAAGTTCAACGGTCAGTATGAGCTGCGTCTGATGGTGGCGCTGGACGTTGGCGGGGCAATTAAAGGCCAGCACTTCGACATCTATCAGGGTATTGGCCCTGACGCAGGCCATCGCGCGGGCTGGTATAACCACTACGGACGCGTGTGGGTACTGAAGGCGGCGCCGGGTGCTGGAAACGTATTCAGCGGCTGATTGTGGTATTCTGAGCACAATACGGATTACTGTTCAGGGTGAGGAAAACCTCACCCTTTTTACATTTGAGGTTTTATGTCTGTGGTAATCAGCGACGCCTGGCGCCAGCGTTTTGGCGGGACGGCACGTTTATATGGTGAAAAAGCCCTGCAGCTGTTTGCGGATGCGCACGTCTGCGTCGTGGGCATTGGTGGTGTGGGGTCGTGGGCGGCAGAAGCGCTGGCGAGAACCGGTATTGGCGCAATCACGCTGATTGACATGGATGACGTTTGCGTCACCAACACCAACCGTCAAATCCACGCCCTGCGCGATAACGTCGGCCTGGCGAAGTCTGAGGTCATGGCGGAACGTATTCGCCTGATAAACCCGGAATGTCGGGTCACGGTGATCGACGACTTTGTGACGGCAGATAACGTCGCGGAGTACATGAGCAAAGGCTATAGCTATGTGATTGACGCCATCGACAGCGTGCGGCCAAAAGCGGCGCTGATCGTATACTGCCGTCGCTACAAGGTGCCGCTGGTCACGACGGGCGGTGCGGGTGGGCAAATCGATCCGACGCAGATCCAGGTGGCCGACCTGGCGAAAACCATTCAGGATCCGCTGGCGGCCAAGCTGCGCGAGCGCCTGAAGAGCGATTTTAACGTGATGAAGAACAGCAAAGGTAAGCTCGGCGTCGACTGCGTGTTCTCGACCGAAGCGCTGGTCTACCCGCAGGCGGATGGCTCAGTCTGCGCGATGAAAAGCACGGCGGAAGGGCCAAAGAGAATGGATTGCGCCTCAGGTTTTGGTGCGGCCACCATGGTGACCGCCTCCTTCGGCTTTGTGGCTGTGTCTCACGCCCTCAAGAAAATGATGGCGAAGGCGGAACGTCAGGCCTGAGCCTGACGTGCGGCATCCAGTACCGCGTCGCTGAGCGCGATCAACCCCTGACCGCGCGAGGCGCTGAGCTGCGCGCGCAGCCCCAGCTCATCAAATAACGCCAGCGGCGAATGTGCCAGCAATTCCGCCGCGCTTTTCCCTTCCACAGCGGTCAGCAATACGGCCAGCAGGCCCCGGACGATGCGGCCTTCGCTGTCGCCGAAGAAGTGCAGCTTCTCGCCGGAGACGCTAACCCCCAGCCAGACGCGGTTTTCACAGCCTGCGATCTCTTTCGCCTGCGCTTTAAGATCGTCTGAAAGGGCCGGGAGCTGTTTACCCAGCAGGATTAGCTGTCGATATTTATCTTCCCACTGCTGGAGCGGGGCGAAGGTCTGTCTTAAGGTCTCTTCTGTGATGACCGTGCCAAACGGATGTCCGGCTAAAGCAGCGCTAGTCATTAATCCACCAGTATTTCAAGGGCGCGGTCAACGGCGGCAACCAGCGCGTCGACATCGCTTTGGGTATTGTACGGCGCAAACGAGGCGCGCAGCGTACCGTTAACGCCAAGCGCCGCCAGCAGCGGCTGGGCGCAGTGCTGTCCGGCACGCAGGGCAATGCCGTACCCGGCCAGCAGCGTCACCATGTCGCTATGGTGAACGCCCGCAAAATCAAAGGCCAGCAGGCTTGAGTCCTGAACGCGGAACGAGCGGAAACCCGGGCGCTTTTTGAGCTCTTCCTCTGCCAGCGTCGCCAGCCCCCGGCTCCAGCTTTCAGCCTGAACGATGTCTGTTTCTGCCAGCCACTCCAGCGCCGCGCTTAAGCCAATCACACCCGCCACGTTCGGCGTACCCGCTTCCAGACGATAGGGAACATCCTGAGTTTTGAAGCCATCGAACGACACTTCGGTGATCATTTTGCCGCCACCGAGCCACGGCGTCATTTTTGCCAGCAGTTCAGGCTTGCCGTACAACGCCCCAATACCGGTTGGCCCGTAGAGCTTATGTCCTGAGAAGGCATAGAAATCGATATCAAGCGCCTGCACATCAGCGGGGAAGTGCACCACGCCCTGAGCGCCGTCGACCATCACCACCATCCCGCTGGCATGGGCTATGCGAATAGCCTGAGCCAGGTCCGGGCAACCTCCCGTGACGTTCGACATCTGTCCGAGCGCCAGAATGCGGCTGCGGGATGTAATCAGCTCGGGGAGACGGGCCACATCGGGCAGAAGGTCTGCACCCAGTGGAAGCTTCACCACGCGTGCGCCCGTTTGCTCTGCCACCATCAGCCATGGCACCAGGTTGGCGTGATGTTCCGCCTCGCTGACGACGATCTCATCGCCCGGCTGAAGCAGCGGGCGCGCGTAGCACTGGGCCACCATATTGATGGCTTCGGTCGTGCCGCGCGTCCAGACGATGTTTTTCCCGCTTTCGGCATTGATCAGGCGAGCGACCTGATCGCGTGCGGCTTCGTAGCGCGCGGTTAATCGCTGCGCTTCGGCAAACTGGCTGCGATGCACGTTCCCGGCACTCAGGCTGTAGAACTGCTGCGTGGCCTCAATCACCGCCTGTGGCTTAAGGGCGGTGGCGGCGCTATCCAGGTAAATACCGGCATCGGCCAGGGCCGGAAACTGTGCGCGGAACTGCGCAGGACTGAAAGCGTTCATGGGATTCCTCATTTCAATATAGCGATCGTCGCGCAATTTCAGCGGCAGGGCAAGGAGGTTGATATCTATCAGAATTGTCTGCTTATCATTACGGCCTCAAAAAAGCAGGTTATGCTAAATAGTGTTAGGCGGATGTTTTAGCCTGTTATAAATCGAGGTTTGAATAGCATTAATTGCTAAAGGAGAATAATCATGAATAAGACAGCTGCAATCATTTCTGCCTGTGCGTTTACTTTTGCCCTGAGCGCCTGTTCCGGTAACAACTACGTGATGCACACCAACGATGGTCGTTCTATCGTTTCGGAAGGGAAACCGACTACCGATAATGATACCGGGATGATTTCGTACAAAGATGCTAACGGGAACAAGCAGCAGATCAACCGCACGGACGTGAAAGAGATGAAAGAGATCGAGCATTAACAGATCGCAGGCGAAAAAAAAGCACCGCAAATTGGCGGTGCTACATTAATCACTATGGACAGACAGGGTAAATGTACAGGAAGTGAAAAATTGGTAGCGTTGCTACCGTGGTCTGAATCGCAGACCAATTGCAAACACAACAACACAACATCACAACCGTAAGCCAAAAGCCCTTCAGAACACGCATTCCGAAAAAAGCTCTTCGTTCCGGCTCAGGAAGTGCCGCCACTATAGGTATTTGCTGGTAGTTCCTCAACGGACAAATTATAATGGCTCAGATAAAAAAAACTAATAGGTTAAACGTTGTTTCCTGTTTGTTAAATTCCGTTAACATCTAAGCCAGATAACCATGTCAAAGCGATTGCCACCTCTTAATGCATTACGAGTTTTTGATGCAGCAGCACGTCATCTGAGCTTTACCCGCGCAGCAGATGAGCTTTTTGTGACACAGGCCGCAGTAAGTCACCAAATCAAGTCTCTGGAGGATTTTCTGGGCCTTAAGCTGTTTCGTCGACGCAACCGTTCGTTGCTGTTGACCGAAGAGGGGCAGAGCTATTTTCAGGATATTAAAGAGATTTTTTCCCAGCTCACGGAAGCCACGCGTAAGCTGCAGGCTCGCAGTGCAAAAGGTGCTCTGACCGTCAGTTTATTGCCCAGTTTTGCCATTCATTGGCTGGTGCCCAGACTCTCAAGCTTTAACTCAGCTTATCCGGGGATCGACGTTCGAATCCAGGCGGTAGATCGTCAGGAGGACAAGCTGGCCGATGACGTGGATGTCGCCATTTTTTATGGTCGCGGTAACTGGCCGGGCTTGCGCGTAGAAAAATTATACGCAGAATATCTCCTGCCGGTCTGTTCTCCTCTGCTGTTAACAGGTGAGAAGGCGCTGAAGTCACCCGCCGATCTGGCTCAGCATACGCTTTTGCATGATGCCTCTCGCCGCGACTGGCAAACTTATACCCGTCAATTAGGTCTTACACATATTAACGTGCAGCAGGGACCCATTTTTAGCCACAGTGCGATGGTGTTACAGGCTGCCATTCACGGGCAGGGCGTGGCGTTGGCGAACAACGTCATGGCGCAGTCCGAAATTGAGGCAGGCCGCCTGGTTTGCCCTTTTAATGATGTACTGGTCAGCAAGAATGCGTTTTATCTGGTTTGTCATGACAGTCAGGCAGAACTGGGTAAAATAGCCGCCTTCCGGCAGTGGATACTGGCGAAAGCGGCAACCGAGCAAGAAAAATTCCGCTTCAGGTATGAGCAATAACGTTTGTGTGCCGGGCACGCATCAACTCAGGACTTAAACATGACCAGCCGATTCATGCTGATTTTTGCCGCGGTGAGTGGCTTTATTTTTGTTGCACTGGGCGCCTTTGGCGCACATGTATTAAGCAAGTCTTTAGGCGCAGTAGAGATGGGCTGGATCCAGACCGGCCTTGAATATCAGGCGTTCCACACGCTGGCTATTTTTGGGCTGGCGGTGGCGATGCAGCGTCGTATCAGTATCTGGTTTTACTGGAGCAGCGTGTTTATGGCGCTGGGTACCGTGTTGTTCAGCGGTAGCCTGTACTGCCTTGCGCTCTCACATTTGCGCCTGTGGGCGTTCGTTACACCTGTCGGCGGCTTCAGCTTCCTGGCGGGTTGGGTATTAATGTTTATCGGAGCTATCCGTCTGAAACGCAAGGGCGTTGTTCATGAATAAGGTTGTTTTATATTGTCGCCCGGGGTTTGAGAAAGAGTGCGCCGCGGAAATTACCGATAAAGCGGCGAAGCGCGAAGTCTTCGGCTTTGCCCGCGTAAAAGAAAACGCGGGCTATGTGGTATTCGAGTGCTATCAGCCTGAAGACGCAGACAAGCTGGCGCGCGAGCTGCCGTTCAGCTCGCTGATCTTTGCTCGCCAGATGTTTGTCGCGGGTGAGCTGCTGAAGGATCTTCCGCCGGAAGACCGCATCACGCCAATTGTCGGCATGCTGCAGGGCGTGGTGGAGAAGGGCGGCGATCTGCGCGTTGAAGTGGCGGATACCAACGAAAGTAAAGAGCTGATGAAGTTCTGCCGTAAGTTCACCGTGCCGCTGCGTGCGGCGCTGCGTGATGCAGGCGTGCTGACGAACTACGAAACGCCGAAGCGTCCGGTGGTGCATATCTTCTTTATCGCACCAGGCTGCTGCTATACAGGCTATTCGTACACCACCAACAACTCTCCCTTCTTTATGGGCATTCCGCGTTTGCGCTTCCCGTCCGATGCGCCAAGCCGTTCCACGCTCAAGCTGGAAGAGGCGTTCCACGTCTTTATCCCGGCGGATGAGTGGGATGAACGTCTGGCAAACGGCATGTACGCCGTCGACCTTGGCGCGTGCCCGGGCGGCTGGACCTATCAACTGGTGAAACGCAATATGTGGGTATCGTCCGTTGATAACGGTCCAATGGCGCAAAGCCTGATGGACACCGGGCAGGTTACCTGGCTGCGGGAAGACGGTTTCCGCTATCGCCCGAACCGTAACAACATCTCGTGGATGGTGTGCGATATGGTTGAGAAGCCGGCAAAAGTCGCCGCGCTGATGGCCTCCTGGCTGGTGAACGGCTGGTGTCGTGAGACCATTTTCAACCTCAAGCTGCCGATGAAAAAGCGCTATGAGGAAGTATCGCAGAACCTGGCCTACATTCAGGAGCAGATGGACGAGCACGGTATTAACGTGGAGATCCAGGCGCGTCAGCTGTATCACGACCGTGAAGAGGTGACGGTGCATATTCGTCGCTGGTGGGCTGCGGTTGGCGGACGTCGCGACGAGCGATAGTACGTGCTTTGTTTTGCCCGGTGGCGCTACGCTTACCGGGCCTACAGAAAAGCGTTAACGCTCTAATCTCAACTGCTGTAAATTCCCGTCCAGCTGTAAATCCGTCTGTAGCGTTGCGATTTCCCGGCAGATAAACGCCATCTCTTTATGCGCCTCCAGCTTCTTGCGCCACTTTTCTGGCACCTCATCCAGACGGGCGTAAATCCCTTCCAGACTCTGAAAATCCTTCAGCAGCTGCGCGGCGCTCTTCGGCCCAATACCGGCGACACCCGGAACCTTAGAGCTGCTGATGCCTGCCAGCCCCCAGTAATCCGGCAGTTGCTCAGGCGAGACGCCGAACTCGCTGGCAATAAACGGCGCGTCCAGCCAGCGTTTTTGAAAATAGTCGCGAATGCGGATAGTCGGCGAGAGCAGCTGGCAGTAGCCTTTGTCAGTTGAAACGATAGTGGCCTGATGCCCGGCGCTTGCCACCTTTACGGCCAGAGTGGCCGCGAGATCGTCGGCTTCATTTCCCTGTGCACCCCAGCATGGAACGCCACGCTGTTCAAATGCAGCGCGCAGCATGGGCAATTCAGCGTGAAGATCGTCCGGCATCGGGGCGCGTCCGGCTTTGTAGTCGGGCAGACGCTGGTGACGCCAGCCCGTGTTGCGGGCTTCGTCATCAAATACCGCGACCGCGTGGGTGGGCTCACTGTGGCGGATAAGCTGCTCCAGCGCGTGCAGGCAGGTGTCTTTACAAGGCGTCCCCTGTACCGCATGGATACGGCGGATCAGGTTAAGAGCATCGACGATAAGTAAATGAACGGCCACAGATAATCTCCCTTCTATCTCATGCGTGAAGGGTAACACTGTCAGCAGCGTGAAACTATGAATGGTGGGGAAAACAGGAAGAAGCCTCGCAAAACGAGGCTTCCTGAGGGGCTTAATCGCAGGTCACGATCTTCATCGCCAGGCCGCCACGAGAGGTTTCGCGGTATTTGGCGTTCATATCTTTACCGGTTTCGTACATGGTTTCGATAACCTTATCGAGACAGACGCGCGGCTCGCTGGTGCGGCGCAGCGCCATACGTGCCGCGTTCACCGCCTTCACGGAGGCAATCGCGTTACGTTCGATGCACGGTACCTGTACCTGTCCGGCAACCGGGTCACAGGTCAGCCCAAGGTTATGTTCCATGCCGATTTCCGCAGCAATGCACACCTGTGTCGGGCTTGCACCCAGCAGTTCGGCCAGACCCGCCGCCGCCATGGAGCACGCCACGCCGACCTCACCCTGACAGCCCACTTCCGCACCGGAAATAGACGCGTTCATCTTATACAGCGAACCAATCGCACTGGCGACCAGCAGGTAGCGCGCCAGCGAGTTCGCGTTCACTTCACGGATAAACTTGTCGTAGTACGCCAGCACCGCCGGAACGATACCGCAGGCGCCGTTAGTCGGCGCGGTGACCACGCGGCCCCCGGCAGCGTTCTCTTCGTTTACCGCCAGGGCGAACATGTTGATCCAGTCTACAACGGCCATCGGGTCCGTTGTCGTTTTGTCGGTGCTCACCAGCATACGGCGCAGCGCAGCAGCGCGACGCGGCACGCGAAGCTTGCCCGGCAGAACGCCCTCGGTGGTGATCCCGCGCTCAATACCGCCGCGCATCACTTCCCAGACGTTAGTGAAGTGCTGTCCGAGCTCTTCTTTACTGTGAAGTGCCAGCTCGTTTTTCATCATCAGGCCGGAGAGGGAAAGGCCCGTCTCCTGACAGTGACGCTGAAGATCCGCCGCCGTTTTGTACGGATACGGCACTTCGACAGAAGAGGTATTGGTTTGACCAAAGTGGTCTTCGTCGGCGATAAAGCCGCCGCCGATAGAGTAATACGTCTGGCTGTATACCGCTTTGTCGCCGGCCAGCGCGGTAATGCGCATGCCGTTTTCGTGCAGCGACAGGTTGTCCGCATGGAAATTCATGCAGTGGTCAACCGGGAATTCAACCTCATGCTCACCGTTCGCCAGCAGCAGGCGACCGTGGGTGTTCACATCCTGGATGAAGCCAGGGATCGCATCAATATCAACGGTATCCGGCAGGTTTCCCGCCAGGCCCATGATAATGGCGATATCGGTATGGTGGCCTTTCCCGGTCAGGGAAAGCGAGCCGTATACATCGACAACCACGCGGGTAATGTCATGCAAGATGCCGCGTGCAATCAAGTCATCCGTGAACTGCTTACCGGCTTTCATTGGTCCGACGGTGTGAGAGCTGGAAGGACCAATACCGATTTTGAAGATATCGAATACGCTAATCATGATGCGTCCATTGCTTTCAGTCAGAGAGGGAGGAGTGCGCCGTCCGAAGACGGCGCGGGTGATAATCAGAACATGGTGTACAGGGAGTAGAAGATCGCAGAGATTGCGATAAGACCCATGATAACCACAAACACGTTGCTCACATGACCGCTGTACTTGCGCATAGCAGGGACTTTCTGAATCGCGTACATCGGCATCAGGAACAGAATCATCGCGATGACCGGGCCGCCCAGGGTTTCAATCATGCCCAGGATGCTTGGGTTCAGGGTCGCTACCGCCCAGGTGGTGAGCAGCATGAACAGCGCAGTGATTTTGTTCAGCTTGTTGATTTCAATGCTCTTGCCTTTACCGCGCAGAGATTTAATCACCATACCGTTGAAGCCTTCACGCGCGCCGAGGTAGTGGCCCAGGAAGGATTTGGTGATGGCGATAATCGCGATGATTGGTGCCATCCACGCAATGACCGGTGCGTTAAAGTGGTTCGCCAGATAAGACAGAATAGAGATGTTCTGCTCTTTCGCTGCCGCCAGATCCGCCGGGGAGAGGCTCAGTACGCAGCTGAAGACGAAGAACATTACGGTCAGTACCATCATAATGTGAGCGCGTGCCAGGATGCTGGAGCACTTCTTCTCTGCGCCATTACCGTACTCTTCACGTTTCGCCACAGCGAAAGAAGAGATGATTGGGGAGTGGTTGAAGGAGAACACCATTACCGGAATTGCCAGCCAGAGGGTCATCAGCAGGCCGTTACCGGTTGCCGATGCACTGCTCAGGGACAGGGTTTCCAGCGCTGCACCGTTCCACTGTGGGATCAGGTAGCAAGCCAGTACCATCAGAGCAATAACGAACGGGAAGACCAGTACGCTCATTGCTTTCACAATCATCTGCTCACCGAAGCGAACGATGGTCATCATGCCCACGATCAGGATCAGCGACAGAATCGCACGCGGCGGCGGCGTCATGTGCAGCTGGTGCATCATGAAGCTTTCAACGGTGTTGGTGATCGCCACGCTGTAGACCAGCAGGATAGGGTAAATCGCGAAGAAGTAGAGCAGGGTAATCAGTTTACCTGCGCCAACGCCGAAATGCTCTTCAACAACTTCAGTGATGTCCTCGCCCGGGTTTTTACCGGACAGCACGAAGCGGGTCAGACCGCGGTGTGCGAAGAAGGTCATCGGGAAAGCAATGATAGCCATGATGATCAGCGGGATCAGACCGCCGACGCCTGCGTTGATAGGAAGGAACAGTACACCAGCGCCGATTGCTGTGCCGTAAAGGCCAAGCATCCACATGGTATCCGTTTTGCGCCAACCACTTCGGGATTCAATCGAAGCAACGGTGCTGGTTTGAGTGGTTTCCATCTGTATCTCCTGGAGGAAGCAAATTGTCAGGTTTTTAGTCAAATCCGATGAAAAAGTGCCTGACGGTAATATGAAATTCGTTCAGTGACGGTTTTTTAATAATTTTCGCCCGTAACTATTGGCGGGCGGAAAGATACATTCTAGTTATGAATCTATCAGTGATCCTGATCCCAAATGCAATAATCCACTTATGATGTGGGCATCTTTAGACCATTTATCTGTTAAAAAAACGTCAAAGAGAATTTACGGGCGCGAAGGCTACCACCAACGACATGTGAGCTGAAAGACTGGCCCGTGATATAGGTGTCTTTAGCTGTAAAGAAATGGGTTTTTAGTATTTTCTTGCAGGTAATTTGGATTAAGGCTGATAATTTACGGTTGAAAAAACAAGGTAATCGTTTGCGTTTGCGCATAGTTTGTAAAAGACATAAGTGATGCGTATGAATTACCTCGTAATAAAAAAAGCCGGGACGCGCAACAGGGCGACCCGGCTTTGATGAGATGCTGTTGAGCGTTATGTGCAGATTTCGTAGCAAGGAATATAGGCTGAGCCCGGCAGCTTCATGCGGTGCTGAGCGACAAAGCCCTGCAGCATGTCGTCCATGCGACGCATCATCTCCGGGTCGCCGTGGATCTTGTACGGACCGTACTGTTCAATAGCGCGGATGCCCATCTCTTTGACGTTGCCCGCCACAATCCCGGAGAAGGCACGACGCAGATCGGCAGCCAGGACTTCCACCGGCTGGTCCGGATAGAGTTTCAGGTTCGCCATATTTTCGTGCGTTGGCTCGAACGGGATCTGCAGATCCGGCGCGATACGGATTGACCAGTTAAAGCTGTACGCATCGCCGGTATCGCGACGGTTTTCTTTTACCAACGGCATCGCTTTTTTCATCTGGCGCGCCACTTCCGCGGCATCGTCAATGATGATGCGATAGTGACGACGCGCGGATTCGCCCAGCGTGTGTACGATAAACTCGTCCAGCACGCGGAAGTAGTCGGCGCTCTCTTTTGGACCGGTCAGGATCAGCGGCAGAACCTGATCTTTGTTGGCCGGATTCATCAGAATACCCAGCAGATAGAGCAGCTCTTCCGCTGTCCCCACGCCGCCCGGGAAGATGATAATGCCGTGGGCGATACGGACAAACGCTTCAAGACGTTTCTCGATATCCGGCATGATAATCAGCTCGTTAACCAGCGGGTTAGGCGGCTCAGCGGCTATGATTGACGGCTCGGTCATGCCGATAAACCGTCCCTCTTTGTAACGCTGTTGCGCGTGTCCCACTGCGGCACCTTTCATTGGCGCTTCCATCGCACCCGGACCGCAGCCGGTACAGATATTCAGCTCGCGCAGGCCAAGCTGTGTGCCCACCCGACGCGCATAAAGGTATTCGGTTTCGTTAATGGAGTGGCCGCCCCAGCAGACGACCATGTTCGGCGCTTCGCCAACGTGCAGGGCACGGGCGTTACGCAAAATGGAGAACACCAGGTTGGTGATATGGACTGAGCTTTCCAGGTCGAGATGCTGGAAACGGCCTGCGTTGTGGATCTGCCCGTTAACAAACAGGATGTCACGCAGCACGGCAAACAGGTTAGCCTGAAGTGAACGAATGATACGGCCGTCGACAAAAGCCTCTTCCGGCGGGTTGATGACTTCAAGCTTCACGCCACGCTCGCGGCGCAGCACGTTGATATCAAAGCTTTCGAAGCGGGACAGCAGTTCTTTACTGTTATCTGTCAGGCTTCCGGAGTTCAGTACGGCAAGTGAACAGTTACGAAACAGTTGATAAAGATCGCTGCTGGCCGTGCGCTTAAGCATGTCCACTTCCAGCTGCGACAACATATCCATTGAGCCAAGCGGGCTAATATGTGTAATCAAGTGAGCTCCTTACGGGACGATTATCGTCTTTCCCTGTTGATTACAATAGCCCTGGCGCGTGACGTTTCACAACCTAAAGCGCGGAAGATACCGCGCATATTGTGAAAATATTTATATTACTGACGCACCAGCCGCCCCGTTGCTGGCACAAAATCGGTGTTGGTGCGCCACGGGTTGATGTCCAGACCGCCACGGCGGGTGTAGCGCGCGTAAACGCTCAGTTTTTCTGGCTGGCAAAAACGCTGAATATCGCTAAAGATACGCTCCACGCACTGCTCGTGAAATTCGTTGTGATGGCGGAACGACACCAGGTAGCGCAGCAACTTTTCCCGGTCAATTTTCGGGCCTCGGTACTGGATCTGCACCGAACCCCAGTCCGGCTGGTGGGTGATCAGGCAGTTGGATTTCAGCAGGTGGCTGACCAGCGTCTCTTCGACCACCTTTCCGCTCGCCGCGTTTTCGAGGTAATCGGCGCTGAATTCATAATTCTCCACCTCGATATCCTGATCGTCGATGCAGGTCCCGTTGAAGTGGGCGACCGGCTGCCCTTCCAGTTCGTGCAGGCGATACAGTGAAACGCTCACCTTTCCCTGCGCGCAGGCGCTTAAATCACGTTCCAGGCTGTGCTGAACGTCGTCCCAGCTGCTGAATTTTGTCTGGTTAAAACTGTTGAGATAGAGCTTAAAGCTTTTGGATTCCACGAGATTAACGCTGGCGTAATCCAGCTCAACGTGGCCCACCGCCACCTGCGGCAGACCGCGCGCGTTAAGCCACGAGAGTTCGTACAGCGTCCAGATGTCACCGCCGACAAACGGCAAGGCATCCGCATGCAGGCCCAGAGGATCGCGGTTCAGGCTGCGCGGCACGCCCTGCAGCAGGCTTGCATCGTAGGTATCGCGGTAATCGGTCGATTTCCCCAGCGTTAAGCCGGTTAACGCCTGATGATTTTCGTAAGACATGTTTCATAGCCACTTTACAGGTACACTTATGGCCTGAGTTTATCCTGTCTGACAAGAAGAGAGAAATCGGTGGACATCGAAACTGCAAATGCCCTCACTGCCTTCACGACCCGCTATTGCGACGCATGGCATGAAAAGGACCAGACATGGCCGCAAAGTGCTGATTTGTATGGCGTACCTTCGCCGTGCATTATCTCTTCAGTCGACGATTACGTTATCTGGCAGCCAAAACCTTTCGACGGCGAGCAAAATGTAAATGCGGTTGAGCGGGCAATGGACATTGTGGTACAACCAGCAGTTCATGCGTTTTATACCACGCAGTTCGCAGGGGATATGCCTGCGCGCTTTGCTGATATCACGCTGACGCTGTTGCAGACCTGGAGCGAAGACGATCTGCAGCGTGTTCAGGAAAACCTGATTGGTCACCTGGTCACGCAAAAACGCCTGAAGCTTTCTCCGACGCTCTTTATTGCCACGCTGGACAGCGAACTGGACGTTATCTCCGTCTGTAATCTGTCAGGTGAAGTGGTTAAAGAGACTATCGGCACCCGCAATCGCGAGACTCTCGCCCCCTCTCTTGCGGATTTCCTTACCCGACTTGAGCCACTTCTGTAATCCATGATGCTATAGCCCGTGTGAGAGATCTCTTACAACGTTTGTGAGAGATCGCTGAAGATTCAGTATTACCTCATTTAATTCAGATTAATATCACTCTATTTTTCAACGAATTACTTGTTCATCGTATTGTTTTTAGGGATTTCTTACGGCTTACAACCCAGAAAGGGTGGGTTGTAAGACGAAGCGGAATAGCGGATTCTATTTCTGTCGACAGGACGCCGACACGAGAAACGAACATCAGGATGATGGCGTTTCTTACACAGGACTCGTCAGGATGGCGCTTCAGGAAGGCTTCAGGATGAAGCGAAGTGGATAACGCAGGATGCGTAAGGGACACCTCCAGGAAGGAGAACGAGAGCCGGTCAGGATGGTCGGTGGGTCAGGAAGGCCAGGACGTTTCAGGATGAGACAAACACGTCAGGAAGATGTGTGCAGGATGCATCGGCTTACGGATGACCAGGCCTTCGGGCGTCAGGAAAAGTTGTCACGGATGAGCAGGGAGCACGAATTGTAGCTGGAATGCTGCGAAACGAACCGGGAGCACTGTTTTTACAGTGCTCCCTTTTTTTATTTCTGCCTTCCGCAATGCTATGCTGCGCGCCGTTCACTTTTTCAGTTGAGGTTACTATGACGCAACACGATAGCGTTCGTGCTCAGTTGCACGCCATCGAAGCCCTTTTGCGCCAACATCAGCTGTGGCAGGAGACCGCGCCGCAGCCAGAAGCGTTCGCGAGCACTCAGCCCTTCTGCCTGGATACGCTGGCCCCGTTTGAATGGCTGCAGTGGGTGTTAATTCCGCGCATGCACGCCCTGCTTGAGGGCGGTCACCCGCTTCCGCAGGCGTTTGCGGTCTCTCCCTACTATGAAATGGCGCTCGAGGCGACGCACCCGGCGCGCGACGTGATGCTGGTCGAACTGGAAAAACTGGATGCCCTGTTTGCCGGTGAAGATGCATGACGCTTGAGATCCTCTATCAGGACGAGTGGCTGGTGGCGGTGAATAAACCGTCAGGCTGGCTGGTACACCGCAGCTGGCTCGATCGCGATGAGAAAGTGGTGGTGATGCAGACCGTTCGCGACCAGATTGGTCAGCATGTTTTTACCGCCCATCGCCTCGACAGGCCGACCTCCGGCGTGCTGCTGATGGGGCTTTCCAGCGAGGCGGGGCGTCTGCTGTCACAGCAGTTTGAACAGCATCAGATGCAAAAGCGCTACCACGCGATCGTGCGCGGCTGGCTGACTGAAGCCGCCACGCTGGATTATCCGCTGGTGGAGGAGCTGGACAAAATCGCCGATAAATTTGCCCGCGATGACAAAGGTTCGCAGCCCGCAGTAACGGACTATCGCGGCATGGCGACGACCGAAATGCCGGTTGCAACCAGCAAATTCCCGACCACACGCTACAGCCTGGTTGAGCTTTTGCCTAAAACCGGGCGTAAGCACCAGCTGCGACGCCATCTTGCGCACCTGCGCCATCCGATTATTGGCGACAGCAAACACGGTGATTTGCGCCAGAACCGCAGTGCAGCCGAACACTTTGGCTGCCATCGTCTGATGCTGCACGCCAGCGAGCTGAGCCTGACGCACCCGTTTACCGGCGAACCGCTGACTATCCGTGCGGGGCTGGACGACGTCTGGATGCAGGCGCTGTCACAGTTTGGCTGGCTGGGACAACTCCCCGAAAATGAAAGGGTTGAGTTTGTATCGGGCAACGTTCAGGATGAACGGTAAACGCATTCATTATGGGAAAATATCATGGCTGAAGTAGGCATTTTTGTCGGCACAATGTACGGCAACTCGCTGCTGGTAGCGGAAGAGGCTGAGGCAATACTCGCCAGCCAGGGCCATAAAGCTACGGTCTATGAAGACCCGGAACTGGCAGACTGGGAAAAGTATAAAGATAAATACATTCTGGTGGTGACCTCCACCACCGGGCAGGGCGATCTGCCGGACAGCATCGTGCCGCTGTTTCAGGGCATTAAAGACCAGCTTGGCTATCAGCCGGACGTGCACTACGGCATCATTGCTCTGGGCGACAGCTCTTACGCCAACTTCTGCGGCGGCGGCAAGCAGTTCGATGCGCTCCTGCAGGAGCAGAGCGCCCAGCGCGTCGGCGAGATGCTGCTGATTGATGCCGGGGAGCATCCTGAGCCCGAAAGCGAATCGAACCCGTGGGTGGAGCACTGGGCAACTCTCCTTAAATAGTTATCCAGGCCGGGTAAGGCATAGCCGCCACCCGGCGATACACCCCGCTCCAAACGCCAAATCCGTGAACCACCTTCCATTCCCCTGGGCTTATGCCATAAACAACCTCTCATACACCCTTTAATACTGTGTTTCTGCACGGTGAGGTGATGAGGCACTCCTTCATATACTTTTCCGGTCACTATAAAACGGCGTCAGGCCGTACCAAAACGACAAAACACCAATCTCATTCTGATTACCCTACCGGTGCTGTACAGAATGAACCAGGCGAAAGCTATGTTTCAGGAGTGCAACAATGAGTACATTAAGCCACGCAGCGAGCAGCGCTGAAAAGCGCACTAATGCCCGCTACTGGATAGTGGTGATGCTGTTTATCGTCACATCCTTTAACTATGGTGACCGCGCCACGCTGTCGATTGCCGGTTCGGAAATGGCAAAAGATATCGGCCTTGATCCGGTGGGCATGGGTTACGTTTTCTCCGCATTCTCATGGGCCTACGTCATCGGGCAAATTCCTGGCGGCTGGCTGCTGGACCGTTTTGGATCTAAACGCGTCTATTTCTGGTCCATCTTTATCTGGTCGATGTTTACCCTGTTGCAGGGTTTCGTCGATATCTTCAGCGGCTTCGGCATTATCGTGGCGCTCTTCACGCTGCGCTTCCTGGTAGGCTTAGCGGAAGCACCTTCCTTCCCGGGGAACAGCCGCATTGTCGCTGCCTGGTTCCCGGCGCAGGAGAGGGGAACGGCGGTGGCGATTTTCAACTCCGCACAGTACTTCGCGACGGTGATCTTCGCGCCAATCATGGGCTGGCTGACGCATGAGGTGGGCTGGTCGCACGTCTTCTTCTTCATGGGCGGGCTTGGGATCGTCATCAGCTTCGTCTGGCTGAAAGTGATCCACGAACCCAATCAGCATCCTGGCGTGAACAAAAAAGAGCTGGAGTACATCGCGGAAGGCGGCGCGCTGATCAATATGGATCAGAAATCCGCAAAAGCAAAAGTTCCGTTCAGCCAGAAATGGGCGCAGATCAAGCAGCTCGTCGGCTCGCGCATGATGATCGGTATCTATCTGGGCCAGTACTGTATTAACGCCTTAACCTACTTCTTCATCACCTGGTTCCCGGTATACCTGGTGCAGGCACGCGGCATGTCGATTCTGAAAGCGGGATTTGTCGCGTCGGTCCCGGCAATCTGCGGCTTCGTCGGCGGCGTGCTCGGCGGAGTGATTTCCGACTGGCTGATGCGCCGCACGGGGTCACTGAACATCGCGCGTAAAACCCCGATTGTGCTCGGCATGCTGCTCTCCATGACCATGGTGTTCTGTAACTACGTCAGCGCCGAATGGATGATTATCGGCTTTATGGCGATGGCCTTCTTCGGCAAAGGCATTGGCGCGCTGGGCTGGGCGGTGATGGCGGATACGGCGCCGAAAGAGATCAGCGGCCTGAGCGGCGGCCTGTTCAACATGTTCGGCAATATCTCCGGGATTGTTACGCCCATCGCTATCGGCTACATCGTCGGCACCACCGGCTCTTTCAACGGTGCGCTAATCTACGTAGGTGTGCATGCGCTGGTGGCGGTGCTGAGTTACCTGGTGCTGGTTGGGGATATCAAACGCGTCGAACTTAAACCTGTTGCGGAGCGTGGATGATGACAACGCAATCGAGCCCAATCGTTACGGAGATGAAGGTTATTCCGGTGGCCGGGCAGGACAGCATGCTGCTCAATATCGGCGGGGCGCATAACGCCTGGTTTACCCGTAATATCGTCGTGCTGAAAGACAGCTCAGGGAATACCGGCGTGGGCGAAGCCCCGGGCGGAGAGGTGATTTACCAGACGCTGGTCGATGCCATTCCGCAGGTGGTGGGCCAGGAGGTCGCCCGTCTGAACAAGGTGGTTCAGCGGGTGCATAAGGGCAATCAGTCGGCAGACTTTGATACGTTCGGTAAAGGGGCCTGGACGTTCGAACTGCGGGTCAACGCGGTCGCCGCGCTGGAAGCCGCCCTGCTCGATTTACTGGGTAAGGCGCTCAATGTTCCGGTTTGCGAGCTGCTGGGACCCGGCAAACAGCGTGATGCGGTCACCGTGCTGGGCTATCTGTTCTACGTTGGCGATCGCAATAAGACCGATCTCCCCTATCTGGCTCGATCCACGGGCGATCACGACTGGTATCGCCTGCGCCACCAGGAAGCGTTCTCCAGCGACGCGGTAGTGCGTCTGGCCGAGGCGGCGCAGGATCGCTACGGCTTTAAGGATTTCAAGCTGAAGGGTGGCGTGCTGCCCGGCGAGCAGGAGATTGATACGGCCCGGGCGCTGAAAAAACGCTTTGCTGATGCGCGGATCACCGTCGATCCCAACGGCGCCTGGCTGCTGGAGGAAGCGATTAGCCTGTGCAAAGGGCTGGAGGATGTCCTGACCTATGCGGAAGACCCCTGTGGCGCCGAGCAGGGCTTCTCGGGCCGTGAAGTCATGGCCGAGTTTCGTCGCGCTACCGGGCTGCCTGTCGCGACCAATATGATCGCCACCAACTGGCGTGAAATGGGTCATGCGGTGATGCTGAACGCCGTCGACATTCCGCTGGCGGACCCTCACTTCTGGACGCTTTCAGGTGCAGTGCGCGTGGCGCAGCTGTGCGATGACTGGGGGCTGACCTGGGGCTGTCACTCGAACAACCACTTTGATATTTCGCTGGCGATGTTTACCCACGTTGGCGCTGCGGCGCCGGGTAACCCGACCGCCATCGATACCCACTGGATTTGGCAGGAAGGGGAAGCCCGCCTGACGAAAAATCCGCTGGAAATCATCAACGGCAAGATTGCCGTACCGGATGCGCCGGGCCTGGGCGTGGAGATTGACTGGGATCAGATCCATAAAGCCCATGAGGCGTATAAAAAGCTACCGGGCGGCGCGCGTAACGACGCGGGCCCGATGCAGTACCTGATCCCCGGCTGGACATTTGACCGTAAGCGCCCTGTTTTCGGACGTCACTGATAAAAGGATTGAACGATGAGTACTTTTTCTACCCCTGTAGTTACCGCCATGCAGATCGTTCCGGTTGCGGGCCATGACAGCATGCTGATGAACCTGAGCGGCGCGCATGCGCCATTCTTCACCCGCAATATTGTCATTATCAAAGACAATTCCGGGCATACGGGCGTGGGCGAAATTCCGGGCGGGGAGAAGATCCGCCAGACGCTGGAAGATGCCATTCCACTGGTGGTGGGCAAAACGCTGGGTGAGTATAAAAATGTCCTCAACACCGTGCGTAACACCTTTGCCGATCGCGATGCCGGAGGGCGTGGCCTGCAGACTTTCGATCTGCGCACCACCATTCACGTGGTGACCGGGATTGAATCCGCGATGCTGGATCTGCTGGGTCAGCATCTGGGCGTTAACGTTGCGTCGCTGTTGGGCGAGGGGCAGCAGCGCAGCGAAGTGGAAATGCTGGGCTATCTGTTCTTTGTCGGCAACCGCAGGCTGACGCCATTGCCTTATCAGAGCCAGCCGGATGAACAATGCGACTGGTACCGACTTCGCCACGACGAGGCGATGACCCCGGATGCGGTGGTGCGCCTGGCGGAAGCCGCGTACGAAAAATATGGCTTTAATGATTTCAAACTGAAGGGCGGCGTGCTTGCCGGTGAGGAAGAGGCGGAAGCCGTCACCGCGCTGGCAAAACGTTTCCCGCAGGCGCGCGTGACGCTGGATCCGAACGGCGCGTGGTCGCTTAATGAAGCGATCAAAATTGGCAAGCAGCTGAAAGGCGTTCTGGCGTATGCGGAAGATCCGTGTGGGGCTGAGCAAGGCTTCTCAGGACGTGAAGTCATGGCGGAATTTCGCCGCGCAACGGGGCTGCCGACCGCGACCAATATGATTGCCACCGACTGGCGTCAGATGGGACACACCCTGTCATTGCAGTCTGTCGACATTCCGCTGGCGGACCCGCACTTCTGGACGATGCAGGGGTCGGTGCGCGTGGCGCAAATGTGTCACGAGTTTGGCCTGACCTGGGGCTCGCACTCCAACAACCACTTCGACGTGTCGCTGGCGATGTTCACGCACGTTGCCGCCGCCGCGCCGGGCACGATTACCGCTATCGACACGCACTGGATCTGGCAGGAAGGTAATCAGCGTCTGACTAAGCAGCCGTTTGAGATCAAAGGTGGCATGGTGCAGGTGCCTTCCACGCCGGGGCTGGGGGTTGAGCTGGATATGGACCAGGTCATGAAAGCCCATGAGCTGTATCAAAAACACGGTCTGGGCGCCCGTGACGACGCCATGGCGATGCAGTATCTGATCCCCGACTGGACATTCGACAATAAACGCCCGTGCATGGTACGATAAACGCATTGGGACCGCTCCCACAAGCGGTCTTTTACGTGGTGTATGCTTAACGTAACGACTATGCGTAAGGATGGCTTATGAAAATTGTTATCGCACCGGACTCGTATAAGGAAAGTTTGAGTGCGCTTGAGGTTGCGACAGCGATAGAACGTGGTTTTCGCGAGATCTTTCCCGAGGCGGTTTACGTCAAGCTGCCGGTCGCGGACGGTGGCGAAGGGACGGTTGAGGCGATGATCGCGGCAACACAGGGACGCATTGTGCATGTTCCGGTGACCGGCCCGCTGGGTGAGCGCGTGGAAGGGTTTTATGGCTTATCCGGTGACGAGCAGAGTGCCTTTATTGAAATGGCGGCGGCAAGCGGCCTGGAGCTGGTCGTTCCTTCGCAGCGTAATCCCCTGAAAACCACCTCGTGGGGCACGGGCGAACTTATTCGTCACGCGCTGGACGCGGGCGTTAAGCATATCATCATCGGCATTGGCGGCAGCGCCACCAATGACGGCGGAGCAGGGATGGTGCAGGCGTTGGGGGCAAAGCTGCTGGACGACAGCGGGCAGCCCCTTGGGCAGGGCGGGGGCGAGCTGGGAAAACTTGCGCGTATCGACCTGAGCGGGCTGGACAGACGTCTGGCGGAGTGCCGGATAGAGGTCGCCTGTGATGTGACGAATCCGCTCACCGGAAAGGATGGCGCGTCAGCCGTATTTGGCCCGCAAAAGGGAGCCACACCCGAGATGATCGTTACCCTGGACAACGCGCTGGCGCAGTATGCGAGAGTCATTGCCCGGGATCTGGATATCGACGTGCTAAACCTTGCTGGCGGCGGCGCGGCGGGTGGCATGGGGGCCGCGCTGTACGCCTTTTGCGGCGCGGAGCTGCGCCAGGGCATTGAGATAGTGACCGATGCGCTACACCTGGCCGACCAGGTGGCCGATGCGGATCTGGTGATCACGGGAGAAGGCCGCATCGACAGCCAGACGATCCACGGCAAAGTCCCGGTGGGCGTGGCGAAAGTGGCGAAACGCTTTAACAAACCCGTCATCGGCATTGCAGGCAGCCTGACGGCGGACGTTGGCGTGGTACACGATCACGGCATTGATGCGGTGTTTAGCGTGATCTACACCATCTGCTCGCTGGAGGATGCGCTGGAAAATGCCAGCGAGAACGTCAGGATGGCCGCCAGGAATATCGCGGCGGTGCTGAAAGTGGGGCAGGGAATGTAGTTCTCCCTCTCCCTGTGGGAGAGGGGCGGGGTGAGGGCATCAGGCCGCACCCGCAATTGTAGGCCCGGTAAGCTTAGCGCCACCGGGCTTTTACCTTAGTTCCCTAACACCTTCATCGCTTCCCGCGTTACGTTATCCATCTCATCCAGCAGCTCCAGAAACTCCGGTTCAAGCTCCGATTCCGGCGTGCCGGCGCGCAGCTGCTGCTCCAGCAGCTGGCAAAGGTTTTTCAGCCGCGGCACGCCGCTGTACCCGCAGCTGCCGTGCAGCTTGTGGATCGCTTCCAGCAGTGCTTCCGGGTTTTCACCCACCAGCTGCTCTTCCACCTTATTGCGAATTTCCGGCAGAAACGCGACCAGCATTTGCAGCATTTCGCGGGCCAAATCGGGTTTACCGGCCGCCTGGCGCAGCGCGAGCTGCCAGTCAAAGGTTGCGTTCTGGTTGACGCTGATTTCAACCGGCTCGCTGGAAACCGTGTACGTCCCGCCAATGTGACCCGGCTTATAGCGTAACAGCAGGTTATGAAGTTTCTCTTCATCGATGGGCTTCGCCAGATAGTCATTCATTCCGGCGCTCAGCAGCTTCTCTTTCTGACCGGCCATCGCGTGCGCGGTGACCGCAATAACCGGGGTTTGCTGCTGGTGCGGCAGCTGGTGGATCAGCTCGCAGGCCCGAATGCCATCCATGCCCGGCATCTGAATATCCATCAGGATTAAATCGAACTGCATCTGCTTCGCCTGTTCAACCGCCTGCGCGCCGCTGGTACACAGCTCAACGTGCTGAACCTGGTCTTCAAGCAATGCGCCAATCAGCTTCAGGTTGGCCTGATTATCATCCACCGCCATCACGCTCATCGGCAATTTTTGCTCGTCGTCAATCAGAGGGAGAGCATGCTGGCTAAGACGGCAATACTCCGTGAGCGCGGGCAGGAGGCGGGTCGAGGTGAGCGGCTTCAGCAGACACGCGGCGGCTCCGTCGTTTTTCAACTCCTCCGCATTAATCTGGGCGTGGCAGGGTAGCGCCAGCAGCAGATAGTCGGTCATTGACGCGGCTTTCGCCAGCCGCTCCTGCTGCATGGTCAGTTCGCCGGTGAAGGTGACCGGGATCCCCATCAGCAGAATATCGTAATGCTCAACGGCAAGCGCTGAGAAGGTTGGGCTGTAGACCACCTCCAGCGGCGTGGTGCTTAAAATATCGAGCGCACACTGCGCTGCCGCCGCGTTAGGTTCGATGTAGGCCAGGCGCTTGCCTTTCAGACAGTCCGTCACCGGGCCATCGGTCAAAACGTTCGGATTGAGGTCCAGATTAATGTGGAACCAGAAGGTTGAACCGCGGTTCGGCTGGCTGTGGAAAGAGATATCGCCGCCCATCTCGTTCACCAGGCGCTGCGTGATCACCAGCCCCAGGCCGGTACCGCCATGACGGCGGGAGATACTGGCGTCCGCCTGACGGAACGCCTGGAACAGACGCGACTGATCCCGCTCAGGAATACCGATGCCGGTATCGCGGATCTGGACTTCAATCTGCACCTTATTGCTGCTGATGGAGCGTTTTTCTACCAGAATGTCGATGTTACCGCTTTCGGTGAATTTAATCGCATTCCCGACAAGGTTGGTAATGACCTGCTGCAGGCGCAGCGGATCGCCAATGACGTTATCCGGCACGTCGTTTTTAATGTTGAGCGTCAGCTCAAGGCCCTTGTCGTGCGACGAGTGCGCGAGCAGCGTCACCACCTCATCGAGCGTACTGCGCAGCGGGAACGGAATGCTTTCCAGGATCAGCTTGCCCGCTTCCAGCTTGGAGAAGTCCAGCACGTCGTTGATGATCGCCAGCAGGTTGTTAGCCGAACGTTCAATGGTGTGCAGGTGATCGCGCTGAGTCGGGTTAAGCTCGCTTTTCAGCGTCAGGCGGGTAAAGCCGATCACGCCATTGAGCGGCGTACGCAGCTCGTGCGACATATTGGCCAGGAATTCCGACTTAATACGTGCCGCTTCCTGGGCGCGCTTTTTCGCCAGATCCAGCTCAACGTTCTGGATCTCCATCTGCTCCAACGTTTCGCGCAGGTCGGACGTGGCCTGGTCAACGTTGTGCTGCATCTCTTCGTGATACGCCGCCAGCGACATGGCCATTGAGTTGATGCCGTTCTTCAGCATGTCCAGCTCGCCCAGCATAAACCCTTCCACCCGGCTGTCGAGCTGTCCCCGGCGGATGCGGTCAACCGTATTAACCATGTTGCGGATGGGGCCCGTCACGTCGCGCATCAGGCGCCAGCCGAAGATCAGCGCAATGCCAATGCAGAACAGCATCATCACGCCAGAGATGAAAATTTCTTTGTACTGCTGTAGCCGGACCGACTTGAGATCCAGCTCCAGCGCCACGTATCCCAGCATATTGTTGCTGGATTTGGCATCGGATTGCGCAGACTCATCGGGCGAATAGCTTTCCGACACGATCGGCGTGCGCAGGATCATGATATCGCCGCGCCGCAAGACGGTGAGGTGGCGCGGGAACGGCGTACCGTCCGGGATCTTCAGGGCCGCCGGATCGAGATGAAAATTCGAGGTGACAAACAGGCGGTTATGTTCGTCGTAAACGGAAATGGCGCGTACGATGTCCGAGTGACGGCGGTGGAGCACGCTGATTAACTGGCCAATGGATTCGCGGTTTTGCAGGTTCATGCCGTACTCGCTGGAAACGGCAAGCGGTTCGATAATGCTGGCGCCTGCATCCTCAAGCTGTCGCTGCAAATCGTTATAGCGGTGCACAACAAAGAAGATACTCAGCAGCAAACCGATGAGAACGGTGGGGGCGAGGATCAAAATCATCATGCGCGCGCGCAGGCTGTAGTTGGTCATGGCGTTCCGTTATGGGACAATTAAGATAATTATGTTTATGTGAGAAAAATCTCGGCGATGGCGCAATTCTACTCTGCAAAGCGACGCGTGACGACGCGTCAAATCATTACTGTTGAAGCCACGGACCTCGATCCGTTTGGTCAGGGAGTGGCACGTCACAACGGTAAGACTCTGTTTATAACAGGTTTACTGCCGACAGAACGAGCAGAAATTACGCTGACGGAAGATAAACGCCAGTTCGCGCGCGGACAGGTTAAGCGTCGCCTCAACGATAGCCCGGAGCGCGTGAAGCCCCGCTGCCCACATTTTGGCGTTTGCGGGGGCTGCCAGCAACAGCATGCGAGCACAGAATTACAGCAAAAAAGCAAAAGCCGCGCGCTGGCGCGTCAGCTTAAACATGACGTTAACGAAATTCTCGCCGATGCGCCCTGGGGCTATCGGCGACGCGCGCGCCTGAGCCTCAGCTATCAGCCAAAAACGGCGCGGCTGGAGATGGGGTTTCGCAAGGCCGGTTCCAGTGAGATCGTCGATGTGCAGCAGTGCCCCATTTTGGTGCCCCATCTTGAGGCATTGCTTCCGGATGTGCGCACCTGTCTCTCCGGGCTGGACGGCGTTCGCCACCTCGGGCATGTCGAACTGGTCATGGCCAACAATGGACCGCTGATGGTGCTGCGCCATACCGCGCCGCTGTCGAAAAAAGATCGCGAAAAACTGGAACACTTTTCGCATTCCCACGACCTGGCGCTTTTCCTTGCACCACAAAGCGAGATACTTGAGCAGGTTACCGGTGAGGCGCCCTGGTATGCGTCAAACGGGCTACGCTTAACGTTCAGCCCGCGGGATTTCATTCAGGTGAATGACGGCGTAAACCAGCAGATGGTTGAGAAAGCGCTGACGTGGCTGGATGTTCAGAAAAGCGATCGGGTGCTCGATCTGTTCTGCGGAATGGGCAACTTCACGCTGCCGCTGGCGCGAAAAGCGGCCAGCGTCGTCGGCGTGGAAGGCGTTGAGGCGCTGGTGGCTAAAGGGCAGGAGAACGCACTGCAGAACGGCTTGCAAAATGTGACATTCTTTCATCAAAATCTTGAGGAAGATGTCACCCAACAGCCGTGGGCAAAACAGGGCTTTGATAAAATTTTGCTCGACCCGGCGCGTGCCGGTGCCCCGGGTGTGATGGCACATATTATTAAACTCGCGCCAAAGCGTGTGGTCTATGTTTCCTGTAACCCGGCAACGCTTGCCCGGGACAGTGAGGCATTAATCCGCGCGGGTTACCAGATTCAGCGTCTGGCAATGCTGGACATGTTCCCGCACACTGGTCATCTGGAATCGATGGTGTTGTTCGAGCACATCTAATTTGTTTGGCTTGTCGACTTCGACAGGCCCAGGTCCCTAAAGGAGAGGACAATGGTTGCGGTAAGAAGTGCACATCTCAATAAAGCTGGGGAATTTGACCCACAAAAATGGATCGCAAGTCTGGGAATTTCCAGCCAGCAGTCGTGTGAACGCTTAACCGAAACCTGGGCCTATTGTCTGCGCACCACGCAGGGGCATCCCGACGCCGATCTTCTCCTGTGGCGCGGCGTGGAGATGGTGGAAATCTTATCCATGCTGAACATGGATATTGAAACGCTGCAGGCCGCGCTTCTCTTCCCCCTCGCGGATGCGGACGTGGTCAGCGAAGACGTGCTGCGCGACAGCGTCGGGAAATCCGTCGTCGAGCTGATCCACGGCGTGCGCGATATGGCGGCCATTCGCCAGCTCAAAGCCGCGCACACCGATTCCGTCTCCTCTGAGCAGGTCGATAACGTTCGCCGGATGCTGCTGGCCATGGTGGATGATTTCCGCTGCGTGGTCATCAAGCTTGCCGAGCGGATTGCCCATCTGCGTGAGGTGAAGGATGCGCCGGAAGACGAGCGCGTGCTGGCGGCCAAAGAGTGTACAAATATCTACGCGCCGCTGGCGAACCGCTTAGGCATTGGTCAGCTGAAATGGGAGCTGGAAGATTACTGCTTCCGCTATCTGCACCCGGCGGAATATAAACGTATTGCCAAACTCCTTCATGAACGCCGTATCGACCGCGAGCACTATATCGAGGAATTTGTCGGCGGCCTGCGCCAGGCGATGAAAGAAGAGAACGTGCGCGCCGAAGTCTACGGCCGGCCTAAGCATATCTACAGCATCTGGCGCAAAATGCAGAAGAAACACCTCGCGTTTGACGAGCTGTTTGACGTGCGCGCCGTGCGTATCGTGGCGGAGCGTCTGCAGGACTGCTACGCCGCGCTGGGGATAGTACACACTCACTTCCGTCATCTGCCCGATGAGTTCGATGACTATGTCGCCAACCCCAAACCGAACGGCTATCAGTCTATCCATACCGTTGTGCTTGGCCCTGGCGGCAAAACGGTCGAGATTCAGATCCGCACCAAACAGATGCACGAAGACGCCGAGCTGGGCGTGGCCGCGCACTGGAAATACAAAGAAGGCACGTCCGGCGGAGCGCGTTCTGGCCACGAAGACCGCATTGCCTGGCTGCGCAAGCTGATTGCGTGGCAGGAAGAGATGGCCGACTCCGGCGAGATGCTCGACGAAGTGCGCAGCCAGGTCTTTGACGATCGGGTGTACGTCTTTACCCCAAAAGGGGACGTTGTCGACCTGCCTGCGGGCTCTACGCCGCTCGATTTTGCCTACCACATCCACAGCGATGTGGGGCACCGCTGCATCGGGGCGAAAATTGGCGGACGTATCGTACCGTTCACCTATCAACTGCAGATGGGGGACCAGATTGAAATCATTACCCAGAAGCAGCCCAACCCGAGCCGTGACTGGCTTAACCCGAACCTGGGCTACGTCACCACCAGCCGCGGGCGCTCGAAAATTCACGCCTGGTTCCGTAAACAGGATCGTGACAAGAACATCCTTGCCGGCCGCCAGATCCTTGACGACGAGCTGGAGCATATCGGGATAAGCCTGAAAGAGGCGGAGAAATTCCTGCTGCCGCGCTACAACTTCAACGAGCTTGACGAGCTGCTAGCGGCCATTGGCGGCGGTGATATTCGTCTGAATCAGATGGTGAACTTCCTGCAGGCGCAGTTCAATAAGCCAAGCGCGGCAGAGCAGGACGCGGCGGCGCTGAAGCAGCTGCAGCAGAAAACCTACGCGCCGCAGCAGCGCAGCAAAGACAACGGCCGCGTGGTAGTCGAGGGCGTGGGCAACCTGATGCACCACATTGCCCGCTGCTGTCAGCCAATTCCGGGCGACGATATCGTCGGCTTTATCACTCAGGGACGCGGGATTTCGATTCACCGTTCCGACTGCGACCAGCTTGCCGAGCTGCAGTCGCATGCGCCGGAGCGCATCGTGGAAGCGGTCTGGGGTGAGAGCTATTCTGCCGGCTACTCGCTGGTGGTGCGCGTCACTGCCAACGACCGCAGCGGCCTGCTGCGCGACATCACGACCATTCTCGCCAACGAGAAGGTCAACGTGCTGGGCGTCGCCAGCCGCAGCGATACCCGCGAGCAGCTTGCCACCATCGATATGACCATCGAAATCTACAACCTGCAGGTGCTGGGCCGCGTGCTTGGCAAACTGAACCAGGTGCCGGATGTGATTGACGCGCGTCGTCTGCACGGCGGTTAAACACACTCTTCTGTAGGCCGGGTAAGGCTTTGCCGCCACCCGGCTTGTTTTTTTAATGGAAAACACTATGACTCAAATTGACCGCCTGCTCGGCATCATGAAACGCCTGCGCGACCCGGAAAACGGCTGTCCGTGGGACAAAGAGCAGACTTTCGCCACCATCGCGCCTTATACCCTCGAAGAGACCTACGAGGTGCTGGACGCCATTTCCCGCGAAGATTTTGACGACCTGCGCGGCGAGCTGGGCGATCTGCTGTTCCAGGTGGTGTTCTATGCGCAAATGGCGCAGGAAGAGGGGCGCTTTAACTTTGACGATATCTGCGCTGCCATCAGCGACAAGCTTGAGCGCCGTCATCCCCATATCTTCGGCGATGCCACCGCAGAGAACAGCGCTGAGGTGCTGGCCCGCTGGGAGCAGATCAAAAGCGCCGAGCGGGCGGAAAAATCCCAGCACTCGGCGCTGGATGATATTCCGCTGAGCCTGCCCGCGCTGATGCGCGCGCATAAAATCCAGAAACGCTGCTCCGCCGTCGGTTTTGACTGGACCTCCCTCGGCCCGGTGCTGGATAAAGTGCACGAAGAGATTGACGAAGTCATGCACGAAGCGCAGCAGGCGGTGGTGGATGAAGCAAAGCTTGAGGAAGAGATGGGCGACCTGCTGTTTGCGACCGTCAACCTTTCTCGCCATCTGGGTGTAAAAGCGGAAACCGCCCTGCAAAAAGCCAATATAAAATTCGAACGACGCTTTCGCGAAGTTGAGCGGATTGTCGCCTCGCGAGGCCTGGAAATGAGCGGAATTGACCTCGAGGCAATGGAAGAAGTCTGGCAGGAAGTAAAGCGCCAGGAATCTGATCTCTAACGAGATTTTGCGATCAAGCGCAATTTGTGTGATTTTTTAAATGACAAGCGCTTGATTTGCGTCAAAAACATTTACCCAAAAGGGGCTATTTTCTCACTCCTTATGTTTGTCATGGCCTGGAATGGAGACGGAGAATGAAAGTTTGTGGCGCTCGCCGTGTTCGGGTATACTACTTTCCCGTCCTGGTTATTCCATCGTTTCACCCTAACTTCTCAGGTTCAGCATGACAACGAACTATATTTTTGTGACCGGCGGGGTCGTATCCTCTCTGGGTAAAGGCATTGCCGCAGCCTCCCTCGCAGCCATTCTTGAAGCCCGTGGCCTCAATGTGACCATGATGAAACTGGATCCGTACATCAACGTCGATCCGGGCACCATGAGCCCAATCCAACACGGGGAAGTGTTCGTTACTGAAGACGGCGCTGAAACCGATCTGGATCTTGGCCACTACGAGCGTTTCATCCGCACCAAAATGACCCGTCGTAATAACTTCACGACTGGCCGCATCTACTCCGACGTTCTGCGTAAAGAGCGCCGTGGTGACTATCTGGGTGCAACCGTTCAGGTTATCCCGCACATCACTAACGCAATCAAAGAACGCATTGTTGCGGGTGGCGAAGGCCACGACGTGGTGCTGGTTGAAATCGGCGGTACCGTGGGTGATATCGAATCCCTGCCATTCCTGGAAGCGATTCGTCAGCTGGCGGTAGATATCGGCCGTGAGCACGCGCTGTTCATGCACCTGACCCTGGTGCCGTACATGGCCGCCGCAGGTGAAGTGAAAACCAAGCCGACTCAGCACTCTGTGAAAGAGCTGCTCTCCATTGGTATTCAGCCAGATATCCTGGTTTGCCGCTCCGATCGTGCGGTTCCGGCGAACGAACGTGCGAAAATTGCATTGTTCTGTAACGTGCCTGAAAAAGCCGTTATTTCAATGAAAGATGTCGATTCCATTTATAAAATCCCGGGCCTGTTGAAATCTCAGGGCCTGGACGATTATATTTGTAAACGATTCAGCTTGAACTGTCCGGAAGCGAACCTGTCTGAATGGGAACAGGTTATTTATGAAGAAGCCAACCCGGCAGGCGAAGTGACTATCGGTATGGTCGGCAAGTACATTGAACTGCCGGATGCCTATAAGTCAGTGATCGAAGCGCTGAAACACGGTGGTCTGAAGAACCGTGTTTCCGTGAACATCAAGCTGATTGATTCGCAGGATGTTGAAACGCGTGGCGTTGAAATCCTGAAAGATCTGGATGCTATCCTCATTCCTGGCGGCTTCGGCTACCGTGGTGTAGAAGGCAAGATCGCCACCGCGCGCTATGCGCGTGAAAACAATATTCCATACCTCGGCATCTGTCTGGGTATGCAGGTTGCGCTGATCGAATTTGCGCGCAACGTAGCGGGAATGGAAAACGCGAACTCTACGGAATTTGTGCCAGACTGTAAGTACCCTGTTGTGGCGCTTATAACTGAATGGCGTGACGAAGAAGGTAACGTCGAAGTCCGTACCGAGAAGAGCGATCTGGGTGGCACCATGCGTCTTGGCGCACAGGCCTGCCAGCTGTCTGACGATAGCGTGGTTCGCAAGCTGTACGGCGAGCCGGTCATCACCGAGCGCCATCGTCACCGCTATGAAGTCAACAACATGTTGTTGAAACCTATTGAAGCCGCGGGCCTGCGTGTTGCGGGCCGCTCCGGGGATGATCAGTTAGTCGAGATCATTGAAGTGCCAAACCATCCGTGGTTTGTCGCCTGCCAGTTCCACCCGGAATTTACTTCAACGCCACGTGACGGGCATCCGCTGTTTGCAGGCTTCGTGAAGGCCGCCAGCGACTACCAGAAGCGTCAGGCGAAGTAAAAAAAGTTAGAACGGCAACGCGTACCTTTGGTACGCGTTGTTTGTCTGGAGTTTTAGTTTAACTTGTACTGAGGAAAATCTAATGTCCAAAATCGTTAAAGTCATCGGTCGTGAAATCATCGACTCCCGTGGTAACCCGACCGTTGAAGCCGAAGTTCACCTGGAAGGTGGTTTCGTTGGTATGGCTGCTGCTCCATCAGGTGCTTCTACTGGTTCTCGCGAAGCGCTGGAACTGCGCGATGGCGACAAATCCCGCTTCCTGGGCAAAGGCGTACTGAAAGCGGTTGGCGCTGTAAACGGTCCGATTGCTCAGGCAATCCTTGGCAAAGACGCCAAAGACCAGGCTGGCATCGACAAGATCATGATCGATCTGGACGGTACTGAAAACAAATCTAACTTCGGTGCGAACGCAATCCTGGCAGTTTCTCTGGCGAACGCCAAAGCGGCTGCTGCTGCGAAAGGTATGCCACTGTTCGAGCACATCGCTGAACTGAACGGCACCCCAGGCAAATACTCCATGCCTGTACCAATGATGAACATCATCAACGGTGGTGAGCACGCAGACAACAACGTTGATATTCAGGAATTCATGATTCAGCCAGTTGGCGCGAAATCCCTGAAAGAAGCGGTACGTATGGGTTCTGAAGTGTTCCACAACCTGGCTAAAGTTCTGAAAGCTAAAGGTATGAACACTGCTGTTGGTGACGAAGGTGGCTATGCGCCAAACCTGGGTTCTAACGCAGAAGCGCTGGCCGTTATCGCAGAAGCAGTTAAAGCTGCTGGCTACGAGCTGGGCAAAGACATCACCCTGGCGATGGACTGTGCAGCATCTGAATTCTACAAAGACGGTAAATACGTTCTGGCTGGCGAAGGCAACAAAGCGTTCACCTCCGAAGAGTTCACTCACTTCCTGGAAGACCTGACCAAACAGTACCCAATCGTGTCTATCGAAGACGGTCTGGACGAGTCTGACTGGGCTGGCTTCGCATACCAGACTAAAGTACTGGGCGACAAAATCCAGCTGGTTGGTGACGACCTGTTCGTAACCAACACCAAGATCCTGAAAGAAGGCATCGAGAAAGGCATCGTTAACTCCATCCTGATCAAATTCAACCAGATCGGTTCTCTGACCGAAACTCTGGCTGCGATCAAAATGGCGAAAGACGCTGGCTACACCGCTGTTATCTCTCACCGTTCTGGCGAAACTGAAGACGCTACCATTGCCGACCTGGCTGTAGGTACCGCTGCAGGCCAGATCAAAACCGGTTCTATGAGCCGTTCTGACCGTGTTGCTAAATACAACCAGCTGATTCGTATCGAAGAAGCGCTGGGCGAAAAAGCACCATACAACGGTCTGAAAGAGATCAAAGGCCAGGCATAATTGCTTAAGCCTTAAAATGAAAATGCCAGTCGAATGACTGGCATTTTTTTTGACTATTTAAAATCGACCGCCATTTGCTCCGGAATGGTCAGCCCCTGGGTGGTTTGCACGCAGCGGGCGATGTAATCCGTAAACCGGGGCGGCTTCGGCATTCCCATGCTCAGCAGCTTATCGTTGCTGAAGCGCACGTTAAGCGTGGCAAACGCACCGTATAAACGCATGGCTTTCAGCATCAGACGTTCGTTGCACGGCCCAAAAATATGTTTTAGCTCGCGGCGCATTCTGACCAGCGTTTCGTAGCTGACCTGCGCATATTTATCCCCGACGGGGGCTTTCTCCAGCGCCTGCGCCATTGCCTGATCGATATCCGCAAAGCGAACGCTGTTCTCTTCTCCCGCAGAAATGTGTACCACTTCTCCCGGACGAGCGTTGCTGTTGAGCAGCATTAACATCGCGTCGGCGCAATAATCCACCGGAACAACGTCAATCCGGTCTTCCATTGAGCACATAAACTTCTGCAGCATCAGGCCCATGCTAAAGACCCAGAAAATGCTGCTCGACGGCGTGCAGCCGTGACGGGTATGGCCGACAACGATGGACGGACGGGCGATGAGCAGCGGGAGGTTAGGGCACTCCTGGCGCATCAGCTGTTCGATGGTTGACTTCGAAAACGTGTATTCCACCAGGTGTTCAGCATTCTCTCTGAATTCAGCGCTTTCGGCGACCAGTGAATCCTGCTCCGGCGTACATGACATTGCGGTGCCGACGTGGAGGAAACGCTGCAGGCCCGTGACCTGCTCCATACGGCGCGCCAGCGCGAGCGTACCTTCAACGTTGACCTTCCAGATCAGCGGGTTATTACCAAATGAGGCCACGGCCGCACAGTTAACCACGTGCGTGACCCGATCCAGACGGGGATCGTTCAGGAAGGCATCCGGCTGGCTGAGGTCGCCAATCAGAATATTATCCACCTTCAAGGAGGCCAGTTTGTCCTCGGGAACGTTGAACTTGCGCATGTTCTCCAGCACGCGCTCCAGCCCGCTCTGCGGATCGCTGGCGCGCGCAAGCAAAAGGAGTTTTGCGGGTTGATCGCTGGTCAGGATTTTTTCAAGAACTGCACCGCCCAGAAATCCGGTCACGCCTGTAATCAATAACATCTTCATTAATACCGTCTCATTATGATTGATGAGGCGGATTGTAGGCGTGCAAAAGTAAACGGCATTTAAATAATAAAACGCCGAAATCAATGGCGTCTTAAGCTTATTTTAAGGAAAGGAAATCAGGTGGATATATTGGACAGTATCGCAAGGGTAAAAATTCACTCTATTAAAATTTAAATTTTAACTCATTGAATTTAATTGTTTTTATGGGGTCTGCGCCGAATGGTGAACGTAATTCAAAATGTAATAAGTATAATAATTTGTTACACCAAACATTTATCGAATAAATGTTTTAAATACCCATTAACTCAAATCAGACAACATAAGTCGCAGGCCGATTTATTTAGCCTGCGAATGATTTTCAGAGCAAAAGGGGAAGCGTGGCGCTGGCTGTTTGCTGGCTAACGTCGCCGTAATGACCATCCAGCGCAATCATGGACGTGGTCAACAGCTCGACCAGCAGCATCACTCCAACCTTAGCATTGAGCGCGCCTGCACTTAGAGGGCCTTCTGGTTTGGCGGCAACCAGCTGCATGTCGCTCAGAGAGGCCAGCGGGCTGCGGGGCGTATTGCTGAGCGCCAGAACCTTAACGCCGCGCTTGCGGGCAAGCTTCACCACGTGGAGTAAATCCCGCGTTGAACCCGAACTGGAGATGGCCACAACCAGCGTATCTTTCGAAAGCGTTGTCGCATTCATGGCCGCGCGGTGCATATCGCTAAACAGCTGTGCGGGTTTTCCCAGCCGCAGCAGCTTGTAATGCAGATACTCCCCGAGGATCGCGCTGGCCGCGACGCCATAAATCTGCACGGATTGCGCCTGATGCAGCGCCAGCGCCGCTTTTTCAAGCAACGTGCGGTCGAGGAGTCTGGCGGTATCCTGCAAAGCCTGCACCGACTCATCCACGACGTTATCAATCTCATCCCCCGCCTGACGCGCGGGCTGGCCCTGCTGAATATCCAGCGCAAGCGCCATTTTAAATTCGTTATAGCCCTTGCAGCCCAGCGTCCGGCAAAGGCGCGTGACGCTGGCTTCGCTGGTGTGGCTCTCGCGCGCCAGTTCAGTGATCGTCAGGTAGAGCACCCGGGCAGGATCGCTGAGGACAAACTCACCGAGTTTTTGTTGCGTTGGGCTGTACCCGGAAGCCTCCTGGCGGAGCTTCAGCAGCAGATTTTCATGGTCCGACATGCCACGTCCTTAATGTGTTTCGCTGCGACTAGTGTGGCGGAAAGGAGGGGAAAGATGCCAGTCATTTTGAAAAAGTATGATCGGCTTCCTGGTTTTTGATGATAATTTTCACTGGGTAATATTTATATGGTAAAAATTTTCATCGTTTAACGGGGAGATGAAAAAATGATGCAAATGTTCAGTGGTGCTTCTTCGGGGGGATGGTTTGAAAAAGCGCAGCGCTTTGGTAAATCCTTTATGTTGCCTATCGCCGTGCTGCCCGCGGCGGGCCTGCTGCTGGGGATAGGCGGCGCGTTATCGAATCCCAATACGCTGGCGGCTTATCCGTTTTTAGATGTGGGCTGGCTGCAGGCCATTTTCACTATCATGAGCAGCGCCGGTTCAATCGTGTTTGCGAACCTTTCGGTGCTGTTTGCGGTTGGGGTAGCCGTCGGGTTGGCAAAAAGCGATAAGGGCACGGCTGGGCTGGCGGCGCTACTCGCGTTTCTGGTAATGAATGCCACCATCAACGCGCTGCTGATCCTCACCGGCAAACTGGCGCACGAGAACCCGGGCGCAGTTGGGCAGGGCATGACGCTGGGGATCCAGACGCTGGAAACCGGCGTGTTTGGCGGCGTGGTGATTGGTCTGGTGACCTGCACGCTCCATCATCGGTTTAATAAAATTGCGCTTCCGCAGTTCCTCGGGTTCTTTGGCGGGTCGCGCTTTGTTCCCATCATCAGCTCGCTGGCGGCGATACTCGTCGGCGCGCTCATGACGGTGGTCTGGCCGCATTTCCAGAAGCTGATTTTTGGTCTCGGCGGGCTGGTGGATGCCACCGGCTATCTGGGCACCCTGCTGTACGGCTTCATTTTACGCATGCTGGGCCCGTTTGGTTTGCACCACATCTTCTATCTGCCGTTCTGGACCACCGCGCTCGGGGGCAGCGAGATTGTCAACGGTCACCTCGTTGAGGGCACACAGCGGATCTTCTTCGCCCAGCTGGCCGACCCGAACACGCAGCATTTCTATGAGGGCACGTCCCGCTTCATGTCCGGGCGCTTTATTACGATGATGTTTGGCCTGCTCGGCGCGTGTCTGGCGATGTACCACACGGCAAAACCGGAGAATAAAAAGCGCGTTGCCGGGCTGCTGCTCTCTGCGGCATTAACCTCGTTCCTGACCGGAATTACCGAGCCTATCGAGTTTTCCTTCCTGTTCATTGCGCCGGTGCTTTACGTCATTCATGCGCTGTTTGACGGGTTGGCGTTCATGCTCGCGCACATGCTGCATATCACCATCGGGCAAACCTTCTCCGGCGGTTTTATTGACTTCGTGCTGTTCGGCATTTTGCAGGGAGAGGCCAAAACCAACTGGATGTTCGTTCCGCTGGTCGGCGTGCCGTGGTTCTTCCTTTACTACTTCACCTTCCGCTATCTGATTAACCGCTTTGATTTTGCCACGCCGGGTCGGGAAAAGGAGGCGATGGCCAATGAGGTGACCTTCTCGCAGAGCGAGCGCGCCGTTGCGGTGATCGCGGGATTAGGCGGAAAAGAGAATCTGGAAGAGGTGGACTGCTGCGCCACGCGGCTTCGCGTCACGGTGAAGGACGGCAGCAAAGTGAATGATGCGGCGCTGAAAGCCACCGGCGCGCGCGGCGTTATCGTGCGCGGTAACGGGGTTCAGGTCATTTATGGCCCGCACGTCACGATTATCAAAGACGAAGTGGAAGAGATCTTATCGTAATGAAAACTGTACTGGATAACCTGAAGGGAAAACTGGTCGTCTCCTGTCAGGCGCTGGAAAATGAACCGCTGCATAGCCCGTTTATTATGTCGCGCATGGCGCTGGCGGCGGCACAGGGCGGAGCCGCTGCCATTCGTGCCAACAGCGTGGTGGATATCGAGGCCATTAAGCAGCAGGTCTCTTTGCCTGTTATCGGCATCATCAAACGGGATTACCCGGAAAGCGAGGTGTTTATCACCGCCACGATGAAAGAGGTGGATGAGCTGATGACCGTCTCTCCGGAAATCATTGCGCTTGATGCGACGGCGCGGGAGCGCCCCGGTGGAGAATCCCTGGAAACGCTGGTCACGCGCATCCGCTCGCGCTACCCCTCAGTACTGCTGATGGCCGATATTTCCACCGTGGGCGAAGCAGTGACGGCGCAGGCGCTTGGCTTTGACTGCGTCGGCACCACGCTTTACGGCTATACGGCGGAAACGGCGGGCCATTCGCTTCCGGAGAACGACTGCGCGTTCCTGAAGGCCGCGCTGGCTGCCGTGACGGTTCCCGTGGTTGCCGAAGGCAACGTGGATACGCCTGAACGCGCGGCCAGATGCCTGGCGCTGGGCGCGCATACGGTCGTCGTCGGCGGCGCCATCACCCGTCCACAGCAAATTACCGAGCGTTTTATGGCGGCGATTGGCGCGCAAAGCACCGATGGAGCATGACCATCCGGCGGGGATCTGCGATACTTATCGTTTATCCCCTTTACTGAGATGACTATGCAGTACCCGATTAACGAGATGTTCCAGACCCTGCAAGGCGAGGGTTACTTTACCGGCGTTCCCGCTATTTTCATTCGTTTACAGGGATGCCCGGTTGGCTGTGCCTGGTGTGATACCAAACATACGTGGGATAAGCTCGCAGATCGGGAAGTGTCGCTGTTTAGCATTCTGGCGAAAACCAAAGAGAGCGATAAGTGGGGCGCGGGCAGTTCAGAAGATCTGCTGGCCATTATTGGTCGTCAGGGCTGGACGGCGCGCCACGTGGTGATCACCGGCGGTGAACCCTGTATCCACGATCTGACGCCGCTGACCGAACTGCTCGAAAAGAACGGCTACAGCTGCCAGATTGAAACCAGCGGCACCCATGAAGTGCGCTGTTCACACACCACCTGGGTGACGGTATCGCCAAAAGTGAATATGCGCGGCGGGTATGACGTGCTGTCTCAGGCGCTGGAACGCGCGGATGAGATTAAGCACCCGGTTGGGCGCGTGCGTGATATCGAAGCGCTGGATGAACTGCTGGCAACGCTGACGGATGAAAAGCAGCGCGTCATTGCGCTACAGCCGATCAGCCAGAAAGACGACGCGACGCGCCTGTGCATTGAAACCTGTATTGCGCGCAACTGGCGCCTGTCGATGCAGACGCACAAGTACCTGAATATTGCCTAAAAAAAAGCCCGGTTTAGCCGGGCTTTTTTTACTCCCCGCGATAGATACAGCCGGCGGTACAGGTCTCTTTGATCATCACCGCGCTCAGCAGCGGCACCAGCGGCTTCATCTGATCCCAAATCCATTTCGCCAGCACTTCGCTGGTCGGGTTTTCAAGGCCCGGGATATCATTCAGGTAGTAATGATCCAGACGATCGTAGGTCGGCTTAAACGCCGCCTTCAGTTCGGCAAAATCCATGATCCAACCGGTATGCGGATCAACTTCACCGGTGATCTCAAGACGCACCATGAACGAATGCCCGTGCAGACGGCCGCATTTATGCCCTTCAGGGACATGCGGAAGGTGGTGGGCGGCTTCGAAGGTGAAATCTTTAAACAGTGTGGTGGACATGATCGCTCTCAGTAATGCGGAAAAAACCGCCGCATAGTACCGGAAAGCACAATTTTTAGCATTAACTAAAACGGCTCTGAAGCCTGGCGTCTCGTTAACAGGCGTTTTTTGATGCTTTTATCGATAATTTTCAGAGGGTTAATTAATCGGTTTTATCGCTAAGTATGACAACTAAAACAGGTTAGTCCATTTGGTTATTTATTATTTCCATCCCTTCTTTAATTGTTATTATCCTCGCCGTTAACCTTATCTTCAGTTTGGATTTATTCGCTTAAAGTCCGCTTGGCTACTGGAACATAACGACGCATGACAACACAGGCCCCACCTTCAAATTTGCTTCCCCTGAACCCGGAGCAACTGGCGCGCCTTCAGGCTGCCACCTCTGATTTTTCTCCCACTCAGCTTGCCTGGGTCTCCGGTTATTTCTGGGGAATGCTCAATCAGCAGCCTGGCGCTATGGCGGGTGCACCGGTAACGGCCGTTGAAATTCCGGCCATTACCCTGATTTCCGCCTCGCAGACGGGCAATGCGCGCCGCGTGGCCGAAGCGCTGCGTGACGACCTGCTGGCCGCCAAACTGAACGTGAACCTGGTCAACGCCGGGGATTATAAATTTAAGCAAATCGCGTCAGAAAAACTGCTGGTGGTGGTCGCCTCTACGCAGGGTGAAGGTGAACCTGCTGAAGAAGCGGTGGCCCTGCATAAGTTCCTGTTCTCGAAAAAAGCGCCGAAGCTGGATGCCACGGCGTTTGCCGTATTTGGCCTTGGCGATACCTCGTATGAATTCTTCTGCCAGTCCGGTAAAGACTTCGACAGCAGGCTGGCGGAGCTGGGCGCGGAGCGCCTGCTGGACCGCGTTGACGCGGATGTTGAATACCAGACCGCCGCCGCCGAATGGCGTGCGCGCATCGTTGAGGTGCTGAAAGCGCGCGTGCCGAAAGAGACGTCGGGGCAGGCCGCGTTCACCGCGACGGGTGCCGTCAACGACATCCACACCAGCCCGTACACCAAAGAGGCGCCGCTGACGGCGAGCCTGTCGGTGAACCAGAAAATCACCGGCCGCGATTCGGAAAAAGACGTGCGCCATATCGAGATCGATCTCGGCGACTCTGGCCTGCGCTATCAGCCGGGCGACGCGCTGGGTATCTGGTATCAGAACGATCCGGCTCTGGTGAAAGAGCTGGTTGAGCTGCTGTGGCTGAAGGGTGACGAGCCCGTCACCGTTGACGGCAAAACCCAGCCGCTTGCAGAGGCGCTGCAGTGGCATTTCGAACTGACGGTGAATACCCCGAATATCGTCGAAAATTATGCCACCTTAACGCGCAGCGAATCCCTGCTGCCGCTGGTGGGCGACAAAGCGAAGCTGCAGCATTACGCCGCGACGACGCCAATTGTCGATATGGTGCGTTTCTCTCCGGCTCAGCTGGATGCCGATGCGCTGATCGGCCTGCTGCGACCGCTGACGCCGCGCCTGTACTCCATCGCCTCTTCGCAGGCCGAAGTGGAGAGTGAAGTGCATATTACCGTCGGCGTGGTGCGCTACGACATCGAAGGCCGCGCCCGTGCGGGTGGGGCATCAAGCTTCCTGGCGGATCGCGTGGAAGAAGAGGGCGAAGTGCGCGTCTTTATCGAGCACAACGACAACTTCCGCCTGCCGGCGAACCCGGAAACGCCGGTCATCATGATTGGCCCAGGCACCGGCATTGCGCCGTTCCGCGCCTTCATGCAGCAGCGCGCGGCAGATGAAGCGCCGGGTAAAAACTGGCTGTTCTTCGGCAACCCGCACTTTACCGAGGATTTCCTCTACCAGGTTGAGTGGCAGCGCTATGTGAAAGAAGGCGTACTGACCCGCATCGATCTGGCCTGGTCCCGCGACCAGAAAGAAAAAGTATACGTACAAGATAAACTGCGCGAACAGGGCGCAGAGCTGTGGCGCTGGATCAATGACGGTGCCCACATTTATGTCTGCGGCGACGCCAATCGCATGGCGAAAGACGTTGAGCAGGCACTGCTGGAAGTGATTGCCGAATTCGGCGGTATGGATGCCGAAACGGCGGATGAATTTTTAAGTGAGCTGCGCGTTGAGCGCCGTTATCAGCGAGATGTCTACTAATGAGCGAAAAACATCCAGGGCCACTGGTGGTCGAAGGTAAACTGACAGACGCCGAGCGCATGAAGCTGGAAAGCAACTATCTGCGCGGCACCATTGCTGAAGATCTGAATGACGGTCTCACCGGCGGCTTCAAAGGCGACAACTTCCTGCTGATCCGCTTCCACGGCATGTATCAGCAGGACGATCGCGACATCCGCGCCGAGCGTGCCGAACAGAAGCTGGAGCCGCGTCATGCGATGCTGCTGCGCTGCCGTCTGCCGGGCGGGGTGATCACCACCAAACAGTGGCAGGCCATCGACAAGTTTGCCGGTGAAAACACGATTTATGGCAGCATCCGCCTGACCAACCGTCAGACATTCCAGTTCCACGGCATTCTGAAGAAGAACGTCAAGCCGGTGCATCAGATGCTGCACTCGGTCGGGCTGGACGCGCTGGCGACCGCCAACGACATGAACCGTAACGTGCTCTGCACGTCGAACCCGTATGAGTCCGAGCTGCACGCCGAAGCCTATGAGTGGGCGAAGAAGATCTCTGAGCACCTGCTGCCGCGCACCCGCGCCTATGCGGAGATTTGGCTCGATCAGGAAAAAGTCGCGACCACGGACGAAGAACCGATCCTTGGCCAGACCTATCTGCCGCGTAAGTTTAAAACCACGGTCGTGATCCCACCGCAGAACGATATCGATCTGCACGCCAACGACATGAACTTCGTGGCGATTGCCGAAAACGGCAAGCTGATTGGCTTTAACCTGCTGGTGGGCGGCGGCCTGTCCATTGAGCACGGTAATAAGAAAACCTACGCCCGCACCGCGAGCGAGTTCGGCTTCCTGCCGCTGGAGCACACGCTGGCCGTGGCGGAAGCGGTAGTGACCACGCAGCGCGACTGGGGCAACCGTACCGACCGTAAAAACGCGAAAACCAAATACACCCTGGAGCGCGTGGGCGTTGAGACGTTCAAAGAGGAAGTGGAGCGTCGTGCGGGCATCAAATTTGAGCCGATCCGCCCTTACGAATTCACCGGTCGCGGCGATCGCATTGGCTGGGTGAAAGGTATCGATAATAAATGGCACCTGACGCTGTTTATCGAAAACGGCCGTATTCTGGACTATCCGGGCCGTCCGCTGAAAACCGGTCTGCTGGAAATTGCTAAGATCCATAAAGGCGAATTCCGCATTACCGCTAACCAGAATCTCATTATTGCCGGCGTGCCGGAAAGCCAGAAGGCGAAGATCGAGAAGCTGGCGCGCGATCACGGGTTAATGGATGCGGTTAAGCCGCAGCGTGAAAACTCCATGGCCTGCGTGTCGTTCCCGACCTGTCCGCTGGCGATGGCCGAAGCGGAACGTTTCCTGCCGTCATTCACTGACAAAGTGGAGGCGATTCTGGAAAAACACGGTATTCCGGACGAGCATATTGTTATGCGCGTCACCGGCTGCCCGAACGGCTGCGGCCGCGCGATGCTGGCCGAGCTGGGTCTGGTGGGGAAAGCGCCGGGTCGTTACAACTTGCACCTGGGCGGTAACCGTATCGGCACGCGCATTCCGCGTATGTTCCGCGAGAACATTACCGAGCCGGAAATCCTTGATTCCATCGACGAGCTTGTCGGGCGCTGGGCGAAAGAGCGCGAAGCGGGTGAAGGCTTCGGCGACTTTACTGTGCGTGCGGGCATCATTCGCCCGGTGCTCGATCCCGCAAGGGATTTCTGGGAGTAACCACGAGAGGTAATTATGTCCGTACTCGATCTAAACGCCCTTAACGATCTGCCTAAAGTCGAACGCATTCTGGCGCTGGCAGAAACCAATGCCCACCTTGAAAAGCTGGACGCCGAAGGGCGCGTGGCGTGGGCGCTGGAAAACCTGCCGGGAGACTATGTGCTCTCGTCGAGCTTTGGTATTCAGGCGGCGGTCAGCCTGCATCTGGTGAATCAGATCCGTCCGGACATTCCGGTGATCCTCACCGATACCGGCTACCTGTTTCCTGAAACCTACCAGTTTATTGACGAGCTGACGGACAAGCTCAAGCTGAACCTCAAAGTGTACCGCGCGACGGAAAGCGCGGCCTGGCAGGAGGCGCGCTACGGTAAGCTGTGGGAGCAGGGCGTTGAGGGCATTGAGAAATACAATGAGATCAACAAAGTCGAGCCGATGAACCGGGCGCTGAAAGAGCTCAATGCGCAGACGTGGTTTGCGGGGCTACGCCGCGAGCAGTCCGGCAGCCGTGCAACCTTACCGGTGCTGGCGGTCCAGCGCGGGGTATTTAAAGTGCTGCCGATTATCGACTGGGATAACCGGACGGTGTATCAGTATCTGCAAAAACACGGGCTGAAGTACCATCCGCTGTGGGACCAGGGCTATCTGTCAGTGGGCGACATCCACACCACGCGCAAATGGGAACCGGGAATGGCGGAAGAAGAGACACGATTCTTTGGGCTGAAGCGCGAGTGCGGGCTGCACGAAGGATGATTCCTTATCCCCCCTCTCCCTGTGGGAGAGGGTTGGGGTGAGGGCATCAGGCCGCGCTATGCTTAACGACCTCAGGCTTTCCCCGCTTTCGCCAGCTCCTTCACCAGCGGCAGCATGATCTTCACCACATCACGACTGCGGTGCTCAATCCGCTGCGGCAGCGCGCTGTCAATGTGCTGCTGATTATCCAGCATCACGTTGTGCCAGCTTGTCCCGTCCGGGAAGGCTTTCGATTTAGCGCGTTGCTGATAGCCATCTTTCTTGCCCAATGCCCAGTTTGTCGCTTCCACGTACAGCACCGGAATGCCCGCCTTATCGAAGACTTCCCCGTCGTTGCAGCAGCCTGTTCCGTGTGGGAAAGCAGGATTCCCGCCCGGATTGGTCGTGGCAAAAACGCCATGGCTGCGGGCAATCGCCAGCGCCCGGTCGCGCGTCAGTTTCCGCACGGGTCCCGGCGTACTCTGCCCGCTGTTGAAATAAAGCTTATCGCCGACGATCAGGTTATCGAGGTTGATCACCAGCAGCGTATTTTTCTTCTCCTCAGCGCTCATGCGTTTAAGGAGATTCTCAGCGCCGAGTTTGCCCTCTTCTTCACCGCTGGTGGCAACGAAACGAATACCATACTGGGTTGGAATATCTTTCATCCGCTCGGCCAGTTCGAGCATCACGCCCAGGCCCGCCGCGTTGTCGTCCATGCCCTGCAGCGTCAGCCCGCCGAGGTTGTTATCCGTATCGGCATCGCTCATCGGAGCGTAGGTATCAAGGTGCGCCATGATAATAATCTGTTCAGCCGCGCGACCTTCATGCGCCGCGATAACCGTACTGCCGGTCACGTTATGCCAGTTTTTCGTTTTATTTCTGGAGGTATAAACGTAGCGGCTGTGAAACGCGCGGATATCGCTCTGGTAGCCCATCCCGGCAAACTGCTGGCGAAGATAGTCCGCAGAGAGCATCTCTGCAGGCGAGCCGGTCATGCGGCCAGGGAAGACGGTGGCAATATGCCGCGCCTGCATAGTGGCGATTTCACCATAAGCTTGGTTTTTTGCCTGGGCAGGAAGAATAAAGCAAACGCCGAGCGCCAGGGCAGCAATACGGTGGCGCGTTGCGGAAAACATAGTGAGTCCTTAAAAACTGAGCAAAATAATAACCCGCCTAGTATGAAACTGTGATCGTCCATACACAATTTGAATTGGTCTTAAATGCCCGAAATTTCGCGTGTTAAGCACTTTTTGGTATTAGCTTTTTCACGGCGTTATTCCATTGAGTAACTACTCATTCCAATTCGTAATTTCATTCGGTCTAAGCCGCCCCCTATAGTCCCTTTATTCCTCGTTGTTAGTGAGTTGTTGCTTGTGGACTATCTGCCCTTATTTGCCGCGATAAAAGAGAAGCCGGTGCTGGTTGTTGGCACGGGTGAAATTGCCGATCGCAAAATCGCGTTTCTGCAACGCGCAGGGGCGCAGGTGCGGGTAGTGGCAGAAGCGGATTTTGACGAATCACAAATCGACAGCGTCGTGCTGGTGATTGCGGCGACCGAAGATCGCGACCTGAACCGGCGGATTTCCGACGCCGCTCAGGCCCGTTACCGCCTGGTGAACGTGGTGGACGACCAGCCGTTATGTTCGTTCATCTTCCCGTCGATCGTTGACCGTTCTCCGCTGCTGGTGGCGATCTCCTCCGGCGGTACCGCACCGGTGCTGGCGCGCGTGCTGCGTGAAAAAATCGAAGCGCTGCTGCCGACCAGCCTCGGGCGCATGGCGGAAAAAGCCAGCTACTGGCGCAACCACCTGAAAATGCGCCTGACCAGCGTAACGGAACGCCGTCGCTTCTGGGAGCGCGTGTTTCGCGGCCGCTTTGCCAGCCTGATGCATGCCGGTAATGAGACGGCAGCGCAGAAAATTCTCGAGGACGAACTGGATAACCCCGGCAGCACGGGCGGGGAGATCATTCTGGTGGGGGCTGGGCCGGGCGATGCCGGGCTTCTGACGCTGCGCGGCCTGCAGGTGCTGCAGGACGCGGACGTGGTGTTCTACGACCATCTGGTCACCGACGGCGTGCGCGAGCTGATCCGTCGCGACGCGGAGCAAATCTGCGTCGGCAAACGGGCTGGCGAGCACTCGGTGCCGCAGCACGACACCAACCAGATGCTGGTTGACGCCGCCAAAGCGGGTAAAACCGTGGTGCGCCTGAAAGGGGGCGATCCGTTCATTTTTGGTCGCGGCGGCGAAGAGCTGCAGGCGGCAGCCGAAGCGGGCATACCGTTCCAGGTGGTGCCCGGCATCACGGCGGCCTCTGCGGTAACGGCCTACGCCGGTATCCCGTTGACCCACCGCGATTACGCCCAGAGCGTGACCTTTGTGACCGGCCACTACAAGGCCGACAGCACGCCGTTCGACTGGTCGCATCTCGCCCAGAGCCGCCAGACGCTGGCGATATACATGGGCACGATGAAGGCGGCGGACATCAGCGAACAGCTTATTCAGCACGGTCGCGAGGCGACGACGCCCGTTGCCGTCATTTCTCGCGGCACGCGCGTCGATCAGCACGTTGCGACGGGCACGCTGGAACATCTTGCAACCCTGGCGAAAGACGCCCCGATGCCCGCCCTGATCGTGGTGGGTGAAGTGGTGCAGCTGCACAGCACGCTCGCCTGGTTCCAACACACAACCGATACAGAAGGCTTTGGTTCTTCTGTCGTAAATTTGGCTTAAGGAACGGTTATGGACCAAAAACGTCTTACACACCTGCGGCAGCTCGAAGCGGAGAGTATCCATATTATCCGCGAAGTGGCCGCCGAGTTTTCTAACCCGGTGATGATGTACTCCATCGGTAAAGATTCCAGCGTCATGCTGCATCTGGCGCGTAAAGCGTTTTATCCGGGCACGCTGCCGTTCCCGCTGCTGCACGTGGATACCGGCTGGAAATTCCGCGAAATGTACGAGTTCCGCGACCGTACCGCGAAAGCCTACGGCTGCGAGCTGCTGGTGCATAAAAACCCGGAAGGGGTGGCGATGGGCATTAACCCGTTCGTGCACGGCAGCGCCAAGCACACCGATATCATGAAAACCGAAGGGCTGAAGCAGGCGCTGAACAAATACGGTTTTGACGCGGCCTTCGGCGGCGCGCGCCGTGACGAGGAGAAATCCCGCGCCAAAGAACGTATCTACTCCTTCCGCGACCGCTTCCACCGCTGGGATCCGAAAAACCAGCGTCCGGAGCTGTGGCACAACTACAACGGTCAGATCAACAAAGGCGAAAGCATTCGCGTCTTCCCGCTCTCCAACTGGACCGAGCTGGATATCTGGCAGTACATCTATCTGGAAAACATTGAAATCGTTCCGCTGTATCTGGCCGCCGAGCGCCCGGTGCTGGAGCGCGACGGCATGCTGATGATGATCGACGACGATCGCATCGACCTGCAGCCGGGCGAAGTGATCAAACAACAGATGGTGCGCTTCCGTACTCTCGGCTGCTGGCCGCTGACCGGGGCGGTGGAATCCAGCGCGCAGACGCTGCCGGAGATCATCGAAGAGATGCTGGTGTCCACCACCAGCGAGCGACAGGGGCGCGTGATTGACCGCGACCAGGCAGGCTCCATGGAGCTGAAGAAACGTCAGGGTTATTTCTAAGGAGCCGCCATGAACACCACTATTGCTCAACAAATTGCCAACGAAGGCGGCGTGGAAGCGTATCTGCACGCGCAACAACACAAAAGCCTGCTGCGTTTTCTGACCTGCGGCAGCGTGGATGACGGGAAAAGTACCCTGATTGGCCGCCTGCTGCACGATACGCGCCAGATTTACGAAGATCAGCTCTCTTCCCTGCATAACGACAGTAAGCGTCACGGCACCCAGGGTGAAAAACTCGACCTGGCGCTGCTGGTGGACGGCCTGCAGGCCGAGCGCGAGCAGGGCATCACCATCGATGTGGCCTACCGCTACTTCTCTACCGAGAAGCGCAAATTTATTATCGCCGACACCCCGGGGCACGAGCAGTACACCCGCAACATGGCGACCGGCGCGTCCACCTGCGACCTGGCGATCCTGCTGATGGACGCGCGAAAAGGCGTGCTGGATCAGACCCGTCGTCACAGCTTTATCTCGACGCTGCTGGGGATCAAACACCTGGTGGTGGCGGTCAACAAGATGGATCTGGTCAACTTCAGCGAAGAGAAGTTCGAGGAGATCCGCCAGAGCTATCTGACCTTTGCCGAACAGCTGCCGGGCAACCTGGATATTCGCTTTGTGCCGCTTTCGGCGCTGGAAGGGGATAACGTCGCCTCCCAGAGCGCGAACATGCCGTGGTACAGCGGTCCGACGCTGCTGGAAGTGCTGGAAACCGTTGAAATTCAGCGCGTGGTCGATACCCAGCCGATGCGCTTCCCGGTGCAGTACGTGAACCGTCCAAACCTCGATTTCCGCGGCTTCTCAGGTACCCTCGCGTCAGGTTCCGTGAAGGTAGGTCAGCGCGTCAAGGTGCTGCCATCCGGCGTGGAATCGACTATCGCCCGCATTGTCACCTTCGACGGTGACCTGCAGGAAGCGGGTGCCGGTGAAGCCGTAACGCTGGTGCTGAAAGACGAAATTGACATCAGCCGGGGCGACCTGCTGGTCGACGCGCAGGAAACGCTGGCGGCAGTGCAGGGGGCTTCCGTGGACGTGGTCTGGATGGCCGAACAGCCGCTGACCGCTGGCCAGAGCTATGACATCAAAATTGCCGGCAAGAAAACCCGCGCCCGCGTGGACGGTATTCAGTTCCAGGTGGATATCAACAACCTGACCCAGCGTGACGTCACCGAGCTGCCGCTGAACGGCATTGGTCTGGTCGATCTGACCTTCGACGAACCGCTGGTGCTGGATCCGTATCAGCAGAATCCGGTCACGGGAGGTCTTATCTTTATCGACAGGCTGACCAACGTTACCGTCGGGGCCGGTATGGTTCGCGAACCGATTAAACAGGCTGCCGCGACGTCTGAATTCAGCGCCTTCGAGCTGGAACTGAACGCGCTGGTGCGTAAACACTTCCCGCACTGGGGCGCAAGCGATCTGCTGGGAGGCAAGTAATGGCCGCCCATGATGAGAACGTCGTCTGGCATCCTCATCCGGTCACCGTCGCCCAGCGCGAACAGCTCCACGGTCACCGTGGGGTTGTGCTGTGGTTTACCGGGCTGTCCGGCTCGGGTAAATCGACGGTGGCCGGCGCGCTGGAAGAGGCGTTGCATCAGCAGGGCGTAAGCACGTACCTGCTGGATGGCGACAACGTGCGTCACGGCCTGTGCAGCGATTTAGGGTTTAGCGACGATGACCGCAAAGAGAACATCCGCCGGGTGGGCGAAGTCGCCAGCCTGATGGCTGACGCCGGGCTGGTGGTGCTGACCGCGTTTATCTCTCCGCACCGCGCCGAGCGCCAGATCGTGCGCGAACGCGTGGGCCAGGATCGCTTTATCGAGGTGTTTGTCGATACGCCGCTGGAGATTTGCGAAGCGCGCGACCCGAAAGGGCTGTACAAGAAAGCGCGTGCCGGAGAACTGCGCAACTTCACCGGAATTGACGCGGTATACGAAGCGCCTGAATCGCCTGAAATTCACCTGGAAGGTCAACAATTGGTAACAAATTTAGTAAGCCAATTATTAGACCTGCTCAGACGGGACGATATTATCAGATCCTGAGGCGGTATCGTTCGGGAGCTGTCTTCCCGAACGATCAGTCACGGTCACAGGATTAGCTATGCGCAACAGTGAACATTACATCACCACCACCGGGTCGGAGCCGCTAGCGACCGACGACGAAACGACCTGGTCATTTCCTGGGGCCATCATTGGCTTCGTCTCATGGCTGCTGGCGCTTGGCATTCCGTTTCTCATCTACGGCGGCAACACGCTGTTCTTCTTTCTCTACACCTGGCCTTTCTTTCTGGCGTTGATGCCCGTGGCGGTTGTCGTCGGCATTGCGCTGCACTCGCTGCTCAACGGTAAGCTCCTGTACAGCACCGTGGTCACGATTGTGACGGTGGTTCTCATGTTTGGTCTGTTATTTTTGTGGCTCATGGGCTAACTTCAGCCATAATTCAAACCGTAACCAACTGTGTAACGATATTGAGCAGGACGATTCTGCGGAAAAAATGTGGTACATTTGCCCGCGATGTTGCGGCATCTCTGTTACCCCGGCGTAGTGCTCTGGGGAAGTCTTGGGATGATGATGCCGTTTTTCAGGGGGCAGGATGGGTAAACTAACGCTGCTGTTGCTGGCTTTGCTAATCTGGCTGCAATATTCGCTGTGGTTCGGTAAGAACGGACTGCACGACTATAGCCGGGTGAGCGATGACGTCGCGGCTCAGCAGGCAACAAACGCCAAACTTAAGGCGCGAAACGATCAACTCTTTGCTGAAATTGATGACCTCAATGGCGGGCAAGAGGCGATTGAGGAACGCGCACGCAATGAACTCAGTATGACTAAGCCGGGCGAAACCTTTTATCGTCTGGTTCCGGATGCGTCTAAACGCAATCAGGGCTCAGCACAAAACAATCGATAATCAGGCCCAGGATTACGACATGGCAGTAACTTTTTCGGACGTATGCGCCGTGGTGCCGGCCGCAGGTTTTGGCCGGCGCATGCAGACAGAATGTCCCAAGCAGTACCTCTCTATTGGCGATAAAACGATCCTCGAGCACGCCGTGGCGGCGCTGCTGGCGCACCCGCGGGTGACGCGTGTGATCATCGCTATCAGCCCTGGCGATGCGCGCTTCGCGCAGCTGCCGCTGGCAAATCATCCACACATTACCGTCGTTGACGGTGGCGCCGAACGCGCCGATTCCGTGCTGGCGGGCATTCAGGCCGCCGGAAACGCGCCGTGGGTGCTGGTACATGACGCGGCGCGTCCGTGCCTGCATCAGGACGATCTTGCGCGCCTGCTGGCGCTGAGCGAAACAAGCAAGGTTGGCGGGATTCTGGCCGCACCGGTGCGCGACACTATGAAGCGCGCCGAGCCGGGCAAACAGGCTATCGCCCACACCGTCGATCGCGTCGATTTATGGCACGCGCTGACGCCACAATTTTTCCCCCGCGAATTACTCCACGACTGCTTAACGCGTGCGCTTAAAGAAGGCGCGACCATCACGGACGAAGCCTCCGCGCTGGAGTATTGCGGTTTCCACCCTGAGCTTGTTGAAGGACGCGCTGATAATATTAAAGTGACGCGTCCGGAAGATTTAAAGCTTGCGGAATTTTATCTTACCCGTTCGACCCATCAGGAGAAGGCATAATGCGAATTGGACACGGTTTTGATGTACACGCCTTTGGCGGAGAAGGCCCAATTATCATTGGCGGCGTGCGCATTCCTTATGAAAAAGGACTGCTGGCGCATTCTGATGGCGACGTGGCACTGCATGCGCTGACCGACGCGCTGTTGGGCGCTGCCGCGCTGGGCGATATCGGCAAGCTGTTCCCGGACACCGACCCGGCATTTAAAGGCGCGGACAGCCGCGAACTGCTGCGCGAAGCGTGGCGCCGCATTCAGGCGAAAGGCTACACCCTCGGCAACGTCGACGTGACGATTATTACCCAGGCCCCGAAAATGCTGCCGCATATTCCGCAGATGCGCGTGTTTATTGCAGAAGATCTGGGCTGCCATATGGACGACGTGAACGTTAAAGCGACGACGACCGAGAAGCTGGGCTTTACCGGGCGTGGAGAAGGAATTGCCTGTGAAGCCGTGGCGCTGCTGCTGAAGGCGAGCAAATGACAGACTTCGACAACCTGACATACCTGCACGGTAAACCGCAGGGGAACGGGGTGCTGAAAGCCAGCCCGGAAGATTTCCTCGTGGTGGAGGATCTGGGTTTTGAGCCGGATGGCGAAGGCGAACATATCCTGGTGCGTATTCTGAAAAATGGCTGCAATACCCGCTTTGTGGCCGACGCGCTGGCAAAATTCCTCAAAATCCATGCCCGCGAAGTGAGCTTTGCCGGACAGAAAGATAAACACGCCGTCACGGAACAGTGGCTCTGCGCGCGCGTTCCCGGCAATACGATGCCTGATTTAAGCAAATTTGAGCTTGAAGGCTGTAAGGTACTGGAATTCGCCCGCCACAAGCGCAAACTGCGTCTGGGGGCGTTGAAGGGGAACGACTTTACGCTGGTGCTGCGTGAAGTGTCTCACCGCGAAGATGTTGAAAAACGTCTGAACGCGATCAGTGAACGCGGTGTGCCGAACTACTTTGGCGCGCAGCGCTTTGGCATTGGCGGCAGCAACCTGCATGGTGCGCTGCGCTGGGCGCAAAGCGATGCCCCGGTGCGCGACAGGAATAAACGCAGTTTTTGGTTGTCGGCGGCCCGCAGCGCGTTGTTTAATCAGATTGTGAGCGAAAGGCTGAAAAAACCGGACGCGAATCAAGTTGTTGTTGGCGATGCGCTACAATTAGCGGGACGCGGAAGCTGGTTTGTGGCAACGGCCGAAGAAATGGCCGATGTGCAGTCGCGCGTGGACGCAAAAGCGCTGATGATTACCGCCGCGCTGCCCGGTACGGGCGACTGGGGAACGCAGGGCGACGCGCTGGCTGCCGAGCAGTTAGCCGTAGCGGATGCGCCAGAATTGCAATCCTTGCTGGTGCGGGAAAAAGTCGAGGCGGCACGCCGCGCGATGCTGCTCTACCCGCAGCAGTTAAGCTGGAACTGGTGGGATGACGTGACCGTCGAGTTACGCTTCTGGCTACCGGCAGGTAGCTTTGCCACCAGTGTTGTCAGGGAACTTATCAACACCTCGGGTGATTATGCGAATATTGCTGAGTAACGATGACGGTATCCACGCGCCAGGCATTCAGACCCTGGCGAAACACCTCCGCGAATTCGCGGACGTGCAGGTCGTGGCGCCCGATCGTAACCGCAGTGGAGCGTCTAACTCCCTGACGCTGGAGTCGTCGCTTCGCACCTTTACCTTTGAAAATGGCGATATTGCCGTGCAGATGGGCACGCCAACCGACTGCGTTTTTCTGGGCGTGAACGCGCTGATGCGGCCGCGTCCGGATATCGTTGTTTCCGGCATTAACGCCGGTCCTAACCTCGGCGATGACGTGATTTACTCCGGTACCGTGGCGGCCGCAATGGAAGGGCGCCATCTGGGGTTCCCGGCGCTGGCGGTCTCGTTGAACGGCCACACGCACTACGACACCGCCGCCGCGGTGACCTGTTCGATCCTGCGGGCGCTCGGCCGCGAGCCGTTGCGTACCGGGCGCATCCTCAACATCAACGTGCCGGATCTTCCTCTCGATGAAATTAAAGGCATTCGCGTCACCCGTTGCGGAAGCCGACATCCTGCCGATCAGGTGATCCCGCAGCAGGATCCTCGCGGCAACACGCTTTACTGGATTGGCCCTCCCGGCGATAAGTGCGATGCGGGTCCGGATACCGACTTTGCCGCCGTGGATGAAGGCTATGTTTCGGTTACCCCGCTGCACGTAGATTTAACCGCGTATAGCGCGCATGATGTGGTGTCGGGCTGGCTGGATCGCGCAGGAGTGAACGCGCAATGGTAAACAAACGTGTACAAACTCTTCTGGAACAACTCCGCGCGCAGGGGATCCGCGACGAGCACGTGCTTGAAGCGCTTGCTCAGGTTCCGCGTGAGAAATTTGTAGACGAGGCGTTTGAACACAAAGCGTGGGAAAACGTGGCGCTGCCCATCGGACAGGGCCAGACGATTTCGCAGCCTTACATGGTGGCGCGCATGACGGAGCTGCTGGAGCTGACGCCTGACTCCCGCGTGCTGGAGATTGGCACCGGGTCGGGGTATCAGACCGCGATCCTGGCGCATCTGGTTCATCATGTATGCTCCGTTGAGCGGATTAAAGGTTTACAGTGGCAGGCGCGTCGTCGCCTGAAACAACTTGATTTACATAATGTTTCGACACGACACGGTGATGGATGGCAGGGTTGGAAGGCGCGCGCGCCGTTTGACGCGATCATCGTGACGGCGGCCCCGCCTGAAATTCCTGCGGCCCTGTTGTCGCAGCTGGATGAGGGGGGCATTCTTGTTCTGCCCGTCGGGGACGAGCAGCAGCTTTTGAAGCGCGTTCGTCGGCGCGGCGGCGAGTTTATTATCGACACCGTGGAAGCCGTGCGCTTTGTGCCTCTGGTCAAGGGGGAGTTGGCCTGAGACTCGGAATTATCCAGGGTTATTAAGGCAAATTCAGCGTATGGTGTGGCGCGAAAGATTCGTGCCATCACGGTAAATTTTAAGTCACTGGTAGTTAACACATTCCTGGGGGATAAATGAGCGCGGGAAGCCCTAAATTCACCATCAGCCGTGTTGCGGCATTATCACTGGTTTCGCTCTGGCTGGCAGGCTGTACAAGTTCTAATAACGCGCCTGCGCCCGTCAGTTCTGTCGGCGGAAACAGCGGCTCGGGTAACACGTCCGGCGGAATGTTGATCACTCCTCCGCCTAAAATGGGTACCTCTACGGCGCAACAAAATCCGCCAATCCAGCCGGTTCAGCGTCCAATGACGCAGCCGACGCAGATTCAGCCAGTGGAACAGCCTGTTCAGACCCAGAATGGCCGCATAGTCTATAACCGTCAGTATGGGAACATTCCGAAAGGCAGCTATACCGGTGGCAGCACCTATACCGTGAAACGCGGGGATACGCTGTTCTACATTGCGTGGATTACCGGGAACGATTTCCGTGACCTCGCGCAGCGCAATAACGTCCAGGCCCCATATGGTCTGGAAGTGGGGCAAACGCTCCAGGTTGGCAACGCGACGGGCACGCCGCTTACGCCTGGCAACACCGTTTCAGCGGCCGATGTGACGGCTCAAAATAACAGCGTTAAGCCTGCACAAAAATCCACCACGGTGGTTGCTTCACAACCTGTAATTACGTATTCTGAGGATTCAGGTGATCAGACTGCTAACAAAATGTTGCCGAATAATAAAGGGACTGCGACTGTTGTCACAGCACCGGTAACGGCACCTGTGGTTAGCTCTACTGAACCGACTGCCAGCAGTATGACCTCCAGTTCGCCAATATCTGCATGGCGCTGGCCAACTGACGGCAAGGTTATCGAGAACTTCTCTTCCTCCGAGGGGGGAAATAAAGGGATCGATATCGCAGGGAGTAAAGGACAGGCGATCATCGCGACCGCAGACGGGCGCGTTGTGTATGCCGGTAACGCTCTGCGCGGTTACGGTAATCTTATTATCATCAAACATAACGATGATTACCTGAGTGCCTACGCCCATAACGACACAATGCTGGTCCGGGAACAACAAGAAGTTAAGGCGGGGCAAAAAATCGCTACCATGGGTAGCACCGGAACCAGTTCTACACGCTTGCATTTTGAAATTCGTTACAAGGGGAAATCCGTAAACCCGCTGCAGTATTTGCCGCAGCGATAATTTGACGGGGCATGCCAGCCAGGGTGTCTCGTTCAGGGATCACGGGTAGGAGCCACCTTATGAGTCAGAATACGCTGAAAGTTCATGATTTAAATGAAGACGCGGAATTTGATGAGAACGGAGTAGAGGCTTTTGACGAAAAAGCCTTAGTAGAAGAGGAACCCAGTGATAACGATTTGGCTGAAGAAGAGCTGTTATCGCAGGGCGCCACACAGCGTGTACTGGACGCGACTCAGCTTTACCTTGGGGAGATTGGTTACTCCCCACTGTTAACGGCCGAAGAAGAAGTCTATTTCGCACGTCGTGCTTTGCGTGGTGATGTCGCCTCGCGTCGTCGCATGATTGAAAGTAACCTGCGACTGGTCGTGAAAATTGCCCGCCGTTATGGCAATCGTGGTCTGGCTCTGCTGGATCTGATTGAAGAGGGCAATTTAGGTCTCATCCGCGCAGTTGAGAAGTTTGACCCGGAACGCGGGTTCCGTTTCTCAACCTACGCGACCTGGTGGATTCGTCAGACCATCGAACGGGCTATTATGAACCAGACCCGTACGATCCGCCTGCCGATTCACATCGTCAAAGAGTTGAACGTTTATCTGCGCACCGCGCGCGAGTTGTCCCATAAACTGGACCACGAGCCAAGCGCAGAAGAAATTGCCGAACAACTCGATAAACCGGTTGATGACGTAAGCCGTATGCTGCGTCTCAACGAGCGCATTACCTCCGTTGACACCCCGCTGGGTGGCGACTCCGAAAAAGCGCTGCTGGACATCCTGGCCGATGAAAAAGACAACGGTCCGGAAGACACCACGCAGGACGATGACATGAAGCAGAGCATCGTCAAATGGCTGTTCGAGCTGAACGCCAAACAGCGTGAAGTGCTGGCACGTCGTTTCGGTTTACTGGGGTATGAAGCTGCGACACTGGAAGACGTCGGCCGCGAAATTGGCCTGACCCGTGAACGTGTTCGTCAGATTCAGGTTGAAGGTCTGCGCCGCCTGCGTGAAATCCTGCAGGGGCAAGGTCTGAATATCGAAGCGCTGTTCCGCGAATAAGCAACCTTTCGTCAAAAAAGGCCCGTCGTGAGACGGGCCTTTTTCTTTTGCGTTACGGCTTAGCCGTTTCGTGCAGCAGACGCCACACTATCCGATCGCCTTCCTGATTGAGCACCGCGGTTGACCAGCGCACGTTGGCGGGCAGGTCCGGCCGGGTTTGCGTCTCCCGGTAGTGGAGCACCGCGCCACGATCCCAGCGCTGGATCGTGGACAATTCGTCAATGACGATCTTCAGTCCTGGACGGCTTCCGCGCTGGTTTTCCAGAAAACTGGCAAGACCGATATAGTCGATCTGAACGCCGCCCGGCGGGATCATCAGAAAATCCGGGCTGAAGCGGGCGAGCAGGGCGTCGGAATCACCTTCACCTTTGCCTAACCAGTCTTCAAGCGCAATGTGGAGGTCGATAATGTCGTGTTCGAAAGGCGTCATGAATTCTCCTGTCGCAGCTGGGTGAGCACCTGCGTATTGTTGAGACGAAAAACGTACGGTACAGGCAGCAAGGTCATGCCTGCGGCAAAAATAAACATTCCGTGCCATGCGGCGAGCGGTGTCAGCCAGGTCTGCGCCAGGCTCAGCGCCTGCGCCAGCAGCAGGGCACCGGCAAAAAAGCTCAGCTGCCGATTAAGATTCCACAGCGCGCTGGCATCCGGCATCTCTTCCCGGCGCGTCGTCAGAAAAGCGCTGCTCTGAGCCGTACTGCTGCACAGGCTTCCCCCCGCGCCCATTAAGGTAAACGCAATGGCAGGCAGCAGCGTAGCCGAACTGACGTTAATCAAAAGCAGAATACCCGTCGCCTGCAGCAGGCAGCCGATGACGATCAGCGGTCGGGGGCCGATACGGTTAAAATAGCGTCCCGTTGCCGTGATGGCGATAAACGATGCCACGGACCACGGCAGCATGAGCATCCCCGTTGCGGCTGGGCTCATGTTCGCCACGTGCTGAAGATAAAACATGCCCGTGACGTTCACCCCAATAAACATGCCGGGTACGCAGATATAAACGAGCATGGAAAAACGCAAAAGCGGGTCCGCGAGCAACGACAGGTTTAGCAGTCTGGCCGCTTTCATCGCGGGCATTTCGTGTTTAAGCCACAGGCAGGCCAAAACAAAGGTCACGACAGCGACCGGTAGCGTGGCGAAAAATATCCATCGCCAGCTGAGCGTCTGCACCAGCAGTCCTCCGATAGCAGGAGAGCAGGCCGGGGCAAGCAACGCGACCAGCATCACCGCCGAGGAGAGTCGGGCCCGCTCGTGAGGCTTAAACTGTTGCCAGGTCAGCGCCTGTCCGACGGGGATCAGTAAGCCCCCTCCCACGCCCTGGAGTACTCGCCAGGCGATCAGACTTTCAAGCGTTGCAGACAAGCCCGCCGCAGCGGAGGCAGCGCTGAACAGAAAAAGCGAGAGCAAGATGACTCGCTTTGGCCCGATGCGGCGCGTGAGCACGCTGCTGAACGGGATCACCAGCGTCAGGCCGGCAATGTACCCGTTACTGACCCAGGCAAGGGCTGAAGGCGTGGTGTTAAAGGCGTGAGCCATCGCCGGGAAGGCGACGCTGGCAATGAACATGTTGATCAAATCAAGAAAAAAGCCCAGCAGGTAAACAACGGCGACTTTGCTGCGATACGTCATGGTGGATCCTCCGGTGAGGTGGCGTATCGTATCGATCCGGGAAGAACGGATAAACCTGACAAAGCGCGATATACTGTCAAAAATATTTTGACAGTAAAAGGCGTGATGATGATTAACCTGCAGCGGGCGCAGATGTTTGTCGCGGTGGCCGATACCGGCAGTTTCACTGCCGCAGCCGAGGCAATGGGGCTGACAAAAGCCGTGGTCAGCTTCAATATTCGCCAGCTTGAAGATGAGCTGGGCGTTACGCTGCTGCTGCGCTCCACCCGCCGCCTGACGTTAACCGAGGCGGGCGCGCTCTTTCATCAACGCAGCGTGGCGCTACTGAAGGATGCAGAACGGCTGCAGGATGATGTCCGCGCGAATCATGCGGGGCTTACTGGCGAACTGCGGATCACGACTACGCCCGAGTATGGCTCACAGGTAGTGGTGCCGCTGCTGGCCAGGTTTAGCCAGCAGCACCCGGATCTTCGCGTGCGGCACGTTTCGTCCTCCCTGCACGCCGACCTTATCTCGGAGCGCTTTGACGTAGCTATCCGGCTGGGAACGCTTGCCGATTCGCGCAACCACGCCGCGCTGATTTCGCACTTCTCCATTCTCCCCGTCGCGACGCCCGTGTGGCTCGTTAACCATCAGATCGAAACGCTTGCGCACCTTGCCAACGCCGACTGGATTATTCACGAGCGCCTGGCCTCGCCGCTGCGCTGGCAGGTGAAGGATGCCAGCGGTGCGCCTGAAACGCTGGAGATAAAAAAAGCGCCGCGCCTGTTTGCCGACAGCGCGCAGGCTCTTATGGCCTTTGCACTTGCTGGCGGAGGCGTGGCGTTACTGCCGGAATGGCTGGCGCGCGATGCGCTTGATGCGGGAAAACTGGTCCCGGTTTTACCGGGATATACCTTTGCGCAGCAGGGCATCTATGCGGTTTATCCCGATGCCCGGCACGTGACGGCGAAGGTGCGCACGTTTATCGATTTTATGCGCACCAGCGTGAATTAATCGTGCATCATCTTTTTGATGAGCGCAGAGAACTGCTCCCGCTCGGCCTTGTTAAGACGTCCTAAAAACGCCTCATCCACCTCGTTGCCAAGCGGTTTACAGCCTGCAAGCAGGGCTTCACCTTCTGGGGTCAGGAAGACAAACCGGCGGCGCTTGTCGGCCGGATCGTGCTCGCGTTTGACCAGCCCGCGCGCCTCCATGCGGCTGAGCATCTCCGCCAGGGTTGCTTTCGTGCTGACCGCCACTTCGGTCAACGCCACCTGTTCAATACCCGGATGCTCGGCAATAGAGCGCATCACCGCATACTGTGGCTTGGTCAGTTCCGGTAAGGCATGTTGCCACTGCGCGGTATGCTGTTGAAAAAGCTGACGTAACAGGTGGAACGCCTCTTGTCTTAGTTCCATGAACACTCCGACGGAAAAAATCTCCCCCTATGATAGCCGCTATTGCTCTCAATTTTAACGCGGCATCTTTTAGCCATTCGTGTGATCGTATGCGAACGATCTTGTCAGGTAAACGATCCTGGAGTAGCTTATTTATAATGTTCGTACACGAACAAAATATTGAGGTGATGAATGAGATTGATAGTGGGAATGACGGGGGCAACGGGTGCACCGCTGGGCGTGGCGCTGCTGCAGGCGCTGCGGGAAATGCCGGAGGTGGAGACGCATCTGGTCATGTCTAAGTGGGCAAAAACCACCATTGAGCTGGAAACGCCCTACACCGCGCAGGACGTTGCTGCCCTGGCTGACGTTGTCCACAGTCCGGCTGACCAGGCCGCTACCATCTCCTCCGGCTCGTTTCGCACCGACGGCATGATCGTCATTCCCTGCAGCATGAAAACGCTCGCGGGGATCCGCGCGGGCTACGCCGAAGGGCTGGTGGGACGCGCGGCTGACGTGGTGCTGAAAGAGGGGCGCAAGCTGGTGCTGGTTCCGCGTGAAACGCCGCTCAGCACCATTCATCTTGAGAACATGCTTGCACTTTCCCGCATGGGCGTGGCGATGGTGCCGCCCATGCCTGCCTATTACAACCACCCGCAAACCGCAGATGACATTACCCAGCACATCGTGACCCGCGTGCTCGATCAGTTCGGGCTGGAGCATAAAAAGGCGCGCCGCTGGAACGGGCTGCGGGAGGCGAAACATTTTTCACAGGAGAATAAAGATGGCATTTGATGATTTGAGAAGCTTCCTGCAGGCGCTCGATGAGCAAGGGCAGCTGCTGAAAATTGAGGAAGAGGTTAACGCCGAGCCCGATCTGGCGGCGGCAGCCAACGCGACCGGCCGCATTGGCGACGGCGCGCCCGCGCTGTGGTTCGACAACATTCGTGGCTTTACCGATGCCCGCGTGGTGATGAACACCATCGGCTCCTGGCAGAACCACGCCATTTCGATGGGGCTCCCTGCGAACACCCCGGTAAAAAAACAGATCGACGAATTTATCCGCCGCTGGGATAAATTTCCCGTCACGCCGGAGCGCCGCGCCAACCCGGCCTGGGCGCAGAATACGGTGGACGGTGAAGATATTAACCTGTTCGATATCCTGCCGCTGTTTCGCCTGAACGACGGTGACGGCGGTTTTTATCTCGATAAAGCTTGCGTTGTCTCGCGCGATCCGCTCGACCCGGACAACTTCGGCAAGCAGAACGTCGGGATCTACCGCATGGAAGTGAAGGGCAAGCGCAAGCTGGGCCTGCAGCCTGTTCCGATGCACGATATCGCCCTGCATCTGCACAAGGCGGAAGAGCGCGGTGAAGACCTGCCAATTGCGATTACGCTGGGCAACGACCCGATCATCACCCTGATGGGCGCCACGCCGCTGAAATACGATCAGTCCGAGTATGAAATGGCCGGCGCGCTGCGTGAAAGCCCATACCCGATTGCCACCGCGCCGCTGACCGGCTTCGATGTGCCGTGGGGTTCTGAAGTGATCCTGGAAGGGGTGATTGAAGGCCGCAAGCGTGAAATCGAGGGGCCATTCGGCGAGTTTACCGGGCACTATTCCGGTGGCCGTAACATGACGGTGGTCCGTATCGACAAAGTCTCTTACCGCACCAGGCCGATTTTCGAATCCCTTTACCTCGGCATGCCGTGGACCGAGATTGACTATCTGATGGGACCGGCCACCTGCGTGCCGCTCTACCAGCAGCTGAAAGCGGAATTCCCGGAAGTGCAGGCGGTGAACGCGATGTACACCCATGGTCTGCTGGCGATTATCTCCACCAAAAAACGCTACGGCGGTTTTGCCCGCGCGGTGGGTTTACGCGCCATGACCACGCCGCACGGTCTGGGCTACGTGAAGATGGTAATTATGGTGGATGAGGATGTCGATCCGTTCAACCTCCCGCAGGTGATGTGGGCGCTGTCGTCGAAAGTGAACCCGGCAGGCGATCTGGTGCAACTGCCGAACATGTCGGTCCTTGAACTCGATCCTGGCTCCAGCCCGGCTGGCATTACCGACAAACTGATTATCGATGCCACCACGCCTGTCGCGCCGGACACCCGGGGCCACTACAGCCAGCCGGTACAGGATCTGCCTGAAACCAAAGCCTGGGCTGAAAAACTGACCGCGATGCTGGCAGCACGTCAATAAGGAGGAAAAGATGATTTGTCCACGTTGTGCCGATGAGCATATTGAAGTGATGGCGACGTCGCCGGTAAAAGGGGTCTGGACCGTTTACCAGTGCCAGCATTGTTTGTATACCTGGCGCGATACCGAACCGCTGCGCCGTACCAGCCGCGAGCATTACCCGGAAGCGTTCCGTATGACGCAGAAGGATATTGACGAGGCACCACAGGTGCCGACGATCCCGCCGCTGCTGTAAAAAAAAAAGCCCGGTGGCGCTGCGCTTACCGGGCCTACGGTTTTGTAGGTCGGGTAAGGCGAAGCCGCCACCCGACAAAACAGACCGCAGAAAACTAAACCAGACTCTTCAACCTGTAAATCCACTCCAGCGCCTGACGCGGCGTCAGTGAATCCGGGTCGAGGTTTTCCAGCGCTTCCACCGCAGGCGACGTCTCTTCCGCAGGCACCAACAGCGACATCTGCGTACCATCAATCTGCGTCGCTGCCGCATTCGGTGACAGGCTTTCCAGTTCACGCAGTTTCTGACGCGCGCGCTTGATCACCTCTTTCGGCACACCAGCCAGCGCCGCGACGGCCAGGCCATAGCTCTTGCTCGCCGCGCCATCCTGCACCGTGTGCATGAAGGCAATGGTATCGCCGTGCTCCAGCGCATCCAGATGAACGTTCGCAACTCCTTCCATTTTCTCCGGCAGCTGCGTCAGTTCGAAATAGTGGGTGGCAAACAGCGTCATGGCCTTGATTTTATTCGCAAGGCTTTCCGCACAGGCCCATGCCAGCGACAGACCGTCATAGGTTGACGTTCCGCGCCCGACCTCGTCCATCAGCACCAGGCTGTGCTCCGTCGCGTTATGCAGAATGTTTGCCGTTTCGGTCATCTCGACCATGAAGGTTGAACGACCGCTCGCCAGATCGTCCGCTGCCCCAACGCGGGTAAAGATGCGGTCGATGGGGCCAATCTCCACGTTTTGCGCCGGGACGTAGCTGCCGATATACGCGAGCAGCGCAATCAGCGCCGTCTGACGCATATAGGTACTCTTACCGCCCATGTTCGGACCGGTAATGATCAACATTCTTCTCTGCGGTGACAGGCTCAGCGGGTTGGCGATGAACGGTTCGTTCAGCACCTGTTCTACCACCGGGTGACGGCCTTCGGTTATGCGAATGCCGGGCTTGTCGGTAAAGGTTGGGCAGGTGTAGTTCAGCGTTTCAGCGCGTTCTGCCAGATTCACCAGCACATCCAGCTCCGCCAGCGCGCTGGCGCTCTGCTGCAGGTCGCCCAGGTGCGGCATCAGCATGTCGAACAGCTCTTCATACAGCTGTTTTTCCAGGGCCAGCGCCTTGCCTTTCGAGGTGAGGACTTTGTCTTCGTACTCTTTCAGTTCAGGAATGATGTAGCGTTCGGCGTTTTTCAACGTCTGGCGACGCACGTAGTGAATCGGCGCCAGGTGGCTCTGACCGCGGCTAATCTGAATGTAGTAACCGTGTACCGCGTTATACCCCACTTTCAGGGTGTCGAGCCCAAGACGTTCGCGCTCGCGGATTTCCAGCTTATCGAGGTAGTCCGTCGCACCGTCGGCCAGCGCGCGCCATTCGTCCAGCTCCTCGTTGTAGCCTGGGGCAATCACGCCGCCATCACGCACCAGAACCGGAGGCGCATCAATAATGGCGCGCTCAAGCAGTTCGCGAAGCTCGGTAAATTCGCCCATGGTTTCGCGGAGTTTCTGTACCGGCGCGCTGTCAACGTCACTCAGCTGCGCGCGCAGTTCCGGCAGCTGCTGGAAAGCATGACGCATCCGCGCGAGATCGCGTGGTCGTGCTGTTCGCAGTGCCAGACGCGCAAGGATACGCTCCAGATCGCCCACCTGGCGCAGAACCGGCTGCAGCTCGGTATAGCGATCCTGCAGCGCGGCAATCGTCTGCTGACGGCAAACCAGCGTCTCGGTATCGCGGATCGGCATATGCAGCCAGCGTTTCAGCATGCGGCTGCCCATTGGCGTTACCGTACTGTCGAGGACCGACGCGAGCGTATTTTCTACGCCACCCGCCAGGTTCTGCGTGATCTCCAGGTTACGGCGCGTGGCGGCATCCATGATGATGCTGTCCTGCTGGCGCTCCATGGTGATAGAGCGGATATGCGGCAGGGCGGTGCGCTGGGTATCTTTCACGTACTGCAGGAGACAACCGGCCGCACACAGCCCGCGCGGTGCGTTTTCAACGCCAAAGCCAATCAGATCGCGGGTGCCAAACTGCAGATTCAGCTGCTGGCGCGCGGTATCAATTTCGAATTCCCACAGCGGACGACGACGCAACCCGCGACGACCTTCAATCAGCGCCATTTCGGCGAAATCTTCGGCATAGAGCAATTCTGCCGGGTTGGTGCGCTGCAGTTCGGCGGCCATCGTTTCACGGTCAGCCGGTTCACTCAGGCGAAAACGTCCGGAGCTAATATCCAGCGTCGCGTAGCCAAAGCCTTTACCGTCCTGCCACAGCGCTGCCAGCAGGTTATCCTGGCGCTCCTGCAACAGGGCTTCATCACTGATGGTGCCAGGCGTGACGATGCGCACGACTTTGCGTTCCACCGGGCCTTTTGAGGTCGCCGGATCGCCGATCTGTTCGCAGATGGCAACGGACTCGCCCTGATTCACCAGCTTCGCCAGGTAGTTTTCTACCGCGTGGTGCGGGATACCTGCCATAGGAATGGGCTCGCCTGCCGATGCGCCACGTTTGGTCAGCGAGATGTCGAGCAGCTGCGATGCACGCTTAGCATCGTCATAAAATAGCTCGTAAAAATCGCCCATACGGTAAAACAGCAGGATTTCCGGATGCTGTGCTTTCAGCTTCAGATACTGCTGCATCATCGGCGTATGTGCGTCGAAATTGTCGATTGTGCTCATGGAGTTATGATGTCCATTTCTTTGAAAATAAACCGTTTTGATGGGCTCAATGGCCGTTTGTTCCTTCTATTGTCGCATGAAAAAAAGGTCCGGCGCAGAAAAATGTCGTGGCTTTACGAGGCATCTTCCGCCATTAATTCGATGACAATTTTTCCATGCTCCACGCCCACCCTGACTCGGGAATGGGTCGTAAACCCCGCCTTTTCAAGCCAGTCACCTTTTAAGCTCAGCGCCGCATGTACGCTGTAGCGCTTCGGTATCTTTGTATTGCGGTCTTCATGGCGCTTTCTAAAATATCCCACTTTCAAATGGCGATAGGGTTTGCCGATCGTGAGCTCTTGCATAGGGTCTCCAGACAACATGGACAAAGGTCATTTCTGATGCCTGTATAAAATACCAGTGATTGTTCGCCGGTGCAGGGCTAAAACTGGAATCAGCCTTCAGGAAACGAAATGCAACCGCTGAAATCCAGCGTTGAAAGGTGTATTATTGATGCACTTTATTATTCGGTATTCCGCTATGTCCGGTAAACGCATCTCACGAGAAAAAGAGACCATCGCGAAAATGATCGCGCTGTATGAAAAGCAGTGCCCGCAGGCATCTCAGGAGGAAGGGCACTATCAGGCGCTCAACGCGTATGCCGATAAGCGCCTGGATAAATGCGTTTTCGGTGAGGAAAAGCCGGCCTGCAAGCAGTGTCCCGTACACTGCTACCAGCCTGCCAGACGTGAAGAGATGAAGCAGGTTATGCGCTGGGCAGGCCCGCGTATGTTATGGCGTCATCCTATTCTTACCGTTCGCCATCTGATGGATGACCGTCGTCCCGTGCCGGAACTGCCGGAGAAATACCGTCCGAAAAAGTGATCGGTTCAGCGTCTCAGCGGGCGGCAAATCACCTTCAGGGCCAGCGCGCTGCAGAGCGGGAAGAGGGCCAGCAGCAGCCAGGGATACATCGCCTGCGTTGAGGGCACCAGCGCGCGGTCCAGCAGGCTGCCAAACACCAGGTTTCCTGCCAGTACCGCTATGCCTCCGGCGGTGGCGAGTGCGCCGTAGTGCGCGCCAAGCGTGGATTCCTCCGCAAACCGAGGGATCAGATCTTTAGCCGAGGGCACCAGCAGCATTTGCCCCAGCGTCAACAGCGTCACAAAACAGACAGAAGGCAGTAAGCGCAGCCAGCCTTCCGGCGGCGTCATCGGGGCGAACGTCGCCACGCTCGCAAATGCGGCTGACAGCAGCAAAAATCCCACCGGCAGAATTCTCACCGCGCCCACGCGACGGGCGAAGCGCGCCAGCGGCAGCTGTAAGGTGATGATCAGAACGGAGGCCAGCATAAAAAGCGGGCCGAGATCTTTCTCGTTACCGCCAGAACGCTGGATTTCCACCGGCAGCGCCAGATAAAGCTGGTTATAGCTTAACAGCCACGAGCTGTAGGCAATGATAAAGGCGACAAAGCGCGGCTGGCGGAACGTTGTCCACCAGGGCTGTATTTTCAGCGTCTGTGAACGGTGGCCAGCAGCAGGCAGACAAAAGAAGAGCACCACTAGCGCAATGATAAAGACGCCAGCTCCCGCCAGCGCCACCTGACGAAAGCCGAGGCCGGTGAGCAGGGCGCCAGCAACCGGGCCCAGTACCGCGCCGAGCTCTCCGCAGACGGCAAAGAGCGCAAACCACTCCGCGCGGCTGCGTTTGCCTTTTGTCTCGCTTTGAGTGCCCGCTTTTGCCAGCAGTGCCTCAATTGAGGGAGAAAATAACGCGCCGCCAACGCCCGTCAGACACGCGCCCAGAATAATCGGCCACAGGGATTCCCCGAAGGCCAGCAGCAGATAGCCTGAAACACGAACAATACAGCCGCTCAGGATAATCACTTTCGCGCCAAACCGGTCCGAGAGCGCACCGCCAACGATAAACATCCCCTGTTGCGAGAAGGTACGCAGGCCCAGGATCAGCCCGATCAGTCCGCCGGAGAGCAGCATGTCGTCGCGCAGGAATATCGCCAGGAAGGGAACGACGGCGTAAAAGCCAATGTTGAAAACAAACTGGCTACCCAGTAAGACGGGCGGCCAGAGCGCGGCGGCAGGGCGAAGGGGCATCGTCGTTCACTCGCCCCTAAACGATAAAGTGGATGTGCTTTTTGCCATGGAACGGCGAGATCTCAATTTTGGTTTTGACCCGGAAGACATCCCACAGCAAAGACTCGGATAAGATGTCCTGCGGTGTCCCCGTCGCCACAATTTGCCCTTTCTGCATCACAATCAGCGAGTCGCAGAACATCGAGGCGTGGTTGAGATCGTGGATAGCGACAATGCTGGTGACCGGTAATTCGCTGATCAACTGCATCAGCTGTATCTGATGATGAATGTCGAGGTGGTTGGTCGGCTCGTCCAGCAGGATTTCCGTTGGGGTCTGAGCCAGGGCGCGGGCAATATGCACCCGCTGGCGCTCTCCGCCGGAGAGGCTCAGCCAGCCCTGGTCGCTTTTATCCAGCATATCCACGCGCTGCAGGGCGGCAGTGACGGTTTCGTCATCGTGGTTGCTCCAGTTGGAAAAAGCGGAGTGGTGCGGAATACGCCCGAGTTTCACCACGTCCCGCACGCGCATGTTGGCGTCCGTCATGCCGTGCTGCTCGACGAAGGCGACCCGGCGCGCCAGCTGCTTTTTGGCGATGCGGGAGATGTCCTGGCCGTCCAGCGTCACACAGCCAGCATCCGGGCGACGAAGCCCGGCGAGGATCCGTAAAAGAGACGATTTACCGCAGCCGTTAGGGCCAAGCAGCCCTACCGTTTCGCCCCGGGAAACCTTCAGCGAGACGTCGTTAACGATGACCTTTTTGCCGACCTTCCAGGTAATATTTTCAGCGCAGATACTCATCACTTATTCCTTGAACGGTAGATAATCACGGCAAAGAAAGGCACGCCAACCAGCGCGGTGACCACGCCGACGGGCAGGCTTTGCGGCGCAATCAGCATGCGCGAGGCGATATCAGCCAGCACCATCAGGATCGCCCCTGCCAGCGCGCTGGCAATCAGCAGCGTGCGGTGCAGCGGCCCGAACAGGAAACGCATCACGTGCGGGACCACCAGCCCGACAAAGCCGATTGAGCCCGCCATGCTGACAATCGTCGCGGTAATCAGCGCGGTAGTGGTAAAGAGCGTCAGGCGTACCCACGGGACGGCAATACCTAAAGAGGCCGCAGCGTCATCACCGAACGTGAAGGCATCCAGCGCCCGGGAATAGTAGAGGCAAACGGCTAATCCAGTCAGCACCACCACCAGCGCCAGCTGGAATTCAGGCCAGCGTACGCCGCTGAAGCTGCCCAGCAGCCAGAACATCACGTCGCGCGCCTGCTGGGCGCTGGCGGAGGTGCTGATGGTGTAGGCCGTAATGGCGTTGAACAGCTGTGAGGCGGCAACGCCAGCCAGAATGGTACGTTCATTTCCCCCGCGCGCGCCGTTCGTCAGAAACGCGACAAACGCAAAGGCGGCGAACGCCCCGGCAAACGCGCCCGCAGAGAGCGACACCGCACCGGTGCCAATCCCCAATACGACGACCGACACCGCCCCGGTTGAGGCACCTGCCGACACGCCGAGCACGTAAGGTTCCGCCAGGGCGTTCTTCAGCAGGCTCTGCAATACGGCACCGCAGATGGCCAGCCCCGCGCCGCAGCAGGCCGCCACCAGCGCGCGGCTCAGGCGAAAGTCCCAGATCACGCTCTCATAGATGCGGGTGAGCGGAACCTCGGTGAGCCCCATTTTATTGCTGATGGCGTAAAACACCTTATCCAGCGGGATGGACAGCTCGCCGACGCTGACGCTCAGCGCGATCGTCAGAAATAACAGTACCAGGGCGAGCAAACCCGAGGTCGTCAGAACCAGGCTCTGCCGGGCCTGAAGAACGGCGGTTGTCATCAGTTCAGCCCCAGCTTTCTGAGCTGTTCGCCGACCTGCTCAGCCCCGTAAATCGTGCGGATCGTCGGGTTCATCGCCTGGCCGTCCATCACCACGATATGGCCTTTTTTCACCGCGTCCAGCTGGCTGACCGCCGGATCGCTCTTCAGGAATTTGATTTTTTCTTCCGCGTTATCCAGCGCCCAGCGGTTGCGGTCCAGGCTGGATACCACAATGACATCCGGATTGGCGGCAATAATGCTTTCCCAACCCACGGTTGGCCATTCGGTTTCGGACGTAATGGCGTTATGGCCGCCCATCAGGCTGGCGATAAACCCGGAGGGGCTATTTTTACCGCCGACGTAGGCGTCAGCAGAAGGGGACGAACTGGAGAACCAGAAGACAAACGAAAGGTCTTTTTTACTCTTGCCGAATTCCTTACGCAGGTCGGCCTCGCGTTTTTTGAAATCGGCAATAACGGCCTGACCGCGGTCTTCAACGTTAAAGATTTTGGCGAAATCCTCAATCTCTTTATAGAGATACGTCATATCCCACAGCTTCTGGCGGCTGCCGTACATATCGCCTGTGGCTTTTTTGGTCGCGCACATGCCCGGCGACACGTAGCTGTTCACTCCCAGGGTCATCAGGTCTTCGCGTTTTGCGACCTTACTTTCAGGCCCCAGTAGCAGCGGGGACTGCGCGGGGACAAAGTCAGGATTTTGCGCAAGAACGGATTCAAGGGTCGGGATTTCGACCGTCAGGGTGTTGATTTTTGCGTTCTGTTCCGCCAGCTGCGGCAGCACTTTGGTCGGCCAGAAGGCGCTGGCCTTCACCTTATCTTCCAGGCCCAGCAGGAGCAAAATTTCGACGGTGTTCTGGCCCAGGGCCACGACGCGTTCCGGCGCTTTGGTGAACGTCTCTTTGTAGCCACAGTTTTCAATCGTCAGGGGATAGGTGGTTGCCAGAGCAGAACCGACCGACGCAATCGCCAGGCCTAACGCGCAGATGACCTTTTTCATGAAACGCTACCCTTCATTAAAATTATTATTGATGCAAATGAAACTCATTATTAAGGCGGAATTTTATACAGAGGAAACGATTTTGTGTCAATGAGGGACAATTACGCAGGGGAACAAAAGGCGGTGTCGGAAAAACACCGCCGGAATAAGGTCTTAAATGAGGCTCTCTTTATCAATCCCGAGACGCTTCATGCGTGACAGCAGGGTGGTGCGTTTTAACCCCAGTCGCTGGGCGGCACCTTTTGGCCCGGCGACCACGCCGTTGGTCTCTTTCAGCACGCGCATAATGAGCTGATATTCATCTTCTCCCTCTTTCGCTGTCTCGGCGGCGGGCGCGGTTACGTCAGGAAGCGTAACCTCAGGCAGGGAGAGTTGCAGCACGTTACCGCGCGTCAGCAGCACCGCGCGTTCGATGACGTTTTCCAGCTCGCGCACGTTGCCGGGCCATTCCATCGATGAAAGGGTGCGCAACGTCTCGGCAGGAATACTGTCGATGTTTCGCCCCATCCGGCGAGCGATCTTCGCGGTAAAGGCTTTGACCAGCAGGGGGATATCTTCCGGGCGCTCGCGCAGCGGCGGCAGGAAGATCGGGAAGACGTTCAGACGATAGTAAAGATCGCTGCGAAACTCGCGGTCGGCGACCATTTTTTTCAGGTCACGGTTGGTGGCGGCAATCAGCCGCACGTCGGTCTGAATAAGCTTGTTGCTGCCCAGGCGCTCAAACTCCTGCTCCTGCAGGACGCGCAGCAGTTTCGGCTGTAGCTCAAGCGGCATATCGCCCACTTCGTCGAGGAACAGCGAGCTTTTGTCCGCCAGCTCAAAACGGCCCAGCCGCTGGCTGCTGGCCCCGGTGAATGCTCCGCGCTCGTGGCCGAACAGATCGCTTTCCAGCAGTCCCGCAGGCATCGCGGCGCAGTTCATCTTCACCATCCGTCGGCTGTTGCGGTTGCTCAGGTTGTGGATGGCGCGGGCTATCAGCTCTTTGCCCGTGCCGGTTTCGCCCAGAATCAGCACCGTGCTGTCGCTTTGCGCCACCATCTCAACCTGCTTAAGCACGCTGTACATGGCGTCGCTGCGCCCGATGATTTCACCAAACTCGCTGTCCACGTTGTTGAGCTGTTCGGTCAGGGCCAGGTTCTCATCCACCAGCCGCTCTTTCAGGCGATGAATTTCCTGATAGGCGAGGGCGTTATCCAGCGCGATGGAAATACGCTCGGCAATCTGGCGCAGCAGCTTCAGGTTAGCGGTGGTAAACACGCCCTCCTCGCACTGCGCCAGCTTTAGCACGCCCAGCATGGTGTTGCCGGACATCAGCGGCAGCAGGCACAGGGTCTGAATTTTATTGCCCCAGGTGTTAAACAGCATCCGCTCGTACGGCGCGACCGGGTCCTGCTCGTTCAGGTTGAGCAGGAGGATCTCTTTGCTCTTGAAGACCCGCTCGGAAAGGGTGCCCGCTTCGTCAACCTCGCTCTGCTCGTGCGCCGGGTTGGCTTCATCGAGATAGTGCGTGGAGTAGATGTTCAGCTTGCCCTTGCGATGGCCGCGCAGCGCAATGCTGATGGCGTCGATTTTGAAATAGTGGTGGATCTCTTTCGAAACTTCGCTGACCAGCTCGTCCATGTCCAGGCGGGAGAGCACGGCGTTGGTGATGGCGACCAGAATGCGGAAGTTGTCGCGCTCGCGGCTCAGCAGGTCGTAATCGACGTTATTGGTGACGCGGCTTTGGATCTGCTCCGCGACGACGGCCACAATCTGGGTGAAGGTATGCAGGCGCTCGTATTCCGCCTCGCTCCAGGGCTGGTCGGTCGTGCGGATAAACTCGCAGCCGCCAAAAATCTGGCCCTCTGCCGCCAGCGGCAGCATGCAGTAATGCCCGAAAGGCTGATAGAGGTCGCTTTCCGCCAGCTTCGGCCACGCCTGACGGAATTCCGCAAAGTTGCAGTGCAGCACTTCAGGCCGGGAGAGTATGCGGCGCACCGGGCCGTGCGCCAGATACGTTTCGTCTTCGTATTCAAACGTTTTGCCATTATCACGCGTCGAGTAGTAGCTCGCGCGCTGCGTTCCGCTATGCCAGAGCACAATCGCGGCGCTGTCCGCCAGCGCCGATTGCCTGACCAGCCGCGTCAGGGCATCGCTCAGCGCACCGAGATCGGGCTGCTGTAAAAGTGTGCGCGTGATGTCAAACAGGCCCTGCTGTCCAAGATCGCTCATCGGTGTATACGGCATATTGCTTTCCAATAGAAACTGGCAAAAAAGAGACATTCAGTGCTGACCGCTTTTGGCGCGGTTCTAGCAAATACGGGGTAAGGGTTCCGCATGCGGCAGATCCAGCGTCCGCTTCACGCCATACAGCCCGGCCAGGCGCACCCCTTTGCGCTCAACCACTTCACCAATCATCGCCGCCTTTTTTCCTGACGGATGAGCCCGCAGCTGTTCAAGAACGGCTTCCGCTGACGCGCGTTCAACGCCAATCACCAGTTTGCCTTCGTTGGCGAAGTTGAGCGGGTCAAGGCCCAGCAGTTCGCAAAGGCCGCGAACGGCAGGCTTAACGGGCAGGCTACGCTCGGTGAGTTCAATCCCGTACCCGCAGCTTGCTGCAAATTCGTGGACCACGGCGTTCACGCCGCCTCGCGTCGCGTCCCGCAGGGCTTTCACGCCGGGAATACCCCGCAGCGTCTGGATCAGCGGGGTGAGCACCGCGCAGTCGCTGCGCAGTTCCCCGTCCAGCCCCAGACCTTCGCGCAAGTTAAGGATGGTCGCCCCGTGGCAGCCCAGCGTTCCGGTCACGATCAGCACGTCGCCCACGCTAAGATGCTGTGCCGCCCAGTGAATACCGGCGGGGATCGCCCCCATGCCGGCGGTGTTGATAAACAGCTTGTCGGCCGCGCCGCGCTGCACCACTTTGGTATCGCCGGTGACGATAGCTATCCCCGCCTCGCGCGCGGTGTGCGCCATGCTGTTGACCACTGTCGTGAGCGTCTCCATCGGTAACCCCTCTTCGAGGATAAATCCGCAGGAGAGGTAGCGCGGAATGGCGCCGCTGACCGCCACGTCGTTGGCCGTGCCGCAGACGGCGAGCTTGCCGATATCGCCGCCGGGGAAGAACAGCGGATCGATCACGTAGCTGTCGGTGGAGAACGCCAGCCTGTCGCCCTGCGCGGTGAGGGTTGCAAGGTCAATGCGCGCCTGGTCTTCCTGTTCGGCGAGCCAGGGGTTGTTGAAGGCTTCCATAAACAGCCGGTTAATCAGCTGCTGCATCGCCTGTCCGCCGCTGCCGTGCGCCATTTCAACCGTATTCATGCTTCACTCTCCTGGTTGCGATACTGATACCACGCGGCACACGCCCCTTCGGAGGAGACCATCAGCGCGCCAAACGCCGTTTGCGGGTTACAGGTATCGCCAAATAACCGGCATTGATGCGGTTTGCATTTACCGGTGAGCACGTCGCCGCAGCGGGCCCGGGGATCGTCGCAAACCTGCTGCGGCTGCGGGCGGAAATGCGCTTCGGCGTCGAACGAGCGATAGGCTGACGTCAGGCGAACGCCGGATTCGGCAATCAGCCCCAGACCACGCCACTCGCTGTCGCCCTCAACGCTGAACACGTCGGCTATCGCCTGCTGCGCCCGTTCATTTCCCGCATCCGGCACCACGCGGCGGTACTGGTTTTCCACTGCACTCAGGGCCGCTATTTTCTGCTCAACCAGCATGGTGACACCTTGCAGTAGATCAAGTGGTTCGAAACCAGCGACCACTAACGGACGATTGTACTGTTCAGCGATAAAACCGTAGGCGTCTGTGCCAATTACCATGCTGACATGCCCCGGTGCCAGAAAGGCGTCAATGCCGTTTCCCGGCTCTTCCAGCAGGCTGCGCAGCGTGGGAATGAGCGTAATGTGCTGGCAGAAGAAGAAAAAATTCCCGAAGCCGCGCGCTTTCGCCTGCTGCAGCGTGATGGCGGTGGCGGGCATGGTGGTTTCAAACCCCAGGCCAAAAAACACCACCTTGCGCGCGGGGTTGTCCTCCGCCAGCGTCAGGGCATCCATCGGCGAATAGACGATCCGGATGTCGGCCCCGCGTGCTTTCGCCTGCAGCAGCGAGCCGTTTTTCCCCGGCACGCGCATCGCGTCGCCAAAGGTGCAGAAAATGACGTCGGGCTGGCTGGCAATTTCAATACAGCTGTCGATGCGCCCCATCGGCAGCACGCACACCGGGCAGCCGGGGCCGTGGATAAACTCGATATTCTCCGGCAGCAGCTGGTCGAGGCCAAATTTGAAGATGGCGTGCGTGTGTCCGCCGCACACCTCCATGATCCGCAGCGGTCTCTCTTTGGTGTAGTCCAGCAGCGCCGCGCGCGTTTTCAGGTGCCCGATAAGCTGCAGCACCTGCTCGGGCGCGCGATATTCATCAACGTAACGCATGGCTAACGCTCCTCGCCGTACAGCAGCGCGCCCACGTCAGGCTCCACGTCGAACATGTTTTGCAGGGCATCCAGCGTGTCGCGGGCTTCCGCTTCGTTAATCACGCTCATGGCAAACCCCACGTGGACGAGCACCCACTGGCCGAGACGCGATGCGCCCGTTTCATCGCTGCTGCCCACCAGCGTCAGGTCCACGTCGCGCAGGATGCCGCAGACCTCCACTTTGGCCTGGTTCCCGTCAATGGAATGGATTTGTCCCGGTACGCCTATGCACATCGTTCACTCTCCAGCCAGTTCAGCCAGGCGTCCATGCCGTCGCCGCGCGTGGCGGAGACCAGCAGGATCTCAATCTCGGGATTCACTTCCCGGGCGCAGGACAGGCACTTATCCACGTCGAAGTTCAGGTACGGCAGCAGGTCGACTTTGTTCAGCAGCATGATGGAGGCGGCGGCAAACATATGCGGGTACTTCAGCGGCTTGTCTTCGCCTTCGGTCACCGAAAGCACCGCCACCTTGTGGCGTTCGCCCAGATCGAAGCTTGCCGGGCAGACCAGGTTGCCGACGTTTTCAATAAACAGAATGCCGTTATCCGCCAGCGGCAGGCGCGGGGCGGCGTCGGCAATCATCTGCGCATCCAGGTGGCAGCCTTTGCCGGTATTGACCTGAATCGCCGGGGTGCCGGTTTCACGAATGCGCGCCGCGTCGTTAACGGTTTGCTGGTCGCCTTCAATCACCGCGCAGGAGACGTGCCCGTTCAGGCGTTTGAGCGTTTCCGTTAACAGCGTGGTTTTGCCGGAGCCGGGGCTGGAGACCAGGTTCAGCACCAGCTGTTTGCGGGCGGCAAAGCGCGCGCGGTTGCGGGCGGCGATCTGGTTATTTTTGTCCAGCACGTTGATTTCCACCTCCAGCATCTGGCGCTGGCTGATGCCCGGCGCGTGGGTACCCGCTTCGCCGTGGCCGTAGTGCAGATCGCCCGCAGCGGAGCGCTGCGGGGCGAAGGTGATACCGGTTAAAGCCGCAGCTGGCCGCGGGGCAGGCGAAAAGGGCGCGGAGCGAAACGCGGAATGGGGACGGTGTTCATCCCCTTCTATATACAGGTTGCCTTCGGCGCAACCGCAGGTGCTACACATAATTTACTCCTTCTCGATTTCGAGGCGTTGGATCTGCATGCCGTCGTCCGCCACGATGCGAAGACCGGTGCTCTGACACTGCGGACAGCGCTGAACCTTTGATGACAGCAGGGTGACGTACTGCTGGCACTGCTCGCACCAGCACTCCGCCTGCTGCTCTTCAATATGGAGCTCGCAGCCTTCCGCCAGCGTGCCGCGACAAACCAGCTCAAAACAGAAATGCAGGGCGCTGGGCTCGACGCAGGAAAACGCCCCGACCTTCAGCCAGACGCCGGTGATGCGCTTCGCGTGGTTTTGCACTGCCTGCTGTTCGATAAGTTCCAGAGCCCGCTGGCAGAGGGTGATTTCGTGCATGACGCCTCCTCAATGAATTGCGCCATTGAATGCAATAACGGTGCCAGCTTGATTTTTGTTAAGGCGTGACGATGTCAACGCTGTCGAAATGACACGTCGACACCGCGGCGTTGACAGCGGTTTTGTAATTAAATCTATTTAAAATCATCAAGATAAAAACTGGCATGGAATCTGCTTAACAGCCGCTATCTCCATTAACCGGATACCTTCTATGACTATTTGGGAAATCAGCGAAAAAGCGGATTACATCGCGCAGCGTCATCAGCAGCTGCAGGACCAGTGGCACCTCTACTGCAACTCTCTGGTTCAGGGCATAACCCTCTCGAAAGCGCGTCTTCACCACGCGATGAGCTGCGCGGCGCAGGGCGACATGCGCTTCGTCCTGTTCGGCCATTTCATCATCAACGTTACCCTGGCGGATAACTTCAACAGCCACACCATTGAGTACCACCTCGAGACAAAAGACGGCGAAAAACAGTGTATTGCGAAGGCGCAGCTGATGGCCGATGGCATGGTGGACGGCCACGTCAGCAACCGCGATCGCCAGCAGGTGCTGGAGCACTATCTGGAAAAAATCGCGCCGGTCTATAACGGCCTGTACGCCGCCGTTGAACACGATCTTCCGGTCAACCTGAAGCAGCTGATGGATGGAAATACCTCAGCGAACGTGGCCTGACTCCTGCGTGTCGAGAAGTGTCGACAAGACAGTTTTTCGTCAAAAATGACTATCACCAGAGGATAACCCGGTGAACCGTTTTGTAATTGCTGACTCGACGGTCTGTATTGGCTGTCGAACCTGTGAGGCGGCGTGCTCGGAAACGCATCGCCTGCATGGGCTGCAGTCCATGCCGCGCCTGCACGTCATGCGTAATGAAAAAGAGTCTGCCCCGCAGCTCTGCCACCACTGTGAAGATGCCCCCTGCGCGGGCGTCTGCCCTGTGAATGCCATCACCCGCGTGGATGGCGCTGTCCAGCTGAACGAAAGCCTGTGCGTAAGCTGCAAGCTGTGCGGCATTGCCTGCCCGTTCGGCGCGATTGAATTTTCCGGCAGCCGTCCGCTGCATATTCCGGCAAACGCCAACTCGCCAAAAGCCCCGCCCGCGCCACCGGCTCCGGCACGCGTAAGTACGCTGCTGGACTGGGTGCCCGGCATCCGTGCCGTTGCGGTGAAATGCGACCTGTGCAGCTTCGATGAACAGGGCCCGGCCTGCGTGCGCACCTGCCCGACTAAGGCGTTGATTCTGGTTAACATTCGCGACATCGCCCGTACCAGCAAGCGTAAACGCGAGCTGACCATCAACAGTGATTTTGGCGACCTTTCTCTGCTACAGGCGCTTAACGAGGGGGCGAAATGAACGCGGCGATGATGATTACCAGCGCGGTAGCCTGTTTTGCTGCCGCCGCTGTTCTGGCGCTGATCTTCTCATTCCATAAAACCCTGAGCGGCGCGATCGCCGGGCTCGGCGGGGCGGTCGCTAGCCTGATGACGCTGGCGGCAGGCGGCGATGTCCTGCTCGGCGGCCAGTCCTCAGAGGCCGTGATGCCGCTGATTCGCCACACGGTTGCGATCACGCCGCTGAACGCCATCTGGCTGGTGACGTTTGGCCTGTGCGGGCTGTTTATCAGCCTGTTCAATATCGACTGGCACCGCCATCCGCACGCCAGGGCTAACGGCCTGCTGGTTAACCTGCTGATGGCGGCGGCGGTCTGCACCGTTATCGCCAGCAACCTCGGCGCGCTGGTGGTGATGGCGGAAATCATGGCGCTGTGCGGCGTGTTCCTGACCGGCTGCAGCGCCTCCGGCAAGCTGTGGTTTGCGCTGGGACGCCTCGGGACGCTGCTGCTGGCGCTGGCCTGCTGGCTGGTGTGGCACCGCTTCGGCACGCTGGATTTCTCTGCGCTCAACGGGCATCCGCTGGGGAATGACGTCTGGCTGCTGGGCGTGCTCGGCTTTGGCCTGCTCGCCGGGATTATCCCGCTGCACGGCTGGGTGCCGCAGGCGCATGCGAATGCCTCCGCGCCCGCCGCCGCGCTGTTTTCTGCGGTGGTGATGAAAGTGGGTCTGTTCGGGATTCTGGCGATTACGCTGACCGGCGGACAACCGCCGCTGTGGTGGGGCGTCGTGCTGCTGGTCGCCGGAATGATTACCGCGTTCGTCGGCGGCCTGTACGCGCTGATGGAGCACAATATCCAGCGCCTGCTGGCGTACCATACGCTGGAAAATATCGGCATTATCCTGCTCGGCATTGGCGCGGGAGTGACCGGGCTGGCGCTCAATCATCCGGCGCTGATTGCCGCCGGGTTTATCGGCGGTCTTTATCACCTCGTCAACCACAGCCTGTTTAAAAGCACCCTGTTCCTCGGCGCGGGCAGCGTCTGGTTCCGCACCGGTCATCGGGATATCGAAAAGCTGGGCGGGATTGGCAAAAAGATGCCGGTGATTTCACTGGCGATGCTGGTCGGGCTGATGGCAATGGCCGCGCTGCCGCCGCTGAACGGCTTTGCCGGGGAGTGGGTGATCTATCAGTCCTTCTTCGCGCTCGGCCAGAGCGACGCATTTATCGCACGCCTGCTCGGCCCGCTGCTGGCGGTCGGTCTGGCGATTACCGGGGCGCTGGCGGTGATGTGCATGGCGAAAGTCTACGGCGTGACCTTCCTCGGCGCGGCGCGCACCCGCGAAGCGGAAAACGCCTGCTGCGCACCCTTGTTGATGGGCATCAGCGTGGTCGCGCTGGCGCTGTGCTGCATCGCGGGCGGCGTCGCCGCGCCGTGGCTGCTGCCGCTGCTGGGCAACGCCATTCCTCTGCCGCTGACCGTGGCGAATACCACCGTCTCTCAGCCCATGATCGCGCTGCTGCTGATTGGCGCACCGCTGCTGCCGCTCGTCCTGATGCTGTTCTTCAAACGCGACCGGCTCGCCTCCCGCTCGCGCGGTGCGGCGTGGGCCTGCGGCTACGAACACGAACAGTCGATGGTCATCACCGCCCACGGTTTCGCCATGCCGGTGAAGGAGAACTTCGCCGCCGTGCTGAAGCTGCGCCACTGGCTGAGCCCGGTAGGCTGGGTACCCGGCTGGCAGAGCGCCGCCGCACCCGCGCTGTTCCGCCGTCTGGCGGTCATCGAGCTGGCGGTGCTGGTGGTCATTGTGATTTCACGAGGAGCCTGACATGAGTCTGTTACTGGCAATTCTTCAGGCGCTGGTGCTGTTCGCCGCTGCGCCGCTGCTGTCGGGCATCACGCGCGTGGCGCGCGCCCGGATGCACAACCGTCGCGGGCCCGGTGTGCTCCAGGAGTACCGCGATCTCTTTAAACTGCTCTCCCGTCAGAGCGTCGCGCCGGACGCCGCAGGCTGGGTCTTCCGCCTGACGCCGTTTGTGATGGTGGGCGTGATGCTGACCATCGCCACCGCGCTGCCGGTGGTGACGGTGGCGTCGCCGCTGCCCGTGCTTGGCGATCTGATCACGCTTATCTACCTCTTTTCCATCGCCCGCTTCTTCTTTGCGATTGCGGGCCTGGACACCGGGAGCCCGTTTACCGGCATCGGTGCCAGCCGCGAGGCAATGCTCGGCGTGCTGGTGGAGCCGATCCTGCTGCTGGGGCTGTGGGTCGCTGCGCAGGTGGCGGGTTCCACCCACATCAGCTTTATCACCCACACCGTTTACCACTGGCCGGTGGCGCGCTCGCTCCCGCTGGTGCTGGCGCTGTGCGCCTGCGCGTTCGCCACGTTTATTGAGATGGGCAAACTGCCGTTCGACCTCGCGGAAGCCGAGCAGGAGCTGCAGGAGGGGCCGCTTACCGAATACAGCGGCTATGGATTCGCGGTGCTGAAGTGGGGCATCAGCCTCAAACAGCTGGTGGTGCTGCAGATGTTTGTCGGCGTCTTCTTCCCGTGGGGGCAGATGACGCACTTCTCCGCAGGCGGTCTGGTGCTGGCCGTCGTGGTTGCCGCCCTCAAGCTGCTGGTCGGCGTGCTGGTGATTGCCCTGTTTGAAAACAGCATGGCGCGCCTGCGTTTTGTGGAAACGTCGCGCATCACCTGGGCCGGTTTTGGTTTTGCATTTTTAGCGTTCGTCTCCTTGCTGGTGGCGTGATTAAAGAGAGTATTTATGTCTGAAGAAAAGAAAGGTCAGCAGTATCTCGCCGCGTTGCATCAGGCTTTCCCCGGCGTGGTGCTGGAGGAGTCCTGGCAAACCAAAGACCAGGTAACCGTCACCATCAAGGTGAACTATCTGCCGGAAGTGGTCGAGTTTCTGTACTACCAGCAGGGCGGCTGGCTGTCGGTGCTGTTCGGCAACGACGAGCGCCAGCTGTGCGGCAACTATGCGGTGTATTACGTGATGTCGATGGAGCAGGGCGAAAAGTGCTGGCTCACCGTGCGCGTGGAAGTCGACCCGGCTAAGCCGGAATACCCGTCCGTCACGCCGCGCGTGCCCGCCGCCGTCTGGGGCGAGCGCGAAGTGCGCGACATGTACGGCCTGGTGCCGGTCGGCCTGCCGGACGAGCGCCGCCTGGTGCTGCCGGACGACTGGCCGGACGAACTCTATCCGCTGCGCAAAGACAGCATGGACTACCGCCAGCGCCCGGCGCCGACCACCGACAGCGAAACCTACGAGTTTATCAACGAGCTGGGCAGCAAGAAGAACAACGTGGTGCCGATCGGTCCGCTGCACGTCACCTCCGACGAACCGGGCCACTTCCGCCTGTTTGTCGACGGCGAAAACATCATCGACGCCGACTACCGCCTGTTCTACGTCCACCGCGGCATGGAAAAGCTGGCGGAAACCCGCATGGGCTACAACGAAGTAACGTTCCTCTCTGACCGCGTGTGCGGCATCTGCGGCTTCGCCCACAGCACCGCCTACACCACCTCGGTGGAGAACGGCATGGGGATCGTGGTGCCGGAGCGCGCGCAGATGATCCGCGCCATTCTGCTGGAGGTGGAGCGTCTGCACTCGCACCTGCTGAACCTCGGCCTGGCCTGCCACTTCGTCGGCTTTGACTCCGGGTTTATGCAGTTCTTCCGCGTGCGTGAAGCGTCAATGAAGATGGCGGAGATCCTCACCGGGGCGCGTAAAACCTATGGCCTGAACCTGATCGGCGGGATCCGCCGCGACCTGCTGAAAGACGACATGATCCAGACCCGCCAGCTGGCGCAGCAGATGCGCCGCGACGTGCAGGAGCTGGTGGACATGCTGCTCAGCACGCCAAACATCGAGCAGCGCACCGTCGGCATCGGCCGCCTTGACCCGGAAATCGCCCGCGACTTCAGCAACGTCGGCCCGATGGTGCGCGCCAGCGGCCACGCCCGCGACACGCGTGCCGATCACCCGTTCGTCGGCTACGGCCTGCTGCCGATGACCGTGCACAGCGAGCAGGGCTGCGACGTCATCTCGCGCCTCAAGGTGCGCATCAACGAGGTATTCACCGCCCTGAACATGATCGACTACGGCCTCGATAACCTGCCGGGCGGCCCGCTGATGGTGGAAGGCTTCACCTACATTCCGAACCGTTTTGCCCTCGGCTTTGCCGAAGCGCCGCGCGGGGACGACATCCACTGGAGCATGACCGGCGACAACCAGAAGCTCTACCGCTGGCGCTGCCGCGCGGCCACCTACGCCAACTGGCCAACCCTGCGCTATATGCTGCGCGGTAACACCGTATCCGACGCGCCGCTGATCATCGGCAGCCTCGACCCGTGCTACTCCTGCACCGACCGCATGACCGTGGTCGACGTGCGCAAGAAGAAAAGCCAGGTGGTGCCGTACAAAGAGCTTGAGCGCTACAGCATCGAGCGTAAAAACTCGCCGCTGAAATAAGGACTCGCCATGTTTACCTTTATCAAAAAAGTAATCAAAACGGGCACGCAGACCAGCCGCTATCCGCTGGAGCCGATGCCGGTGGATAAAAATTTTCGCGGCAAGCCGGAGCACAACCCGCAGCAGTGTATCGGCTGCGCGGCCTGCGTGAATGCCTGTCCGTCGAACGCCTTAACGGTCGAAACGGATCTCAAAACCGGCGAGCTGGCCTGGCAGTTTAACCTCGGGCGCTGCATCTTCTGCGGCCGCTGCGAGGAGGTCTGCCCGACGGTCGCCATTCGCCTGTCGCAGGAGTACGAGCTGGCGGTGTGGAAGAAGGAGGACTTCCTCCAGCAGTCGCGCTTTGACCTGTGCAGCTGCCGCGTCTGCAGGCGCCCGTTCGCCGTGCAAAAAGAGATCGACTACGCCATCGCGCTGCTGCAGCACAACGGTGACGCCCGCGCGGAGCATCACCGCGAAAGCTTTGAAACCTGCCCGGAGTGCAAGCGTCAGAAGTGTCTCCTGCCGTCCGACCGCATTGATATCACCCGCCATATGAGAGAGGCCAGCTGATGGAAAATTTACTCGGCCCGCGCGACGCTAACGGCATTCCGGTGCCGATGACGGTGGAGGAGTCCATCGCCAGCATGAAGGCGTCGCTGCTGAAAAAAATCAAACGCTCGGCCTACGTCTACCGCGTGGACTGCGGCGGCTGCAACGGCTGCGAGATTGAGATCTTCGCTACGCTGTCGCCGCTGTTTGACGCCGAGCGCTTCGGCATCAAAGTGGTGCCGTCCCCGCGTCATGCGGACATCCTGCTGTTTACCGGGGCCGTCACCCGCGCCATGCGCTCGCCGGCGCTGCGCGCCTGGCAGTCCGCGCCGGACCCGAAAATCTGCATCTCCTACGGGGCCTGCGGCAACAGCGGCGGCATCTTCCACGACCTCTACTGCGTCTGGGGCGGGACCGACAAAATCGTGCCGGTGGACGTCTACATTCCGGGCTGTCCGCCAACGCCCGCCGCGACGCTGTACGGCTTCGCGATGGCGCTTGGCCTGCTGGAGCAGAAAATCCACGCGCGCGAGCCGGGCGAGCTGGACAACCGGCCGGCGGCCATCCTGCACCCGGACATGGTTCAGCCGCTGCGGGTGAAGATTGACCGCACGGCGCGCAGGCTGGCGGGCTATCGCTACGGGCGCCAGATTGCCGATGATTATCTGCGCCTGCTGAGCCAGGGCGACCATCAGGTGGCGCGCTGGCTGGAGGCGGAAAACGATCCGCGTCTCAATGAGATCGTGGCAAACCTGAACAGCATCGTGGATGAGGCGCGTATCCGATGAGTGAAACGGTGGTGTTCAGCCAGCTGAGCCGTAAGTTTATTGATGAGAACGATGCCACGCCGGATGCGGCGCAGCAGGTGGTCTATTACAGCCTGGCGATTGGGCATCACCTCGGGGTGATTGACTGCCTGGAGGCGGCGCTGAGCTGCCCGTGGCCCGAGTACCTGGCGTGGATCGCCACGCTGGAGGAGGGCAGCACGGCGCGGCGCAAGATGGAGGGCGTGCCGAAGTACGGCGAGATCGTCATCGACGCCAACCACATTGCGATGCTCGCCAACGCCTTTGACGCGGCGCTCGCCAGGCAAACCCCCGAGCAGCAGGCGTGGAGCAAAACGCTGCTTAGCATGCTGCACGATATTCATCAGGAGAGCGCCATCTACCTGATGGTGAGGAGATTACGTGACTGACGTTTTACTGTGTGTCGGCAACAGCATGATGGGCGACGATGGCGCGGGCCCGCTGCTGGCAGAGATGTGCGCCGCGAATCCGCAGGGCAATTGGGTGGTAATTGACGGCGGCAGCGCGCCGGAAAACGACGTGGTCGCCATCCGCGAGCTGCGCCCGGAGAGGCTGTTAATCGTCGATGCCACCGATATGGGGCTCAACCCCGGTGAGATCCGCCTGATTGACCCGGACGACATCGCCGAGATGTTTATGATGACCACCCACAATATGCCGCTGAACTACCTGGTCGATCAGATTAAAGACGACGTGGGCGAGGTGCTGTTTTTGGGGATTCAGCCGGACATCGTTGGGTTTTATTACCCGATGACGCCGCCGGTGAAGGAGGCGGTGGAACGGGTCTATTCACGGCTTGCGGAGTGGGTTGGGGATGGAGGGTTTGAACCCCTCACCCCGGCCCTCTCCCCAGAGGGGAGAGGGTGAAAACCGCGCCAAGCAGTCCTTTATTCCCGGAGTAAAGAGGGGGAAAACCACACCAAACGGTTCCCTCTCCCCTATGGGGAGAGGGTTAGGGTGAGGGCAACAGGCTACTCCAGATCCCCCCCGTTACTCGCGATCACCTTCTTATACCACCAGAACGATTTCTTGCGTTTTCTGTCCAGCGTGCCGTTTCCGGCGTCGTCCCGGTCAACGTAAACAAACCCGTAGCGCTTGCTCATCTCGCCCGTTGAGGCGGCCACCAGGTCGATGCAGCCCCAGGTGGTGTAGCCCATCAGCGGCACGCCGTCCTCAATCGCGTCGCCCATCGCGCGGATGTGCTCGCGCAGGTAGCTGATGCGGTAGTCGTCGTTGATCTCGCCGTTTTCATCAATAACGTCCTTCGCCCCGAGGCCGTTTTCCACCAGGAACAGCGGCTTCTGGTAGCGGTCGTACATCATGTTCATGGTGATGCGCAGGCCGAGCGGGTCGATGCCCCAGCCCCATTCGCTCACCTGAATATGCGGGTTACGCAGGGACTTCACGATGTTCGCCGCGCTGGTGTTGCCCGCGTTCATATCCGCCGACGCGCAGCGCGAGGCGTAATAGCTGAACGAGACAAAGTCGACGGTGTTTTTTAACAGCTCGTCGTCGCCGGGATCTTTCACAATCACCACGCCTTTTTCGCGGAACACGCGGGCGGAGTAGGCCGGATAGCTGCCGCGCGCCTGCACGTCGATAAAGAACAGGTTCTCGCGGTCTTTCTCCAGCGCCATCCACACGTCTTCCGGCTTGCAGGAGTAGGGGTAGAAATTGCCGCCCGCCAGCATGCAGCCCACCTGGTTTTCCGGGTTCACCTCATGGGCGATTTTGGTCGCCAGCGCGCTTGCCACCAGCTCGTGGTGCGCGGCCTGGTATTTCACCTGGTCTTCGTTTTCACCTTCCTCAAACACCAGCCCCGCGCCGGAGAACGGGCTGTGCAGCATGATGTTGATTTCGTTGAAGGTCAGCCAGTATTTCACCAGCCCGTTAAATTCTTCAAAGCAGGTGCGGGCGTAGCGGGCAAAGAAATCGACCATCTTACGGTTGCGCCAGGAGCCGTATTCCGTCACCAGGTGCATCGGCACGTCGAAGTGGCAGAGCGTCACCAGCGGCTCGATGTTGTACTTTTTGCACTCCTCGAACACCGCGCGATAGAAGGCAATGCCCTCTTTGTTCGGCAGCGGTTCGTCGCCGTTCGGGTAGAGGCGGCTCCAGGCAATGGAGGTGCGGAACACCGTAAAGCCCATCTCCGCCATCAGGGCAATGTCTTCTTTATAGCGATGGTAAAAATCAATCGCTTCGTGGCTCGGGTAGAACTCGTCGTCACGCAGCGAAAAACGCTTTTCCTTACCGAGCTTCACCGCCAGGCGATTCGCGCCGTGGGGGATCATATCGACCGTCGTCAGTCCTTTGCCGCCTTCACGGTAAGCACCTTCACTCTGGTTGGCGGCAAGCGCGCCGCCCCATAAAAATCCTTGTGGAAAAACAGACATTCTTACCTCGCTTTCAATTTATGCTTTTGCTGCGTTGTTCTGTACCGGTGCGGTCTGCAGGGCGCGCGCTTTTTCAGCCTCATCTTCGACCGGGATATCCTCAAACCCTAAAAGCAGGGTCAGAACAAACGACAGCACCACTGCCAGCCCCATCACGCCGAACACCCAGACGATGGTCATCGGGTTCGCCGGGTCAAAGAACTGCACGCTGGTGAACAGCCCCGGTGCCGCCATCGAGTGGCTGGCAAGACCGGCCATGCCGGCGACCGCCCCGCAGATAAATCCGCTGATCAGGCTCGCAATCAGCGGACGTTTCAGACGCACCGCCACGCCGTACAGGGCCGGTTCAGAGATCCCCGCCATAATGGCGGAGGCCGCTGCCGCCAGCGCCGTCTGGCGCAGCTCCGGGTTTTTGGTTTTCCACGCCACCGCCAGCGACGAGCCGCCGAGCGACAGGTTGGCGCCGATTTCCGACGGCATCACCATCCCTTCCTTGCCCGTTTCGGCAATGGTCTGAATGATGGTCGGCGTAAACACGCGGTGCATCCCGGTCATCACCAGCAGCGGCCAGAGCGCGCCCATGATGGCGACGGAGAGCCAGCCCAGGTAGCCGTGAATGGTGTAGACCAGCGCGGAGATGGCGCTACCGATCCAGATCCCCAGCGGGCCAATCAGCACGATGGCGAGCGGGGCGGCAATCAGCACGATCAGCATCGGCTTGAGGAAGTTTTTCGTCACCGCCGGGGTAATGCGATCCACCCAGCGTTCGATATACGACAGGCACCAGGTCATCACCAGCGCCGGGATGACGGTGTAGGTGTATTTCACCGCCGTCACCGGAATAAAGGCGAACTCAACGTGCTCGCCCTGCGCGGCTTTCGCCATCAGCTCGATAAAGCTCGGGTGCACCAGCACGCCGGCAATGGCGATGGCCAGCGACATGTTGGTTTTGAATTTCACCGCCGCCGAGGCCGCCACCATCAGCGGCAGGAAGAAGAAGGCGCCGTCGCCGATGACGGTCAGAATAGTGAGCGTCGGCGCGCCTTTTGGCAGCACGCCGGTCATCTCGAGGATCATCGCCAGCAGCTTGACCATCGAGCCGCCGATGATCGCCGGGATCAGCGGAGACATGGTGCCGATCAGCGCGTCGAGGATCCCGGCGCCAACGCGGCGTAAGGTCATCTTCTGCGGACCTTCCGGCACTGCGGGCTGCAGGTCCGTGGGCAGCAGGCTCACCACTTCGCGGTACGCCTGTGAAACCGTGTTGCCAATAATGACCTGGCACTGGTTGTCGTTGCGTACCACGCCGAGCACGCCGCTGATGCTTTTCAGTCGCGCAGCGTCGGTCAGGCTTTCGTCTTTCAGTACGAAACGCAGACGCGTCATGCAGTGGGTGACGGCGACGATGTTCTCTTTGCCGCCCAGCGCGCTGATAACGTCGTTCGCCAGCGCAGCGTAATTTTTGGCCATCGGATGTGATCCTGTTATTGTTGTGAGACATGTAGGAAACCGGTTCCACATAATCATCATGAGTTTCTGTGAATGAAACAAGATCGCTTTTTGACCATTTTTTCGTTTCGTGATGAAGATCGCAATGAGGTATCGAAAGCGTGATTTCACCGCTGCGACAATTTTTTTGCAGTGCAGTACACTGCGCTCCATCAGATTCAGACGGAATAACACTATGACCACGATGCTTGAAGTGGCGAAGCGGGCAGGCGTTTCGAAAGCCACGGTGTCCCGGGTGCTGTCGGGAAATGGCTACGTCAGCCAGGAGACCAAAGACCGGGTGTTTCAGGCCATTGAAGAGAGCGGCTATCGCCCGAATTTGCTGGCGCGAAACCTGGCAACCAAACGTACCCAGACGCTGGGGCTGGTGGTGACGAACACCCTCTATCACGGCGTCTACTTTAGCGAACTGCTGTTTCACGCCGCGCGCATGACGGAAGAAAAGGGGCGGCAGCTGATCCTCGCGGACGGCAAGCACAGCGCGGATGAAGAGCGCGAGGCGATCCAGTACCTGCTCGATATGCGCTGCGACGCGGTGATTATCTATCCGCGCTTCCTGAGCGTGGAAGAGATGGATGAGATCGTCGAGAAGTGCGAGCAGCCGATTATGGTGCTCAACCGCCGCCTGCGGAAAAACAGCAGCCACTGCGTCTGGTCAGATCATAAAGCCTCCAGCCAGGAGGCGGTGTCGCAGCTGATTGCGAAAGGGCACCGGGAGATCGCGTTTATCACCGGCTCGCTGGATTCCCCCACCGGGGTTGAGCGTCTCTCCGGCTACAAGGACGCGCTGGCGCAGCACGGTATTCCGCTGCGCGAAGGCCTTATTGCGCAGGGGAAGTGGAACCCCGCCAGCGGCGCGGCGGCGGTTGCCGAACTGCTTGCGCGCGGTGAACGGTTTACGGCGCTGGTGGCGAGTAATGACGACATGGCGATTGGCGCCATGAAGCAGCTCCACGACAGCGGCGTGGCCGCACCGGACGCGGTGTCGGTGATCGGTTTCGACGACGTGGCCATCGCGCCCTACATCGTGCCGTCGCTCTCCAGCGTGCGTATTCCGGTGACGGAGATGATCAAAGAGACCATCAGCCGCCTGATCTTCATGCTCGACGGCGGTGAGTTTAAGTATCAGCAGACCTTCTCCGGCGAGCTTGTCCTGCGCGACTCCGTTATTGACGGCCCGCACCGCTGATGTCGACAGCTGTCATCGTCATAAGTGACGATGACAGCACCATTGTGATTTTTAAATTCATCTAAAATCAACAGGTTAATTATTGGCACGGTTTATGAATATCTCCGCGCATAACTGTAATGCTGGAGAAGCAGATGAACCGTTTTATTATGGCCGATGCCAGTAAGTGTATTGGTTGCCGTACCTGTGAAGTGGCGTGCGTGGTTTCCCATCAGGAGGAGCAGGACTGCGCGTCGCTCACCCCTGACACCTTCCTGCCGCGCATCCACGTCATCAAAGGCGTGAATATTTCCACCGCCGCCATCTGTCGCCAGTGCGAAGACGCACCGTGCGCGAACGTTTGCCCGAACGGGGCGATTAAACGCGAGAAAGGCTTTGTGCACGTCATGCAGGAGCGCTGCATTGGCTGCAAAACCTGCGTGGTCGCCTGCCCGTACGGCGCGATGGAGGTGGTTGTTCGTCCGGTGGTACGCAACAGCGGCATGGGTCTGAGCGTACGTGCGGAGAAAGCCGAAGCCAACAAATGCGATCTTTGCTATCACCGCGACGCCGGTCCGGCCTGCATGGAAGCCTGCCCGACGCATGCGCTGGTCTGCGTGGATCGCGAGAAGCTTGAGCAGATGAGCGCCGAAAAGCGCCGTCGTGCGGCATTCGACACGTCGTCATCGCTGCTGTTCTGAACCGTATGTGCAGTAACGGCGTACAGCTGCGCGTGCGGGGCAAGGTGCAGGGCGTGGGGTTTCGTCCCTTCGTTTGGCAGCTGGCGCAGGCGCTTCAGTTGACCGGCGACGTCTGCAATGATGGAGAGGGCGTGCTGGTGCGCCTCGCGGGTAATGGGGGGGCCTTTACCGCGAGGCTGCATCAGGACTGCCCACCGCTGGCACGCATTGACCACGTTGAAACGCATCCGTTTACGTGGGCGCAGGTGCCGAAGGACTTTACCATCCGCCACAGCGCGGGCGGGACGATGGACACGCAGATTGTCCCCGACGCCGCGACCTGTCCGGCGTGCCTGGCTGAAATGCGCGACCCTGCCGAGCGCCGCTATCGCTATCCGTTCATCAACTGCACGCACTGCGGGCCGCGGTTTACCATTATCCGCGCGATGCCCTATGACCGTCCGGCCACGTCAATGGCCGCATTTCCCCTCTGCCTGCCGTGTGAGACGGAATACCGTAACCCAGCCGATCGACGTTTTCACGCCCAGCCGGTAGCCTGCCCGGACTGCGGGCCAGCGCTGGAATGGCGTGCGGGCGACATCACCGCTTCCCGTGAGGCTGCGCTGAGCGCGGCGGTGGCGATGCTGAAAAGCGGCGGCATAGTCGCGGTCAAAGGGCTGGGCGGTTTTCATCTCGTCTGCGACGCGCGTAATCCGCAGGCGGTCGCGACGCTCCGGTCACGCAAGCAGCGTCCCGCGAAGCCGCTGGCGGTGATGATCCCGAATGCGGACGGCGTGCCGGAGGCGATCCAGACGCTGTTACGCTCCTCCGCAGCGCCGATTGTGCTGACCCCAAAAGCCTCGCTTCCCGGATTTCCCGAAGGGATTGCACCCGGGCTCGATTGTATTGGCATCATGCTTCCCGCTAATCCGCTGCAACACCTGCTGATGATGGACTGCCAGCGCCCGCTGGTGATGACTTCCGCCAACCTCAGCGGCAGACCGCCTGCCATGACCAACCAGCAGGCGCTGGATGAGCTCGGCGACGTCGCGGACGGCTTCCTGCTGCACAACCGCGATATCCTGCAGCGGATGGATGATTCGGTGATGGATCGCGACGGCGCGATGCTTCGCCGCGCGCGCGGTTTTGTGCCCGATGCCGTCGCGCTGCCTGCGGGTTTTGAGAATATCCCCGCCATGCTATGCACCGGCGCGGAGATGAAAAACACCTTCTGCCTGGTGCGTGGCAGCCAGGCGGTGCTGAGCCAGCATTTTGGCGATCTCGGTGACGAGGGTGTCGAAGCGCAGTGGCGCGGCGCGCTATCGCTGATGCAGAAAATTTACGCCTTTCAGCCGGATCGCGTGGTGTGTGACGCCCATCCGGGTTATCACACACAACGGTGGGCGCAGGCGCAGGGGCTGCCGGTCGAAACCGTACTGCACCATCACGCCCATGCGGCGGCGTGCCTGGCGGAGAACGGCTGGCCGCTCGACGGCGGAGACGCGATTGCCCTGACGCTGGACGGGATCGGCATGGGCGAGAACGGCGCGCTGTGGGGCGGGGAGTGCCTGCGGGTGAACTATCTCGCGTGCGAGCGTCTGGGCGGGCTGCCTGCCGTTGCGCTGCCGGGGGGCGATCTGGCGGCGCGGCAGCCGTGGCGTAATTTACTCGCCCACTGCCTGGCGTTTGTCCCTGACTGGCAGCAGTACCCGGAAACGCGCGCGGTTCAGCGTGAAAACTGGCCGCTGCTGGCAACGGCGATCCGGCGCTGCATCAACGCGCCGCAGGCCTCGTCCTGTGGTCGTCTGTTTGATGCGGTCGCCTGCGCGCTGGGTATTGAAACCCAATCCTGGGAAGGTGAAGCGGCCTGCCGGCTGGAAGCGCTGGCCTCGCAGTGCGCGGGCGTCGACCATCCGGTGACGCTGGACGTGGATAACCTCGCGCAGTTCTGGCAGCAGTGGCTGAGCTGGCAGGCGGAATCCTGCGGGCGCGCGTGGGCGTTTCACGACGCGCTGGCAAAAGGGCTGGCGGAACTCGCCGCGCGCCATGCCCGACGCCTGTCGCTGTCAACAATCTGTCTCAGCGGCGGCGTGCTGCACAACCGTCTGCTGCGCGCACGCCTGCGTCATTATCTTTCTGACTTTACGCTTCTTTTTCCTTCGCGCCTGCCCGCAGGTGACGGAGCGATCTCCTTCGGGCAGGCGGTGGTTGCCGCTGCCCGGTCATGTTCACAAAGGACTTAAAATGTTACGACTCTTACGCAATGAACCTCGCGCCGCGCTTCTGCTGCTGGCTCTGGTAATGGCAAACCTGCTGGCCTGGGGATGGGCATGGCACGCTTTTAGCGGCAGCACGGCGCTGATGGCCGCCAGCCTGCTGGCATGGTGCTACGGGCTGCGTCACGCGGTGGACGCTGACCACATCGCGGCGATTGATACCGTGACGCGTAAGATGATGCAGCAGGGCAAACGTCCTTCCGGCGTGGGGGCGTGGTTCTCGCTGGGGCACTCCACCATCGTGGTGCTGGCCTCTATTGCTATCGCCGCGACCGCGACGGCGTTTCAGAAAAACATGGAGTGGTTCCACGAAACCGGCAGCCTGATCGGCACCGCGGTTTCCGCCACCTTCCTGCTGGCGATGGCGCTGGTGAACATGGTGATCCTGCGCGGCGTCTGGCGCAGTTTTCAGGCGCTGAAACAGGGCAGGCCCGTGCAGGGCGATATTACGCTCCCTGCCCAGGGCGGCGTCATGAACTGGCTGTTTGGCAAAACCTTCCGCCTGGTGAATAAAAGCTGGCAGATGTATCTGGTCGGTTTCCTGTTTGGCCTCGGTTTTGACACGGCCACCGAGATTGGCGTGCTGGGGATCTCTGCCGCCAGCGCGTCAAGCGGGATGTCGGTGTGGTCAATCATGGTCTTCCCGGCGCTCTTCGCCAGCGGCATGGCGCTGGTGGATACCCTCGATAACCTGCTGATGGTCGGCGCCTACGGCTGGGCGTTCAACAAGCCGCAGCGCAAGCTCTACTACAACATGACCATCACCGGCACCTCCGTGGTGGTGGCGCTGTTTATCGGCGGGCTGGAAGCGCTGGGTCTGCTGATGGACAAATTTGCCCTCAGCGGCGGCGTGTGGGATCTGATTGGCACGGTAAACGACAATCTGGGCAACGCCGGGTTTGTGGTGGTGGGGCTGTTTGTCGCCTGCTGGCTGATCTCCATGGTCAACTACCGCTGGCGCGGCTATGACGCGCTGGTGGTACGTTCCTGAACCGGCTCCTGCACGGCGCAACCTCCGCGACTTCCTCAATGGCTGGCGCATAGCGGCATACCGATAAAAAAGATGCTGAAAATGTAGAACTTTTGCGGAATAAATATATTCCGCATTCTTCGCTTGTGTGAAATAACGAGAAAGATAATTGAGTTATTTATAAAAATTCGCCATGATTCGCCTCCTGCTGATGATGTCTTTTCAGACTGAGTCGGCTGACAATAATAAAGCTGGATGATGTTTTTAATCTGTTTCAGATTAAAGTATTTACGAAAATAATAAATAAGGGATTGATAGCGATGATATATCTACTTTGCATTTATTTGATGAATAGAATACGTAAAAAAAAGCCCCGGAATATCGGGGCGGTGAATAATAAAATCCAAAGATTAAGACAGCGTAGACTTGCTGTTGGCCGGGTAAACGAAGCGCTACCCGGCAAAACGAGGGTTAAGCAGGTAACAGTTTCAGCAGAGCGAAAGCCTCCTTCATCCGGTCTTCACTAACCACAAAAGCGCGAATCTGACCCTCGTTATCGGCGCCGCGCGCGACCATTCCCTGCGGTTCGAGGGTAATTTGCCAGTTCAGATCCTGACGCTGCGTTTCACCGGCAAGATGCAGCGGTAATTCCGGCGTTTTGACTTTAATCAGCATGGCGGGTAATTTCAGCGGCGCGCTGCCGCCGAGCAGGTTTTTCGCCAGATACATCGCACTTAATTGAATTGGCTGTAAAAATGGCAGCACATGACCGTTAATTTCAGCGCAGTCACCTAACGCGTAAATATCAGGTTGCGTGGTTTGCAGGTAGCTATTTACCTTCACGCCACGCTGTATTTCGGCGCCTGCGAGATGCGCCAGCGCGGTTTCCGGGCGCAGGCCCGTTGCAGCGATTACCACATCCACCTCAACGCTGCGGCTGCGGTCGAGCGTGGCACGAATGCCGCCTTCGGTTTTGCTCAGGCTGTGCAGCTGCGATTTCAACAGCACATGCACCCCCATGTCGGTCAGGCGATGCTGTAAGCGACTGCTTACTTCTGCCGGCATCAGCGACGACAGAATGCTCGCCGCATGGTCGACCAGAGTCACGGATTTACCCGCCCGGCAGAAATCCATCGCCAGCTCGGTGCCTATCAGCCCGCCACCAACAATCATTACCCGCTGCGCGTCGCGAAGCGCCGTTTCGCTGGCCTGGTACTCCTGCTGGCTGTTGAGGGTGATCGTCAGCTCGCGGCCCTCAATCGGCGGCACAAACGCAGAGGCACCCGTGGCCAGCACCAGCCTGTCGTACTGCCAGGTTTTCTCTTTTGCTTTTACCACGTGGGCGGCGGCGTCGATGTCGGTGACCCAGGTGTAGGGAAACAGACGCAGGTTAAACTGTTCCGCGAACTCACCCGCCGTCTGGCGGGTGAGGTCCTCGGCGCGCTGATTCTGGCTAATGACGTGGCTCAGATCGGGCTTGTTATACTCGTCCATGCTGTCGGCGGCGATCACCGTCAGCGGCACGCTGGCGTCCTGCTTGCGGATGTTTTTCACCAGCTGGCGGGCGGCAAAGCCCGAGCCGATGATGACGATACCGTTGTTCATTTTGCCTCCGTACCCAGTTCGTCAAAGACGTCTTTACCGAGTGAACATTCCGGGCAGAGGAAGTTTTCCGGCACGTCACTCCACGGCGTGCCCGGAGCAACGTCCTGCAGCGGCTCGCCCAGTTCAGGATCGTAAATCCACTGGCAGACGCTGCACTGCATGCGCGGTCCGGGATCGGCGGCTGCCGCGGCGGCGCAGGCGCAGGTTTCCTGCTGTGCGGTCGGTTCGGCAGCTTGCGGAAGCGGTGCGAGCGCCCACTGGCGGGCAATGTCGCGGCCGTGCTGGCGGCAGACCTCCAGGGCGTCGATATCCGGGCGCCATTTCGCCTTCAGGCTGAGGGACATTTCAAAGCCCGCATCCTGTAAACGGGTGGAGAGACGGTCTACCGCGCCGCCGCTCCAGCCGTGGGAGCCAAAGGCGCTGGCGCGCTTGTTGCGAAAACGCAGGCCGGTCATCTCTTCTACCAGACCGGCAATTTTCGGCATCATCACGTTGTTCATGGTGGAGGTACCCACCAGCACGCCCTTAGAGCGAAAGACGTTGGTCAATACCTCGTTCTTATCGCTGCGCGCCACGTTGAAGATTTTCACCGCCACGTTGGGGTCCACTTCGTTGATGCCCTGGGCAATGGCGTCCGCCATCATGCGGGTGTTGTTGGACATGGTGTCGTAGAAAATAGTGATGCGGTCTTCCTGATAGTCCGCCGCCCATTTCAGGTACAGCTCCACAATCTGGGTGGGATTTTCACGCCACACCACGCCGTGGGAGGTGGCAATCATATCCACCGGCAGGTTAAAGCCGAGGATCTCGGTGATTTTCGGCGTCACCAGGCGGCTGAACGGCGTCAGGATGTTGGCGTAGTAGCGCTGGCACTGCTCGAACAGCTCGGTCTGGTCCACTTCGTCGTTGAACAGGCGCTCGTCGCAGTAGTGCTGGCCGAAGGCGTCGTTGCTGAACAGCACCGCGTCGCCGGTCATGTAGGTCATCATGCTGTCCGGCCAGTGCAGCATCGGGGTTTCTACGAAGATCAGCTGCTTGCCGTTGCCGATATCCAGCGCGTCGCCGGTTTTTACGGTGCGGAAGTTCCACTCCGGATGGTGGTGGTGGCCGTTGATCGAGTCGATGGCGTTGGTGGTGCAGTAGATCGGCGTGTTCGGAATGTAGGACATCAGCTCGGTCAGCGCGCCGGCGTGGTCCTCTTCCGCGTGGTTGATGATGATGTAGTCGATGGCGTCCAGGTCGATTTCACTGCGCAGGTTCTGCACGAACTCGCGGCTGAACTTGTGATCGACGGTATCGATCAGCACGTTTTTTTCTTCGCGGATGAGATAGCTGTTGTAGCTGCTGCCGCGCAGCGTTTTGTATTCCGTCCCGTGGAAATCGCGCACTTCCCAGTCACGTTGACCCACCCAATGAATGTTATTTTTAACCAGAATAGACATAGCAACCTCTACGTAATACAGCATTTTCAAATAAGATGGTTTGCCTATATCAAGTTGCGTGCCAGTTTTTAATTTATTGATTTAACTTAATTAATATTTTTATGATCCGTAGTGGGTAGTCATTATGACTATCAAAATCAGTGTCAATATGACAATATGAATTGTCAAAATGACAGCGAGGTCACTATGAGCTTTTCCGTAGACGTGCTGGCGAAGATCGCCATTGAGCTGCAGACCGGTATCGGCCATCAGGACCGCTTTCAACGGCTGATCTCCACGCTGCGCCACGTGCTTGAGTGCGATGCGTCCGCGCTGCTGCGCTACGAAGGACGGCAGTTTATTCCGCTGGCTATCGACGGGCTGGCGAAGGACGTGCTTGGACGGCGTTTTACCCTTGAGGGCCATCCGCGTCTGGAAACCATCGCCCGCGCGGGTGACGTGGTGCGCTTCCCGGCGGACAGCGACTTGCCCGACCCGTACGACGGGCTTATTCCCGGACAGGAGAGCCTGAAGGTGCACGCCTGTATCGGCCTGCCGCTGTTTGCCGGACAAAATCTGATTGGCGCACTGACCCTCGACGGCCTGTCGCCGGACCAGTTCGACACCTTTAGCGACGAAGAGCTGCGCCTGATTGCCGCCCTGGCCGCCGGGGCGCTGAACAATGCCCTGCTGATTGAACAGCTGGAGAGCCAGAACATTCTTCCCGGCAGCCCGGCGGCGTTTGAGCAGGTGACGCACACGGAGATGATCGGCCTCTCTCCGGGCATGGCGCAGCTCAAAAAAGAGATTGAGATTGTCGCCGCCTCAGATTTGAACGTGCTGATCTTCGGGGAAACCGGCACCGGCAAGGAGCTGGTGGCGAAGTCCATTCACGAAGCGTCGCCGCGCGCGGTGAACCCGCTGGTGTACCTCAACTGCGCCGCGCTGCCGGAAAGCGTGGCGGAAAGCGAGCTGTTTGGTCACGTAAAAGGGGCGTTTACCGGAGCCATCAGCAACCGCAGCGGCAAGTTCGAAATGGCCGATAACGGCACGCTGTTTCTGGATGAAATCGGCGAGCTCTCCCTGTCGCTGCAGGCCAAGCTGCTGCGCGTGCTGCAGTACGGCGACATCCAGCGCGTGGGGGATGACCGCAGCCACAGAGTGGACGTTCGCGTGCTGGCGGCAACGAACCGTGACCTGCGTGAAGCGGTGCTGGCAGGGCAGTTCCGCGCCGACCTGTTCCATCGCCTGAGCGTGTTCCCGCTTACCGTGCCGCCGCTGCGCGAGCGCGGTGACGACGTGGTGCTGCTGGCGGGCTTTTTCTGCGAGCAGTGCCGTCTCAGGTTGGGGCTTTCCCGCGTGGTGCTGAGCCCGGGAGCGAGGGCGCATCTGCTGAGCTACGGCTGGCCGGGCAACGTGCGCGAGCTGGAGCATGCGATCCACCGCGCGGTGGTGCTGGCGCGGTCGACGCGTTCGGGTGATGAAGTGGTGCTCCACGCGCGGCATTTTGCGCTGCAGGATGAAACCGCACCGGCTGTCGCCCAGGCAGTACCCGAGATAGCGAATGAAAATCTGCGTGAAGCCACGGAGACATTTCAGCGTCAGATGATTACCCGCGCGCTGGAGCAGAATAACCGCAGCTGGGCGGCGTGCGCGCGGGCGCTGGAGATGGACGTCGCCAACCTGCACAGGCTGGCGAAGCGTCTGGGACTGAAGGGTTAGATAATCCCGGCCTGATAGAAATCCTGCAGGTTGATGGCGCCGCACAGCCTGCCGGCGTCATCCACCACCGGTGCGGCGGTAATTTTGCGCTTCATCAGCACCTCTTTGGCTTCAATGGCGCGGCTCTCGGCGTTCAGCGTCAGCCCGCCTTTGGTCATGGCGTCCGACACTTTGGTTTCCAGCCTGCCGCCGCCCACCAGCCAGCGGCGCAGGTCGCCGTCGGTGAACACGCCCTTAACGCTCCCGCCGTCATCGCACACCGCAACCAGCCCAAGGCCGGTGCGGCTGAGCTCCAGCATCGCGTCCATGACGCTGGTATCGAGCTTGACCTGCGGAATGGCATCGTCGGTGCGCATCAGGTGGTGAACCTTGTTGAGCAGGCGTGCGCCGAGCGCGCCCGCCGGATGCGAACGGGCGAAATCTTCTTCGTTAAAGCCGCGCGCCTGCATTACCGCCATTGCCAGCGCGTCGCCCATCATCAGGGTGTTAACGGTGCTGGAGGTCGGGGCGAGGTGCATCGGACAGGCTTCACGCTCAACGGAAATATCCAGCGTCGCCTTGGCGGCCAGCGCCAGCGGCGAGCGGGATTTTCCGGTCATCGCCAGCAGGGCGACCGATTTTTCCTGCAGGCGCGGAATAATCAGATCCAGCTCTTTGGCCGAACCGGAGTAGGAGATAAACAGCATCACGTCGCGGCTTTCAATCATCCCCAGATCGCCGTGCAGCGCCTCTGCCGGATGCACGAAGAACGCCGGGGTACCGGTGCTGGCGAGCGTTGCGGCAATCTTTTTGCCGATATGGCCGGATTTACCGATGCCCGCCACGATCACTTTGCCTTCGCAGTGGATAATGGTGTTGGCCGCGCGGACGAAATCCTCGCCCAGACGTTCGGGCAGGCGGCTGGCTTCCTGCAGTTCCAGCATCAGCGTCTGGCGGCCCGTTTCTAACAGAAAATCACTCATCTCTCTCTCCGGTTACGATCACGTCGATTCCTTTCTCTTCCAGCGCTTTCTTGAACGCCGGGTCGATACCCGCGTCGGTAATCAGCTTATCAACGCTTTCAAGGCTACAGACAATGTTGGGGCTTTTGCGGCCAAACTTCGACGAGTCGGCCATCAAAATCACTTCCCGCGCGGCGTTGCACATCGCTTTACTGACGCTGAACACCTCGTTGAACGTTGTAACGCCTGCGTTCAGGTCGATGCCGTCGGTGCCCATAAACAGTTTATCAAAGCTGAAGTGGTCGAAGGCATTCTCCGCCAGCTGACCGTGAAACGACGCCGATTTTTTGCGGAAGGTGCCGCCGGGCATCAGGATGGTCTGCTCGCTGTCGAACTCCGACAGGGCGTTGACGATGTGCAGGCTGTTGGTCATCACCGTGATGTTGTTAAAGCGGCTGAGCAGCGGGATCATCTGCAGGACGGTGCTGCCTGCATCCAGAATGATGGAATCGCCATCGTGGATAAATTTGACGGCGGCTTCGGCAATCAGCGCTTTCTGATGGGTATTGATCAGCGTTTTGTGGTCGATAGGCGGGTCCGCTTCGTCCTTATTGAGCACCACGCCGCCGTAGGTTCGAATGACGGCGCCAGAGTTTTCGAGCAATACCAGGTCCTTGCGTATTGTCGTGCCGGTGGTGTCAAAGTAGTGGGCCAGATCCTCTACCGAACATTTTCCCTGCTTTTGCAGATGTTCGAGAATAGCCGCCTGCCGCTGACGAGGTTTCATAGGCGCTTCGTTCCTTAGGTTGCGAAATGATAATTTCGCAAGTCTATAGCTTTCACAACGAAATTATCCATGTTTCAGATTAAGCGCTAATGATAGTGCATTCTGACAGAGTGGATCATGGGGAAAGATCACATCAGGCCGTAATTCCTGCAGCGAAATGCCGTTGATTGCCTGGATTTTCGCCGGACGGGCGAAGACGGTCATGCCGCGCATGATGAGGGAATCGCAGACGTGATTGTTTTCATCCAGCGCAACGGCGACGACCACGCGCGGTTTGAAGCGTCCGCCGGAACGCCCGACCCCGACGCGACCTTTCTGACACAGCGCGTCAAACGCGCGGTTAAACTGGTGGATCTGCCAGCCGCCAAACGCCATCTGGCAAATCCAGGCGAGGGCGGCGACGGTGATGAGTGCGGTGACCATATCGGCTCCTTGTTTTGTTCCCTCTCCCGGTGGGAGAGGGTTAGGGTGAGGGCATCAGGCCGCTCGATCAGAACATCACCTGCCCGCCGGTGACGTTAATCGACTGCCCGGTGCAGTACGAGGCTTTCGGGCTGGCGTAAAACAGCAGCATGTTCAGCACGTCCTGATAATCGCACCCGCGCTTCAGCGGCACTTTATCGATGTAGTACTGCTCAACTTCCTCAGCCTTGATGCCGAGCTTGGTGGCGTACTGCGGCAGCAGGGACTGGAACATCGGCGATTTCAGCAGGTTGCCCAGCATCAGCGAGTGCACGGTAATGCCGTACTCGGCCAGATCCAGCGCCAGAGACTGCGTCAGCCCCACGCCGCCAAACTTCGCCGCGCTGTAGCCGGAGTTATGCTTGCTGCCCACTTTCCCCGATTTGGAGTTGATCTGAATGATGCGCCCCTGAATGCCGTCGCGGATCATCAGACGGGAAAACTCGCGGGCGCAGAGGAAATAGCCCACCAGATTCACCTGTAGCGAACGGTCAAAATCCCCCAGTTCGAAATCGCTAATAAAGGCCGCTTTCGCAATCCCCGCGCTGTAGACCAGCAGGTCGGTACGCCCAAAAATCTCGTCCACGCCGCGGGCCAGCGCCATCACGCTCTGTTCGCTGGTGGCGTCGGCGCCAAACCCGTACGCCATCCCTTCACCAAACTCGGTGTTAATGGTGTCCGCCACGCGGGCGGCTTTTTCACTCTGAATGTCCACTACCGCCACGCGGTAGCCCTCTGCGGCAAGCCCACGGCAGAGGAACTCGCCTAAGGTTTGTCCTCCACCAATGACAACGGCAACCTGACTCATGTGTTTCTCCTTAATTACGCAACAAATTTTAACGTGCAGCCTGGGGTGACAGCCTGCGGAACCGGGCCCGCCACGTGAACCGTGCCGGGATATTCGGCCTGCGGCTGGCCGTCGAAACGCAGGGTGATGTGGCCCAGCTCGCGCAGGTTTTGCTCGGCGACGTCGCCGACGGCGGTGACGGCATAGCGCGCCTCGCCCAGCTCCAGCTGGCTCCCGGCCTTCAGCTCGCCCTTCAGCTCGCCGTGACAGTGGATAAAGCAAAACTCTTCGATATCCGCCGGGGCGCCTTCGCGGAAGGTGATCAGCATCTGGTCGCTCAGCGCGTCAGCCGCGCTCTGGCCGATGCGGGTAATGGTGGTCTGGTAAATCACGGTCATCGCAGGAACCTCTTATTGATAAATAAAGCCGGAGACAAACCAGGCAATCAGCACCGTCGGCGCGCCCGTCAGGAAGCGGCTCACCAGCACGGACGGCACGCCCACGCGCACGGTGTCCTGGCGTGCTTCCGCCAGCGACAGCCCTACGGGGATGAAATCGCACGCCGCCTGGGCGTTAATGGCGAACAGGGCGGGCAGGGCGAGGTGCGGGGGAATGTTCCCCAGACCAATCTGCACGCCAATCAGCACGCCGATGACCTGGGCAATCACCGCGCCCGGGCCGAGGAACGGCGACAGCAGCGGGAAGGAGCAGATCAGCGCCAGCGTCACCAGCCCGAGCGGGTGGCTGGCGAGCGGGGCGAGGCCGTGGGCAATCCAGTCGCCCAGGCCGGACGCCATGATGATGCCGATCAGCGCCGAAACGAATGCCATAAACGGCAGGATGGTTTTCAGCACCGTGTCGATGGTGTCGCGCCCTGACTGGAACAGCACCGCTACGGCGGACCCCATGCCCATCCCGACCTTCGCCAGCAGGCCGTCGCTCTGCTCGGTGATTTTCTTGCTGGTGTCGTACTCGCGCGGGGCCGCTTTTTGCGGCGCGGCAGTGCCATTCACCAGAGTGATGTTGTCCTCCTTCACGCCTGAGACATAAATGTCCTCAAGGATGTACTGCGCCAGCGGGCCGGATTTTCCGGTGGAGTGAATATTCACTGTCGGAATGCGGCGCTTCGGATAGATACCGCAGCGCAGCGTGCCGCCGCAGTCGATCACCGCCACGCCGATTTCCGCTTCCGGCGGCTCGCCCTCCTTGAAGCCGTCGACCGCTTCCCAGCCGGTCAGCTCGCGCAGCCTGTCGACGATCGCCGGGCGCGTGCCTGCGGTGATGTAGACGATCTTTTTGCCTTCGGTGGCGTCGAACTCCAGCGGGCCGCCCCAGCCGCCCGTGCCTTTCTCAATGCGGATCCGGTTCATGCTGTGGCTCCTGAAAGATGGACTTTCTGTTCAAGCTGGATGCCCATTTTTTTCTCAAAAATGGCGGTGGTGAGGTCGGTCACCCAGCCGCGGAAGAAGTTGGTGACCAGGCCAACCAGCAGGTAGCTCACCGCCAGCGGGCCGAGCGGCAGGCCAAGGGTGGTGAGACCGCTGGCGATCCCGAGATAGACGAACAGCTCGCCGGGGTTAATGTGCGGGAACAGGCCGTTCATGGAATGGCAGCTGTAGGAGGCGGCGGCGTAGTAGCTCGGCTTGTACTTTTCCGGCATGAAGCGGCCGAGGCTTAAGGTCATCGGGTTGCAGAACACGAAGGTGCCGATGAACGGCAGTACCAGGTAGCGGGACAGCGGATTACCGGCACAGCGCTGGGCGAAGCGTTCAATACGCTGCTGGCCGATAAAGTTAATCAGCGCGTTCATGATCACCAGCAGGCTGATCAGCAGGGGCAGGATCCCGGTCACCATGCCGGTGAACACTTCTCCGCCTTTCTGAAACAGCCCGATGAACCACTCGGCGCCGTGGGTGATGGTTTCTATCATTCTTCTCTCCTGTGAGGCTTTTTTGTTTTTGTGTTGCGGGGCTAATAATAATCACTTTGAAAGGTTTTAAAGTGTTAGTTAGATCTCACAATGAAAGAAAAATGGATTATTTTGAAAGTTTATTGATGGGGTCAATGATTTTCGGTGGAAAAAAGGGCGGAATTGCGTGGGGGAGGCGCGTACCGCTTCCTTGAGGTGTTGCGGATGCTTTACCATACTGGGTTCTTATCGAACCCGTTAAATGGATGTCTCATGTTCAAGCGTCGTTATGCAGCGCTGTTGCCTGCGCTTATTCTGCTGTCTGCCTGTAGTAGCAAACCTAAGACCGAAGCTGTTCAGCAAACGGCGGGCGCGCCTTCCGGAGGATTCCTGCTGGAGCCGCAGCACAATATGATGCAGATGGGCGGCGACTTCGCGAATAACCCGGCGGCCGAGCAGTTCATCGATAAAATGGTGAGCAAGCACGGCTTTGACAGACAGCAGCTGCACGAAATTTTGTCTCAGGCCAGGCGACTGGACTACGTGCTGCGCCTGATGGACAGGCAGGCTCCAACCGCCCAGGTGCCGAGCGGGCCGAACGGCGCGTGGCTGCGCTACCGCAAACAGTTTATTACCCCGGACAACGTGCAAAACGGCGTGGTGTTCTGGAATCAGTATGAAGATGCGCTCAACCGCGCGTGGCAGGTCTACGGCGTACCGCCGGAAATCATCGTCGGGATTATCGGCGTGGAAACCCGCTGGGGCCGCGTGTTGGGGAAAACCCGCATCCTGGATGCGCTGGCGACGCTCTCCTTTAACTATCCGCGCCGCGCGGAGTATTTCTCTTCCGAGCTGGAAACCTTCCTGCTGATGGCGCGCAGCGAGCAGGACGATCCGCTCGATCTGAAAGGGTCGTTTGCCGGCGCGATGGGCTACGGCCAGTTTATGCCGTCCTCCTATAAGCAATATGCCGTCGACTTTAACGGGGATGGTCATATCAACCTGTGGGATCCGGTAGATGCCATCGGCAGCGTGGCGAACTACTTCAAAGCGCACGGCTGGACGCCGGGCGGCCAGGTGGCGGTGCAGGCGAACGGTCAGGCACCGGGGCTGGAAAACGGCTTCAAAACCAAATACAGCGTTGCGCAGCTGACGGCGGCGGGCTTAACACCGACCCAGCCGTTGGGCAATGTCGATCAGGTAAGTCTGTTGCGTCTGGATGTCGGGACGGGCTATCAGTACTGGTACGGCATGCCGAACTTCTACACCATCACCCGTTATAACCACAGCACTCACTATGCGATGGCCGTATGGCAGCTGGGGCTGGCGGTATCGCAGGCCCGCGTGCCGGCAGCGTCTCCGTTTAGTCAGTAAGTCATCTTATTCCCCCTCTCCCTGTGGGAGAGGGCTGGGGTGAGGGCACCCGCGCGCACCTATTTCCTGCAGAAACATTTCGCCACACTCCCTTTTCAAACCCGCCATTTACATCTTCACCGCCTTTCATTATTGTTATGTTATAACATTTAATGTGGTGTCAGAATGTCAACGTCCCTTTTTTCTCTGTCTGCTCTGGCTCGGCTTTTGCTGGCGCTGGTGCTTGTTGCCTTTATCGGGCTGGCCGTGCGCTGGGCGGTGGCATTGCCATGATTGTGATGAATGAACTGGTCGCGGGATATGAACGCCAGCCCGTTACGCGGCCCCTCTCGGGCACGATTGAGCGCGGCAGCATGACCGCCATTATCGGCGCTAACGGCTGCGGGAAATCCACGCTGCTGAAAACGCTGGCGGGATTTATTCCTCCCGTCAGCGGCGGCTTCCGCTGGCAGGGTAAGCGGCCGGTAATCGGCTGGCTGGCACAGCGTCACGCGCTGGAGGCGCAGTTTCCGCTGACCGTACAGGACGTGGTAAGCATGGGCTGCTGGCCGGGCATGTCGCTTTTTTCCGGGTTTCGTCGCGAAACGCGGCTGCGCATTGCCAGCGCGCTTGAGCGCGTCGGGCTTGAGTCCATGGCGTTATCCACCATCGATGAACTCTCCGGCGGTCAGTTTCAGCGCATGCTGTTTGCCCGCGTCCTGGTGCAGCAGGCGCCGCTGGTGATGCTGGATGAACCCTTTACCGGAGTCGATGAAGCCACCTGCAACGTGCTGATGGATCTGATGCTGGAGATGTATATGAAGGGGCAAACGCTGCTCGCGGTACTGCACGACAGCGAGCGCGTGTCGCGCCATTTCCCGCAGACGCTGCGGCTGGATGCTGACGTTCCCCAGTGGAAAACCGAGCGGGTGAGGGTGGCATGATCTGGCATCTCTTTTTTCAGCCGTTCATTGAGTACGGCTTTATGCGTCGCGCGCTGGTGGTTTGCCTGGCGCTCTCGGTCAGCACCACCGCGCTCGGCGTGTTTCTTCAGCTGCGTCGGATGAGCCTGATGGGCGACGCCCTTTCTCACGCCATTTTGCCGGGTGTCGCCGTGGGGTATTTGCTCAGCGGTATGTCGCTGCTGGCGATGAGTATTGGCGGTTTTATCGCGGGAATTACCGTGGCGCTGCTGGCCGGTCTGGTCAGTCGACGCACGCCGCTGAAAGAAGATGCCAGCTTTGCCGGGTTTTATCTCGGCTCGCTGGCGCTGGGGGTCACGCTGGTGTCGCTTCGCGGGTCGAATGTCGATCTGCTGCATCTGCTGTTTGGTTCCATCCTCGCCGTGGACAACGACGCCGCGCTGTTCGTCACGGGCGTTTGCATGTTCACCCTTATCACGCTGGCGCTCTTTTATCGCGGGCTGGTGACAGAAGCGTTTGATACCGCCTGGCTGCAGGTGAACGCCCGCTGGCTGCCTGGCCTGCTGCACGGACTGTTTCTGGCGCTGCTGGTGCTTAACCTGGTGGCCGGTTTTCAGGTGCTCGGCACGCTGATGGCCGTCGGGCTGATGATGCTTCCGGCCGTGGCAGCCCGCTGCTGGGTGCGCACGTTACCTGCCTTACTCCTGATGGCGGGTATCAGCGGTATCTTCTGCGCATGGCTGGGGCTGAGCCTCTCCTGGGCGATGAGTCTGCCGGCCGGGCCGTCCATCGTGCTCACCGCCAGCGCGCTGTTCTTTATTTCCATTTTACTGGGTACGCGAAGCAGGCTCGCTGGCAGCCTGCGGGCGTATTTTTAACGCAAGGGGAAACGATGAAACGTACAGGATTTATAGTGGCGCTCGCGCTGGGGATGATGTCGCACGGCGTGATGGCGAAAACGCTGAATGTGGTGACCAGCTTTTCGATACTGGGGGATATCACGCAGGAGGTGGGCGGCGACCATGTGAACGTGACGACGCTGGTCGGGCCGGACGGCGATCCGCATACCTTCGAACCGTCGCCGAAAGACAGCGCGGCCCTGAGCAAGGCTGATGTGGTGGTGGTGAACGGCCTGGGGCTGGAAGGCTGGCTTGATCGTCTGGTGAAAGCCTCCGGGTTCAAAGGGCAACTGGTTGTCGCCTCAACTGGGGTCAAAACCCACACGCTTGAGGAAGATGGAAAGACTGTGACCGATCCGCACGCGTGGAACAGCGCGGCGAACGGGGCGCTCTATGCGCAAAATATTCTGAACGGGCTGGTGAAAGCCGATCCTGAGGACAAAGCCGCGCTGGAAGCCTCTGGCAAAACGTATGTCGCGCAGCTCAGCCAGCTGGATAACTGGGCCAAAACGCGCTTTAGCCAGATCCCGCCGGCGAAGCGTAAAGTGCTGACCAGCCATGACGCGTTCGGCTATTTCAGCCGCGCTTACGGCGTGACGTTTATGGCGCCGCAGGGGCTGTCGTCTGAGAGCGAAGCCAGCGCGGCGCAGGTCGCCGAGATTATCAATCAGATTAAAGCCGACGGCGTGAAAACCTGGTTCATGGAGAATCAGCTCGATCCGCGTCTGGTGAAACAGATTGCGTCGGCGACGGGCGCACAGCCCGGGGGTGAGCTTTACCCCGAAGCGCTGTCGGCAAAAGGTGGGGTGGCAGACACCTACGTTAAGGCGTTTCGCCACAATGTGAACACTCTCGCTGACAGCATGAAATAACCTTTCCACCGCCGGTGCGTCCGTACCGGCTTTTTTCTGAAGCCCCCTCGTAAAACCTGAAGTCCATCCCCACATCTGATGAGAAAGTGCTATCTTGTGCAGCACGTTTTTCTGATGCCTGGAGCGAGAATGACTGACCATGAATTGATGCAGCTTAGCGAGATCGTTGGCCTTGCGCTGAAGCAGCGTGGCGCGACAATCACCACCGCCGAATCCTGCACCGGCGGCTGGGTGGCGAAAGCGATTACCGATATTGCCGGCAGTTCCGCCTGGTTTGAACGCGGTTTTGTGACCTACAGTAACGAAGCTAAAGCTCAGATGATTGGCGTGCGTGAATCCACGCTTGAACAGCATGGCGCGGTCAGCGAACCGGTGGTGATCGAGATGGCCATTGGCGCGCTCAAAGAGGCGCGGGCAGACTACGCGATTTCCATTAGCGGCATTGCGGGCCCGGACGGCGGCAGCGACGTGAAGCCTGTCGGCACCGTCTGGTTTGGGTTCGCCACCTCCAAAGGGGAAGGGATCACCCGCCGGGAATGCTTCAGCGGCGATCGCGAAAGCGTGCGTCGTCAGGCAACCGTTTATGCGTTAAAAACGCTCTGGCAACAATTTCTACAAAACACTTGATACTGTATGACCATACAGTATAATTGCACCAACAGAACAGAAATCCACGGTGAAGCACAGTCGCTTCTCCCGGCATGACAGGAGTAATAATGGCTATCGACGAAAACAAACAGAAAGCGTTGGCGGCAGCACTGGGCCAGATCGAAAAGCAATTCGGTAAAGGCTCCATCATGCGCCTGGGTGAAGACCGTTCCATGGATGTGGAAACCATCTCCACCGGTTCGCTTTCTCTGGATATCGCGCTGGGCGCTGGCGGTCTGCCTATGGGCCGTATCGTAGAAATCTACGGGCCAGAGTCCTCCGGTAAAACCACCCTGACGCTGCAGGTGATTGCCGCGGCACAGCGCGAAGGTAAAACCTGTGCGTTTATCGATGCCGAGCACGCGCTGGACCCTGTTTATGCCCGCAAGCTGGGCGTGGATATCGACAACCTGCTGTGTTCTCAGCCGGACACCGGTGAGCAGGCGCTGGAAATTTGTGACGCGCTGGCGCGTTCTGGTGCCGTTGACGTTATCGTGGTCGACTCCGTTGCCGCACTGACGCCAAAAGCCGAAATCGAAGGTGAAATCGGTGACTCTCATATGGGCCTCGCGGCACGTATGATGAGCCAGGCGATGCGTAAGCTGGCGGGTAACCTGAAGCAGTCCAACACGCTGCTGATCTTCATCAACCAGATTCGTATGAAAATTGGTGTGATGTTCGGTAACCCGGAAACCACTACCGGTGGTAACGCACTGAAATTCTACGCCTCTGTCCGTCTGGATATCCGTCGTATCGGCGCGGTGAAAGAGGGCGAAAACGTAGTCGGTAGCGAAACCCGCGTGAAGGTTGTGAAGAACAAAATTGCTGCGCCGTTCAAACAGGCTGAGTTCCAGATCCTCTACGGCGAAGGGATCAACTTCCTCGGCGAGCTGGTTGACCTGGGCGTGAAAGAGAAGCTGATTGAAAAAGCGGGCGCCTGGTACAGCTACAACGGTGACAAGATTGGTCAGGGTAAAGCGAACGCGATCTCCTGGCTGAAAGAGAACCCGGCTGCGGCGAAAGAGATTGAGAAGAAGGTGCGTGAGCTTCTGCTGAACAACCAGGACTCCAAACCTGATTTCGTGGTCGATGCCGCGGATGCTGAAGAAACTAACGAAGACTTTTAATTGTTTCGTTTAAAAATGAAGGGCTGCTGATGCGGCCCTTTTTGCATTTCTGAATCAGCAGGTTTTTTATGAGTGAACCGACAACACGTCGACCCGCGTATGCACGCTTACTGGACCGCGCGGTGCGCATCCTGGCCGTTCGTGACCACAGTGAACAGGAGCTGCGGCGCAAACTGTCGGCTCCGGTGATGAGTAAAAACGGGCCGGAAGAGATTGATGCCACCGCGGAAGATTATGACCGCGTGATTGCCTGGTGCTATGAGCATCGTTATCTTGATGACGAGCGTTTTGCCTCACGGTTTCTCGCCAGCCGCGGCCGTAAAGGATATGGGCCCGCGCGCATCCGGCAGGAACTGAACCAGAAAGGGGTGGCCAGGGAGTCCATCGAAAAAGCGATGCGCGAATGCGATACTGACTGGTGCGAGCTGGCCAGAGAACAGGCGATTCGTAAATACGGCGAACCGCTGCCGCGTGAGTTTTCAGAAAAAGTTAAAATCCAGCGCTTTTTGCTCTACCGCGGCTTTCTGATGGAAGATATTCAGGATATCTGGCGTAATTTTGCCGATTGAACGCATGCGGGATTTTACTTCCCACTAAAGAAAACTTATCTTATTCCCACTTTTTCCAGTAGCTGGTCTGTCCAACGGTTTACCGATACAGGCTGGCTACGACATTTCGTTAGCTTGATTTCAGGATAATTATGAGCAAGAGCACCGCTGAGATCCGTCAGGCGTTTCTCGATTTTTTCCATAGTAAGGGACACCAGGTTGTTGCCAGCAGCTCCCTGGTACCGAACAACGATCCGACTCTGCTGTTTACCAACGCCGGGATGAACCAGTTCAAGGATGTGTTCCTTGGTCTCGACAAGCGTAATTATTCCCGCGCCACAACCTCACAGCGTTGCGTGCGTGCGGGCGGTAAACACAACGACCTGGAAAACGTCGGTTACACCGCGCGTCACCATACGTTCTTCGAAATGCTGGGTAACTTCAGCTTCGGCGACTACTTCAAACACGATGCTATTCAATATGCGTGGGAACTGCTGACCGGTGAAAACTGGTTCAACCTGCCGAAAGAGCGTCTGTGGGTTACCGTCTATGAAACCGATGACGAAGCCTACGAAATCTGGGAAAAAGAAGTCGGGATCCCGCGCGAGCGTATTATTCGCATCGGTGATAACAAAGGCGCGCCATACGCGTCTGACAACTTCTGGCAGATGGGTGATACCGGCCCTTGCGGTCCGTGCACCGAGATCTTCTACGATCACGGCGACCACATCTGGGGCGGGCCTCCGGGCAGCCCGGAAGAAGACGGCGATCGCTACATTGAGATCTGGAACATCGTGTTCATGCAGTTCAACCGTCAGGCCGACGGTACGATGGAGCCGCTGCCGAAGCCTTCCGTCGATACCGGTATGGGTCTGGAGCGTATTGCCGCGGTTCTGCAGCATGTTAACTCCAACTACGAAATTGATCTGTTCAGCACCCTGATCAAAGCCGTTGCGAACGTTACCGGCGCGACCGATCTGAACAACAAATCGTTGCGCGTTATCGCGGACCACATTCGTTCCTGTGCGTTCCTGATTGCCGACGGCGTTATCCCGTCGAATGAAAACCGTGGCTACGTGCTGCGTCGTATCATTCGTCGTGCCATCCGTCACGGCAACATGCTGGGCGCGAAGGACACCTTCTTCTATAAACTCGTTGGGCCACTGATTGGCGTGATGGGTGCTGCCGGTGATGAGCTGAAACGCCAGCAGGCGCAGGTAGAGCAGGTTCTGAAAACCGAAGAAGAGCAGTTTGCGCGTACACTTGAGCGCGGCCTGGCGCTGCTGGACGAAGAGCTGGCGAAACTTAAGGGCGACACGCTGGATGGCGAAACCGCTTTCCGCCTGTACGACACCTACGGCTTCCCGGTTGACCTGACGGCGGACGTTTGCCGCGAGCGCAACATCAAAGTTGACGAAGCGGGCTTCGAAGCCGCGATGGAAGAGCAGCGTCGTCGTGCGCGTGAGTCCAGCGGTTTCGGTGCGGACTACAACGCGATGATTCGCGTTGATAGCGCGTCTGAATTCAAAGGTTATGACGCGCTGGAACTGACCGGCAAAGTGACAGCCCTGTTTGTTGACGGTAAAGCCGTGGACAGCATCAGCGCGGGCCAGGATGCGGTTGTCATTCTGGACAAAACGCCATTCTACGCGGAGTCCGGCGGTCAGGTTGGCGATAAGGGCGAACTGAAAGGCAACGGCTTTAGCTTTAGCGTCAGCGACACCCAGAAATACGGTCAGGCGATTGGTCACCAGGGCAAACTGGTTTCCGGTTCTCTGAAAGTGGGCGAGGGCGTACAGGCTAACGTGGATGAAGCTCGCCGCGCGCGCATTCGTCTGAACCACTCTGCAACCCACCTGATGCACGCTGCCCTGCGCGACGTACTCGGTACCCACGTTGCACAGAAAGGTTCTCTGGTTAACGACAAAGTGCTGCGTTTCGACTTCTCGCATTTTGAAGCGATGAAACCGTCTGAGATCCGCGCGGTGGAAGATCTGGTGAACGCGCAGATCCGTCGTAACCTGCCAATCGAGACCCACATCATGGAGCTCGAGGACGCCAAGAAAAAAGGTGCGATGGCGCTGTTTGGTGAGAAATATGACGACCGCGTTCGCGTGCTGAGCATGGGCGACTTCTCTACCGAGCTGTGCGGCGGTACGCACGCATCGCGCACCGGTGACATCGGCCTGTTCCGCATTGTTTCCGAGTCGGGTACGGCGGCGGGCGTGCGTCGTATTGAAGCGGTGACCGGTGAAGGTGCGATTGCCAGCCTGCATGCGCAGAGCGATCAGCTGCACGACATCGCGCAGCTGCTGAAAGGCGATAGCCAGAACCTGGGCGAAAAAGTGCGCGTTGCGCTGGATCGCACGCGTCAGCTGGAAAAAGAGCTGCAGCAGCTGAAAGAGCAGGCTGCGGCGCAGGAGAGTGCAAACCTCTCCAGCAAGGCTGTAGACATTAAGGGCGTCAAACTGCTGGTCAGCGATCTGGCGGGCGTTGAGCCTAAGATGCTGCGTACTATGGTCGACGATCTCAAGAACCAGCTTGGTTCTACCGTTATCGTGCTGGCGACAGTGGCAGAAGGTAAGGTTTCTCTGATTGCGGGCGTCTCTAAGGATGTGACCGACCGCGTAAAAGCAGGGGAACTGATTGGTATGGTCGCTCAGCAGGTGGGCGGCAAGGGTGGCGGTCGTCCGGACATGGCGCAAGCCGGTGGTACGGATGCAGCGGCACTTCCGCAAGCTTTGGCCAGCGTTGAAAGCTGGGTAAGCGCGAAACTGTAATAACTACAAAGCACAAGCAGACGCCATAGCGGTAACGTTATGGCGTCTTGTTCACTGTGCTATCGATAACGATAAAGTCAGGTTGAGTTTGTGTATATCGGCTAAACTTACGTTTAACAGAATGTGATGCCGTGACTGCTTACACTTTACGTGTTTGTCATCGCTTACTTTTTGGCGTTATATGATGGATAATGCCGGGATACAAGAGACCCGACTCTTTTAATCTTTCAAGGAGCAAAGAATGCTGATTCTGACTCGTCGAGTTGGTGAGACCCTCATGATTGGGGATGAGGTCACCGTGACAGTTTTAGGGGTAAAGGGTAACCAGGTACGTATTGGTGTTAACGCTCCTAAAGAAGTATCTGTCCACCGTGAAGAGATCTACCAGCGTATCCAGGCTGAAAAATCCCAGCAGTCCAGTTACTGATATTGTCGCGTCTCGCTGTCGGGCGAGACGCAACCCTCCTGTCATTTTTCCTGCTCAACGTTACCGTTTAATTTCAAACGCTCTCTTTTTAACCACTCCGTTACCCTAAACTCGCCCTTACGCCGCTATTTCTGCAAAGGTTTTCTGTGAAGATGCCTGCAAAATCCGCTTATAAAACACCCTCTTTGCGGCTTTTACATGCGAATTGCGTGTGATTTGTGCAAACGATAAAAGCTTTTGGAAAATTGTTTGACTTATAAGTCCCAGAAAGTAATATATGCGCCACGCAGCGACGAGAAGCTCTTAACGAGTAACTCGAAGCACTCGAAAGAGGCGTTGTGTGGTGAGGTGGCCGAGAGGCTGAAGGCGCTCCCCTGCTAAGGGAGTATGCGGTCAAAAGCTGCATCCGGGGTTCGAATCCCCGCCTCACCGCCATTTTGCATCCGTAGCTCAGCTGGATAGAGTACTCGGCTACGAACCGAGCGGTCGGAGGTTCGAATCCTCCCGGATGCACCATCTATTACTTCATATTGCTTTAGAAGTGATATGAATATCGAGCAGTACAGTAGTAAATCCCGATGCATCCGTAGCTCAGCTGGATAGAGTACTCGGCTACGAACCGAGCGGTCGGAGGTTCGAATCCTCCCGGATGCACCATTTACTATTTCTGAAAGCAGTACCCTGATGCATCCGTAGCTCAGCTGGATAGAGTACTCGGCTACGAACCGAGCGGTCGGAGGTTCGAATCCTCCCGGATGCACCATATTCTCCGAGATAATAGCCACGCTGTTGTTTCAAGGTCTGCGAGTTAATCGCGAGCACCAGGGAGGATAACGTTGCTTCAGCAACGGCCCGTAGGGCGAGGCGCAGCCGAGTAATCCTCCCGGATGCACCATTTACTGTTTCTAAAAGCATTTCCCTGATGCATCCGTAGCTCAGCTGGATAGAGTACTCGGCTACGAACCGAGCGGTCGGAGGTTCGAATCCTCCCGGATGCACCATATTCTCCGAGATAATAGCCACGCTGTTGTTTCAAGGTCTGCGAGTTAATCGCAAGCACCAGGGAGGATAACGTTGCTTCAGCAACGGCCCGCAGGGCGAGGCGCAGCCGAGTAATCCTCCCGGATGCACCATCTCTTCTGTTATTCCCTTCGATGTTTATTTCTTAATCACTCTCGTAGTTATGGCTTCTCAGTCAGCGACAAAAATCACCATTTACGATAAAGTAATGCTTTGTTAATCGTTTAGCGAGAGCACGATGTACGCACAGTATGACGGTTTGATCTTCGATATGGACGGCACTCTCCTGGATACCGAACCCACGCATCGTCAAGCCTGGACTGACGTCCTGGGCCGCTACGGCATGCGTTTCGATCTTCAGGCGATGATTGCCCTCAACGGATCCCCCACCTGGCGTATTGCGCAGGCCGTGATTGAACTGAATCAGGCCGATCTCGACCCGCACCTGCTCGCGCGCGAAAAAACCGATGCGGTAAAAGCCATGCTTTTAGATACCGTACGCCCTCTGCCGCTGATTGATGTGGTAAAAGAGTGGCACGGGCGCCGCCCGATGTCGGTAGGAACCGGGAGCGAAAGCGCGATTGCAGAAGCTTTGCTCAACCATCTTGGCCTGCGCCACTATTTTTCTGCCGTGGTCGCCGCCGATCATGTTAAACATCACAAGCCCGCACCGGACACCTTCCTGCTTTGCGCAGAATTAATGGGCGTCCCGGCGGCAAAATGTGTCGTGTTTGAAGACGCCGATTTCGGCATTCAGGCCGCGCGTGATGCCGGAATGGATGCGGTGGATGTGCGCTTACTGTGAGTGACGCGCTGTCACTTGCCTCATTATTCGCCAGCAGTTTTTTAAGCGCCACGCTGTTACCGGGAAATTCGGAAGTGGTGCTGGTGGCGATGCTGTTGTCCGGCGTGAGTCAGCCCTGGCTGCTTGTATTAATAGCAACAATGGGTAATAGCCTTGGAGGGCTGACTAACGTTATTCTTGGGCGTTTCTTTCCGCTGCGCGAAAAATCGCGCTGGCAGGAAAAGGCAGTCGGCTGGCTAAAACGCTATGGCGCTGCCACGCTGTTATTAAGCTGGATGCCTGTAATAGGCGATTTACTGTGTCTGCTGGCGGGATGGATGCGCATCTCCTGGGGACCGGTGCTCTTTTTTTTGTGCCTTGGCAAGGCGTTGCGCTATGTTCTCGTGGCGTGGGCAACACTACAGGGTATGACGTGGTGGCACTAATTGGTGGAATGAATACGCGACCTTCAATCGTCAACCATTACAATTATGCTGAGTAACATTACTTTGACAGGCGGGAGGTCAATTTGATCCCGGACGTATCTCAGGCGCTGGCCTGGCTGGAAAACCACCCTCAGGCATTGAAGGGTATTCAGCGTGGTCTTGAGCGTGAAACGCTGCGCGTTAACGCGGACGGTAGCTTAGCGACGACGGGTCACCCGAAGGCGTTAGGCTCGGCGCTGACACATAAATGGATCACAACCGATTTCGCTGAGGCACTGCTGGAGTTCATCACGCCAGTAGAGGGTGATATTGATCATATGCTGACGATCATGCGCGATATCCATCGCTACACCGCGCGCAACATGGGCGACGAACGTATGTGGCCCCTCAGCATGCCGTGCTATATCGAGCAGGGCCAGGAGATTGAGCTGGCGCAGTACGGCACGTCAAATATCGGCCGGCTGAAAACGCTCTATCGCGAAGGGCTGAAAAACCGCTACGGCGCGTTGATGCAGACGATCTCGGGCGTGCATTACAACTTCTCGCTGCCAATGGCGTTCTGGCAGGCGAAATGCGGTGAAACGGATAAAGACGCGATCTCTGAAGGCTACTTCCGCCTGATCCGCAACTATTACCGTTTCGGCTGGGTGATCCCGTATCTGTTTGGTGCCTCCCCGGCGATCTGTTCTTCGTTCCTGCAGGGGAAACCGACCACGCTGCCGTTCGAGAAGACCGAGTGCGGAATGTACTATCTCCCGTATGCCACCTCTCTGCGCCTGAGCGATCTCGGTTATACCAATAAATCGCAAAGCAATCTCGGTATTACGTTTAACGAATTGCACGAATATGTGGCAGGATTGAAGCGGGCGATCAAAACCCCGTCGGAAGAGTACGAGAAAATCGGCCTCGAAAAAGACGGCAAGCGCCTGCAAATCAACAGCAATGTGCTGCAGATTGAAAACGAGCTGTATGCGCCTATTCGTCCTAAGCGCGTGACACGCAGCGGTGAAACCCCGTCGGATGCGCTGCAGCGCGGCGGGATCGAATACATTGAAGTGCGTTCGCTGGATATCAACCCGTTCTCACCGATTGGCGTTGATGAGCAGCAGATTCGCTTCCTGGATCTGTTTATGGTCTGGTGCGTGCTGGCGGATGCGCCGGAAATGAGTTCAGACGAACTGCTCTGTACCCGTACAAACTGGAATCGCGTGATTCTGGAAGGGCGTAAGCCGGGCCTGACGCTGGGTATCGGCTGCGAAACGGCACAGTTCCCGCTGACCAAAGTCGGCAAAGATCTGTTCCGCGACCTGAAGCGTGTTGCACGCACAATGGACAGCATCGACGGCGGCGACGCGTATCAACAGATCTGCGACCAGCTGATGGAATGTTTTGATAATCCGGAACTGACGTTCTCAGCGCGTATTCTGCGTTCTATGATCGATCAGGGCATTGGCGGCACCGGGCGTTCACTCTCAGCGGAGTACCGCGAGATGCTGATGCAGGAGCCGTTAGAAGTGCTGAGCGAAGCGGATTTTGTCGCGGAACGCGATGCGTCCGTGGTGCGTCAGAAAGAGGTTGAAGCGGCGGATACCGAGTCGTTTGAGGCGTTTCTGGCGAAGCAGTCTTAAGCAGAAAAGAAAAAGGCCACATCGCTGTGGCCAAAATATACATCTCTGAATTCAGGGATGATGATAACAAATGCGCGTCTTTCATATACTCAGACGTGCATTCTGTAGAAGAGTTCAGTTTATTTTAAAAAAAATCACTATCGGAGGTGACGTATGCCGTTATTAGATAGCTTTACTGTCGACCATACCCGTATGGAAGCACCTGCAGTACGCGTGGCGAAGACCATGCACACCCCGCACGGCGACACGATCACCGTCTTCGATCTGCGTTTCTGCGTGCCAAATAAAGAAGTGATGCCAGAGAAAGGCATTCATACCCTGGAACACCTGTTCGCCGGTTTCATGCGTGACCATCTGAACGGCAACGGCGTTGAGATCATCGACATCTCTCCGATGGGCTGCCGTACCGGTTTCTACATGAGCCTGATTGGCCAGCCGGAAGAGAAACGCGTCGCTGATGCGTGGAAAGCGGCGATGGAAGACGTGCTGAAGGTGAAAGAGCAGAACCAGATCCCTGAGCTGAACGTTTACCAGTGCGGTACTTACCAGATGCACTCTCTGGAAGAAGCGCAGGACATCGCGCGCCACATCATCGAGCGTGATGTTCGCGTGAACAGCAACGAAGAGCTGGCCCTGCCAAAAGAAAAACTGCAGGAACTGCACATCTAGTGCACCTTTCCCCTCTCCCTCCGGGAGAGGGTAGGGTGAGGGTGGTTTAACCCCATGACCACAACCTCAACGTTCTCCTTTACCCATCGTCCCCTCGTTCCGTTTGCCCATGATTACGTTCATGGTGACAGCGAGCCGTGGCATGAGCACGACTGCGCGCAGCTGTTGCACACCCTGAGCGGCGTGGTTCGGGTCGATACGGAATCGGGCTGTTGGGTTGTTCCTCCCGGTCGCGGCGTCTGGCTACCGGCGGGGACCCGCCACTCGCTTCGCATCACCGGCAACGTGGCGGCGCGAACGCTGTTTATCGATCCGCTGGCGCGGGCCGATCTCCCGGCCACCTGTCAGATCGTGCAGATCGCGCCGCTGTTGCGCGAGCTGATCCTCGTCTCTCTTGCTTTACCTGAATCGTACTCGCCCGGCAGCCGGGATGAACGCGTCTATGAACTCATTCTCGATGAAATCCGCACCATGCCTGTGCTGCCGTTTCATCTGCCGGAGCCGGAAAGCGAGGTGTTACGTCACCTGTGTTTGCAAATCCGGCAAAACGCGGGGGAGAGCTGGAGCAGCGCGCAGGCCGCGAGCATGATGAACATGAGCGAGCGCACCCTGAACCGCCATTTTCAGCAGCAGACGGGATTAAGCTACGGCGAGTGGTTGAGAAGGGCGCGCCTGCTGGAAGCCTTAGTGCGGCTGGCGCAGGGCCAGCCAGTGCTGCGCGTGGCGCTGGATCTGGGTTACGGCAGCCACAGCGCCTTTACGGCGATGTTCCGCCGGGTGATGGGCATCTCTCCCAGCGATTACTTTAAGAACGACTGACGGCGTTTAAGAGCGCCTGAAGCGACGCGCGCGCCACGTCGCTGTCGATGCCCACGCCCCAGCGGCTGCTGCCGTCCTGGAACAGGCAGCGGATGTAGGCCACCGAGCGGCTGTCGCTGCGTTCGCCTAACGTATGCTCGTGATAATCCTTAATCACGAACGGGACGTTGACCCAGCGGCTCAAGCCGTGAGCGGCGGCGGAGAGCAGACCGTTACCCTGACCTTCCAGCTGACGCGTTCCCCCCTGCGTAGCGATGCTTGCCGTCAAACGCAGCTGGCCGTCCTGCTGGCTGTCGCTGCGGTAGGATTGCAGCGCAAACTGCGGCGTGGCTACCAGGCCGTAGCGGGTGCGGAACAGCTGCCACAGCGCGTTTTGCGTCATCTCTTTCCCGTGGCGATCGGTTTCCTGCTGCACGTGCTGGCTGAAATCCTGCTGCAGGGCGCGGGGTAATTTCAGACCATGATTCTGTTCGATGAGCCATGCGCTGCCGCTTTTCCCTGACTGGCTGTTCACGCGGATCACCGCTTCGTAGGTGCAGCCGATATCCTGCGGATCGACCGGCAGATACGGCATCTCCCAGCGCTCGCCAGGCCTGCGGGCATCAAAACCTTTTTTGATCGCGTCCTGGTGCGAGCCGGAGAAAGCGGTATAGGCCAGCCGTCCGGCCCACGGGTGGCGCGGATGCACCGGCAGCTGGTTGCAGACTTCCACCACTTCCACGATCCGGTTCATATCGCTAAAGTCGAGATTCGGGCTGATGCCCTGGATGTAGAGGTTCATCGCCAGCGTCACCAGGCAGACGTTGCCCGTGCGCTCGCCGTTACCAAACAGACAGCCCTCCACGCGGTCTGCCCCCGCCATCACGGCCAGCTCGGCGCTGGCGACGCCGGTACCGCGGTCGTTATGCGGATGCACGCTGATGCAGACATCCCGGCGGCGGCTGAAGTGGCGACAGAAATACTCGATCTGGTCGGCATAGACGTTCGGCGTGCTCACTTCGACGGTGGCCGGTAAGTTGATCACCATGGGCCGTTCGTCGCACGGCTGCCAGATCTCCGCCACGGCTTCACAAATCTCCAGCGCAAACTCCGGCTCGGTAAAGCAGAAGGTCTCCGGGGAATACTCATACTGCCAGCGGGTGTCCGGGTTCTCTTCACACAGCTGACGAATTAGCCGCGTGGATCGCGTCGCCAGCTCAACGATTTGCGCTTTTTCCATGCCGAACACCAGGTGGCGGAACAGCGGGGCGGTGGCGTTATACAGATGGACGGTGGCCTGTTTCGCACCGCGCAGGGATTCGAAAGTGCGATGGATGAGATCTTCCCGCGCCTGGGTTAATACCTGAATCGTGACGTCATCCGGGATGCGGTTCTCTTCAATCAGCTGGCGAACGAAGTTGAAGTCGGTCTGCGAGGCGGATGGGAAAGCCACCTCAATTTCTTTGAATCCGCAGCCCAGCAGCAGGTCCCAGAACTGCAGCTTGCGGGTGCTGTCCATCGGCTCGGCAAGGGCCTGGTTGCCGTCGCGCAGGTCGGTGGAGAGCCAACGCGGCGCGCGGGTAATGCGTTGCTCCGGCCAGCGGCGGTCGGGCAGAAAAAGGGTTGGATAGGGTTGGTACTTGTCGGCGGGTGTGTTCAGCATGATGCGCTCCTGTTGTCTTTTCACTATCGTGAATTGATTTCAGGAGCGCTGCTTTATCGAAACTGTCAATCGCTGTCGCGTTCTGGACACGGTGCGGTTTTTTGCCGGATGGCGGCTACGCCTTATCCGGCCTACGTTCGTAGGCCCGGTAAGCGAAGCGCCACCGGGCAACTGTCACAGGACTAGTGCGCGCCACCGCCGCCGCTACCGGCGCCAAACGGTGGTTTAGCAAACCACACCAGTCCCAGCAGGACGATAAAGATCCCCGCCGATATCCAGAAAATCTCGTTGGCGGAGATAATCAGACCCTGATTGGTGATCTGCTGGGCGATCCAGCCGGACGCCTGCTGTTCCGTCATACCCATTCCCTGCAGCTGGTTGTACATCTGCTGAGAGTTCGGGTTGAACGGGTTCACCGCTTCGGTCAGCTGGGCATGGTGCATCGATTCACGGTTCGTCCACAGGGTGGTGGTGATCGACGTACCTATCGAGCCCGCCAGCGTTCGCGTAAAGTTCGACAGGCTCGATGCGGCCGCCATGCGCTCAGGCGGTAAACCGGAAAGCGTGATGGTGGTCAGTGGCATAAAGAAGCACGCCACGGCAAAGCCCTGAATAAACTGCGGCCACGCGGACGCGCCAAAGTCCATTCCCGGTTCGAACGTATACGCGCGCCAGTAGAAGCACACGGCGTACATGATAAAGCTGAACGTCACCAGCCGGCGCATGTCGAGCTTGTGGGCGAAGCGGCCAATAATCGGCGACAGCAGAACCGGAATCAATCCAACCGGCGCCGAGGCTAAACCTGCCCAGGTTGCGGTGTAGCCGTATACCTCCTGCAACAGCTGCGGCAGCAGTACAATCGCGCCGAAGTAGAGCATGTAGGCGAGGCTGATACACAGACAGCCTATGGTGAAGTTTCGCGACTTAAACAGCGACAGGTCGACTATCGGGTTATCGTCCGTCAGCTCCCAGACAATCAGGAAGCTCAGCGACACCACCGCGACAATCGTCAGGATGATGATCTCCCTGGAGTTGAACCAGTCCAGCTCTTTGCCCTGGTCGAGCATGACCTGCAGGCTACCGATGCCGACAACCAGCAGTGCCAGACCAATGGCGTCGATACGCCGCTGTTCCGTACGGGTTTCTCTGCCGCGCAGCGACTGGAGCGTCAGCATTACCACGAGGGCGCCAATCGGTACGTTGATGAAGAAGATCCAGCCCCAGTGATAGTTGTCGCTGATATAGCCGCCTAAGATAGGCCCGCAAATCGGCGCGACAATCACGGTCATTGACCACAGCGCCAGCGCAATCGAGCGTTTGGCTGGCGGGTAGTTGTTCAGCAGTAAGCTCTGCGACAGCGGGATCAGCGGCCCGGCGACAATCCCCTGAATGACGCGGAAGAAAATCAGCATCGTCAGGCTGCTGGACATGCCGCACGCCCAGGAGGCAAGAACGAACAATACCGTTGACCAGAGGAACAGCTTCACTTCACCGACGCGCTTTGCCAGCCAGCCGGTAATCGGAATGGAGATGGCGTTTGCCACCCCAAACGAGGTAATGACCCAGGTCCCCTGGCTCAGCGACGAGCCAAGGTTACCGGCGATGGTCGGGATCGCTACGTTTGCGATGGTGGAGTCCAGCACCTGCATGAATGTCGCCAGCGACAGCGCGATGGTCATAATGACCAGCTGCGCGCCTTCCAGCGGTTTTTGCGGCTTTTGCTGTTGCATAACGCTCACCTTCGGATTAACCGGCGTTTGCCTTCACGATGTCATCGATCAGCTTGTTGACCGGATCGAGGCTAATTTCACGGGCGTTACTTTCATAAGCCGGGCTGCTGCGCACCTGGCTTGCCAGGATCTGACCGTCGCGGTTGGCGGTGTCGACCGTTACCAGCGTAGAGAGGCCGATACGCAGCGGGTGATCCGCCAGCTGTTTGGCATCCAGCTCAATACGCACGGGCAGACGCTGAACCACTTTGATCCAGTTACCGGTGGCGTTTTGCGCAGGCAGCAGGGAGAAGGCGCTGCCGGTCCCCATGTCCAGGCCGACCACTTTACCGGTGTACTTCACGTCATCGCCATAGATGTCGCTGACAACCGTCGCGCTCTGGCCGATACGCATATGGGCAAGCTGCGTCTCTTTAAAGTTGGCGTCTACCCACAGATTGTCTGCCGGCACGACCGCCATCAGCGGCGTGGTTGGGCTAATCTGCGCCCCTGGCTGGACGGAACGACGGGAGACATAGCCGGTCATCGGGCTGACGATTTTGGTACGCTGCAGGGCAAGCCACGCGTTGCGCACTTCGGTCGCCGCCTGCTGTACGGCAGGCTGGTTTTCCAGGCTGGTGCCCAGCACCATCGCCTGGTTGGCGTTGTACTGCTGAATGGCCACATCCAGCTGTGCCTGAGCGCTGGCAACGGCATCGCGGGCGTGCTGCAGCTCTTCACGGCCAATCAGGTTAGCCGTGCCGAGCGGTACGCGGCGGTTCAGGTCGCTCTGCGCCTGCGCCAGCGCCGTTTTCTGCACGTCGATGTTGGCCTGCAGCTGTTTGCTGTTGATCATCAGCTGGCGGGTCTGACGGACGCTGGAGGCCAGCGCGGTCTGTGCTTTTTCAAACGCCTGCTGGGCGTCGGTTGGATCGAGGGTCACCAACACATCGCCTTTTTGCACAAAGTCGGTATTGTCAGCCCAGACTTTCGTCACGCTGCCCGACACCTGCGCCATAATTTGTACCTGGTTCCCTGCCACGTACGCGTCGTCAGTCTCTTCAGCATGACGCAGTACTAAAAACCAATAGATCCCATATGCCACGGCAATAATGATAAAGAGCAAGGTCAACAGAAGAAGGGCGCTCTTACGTTTGCCTTTCTTGTTGGCCGGTTGCTGCGGGGTAGTGCTCTCCGCATTTGCGCTCATTGTTGTTCTCCACGATCTTCTTATTTTCACATCGGCTGAGCCGACCTGTTGTCAGAAAGGCCAGCACTGTGACGTGCTGGCCTGTCGGTTTTCTTATGAATCTGGAATGGTGAGCGTGTCGTCGCGTTAGCGCAGCGCCTCAAGAACGGCGCCGTCTTCATCCATCTGGTCCAGACGGGTGAGCAGCTTGCGAGTGATGTGCTCAAGCTGGTCGCGCTCGGCGGTGCTGAGGACAGACCAGAGTTTGTGCAGGCAATTGTGCTGAGGTGGCAGCACCTCGCGCAGGAACTGGTGACCTTTATCGGTCAGTTGCAGATGCAGGCAGCGGCGATCGTTGTCGCTTTCACGGCGCTCAATCCAGCCGCGCTTTTCGAGTTCATCGGCAATTCGGGTCGCATTGGTACGGGAGGAGCCCAGCGCGCAGCTCAGTTCGGAAGGCTGAATGCTGTGATTTTCCTGAGACTCCAGCGTAATCAACGCCATAAACAACGTCTCGTTAATCCCTTGAGCTTTCAGCATTTTATTACGGTTTTCCAGTAGCTTACCCTGCATGTGCATGCACAGGCGAGTCAGCAGGATTTCCTGATACGGGAAGTCCTCATGGCGACTGGCGCGGAATTTAAGCATTTGTTCAATGGGCGTAAACGAACTATCCATTTGGGCATAACCTCATTAATTACAGCCGATATAGTAACGATAGTGACAAATAATGTAAATGAATTATTTGTGCGGTTATATCCGCCAAACTTATGTCACCATCAGAAAGCGCCGGGTAAGTCCGTGACCCGGTGAGCACAGAAAGCGTTGGGTGTGAACCCGCTGAAGAGAGGATGTGAGGACGGGGGTCTGAACTATTCATGCCGATTGTAAATATGTCACCCACATTAAAATTTCTGGGATAAATGATTACGTTTACATTAACAGAGTGAAGGGCCTCTTAACACCCTAAGAGGCCAACTCAATGTAAATGTTAGTTAATTGCATCCTGACGGTGATAACCGCGCCACCATACTAGCAGGTTGAGAGTGGCGACGATGGCCCCGATCGCGCATACCCCCGACCAGCCCGCATGCTGCCACGCCGACGCTGAAATGAGTGAACCCGCCGCGCCGCCGATGAAGTAGCTGGTCATGTATCCGGCCGTAAGGCGGTTACGCGCCTCTGGCTTCACGCGATAGATGACGGTCTGATTGGTGATGTGAACGCCCTGAACGGTGAGATCGAGCACCAGGATACCGACGATCAGCGCCAGCACCGAGATGTGTCCGTACCAGATCGCCGCCCAGGAGAGCAGAAGTAAAACCAGCCCTGCGGAGGTGGTCAGGTGGGATTTGCCCTTGTCGGCCAGCCCGCCAGCGGGGCGTGCCCCCAGCGCGCCTGCGGCACCGGCCAGGCCGAACAGGCCAATCACCCCTTCGGAATAATTGAACGGCGGCGCGGCCAGCAGAAACGCCATTGACGTCCAGAGAATGCTGAAGTTAGCGAAGGTGAAACAGCCCAGCAGGGCGCGGGTACGCAGAAGCTTGTCCTGCGTAAACAGGCTGAAAACGGAGGCCAGCAGCTGAGGATAGTTCAGGTGGTTTTCCTGCTTCACTTTTGGCAGCCCGCGCCACAGCGCCAGCGCCATGACGACCATCAGCACGCTCGCCACCCAGTATACGGTGCGCCAGCCGCCGAGGCTTGCCAGCAGCCCTGCAACGGTACGCGCCAGCAAAATCCCCAGCAGCAGGCCGCTCATGATGGTGCCCACCACCTTGCCGCGTTTTTCCGGGGAGGCGAGGGTCGCGGCGAGCGGGACCAGGATTTGCGCCACCACGGAGAACAGCCCCGTTAGCGCGGTACCGACGATCATCATCGTCAGCGACTGGCTGCTGGCGGTGATCAGCATCCCACCGGCGGCCAGCAGGGTCATGGAGACGATCAGCATTCGGCGTTCAAACATATCGCCGAGCGGCACCAGGAACAGCAGCCCGGCGGCATAGCCCAGCTGTGCAGCGGTGACGATAAAGCCTGCGGAGCTGGCGGAGAGATTGAACGCGCGGGCGATGGTGTCGAGAAGAGGCTGCGCGTAATAGTTGCTGGCGACCGCCAGACCCGTTGCCACGGACATTAAAAGGATGAGTGCGGGGCTAAGCCCTTGAGTTGTTTTTGTCATTAGTTTCAGGAATCGTTAGTTGAGTGATTATTTTTCCGGAAACCATAATAGCTAATGATTGTGAAAGTTGGGGGATTGTTGGGTGATGTATTGTGCGGTTTAGGGGGATTGTGCGGTTTGATCCCCTCACCCCGGCCCTCTCCCAAGGGGAGAGGGAGGTCATCGTGCCCTCTCCCTCTGGGAGAGGGTTAGGGTGAGGGGTAGGGTTTTGTTTTTACTTCTGCGCTTCAAGCGCCTCTTTCACCCAGCCGTCAAACTGCTGCTGGTGGGCTTTGATCCAGCCGTCAACGTGGCCTTTCACATCCGCTTCAGACGATTTGCCCGCATGCATCATTGCGTTCTGGGCATTGATGTCCGCCAGCGGCAGCTTCATCACCGAGAACAGCTTCGCCGCCGCCGGGTTTTTCTCCGCCCAGGCTTTGTTAGCCACGATATGCATGGTGTTCACCGGGAAGCCGTAGTTCATGCCGTTCGGCAGCTTGGTGTCGATATCTTTCTGCTCGCCCGGCAGGGAGGAGAACGGCACCTGCAGCCACACCACGTCTTTGCCCGGCTTCAGCACGTCGCTCACCCAGTACGGCGTCCAGGTGTAGTAGATCACCGGTTTACCCTCTTTGAAGCGGGCAATGGTGTCGGCCATCATCGCTGAATAGTTGCCGTGGCTCACGTCGACCGTTTTCGCCAGATCGAACGCTTTGTTCTGGTGGTTAATCACCGCTTCACAGCCCCACCCCGGCGAGCAGCCCATCATGTCGGCCTTGCCGTCACCGTTGGTGTCGAACAGTTTGGCGATCTTCGGATCTTTCAGCTGTTCAATATTGGTGATGTGGTACTGGTCCGCAGTTTTCTTGTCAATCAGATACCCCTGCGCCGCACCCGTCACGAAGGTCCCTTCGCGATAGAACTTCTTGTCACCGCCGGCGGCGGCATACATGTCGTCGTGCAGCGGCTGCCAGTTGACGGCGGTAAAGGTGGCGTCACCGGAGGCAATCGAGGTGTAGCCCACGTTGTAATCTACTTCGCTCGGCGTGTTAACCGTGTAGCCCAGCTTCTCCAGCGCGCGGCTGACGATCAGGGTCTGGAAGCTCTCTTCCGAAATGGTGCTCTGCACCGGCTGTACGGTAATGCCTTTGCCAGGCAGGTCAGCCGCAAACGCGCTGGTGGAGACAAGGGTGGCAAACGCTGTGGCAAGAAGTACGTTATGTCGCATCGTTGTTCCTTATTTTGATTTCGTGAAAGGGCGGGTGAGTAACCCGACAGGACCGGTCGTATACCAGCGACGGTTGCCGCGACTGCGTGAATCACGACCGACGGCCTGGGTCAGGCGGTCAAGGATAATGGCGAGGATCACAATGCCGACGCCGCCGACGGTGGCCAGCCCCATATCGAGACGGCCAATGCCGCGCAGCACCATCTGACCCAGTCCGCCAACGGCGATCATCGAGGCAATGACTACCATCGACAGGGCCAGCATCAGCGTCTGGTTAACGCCCGCCATGATGGTCGGCATAGCCAGCGGAAGCTGAACCTTAAACAGCATCTGGCGCGGACTGGCGCCGAACGAGCGTGACGCTTCGATCAGGTCCGCAGGTACCTGGTTAATCCCCAGAATGGTCAGACGAATAATCGGCGGCAGGGCGAAGATAATGGTCACTACCACCCCCGGCACGTTGCCGATGCCGAACAGCATCACGATAGGCACCAGATAGACGAACGCCGGGGTGGTCTGCATCGCATCCAGCAGGGGACGAATTATCTTCGCCGCTCGCGGGCTGCGCGCCAGCCAGATCCCCATCGGCAGGCCGATGACAATGCAAAAGAGCAGGGCGGTCAGCACCAGCGCCAGGGTGATCATCGCCTGCGACCACGCGCCAATCGCGCCGATAGCGATCAGAGAGATCAGCGTGGCGAGCCCCATGCCCGCGCTACCGAACTGCCAGGCGATCAGGGAGAACAGGATAATCGCCACCGGCGCCGGCATGCCCAGCATCAGCTGCTGGAAGCCGTTCAGGATGTAATCCACCGGGACGCGGATCCCCTGGAAGACCGGACGGAAGTGGGTGACCACCCAGTCGATCCCTTCCGTAACCCAGCTGTCCAGCGGGATCAGCGTTTTATGGAACGGATCCATGATGTTGAAGTGTTCTGGCGCAGGCACGGGTGCGCTGTTGAGCCAGTCTGCCGCGCCGCCGCCATCGGCAGGAGCGGGCGTGGAACCCCACGCGTCGGTGGATTGTGCAGCGCTGTCCGCTGCCTCAGTGGCGCCCCACGGGTTAGATTGATCGGTCATTGTTTGCCCCCTCGCGATCTAAAGCCTGCAGCAGCATCCTTTTTGAGATGATGCCGACGTACTGTTGTTCCTCACCCACGACCGGCACGGCGCACGGCGCCTGGCCCACGTGAGAAAGCAACTCGCTGAGCGGCGTTTCGGCGTCCACGGCAAGCGGAGCGTCAATTAACGCCGTATCGATTCCCTGGTTCTCAGTGAGAGCCGTTTTCAGGGAGTCGATGGAGACAATGCCAACAAATTTATTGCCGCGTTCAACCAGATAGCCGTATTCACGGTCTTCATCCTGCAGCAGCTTCAGCGCCGAGCGCGGGCCGAAGCCTGGCGTTTTACGGATAATGCCGTTTGGCGTTCGGCGGGCAATATCTTTGGCGCTAAAGACCTGGCTAATATCCACGCCGCGGAAGAAGGTGCGGACATAATCGTTCGCCGGATTATTGAGAATTTCATCCGGCGTGCCGACCTGCACCACTTCACCGTTTTGCATAATGGCAATGCGGTCGCCAATACGCATGGCTTCATCCAGATCGTGGGAAATAAAGACAATCGTTCGCTGATGTTTAGCCTGTAATTTTACCAGCTCATCCTGCATCTCGGTGCGAATTAACGGATCGAGGGCGGAGAAGGCTTCATCCATTAATAATATGTCTGGATTAATGGCTAATGCACGGGCTAATCCCACGCGCTGACGCATACCGCCGGAAAGTTCATCCGGGTACGCATGCGCATAATTTTCCAGCCCGACCTGACGCAGCGCATCAAGGGCTTTTTCCTGACGTTCCTGAGCCGGCGTGCCGGCTAATTCCATGCCGAAAGCGGTATTATCCAGCACAGTCATGTGCGGCATCAGCGCGAATGACTGGAACACCATTGCGATCTTCTTTCTGCGCACCTCGCGAAGCTCTGCGTCTGATATTCTGGCGATATCCACGCCGTCAATCAGCACCTGCCCGCGGGTGGGTTCAATCAGGCGATTGAGAAGGCGAACCATAGTGGATTTACCCGAACCGGATAATCCCATGATGACAAAAATCTCGCCTTCTTCAATGGCCAGACTGGCGTCTTTAACGCCAAGCGATAGCCCGGTTTTTTCCAGAATTTGCTCTTTCGTAAGGCCTTTCTCAATATATTTGAATGCGCGCTGCGGGTGCTCGCCAAATACTTTATAAAGATTTTTCACTTCTAATTTAATTGCCATGCAATAGAGAGTGTCCTGTTATTTGTTTATGCCGATATGATTACCATGGTAAATTGTTAACGGGCATAACCCTAACATACTGAGAATCTGAGGCAACCCTGAGTCGGGCTAAGGGCGGAATTTTGAAGTAAGCGAAACGGCTGAATTTCCCATGAATAAAGGGCTGAGGGCGGTTTGAATTTTTCTCAATTTTTTGCTGCTGCATCGGGAAATTTCGCCTGAACCGGAATCATTCAGGCGAATATGACGTGGAAATTACAGTGTAGTTGTTTTTTAAATATTGGAGAGGGAATTGTTGGGATTATATTAAATTAACGAACGTTAGCGTTCATTAAAAATCCCAGTCTTCATCCTCGGTTTCCACCGCTTTGCCCATCACATACGATGAGCCAGATCCCGAGAAGAAATCGTGGTTTTCGTCGGCATTGGGCGACAGCGCGGCCAGAATCGCCGGGTTCACCTCCGCCATCTCCGGCGGGAAAAGCGCGTCGTAGCCCAGGTTCATCAGCGCCTTGTTGGCGTTGTAGCAGAGGAAGGCCTTCACGTCGTCCTCCCAGCCGGTGCCGGCGTAGAGTTCCTCCGTATAGCTCAGCTCGTTGTCGTACAGATCCATCAGCAAATCGAGCGCAAAGCCTTTAAGCTCCTCGCGCTTCGCCTCGCTGATTTTCTCCAGCCCTTTCTGATACTTATAGCCAATGTAATACCCGTGCACCGCTTCATCGCGAATGATGAGCCGAATCAAATCGGCGGTGTTGGTGAGCTTGCCCCGGCTCGACCAGTACATGGGCAGCCAGAAGCCGGAATAGAAGAGAAAAGATTCCAGGAACACGCTGGCGATCTTCTTCTTCAGCGGCTCGTCGGCGCGGTAATATTCCAGAACCAGCTCCGCCTTTCTCTGTAGTGACTCGCTCTCTTCACTCCAGGCGTAGGCCGCGTCCACGTCTTTGGTCTGGCACAGGGTCGAGAAAATAGAGCTGTAGGAGCGGGCATGCACCGCCTCCATAAAGCTGATGTTCGACATCACCGCCTCTTCGTGCGGCGTCAGCGCGTCGCTCATCAGAGCCGGTGCACCGACGGTATTCTGAATGGTGTCCAGCAGCGTCAGGCCAGTAAAGACGCGGATCGTCAGCTGCTGTTCGGCGTGGCCGAGCGTTTGCCAGGCCGGAATATCGTTGGAGAGCGGAACCTTTTCCGGCAGCCAGAAGTTGCTGGTCAGGCGGTTCCATACCTCCAGGTCTTTATCGTCCTGGATTTTGTTCCAGTTAACGGCACTCACGCGTGACAGTTTCATCCTTTCTCCTTACAGCGCGCAGGACACGCAGCCTTCGATTTCGGTGCCTTCCAGCGCAAGCTGGCGCAGGCGAATGTAGTAGAGCGTTTTGATGCCTTTCTTCCAGGCGTAGATTTGCGCTCTGTTGATATCCCGCGTGGTGGCGGTGTCCGGGAAGAACAGCGTCAGCGACAGCCCCTGATCCACATGTTTTGTCGCCTCCGCGTAGGTATCGATGATTTTCTCCGGGCCGATCTCATACGCGTCCTGATACAGCGCCAGGTTCTCATTGGTCATAAACGGGGCAGGGTAGTAAACGCGCCCGGTTTTGCCTTCCTTTCGAATTTCAATTTTCGATACGATCGGGTGAATGCTCGACGTGGCGTGGTTGATGTACGAAATCGATCCGGTCGGCGGGACGGCCTGCAGGTTCTGGTTATAAATGCCGTAGCGCATCACCTCGTCTCGCAGCTGCTGCCACATCTCTCGCGTCGGCAGGGTAATCCCCGCTCGGGCAAACAGTTCGCGTACTTTTTCGGTTTTCGGCTGCCAGTCGCCTTCGAGGTACTGGCTGAAATATTCCCCGCTGGCGTAGCGGGACTGCTCAAAGCCCGCGAACCGCTGGTTGCGCTCGCGCGCCAGCATCATCGAGGTGTGCAGCGCGTGCCAGGTAATGGTGTAGAAATAGAGGTTGGTGAAATCCAGCCCTTCCGGACTGCCGTAGGCGATGCCTTCCCGCGCCAGATAGCCGTGCAAGTTCATCTGCCCCAGACCAATGGCGTGCGACGCGGCGTTGCCTGCTTCTACAGACGGCACGCTGCGGATGTGGCTCATGTCCGATACCGCCGTCAGCCCGCGGATGGCGGTATCCACCGTGCGGCCAAAGTCGGGGGAATCCATGGTGTGGGCAATATTCAGCGACCCGAGGTTGCAGGAGATATCCTTGCCGATGTCCGCGTAGTCCAGGTTCTCGTCGTAGGCTGACGCGCTGTTGACCTGCAAAATCTCCGAGCACAGGTTGCTCATGTTGATACGCCCGGCAATCGGGTTCGCGCGGTTCACCGTATCCTCAAACATGATGTACGGATAGCCGGACTCAAACTGGATCTCCGCCAGCCGCTGGAAGAAATCGCGGGCGTTGATGGTTTTTTTGCGAATGCGATCGTCGGCCACCAGTTCGTCATAAAGTTCGCTGATGGCCACGTCGCCAAACGCTTTGCCGTAAATACGCTCGATGTCGTACGGCGAGAAGAGCGCCATCTCGGCATTCTCTTTGGCCAGCTTAAAGGTGATATCCGGGATCACCACGCCGAGCGACAGGGTTTTGATGCGAATTTTTTCGTCGGCGTTTTCGCGCTTGGTATCGAGAAAACGCAGAATGTCCGGGTGGTGCGCGTGCAGGTAAACCGCGCCCGCGCCCTGACGCGCGCCAAGCTGGTTGGCATAGGAGAAGGCATCTTCCAGCATCTTCATCACCGGGATCACGCCGGAGGACTGGTTTTCGATGCGCTTGATCGGCGCGCCCGCTTCACGCAGGTTCGAGAGCAGAAACGCCACGCCGCCGCCGCGTTTGGAAAGCTGCAGCGCCGAGTTCACCGCGCGGCCAATCGACTCCATATTGTCTTCGATACGCAGCAGGAAGCAGGAGACCAGCTCGCCGCGCTGGGCTTTGCCGCAGTTGAGGAAGGTCGGCGTGGCGGGCTGGAAGCGTCCGGAAAGGATCTCGTCGGCGAGCTGTTCCGCCAGCGCTTCATCACCCTGCGCCAGGGTCAGCGCCACCATCGCCACGCGATCTTCAAAGCTCTCTAAGTAGCGTTTACCGTCAAAGGTTTTCAGGGTGTAGCTGGTGTAATACTTCCACGCGCCGAGGAAGGTCTGGAAACGAAAGCCGCTGGCGTGGGCGCGCTCAAACAGCTTCACCACAAAGGCGCGGTCGTAGCGGGTGAGCATGCGCGCGTCGTAGTAGCCCTCGTTAACCAGATAGTCGAGACGTTCATTCTGGCTTGCAAACGTCACGCTGTTGGGCCGCACGTGGGTGGCAAAAAAGGCGTCCACCGCCTCACGATCTTTATCGAACTGAATGCGCCCCTCCCGATCGTAGAGGTTAAGCATGGCGTTTAATGCGTGGTAATCCGGTGTCGCCTGAATCACCCGTTCTGCGGTTGTCGTTGCCAAAATTCGTTCACTCCTTTACGCACGTTTTCGACGTCCTGCTGTGTCCCCATCAGCTCAAAACGATAGAGATACGGCACGCCGCATTTTTGAGAAATGACATCCCCGGCGCGGCCAAAGGCATCGCCGAAATTGCGATTCCCCGCCGCGATCACTCCGCGGATTAGCCCGCGGTTATGAGGATCGTTCAGAAAGCGGATCACCTGGCGAGGCACGGCTCCTGCCGTACCGCCGCCGCCATAGCTGGGCACCACCAGAATGTAAGGTTCCTCTACCCGGATCCGCTCCCGCTCGTTCAGCGGAATGCGCACCGCAGGCAGCCCGACGCGCTCAATAAAGCGGAGCGTGTTTTCCGAGCTGCTGGAGAAGAAAACCAGCCCACTCATGCCCGGGCGGCCTGAGCGCTCAGGCGGTTAATCATGTCCGGGCGGAAGCCAGACCAGCTTGTTTCCCCGGCGACCACCACCGGAAGCTGACGAAAACCCTGCTTGCGCAGGGTATCTGCGGCCTCGGGGACCTGGTCAACATTCACCATTTCAAACGCCACGCCACGGCTTTCCATTGCCCGTTTGGTCGCGTGGCACTGAACACAATCGTTACGAGTGTAAATAATAATGCTCATGATTCGTATTTCCATTTAAAATGAGGGTACGGCGCGAATCATCGCGTCGGGTTGTGTGTATCTTGCTAAAGGAATACTAGATGTAGATGTCTTAAGTTTCAACCATACAAGATATGGGAAATTTAGATTGATATCGCCCCTGTGATGAGCACAGCGGGGCAGGGCAGGCTGTACGGGTTTTTCAGGCTAACGGGCATAAAAATGCCCCGGCGCCTGAGGCTACCGGGGCAGAATACGCGGGATTATTTACGCAGGCTGAGCAGGGCACCGACGAAGATGCCGACCGCCGCGACGGTTCCCAGAGTACATAGCGGTTTTTCACGCACGAAGATCGTAGCACAGCTTGCCATGTCGCAGGCAGCCTGCGTGGCGCGTGAACGTCCGTTCATACGGGCGCGGGTTTCACGGAGCAGAGACTGAGCCTTACGCTTTGCGGCATCCGCTTCGTCCTTCGCGTCACTTCCCCAGGACTTCAGCACCTCTTCCAGCGTGTCCGCTAATTGGCTGACATCATTACGAATATCCTGAGCGTCGTCGTTAATATCGTTTCGGTTCGGTCTGTTAAACATACGATCCTCCGTAATTTTGTGTTCCCGTTCAGTTTAGTTCAGAAATTTAATATCTGAAGCGCCTCACGCGTTATCCGGCAGTTTATGGACTATTCTGAAAGCCCTGCTATTGCTGAATACTGTAAGGTTGCCGGGCAGGAAAAGATAACGAGGAAAAGATATGTATTTACGACCTGACGAGGTGGCACGCGTTCTTGAAAAAGAGGGATTCACCATGGATGAGGTGACGCCAAAAGCGTATGGATATCGCCGCGGCGAGAATTATGTTTATGTTAATCGCGAAGCAAGAATGGGACGTACCGCTCTCATTATTCACCCGACGCTGAAAGACAGAAGTCTGTCATTTGCTGAGCCTGCCTCGGATATTAAAACCTGCGATCATTATCAGCAATTTCCGCTCTATTTAGGCGGTGAACGGCATGAGCATTATGGTATTCCGCACGGTTTCAGTTCGCGTATGGCGCTGGAGCGATTTTTGAAGGGACTGTTTGGCGACGTACAGTAAATCCGCGACTGGCGTGCGCCAGTCGCTTCACATCACGCTTTTGCCTGGCTGTACTGGCTGACCTTAAACAGGCGGCGACAGTAGTCGAGGAAATAGCCGTAAACGGCTCCCATCAACATCGAAATAACAATATTCGAACTCACCGCCGCAGCGATCTGGTGCCAGTCTGCACCGACTGTCAGGAGAATGGCTACGTAAACCGGCGACTGGAACGTCACATACGCCAGAACGTCCGCCAGGTTTTTCACCCAGCCTGCAGGACTGATACGACGCGCGAAGCGCATTACCGCATCGCGGTATAAACCATAAGGCCATGCAATAATAGTATTGACCGGGATCGCCACCAGACGAGAAGAAAGCGACTGCTCGAAGGACATTCCGGAGAGGAATATTTCGATCAGCATGTTCACGACGGAACAGTAAACAACCATCGCGAAGGTATCCGCCACCGCGTGGCGCAGGCGAGATTGCGGCGAGAACATGTCTGAACTCCTTGAGAAGAACACAAAAGAAACGATTTTCCTTCAGCGGTTAGTGCTTTAGGTTGGTTTGTTTGACGTGTATAGCGTATATCTCTGTGTTTGAACTAACAACTAGTGATTAATTTTTATTTAATCGCCTTTTGTCCACAAAATTCTCTAAAGTTGTTCGTTTTTTGTTCCGATCGTTATAATCTGTCTCGTTTGATATTTTTCATATTAAAATCAACAGCTTGTTTTTGTGGGTGGCGAGAAGCAGGAATCCCCACCTGATAGCGGTGGAGTATGCTGCGGTTTGGATTAAAGTTGGCTATTTATATTAATGTGGTGATTGGATTCACCGGTGTCCTGTCAGCGCCTTGCGCTATTATTAACAGTGAGTTCTAAATATATTAACGCTGATGTCCGTACGGACCCTTGGGTAGATATTTCAACTCAAATGAATTATTCTGTCGGCGATTTATCTATTTATCCCCCAAAGAAAAGGTTTTCAAATAATATGTCTTTGACGTTACAGAATCTTAATAATATCCGAACCCTGCGCGCTATGGCGCGTGAATTATCCCTGGACGTTCTTGAGGAAATGCTGGAAAAGGTCAGGGTCGTTACTGAAGAGAAACGCAGCGAGCTGACGGAATTAGAGCAGCAGCGTGCTGAGCAGCAGGAAAAAATTAATGCCCTGCTGGAGCGGATGAAAGCCGATGGTATTTCCCCGACTGACCTGCTGGGTTCTGAACTGGCGCAGGCGGGTAAACCAGCGAAAAAGCGTAAGCCGCGTGAAGCAAAATATCGCTTTATTGACCAGAACGGCGAAGAGAAAACGTGGACCGGCCAGGGCCGCACGCCGAAGCCTATCGCCAGCGCGCTGGCAGACGGTAAATCACTGGATGATTTTCTGATCTAACGGATGAGCCGGGCGGAACACGCCGCCCGGCTGACTGTTCAGCAGACGCCGAAATCGCCTTCTTCGGTATAAGGCGCCACGTCGGCGGCTTTCAGCGTATATTTCTCGCCTTGCTCATTGCTGGCCTGGACCGCCACAATGCTGTCACCGTTCACTTCGAGCACTTTCAGTTTCGGGCCGCCTTTACGCGGTTGCACATAATCACCGACAGAAAACATATTACCTCCTCATCGTTTTAGCGATCTTCACCTTAGCCCACGCATGACGCCGGGTACAGCGTAATTCACCGATTACTGCTTATGAGGTACGCCGATTCCATGGCATCACCTTGAGCAGTCGCGCCATACCGCAAAAGCCCGTCACACCGGCGAACAGCAGCCCGGCTCCGACAAAACCGCTGAGCAGGAAAAAGCCGCTGGAGACGCTATAGCCCAGCACCACGCCGCAGAGTATCAACAGCCCGGCGGCAATTTGCACCTGACGCATCAGCGGCAGCGGCTGGGATTTGTCTTCAACGGTTGGCAGCCCCGCCAGCTTCCAGCCCTGAATGCCCCCTTCGACCACAAATGCCTCTGCGGGCGCGGCGGCCTGAGCAAGGCGGTCGGCATTCCCCGACGTCCGGGTGCCGGACTGGCAGTGAAAAATCACCGTATCGCCCGCCTGCGCGTTAAGTGCGCCGGGTAAGGTATCCAGCGGCACGGACCGCGCGGCGGGAATATGCTCGCGGGCGTACTCGTCGGCATCACGAATATCAATCAGTTTTGCGCCTTCAGCGACCCGGGCATTGGCCTGGCGCGGTGAAATAAGAGGAAGTGACATGGCGGCTCCTTACGGACAATAAAGGGTTTTCAGGGTGCTGATAAGCTGATGTACCGCATCGTTTTTAATGGAATAGAGAATGCGCTGCGCGTCGCGGGTGCTGTCGATAAGCCCTTCCTCACGCATGCGCGCCAGATGCTGCGACGTGGCGGAAGGACTTAGCCCCGTGGCTCGCGCAAGCTCCCCCGCGCTGGTGCCGGGCGCTCCGCACAGGGTGCAGAGGATCAGCAGCCGACGCGGGTTGCTCATCGCTTTTAAAAGTGTGGCGGCCTGCCCGGCGCTGGCCTGAAGCTGTTCTAGTTCGGTCATAATAGTTTAGGGTTTTCTTAATTAAGTGAATGCTAAACTAATCCGATGCATTAAACCAGCGTCAAAAGCGTAAAAGAGGGTAAACGCGAGGCCCGGAACTGGTACAGACGAATAAACTGGCTATGCTTACAGCGTTCTCTTGATTATTTTCAATGGATTAGATTGAACGGAGTGTTTATATGGGATTTTGGCGTATTGTTTTTACGATCCTCATACCGCCGCTGGGCGTGCTGTTGGGTAAAGGATTTGGCTGGGCGTTTATTATCAACATTCTTCTGACGCTGCTGGGCTACTTCCCCGGCCTCATTCACGCGTTTTGGGTACAGAGCAAAAGCTAGGCGCGCCACAGTAAATCGCTATAGATATCGGTCAGCACCCCCGCCGGACCAAACTGCTGCTTGATCCACCGCGTGACCTGGCCGGTTGCGGCATGCTGCGTGGCGAGCAGCATGCGCGAGTCCTGACGCGGGTTGTTAATCCGTCGGGTGACCAGCAGCCCCGCGTCTACCGCCTCGCGGACCATGTATTCCGGCAAAAAGCCAATCCCTTCGCCCAGGATCTGACACTGACATTTGGTGTTAAAGTCCGGGACCAGAATCGCCTCCTGCCCGTGCAGCAGCCAGCCAACCTTTTTGTTAATGGTGTGCGCGGTATCTTCCACCATGATGTTGGGATACAGGCGCAGCTGGCTTTCCGCTATTGGTTCCGGGGTGAATGCCAGCGGGTGTTCCGGCGCGATGGCAAACACCCAGCGAATGGCGCCGATCTCGGTGTAATCAATCCCGCCGCCGTCCAGCAGCGTGTCCGGCGCGCCAATCGCGATGTTGGCCTGGTTGTTGATGATGGAGTCCCAGACGCCGTTGTAGACCTCGGTGGTCACGGTGATCTGACAGGTGGGAAACTGCTTTTTCAGCACCTGCAGCAGCCGCGCCGTGTGGCGTGGGGTATACAAAAGCTGGTTGATACAGATGCGCACCCGCGCCTCAATGCCCTGAGAAATGGTATCAATCCCGCGCTTGATGGCGTGAAAGTCGTTCAGCAGGTCGGTGGCCTTACGGTAAAAGTAAAACCCGGACTCGGTCAGCTCGATGCTGCGCGTGCTGCGGACGAACAGCACCACGTCCAGCCCGGTCTCCATGCGCTTGATGGTGTAGCTGATGGCAGATGTCGTCACGCCCAGTTCGGCGGCGGCTTTGCTGAAGCTGCCGAAGCGTGCGGCGGTAGTAAAGGCCAGCAGGTTTTCCTCGGTAAAGATGGAATTCATATCTCACTCTCTTCAGCCATCAGTTTTGAACATATTTTAACAGCGTCGTTACAACGCATTTGAAGCCGATCACAGTTCTGACTCTTTGTCGAAAGCCGCACGCAGTAAGGCTTCGTCAGGCATAAGCATAATGCAGCCAGAAGCGCTAAAAAGCGGAGAAACATAAGAAAAAGATTGCACAGACGCACGTTTTAACCAGTTTATTGAATTTACCTCAACAATGAATTGACTGTCGATGAATCATTTTTAAGCGGATTCTTTTATGACCAGGCTGTTGCTATTCTCAGGTCAACAGAAATAAAAACATCGGGAGTCTGAATATGTCTGCGAACGAACTCGTTACTGAATTTCTGCTGGCGGCAGAAGAGGGCAATAGCGATGCGCTAAAAGCCTGTCTGGAGAAAGGCGTGGATATTAACGCCACCAATCGACAGAAAAGAACCGCCATTATTATTGCCAGCCTGAAAAAACATTATGACTGCGTGGCGTTATTAATTGCCGCCGGGGCGGATATTGATAAACAGGATCAGACCTGCTTTAACCCTTTCCTGATTAGCTGCCTGACCAACGATATCACCCTGCTGCGCCTTGTCCTTCCTGCAAATCCGGATCTCGATCGCCTGACGCGCTTTGGCGGCGTGGGCATTACCCCTGCCAGCGAAAAAGGGCACGTGGAGATCGTGCGCGAGCTGCTGGAGAAAACGGATATCAACGTCAACCACACCAACTTTGTTGGCTGGACGCCGCTGCTGGAAGCGATCGTGCTCAACGACGGCGGCGCAAAGCAGCAGGAGATCGTGAAGCTGCTGCTGGATCACGGCGCGAACCCGCACATGACCGATAAATACGGTAAAACTCCGCTCGAGCTGGCGCGGGAAAAAGGCTTCGATGCAATAGCTGACCTGCTGCTGGCGGCGGGCGCATAACGCATTCGGTCAGCCGCGTCCGGCTGGCCGTTAATTTAAAAAGCATTTTTACCGACGTGCATTTTGCACGACGGCGGCCCCCTTTTATCCGCGTTCAGGAGAAAATAATGCCCACAAAAATCGTCATAAAAAAGAACACCTATTTTGACTCCGTCTCATTAATGTCCGTTTCCACCAAAGCCAATAAATTACCGGGCGTCGAGCAGGCGTTTGTCGCGATGGCGACGGAAATGAACAAAGGCGTATTAAAAAACCTCGGGCTATTAACGCCGGAATTAGCGGAAGCCAAAAACGGCGACCTGATGATCGTAATTAAAGGCGACGCGGCGAATGATGAAACGCTGGCGGCCATCGAAGCGCTGTTCACACGTAAAGAGAGCGGCGGCGCCCATGAAGCGCGCTACGCCACGATTGCCAGCGCCAAAACCCATCGGCCGGAGAGCAACCTCGCGGTGATTTCCGTCAACGGCACCTTCGCCGCCCGCGAAGCGCGCCAGGCGCTGGAAAACGATCTTAACGTGATGCTGTTTTCCGATAACGTGTCGCTCGACGACGAGCTGGCGCTGAAGCAGCTGGCGCATAAGAAAGGGCTGCTGATGATGGGGCCGGACTGCGGCACCGCCATCATCAACGGCGCGGGATTGTGCTTCGCCAACGCGGTGCGCCGCGGACCGATTGGCATCGTAGGCGCATCCGGCACCGGCAGCCAGGAGCTGAGCGTGCGCATTCACGAATTCGGCGGCGGCGTGTCGCAGCTGATCGGCACCGGCGGGCGCGATCTCAGCGAGAAAATTGGCGGCCTGATGATGCTCGACGCCATCGACATGCTGGAAGCCGACGAGGACACCCTGGTTATCGCGCTGATCTCCAAGCCGCCAGCGCCAGCCGTAGCGGAAAAAGTGCTGGCCCGCGCGCGCGCCTGCCGCAAGCCCGTGGTTGTTTGTTTCCTCGGCCGCAGCGAACCGCCCGCCGATGAAGACGGCCTGCAGTTTGCGCGCGGCACCAAAGAGGCGGCCCTGAAGGCGGTCCTGCTCACCGGCATCAAGAAAGAGTCCCTCGATCTGCATCCGCTCAACTGGCCATTGATTGAAGAGGTGCGCGCCCGCCTGACCCGGCAGCAGAAGTACATTCGCGGCCTGTTCTGCGGCGGCACCCTGTGCGACGAGGCGATGTTCGCGGCGCTTGCGAAATTCGACGACGTCTACAGCAACATCCAGCCGGATCCGGCTAAGCGCCTGAGCGACATAAGCGTCAGTAAAGCCCATACCTTCCTCGACTTTGGCGACGACGATTTCACCAACGGCAAGCCGCACCCGATGATCGACCCGACCAACCGCATCAGCCGCCTGCTGCAGGAAGCCCGCGACCCGGAAGTCGGGGTAATTGTGATGGACTTCGTGCTGGGCTTCGGCGCGCACGAGGATCCGGTCGGCGTAATGATCGACGCCATTAAAGAGGCGCAGGCCATCGCGAAGGCCGATAACCGTCCGCTGGAAATTCTCGGCTACGTGCTCGGCACCGACCAGGATCCGCAGTCGCTGGCGCAGCAGTGCCAGCTGCTGACCGACGCAGGCGTCATCTGGGCCAGCAGCAGCACCAACACCGGATTACTGGCACGCGAATTTGTCTGCAAAGGGGAGAAAGCATAATGACGACCTTATTCAACCAGCCGCTGAACGTGATTAACGTCGGCATTGCGATGTTCAGCGACGATCTCAAAAAACAGCACGTTCCCGTCACCCAGCTCGACTGGACGCCGCCGGGGCGGGGCAATATGCAGGTCGTTGAAGCGCTCGATCGGCTGGCGGAAAAACCGCTGGCGGAGAAAATCGCCGCCGCTAACCAAATCGCCCTTGAGCGCATTATTCAGTCTCATCCGGTGCTGGTGGGCTATGACCAGGCCATTAACGTTGTGCCGGGCATGACCCGCACCACCATTCTGCACGCCGGTCCGCCTGTCGCCTGGGAGAACATGTGCGGGGCGATGAAGGGGGCGGTCACCGGGGCGCTGGTGTTTGAAGGGCTGGCGAAAGATCTGGACGATGCGGCAAGGCTCGCTGCCTCCGGAGAAATTACCTTCTCGCCGTGCCACGAGCACGACTGCGTGGGCTCGATGGCGGGCGTCACCTCCGCGTCGATGTTTATGCACATCGTGGAGAACAAAACCTACGGCAACCGCGCGTTCACCAACCTCAGCGAGCAGATGGCGAAGATCCTGCGCATGGGCGCCAACGACCAGAGCGTGATCGACCGCCTGAACTGGATGCGCGACGTGCTCGGCCCGATGCTGCGCGACGCGATGAAGATCGTCGGCGAAATCGACCTGCGCCTGATGCTGGCCCAGGCGCTGCACATGGGCGACGAGTGCCACAACCGCAACAACGCGGGCACCACGCTGCTGATCCAGGCGCTGACGCCGGGGCTGATTCAGGCGGGCTACCCGGTGGAGCAGCAGCGCGAGGTGTTCGAGTTCGTCGCCAGCAGCGACTACTTCTCCGGCCCGACGTGGATGGCGATGTGTAAGGCCGCGCTGGACGCCGCTCACGGCATTGAGTACAGCACCGTCGTCACCACCATGGCGCGTAACGGATACGAGTTCGGCCTGCGCGTTTCCGGCCTGCCGGGGCAGTGGTTCACCGGCCCGGCGCAGCAGGTAATTGGCCCGATGTTCGCGGGCTATAAGCCGGAAGACTCCGGGCTGGACATCGGCGACAGCGCCATCACCGAAACCTACGGCATTGGCGGCTTTGCGATGGCGACGGCCCCGGCAATCGTTGCGCTGGTGGGCGGCACGGTGGAGGAAGCCATCGACTTTTCCCGCCAGATGCGCGAAATCACCCTCGGCGAAAACCCGAACGTCACCATTCCGCTGCTCTCGTTTATGGGCATTCCGACCGCTATCGACATCACCAAAGTCGCGGGCAGCGGCATTCTGCCGGTGATTAACACCGCCATTGCTCATAAAGAGGCGGGCATCGGCATGATTGGGGCGGGCATCGTTCACCCGCCGTTTAGCTGTTTTGAAAAGGCGCTGTTGACCTTCCGCGATCGCTACTTTTTATAAGGCATGCATCCATGAAAAACATGAAGCTGGAGTGGAAAAGAGGTGACTGGGCGGCGTATTTCGGGTTGATGACCAATAACCTGACCAATTTGCTGACCATGATGGGGCTGCTCATTTTTGTCGTCGGCATCCCGAAGGAGATTGTTTATGGACGCATCGCGCCGGCCTTCGGGCTGGCGGTGCTGGTCGCGAGTATTTGCTACGCCTGGTTCGGCATGCAGATGGCGCGCGCCACCGGGCGTACGGATGTGACCGCGCTGCCGTCCGGCCCGAGCGCGCCGTCGATTTTTACCGTGACTTTCCTGGTGCTGATGCCGGTGTATCAGCAGACCGGCGATGCGGACTTCGCGATCCAGATTGGCCTCGTGTGGTGCTTCGTGGAGGCGATGATCCTCGCGGGCGGTTCGTTCCTGGGGGAAACCATCCGCAAGATGATCCCGCGTACCGTGCTGCTGTCGTGCCTCTCCGGTTTGGGCCTGCTGCTGCTGGCGATGAACCCGATGCTGCAGGCGTTCGAAGCGCCGACCGTGTCGTTCATCGTGCTGCTGCTGATCTTCATCAACTGGTTCGGTAAAAAGCCGATTTTCGCCCGTATCCCGACCGGTCTGCTGCTGTTGGTTGCCGGTACGGCACTGGCGTGGATCTCCGGCCTGCAAAGCCCGGAAGCGATTAAAGCGTCCATGTCATCCTTCGGCTTTAACCCGCCGGAAGTGCACGTGGACAGCTTCATGCAGGGCCTGCCGCACGCGCTGCCGTATCTGGCCTCTGCCGTACCGCTGGGGCTGGCGAACTACATCTTTGACCTGGAGAACATCGAAAGCGCCCACGCGGCGGGAGATGCGTACCCGACGCGTAAGGTGATGCTGGCGAACGGTCTGGCGTCGATGCTCGGCTGCCTGATGGGGAACCCGTTCCCGGTGACGGTCTACGTTGGCCACCCTGGCTGGAAAGCGATGGGCGCGAGCATCGGCTATACGCTGGCCTCCGGCGTGACTATGTTCATCGTGCCGCTGTTCGGGCTGGGGGCGTTTATGCTCGCCATTATTCCGATGACCGCCATCGTGCCGATTCTGGTGTTTATCGGTGTTGTTACCGCCAACCAGGTGGTAAGGGAAACGCCCAAAGTGGAGGTGCCGGTGATCTTCATCTGCCTGTTCCCGTGGATCGCCAACTGGGCGCTGACGATGATGAACAGCGTGATGGGGGCGGCGGGCACCAGCGCGGCGAAGATCGGCACCGACGTGCTGCACAGCAAAGGAATTTACTACGAAGGCCTGGTGCATCTCGGCAACGGCGCGCCGCTCGCCAGCATGCTGTGGGGCTGTATCGCCATTTTCGCCATCATCAACAAGCCGCTGCGCGGAGCCGTTGCGGCCGCCGTCGGGGCGCTGCTGGCGCTGTTTGGCGTGATCCATGCCCCGGTGGTGGGCTTTGCCGAGGGCAGTTCGCTGATGTTCGTCACCGCGTATCTGATGATGGGCGGCATGTTTGTGGTGAAGCATGTGCTGGATTTCTCTGTTACTCCCCCTCTCCCTGTGGGAGAGGGCCGGGGTGAGGGCACCAGAACGCACCTTCTAAAGGACACAAAATGAAAGAGCTTATGGTCGTCGCCATCGGCGGCAACAGCATTATCAAAGACAACGCCAGCCAGTCGATTGAACACCAGGCGCAGGCGGTGAAAGCGGTGGCAGAGTCGGTGCTGGAAATGCTGGCATCCGACTATGACATCGTGCTCACCCACGGCAACGGCCCCCAGGTGGGGCTGGATCTGCGCCGCGCCGAAATCGCCCACGAGCGGGAAGGGCTGCCGCTAACCCCGCTGGCAAACTGCGTGGCGGACACCCAGGGCGGGATTGGCTACCTGATCCAGCAGGCGCTCAACAACCGCCTGGCCGCGCGCGGGGAGCAAAAAGCGGTCACGGTCGTCACGCAGGTGGAGGTGGATAAAAACGATCCGGGCTTTACGCACCCGACGAAACCTATCGGTGCGTTCTTCACCGAGGCGCAGCGCGACGAGCTGCAGCAGGCACACCCGGACTGGCATTTTGTCGAGGATTCAGGCCGTGGCTACCGTCGCGTGGTGGCTTCACCGCAGCCGCTGCGCATCGTTGAGGCCGACGCCATCAAAACGCTGACGCAAAAAGGCTTTGTGGTGATCGGCGCGGGCGGCGGGGGGATCCCCGTGATTCGCAGCGAGCAGGGCGACTACCAGAGCGTCGATGCGGTGATTGATAAAGATCTCTCCACCGCGCTGCTGGCACGCGAGATCGGCGCCGATGTGCTGGCGATCACCACCGGCGTGGAGAAGGTGTGCATCAACTTCGGCAAGCCGAACCAGCAGGCGCTGGACACCGTCAGCGTGGCGCAGATGACGCGCTACAGGGAAGAGGGCCACTTCCCGGCGGGCAGCATGCTCCCCAAAATCGTCGCCTCGCTGGAATTTTTACACCACGGCGGCAGGCGCGTGATTATCACCTCGCCGGACAGCCTGCCCGCGGCGCTGCGCGGGGAAACCGGCACCCATATTGTTAATGAAGGAAGATAAGATGAGTGAAAACAAAAGCCGCCGCGAGTTTATTAGCCAGAGCGGCAAAATGGTCACCGCCTGCGCGCTGTTTGGCGCCACCGGATCCGTCGCGTATGCTGCTGACTCCGCGAAGCCAACCTGCGAGACGGGCAAACCGATGAGCATCACCGCGAAACATTACTATCTGGACAACGTGCTGCTGGAGGCCGGGTTCAACGTCGACGGCGGTGTGGCGACGAGCACCCGCACCGAGCTGAAAACGCTGGAAATTAACGACGGGAAGATCGTCGCCCTGCGCGATAACAAGCGCCACGCCGACGCCACGCTGCCGCACTACGATGCGGGCGGCAAGCTGATGCTCCCGGCGATGCGCGACATGCACATTCACCTGGATAAAACCTTTTACGGCGGTCCGTGGCGCTCCCTGAACCGCCCCGCGGGCACCACGATTCAGGACATGATCCGCCTTGAGCAGAAGCTGCTGCCGGAGCTACAGCCCTACACCCAGGAGCGCGCGGAAAAGCTGATCGATCTGATCCAGTCGAAAGGCTCCACCATCGCCCGCAGCCACTGCAATATCGAGCCGACCTCCGGCCTGAAGAATCTGGAAAACCTGCAGGCGGTTTTATCGCGCCGTAAGCCCGGCTTTGACTGCGAAATCGTCGCTTTTCCGCAGCACGGGCTGCTGCTGTCAAACTCAGAAAAACTGATGCGCGAGGCGATGCAGGCTGGGGCGCACTACGTGGGCGGGCTGGATCCTACCAACGTCGACGGCGCGATGGAGAAATCCCTCGACACCATGTTCCAGATTGCGCTGGACTACGACAAAGGGGTGGATATCCACCTGCACGAAACCAGCCCGGCGGGCGTGGCGGCGGTGAATTACATGGTCGAGACCGTGGAGAAAACGCCGGAGCTGAAGAGCAAGCTGACCATCAGCCACGCCTTCGCGCTGGCGACGCTCAACGAGCAGCAGGTGGATGAGATCGCCACCCGCATGGCGGCGCAGCGGGTGACCATCGCCTCCACCGTGCCGATTGGCACCCTGCATATGCCGCTGAAGCAGCTGCGTGAGAAGGGGGTGTTCGTGATGACGGGGACCGACAGCGTGATCGATCACTGGTCGCCGTACGGTCTGGGGGACATGCTGGAAAAAGCGAATCTTTACGCTCAGCTCTACATCCGCCCGAACGAGCAGACGCTCTCCCGCGCGCTCGGTATTGCCACCGGCGACGTGCTGCCGCTGAATGACAAAGGCGAGCGCGTGTGGCCGAAAGCGCAGGACGACGCCAGCTTTGTGCTGGTGGATGCCTCCTGCTCCGCCGAGGCCGTGGCGCGCATTTCACCGCGCACCGCGACGTTCCATAAGGGCAACCTTGTCTGGGGCTCGGTGGGTTGACGTGCATTTCTCCCTCTCCCTGTAGGAGAGGGTTGGGGTGAGGTGCATTTCTCCCTCTCCCTGTGGGAGAGGGTTGGGGTGGGGGCATCAGGCCGCACTTCCGTAGGTCGGGTAAGGCGAAGCCGCCACCCGACAATGCAGTATACTGCTATGCACATTCTTAAAGAGGGATCTGCCATGGCACAAAATATCTACGACAATCCGGCGTTTTTTGAAGGCTACGCCCGGCTTCCACGCTCGGTGCAGGGTCTGGACGGCGCGCCGGAGTGGCCCGCGCTAAAAAGTATGCTGCCGGATTTAACCGGCAAATCGGTTGTCGATCTCGGCTGCGGCTACGGCTGGTTCTGCCGCGCGGCCCGCGAGCTGGGCGCTGCTGACGTCACGGGGGTCGATATCTCAGAAAAGATGCTCGCCCGCGCGGCGGAGCTTACCGCTGACCCACAGATTCACTATCAGCGTAGCGATCTGGAATCTCTTAAGCTTCACGAGAACAGCCTCGATCTGGTCTACATCTCGCTGGCGCTGCACTACCTGCCGGAACTGGATACGCTATTCGCCAGGGTTCAGCGCGCGCTCAAGCCCGGCGGCAGCCTGGTGTTCTCAATGGAGCACCCGATCTACACCTGCGCCACCCGTCAGGGCTGGCTGACCGACGATAACGGAGAGCGGTTCTGGGGCGTGAACCATTATCAGGATGAAGGCAAACGCGTCAGCAACTGGCTGGCGGACGGGGTGGTTAAATACCACCGCACGCTCGGCACCACGCTTAACGCGCTGATCGGGGCCGGATTAACGATAAGCGACGTCAACGAGTGGGGGCCAGCGCAGGCGCAGATTGACGCCTGGCCCGCGCTGGCCGAAGAGGCGGAGCGCCCGATGCTGGTGCTGATCGCCGCCCGTAAGGCTCAGTAACCCACCTTATACACCCGCCCGCTCTGCACGCCTTCCACGCTGCGGCGATAGGCCTGCGCCACGGTCGCGGCGGGAACGCTCTCAAAGCCCGGGAAGAAGCCGTCGTAGGTATCGACGGATTCGGTGAGTACCGTCGGGCTAATCAGGTTGATGCGGATCCCGCGCGGCAGCTCGCAGGCTGCGGCGCGGACAAACCCTTCCAGCGCCGCATTCACCGTGGTGGCATTCACGCCCTGGGCAATCGGCTCGTGCGCCACGATGCCGCTTATCAGCGTAATCGAGCCGCCCTCGTTCAGATAATGCTGGCCGGTCAACGCCAGGCGCACCTGCCCGAGCAGCTTGTCCTGCAGGCCCTGGTTGAAGTCGCTGTCCTTCATGGTCGCGAGCGGGCCAAAGTAAAGGCCACCGCTGGCGGAGACAATCGCATCCACCGGGCCGATTTTCTCAAACAGCGCCTGGACGCTCGCCTGCGAGGTGATATCCACCTGCTCGTCGCCCTGCGTGCGGCCGACGCGGATGACCTCGTGGCGACGACTCAGCTCTTCCGTTACCGCACGACCGACCGTACCGCTGGCACCAATAATGACGATTTTCATAGCCGACTCCTTATGTTGTGAGCCTCCATTCTTTAATAAATAAAAATGGAGATAAACTGGGCTAAAGTTAGAAGATTGCTAACCAGGAGTTTGGAATATGGATAAGCTTCGCAGCATGGAGACCTTTATTGCCGTGGTTGAAAGCGGCAGCTTTACCGGCGCGGCGGCACGGCTGGAGATGTCGGCGGTAATGGTGGGGAAATACGTTGCGCTGCTGGAATCACAGCTCGGTACCCGCCTGCTGGAGCGTAACACGCGGCGCCAGAGCCTGACCGACGCCGGGCGGGTCTATTTCGACGAGGCGAAGCGGGTGCTGGAGCAGGTCGCGATCGCCGAAAGCGCCGTGGAACGCCTGCGCGCCGCGCCGTCCGGCACCCTGCGCGTGACCGCACCCACCTCGTTTGGCGGCAGCGCGATCGCGCCGCTTACGGCCTCTTTTTTACAACGCTACCCGGAGGTGCGCATCGAGCTGGATCTCACCAACCGGATGGTGGATCTGGTGGAGGAGGGTATCGATCTGGCCATTCGCATTGGCGACATTCACAACGACGATCTGGTGGCGAAATACCTCTGCCCTTACCGGATGGTGATCTGCGCCGCGCCGGACTACCTTGCGCACTACGGTACGCCGCAAACCCCTGCCGATCTGGTGGATCATCTCTGCTTATCCCACAGCGTGTGGACCGCGCGCAACGAGTGGCGGCTGCCGGGCGTCGAGGGCGAGGTGCGCTGGAAGCGGGATGCGGTCTTAAGATGCAACGACGGTTACGGGCTGCGGATGGCCGCCAGAGCCGGGGCGGGACTGCTGCTGCAGCCGGAAGTGCTGGTGGCGGAAGATCTGGAAAGCGGCAGGCTGGTGCGGGTGCTGGAGGCGTATATTCCGGCGCCGAGACCCGTGCATTTGCTGTGGCGTCAGGATTTACGACCTCTCCCTAAGCTAACGGAATTTATCGCCCATATTCTGCTAAGATTGGGCACACTATAAAAAAAGAAGGTATGCAAAGAATGTCTGTGAATAAACTCGCCAGCAGCGCGCAGGGCCTGCAATCATCTGCCATCCGTGAATTGTTAAAACATAGCAAAATGGCCGGCGTCATTTCGCTGGGTGGGGGGATTCCTAACCCGGCCTTGTTCGATCACGAAGGGCTGAAAATTGCCGCTGATGCCGTATTATCACAGCATTTTGGTGAGGCCTTTCAGTACGGTCTGACCGAAGGCGTACCGGGGCTGCGGGAAGAAATTCAGCGCATCTGCGAAGGGCGCGGGATCCGCTGCAAGGCGGATGATGTGCTCGTGACCTCCGGTTCACAGCAGTCCCTCGACGTGCTGGCGCGTGCATTAATTAACCCGGGCGATACCGTTGTGGTTGAGCGTCCAACCTATCTTGCTGCGCTGCAGGTATTTGGCCTGGCGCAGGCGAATTTTGAATCCGTTGGCACCGATGGCGACGGCATGAAGGTCGACGAGCTTGAAGCGCTGGCGGCAAATAAAACCATCAAAGCGGTCTATATTGTTCCGACGTTTGGCAACCCTGGCGGGGTAACCCTTTCTGAGGCGCGCCGCAAACAGCTGGTGGAATTATCGAAGCGCTATGACTTCGTCATTATTGAAGACGATCCGTACAGCGAAATTAATTATACCGATGAAGTTTTCCGCCCGTTAATTGCCCATGCCAAAGATATCGGCAACGAAGAGAACGTGGTGTATACCTCGACTTTCTCCAAAATTCTCGCTCCAGGAACCCGCGTGGGCTGGGTGCTGGTGCCGGAATGGCTGAAGCGCGCAGTAGTCAACCTCAAGCAAACCACCGACCTGCACACCAGCACGCTGTCGCAGTTGATGACGTATGAATACCTGAAAACCGGTCGCCTGCCCGATCAGATTAAAACGATCCGCGAAGCCTATCGCCAGAAATACCAGACGTTCGCAACCGAGCTGGAGGCCGAGCTGGGCGATGTGATGTCGTTCCACAAGCCGAAGGGCGGCATGTTCCTGTGGGCGAATATGAAAAATGGTAGTAATACCACCCGCTGGCTGGAAAAAACGTTAAGTAACGGCGTAGTATTTGTGCCGGGCGAATTTTTCTACTGCAATGAGCCAGACCATTCAACGCTGCGTATGTCGTTTGTCACGCCAACGGATGAAGAGCTGAAGGAAGCGGTTCAACGCCTGAAAAAATCGCTGTAAAAGACCTGCGCATAATGGTTTTCCTGCCGTTATGCGCAATACGCGTTCAGGCGGCACGGGCCGCGATCGTCCATGGAGATCTCCATGTTTGAATTTCTGTTCGGTGTCGTTACGCACACGCCCGCCTGGGTGTGGGTGCTGTTTATCTTCCTTATCTCTCGCGGCATTAAAGCCCGAAGGCCTGCCACCGTTACGCTGGAGAGGCTTGCCATCATTCCGGCAATATTTCTAATCTGGGATATCTACGATCTGGTGATCTACCGCAAGCTGACGCCCGGGACTGTCGCATTGTGGACGGCGGGGATCCTCGCCGGGGCCGCGCTGGGGTATATCCTGATTAAGCAGGCGGTTATCACCCGCGCAGATGCGCCGCGCACCCTTTACCGCCAGGCAGACTACACCGCGCTGCCGTTTATGATGCTGGCGTTCGGCGTGAAGTATGTGCTGGGCGTGATGAGCGCGGTCTCTCCCCAGACGATGCAGCAGCCCGCCATGAGCGCGCTGGCGATCGTCTCCGGCGGCGTGTTTGCCGGCGTGTTTCTCGGGAAATTTGCGCGTTACGTTGGGGTGTATAACAGTGCCGCACCGCGCCCGGCGGAGTAAGGTTATTCTGTCGCGTGTGCCAGCGTGCGATCTGCAGCATCGCCGCTGAGTGCTCGCGTGACTTCATGGATCCGCCAGATTTTCCCTTCACGCAGCGCGGCAAACAGGTAAACCTCGATCTCTGCCTGACGACCATCAGGATACGTGACCGTCACGATATGCCGGTCAGCCAGAAGTTCGTCATGACAGGCTATCTCCACCACGGTAAAGGCGATTGCGCGGATCTGTGAGCTGACGTGGCTCAGATGCTGGACAAAACCCCGGTAGTCAAGCGCGTGACCGTCCGTAAACTGCTGGTAATCGGGCGTAAATACCTCTGCCGGATCGATATCGCCGTTGAATAAGCGGGTTAACAGGCAGGCCATCTTTTCGCGCTGCGCGGCGTTGTCGGCGTGGGATATCAGGGACGTGATAATGCTCATGCGGGCTCCTTATGTGGTTGAATCACCATTATCCTTGACAGCAGAAGTCGCAGTTTCTCTAATATGCCGAAGAATAACGATTTTCGGTCAAAATGATATGGTCAGTGTTGAAACGCTCCTTCATCCCGGCGGGTACCGAACGCCCCGGCACAGTCATCGCACCGGCCAGCTGTGGCGCATTGCAACGGGGCTGCTGGTCATTGAGACGCAGCAGGCGCGATCGGTCGTACCGGCAAAACACATCGGCTGGATCCCTCCGGATCGGCAGCACGCCGCTTTTTCCGAAAGTGCGGTAGAAGGCTGCGCTATCTTTCTTGATCCCGCCGTGTGCGCAATGCTTCCCGATGCGCCCGCGCTGTTCGAGCCCGACGATCTCACCCATGCACTGTTTTCCCGTTTATGCGATGCAGAGAGCGAGTACGATCCGCGAAAGCTTACTTTGCTGCTGGATGAGCTTGCCCTGACGCCCCAGGCTCGCTTTTCTCTGCCCGTGCCGACGGATCCGCGTCTGAAGAACGTGGTCAGCCATTTGCTGCAGTGTGTCGATGATAACCAGACGGTCGAGAGCCATGCTATTCATGCTGGGATGAGCGTGCGTACGTTCAACCGTCGGTTTAGCGCCCAGACCGGAATGAACTTTGTTAACTGGCGGCAGCTGGCTCGCGTCATGCGGGCAATGGAGTGGCTGGCGGCGGGGAAGCCGGTAGGGTGGATTGCGCTGTCCTGCGGCTACAGCAGCGTCAGCGCATTTATTGAGGTTTTCAGAGCATGGACAGGTAAAACGCCGGGGCAGTGGGTGATTAAAGAAGGCCTTTTTGGGCGAAGGTAATGCGCGTGGCTGCGTTGAGATCCAGCTCTTTTAACGACTCCGGATTAACCCAGGCGATCTCCTGAAACTCTTCATTAAACGTGACTTCCCGGTTGGCGCTGATGCAGTCGAAGATCAGATAGATCATGTAAATCTCCTCTGTAGTGCCATCGGCGTAGGTTTTCACCCTGATGTCATCGCGAAAAGCCCATGGCGTAACCGAGACAATCTCCAGCGCTTCGCCCAGCTCTTCGCGGATCTCACGGCGCAACGCCTGTTCCATGGTTTCGCCCGGCTCCATTCCACCGCCGGAGAGAGCCCACTGGCCGGGGAACACGCCGCGATCGTCGGCCATTTTACACAGGAGGTAGGCACCGTCATTCTGGATGATGGGGCAGACAATGGTTCGTTGGCGCATGATTTCTTCCTGAAAAATTATTAATAGGTGAAGTGTTTACCGAATCAGGCTACATCCGGCTGGCCAGATTTTCGCTTAGCCATGACGTCCGCAACGGTCTTTATACGGCTTAGCTCCTCCTGCGTCCTGGGATTGGATTGCGCTTCCCAGATATCGACGTTCAGCTGTAAGTTAAGCCAAAATTCAATCGTGGTATCAAAGGCTTTTGCCAGTTTGATCGCCATATCGGCAGTCAGCTTGCGATTATTATTGACCAGCGCGCTGATGGTGTTGCGGTGAACATTGAGCATCTCCGCCAGATCGCTGATTTTCAGATTGAGCGGTTCAAGATACTCATACTGCAACACGTCGCCCGGCGTGGTGGGTTTGCGGAGTGCCTGTTGAAGTGTCATAGGTGATGCCTCACTTGTGTTGCGTGTACTTGTGTGGAGAGAGGTAGAGATCTTCTGCTTTACCCTCTGTCCAGCGAAATACGAGCCTGTATTGCCTGTTTACCCGGATTGAGGAATATCCCTTCAGCGGAGGATTCAATGCTTCATACATATTGCCCGGTGGCGATCGCAAATCCCTGTGCGAGGTTGCTGCCCTGATGATATCGAGCTTTCTCGCAAGCGCTGTTTCCAGATTTGCAGGAATAACATTGCTCGATCTGCCGTAAAGAAAAAAATCCTCAAGCCATTGATCCCGAAAATAACTAATCATAATGGTGCTGAGCTCCAGTCCTTGAAGCTGATTGAATAGTAATGCACTCCTGCACAGTGCGCAAGTGCGTTTTTGTCTGCGGTTAATATTACCTTGGCGATTGCTGAAGGGAAGTGGGATGCATGACTAAAGATTAATATTTCGAGGTAGGTTCCAGTTCTGACGTGCGGTTAAATACCCGGCGGCGCTGCGCTTGCAAGGGCCTCCGGGTATGTAGGCCGGGTAAGGCGGAGCCGCCACCCGGCGATTGACTATCGCTCCCTCAGCGCCTCTTTCGCCCGGTTAAACGGCTTGATCAGATAATCCAGCACCGTTTTCTCGCCGGTCTTAATGTCCACCGTCGCAATCATCCCCGGCACAATCGAGAAGTGCCTGCCGGCCTTATTCACCAGGTAATCCTGGCTGGTGCGGATAAACACCCGGTAATAGAACACCTCCGGCTTGGCCTCGTCCTGGATGGTGTCCGGAGAGATCGTTTCGACGACCCCGTGCAGGCCGCCGTAAATGGCGTAATCGTAGGCGGTGATTTTAACCAGCGCCTCCTGGTTCGGGTGGATAAAGGCGATATCGCGCGGCGACAGGCGGGTTTCGATCAGCAGGTGATCGTCCACCGGCACAATCTCCATCAGCTCGCCGTTGGGCGGGATCACGCCGCCGATGGTGGTGACCTTGATGTTTTTCACGATCCCGCGCACCGGGGATTTTACCGTCAGACGGGTGACGGAATCCTGGCGGCCTTTGAGGATCGCCGAAACCATATCCACCTCGGCGTTGGCCTTGGATAACGCCTCGCGCGCCTGAACGTAATACTGCGAACGTACGTCGGTGAGCTTCAGCTCCAGATCGCTTTTCTGCCGCTGCAGGCGCAGCACCTCCACGTGGCTGGCGGCGCCGGTTTTGACCAGCCGCTGGGTGATGGCCAGCTCCTTATTGGCGAGATCTAACGCGGCGCGCAGCTCCCGCTGGGTGTCCTCCAGCTGCGCGCGGCGGGAGTTGTAGAGTCGCGTTTCGTCAGCAATCAGATCCGGCCACTTTGCCAGCGAAGGGGGGAACTTCAGCGGGAGATCGTTCACCTCGGCGTACAGTCGGGCGCTGGAGGCCAGTGAAGCCCGGTAGCGCGCCGCGCTTTCGCCGACGTTCGATTCGGAACGCGTCGGATCGAGCCGCGCCAGCACCTGCCCGGCCTGCACCTGATCGCCCTCGTGGACGTTCAGCTCGGTGAGGATCCCGCCGTCGAGAGACTGCAAGACCTGCTCGCGCGAGCTGGGGATCACTTTACCCGAGCCGGTTGATACCTCATCCAGCACGCCAAACCACGCCCAGACGCCCAGCACCACAAACATCAGCAGCGAGAAGATCACGATCCGACGCGCGCCGGTGTAGCCGCTTTCGGAGTCGAGGGCGTTATCCAGATCGTCCATTGCCGCCACGTCACGCTGACTGATTTTCATTTTTCCACTCCCGTCCGGTTGCTGCCTGCTGCTGTTGCTGCTGCATACGGCTGTTGTTCAGCGCCTGGGCTTTTGGCGCATCCATCACCAGCATCCCCTCTTTTAACACCACGACGCGCTCCACCAGTTCCAGCACCGGTACGCGATGCGTGGCGACAATCAGGGTGCGATGCCCGAGCCAGTCGCCCAGACGCTGGATGAATTCCCGCTCGGTGTGCTCGTCCAGCGAGGCGGTGGGTTCATCCATCAGCACAATATTCGGATCGCGCAGCAGCATTCGCGCCAGCAGAATCGACTGGCGTTGCCCGCCGGATAATCCCACGCCGTTTTCCATGATCGGGTAGTCCAGCCCCTTGGGCAGCTTCTGCACGAAGCCTGCCGCGCCGGTCAGCTCCAGCGCCTCGAAAATCTCTTCGTCGGTGGCGCGCGGCATGCCGAGGGTGATGTTTTCGCGCAGGGTGCCGTAAAACAGACGGGCGTTCTGGGTCATAAAGCCGACGTTGCGCCGGACGTCGGCGACGTCGAGATGCGGCAGGCTGAAGTTATCAAGCCGCAGCTCGCCGGCCGCCAGATCCATCCCGCCCGCCATGGCCTGCAGCAGGGTCGATTTGCCCGCGCCGTTGCGCCCGAGGATCGCCACTTTTTCTCCCGGCATGATCTCCAGCCGGTTAATGCGCAGCGCCATGCGCGGATCGTCCGGCTGATAGCGAAACTGCGCCTGCTCGAAGAGGTAATGACCGCGCAGCACGTCCTGGCGGATCGGCGTCTCCTCGCGCTGATTTTCGGTGGGAAGCTGCATGATGCTGTCCAGCCCTTCTTTTGCCGCTTTGACCTGCTGCCAGCGCGCCAGCACGCCGCACAGCGTCGCCATCGGGGCGATCATGCGGGAGGCCAGCATCGACGCGGCGACCACCGAACCGGTGGTCAGGGTGCCGTCGATCACCATCGGGGCGCCGACCACAATCACCCCGGCGTAGACCAGGCTCTGAATGGTCATCCCCCAGCTAATCAGGTTCTGCGTCAGCTCGCGGGTGCGCAGGCCGGATTCTGCGGTGATCTGGATATAGCTGTTCCACTGCTGCAAAAAGCGGTTTTCCGCCTGCATCAGCTTGATGTCCTCCAGCCCCTGCACGCTCTCCACCAGCACCGCGTTGCGCAGGGTCGATTCATGAGCCGACTGCTTTGCCAGCTCCGCCAGCTTCTTCTGCAGCAGCAGGCCGGGCAGGACCATGATCACCGCCGCGACCGGGGCGATCCACGCCAGCTGCGGGGCGATGATCGCCAGCACCACCACGAACAGGAGAAAGAACGGCAGGTCGACAATGGTCGAAATGGTGGACGAGGTCACCATCTCGCGGATCTGCTCCAGCTCGCGCAGCTGAGAGATAAAGCTGCCGGTGGAGCGGGGGATCGCGCTGTTGCGCAGCCGCAGCGCGTGGCCGAAGACGCGATCCGAAACGCGCATGTCCGAGCGCTTGCCGAGCAGATCCATAATGTGCCCGCGCGTCACGCGCAGCACAAAGCCAAACAGGGTGGCAATCAGCACCCCGATGGTCAGGACGTAAAGCGTCGGGTAGGACTGCGCGGGGATCACCCGGTCATAGACCTGCATGGAAAAGACGATCCCGGAGAGCGACAGCACGTTGATAAAGAGGGCGGCCAGCATGACCCAGCTGTAGGGGCGCAGGTCGCGCATCACCAGCCGGTAGAGCCAGTCCGGACGGTATTTTGAGATATAGGCATCCACGCGGCTGTCCTTCAGCGCGGCGAGTGGACGCAGGGCAATGACGTGGCGGATAGCGGGCAGCATCGCCGTCATCGACAGCCGGTTGGTGTAGGTGTCATCGTCGAAGAAGCTGATCTCCAGCGTATCGTCCCCGTCGAAATGCTCGATCACGCCGATCCTGCCGTCATGCATCGCCACTACCACCGGCAGACGCCAGCTGTTGATCGCCTGCCGATCGTCGGTAAGGAGCTGAAACGACAGCCCCGCTTCGCGGGCCAGCTGGGTGAGGGCGGGCACCATCGGTTTGCCTTTCAGCCACGGCGCGCCTGCGATCAGCGCGCCGGGGGAGCAGGCCACGCGGTAGCGCGTGGCGACAAAACCGAAGGCCTGCGCCCACTGCGCCAGCGCCTCATCCGTCATCGTTTCGCCCTGCGGGATTTCGCGTTGCTTCATGGCTGGATCTCCACGGTCTGGATGGTGCGGTTATCAAGATCGAACGCATGACGCAGCTGCCCGGTGTTATACAGGCAGTTGAGCTGCAGCTGGTGCAGCTGACCGAGGGTCTGCTGCTGGGTGAAGCGCGCCTGGTAGACCTCCTGCTCGGCGTTGAGCACGTCGAGGAGCGGGCGCGAGCCGAGATCGAGATACTGCTGCTGGTACAGTTCGCGGGTGCGGGCGCTGAGGGCTTCCTGGCGGCCCTGGATTTGCAGCGTGCTTTGCAGGCTCATCACCTGGCTGCGGGCTTCCAGCAGCTTCTGGCGGACATCAAGGCGCGTACGCTGAACGGTGGACTGCGCCGCCTCCACCGCGTGTCCTGCAGCGTTACGCCGGGCGGTGAGGCCGCCGCCCTGGTAGAGCGGCATCTGCACTTTCACCCATGCGGAATACTGGGTGCGATCCCGGGTTTCGCTCCCCGCGTAGCGATCGTTCATGTAGTGACGCACCTCCGGCTCCAGCGAGACGGTTGGCGTCATCTGCGCGTCGGCGTAGTCGAGGTTAGCCTGGGCGACGTTAGCCTGCGCCCAGGCGGCAAGCACCGCGGGCACCAGACGGTCATCCGGCTCGGCAATGTCGCAGCTCCGGCCCAGCTTTTGCGGAAAGTCATTGCTGATGGCGTTCAGGCTGTTCCAGCCGAGAAAGCTCATCAGCGTGGCGCGGGCGCTGTCCAGGCTGGCCTGGTACTGCATCAGCTGGGCGCGGGCGCCTTCGATACGGGCATCGGTCTGCACCACGTCAGAGAGCGACGTGGCCCCTTCGTCGTTACGCTGGCGGGTCAGCGTGCCAATGGAGGAGAGGGCGTCGAGCTGCTCTTTAGCGGTCTCGACCATCTGCTGCCAGGTTTGCACCTGCACCATGGCGATGGCGGTATCGTGGGCGATGGTGTCGATACTCACCAGCACGTTGGCCTGCTGCTGGGCAACGCCCGCGCTCTCGGCCCGCACCTGGCTGTCCACTTTGCCAAAGTCGTAGAGCATTTGTGACAGAGAAAGCACCAGCGACGGGGTAAAGCCGTTCTGGTCGCCGTCATGGGAATAACCGTTGTCCACGCCGGCATTAATCTGCGGATAGTATTTTGATTTAGCGACGTCCACCTCTTCGCTCTGTTCATAGAGTTTCCCCACGGCTTCGCTGATGGCCGGGTGCCAGGTGACGGCGCGGTTGACGGCATCGCCAAGCTGCAATGAACCGGGTGCGGCTTTGCCGGCCGCAGGTGCGACGCGGCCATTGAGCGAGGGGAGTTCCTGCGTTTCGCGAAGCTGTCCGGTATTGATGATTGCCGCCGGGTTCGCGCAAAGAGCGGGCACAGATATCAGGCAGCACGAGAGCCACCAGTGAGGCATCTTCATTCCCATGTCATGTCCCTATTAAAAAAAGTATGTCTTTATTATTTATGCCCGGGCGCTGTGCGCCCGGGTCATCTCTTGCAGGTGCTATCAGGTAATGATGTGTTGCTGGTTAACAAGCTCGTCGTAGGTGGTCTGAACGCCATCAAGCGTAACGAGCGTGGTATTAGTGTAGGTGCCTCCCGCACCGTCACGGTCGATGGAGATCACGGTATTGCCATTACTATTAGTGACATGGAGATAATTCCCCAGCGTCGCGGCGCTACCGTTCCAGCCCACCAGCAGATCGCCGATGTCGATTTTGTCCCCCTGCGCCAGCGAGAAGCCGGTCCAGTGATCGCCCGCGGTGCTGCTGACGTTACCCGCCGTGGCATTCCCCACCGTACTGTTCAGCACCTGGTAAATCAGCGTATCGCCGTAGGCCGTACCGGTGATGGCGTCGTTATGTTCCGAACTGATGAACTGCGGCGCCATATTGATGGTCAGCGTGGCGCTGTCCGTTCTCCCGGTAGCGTCGGTCAGGGTGTAGTTGAAGGTCTCCTTCGACGTCATGGATGAGAACGATACACCGCTGTTGAGGGTGTAGGTGTAATGACCGTCAGCGCCGATCGCCAGGACGCCGTAATGGCCGGTGATGTTCACCGTTGCGCTGCCGGTATACGGATCCAGCGTGGTGGTCACGCCGTTGTACCCGGTCACGCTCAGACGGGTATCCACCGAGTGGAGCTGATCCAGCACGCCGCCAGAATCGGTACCGTCAAAGATATTGCCGTTGACGGTGTGGCTGCCGGTGACGTCGAAATCACTCAGCGAGTAGGTGGTGCCGTTCACGCTTGGCGTGATGGTGATGTTCCCCACGCTCAGCCCCGGTACGCTACCGGTAAAGTTCAGCGTATAGGTCCCGGCGTTCAGATCCAGCCCGGTGAGCGGGATGTCGATACTGCCGCCCAGCAGGGAGCCGCCGCTGAAGGAGCCGCTGCGTATCACGCCCGAGCCGTCGCTGATGGACCAGTTTACCGTCAGCCCGCCCAGCGCCAGCAGCGAGGCCACGTTAAAGTGGAGCGACACGTTGTGCAGCGCGGTGTTCGCGTCGACCACGAAGGTTCCGCTGCCGGAGCCCTGGGTTGACGAGAGCAGGGCCGTCGTCCAGCTGGCGGTGCCCACGGTCGTATCCGAGTATGCCGACGTGTGGTGCACCGAGGTGAGGTCCATCGTGGCGCTGACATCGTTCACCGCATCCATCGCCCGGGGGGTTGGGGTGATGTTGAGCGATGCCGTATCCTTCGAGCCGTCAGGCGCGGTAACGGTGTAGACGAAGGTATCCGGCGTGCTGATATGGTCCGCTCCCACGCCGCTTCTCAGGGTGTAGGTGTACTGTCCGGACGAATTGATGGTCAGCGTGCCGTATTCCCCCTGAATGGTGGTGGTTCCACTGCTGTTGACCGCCACGCCGTTCACTTCGGTGACCAACGTGCCCGCCGGAACTGGGTCATTCGCCAGCACGTCGCCCGTGGTGGTTTCGCTGATGCTCGCCACGCTGTAGACATGATCCTGCAGGACGCTCAGCGTGTAGCCCGTCAGGACGGCGATCCCCGATGCGGTATTGAGTAAGAACAGGTACTCCCCGGCCGGCAGATTCAGCGTCAGCTGGGATGACGAGCCCCCTAGCAGCGGAGCGCGCAGCCAGCCCGACTCGACGCGAACCTGCTCGAAGGTCTGGGTGGCGTTGTTGAACTTATAGACGTACAGATCGAATACCGACGCCAGCGCCACGCCGCCCACGGAGGCCTGGATGGTCATGGTGCGGGTCGTGCCTTCCTCCACGTTGTAGATAATCGGGTTGGTCATGTCGTCCAGCAGGTTAAGCCCCAGCGTGCTGCCGAGATTAATGCCCACCAGGGTAAAACCGTTCTGAGACGAGGCGCCGTTATTAATCTCGCTCACGGTGGTGTCAAAGGTCAGCGAGGCCGTATCGTCCACCGCCACAATGCCGTTGATTACCGTACCGGCACCCAGAGACATCACCAGCTGCGCCGACGCGCTGACGCCGTTATGGGTGATGGTGTAGGTGAAGTTCTCCGTCCGGCCAACGACCGCGGCGCTGGTGTCGGTCAGGTTGTAGGTGTAGCTGCCGTCGCGGTTGATGGTCAGCGTACCGTATTTGCCCTGGATCACCGTGCCGTCGGCGTTCACGCTGGTGGTGACGCCCTGGGCGTTAGTGACTGCGGAAACGGTGGTTCCGGCCGGCGCGTTGTCGCTGCCGGCTGTCGGGTCCGTATCGAGGATCACGTTGCCGTTGAGGCTGGTATCGCCCGTGACCGTACCCGGACCGGTCTCTTTCACCGCCACGTCGAGGCTGGTGTAGGAGCCGGTCGCCAGCAGGTTGGTGTTGTAGCTGAGCACGCGATAGTTGCCGTCGGCCAGCCCGGTCAGGTTCAGCGATACGCCGGTTGCGCCGAGGGTAAGGAGATCGGCAAACTGCGGTTGGCCGGTATCCACCACGGTGGTCCAGGCGCCGTTGACGTAATGCTGAACCACCAGCTCAAGGGTGTTGAGCAGAGAGAGCACCGCACCCGTGGCGTTGGCGTTCACCACGATATCCGCACTGCCGCCGCTGCCCACCGTGAAGTTGACCTGGGCCGTATCATTGCCCAGCAGCGTCAGGACGTTGCCCACGGCGCCAACCAGCAGGAAGCCGTAATCGCTGTACTGGCTGTTGGTCACGGTTGCCGTGGTGCTGAGGTTCAGCTCTTCGACGTTATTGCTGGCGGAGAGCGGCACCACCGGCGCAAGGGCGGAGCCCGGCAGCGAGGTGTTGCCCGCGGCATCTGTGGCGGTGATCTGCAGCGTCTGGCCTTCGGTCTGTTTGTTAATGAAGGTGTAGGTGTAGGTGCCGTTGCTGCCCGCAATGGCGGTCACCGTCGAGCCGTCCGCAAGGCGGATCGCGACGGTGCTGCCTGCTTCCGCAGTCCCGGTCAGGACGCTACCGTCGGCGTTGAAGGTCCCGGTCGGGGCCGTTGGGGCAGTCGTATCGACGATAATCGTCGTCACGGCTGACGCCACGCTGGTGTTGCCCGCCGCATCGGTGGCCGTGGCGGTGAAGTTATGCGTGCCTTGCGCCAGCGTGGTGGTTTGCGGCAGGGTCCAGTTGCCGCTGCCGTCGGCGGTCACCGTGCCCACCAGCGTAATGCCATCGTAGATCCGCACCGTGGCATTCGCTTCGGCTGTTCCGCTCAGCGTTGGGCGCGTGTCGTTGGTCGGATTCGTACCGGTCACCGGGCCGGTAACGCTGCCGACGTCATCAATCACTGAAATGATGGTCGGCGCGCCCGGCGCGAGGGTATCGACGTTAATCACGTACCCGGCGGTCGGCGCGCTGGCGTTGCCCACCGCATCGGTGGCGGTAAAGGTCAAATTGTGCGGACCGTTGCCCAGCGCCGGGGATGGCGTAAAGCTCCACGCCCCACCGGTCGCCGTCACGCTGCCGATTTGTACGCCGTTATCGAAGATTTTCACCGTCGACCCGGCTTCCGCCGTACCGCTGAGGGTTGGCTGCGCGTCGTTGGTGAACCCGCCGTTCGCCACCGGCGTCGCCGCATTGCCCACGTCATCCAGAATGCTGGTCAGCACCGGCAGCGCAGGCGGCGTGGTGTCGACGGTGAGGCTGAAGCTGGTGGACGACACGCTGGTGTTGCCTGCCGCATCCGTCGCCTGCGCGGTGAAGCTGTGCGCGCCCGCGGTCAGCGTGGTGTTGAGCAAGATACTCCAGCTTCCGTTGCCATCCGCGGTGCCCGTTCCGACAAGGGTAGTTCCCTCATAGATCTTCACGATGGCAAACGGTTCGCTGGTTCCGACAAGGCGCGGAACGGTGTCGTCTGTTGTTTGCCCGGACGTAAGCGGGCCGGTGATGGTGCCCACGTCGTCTATCGCCTGGCTGATAACCGGCGCGTTCGGTGCGGTGGTATCCACAATCAGGGTAAAGTCCGGCGAGTTCAGGCTGACGTTGCCCGCTGCATCGGTGACCGTGGCGGTCCAGGTATGGCTGCCGTTGGTCAGCGGCGTTGACGGCGTAAAGCTCCATGCGCCAGTACCGTCCGCCTGAACGGTGCCGACCGGCTGCCCGTTCTCATACACGGTGACCGTGGCGTTGGCGGTCGCGGTGCCGTTTAGCGTCGGCGTGGTGTCGTCGGTGCTCTGCCCGGAAGAGAGCGGAGTTTGAATGCTGCCCGCGTTGTCACCCGCGGTCGAAATGACCGGCGCCGACGGCACGCCCGTATCCACCGTCAGGTTAAACGGTGTCGTCGTGCTGCCGGTATTGCCAGCCACGTCGGTGGCGTTGAAGGTGATGGCGTGTGGACCTTCGCCCAGATCGGTACCCGGGGTGAAGGTCCAGCTGCCCTGGGCATTCACCACCGCAGTGCCAATTTCGTTGCCATCAACGATCACGTGCACGGTAGAACCCACCTCGCCCGTACCGTTGAAGGTTGGGCGCGCGTCGTTGGTGCTGTTACCCGACGTGAGCGCCCCGGTGACCGGACCGACGTCGTCAATCACGCTGGTCACCACCGGTACGCCGGGAGCTGCGGTATCAATGGTAAAGGTGAAGACCGATGAGTTAGCCGAGGCGTTGCCTGCGGTATCCGTTGCATACGCGCGCAGGGAGTAGCTGCCGTCGCCCAGCGGCGCGGTCGGCGTAAAGGACCAGTTCCCGCTGCCGTCAACGATCGTCGTGCCAATCTGCGTGCCGTTATTCATGATGTGAATCGTGCTGCCCGCCTGCCCGGTGCCGCTGATGGTCGGGGTGCTGTCGTTGGTCACCTGGCCGCTGGTGAGGTTACCCTGGACGCCGCCAGGGACGTTGTCGCTCACATTATCCAGCGTCGGAATCGTCGGTGCCGTCAGGTCAATCACCACGCTCCAGGGAGCTGAGACCGCGCTGACGTTGCCCAGCGGATCGGTCGCCCGGACGGTGAAGCTGTGCGAGCCTTCGCCGAGCGCGGTGTCAGGAGTAAACGTCCACGCGCCGGTGCCGTCAGCCGTTACCACGGCAATCTGGGTACCGCCGTCGAAAATGGTCACCACGCTGTTTGCGTCCGCTGTCCCCGAAAGGGTTGGCGTGGCATCGTTCGTCTCGGTGCCGCTGACCACCGTGGTGGCGGCGTTACCGACGTTATCCGTGACGTTGGTGATGACCGGCGTGGCGGAAACGGAGTCCACCACGACGGTGAAGCCCGCCGAAGGACCGCTCTGATTCCCCGCCGGATCGGTCTCGCGGATGGTCAGGATATGGTTGCCTTCTGTCAGGACGGGCGTGGTGTAGCTCCAGGTGCCCGTATTGCCGACCTCCGCGGTCCCCAGCAGCACGCCGTTGTTGTAGATGGAGATGATATCGCCGACCGCGCCGGTGCCGGTGAGGGTCGGCTGGTTGTCGTTGGTGGTCTGGCCGCTGGTCAGCGGGCCGGTGCCCGGACCGACGTCGTCAATCACCGCGCCGATAGCTGGCGTGCCCGGTGCGGTGAGGTCGACGGTGACGCTGGCCGCCGGAGAGCGGCCGCTGGTCTGGCCGTTGAGGGTCGCCGTCACCTCAAAGGTGTGCAGCCCCTCGCCAAGCGCGGCTGGCGTATAGCTCCAGTTGCCGCTGCCGTCGGCGGTCACCGTCGTCAATGGCGTCGCGCTACCGTCCTGATAGATGGTTATCAGGCTGCCCGCTTCGGCCGTACCGGTAAGCGTTGGCGTGGTGTCATTAGTGGTTTTGCCTTTCACATCGCCAGTGATCGGATCCGCGTCATCGACGATCGCCGTGATGACGGGCACCTGCGGCAGGTCGATCGGTGAATCGACGACGACAAAAGGCACGCCCGCGCTGGCATTCCCTGCGGCATCCGTAGCGGTCACGGTCAGCGTGGTCGGATCCAGCTGCGCCGGGCTCAGCGCAATGGAGAAGTTGCCGTCGCTGCCGACAACGCCGGTACCAATGACCGTGGAACCGTTTGTCACGGTAATGATGCTTCCCACTTCACCGGTACCGGTCAGCGGTGTTCCTTCATCAGCCAGCAGCATGTTGCCCGGATCTGCCGGGGCGACGGTGTCTACCGTCACGCTCAGCGGCGCTGAACTGCCTGAGAGATTACCCGCGGGATCGCTGGAAGAGACGGTGAAGGTATGCGGGCCATCCAACAGCGTCGTGTCGGCAGTCCAGCTCCAGGTGCCGCCCGGCTGGACCGTCACCAGCACCGTAGATGGCGTGCCGTCTACGGAAACGATAACGGTGGTACCGGGTTCACCGGTCCCGGTAAGGGTTGGCGTGCCGTCCTTCGTGTAGAGCACATTATTAGACAGCTGGCTGTCAGCTACGGCGCTAATGACGGGGATCTCAGGCGCAACGGTATCGAGGGTAACGGTAAAGACCGAACTCGGCGCGCTGACGTTGCCCGCTGCGTCCACGCCCGCCACGGTAATGTTGAGCGGACCGTCCGTTTGCGTTGGAAGCGTCAGGTTCCATTCCCCGTTAGCCACCACGACACGGCCCACTTCGACGCCGTTGTTGTAGACGATCACCGTCTCACCGTTGACGCCGGTTCCGCCCACGGTCGGTGTGGTATCCGTGATGTAGCCACCGTTAGGCTCACCGCCCACTGCACTAATCACCGGCGTATCCGGCGCCAGGGTATCCACGATGATGGTAATCGCTGGAGAAGGGTCAGAGACGTTGCCCGCTTCATCGGTGGCGGTGGCGGTATAGGCGTGGCTGCCCTCGGCAATGTCGCTGCCAGGGCGCCAGCTCCAGTTGCCGCTGCTGTCTACCGTGACGGTGCCCACGACGGTCGATATGCCGTTGACGGTGTCAGTGATGTTGATGACGTCGTTCGGCGTGCCGGTGCCGCTCAGGACCGGGCGCGGATCGTTGGTGGTTCCGCCATCGGGTACGGGGCCGGTGATCTGGGTGACGCTGTCGGTGACGGTCGGTGCCGCAGGCGTAGCCGGCGCTTCGGTATCAATGGTGATGGTTACCGGCTGCGACGGGGCGCTTTCGTTGCCCGTGCCGTCCACGTTGGTGACGGTCAGGGTGATGTCATAGGTACCGCCGGACAGTGGGGGTGATGGCGTCCACGACCAGCTGCCGGTACTGTCCACGACAGCGTCGCCGATTTTGGCGCCGTTGTTGTAGATCGTCACGGTATCGCCCGCCGTGCCGGTACCGCTCAGGGTTGGCGTGGTGTCGCGGGTGGTTTCGCCCGGGTTTAGCGTTGTTGCTGTTCCGTCAGGATTGACGGTGATGGCCGGGACGTCCGGCGTGGCGGGCGCGACGGTATCTACCGTCAACACAAACGGGCTGGAGACAGTGGTATTGCCGGCGGCATCCGTGGCGTGAACCGTCAGCGAATGCGGGCCGTCGGTGAGCGGGGTAACGGGCGTAAAGCTCCAGCCCCCGCTGCCGTCGAGGGTGGCGGTGCCGAGCAGGGTGGCGCCGTCATAGACGGTGATCGCCGCGTCAGCCGGGGCGGTGCCCTGCAGCAGCGGTGTGGTGTCATCCGTGGTATCGCCGCTGATGAGCGTGCCCTGAACGCCGCCGACGTCATCGGTCACGGTGGCGATGGTTGCCGCCGCAGGCGGCGTGGTATCGACGGTCAGGGTAAAGCCGCCTGACGGCTGGCTGGTGTTACCCGCCGCATCGGTGGCGACAACGGTAAAGGTATGAGGCCCGCTGCCAAGAGGCGTGGTGAGGGTATAGGTCCACGTGCCGTTGTCGTCGACCAGGACCGTGAAAAGATCGGTGCCATCCAGGCGGATGGTGACGCTTGAGCCAGGTTCAGCCGTACCGTTGAGCGTCGGCGTGGTGTCGTTGGTGCTGTCGTTGGGGTTGAGCGCACCGAGGCGCTCCGGCACATCATCCAGCACCTGGGTAATGACCGGGGCGGCAGGCGCGACGCTGTCAATCGTCAGAGTCCAGGTGTTGGAGACGCCGCTGGTGTTACCTGCCGCATCGGTCGCGACGGCGGTCAGGGCGTGCGGACCCTCACCGATCGGCGAGGAAGGCGTAAAGATCCATACGCCAAGACCATTGGCGACGGTCGTACCAATAGCAACACCGTCCACGCGCACGGTGACCGTCGCGTTTGCTTCGGCGGTACCGCTGAGCGTCGGGGTGGCGTCGTTAGTGGTCTCATAAATGTCGAGCGAGCCGGTGCGACCGGGAACATCGTCCACAACTTGTGAAATCACCGGGGCGCCGGGTGCCGTGCCGTCGACGTTAATTGTCCACGGGTCTGATAACCCGCTTGGGTTACCGGCGGGATCCGTCGCCTTCGCGGTCAGCACCCAGGTGCCATCGGTCAGCGGTGCGGGCGGCGTAAAGCTCCACAGGCCGGAGGAGGGAACAACCGTCGTACCGAGGACATCGCTGCCGTTATAAATCGTGATGGTCGAGCCCGCTTCGCCCGTCCCGTTCACGGTCGGGGCCCGGTCGTTGGTGAGGCCGTTCTGGCCCACGGGGCCGGTGGTGGCCTGCACGTCATCCATCACCGACACGATAATTGGCGTCTGCGGTGGGGTAATATCCGGTGACGCCGCGGAGGTTGCGGGCCCCGTGTTGCCTGCCGCGTCGGTGGCGTCAGCGGTCAGGATTTCGCCGTTGAGCTTCGGCGGGGTCAGCGTCAGGCTAAAGTTCCCTTCGCTGTCGGCAACAACAGTGCCAAGGGTGACATTACCTTCACGGATGGTCACCGTGCTGCCAGCTTCCGCGATGCCGCTGATGGTGCCGCCATCATTCGAAACCTCGAGATTACCCGGGGCAGACGGCGGCGTGGTGTCCACGGTGAAGATGACGGGCTCTGAGGTCGCGCTCAGGTTTCCGGCGGCATCGGTTTCAGTGACGGTTATGGAGTGTGTCCCGTCCGGGAGCGGGCCGTTCGGCGTGACGCTCCAGGTGCCGTTGGGCAACACCGTCGTTGTGCCAACCACCACGCCGTTATCGTAGATGGTGATGGTTCCGCCGGGCTCGCCGGTTCCCGCGAGGATGGGCAGTGAAGCATCGGTTGGCGCGACAGACGTGATGGTTCCCTTGATAAGGCCCGTATCGTCGGTCAGCACAATCGCGCTCGGCGCGTCCGGCGGAGTAAGATCCACCGTAAGGGTAAACACCGGCGAGGCTGGCCCGGTGTTGCCGGCGGCGTCGGTTGCCCGCACGGTAATCTGGTGAGTGCTTTCGCTCAGGTCAACCGACGGGGTAAAGGTCCAGGTGCCGTTGCTGGCGACGACCGCCGTACCAATGGCGACCCCGCCGTCATAAATCGTCACGGTCGAGCCCGCTTCGCCGGTGCCGGTAAGCTGCGGGCGCTGATCGTTGGTGCTGCCGCCGTTGCTGACTGCCCCCGTCTGCGGGGCGATATCGTCCGTTACGCTGGTGATTGCTGGCGCATCGGGCGCGGTGGTGTCCGGCGCGTTGAGCGTTGTGCCCGGGCTGGTATTCCCGGCGTTATCCGTGGCGGTGGCGGTCACCTGCTCACCGTTGGTCAACGGTGTGCCGAGAGAGACGGTAAAGCTGCCGTCGCTGCCCGTTTTTCCTGTGCCAATGACGTTGCCGTTCGCGTCTCTCAGCGTGATGGTACTGCCGGGTTCTGCGGTACCGGTGACGGTTTTGCCATCTGAAGAGAACTTAAGGCCGGAAGGCGCGTTCGGTGCTGTCGTATCCGCATTGGCCGAATTGTTACTGCCGCCACTATCACCGCCGCCGGTGCTTGCCGCCGCCGCGATGCCGCCCGCGGCGGCAATGCCGCCCAGTGCCCATGGCCAGATGGCGGCACCACCGGCGTCGCTCCCGGAGGCTGCAAGCAGCACGTCCGTAGACGCGATGGATTCGTACGTGGCGGCTCCGGTCGGATCTTCAATCCACCATAATGCGCCGTTGCTGTCCTGCAGTACCAGCTGGCTCACGCCCTGCGCGTCCGTGACGTAGAAGTTTTTAAGGGTGATCACCTCGCCGGAGTGCAGCGTAACCAGCAGATCGTTACCGTTTCGCGCGAAATGGGAGACGCTCGCTCGCTCGACATTAAGCTCAACGATAGAGGAATGGCTCAGGGTAACCTGTGTGCCTTCCGTGGTCGTTTCCACGCCAGTAAGTTTCGATATAACAGAGATTTGGCTCATTTAGGCATTACTCCAGCAGATGTGTCATGAACGGCGAGCAAGACGAGCCATCTCTGCAGAAGGTAAAGGGCGCCCCCGGCGCAGTCGCTGTTATTACGCAGCACTGACCGTTGTTTTTAGCGCGCACGATGCCCGCCAGAATTCAGAGTGGCAACATCAGAGCGAATCTAATGACTTATAAAAGTGAACAATTTTTATGGGTGTTTTGTATCGTGTAAAACCCTGTAATTAATAGAGGAATTATTTTTTAGAATATAAAAATGATATAGACAGAAAACGAAGGTTGTGCAAATTAAGCTTTCGTAAATAAGTGCCAAAACAATGAAGAGGGCATTAATGTATTGGGGTGGTTAATAATTTACTTGGCTCAACCTTTTGTTTTATATCATTTTAGTTTTAACCGGTGACGTTGATTCTGAATATGATTTACGCAGTATGATAATTGGTAGGGGACATTTTTAATATAATATAAAACGTTATTGTTTAAGCGCGCTTAATATGCATTTAAGTTAGGGTAACGTTTTTGATATAAGATATATTATGTCACTCACACAATAAAATATATTCTTATGCAGGCTTAAAACTCTGCTATCACGCGAAAATAATAGCGTTAAGTAAAGGGTAAAATAACCTGATTTATTTCCATTGGTGCTACGACGTCAGCATGATTTAGCGACAGCAAAAAATTCACGGGGAGAATGAATAAAAATCGTCAGTCGGGCGTTTACTGACGTCACTTCCTTCTTACCCTGGAGCTTTATATGAACACGATCTCGTTTCGTTTGATCCCGGTGCTGATTTTTTCCCTGCTGTCCCCCCTGGCGCTGGCAATGGGCAATAATAGTACCGAGAGCAAAACGCCCGATTGTCCTTCCGGACAGGTGTATGACAGCGCCACCCAGAAATGCGTGCCGGACAAGAGCAGCAGCCTCAGCGACCAGGACAAAACCAACTATGCGTACCATCTCGCGAAGAAAGGCGAGTACCAGGCGGCGCTGAACCTGCTTGATTCGCTGAAAAATGGCAATACGGCTGAAGCGTGGAACTATCGCGGGTTCGCCACGCGCAAGCTTGGCCGCACGGACGAAGGGATTGGTTACTACCAGCGCGCGCTGGCTATCGCACCGGATTATGCCAAAGCCCGGGAATACCTCGGTGAAGCGTGGATGGTAAAAGGACGTCCTGACCTCGCGAAAGAACAGCTGAAGGTGATTGCCGGTATTTGTGGCCAGTCCTGCGAGGAGTACCGTGACCTGCAGGCCGCCATCAACGGGCATCCGGAATCCTGATTTTCTCGTGGAGGAAAAACACATCGCTACCAGTGAGGTTCGTCAACAGTTAGCCGCACACCTGCCGCGCCTCTGGCGCTATGGGCTGGTGCTGTCGCGAAACAGGGATATCGCCGAAGAGCTGGTTCAGTCCACCTGCGTGCGTGCGCTTGAAAGGAGCAGCCAGTATACGCCGGGCACGCGCATCGACAGGTGGCTGTTCGCGATACTGCACTCCATCTGGATCTCTGAGCTTCGGGCACGACACGTGCGTCAGGGGCAGGGATTTGTGGCCAGCGACGAGCTTCTGGCGCCGGACACCCGCGAACAGGATGAGACGCGCCTGCATTACATGAAGGTGATGCAGCGCGTCAACGCGCTGCCTGAAGCCCAGCGCAACGCGGTATTTTTGGTTTATGTCGAAGGCTTTACCTACCAGGAGGCGGCGGACACTCTTGCGGTGCCTGTCGGTACCGTGATGAGCCGGCTGGCGACGGCGCGGGCTCGGCTTGCCAGATCCGCTGACGCACTGCCTCCGGTAAAGGAGAAACGCTCTTGAACTCGCACCGTTTTGCACCGCCCTATAACGACGACGCTATCGTGGCATGGATAGATGGCGAGATGTGCCGCGCCGACGCGCAGCAATTTGAAGAACAGTTGAAAAGTGACGAACGCCTCTCCGGGCGAACCGCCGAACTGATGAAAAGCAGCCAGGATTTCGCCGGGGCGTTTGCCCCCCTGCTGGATGAGGCACCTCTGGAGGCAATGCAGGCGCGTCTGGCGGCACTTCCCGATCCACAATCCTCCACGCCGGCTGGCGTCAGCAGGCGGGCGCTGATCGCCGCGTCGGCCAGCTTTTTGATGGTCGGATCCGGGCTGGGCTACCTGCTGCGGCCCGCTTCCGCGCCAGCGGATGAGAACGCCCATATTCGCGACCTCGAAGCGCAATATATGTCCCTGTACAGCGTTGAGACGCTGCTGGATATGGACAGCGCAACGCCGGTCCTGCAGCGCGGGCTGGAACGAGCCTCGCAGGACATCGGCATCAAGCTGCACATGTCGCAGCTTGTCCTGCAGGGGGCAGAACTGAAAATGGTGCGAATGCTGCGCTATGAAACCACCTCGATCGCGCAGATTGCCTGGATTAACGCCGACTACGGCCCGATGGCGCTCTGTATCTCTCCTGTAGATGAGAAGACTATGGCCTCTCTGCGCCAGGAGCAGCGGCACGGCATGAACCTGGCGTGGTGGCAGGAGGCGGGCTACCAGTTTGTCCTGATTGGCCGCAACCCGCCGTCTCACCTGCGGGGAAACGCGGAGCAGCTACAGCGCCTCATCTCAGGATGACGGCACGTCGTTCGTCTGAATCGCAATAGCGATGGCAATACGATCGTCCACGACCAGCGCAAACTTATCCATCCCGTAGGCCGCGCGCGAGATCGCCGTCGTGGCATCCAGCGTGAGTGCCTGCGCGTGTGGGTCTTTCACGACGGCCTCCAGGATCACCGGGCGGGCGATGTTTCGTACGGTCAACGTGCCGAACACCCTGAACCGCCCGTCGCCCTGGGCGACCACGCGAGAGCTGATGAACTCGATAGTCGGGTAGCGCTCGGATTCAAAAAACATATCGCTTTTCAGCTGCCAGGTGAGCAGCTTGTTTGAGGCTACGAGAGTCGCTACGGGAATGGTGACGTGAATATGGTCGTCGACGTCATTTTCCGGGTTGAGCGTCACGGCGCCCGTCACGCCGCTGAACGTCGCCCAGGAGAGGATGCCGCCAAAGGCATGCCACGACAGCCGAATGGCGGTGTTATTGGTGTCAATTATGTAGCTCTTCGGGGCAGCCATCGCCCACGGACAAATCAAAACAAGCACTATCACCAGGCGTCGAAGCATCTCAGGATCTCTTTTAGGGGGGCAGGGAGTAAACGCGTCACCCCCGGGATCTATTCGGCTTTGTTGATATTATTTCAACCGGATCGCGATAACCGGACCTGGTGACAAGTGTAGCCTTGAGCACGCAGAGCTGCGGGGAATAAAAAAGGCCGCTTGCGCGGCCTTTCGAAGGGATTACTCAGTGACTTTCTTTTCCAGCTCGCTGGCACCTTCTTTGGTTTTGTTCCAGCCTTTCTCAGCGCCTTCTTTGGTGGCATCCCACCCTTTCTCGGTGCCTTGTTTGGTTTTATGCCAGGCTTTCTGGGAATCTTCGCTGACCTTGCTGCCCAGGCTTTCGCTTTTACCTTCCGCAGCATGTTTTTGCTTCAGCTTCAGCTCTTCACCTTTGTTCTGCTCTTCGTGCAGTTTTTGCTTCGCCTCGTTGGCGTTTGCGTTCGCCGCAGCGACGGTATCGTCAGTTGCATGTGTGGTCGCAGCAAATACTGGGGAAGCCAGCAGAACGGCAGATAATGCGATAATTGTTTTTTTCATAATATCCTCATTTAACGTTATCGGTTATGAGCGTGATTCAGCATGGCACAGGCGAAACGGGATGGCTTTAGGAAAAAACTGTAATGAGATCAATGTTCCCTGAAGAGGGATATTTCGCCTGAGGATTATCCAAAGGATAAAAAGCCTATTTCAGCAAGGGCGGCGAGGGTCAGGAGAATGAAGATAATAACGGTTATGGGTCTGTACATGGTGGGGTTCCTTCCGGGTTGAGCGGCTATTCCGTAGCGCTGGGTGGTGTTTTTTTTTTCTGCATAGGGGGAGGGGAGGTGTCGTTGATGTTTGTCAAAGAGAAAGGGGAACGGTGGGTTGATGGTACTGAAAAACCCGCAGGGGTTATACCGTGTGGGCTTTCAGGTTTCATCGGATGAATAGGGTTATTACCGATGGAGATTCTGGTTGGCTATCCGAGTCTGCATAATTCTCACGAGCATTTATCCCGCTCAGCAGAAAGCCTTTTCATTCTTTTAAATAATGACTTCAGCTTACGTTTTCCGACGCCGGTGTGGCAGAGATCGTTATGTACTTTTTCAGACCAGACTCCCGTTTAACACCTTTTGGATCGGAAACAAAAGGAAGCCGCAGGCGAGGTGAATCTGATACTTTCAGTGTCCAGATATAATCCCCAATAAACCTAAAATCTACGCTATCGTCAGTGACCTGGAGATCCGCAAAACTACCTGTCGAGTACTCATTTCCCAAACGAACAATTTCTTTAAGCCCTTCATGAACGTCAATAAGGGCAATCGTCAGGGATTCCTCGAAAATAATGTCATCCGTCAGAAACAGGATATAACGCAGCTCATTAACCTGGACCGCTGCTTCAAGCACTTGTCCCGGTACAATAATGCCGGTGCTTTTACCATTGAGCACAACGTCAGATTGAGCCTGGGTTACATCGGTAGCTTCGCGAAGCTTAACCAGAGATATTGAATTAACCTGTTGCATAATCAATTCCACAAACGTCCCATTTCCCATGCAGCAAGAGCGCCGCCGACGAAGCCACCGATGAGCACGCAAACAGGTGCGCCTGGCCCACACATTAATCCCGCCATTGCGCCACCCGCGGCAGCACCGGCAATACCTGCACCATTAATCGCTATCTGCCTGCCTGATTCAGAAACCTTATCATCAGCGGTATAAATTTCGTAAACAGAAATCGCAATCGAAAGAACAATCAGCCCTCTTCCAATGCGCGAGAGTTGCATCATTTTCATGTTTACTTGTGGGTTAGACTTGCCTGCGGATTCAACGATACTTGCATATATCTGATTTTTTTGTACTTCCGAAAGACTGTTAAAATTTGCCTGCGGGCCGAATAAAGCTTTCGCTTTTTTTGCTACCAACTCATTAAGCGTCTTACCTTCGCTTTTTATCCGTTCGGCCATTGCCCGTCCCAGGGGAGTGCTGCGAGAGCGCACCATCTCCATGATCAAATTTCTCGTTTCCTGAGCCTCTCGTGCCGCTTTGTCCCAAGAGATCACTCCAGCATTGGCCTTTGCGCGTAAGTCTGCGGACATTTCTTTGATTCTTTTTGAGTACTCAAGGCGTAAGCGGGGGTCGACCGACAACCTCGCGGCTGCAGCGGAAACATCGCCTTGTAAGGCATTCATAGCGCTTTCGAATTTATCGCGTCCATCGGTATCTAATGCGCTCAGCAACGTCGTATCCATATTCTCATTATTCCCGTCATTGGCTCTGAGATGCGTTGAACAAATTTCTAGCACATTATCGGCAAAAGGTCTTTTTAATATTTATTAACCTCGCTTTTGATTTTGTTTCTTTTGATTATATTTCAATGAGATATTGATGAGGTTAGGGACTTTTCGCTATGAACGATTTGCAGCTTTAAAAGAATGAAGATTGTTGTTAGTAGGGATTACTTTGCTGGTTCAGCGCACCTTGGTAGTCAGGTAGTTTTATGTTCTTTTCAAAAAACTGATTCAAAATGGCTTTCATAAGGTGGGGCATAGGCATGTTTCACTGTCCGTTCTGCAAAACTAGCGCGCATTCCCGCACCAGTCGGTATTTGTCAGATAACGTCAAACAGCGCTATCACCAGTGCATGAACATCGAGTGCTCGGCCACGTTCCGCACGCTTGAATCCATCGACGGGGTTATTCGTTCACCGGTGACAGAGCCGGTCATCCCGGTACCCGCACCGGCGGCCACCGTTAACCGTGCCGGTGCGTGAGCACGGCCAGTCATCAGGAGAAACATACGTGACCACACTGACGCTACAGAAAGCCTTTGAGGCCAGCCAGGCAAATAAATCCGCCTGGCTGCAACGCCGGGATGAACTGAAGCAGGCCGAACAGGCATACCGCGAACAGCTTGCCGGCAGCGGCCACAGCGGCCGGAGCCTGCAAACGCTGCGTGAGATTATCGAGGTGAAAAAGTGGGAAATAAATCAGGCTGCCGGGCGTTATATCCGCTCGCATGAGGAGGTGCAGCGCATCAGCATCCGCGACCGATTAAATGATTTTATGCAGGCGCACGGTGCGGAGCTGGCCGCCGCCCTTGCCCCGGAGCTGATGAATTATTCCGGGCAACATTCCGCCGTTCAGCGCTGCGCCATGCAGCACTCGCTCGATTATCTGCGCGAGGCGCTACAGCTCTGGCTGTCCGCTGGTGAAAAAATTAATTATTCGGCGCAGGATAATGACATTTTAACTGCCATCGGATTCAGGCCTGACGCGGCTTCGCGCGATGATAATCGTGAAAAATTCACACCCGCACAGAACCTGAATTACACCCGCCGCCGTGCAGAACTGGCCGTGCAGTAGTCCGCTTAAAAATCCCCGAAAATCTCGCCATTTTTACGTATAAAAGCCATGCATGCATAAGGTGCATGGTTTTGCATGCGTTTTACCGACACTCAATCCCCCGCCAGCGCCAGCACTGGCGCGTCCTGAGGCCGTTCATGCACCTGCATTAAAAGCGCCCCCTTAAGCGGGCAGGCGTGGCGGGGAGAGCATTGCGCGCCAGCGCTAACGTACATATTTATTTTGGCAGGTTGAGAGCGTTGCTATGGGATGCAGATTCGCTAAGAAGTCTTAAGGGGGCATCAAGGTGTTTGTCGGTGTAGCGGGTTTCTGAGGTTCGTAGGCATGGTGAAGAAAAAAAAGCCGCCTGGTGGCGGCAGGTATCAATCAAATTTCCTGTTTGGCGTAATAACTTCAAAGTGAAACATTTCCAGTAATTACCAAAATGAGTCCAGATCAATAGTATCGCTTTCAGGTGCTAATTCTGAAGGTAGACGCTGGATTTGTATGATCATCGGAGTATGAAATGCTGTGCCCGATACTACACAGGCACCAGATGGCAGTATAGGAACTAAGCCGCGCGAAGAACTATCAAGATTGCTTATAGAGTTTTTGAGTAAGAATAAATCATTTTCGTTAACTAAGCGGTGGAGAAAATAATTATGTATTTGAGATATTATTGTTGTTGATATGTCTGCTGGTCTCTGGCTTGCAATCGTGACAAAATAAGCAAATTTCCGGCCTTCCTTTATTATTTCTTCAAACAGTTCTAATCGGTAATCTTTCCAGGTCTCGGATTCTCTATTAGATGTCTCCGATAATATGTTATGAGCCTCATCAACAATCAGGTGAAAGCTGTTTTGCGATGTGTCTTTTTTCTTATGTTCCAAAAAAGAACATTTTGCAATCAACATTGGAATCGATTTTTTCGTTTCTTGGTTACAATTCTTTAATGATATAAATAATAATGGTTTGGTTTCAAGCTCAATATCATCAATTATTTCAATCACTTTTTCAAGTGAACTGCTTGAGGAGTTTATTTTGCTAATTAATGGGCTTATATGCTCATATTGTACATAGTTCCTAGATACGGATTTTATTAATTGAAGGGTTGCCCTAACAGTTATTTGCTGAAAAGGCGATAATGTTGTGATGTCGATATTGGTACTTGCAAGAGTAGGTAGGTGAGCAAGATATTCATCTGGAGTGTTGAGAAATGTACCATTTCTATAATATTTGTTGTTTTCCCCTCTTGAGAACCAACTGAACTCAGATAATTCAGAGTTTATTTCTTTAGATTTTTCAGGATTGATAATGTTAATTATTGAACGAAGTACACTAATTGTTTCTCGGTGTTGATTTTGACCAAACATTATTTTTATGGTGTCATGAAAATAATCATTGAGTTCATCGCCATACTTGAGTCTGTTTCTAACAAGTATATTTAGAAATGGTTTTTGAGTTTTTTCTGTGGCAGAAAATAGGACTGAAAGTAATTCTGGGTCCCAATACTCTGATTTTTTGATTTTTAACTTTTGATTTCCATTCTTTAAATGAGTGTCAAGTTCAATATAATTACTCTTGTCTTTGAACTGATTGTGAATGGGTTTATATTCACCGTTGAAGTCAATAAATACAAAGGTGGATTTATTGAATAATTTATCTCCCACACAAGAGAAAAGCTCACTATATATTTTTGCTAAAGAATTGGATTTACCACTTCCTGTATTTCCAAATATTCCGATGTGTGAATTGAATATGCCGTTTATTGGGATGTGAATAGGTATTTCTTCTAAGAGTGATTTGCCAATTAATATTTTTTTAGCATCTATCTTGCCTTCGAAAGAATATATTGTGGATATAATTTCGTCATATATGAGGTGTAATTCATCCTGAATCATTGGTAGGTATTTTATACCCGAGTGAAATTTATTTCCTGAAATATAACCGATGATTTTAATATCTACAAATCTATCAAACTTTTCATTGTTGGGTTGTGTGTTGTCAAAGTTTTTCTTTTCGATGATTTCTTCACCCTCAATTTTTCCGATAATATCGTGATACCCTTTTTTTATGACTATAAATTCATTTATAGCAACACCACGGTATAATCTTCCATCATATATATATGTAGTCTGATACAGGTTTGGATGTACGATTGCACGGACGGAGGTTCCTCTTACAGCTGTGACATACCCGATTATAAACTGCATGTTAATCCCTCCATTGAGTCGGTTCCGCTAAGGGAAAAAATACAATCTATGAATCTTTCTAGATCAATCACATTATTTTCGTCATCGTTTTCTGGATAAATAAAAACAATCTTTTTATTGTTTATTAATTCTTTTATTGCGGTCTTGTCATTGTTTTTATAGCAGAATATGTAAACTATTAACGAGGGGTTACTCAAAGAACGAGAAATAATTTCTCGAATGTGCTCATCTTTGAAAGAAAAACCAAAACATATTAAAACAGTTTGAGGCTTCTCAAGTTCATAACTCAAGAGTCTTAATGATTGGTAATAATGCTGTTGGAAAACAGTTTCTTCAAATTTTGCTTTAGTTGGGTTTACGATAGCAAGTTTATTGTATTCTTTCCTGAATTCTTCTAACGCTAATTCATCTTTCTCAGCAAGATTGAGACTTTCTTTGGCGGTTTCGATAAATGAAAAATCTTCTACTAATTGTACAGCGGTTTGTATGTCTGGAATATCTAAATCAATTTCTAAATCTTCTGGGAAATGATTGGGGTAATTTACTTCAATTCTTTCTTCGCTATATTTATTCCATGAAACAGAACCATGCATTTTAATGAGGTTTATTGTTGGGATCTCGAATTTATAAAGGTCATTTGTACCTTGATGCCAAGTTGATGTATGAAAATTACTGATTTGAAGGTGACGTTTTTTAAGGCCTCTAGCACCATCGTTAAAAATAAAATTTGTAGAATCACGAAGCAACCTATCTGAAGCATTTTCGAAAAATAAATCATAGTTTGTAGTGAAAATGTTGGCTCTGCGTATCTGGTTTGCCCCTTTCCTATTAATTAAATGCACAATGCTATCTATTAATTGTATGTACGCATTTAATGTTTTTCTGCGACTTTTACGCGATCTGGTATCATCAGCTTTTGGCAGGAAACAGAAACTCTTTTTTAAAATATTTTTATAATATTGATAGTAAATGAAGTTGTTTATGTCAGAGTAGTTATTATCTGTAAGTAGATCCTCGTAAGTTAAATCATCATTAATCTTTAGCGTTGGTATATACGAAGCTGAAGCACCTGAGCCGATAAGGAAATTAATGTTCTTATCATGTAACTCTGATGCTTTGAATGCTTTAAATAGTTCGTTTGCCATGTGTAGTAATCCTTATTTATTAGTTTTATTCACAAAAACACCCCACCAAGACATTAAATCTTTTCGCTGCTCTAAATAGATTGAACGATTATATGCCCTTCTAACTTCATTTTTATCTGTATGCGCCAAGGCAGCTTCAATAACATCTGCGTTAAAACCCGCTTCATTCAGAGCTGTGCTTGCTATTGAACGTAAACCATGTGCGACTAGCTTGCCTCCATATCCGATACGCTTCAATGCTGCATTAGCCGTTTGGCTGTTCATTGCTTGCTTTGGATCATTTCTACTTGGAAAAACATGCTCCCGGTGAGCACTGATAGCCTTCATCACATCCAATATATATAGCGCCTGAGGAGATAAAGGAACAACGTGCTCGCGTTTGCCCTTCATCCGTTCAGCTGGAATTGTCCAAAGCTTGGCATCGAGATCGATTTCTTCCCACCGAGCACCAGAGGCCTCAGAAGGGCGAACAAGAGTCAGGAGCTGCCACTCAATCAGGCAGCGAGTCGGTACAGACAGGTTCGACATAACCAAAGAACGCATCAACTTTGGCAATTCTTCTGGCCGCAGCGTAGGCATATTTTGCTTTTTGGGTCTTTCAAAAGCCATACCAACACCTGATGCCGGATTAGCATCAATCAGGCCGGTGTTGACGGCGTAAATCATGATTTCGTTAATTCGCTGCACTAAACGTCGAACTGTCTCCAATGCCCCACGTGCTTTGATTGGCTCCAGTGCTTCAACAATTGTTCTGGCTTTGAGTTCCTGAACAGGTATTGCGCCGATAGCTGGGAAAACATCTTTGTCTAATGAACGCCAAATATCTTTCGCATAATCCTCTGTGACGCTTTTACTCTTGAGCTGAAACCAGTTGGCGGCCACGGTCGAGAAAATACTGTCCAACTCAATCTGCCGCTGCTCAGAGACTTGCTCTTCCTGCTGCTGGGGATCGGTACCATGCGCAAGAGTAGTTAAATGCTGGTCGCGTATCTGACGAGCTGCTGCGAGTGTAAGGGCAGGGTATGAGCCGAGGCTCAAATTTGTTCGGCTGCTGCTTCCCGGTCGTTGATAACGGAAGCGCCAGAGTTTTTTACCGGAGGTTTTGACGAGTAAGAACAGACCATCACCATCATGAAGTGTGAAGTCTTTATCGCGGGGTTTAGTTTTTAGAATTTCGTCGTTAGTTAGGGGGCGTGTGATGCGCGCCATGTCTGGATTCCTTCCATAATTGGTACACGTTTAATGGACCACAGTATAGCGTGTACCTAAACGTGTACCAATTTTTACTGGATTCAGGCGGATCGTCTCGGACAACGACAGACACAAAAAAGCCCGCAGGGCTGATGCCATGCGGGCTTTCTGTACTTCACCGGACGTATCCGGATCATGATTTGGTGGAGCTGGCGGGAGTTGAACCCGCGTCCGAAATTTCTACATCCTCGGTACTACATGCTTAGTTTGTCTTTACATTCGCACGCCAGCTGCGGACAGACACGCCACTAACGAACTAGCCTGATTAGTTTTAACGCTTCAACCCCAGGCAGGGCTTCCACGCGATCTCTTTTGGGTTTGACCTCTCTTTGATCCCCGTCTTAAGAGCGGAAGCTAGGGAGAGAGGGCTCAGAGCAGGTTATTAAGCTGCTAAAGCGTAGTTTTCGTCGTTTGCGACTATTTTTTTGCGGCTTTTAACGAGGCAAACCGCCCCTCGGCATGCACCTTGGGTTTCGCAAATCCCGTCGAATCCAGAATCAGCCCCAATAGTGTTGAATTAAGTATACCAGATTTCACTTCCTGGATACCAGCCCGGAACGCTAACTTATTGAATAGTACAATAAGTGTGCAGAATCAACGTCCTGCGTTTTTCATGATGCGCGCTTTATCAAGTTGCCACTCGCGCTCTTTCAGGTCAGTACGTTTGTCGTGCTGTTTTTTACCTTTTGCGACGCCAACTTTCACTTTACACCAGGCGTTTTTCCAGTACAGCGACAGGGCTACCACGGTGAAACCTTCACGGTTGATGCGTCCGTAGAGGGATTCCAGCTCACGCTTGTTCAGCAGCAATTTACGCGTGCGCGTTGGGTCACACACGTAGTGTGAGGAGGCGACGGTCAGCGGCGTAAAGTTCGCGCCGAACAGGAAGGCTTCGCCATCTTTCAGGATCACGTAGCTATCGCCGATGTTGGCTTTCCCGGCGCGCAGCGATTTTACTTCCCAGCCCTGCAACGCAAGGCCAGCTTCGAATTCTTCTTCAATGAAATACTCGTGGCGAGCACGCTTGTTGAGCGCAATGGTCGCCGAGCCTGGTTTATGTGCTTTTTTCTTCGTCATAAGTGTCGTAAAGCCGTCGGTAATCTGATTTCAAAAAGTCACCTCATTGCGTCCTGTGAGGTCTAACGCGCTATCTTAGCACGAGATGAGGCTTAGCGTTTTTTTAACAGGTGATAAATGTTATTATTTGTCCGTTGTGTGACCATGGGAAATGCTATGCCTCAGATTAGCCGTACTGCGCTCGTGCCTTACAGCGCGGAACAAATGTATCAGTTAGTGAACGACGTTCAGTCTTATCCAGAATTTATTCCGGGGTGCACCGGGAGCCGCGTTCTGGAGTCCGGCCCGACGCAGATGACTGCGGCGGTGGATGTCTCCAAAGCGGGGATCAGCAAGACGTTCACCACCCGCAATACGCTGACCAGCAATCAGAGTATTTTGATGCATCTGGTGGATGGTCCGTTTAAAACCCTGATGGGGGGCTGGAAGTTTACGCCGTTGAGCGCTGACGCCTGTCGCATCGAGTTCCAGCTGGACTTTGAATTTACCAATAAGCTGATTGAGCTGGCGTTTGGCCGCATCTTTAAAGAGCTGGCCTCGAATATGGTTCAGGCGTTCACCACCCGCGCCAAAGAGGTTTACAGTGTCGCATAAGATTGCTGTAGAAGTGGTGTATGCGCTACCGGAGAAGCAGTATCTGCAGCGCGTGACGCTGGAAGAGGGTGCAACCGTTGAGGCGGCTATCCGCGCGTCCGGCATCCTCGAACTTCGCAGCGATATCGACCTGGCGAAAAATAAGGTCGGGATTTATAGCCGTCCGGTGAAGCTGGGTGATGTGCTGAAAGAGGGCGACCGGGTTGAGATTTATCGCCCGCTGATTGCTGACCCGAAAGAACTGCGACGTCAGCGTGCGGAGAAATCGGGTAAGTAGCGTGTTTTCCCCTCACCCTGACCCTCTCCCCAAAGGGGCGAGGGGATAAAAGAAAAACAAAAAAGGTGCTCAATGAGCACCTTTTTGCATTTCTGACTTCTGATTATTTGGTCAGGGCAGGCTTGTTGTCGATGTTGGTCAACACACCGGCGCTGCTGAAGGTCAGCGTCAGGGTCTGCTGGGTCGCATCTTCGTGGCCCGGCTTCTGACGGAATACATAGAACCAGGTATTAGTGCCGAACGGATCGGACATCATCGGGGTTCCCAGTGCATAAGCGACCTGCTGTTGTGTCATCCCCACACGGATTTTGGACACATCGTTAGGGGTAAGGTAGTTCCCCTGGTTGATGTCAGGACGGTAAACCACTTTCTCCAGAGTGGAACAGCCTGCGGTCAACATCAGAAGAACCGCTGCGGCAGCGGTCAGCATTTTACAACGCATAGTGATTTGATTCCTTTTCGGGCCCGAGCAGAACGCGGCTCATATGTAATATGCCGATGATAATAGACCTTGCCCCACTTTGAAACCGGTCTGGCGGCGTTTTTGTTGTTCTGTATGACCCTGAGATCCCGAAAAAGTTTATGCCGCCAGCAGTTCTTTCGCGTTCGCGAGCGTATTGCGGGTGACTTCGCTGCCACCGAGCAGGCGAGCAAGCTCCTGCAGACGCGCACGTTTATCCAGCGGCTTCATGTGCGTTTCGGTCATTTCACCGTCGGTTTCTTTGCTGACGATAAAGTGATGATGGCCACAGCCCGCGACCTGCGGCAGGTGGGTGACACACATCACCTGCGTTGATTCGCCTAGCTGGCGCAGCAGTTTGCCCACCACCGCCGCCGTTGGGCCGCTGATGCCGACATCCACTTCATCGAAAATCAGCGCCGGGGTTTCCATTTTACGCGCGGTAATCACCTGAATCGCCAGCGCAATACGCGAAAGTTCACCACCGGAGGCCACTTTGGAGATAGCCTGCAGCGGCTGCCCCGGGTTGGTGGTGACGCGGAACTCGATGCGGTCCGCACCTTCTGCCGTCAGGTGATTCTCTTCAAAGCGGACATCAATGGTGAAGATACCGTGCGGCATCGCCAGCGTGTGCATGCTGTCGGTGATGTGCTGGCTTAGCTCCTGGGCGTAATGCTGACGGATTTCATGCAGCTTTTGCGCTGTCGCCAGCGCCTGTTCATGATGCAGGTTCACCGCGAGAGAGAGGGTTTCCTGCGAGTCAGCCTGATCGTCAAGCTGCTGCTGTTCTTCCAGCAGAGACTGATAGAATCCTGGCAGCTCTTCCGGCGTGACGTGGTGCTTGCGCGCCAGTGAAATTTGACGGGAAATGCGCTGCTCCAGCTCAAACAGACGGTTCGGGTCGAGATCCAGACGTTCACAGTAGTGGCGCAGTTCGTCACTGGCTTCGGAGATCTGAATGGCCGCTTCTTCCAGCATATCCAGGACGCCAGAAAGCTTGCTGTCCATGCCAACCAGTTCGGTAATGAGCTGGCGGACGTTATACAGCTGGCTTTGCAGGTTCACGTCTTCGCCGTCCGCCAGCAGGTTGAGCGCATTCTGGCTGGTTGAGAGTAGGTGGCCGCTGTTCGCCAGACGTTTGTACTCTTCGTCGATTTGCTCAAACTCACCCGGCTGCGGGTTGAATTCGTTGAGCTCTTTAAGCTGGTACGCCAGCAGTTCCGCACGTGCGGCGCGCTCCTGGCTTTGCTGCTGGTGCTGGGCAAGTTCACGGCAGCTCTGATGCCACTGGCGATAGTGCTCCGCCATAAGCTGAGTAAGCGCGTACTCACCCGCATAGCCATCCAGCAGCGCTTTCTGCTGTTCAGGTTTGACGAGTTGCTGGTGCGCGTGCTGACCGTGGATCTGGATAAGCAGCTGGCCGAGTTCGCGAAGCTGGGAGAGCGGGACCGCCGTGCCGTTGATAAAGCCACGTGAACGACCGTCGCTGCTGATCACGCGGCGAAGTAAACACTCACGTCCATCTTCAAGCTGGTTCTGTTCCAGCCAGCGCTGGGCGGCAGGGGTGTCTTTCAGGGAGAAACGGGCGCACAGGTCGGCACGGTTTGCGCCCATGCGCACCATGTCGCCCTCTGCGCGGCCACCAAGGCACAAGCCGAGGGCATCAATGGCAATGGATTTACCTGCACCGGTTTCCCCGGTGATCGCCGTCATGCCGCTGTGGAAATCGATCTCAAGCTCACGAACAATGGCAAAGTTGCTGATGGTCAATTGTGCCAGCATAATTGTTTTCCTGTATGAAAAACCATAACTGTGTTTTCATACAGTATAAACTGGTTTTTTATACAGTAAAGTACTGGATGCAAAATCAGAACAATTTTTTTGACCAGCCAAGCTTCGAGCTTAATGTGTTGAAATAGCTGTAATCTTTCGGATGAATCAGATTAAGGTGGTAATCACATCGACGAATGAGAACATCTTCACCTTCCTGGATCGGCAGCGCTATCTGGCTGTCGCAGCTGATCTCCAGGTCGTTACGGCGATGCGAGAAGCGCAGACGTATCGTGCTGTCGCCGTTGATGACCAGCGGGCGGGCGGAGAGCGTGTGCGGGAACATCGGCACCAGGGTAATGGCATCCAGCGAGGGCGTCAGGATCGGGCCGCCGGCAGAAAGCGAGTAGGCGGTTGAGCCTGTCGGGGTGGAGATAATCAGCCCGTCGGAACGCTGGGAGAAAGCAAAGATTTCGTCGATGTAAACTTCGAATTCAATCATGTGCGCCACTTTTCCGGGGTGAAGAACCACCTCGTTAATTGCGGTGCTGATGCGCTTCTGACAGTCCTGCTGGCACACCTGCGCTTCCAGTAAAAATCGTTTTTCGCTGATATAGTGCCCTTCCAGCACGTCAGCCAGCTGCTGCTGCGCATTGTCCGGGTCGAGGTCGGTTAAAAAGCCGAGATTGCCACGGTTGATGCCGATGACCTTAATGTCATAACGCGCCAGCGTGCGGGCCGCGCCGAGCATATTGCCGTCGCCGCCCACCACCACGGCGAGATCGGCCTGTTGGCCAATTTCCGCCAGCGTGCCGGTTTTGACGCTCTTCAGCTGAAGCTCCTGCGCAATCTGCTGCTCGACCATCACTTCATAGCCTTTGCTACACAACCAGCGATACAACATTTCATGTGTCGTTAGTGCGGTAGGGTGACGCGGATGCCCGACAATCCCAATACACCTGAAATGATTATTCATTTTCTGGAGGTCCTTGTGCCTGATGAATGATGACAATCTGTCTTGTTCCCTTGAATCCCGGAACAATCTGTCTTGTTCCCTTGAATCCCGGAAACTGATCCCCATAATAAGCGAAGTTAGCGAGATGAATGCAGAAAAACGCGGAGAAATTCATGAGTAGTAAAGAACAGAAAACGCCTGAGGGGCAAGCCCCTGAAGAAATTATCACGGAACAGCACGATGAAGTTGAGGCTGTAGAGCCAGACGCATCTGCTGAGCAGGTGGACCCGCGCGATGAAAAAATTGCGAATCTGGAAGCCCAGCTGGTAGAAGCGCAGAATCGCGAACGCGATGGTGTTCTGCGCATCAAGGCGGAAATGGAAAACCTGCGTCGCCGTACCGAGCAGGACGTTGAGAAGGCGCATAAATTTGCGCTGGAGAAATTCGTCAACGAACTGCTGCCGGTAATCGATAGCCTCGACCGCGCGCTGGAAGTGGCTGACAAAGCGAATCCGGACAACGCGGCGATGATCGAAGGTATCGAACTGACGCTGAAATCCATGCTCGACGTGGTGCGTAAGTTTGGCGTAGAAGTCATTGCCGATACCAACGTACCGCTGGATCCAAACGTTCACCAGGCGATTGCAATGGTGGAGTCCGAAGAGGTGGAAGCCGGTAAAGTGCTGGGCGTGATGCAGAAAGGTTACACCCTGAACGGCCGTACCATTCGCGCTGCGATGGTGACCGTGGCGAAAGCGAAAGCGTAATTTGCCATTCGTAGTGCCGGGTGGCGGTTTCGCCTTACCCGGCCTACAGCCTTACTCAGCGATACTTTCGCGCAGGGGTTTTACGGGCAGGACTTTCACCTGCTTAATCATATTGTCCTGCACGTCCAGGATATCAATATCGTACTGCTCAATGCGCACCCGCGTGCCCGCCGCCGGGATCTCTTCCAGCGCTTCCAGAATCATCCCGTTAATCGTACGAGCCTCATCTTCCGGTAAATGCCAGTTAAAGGCTTTGTTGAGTTCACGAATGTTCGCGCTACCGTCAATCAGCACCGAGCCGTCGTTTTGCGGGGTAACCTCTTCCGCGAGGGAAGGCGACATTGACGTGGTAAAGTCCCCGACAATCTCTTCCAGAATATCTTCGACCGTCACCAGCCCCTGAATATCGCCGTACTCATTGACTACCAGGCCGACCTTCTTCTTGTTGCGCTGGAATTTCACCAGTTGGGTGCTGAGCGGCGTACCTTCCGGCACGTAGTAAATCTCGTCGGCGGCGCGCAGCATCACCTCTTTGGTGAACTCTTTTTTCTCGGTCATCAGACGGTAGGCTTCGCGCACGCGCAGCATGCTGATGGCGTCATCCAGCGAGTCGCGATAGAGCACAATGCGCCCGTGCGGGGAGTGCGTCAGCTGGCGAACGATGGCTTTCCAGTCGTCATTGATGTCGATACCGACGATTTCGTTACGCGGCACCATGATGTCGTTGACGCTCACCTTTTCCAGATCCAGCACTGACAGGAGCATGTCCTGATTGCGCCGGGAGATCTGCGAGCGGGATTCATTCACGATGGTGCGCAGCTCCTCTTTGCTGAGCGCGCTGCTGATGGTGACATCGGCTTTGATCCCCACCATCCGCATCAGTACGCGCGTCACCATGTTCAGCAGCCAGACCAGGGGCATCATCAGGATCTGCAGCGGTGCCAGCAGGAAGCTGCTCGGGTAGGCGACTTTCTCAGGGTAAAGCGCGGCGATGGTTTTCGGCAGCACTTCGGCAAACACCAGCACCACGAACGTCAGCACGCCGGTGGCAATCGCCACCCCGGCGTTGCCGTACAGGCGCATCCCAACGATGGTGCCGAGGGCGGAGGCCAGAATGTTGACAAGGTTGTTGCCGATGAGCACCAGGCTTATCAGGCGATCCGGCTTGCGAAGCAGTTTTTCAACGCGACGAGCGGCACGGTTACCCTGTTTAGCACGATGACGTAACCGGTAGCGGTTTAAGGTCATCATGCCGGTTTCCGAGCCGGAGAAATAGGCGGAGATGACCACCATGACGATCAGGATAACGATCAGCGTGGTGGTAGAGATGTGTTCCAGGGGGAACTCCTTTGTTTCTTAGCCAGCAAATTGCTGTATGAAGCGGCTGCCAAAATAGGCAAGGGTGAGAATGCCCGCACCCGCGACGTTGAACCAGACCACGCGACGACCGCGCCAGCCTTCATGATAATGGCCCCATAACAGGACAATATAGACAAACCACGCGATGATGGAGAGCACAGCTTTATCGATGTTCTCCACGCTGAACAGGTTCTTCATGTAAAACAGGCCCGTGCAGAGCGTCAGCGTCAGCAGCACAACGCCCACCTGGGTGATGTGGAACATCTTACGCTCAATGACCATCAGCGGCGGCATCTCATGGTTAAACGCCAGCTTTTTGTTTTTCAGCTGATAGTCAATCCAGGCGAGCTGCATGGCGTAAAGCGCGGCGATGATCAGCGTCGCGTAGGCAAAGAGCGACAGGCCGATATGCACCAGCATCCCCGGCGTCGCCTCCAGATGCGTAATGAATTCATTAGGCATAAAGGTGGCGAGGGCCAGATTGATCAGCGCGAAGGTATAGACAATCGGCAGCAGCAGCCAGCCGCGATTTTTAGACGCGACGATGGTCATTACCGTGCAGATCATCAGGCTGACCAGCGAGCCGACGTTAAGGACGCTCAGGTTTTGCACGCTGCCGTCGCCGGGAATGATGCGTGATTCCAGCGCAAACGCGTGGCTGATCAGTGCGATCACCGCGGAAAGAATAGCCATGCGCCGCCAGCCGCTGTTTTTTTGCAGCAGTCCGGGAACGATCAGCGCGAGGCTGACAGAGTAGGCAACAAGGGCGATCAGTGCGAAAACAGGCATATAGGCATCGACAGTTGTCTTAATAAGAAAGAGAAGCAGTATAACGTTACGTGACGCCTGCTCCAACCGTTGCATAACAACAAAGGCGCCTTCATGTTATACTCCGGCAAAATTCTGTGTATGTGTCGCCCATGGCGGCCCAACGTTTCTACTCAGGCGAGAGACAATGTTTGATAATTTAACCGATCGTTTGTCGCGCACGCTGCGCAACATCAGCGGCCGCGGACGCCTTACTGAAGAGAACATCAAGGAAACGCTGCGCGAAGTGCGCATGGCGCTGCTGGAAGCAGACGTCGCGTTGCCGGTTGTTCGTGATTTTATCAACCGCGTTAAAGAGAAGGCGGTTGGTCATGAAGTTAACAAGAGCCTGACCCCGGGTCAGGAGTTCGTCAAAATCGTTCGTAATGAACTGGTTTCGGCGATGGGCGAAGAGAACCAGGTGCTTAACCTGGCGGCTCAGCCGCCGGCCGTGGTGCTGATGGCGGGCCTGCAGGGTGCGGGTAAAACGACCAGCGTCGGTAAGCTGGGTAAATTCCTGCGTGAAAAGCACAAGAAGAAAGTGCTGGTGGTTTCTGCGGACGTCTATCGCCCGGCGGCGATCAAACAGCTGGAAACCCTGGCCGAGCAGGTCGGCGTAGATTTCTTCCCGTCCGACGTGGCGCAGAAGCCTGTCGACATCGTTAACGCGGCGCTGAAAGAAGCGAAGCTGAAATTCTATGATGTGCTGCTGGTGGATACCGCCGGTCGTCTGCACGTTGACGAAGCGATGATGGACGAGATTAAGCAGGTGCATGCCTCTATCAACCCGGTAGAGACCCTGTTCGTTGTCGATGCCATGACCGGTCAGGATGCGGCGAATACCGCGAAAGCGTTTAACGAAGCGCTGCCGCTAACCGGCGTGGTGCTGACTAAAGTGGACGGTGACGCCCGCGGCGGTGCGGCGCTCTCGATTCGTCACATCACCGGTAAGCCGATTAAATTCCTCGGCGTGGGCGAGAAAACTGAAGCGCTCGAGCCGTTCCACCCGGATCGTATTGCCTCCCGTATCCTCGGCATGGGCGACGTGCTGTCGCTGATCGAAGATATCGAGAGCAAAGTTGACCGCGCGCAGGCCGAGAAGCTTGCCAGCAAGCTGAAAAAAGGTGACGGTTTCGATCTTACCGACTTCCTTGAGCAGCTGCGTCAGATGAAAAACATGGGCGGCATGGCCAGCCTGATGGGCAAACTGCCGGGCATGGGCCAGATCCCTGACAACGTGAAAGCGCAGATGGATGACAAGGTGCTGGTGCGTATGGAGGCGATCATCAACTCGATGACGCTGAAAGAGCGCGCTAACCCGGATATCATCAAAGGTTCCCGTAAACGCCGTATCGCAGCCGGTTGCGGCATGCAGGTGCAGGACGTTAACCGTCTTCTTAAACAGTTCGACGACATGCAGCGCATGATGAAGAAAATGAAGAAAGGCGGCATGGCGAAGATGATGCGCGGCATGAAAGGCATGATGCCACCCGGTTTTCCAGGGCGTTAATCGCTTTTGAGATTGCTTTTTGCCCGAAAATGAGTAAAATTTTCGGGCTTTTAATATGACACCCGGGCTCCGTTCCTCGATGGGGCCCGGTTGTTTTATTCACACAAGAGGATGTTATGGTAACTATTCGTTTAGCTCGTCACGGCGCTAAAAAGCGTCCGTTCTACCAGGTTGTTGTGACTGACAGCCGTAATGCACGCAACGGTCGCTTCATCGAGCGCGTTGGTTTCTTCAACCCACTGGCCGCTGGCGCAGAAGAAGAAACTCGTCTGGATCTGGATCGTATCGCTCACTGGGTTGGCCAGGGCGCTACTGTTTCCGATCGCGTTGCTACGCTGATCAAAGCAGCAAACAAAGCAGCTTAATCTGTCACGGTGGTCATGATGAGCAATAAAGCACCTGTTGAACCGATCGTATTGGGAAAAATGGGTTCTTGCTACGGTATCCGTGGTTGGCTCAGAGTGTTTTCCTCCACTGAAGACGCTGATAGCATTTTTGATTACCAGCCCTGGTTTATCCAGAAAGGCGGTAAGTGGGAAGAGGTCGAGCTGGAAAGCTGGCGTCACCACAATCAGGACATCATCATCAAGCTGAAAGGCGTTGACGATCGTGATGCTGCGAATGCGCTGACTAATTGTGAAATTGTCGTGGATTCGTCGCAGTTGCCACAGCTGGAAGAGGGCGACTACTACTGGAAAGACCTTATGGGTTGCCAGGTAGTCACTACCGAAGGCTACAGCCTGGGGAAAGTCATCGATATGATGGAAACCGGGTCAAATGACGTTCTCGTCATTAAGGCAAACCTGAAAGATGCATTTGGCATCAAGGAGCGGTTGGTTCCGTTCCTCGATGGACAGGTTATCAAGAAAGTCGATCTCACTACTCAAACCATTGAAGTAGATTGGGATCCTGGTTTTTAAATTCTCCGGATAAACGGTAAAAGACGGCGCTATGTGGATTGGCATAATTAGCCTGTTTCCTGAAATGTTCCGCGCGATTACCGATTACGGGGTAACTGGCCGGGCAGTAAAGAATGGCCTGCTGAGCATCCAGAGCTGGAGTCCTCGTGACTTTACTCATGACCGGCACCGTACCGTGGACGATCGTCCTTACGGCGGCGGACCGGGGATGCTAATGATGGTGCAACCCTTACGGGACGCCATTCACACAGCAAAAGCCGCGGCAGGTGAAGGCGCAAAGGTGATTTATCTGTCACCTCAGGGACGCAAGCTTGATCAAGCGGGCGTGAGCGAACTGGCGACGAATCAAAAGCTGATTCTGGTCTGTGGGCGCTACGAAGGAATAGATGAGCGCGTAATTCAAACCGAGATTGACGAAGAATGGTCTATCGGCGATTACGTTCTCAGCGGTGGTGAGTTACCCGCAATGACGCTGATTGACTCCGTCGCCCGGTTCATTCCGGGGGTTCTGGGCCATGAAGCTTCGGCAACGGAAGATTCCTTTGCCGATGGGTTGCTGGACTGTCCACACTATACTCGTCCTGAAGTGTTAGAAGGGATGGAAGTACCGGCGGTGTTACTGTCTGGAAACCATGCCGAGATACGTCGCTGGCGTTTGAAGCAGTCGCTGGGCCGAACCTGGCTTAGAAGACCTGAACTTCTGGAAAACCTGGCTCTGACTGAAGAGCAAGCAAAGTTGCTGGCCGAGTTCAAAACTGAACACGCGCACCAGCAGCATGAACATGATGGGAATGCGTAATACGCTCCCGAATATCAGTTTACCCAGGATAAGAGATTAAATTATGAGCAACATTATTAAGCAACTTGAACAAGAGCAGATGAAGCAGGACGTACCTTCCTTCCGTCCAGGTGACACCGTGGAAGTGAAAGTATGGGTTGTTGAAGGTTCCAAAAAACGTCTGCAGGCATTCGAGGGCGTGGTTATCGCTATTCGTAACCGCGGTCTGCACTCTGCATTCACTGTTCGTAAAATTTCCAACGGCGAAGGCGTTGAGCGTGTCTTCCAGACTCACTCTCCGGTAGTTGACAGCATTGCTGTTAAACGTCGTGGTGCTGTACGTAAAGCTAAACTGTACTACCTGCGTGAGCGTACTGGTAAGTCTGCTCGTATTAAAGAGCGTCTGAACTAAGATTCGCTTAAGCGACATCCTGTTAGAAAGGGCTGGCCGAAAGGCTGGCCCTTTTTTTATCCCTGCGCACCTCTCGCGTTAACCCTTTTGTCATAAATCATTTACAATGCTTGCCTCTTGAAAGGAGGAGAAGTGGATAACGTACTGCATCAGCCTGACCGGAAACGCGCAGCGGCATTGACCGCGCTGTTTGCGATCCTGCTGATCGTGGTGGCGCCGCTTATCTCCGTCTCCTTGCAGAAAGATCCCATGAGCGCGATGCCGGGCATGCATCATGACATGAGCATGATGTCGATGGACGAGCATCAGGGCGATATGCCGCATACGATGCCTGTCGACCATGCGGAAGCGTGCGGCTACTGCGTGCTGTTAGCGCATGTCCCTGGCGTGATGCTGGCGCTGATCGTCCTGCTCAGCGCGGTATTACAGAGGCTTCGCATTAAGCCGCCGCGCCAGGCGGTCAGCCACTGGCACTTTTTCCCCTGGCTTTACCCTGATACCCGCGCGCCGCCGCGGCAGTCTGCTTTTTCCCTTTAAAACTAAATCGATAACTTTTTGCCTTAAAAAGGAAAAGTATGACTACCTGCACTCCGCGCGCGGCATGGGGAAACCTGCTGCGTCGCCTCCATTTCTACGTCGGGCTTTTTGTTGGTCCGTTTATCTTCTTTGCCGCGCTGACCGGTACGCTGTATGTGGCGACCCCGCAGCTGGAGAATGCGCTCTACCGGCACGCGCTCCACACGGATTCCGTGGGCGTGCCGCAGCCGCTGGCGGAACAAATTGCCGTGGCGGAAAAAAACGTTGGATCAGATGTGCATTTGCACGCCGTGCGTCCCGGGCTGGCTGAAGGCGAAACCACCCGCGTGATGTTTGCTGACCCGACGCTTGGGCCATCGGAGAACCGGGCTATTTTTATTGATCCGGTAAGCCTGGCGGTGCTGGGAGATATGACGGTATACGGCACCAGCGGGATTTTACCGCTGCGTCAGACCATTGATTATCTGCATACCTCTTTGATGCTGGGCGACGTGGGGCGGCTCTACAGCGAGCTTGCCGCCTCCTGGATGTGGGTTGCCGCGCTGGGCGGTGCTGCCCTGTGGTTTTATACCCGACCCAAACGGCGGATCAATAATCGCTTCCAGAATCGTCGTCGGATGCACGTGACGCTGGGCTGGAGTCTGCTGGGCGGAATGCTGTTGTTCTCAGCAACCGGCCTGACCTGGTCTCAATGGGCAGGCGGGAACGTTGATAAGGTGCGGGCAGAGATGAACTGGCTTACCCCGCAGGTGAACACGACGCTTTCCGGTCAACAGAAGATCGTGGATGAGCACGCCGAACACCGAGGCCATCACGGCGGAATGATGATGCCGGAAATGGCGATGGATCTGACGCAGTTTGACGGAGTATTAAGCGCGGCCCGTAACGCGGGAATTGATGCCAACAGGCTGGAGATCCGCCCGGCAAAAACGGCGGATCGCGCCTGGACCGTGACGGAAATCGATCGTAGCTGGCCGACCCAGGTGGACGCCGTTGCGGTTGATCCTTCTACGATGCAGGTCCTGGACAGAACCCGATTCGAGGATTTCCCGTTAATGGCAAAACTGACCCGCTGGGGCGTGGATTTCCATATGGGGATCTTATTCGGGCTGGTGAATCAGCTGCTGCTGGTGGCGTTCGGCCTCACCCTGTGCGTGCTCATCGTCTGGGGTTACCGGATGTGGTGGATGCGTCGTCCGGCACGGTCGGCCGTGGATCCGGTGCAGACGCTTTGCCAGAGCTGGCTGGCGCTGTCAGGGTGGGGAAGAGGGATTACGGTGATAATCAGCATACTGCTGGGGCTGGCCTTGCCGATCATGGGCGTGAGTCTGGCGCTGTTTGTTGTGGTGGACTGGCTGCGCTGGCGAGCGGCAACCAGGGTGACGCTCGCCGAATCATCCGCTAAATAACCCTATGGCGTGCTGATCACCACTGCGACGCGGCGGTTTTCAGCGCGCCCTTGCGGGGTACTGTTGCTCGCAACCGGATATTTTTGACCTAACCCCCGCGTGGTGAGATTGCTGCGCGGGATATTTGCCCCCTTCGCCCAGGCATCGGCCACGGCATTGGCGCGTTTTAACGACAGCGCTTCGTTGTAGCTTTCTTCACCGTAGTTATCCGTGTGACCGTCCATTCGCGCGTGGTTCAGGCCGGTTTCCGCCAGGCGAGAGGCCATGGACTGGATCTGCGTTTCACTTTCCGGGCGCAGTCTGGCGTCATTTTTATCAAACAGGATGGTGTCCGACATGCCAAGTGACCAGTCACCGTTCAGTTCGTTAAAACCGTAAGACTTCATCGCCGAAATTTGCTCAGGAGTGAATTTGCCTTCCGGGGGCGACTGACAGCCTGCCAGAACCAGTGAGGCCAGAACTATCGGCGCGAAGTAACGTTTTAACATAGTGTATCCTTTCTAACTTGTTGTTTTCGTACGCTGGTTTTTCACCTGATACATGTTGCGGTCAGCCCTCTCCAGTAATGCTTCCACGGAAGCATTTTCCCACGCCAGAGCAAAGCCAATGCTGAGTGACATCGATGCTTTTTGTCCGTTATGAAGATCAAACGGACGGATAAACTGCTGCGATAGCGCAGCACAAATGTGTTGAACCTCGAGCTCAGAGTGTACGCCGTACAGCACCATAGCGAATTCGTCACCGCCAAGGCGGTATGCCTGGTGACGTTTGTCGCCAAACTCCATCATCCTGCTGGCGACTTCTATCAGCACGCAGTCACCTGCCGCGTGTCCCCAGGTGTCGTTAATAAACTTAAAATTATCACCGTCGAGGAAGAGCAGGGCCGAGTTTGTTTTGGCTGAAGGGTCGTTCATTAAGGCTGCAATGCTGTTACGAAACGCAGCGCGGTTGGCAAGACCGGTGAGCGGGTCGTGCATGGCGGTACGCAGCAGCTGGGCATTTTTCGCCTGAAGCTTCAGTTGCCACTCCTCCATCTCATCCAGAAGGCTGTTGAAGTCCTCACCAAACTGGTGAAACTCTTCGATACGGCCGTCTTTCACCCGGCGGGAGAAGTTGCGGTTAGTACGAACGTCATGCACGACGTCAGTGATGTTTTGCAGGGCCGTGACCATCCCATGGTGCAAAGACTGGGTAATGGTGAGCGCGACGACGGTTGCAAAGAGAATGCAGCCGGTCAGAACGGCAAACGACATCCAGATGAAATGGCCGATCAGACTGTCACGCGCGGTCAGGCGAATTTCGCCGATCGTTGCGCCGTTATGCATGATGGGCTGCGCAACCGGTACGGGGAAAAGCCAGCGGCTGACCAGTGCGCCCAGCGTGTCGTTGTTGTCCTCCGGGTTCCAGGACCAGTAGGCAAACCGCTTTTTATGCGCGTTAATAACCTCGGCCACGGCAAACTGCCCCTGTTTGCCCAGCGCAGCCAGCGTTTCGTTGGCCGCCAGCGAGTCGTTGAACACCAGCGAGGCTTCCAGGCTGTGGCTCATTGTTGCGCCGGTTAATTCGAGATTCTTTTGCGCGTATTGTTTTAACGTCACGACGGAAGCAAAACAGAGCAGCAGCCATATTAGCGTCATCGTGATGATGACGCTTATCATGCTGTTTCGCCTCAACGTTCTTTTAAACGTCGGACGTGGCGTTGAAGTGAAATCTTTATCCATGCTGCTTATTCCGTGCAAGCATTAATACATCCGGATTGACTCTTACGCCACTGCGCGTCAATGCATCCAGATTGACGGCGAACCGTACCTGGCCGCGATCGATTATCAGGCAAAAGGCACTGCCAATTACACATTCCGGATTTTGCTCTGAGATTAATAGCAACGCTCTGCCCTGATATTGACTTATTAATTCAAGTTGTTTTGCCGGTGATTCAGACCCGAAATAGATCGCATCGCACGTCGCGGCCAGGGCTTCCTGATCGTTACGTACAATAACGGGAGTATAAGGTAACTCGCTATGCCCCTCATCGCCGCTGAGGGCGTGCGTATAGTGCGAAGTGGCGTAGACGCAGAGTTTAGGCTGACCGGAAAGTGACGGCCATCGCGTATAGCTCACGATGCCTGAGACAATCGAGCGTACCGATTTATCCGTTTCCGTAAGCGTGCCTGCCGCCGCAGGGCCCACCATAAGGAACAGCATTATCACCAGAGTGAGTCGGAAAAAAGAGATCAAGAATAAATTTCTCACCAGAATCCGCCACATCGCTCTGGAAATAGATGTCCTTAAGAGTTGCGGGCAGAATACCATTGTTTATCAGGGCCGTCATTATGTCAGAAATAGCATGAGGCCGACCTAAGCTAAATCCTACAGTTGTTTATTTTCCGGTGGATAAAAATAGATTAATTCAGTCTGCTGGAGCGCATACTTTCATCCATCCCTTGCTGCCATGACGCACGCAGTTTTGCCGCGTTTTCGGCTGTATCGCAACTGGCAGGGAAAGATTTGCCTGCTAATCCCCAGGCGTGAATAAACCCTTCTTCGCAGATTTTCTTCTGACCATCAGCATAGCCGCGAAGATATTCACTACGATCAACGTGTGTGTCGTTAAAACTATCGGCCAGGGCCTGGTTATCTTTAACCGGCAGGCCATTCATGGCGTCTTCTTTACCTGCATCAAACCAGGATGGGCTGGTCCAGTCGGGCTGGAAGGTGTAAGGATTGATCTGACAGCCCGTTAAAAACAGCGACAACAGCGCGAGAGCAATTGAACGCATAGCCATTCTCCTTTTTTCTTCAGCATAGCCTGGCTAAAGAAAACCTGTCTGTAATTTAAAGTTTACGTTTTTATCGGCTGATTTTTGCAATAAATTGGCATGTGTAAAGTAATGTGTACGTATTTTGGATTGAAATGTTTACTTTTTATGGTATCGTGGTTTCACCTCATTGAGGAAAACAACTATCGCAAACGAGCTTTACAGGATCGCCATCATGCAAAAAGACGCGCTGAACAACGTACATATCACTGACGAACAGGTGTTAATCACTCCGGATCAACTGAAAGCGGAATTTCCGCTGAGCGTCGCGCAGGAGGCTCAGATCGAGCACTCTCGCCAGACCATTTCTGACATTATCGCCGGCCGCGATCCGCGCCTGCTGGTGGTATGCGGTCCTTGCTCCATTCACGATCCTGAAACCGCCATTGAATATGCTCGTCGATTTAAAGCGTTAGCGGAGGAGGTCAGCGATAGCCTCTATCTGGTGATGCGCGTCTATTTTGAGAAGCCACGTACGACCGTCGGCTGGAAAGGGTTGATTAACGATCCGCACATGGATGGCTCGTTTGATGTGGAAGCAGGCCTGAAGATTGCGCGTCGCCTGCTGGTGGAGCTGGTCAGCATGGGACTGCCGCTGGCAACCGAAGCGCTGGACCCGAACAGCCCGCAGTACCTGGGCGATCTGTTCAGCTGGTCGGCGATTGGCGCGCGTACCACGGAATCGCAAACCCACCGCGAGATGGCGTCTGGCCTGTCAATGCCGGTTGGCTTTAAAAACGGTACCGATGGCAGCCTGGCGACGGCGATCAACGCCATGCGCGCTGCTGCGATGCCGCACCGTTTCGTTGGTATCAACCAGGCGGGCCAGGTCTGCCTCCTGCAAACGCAGGGTAACCCGGACGGCCATGTGATCCTGCGCGGCGGGAAAGCACCTAACTACAGCCCGGCGGACGTGGCACAGTGTGAAAAAGAGATGGAGCAGGCGGGACTGCGCCCGGCACTGATGGTAGATTGCAGTCATGGTAATTCAAATAAAGATTACCGTCGCCAGCCTGCGGTTGCGGAATCCGTGGTCGCACAGATCAAAGATGGCAACCGTTCGATTATCGGTCTGATGATTGAGAGCAATATTCATGAAGGCAATCAATCATCTGAACAACCGCGCAGTGCAATGAAGCACGGCGTCTCCGTGACGGATGCCTGCATCAGCTGGGAAACCACCGATGCGCTGCTGCGTGAGATCCACAAAGATTTGAAAGGCCAGCTGGCGACGCGTCTGGCTTAAGAGGTTAGTTATGGTTGCTGAATTGACCGCACTGCGCGATCAAATTGATGAAGTGGATAAGGCGCTGCTGGACCTGCTGGCGCGCCGCATGGCGCTGGTTGCCGAAGTCGGTGAGGTGAAAAGCAAATACGGCCTGCCGATTTACGTCCCGGAGCGCGAAGCCTCAATGCTGGCCTCTCGTCGCAAAGAGGCCCAGGCGCTGGGCGTTTCGCCGGATTTAATTGAAGATGTTCTGCGTCGCGTGATGCGGGAATCCTATTCCAGCGAAAACGACAAGGGTTTTAAAACCCTTTGTCCGTCCCTGCGGCCGGTGGTGATTGTCGGCGGGGCAGGACAGATGGGGCGTCTGTTTGAAAAAATGCTGACGCTTTCTGGCTATCAGGTGCGCATTCTGGAAAAAGAGGACTGGGCGCATGCTCCGGAACTCATGAAAGATGCCGGGATGGTTATCGTCAGCGTGCCGATCCACGTGACGGAGCAGATCATCGGGAAGCTTCCTGCTTTACCGAAAGATTGTATCCTGGTGGATTTGGCCTCCGTCAAAAATGGTCCGCTGCAGGCGATGCTGGCTGCGCATACGGGCCCGGTGCTGGGTCTGCACCCGATGTTTGGCCCGGACAGCGGCAGCCTGGCTAAGCAGGTGGTGGTTTACTGCGACGGTCGTCAGCCGGAAGCCTATCAGTGGTTCCTGGAACAGATTCAGGTATGGGGCGCGCGACTGCACCGCATCAGCGCGGTCGAGCACGATCAGAACATGGCGTTCATTCAGGCGCTGCGCCACTTTGCGACGTTTGCCTACGGTCTGCATCTGGCGGAAGAGAACGTGCAGCTTGAACAGCTGCTGGCGCTCTCTTCACCTATCTATCGTCTGGAGCTGGCGATGGTCGGGCGTCTGTTTGCTCAGGATCCGCAGCTTTACGCGGACATTATTATGTCCTCCGAGAACAATCTGGCGCTCATCAAGCGCTACTATCAGCGCTTTGGCGAAGCCATTACGCTGCTGGAGCACGGAGACAAGCAGGCGTTTATCGACAGTTTCCGCAAGGTTGAGCACTGGTTTGGCGATTACGCGCAGCGTTTCCAGAGTGAGAGCCGGACGCTGTTGCGCCAGGCAAATGACAGTCGCCAGTAATGCGATGATGTATATACTGAAAGCCAGCAATGCTGGCTTTTTTTATTTTGGGGAACTGTCATGGCCGAACCGCAGCTGCTGTTGAATTACACCGGGCATCTGCCTGAGTGCCCGACGTGGAGCGCAGAAGAGCGCGCGCTCTACTGGGCCGATATTCTGGAAGGGGAGATCCACCGCTACCATCTGCCGACGGCAGAACACACCGTACTCTCTTTCCATGAGGAGGTGGGCTGTTTCGCGCTGCGCGAGCAGGGTGGTTTTATCGTTGCGATGCGAACGGGTATCTGGCTGACCGATAAACACGGCCTGCTGCGCCGCAAGGTGTGCGATAACCCCTCTAACCCGCAGCTCGCACGCTTTAACGACGGCGGCACCGATTCTCTGGGACGATTCTACGCGGGCACGTTTTGGGGGCCGGGAGATTATAACGGTGCCCTGCTGATGCGCATCGACAACGACCTGACGCCGAAAGTGATCCAGTGTGATATTCACGGCCACAACGGCTTAGCGTTTAGCCCTGATAATCAATGGATGTTTACTTCAGATACGCCAAACGGCGTTATTTACCGAACGCAGCTTGATGAGAAGGGCGAACCCGGCAGGCGTGAGGTGTTTCGTCAGTTTAAAGAGGGCGAAGGGATACCGGACGGCGCGGCCATGGATGTGGAAGGCTGCTACTGGAGCGCGCTGTTTGGCGGCTGGCGTATTGCGCGTTTTTCTCCGCAAGGGGAGCAGCTGGAAGAATACCGCATGCCGGTGCGTTGCCCGACGATGGTCTGCTTTGGGGGCGATGACATGAAAACGCTGTTTATTACCACCACGCGGGAAAATATGGATGCAGACGAGGTGGCGAAGTATCCGCTCTCCGGCGCCATCTTCACCCTGCCGGTGAACGTGGCAGGGATGAAGAAAAGCCGGTTCATCGAACGTTAAGCCGGGTCAACCGGGACCACGTTTTCGCTCGGATAGCAGCCCAGCACCTTCATGGAACGCGTGATCTCGCCCAGTTCGCGCAGGGCCTTCTGCATGGAAGCAGATTCCAGGTTGGCCTGGATATCGAGGTAGAACATCTCTTCCCACGGGTTACCGTGGATTGGGCGTGATTCCAGCCTGGTCATGATCAGGTTGTGGTTACGCAGCACCAGCAGGGCTTCAACCAGCGCCCCGGCCTGTTGGCCGGTCGCCATCAGCAGCGTGGTTTTGGCCGGCACCTGGTCTGACACATTGATTGCCTTGCGTGCCAGCACCACGAAGCGGGTGATATTTTGCGTCTGGTTCGCCAGGTTGCGTTCCAGCACCTGTAAACCATACAGCGCCCCGCCTGCTTCGCTGCCGAGCGCGGCGACGGTTGGGGTGTTAGCCTGCGCCACTTTTTCCATCGCCGCCGAGGTGCTTTCGGTGTACTCAATTTTCCAGCTCGGATAGCGGTTCAGGAACTGGCTGCACTGCTGGAACGGCTGTGGATGACTGTAAACCGTTTCGATCTTGCTCAGGTCCGTTGAGCCGGATACCAGCACGCAGTGATCGATAGGGATCGTCAGCTCGCCAACCAGCGACAGGCTGGTGTGCTGCAGCAAATCGTAAACGTCGTTGATGGCGCCGGAGCTGGTGTTTTCAATAGGTACGACGGCGTAATCCGCCTGGCCGGTCTCAACCTGATTAAAAATGTCGGCAAACTTCGCGCAGCCGCTCTCAATAAATTCTTCGAAATGGCGTGCGGCATACTGACGTGCGGCCAGGTGAGAATAAGATCCCTTCGGACCGAGGAAGGCGATACGCGCAGAGTGTGGATTGGTTTTGTTCAGATGCTGCTGGAGCAGCGCTTGCTGAGTGAGAACGGAGTCTTCGATGATGAGCTGGAACAACCGGGTAATGTAGTGGGCATCGAGGTGATGCGATTTGCCGAGCTGAATGAGACGTTCCAGCAGATCGCGCTCGCGGTCGATATCGCGTACCGGGCGATGGGAGTCCAGCTTGGCTTTGCCCACTTCAACGGCAAGGGTGCGGCGTTCGGCCAGCAGCGCCAGCAGTTTCTCATCCAGCGCGCTGATTTTTACTCGCAGATCCAGTAACGGGTTTTCCGGTGTCATAGTGTTGCCTGTCTCATTTTATCGTTATCAATAAAAAAGGCCCCCCGGTGTGGGAGGCCTTGTTGTTCGTCTTCGCATTCTTTACCACACGACGAAACGCCTCCCGTTCAGGGGAAGGTAAAAAAGAATGCGAAGAAGAACGGCGTAAGTTTCATAAAGTCATCCTGTGATTGATACCGTTAAAGTACCCGTACTGTTTTCACCCTGTCAATAAAAAACAAAAAACGCGCCCGAAGGCGCGTTGGCGGTACACTCAATTTAAAGGATTACTCTTCTTCAACTTCTTCCGCGAAGCTGGCGTCTTTCACCGATGTTGCGGCGCGACGGGCTTCACCTTTGTGTTGCACTTTATTGAGCTGCCGTTCCAGCTTGTTGATCAAATCGTTAATTGCTGTGTACATATCCTCGTGTTTTGCGCTGGCGACCAGATGGCCGTTTGGAGTATTGATAGTTGCGTCAGCGATGAAACCCTGCGGCTCCTTGGACAGGATGATATGTGGATTAATCAAATGAGTTTGCCATTTATCCAGTTTGGCGAGACGGTCTGCGACGTGCTGGCGGATTGCCGGAGTAATTTCCATTTGTTTACTGGTAATGTTCATTGTCATAAATTTTACCTCTTGTCTTTCCGTCTTGGTGATTCCAGCATACCCGACCTAATGTCAAAATGTGTGATTTAGATCACGTTATTTTGTCGGTTTTTGTCAGGGAATCTTTTTTGTGAGGCAGGGCAGGAAGAGGTGAGATTTACCTTGTCGAAGGCAAAAATTGGGGCCATAGTTGACTGGATGTGTTGAGGCTTAAGCGCTTCAGCGACGCGCTAAAATGAATAAAAAAACGGCAGCCTTCGGGCTGCCGTTTTGCATTGAGGCAATATCAGGTGTTGCTGCTGTTCGCGGCGATGATTTTCGCCACTTTTTCAGCCTGAGCGGTCATCTGCATCTGACGGTAAGCATTTTCCATCAGCTTCAGGCCGTCGCGCGTTGCCTGAGTATCCGGATAATCACGCAGCATACCTTCTACGCGGTTAACCACGGCGACCCATGCGCCACGACGGGTATAGTATTCCGCTACGGAGTATTCATATTTCGCCAGACGATCTTTCAGGAACACCAGACGTTTGGTGGCGTCAGTCACGTACTGACTGTTCGGATAGCCGCGCACCAGCTTGGAGAAGTCATTGAAGGCATCACGCGCATGCTGCGGGTCACGGTCTGAACGATCCACGCCGAAGAAGCCCTGCAGCGCACTGTCGTCCAGCGCCATGTTGGTGAGGCCGCGCATGTACATCACATAGTCGATGTTAGGATGAGTCGGGTTCAGACGCATGAAACGATCGATAGTTGCCTGAGCCAGCGGCAGGTCGGCATTTTTATAGTATGCGTAGATGAGATCTAACTGTACCTGCTGCGAATATGGACCAAATGGATAGCGATTATCCAACGCTTCCAGTTGCGTTATCGCCTGTTTCCAGTTACCGTCCTGCAACTTTTGTTGTGCAGTCGCATAGATTTCATTCGGCGGATTGTCAGGGACCTGTTCATTTGAACCGGAGCAGCCCACCAAAGCCAGGCTCAACGTGGCCGCTGCCACCAGATATTTCATGCGCGTCATGACGTTTTGACTTTCCTCAAATGTTTGTCCGGGAGAAACTCTGTTCCTGCTCCCGATTAAGACCAGCTACAATAGCACACTATATTAAACGGCAAAGCCGTAAAACCCAACGTTAAACGAAGAAGCAGTTTATGGCACAACGAGTAGAACTCACCGCAACAGTCTCCGAAAATCAGCTCGGTCAACGCTTAGATCAGGCTTTGGCCGAATTGTTCCCTGATTATTCGCGTTCACGCATAAAAGAATGGATCCTTGACCAGCGCGTGCTGGTAAACGGCAAGATCTGGGACAAACCAAAAGAGAAAGTGTTAGGTGGGGAAGCTGTCGCCATCAATGCTGAAATCGAAGAGGAAATCCGCTTCGAGCCGCAGGATATCCCACTGGACATCGTCTATGAAGATGATGACATTCTGGTGATCAACAAGCCGCGCGACCTGGTTGTTCATCCGGGCGCGGGGAACCCTGACGGTACGGTACTTAACGCACTTCTCCATTATTATCCGCCGATCGCGGATGTCCCGCGCGCGGGCATCGTGCACCGTCTGGATAAAGACACCACCGGTTTGATGGTGGTGGCGAAGACCGTTCCTGCTCAAACCCGTCTGGTGGAATCGCTGCAGCTGCGCGAAATCACCCGCGAGTATGAAGCGGTAGCCATTGGGCATATGACCTCTGGCGGAACGGTGGAAGAGCCAATCAGCCGTCACCCAACTAAACGTACCCATATGTCGGTGCATCCGATGGGTAAACCGGCGGTGACGCACTATCGCATTATGGAGCACTTCCGTATTCATACGCGCCTGCGTCTGCGTCTGGAAACCGGACGTACTCACCAGATCCGCGTGCATATGGCCCACATTACCCATCCGCTGGTCGGGGATCAGGTATACGGTGGTCGTCCGCGTCCACCTAAAGGCGCATCGGATGAGTTCATCAGCGTATTGCGTAAATTCGATCGCCAGGCGCTGCACGCGACTATGCTGCGTCTTTACCACCCTATCACCGGTATTCAGATGGAATGGCATGCGCCTATCCCGCAGGATATGGTGGACCTTATTGACGCCATGCGTGCTGATTTCGAAGAACATAAGGATCAAGTGGACTGGTTATGACCAAACTGATTGTCCCGGAGTGGCCATTGCCTGCAGGCGTGGCCGCCTGCAGTTCAACCCGTATTGGCGGTGTTAGCCAGGGCGCGTGGGAGTCTTTGAACCTCGGTGCGCACTGTGGCGACAACCTGGAACATGTTGAAGAGAACCGCAGACGTCTGTTTGCTGCGGGGAACTTGCCGTCGAAACCGGTCTGGCTGGAACAGGTTCATGGTAACGCGGTGCTGAAGTTGACGGGAGAACCCTATGCTTCTAAACGCGCTGATGCCTCTTACAGTAATACTCCGGGAACCGTTTGTGCCGTGATGACCGCCGATTGTCTGCCGGTTCTGTTCTGTAACCGTGCAGGTACCGAGGTGGCTGCAGCACACGCGGGCTGGCGTGGTCTGTGTGAAGGCGTGCTCGAAGAAACTGTCGCCTGCTTTAGCGATGAGCCAGCCAATATTATGGCCTGGCTTGGCCCGGCCATTGGTCCTCGCGCTTTCGAAGTGGGGCCAGAGGTTCGCGAAGCCTTTATGGAAAAAGATCCGCAAGCGGTTGAAGCCTTCCTGCCTTCGGGGGATAAATATCTGGCCGATATTTACCAGCTCGCCCGTCAGCGTCTGAATAACGTTGGCGTGACGCAGATCTTCGGCGGCGATCGCTGCACATTCACCGAAAAGGGTGATTTTTTCTCCTATCGTCGCGACAAGACCACGGGGCGTATGGCAAGTTTCATTTGGCTGATATAACCTAAAGAATCAAGACGATCCGGTACGTGCCGTTTTCTTTTCACATAATTCAGGTCATTAACCTTGAATAATTGAGGGATGACCTCATTTAATCTCCAGTAGCAAATTTGACCTGTTATGGGAGGAGTTATGCGTCTGGATCGTCTTACTAATAAATTCCAGCTTGCTCTCGCCGATGCCCAGTCCCTCGCACTGGGGCACGACAACCAATTTATCGAACCTCTTCATTTAATGAGCGCCTTGCTGAATCAGGAAGGGGGATCGGTACGTCCTTTATTAACGTCCGCTGGCATTAATGCTGGCCAGTTACGCACCGCTATCGATCAGGCGCTGAGCCGTTTACCGCAGGTAGAAGGTACCGGCGGCGACGTTCAGCCGTCTCAGGATTTGGTGCGCGTGCTTAACCTTTGCGACAAGCTGGCGCAAAAACGTGGGGACAACTTTATTTCGTCAGAGCTGTTTGTTCTGGCGGCGCTTGAATCACGCGGTACCTTGACCGACCTGCTGAAATCTGCCGGTGCGACCACCGCCAATGTGACTCAGGCGATTGAGAAAATGCGCGGAGGTGAAAGCGTGAACGATCAGGGAGCCGAAGACCAACGTCAGGCTTTGAAGAAATTTACGGTCGATCTGACCGAGCGTGCTGAACAGGGCAAACTTGATCCGGTTATCGGCCGTGACGAAGAAATCCGCCGTACGATTCAGGTACTGCAGCGTCGTACCAAGAACAACCCGGTGCTGATTGGTGAACCGGGTGTCGGTAAAACCGCCATCGTTGAAGGGCTGGCGCAGCGTATCGTCAACGGCGAAGTGCCGGAAGGCCTGAAAGGCCGCCGCGTACTGGCGCTGGATATGGGCGCGCTGGTGGCCGGTGCGAAATACCGCGGTGAGTTTGAGGAGCGTCTGAAAGGCGTGCTTAACGACCTGGCGAAGCAGGAAGGCAACGTCATTCTGTTCATCGACGAACTGCACACTATGGTCGGTGCGGGTAAAGCGGACGGCGCGATGGATGCCGGGAACATGCTGAAACCTGCGCTGGCGCGCGGTGAACTCCACTGCGTCGGTGCCACCACGCTCGACGAGTACCGTCAGTACATTGAGAAAGATGCTGCGCTGGAACGTCGTTTCCAGAAAGTGTTTGTTGCTGAGCCAAGCGTTGAAGATACCATCGCGATCCTGCGTGGTTTGAAGGAGCGCTATGAACTGCACCACCACGTGCAGATCACTGACCCGGCTATCGTTGCGGCAGCGACGCTTTCACACCGTTACATTGCTGACCGCCAGCTGCCGGATAAAGCGATCGACCTTATTGATGAAGCGGCTTCGAGCATTCGTATGCAGATTGACTCGAAACCGGAAGAGCTGGACAGGCTCGACCGACGCATCATTCAGCTCAAGCTGGAACAGCAGGCGCTGAAGAAAGAGTCTGATGAAGCCAGTAAGAAACGCCTGGATATGCTCAATGAAGAACTGGACGATAAAGAGCGCCAGTATTCTGAGCTGGAAGAAGAGTGGAAAGCCGAGAAAGCATCCCTTTCCGGCACTCAGACCATTAAAGCTGAACTCGAACAGGCCAAAATTGCCATTGAGCAGGCTCGCCGTGTCGGCGATCTGGCGCGGATGTCTGAACTGCAGTACGGCAAAATTCCTGAGCTGGAAAAACAGCTTGAGATAGCGACGCAGTCAGAAGGGAAAACGATGCGTCTGTTACGTAATAAGGTGACGGATGCAGAAATCGCAGAAGTGCTTGCTCGCTGGACCGGTATTCCGGTGGCGCGCATGCTGGAAGGCGAGCGTGAAAAACTGCTGCGCATGGAGCAAGATCTACACAATCGGGTGATTGGCCAGAACGAAGCGGTTGAAGCGGTTTCGAACGCTATTCGTCGTAGTCGTGCAGGGCTGTCCGATCCAAACCGTCCGATTGGTTCGTTCCTGTTCCTGGGACCGACGGGGGTCGGTAAAACCGAGCTGTGTAAAGCGCTGGCTAACTTTATGTTCGACAGCGACGATGCGATGGTACGTATCGACATGTCCGAGTTTATGGAGAAACATTCCGTCTCACGTCTGGTCGGCGCGCCTCCGGGATACGTTGGTTATGAAGAAGGGGGGTATCTGACGGAAGCCGTTCGCCGTCGCCCTTATTCCGTCATCCTGCTGGATGAAGTGGAAAAAGCGCACCCTGATGTGTTCAACATCCTGCTTCAGGTGCTGGATGATGGCCGTCTGACCGACGGACAGGGGAGAACGGTCGACTTCCGTAATACGGTTGTCATCATGACCTCGAACCTGGGTTCCGATTTGATTCAGGAACGTTTCGGTGAACTGGACTATAGCCATATGAAGGATCTGGTGCTCGGTGTCGTGAGCCATAACTTCCGTCCTGAGTTCATCAACCGTATTGATGAAGTGGTGGTATTCCATCCTCTGGGTGAGAAACACATTGCGTCGATTGCGCAGATCCAGCTGCAGCGTCTGTACAAACGTCTGGAAGAGCGTGGATATGAAATTCACATCTCCGACGAGGCCCTGAAGCTGCTGAGCGAGAATGGTTACGATCCGGTGTACGGTGCGCGTCCATTGAAACGTGCTATCCAGCAGCAGATCGAAAACCCGCTGGCGCAGCAGATCCTCTCCGGAGAGTTGATTCCGGGCAAAGTTATTCGTCTGGAAGCCAACGACGATCGTATTGTGGCAGTGCAGTAAGTCACAAAACGCAAAAACGAGCCGCTTGCGGCTCGTTTTTGTTTAAAAACCAGGCGAAAATTGAGGTCTGGAGTAAGATTTGCCTGGAAAGTGAGCAGTCAGTAAATAAATGTCACTTTATCCTTGCAGCTTCGGAATTACTCCCTATAATGCGCCTCCACTGACACGGAACAACGGCACACACGCCGCCAGGTCAGCAGAGAAAAGCGAAATTAATCACTTGACTCTGAAGCGGGAAAGCGTAATATGCACACCCCGCGCCGCTGCGAAAAGCGAAGCGGCACTGCTCTTTAACAATTTATCAGACAATCTGTGTGGGCACTCAAAGTGACATGGATTCTTAACGTCGCAAGACGAAAAATGAATACCAAGTCTCTGAGTGAACATACGTAATTCATTACGAAGTTTAATTCACGAGCATCAAACTTAAATTGAAGAGTTTGATCATGGCTCAGATTGAACGCTGGCGGCAGGCCTAACACATGCAAGTCGAGCGGCAGCGGAAAGTAGCTTGCTACTTTGCCGGCGAGCGGCGGACGGGTGAGTAATGTCTGGGAAACTGCCTGATGGAGGGGGATAACTACTGGAAACGGTAGCTAATACCGCATAACGTCGCAAGACCAAAGAGGGGGACCTTCGGGCCTCTTGCCATCAGATGTGCCCAGATGGGATTAGCTAGTAGGTGGGGTAACGGCTCACCTAGGCGACGATCCCTAGCTGGTCTGAGAGGATGACCAGCCACACTGGAACTGAGACACGGTCCAGACTCCTACGGGAGGCAGCAGTGGGGAATATTGCACAATGGGCGCAAGCCTGATGCAGCCATGCCGCGTGTATGAAGAAGGCCTTCGGGTTGTAAAGTACTTTCAGCGGGGAGGAAGGTGTTGAGGTTAATAACCTCAGCAATTGACGTTACCCGCAGAAGAAGCACCGGCTAACTCCGTGCCAGCAGCCGCGGTAATACGGAGGGTGCAAGCGTTAATCGGAATTACTGGGCGTAAAGCGCACGCAGGCGGTCTGTCAAGTCGGATGTGAAATCCCCGGGCTCAACCTGGGAACTGCATTCGAAACTGGCAGGCTAGAGTCTTGTAGAGGGGGGTAGAATTCCAGGTGTAGCGGTGAAATGCGTAGAGATCTGGAGGAATACCGGTGGCGAAGGCGGCCCCCTGGACAAAGACTGACGCTCAGGTGCGAAAGCGTGGGGAGCAAACAGGATTAGATACCCTGGTAGTCCACGCCGTAAACGATGTCGACTTGGAGGTTGTGCCCTTGAGGCGTGGCTTCCGGAGCTAACGCGTTAAGTCGACCGCCTGGGGAGTACGGCCGCAAGGTTAAAACTCAAATGAATTGACGGGGGCCCGCACAAGCGGTGGAGCATGTGGTTTAATTCGATGCAACGCGAAGAACCTTACCTACTCTTGACATCCAGAGAACTTTCCAGAGATGGATTGGTGCCTTCGGGAACTCTGAGACAGGTGCTGCATGGCTGTCGTCAGCTCGTGTTGTGAAATGTTGGGTTAAGTCCCGCAACGAGCGCAACCCTTATCCTTTGTTGCCAGCGGTCCGGCCGGGAACTCAAAGGAGACTGCCAGTGATAAACTGGAGGAAGGTGGGGATGACGTCAAGTCATCATGGCCCTTACGAGTAGGGCTACACACGTGCTACAATGGCGCATACAAAGAGAAGCGACCTCGCGAGAGCAAGCGGACCTCATAAAGTGCGTCGTAGTCCGGATTGGAGTCTGCAACTCGACTCCATGAAGTCGGAATCGCTAGTAATCGTAGATCAGAATGCTACGGTGAATACGTTCCCGGGCCTTGTACACACCGCCCGTCACACCATGGGAGTGGGTTGCAAAAGAAGTAGGTAGCTTAACCTTCGGGAGGGCGCTTACCACTTTGTGATTCATGACTGGGGTGAAGTCGTAACAAGGTAACCGTAGGGGAACCTGCGGTTGGATCACCTCCTTACCTTAAAGAACCTGCCTTTGTAGTGCTCACACAGATTGTCTGATGAAAAGTAAATAGCAAGGCGTCTTGCGATTGAGACTTACACGTCCCCTTCGTCTAGAGGCCCAGGACACCGCCCTTTCACGGCGGTAACAGGGGTTCGAATCCCCTAGGGGACGCCACTTGCTGGTTCGTGAGTGAAAGTCACCTGCCGTCATATCTCAAAACTCATCTTCGGGTGACGTTTGAGATATTTGCTCTTTAAAAATCTGGATCAAGCTGAAAATTGAAACGACACACATGTTATGTGTGTTCGAGTCTCTCAAATTTTCGCAATCAGAAGTGAAACATCTTCGGGTTGTGAGGTTAAGCGACTAAGCGTACACGGTGGATGCCCTGGCAGTCAGAGGCGATGAAGGACGTGCTAATCTGCGAAAAGCGCCGGCGAGGTGATATGAACCTTTGACCCGGCGATGTCCGAATGGGGAAACCCAGTGTGATTCGTCACACTATCGTTAACTGAATACATAGGTTAACGAGGCGAACCGGGGGAACTGAAACATCTAAGTACCCCGAGGAAAAGAAATCAACCGAGATTCCCCCAGTAGCGGCGAGCGAACGGGGAGCAGCCCAGAGTCTGAATCAGCTTGTGTGTTAGTGGAAGCGTCTGGAAAGTCGCACGGTACAGGGTGACAGTCCCGTACACGAAAGCACACAGGTTGTGAACTCGAAGAGTAGGGCGGGACACGTGGTATCCTGTCTGAATATGGGGGGACCATCCTCCAAGGCTAAATACTCCTGACTGACCGATAGTGAACCAGTACCGTGAGGGAAAGGCGAAAAGAACCCCGGCGAGGGGAGTGAAAAAGAACCTGAAACCGTGTACGTACAAGCAGTGGGAGCACCCTTGTGGTGTGACTGCGTACCTTTTGTATAATGGGTCAGCGACTTATATTCTGTAGCAAGGTTAACCGTATAGGGGAGCCGAAGGGAAACCGAGTCTTAACTGGGCGTTAAGTTGCAGGGTATAGACCCGAAACCCGGTGATCTAGCCATGGGCAGGTTGAAGGTTGGGTAACACTAACTGGAGGACCGAACCGACTAATGTTGAAAAATTAGCGGATGACTTGTGGCTGGGGGTGAAAGGCCAATCAAACCGGGAGATAGCTGGTTCTCCCCGAAAGCTATTTAGGTAGCGCCTCGTGAACTCATCTTCGGGGGTAGAGCACTGTTTCGGCTAGGGGGCCATCCCGGCTTACCAACCCGATGCAAACTACGAATACCGAAGAATGTTATCACGGGAGACACACGGCGGGTGCTAACGTCCGTCGTGAAGAGGGAAACAACCCAGACCGCCAGCTAAGGTCCCAAAGTCATGGTTAAGTGGGAAACGATGTGGGAAGGCACAGACAGCCAGGATGTTGGCTTAGAAGCAGCCATCATTTAAAGAAAGCGTAATAGCTCACTGGTCGAGTCGGCCTGCGCGGAAGATGTAACGGGGCTAAACCATGCACCGAAGCTGCGGCAGCGACGCTTAGGCGTTGTTGGGTAGGGGAGCGTTCTGTAAGCCGTTGAAGGTGTGCTGTGAGGCATGCTGGAGGTATCAGAAGTGCGAATGCTGACATAAGTAACGATAAAGCGGGTGAAAAGCCCGCTCGCCGGAAGACCAAGGGTTCCTGTCCAACGTTAATCGGGGCAGGGTGAGTCGACCCCTAAGGCGAGGCCGAAAGGCGTAGTCGATGGGAAACAGGTTAATATTCCTGTACTTGGTGTTACTGCGAAGGGGGGACGGAGAAGGCTATGTTAGCCGGGCGACGGTTGTCCCGGTTTAAGCATGTAGGCGGAGGTTCCAGGTAAATCCGGTACCTTTTTAACGCTGAGGTGTGATGACGAGGCACTACGGTGCTGAAGTAACAAATGCCCTGCTTCCAGGAAAAGCCTCTAAGCATCAGGTAACACGAAATCGTACCCCAAACCGACACAGGTGGTCAGGTAGAGAATACCAAGGCGCTTGAGAGAACTCGGGTGAAGGAACTAGGCAAAATGGTGCCGTAACTTCGGGAGAAGGCACGCTGATATGTAGGTGAAGCCCCTGCGGGTGGAGCTGAAATCAGTCGAAGATACCAGCTGGCTGCAACTGTTTATTAAAAACACAGCACTGTGCAAACACGAAAGTGGACGTATACGGTGTGACGCCTGCCCGGTGCCGGAAGGTTAATTGATGGGGTTAGCGGCAACGCGAAGCTCTTGATCGAAGCCCCGGTAAACGGCGGCCGTAACTATAACGGTCCTAAGGTAGCGAAATTCCTTGTCGGGTAAGTTCCGACCTGCACGAATGGCGTAATGATGGCCAGGCTGTCTCCACCCGAGACTCAGTGAAATTGAACTCGCTGTGAAGATGCAGTGTACCCGCGGCAAGACGGAAAGACCCCGTGAACCTTTACTATAGCTTGACACTGAACACTGGTCCTTGATGTGTAGGATAGGTGGGAGGCTTTGAAGCGTGGACGCCAGTCTGCGTGGAGCCGACCTTGAAATACCACCCTTTAATGGCTGGTGTTCTAACGTAGACCCGTAATCCGGGTTGCGGACAGTGTCTGGTGGGTAGTTTGACTGGGGCGGTCTCCTCCCAAAGAGTAACGGAGGAGCACGAAGGTTAGCTAATCCTGGTCGGACATCAGGAGGTTAGTGCAATGGCATAAGCTAGCTTGACTGCGAGAGTGACGGCTCGAGCAGGTGCGAAAGCAGGTCATAGTGATCCGGTGGTTCTGAATGGAAGGGCCATCGCTCAACGGATAAAAGGTACTCCGGGGATAACAGGCTGATACCGCCCAAGAGTTCATATCGACGGCGGTGTTTGGCACCTCGATGTCGGCTCATCACATCCTGGGGCTGAAGTAGGTCCCAAGGGTATGGCTGTTCGCCATTTAAAGTGGTACGCGAGCTGGGTTTAGAACGTCGTGAGACAGTTCGGTCCCTATCTGCCGTGGGCGCTGGAGAATTGAGGGGGGCTGCTCCTAGTACGAGAGGACCGGAGTGGACGCATCACTGGTGTTCGGGTTGTCATGCCAATGGCACTGCCCGGTAGCTAAATGCGGAAAAGATAAGTGCTGAAAGCATCTAAGCACGAAACTTGCCCCGAGATGAGTTCTCCCTGACCCTTTAAGGGTCCTGAAGGAACGTTGAAGACTACGACGTTGATAGGTCGGGTGTGTAAGCGCAGCGATGCGTTGAGCTAACCGATACTAATGAACCGTGAGGCTTAACCTTACAACGCCGAAGCTGTTTCGGCGGATGAGACAGACACGATTTTCAGCCTGATACAGATTAACAGAATTTGCCTGGCGGCTTTAGCGCGGTGGTCCCACCTGACCCCATGCCGAACTCAGAAGTGAAACGCCGTAGCGCCGATGGTAGTGTGGGGTCTCCCCATGTGAGAGTAGGGAACTGCCAGGCATCAATTAGAAGAACCCCGTACCGTAAGGTGCGGGGTTTTTTGCTTTGTGCTTACCCTCTTTGGCCTTTCTCTTAATCCCTTATCCTGCTAATGGAATGTGTGATCCTTGTCGCAATGTTATTTATAACAAAATTATAACATTTCATTTACGAGGTAATTGAGTCTCCTGGCTCAATACGCCGCTGTTTATGGCAGGAGCATAATCACAATGACAGAAAGCATTACATCAAACGGGACGCTGGCTAACAGTGATACCCGAAGAAGGGTATGGGCAATCGTCAGCGCCTCTTCAGGGAATCTGGTTGAATGGTTCGACTTTTACGTCTACTCATTCTGTTCACTCTACTTCGCACATATTTTCTTCCCATCCGGCAACACCACAACGCAGCTGCTACAAACGGCGGGGGTATTTGCCGCAGGGTTTTTAATGCGGCCCATCGGGGGCTGGCTGTTTGGCCGCATTGCGGATCGTCGCGGCCGTAAGGCTTCTATGCTGATCTCGGTGTGCATGATGTGCTTTGGTTCTCTGGTGATCGCCTGCTTACCGGGGTATGAATCGATTGGTACCTGGGCACCGGCGCTACTATTACTGGCCCGCTTATTCCAGGGATTATCGGTAGGGGGTGAATACGGTACCAGTGCGACCTACATGAGTGAGATTGCCCTGGAAGGCCGTAAAGGTTTTTACGCCTCATTCCAGTACGTCACGCTGATTGGTGGTCAACTGCTGGCCATTCTTGTGGTAGTGATCCTGCAGCAGATTCTGACGGACGAACAACTTCACGCCTGGGGATGGCGAATTCCTTTCGCGATGGGCGCAGTACTGGCGGTGGTCGCACTTTGGCTACGCCGTCAGTTAGATGAAACCTCTCAGAAGGAAGTCAGAACGCTGAAGGAGGCGGGAACATTCAAAGGGTTATGGCGTAACCGCAAAGCTTTCCTCATGGTGCTGGGCTTTACTGCGGGCGGCTCTCTCAGTTTTTACACGTTCACCACCTACATGCAGAAGTACCTGGTGAACACCACCGGCATGCACGCAAACGTCGCCAGCGTAGTCATGACCGTGGCGCTGTTTGTCTTTATGCTCATACAACCCATTATCGGTGCGCTCTCGGATAAAATCGGTCGACGTACGTCGATGCTGATTTTCGGCGGCCTGTCGGCGTTATGTACCGTACCTATTCTGTCGGCCCTTCAGCATGTGACTTCGCCGTATGCGGCGTTTGCGCTGGTGATGCTGGCGATGGTGATTGTCAGTTTCTATACCTCTATCAGCGGAATATTGAAAGCTGAAATGTTCCCGGCGCAGGTACGTGCTTTAGGGGTAGGGCTCTCTTATGCGGTAGCTAATGCGTTGTTTGGCGGATCGGCGGAGTACGTTGCGTTGTCGCTTAAATCATGGGGAAGTGAAACGACATTCTTCTGGTACGTAACGATAATGGGCGCACTGGCCTTTATTGTTTCGCTGATGCTGCATCGCAAAGGTAAAGGCATTCGACTTTAATAGCGCGCCATCTGCCACACGGCATAGCCGGTCGTTGCGCCGGCGACATCCCAGGCGAAATCTTTCCAGCTCCAGCCGCTCCCTACGGGGCGGCTATCCCACAGTTCTTTTGATGCTCCAAGACTGACTGAGAACATCAACCCTATCGCCGCGCTACGGTCCCGGCTGTATCCCTGATGCTGCGCATATTCATTACCGGCTGCGGACAACATCGCCGAAGCGAGGAAATGCTGGGCTTTATCCTGTCCGGACCAGTTATCGTTGGCCATATGGCTACAGCCACTCAGAAAGAGGACGCTAAGTAACAGAGGAATACGCATCAACGGCACCATAAAAAAGCCCTGCGGGTTGCAGGGCCTGGACATTACAGAATACGGCTGATAAGTCGGTCGATACGGATACGACGTAAGCGGCGGATAAGCTTGCGGACTTTTACCGGATAATCGGCAATGCTCTGCAGTTCGCGGTAATGATTAACCACAGTGGTATGCGTGCGAATCAGCTCCAGCTCACGTTCACGTTTTGCGGCTAACTCGTGCTGCGGGTCATGGATTAGGATAGCGTTTTCCAGATCCAGTCGCCACGCGCGTGGGTTCAGGTTATTACCGGTCAGCAGCATCCACTCATCGTCGACCCACATTCCTTTCAGATGGTAGGTGTTGTCCTCATCTTTCCAGAGACGCACAACCAGCTGGTCAGTGTTTACGTAATACTGTAAACGGCTCAGGAAACGGCGCAGGTTGATCTCATAGAGATAAGGCAGCGCACCGATGATTTTGAACGGCTGATCTTCAGGAATGAAAAAGTCGTTTGCGGTTTTATCACCAACGATGATTTCCACTTTTTTACCGTCGCGCAGCAGCTGAATGATATTACGCACCAGCACGGCAGGAAGGTTGAAGTACGGCGTACAGATGGTGAGTTTCTGCTCCGCGCACGGCATCAGATGGAATATCGTTTTGTTCAGCAGGCTTGATTTACCGAGCCCTACCAGCGGGGTAACGGATAACTCTTCGTTGTTCGCATCACCCTGGAAATGATAGACCGCATCACGCAGCTCCTGGCGGAAGGCGCGAACATCGTTTTTGATTTCCGGGCTTTTAGGACGCTCAGGATCGTCAAGGCGATTAACACCGCGGCCATGGACCAGATTTTTATCAACCCAGTTAAACATGATATCGGCCATCTGCGGATTACGGATCAGATGGTAGCGGTCGTAGCGATATTTATCGAGCTGATGAAGGTAAACATCATTCAGACTTGCGCCGCTGTAAAGCACGCTGTCATCAATGATGAATCCCTTGAAATGAAGGACGCCGAGCGCTTCACGGGTATTTACCGGGACGCCATAAACAGGCACATCAACGCCAGGATTTTCCTGCGCCGTGCGGCAATACCAGTCAGCATTGGTGTTTGAGGCGGCAGCGCCAATACGGCCACGCTGAGCGCGATGCCAGTCTACCAGCACGCGAACATCAAGTTCCGGACGCTGACGTTTGGCTTCATAGAGCGCGTTCAGGATCGCGCGCCCGCCTTCATCCTGTTCAAGATAGAGCGCTACGATGCAAATGCGTCGCGTGGCGCTGGCAATCTTTTCCAGAAGCGTCTCCCGAAAATGAGCGGGAGCGTAAAAGAACTCTACATCATCAACTGACTGAGAAATCTTCGGTAGTTGAGCAAGGTGTTGTTGATGTTTATTACGCTTAAATTTTGACAACATCACAGTGCGTTTCTTCTCTGTTCATTGAAGGGTTGTCTGTACCATGCAAACAACATAAGCGGACAATGATACCACCAGTCCCGTCCAAAGTGGGTAACATTTCCAGTAGCTTACTCGCGTTTGTCTGCTGATGTCAGACTGAGGGACAAGGCCACAATACCTTCGTCCAGCTGAATATCAACGTCAAACCCAAGTTTTCGCGCCAGGGTCACCATACCGCGATTGTTAGGCATAGTAATGCCATTGAGGCGTAACAATCCGTGATCTCGCGTATAACTGATAAGTTTTTCCAGCAGCCGTCTGCCCAGACCCAGGCCTTTAAGATCGGAGCGCACCAGCACCGCAAACTCCGCATCGACGTTATCCGGGTCAGAAATAGCACGCGTGACGCCGAGGATCTCATCCCCCTTATCGGAGCGACGAACGGCAACAAACGCCATTTCTCGATCGTAGTCGATCTGGGTCATATTGGCTAAATCATCGTGGGTAAATTCGTTGATTTCGCTAAAATAGCGATAATAAAGATCCTCTTTCGTGACCTGAGAGATAAAGGCTCGCAGCTGGGGCTCATCTTCCGGCAGAATAGGGCGGAACAAGGCGCGTTCTCCATTCTTCATCTCAACCCACTCCTCCAGCTGCAGGGGATACGGGCGGATCGCCAGACGGCTTTCTCTGTCTCCTTCGAATGGTGCGATATCCAGGGTCACGTCCAGCGCCGTAAACTCATTGCCGGAGGCCAGCAGCGGATGAATGTCCAGCCGCTGGATCTCTGCACAATCCACAATCAGGTTAGAGACCTGCACCAGGAACTGACTTAACCCGGCTATATCAAGCGGGCGCAGCGCACTCCGGCCACGGATCTTTTTACTTTTAATCGCCTGGATGATCAGATAACGCGCCAGGTTCATGTTCAGCGGCGGTAACGCCACCACGGCCTGCTCCTCCGGACGCCACTCAACGCCACCCTCTCCCAGCATGATGAGCGGGCCGAAGACGGGATCGTGTTCAACCACTACCCGTAATTCCTGAGCCCCTGCACGGTTTGCCATGCTTTGCACCAGCAATCCGTGGATCCTTGCCTGCGGCCAGGCCATTTTGACCCGATCAAAAATGGCATCAGCTGCCTGCTGCACCTCAGTCGCCGTACGCAGGTATAACATAACCCCCTGAACATCAGACTTATGCGGGATATCCGGAGAACGCAGCTTCAGGGCAACCGGATAGCCAATCTGTTCGGCAATATGCACGGCCTCAGCGCTGTCGCCGGCGATCCAGGTCGGCAGGGTTTGCATCCCGTAGCTGCCCAGAATGGGCTGGACCTCATGCGTATCAAGCGAGGTCGCGCCTTCTTCAATGGCCTGCTGCAACAGCCGGTGAACGTCGACGGTGTTCGCCGTCAGATTCCCCGGCAAAGCCGGCGTTTCACGCAGCTGCTTCTGGTTGCGGCGATATTCCACCATATGCATAAACGCGGTGATGGTGCCTTCCGGCGTGCGGTAGGTTGGCAGCCCGGCCTCGCTGAACAAGCGCCGCGCCTCCTGAGAGGAAAACTCACCGCACCAGTTGGTGAGCAGGGTAACGTATTTACCTCGCGGATGGTTGCGCACGGCGTCAATGAGCGCGCGCGCGCTTTCACTGCCCGGCGCGACCGCGCTGGGGGAGTGGATAATCATCAGCGCGTCGAAATCCTGGCTATCCAGCAAAATGGAGATCGCTCTGATGTAGCGGTCGCTGCTGGCGTCATCGCGCAAATCAAGCGGATTGCCGGGCGTCACGCTGGTCGGAAGCGCTTCTTTCAGGCGCTGCAGCGTCTCTTCACTCAGCGTTGCCAGCTTGCCGAAGCGCCGCCACAGCTCGTCCAGCGCGAGCGCGGCAGGGGCCGCACCGTTACTGACAATCATTAGCTTCTCACCGCGCAACGGGCGCATATGGCTTAACGTCTCAACGGCGGAAAAAAGCTCGTGCGTATCCTGTACCCGCAGCAACCCCGCGCGCTGAATGGCGGCGTCCCAGGCGGGATCCATGCCGGAATGAGAATGCAGCAGACGCTGTGCCGCAGGGCTGCGTCCGCTTTTGATCACCAGGATCGGCTTATTGCGCGAAGCGCTTCGCGAAGCCGAGACAAAACGACGCGCGTCGCTGAGGTGCTCAAGATAAAGCAGGATCGCGCTGGTTTTGCCGTCACGCGCCAGAAAATCCAGCAGCTCATCAACGTCGATATCCAGGCTGTCGCCCAGGGCAATGAAGTAGGAGAATCCCATTTCACGCTGCTGCGCCCAGTCGAGGATGGTGTTCGATACCGCAGCCGACTGCGAGATAAACGCCAGTTTGCCTTTGCGGATCGGAACCGGGGAGAAACTGGCATTCAGCCCCTGCCAGGGGGCAAGCAGGCCCAGACTGTTTGGCCCAAGAATGCGCATTTGATAGCGGCTGGCGCAGGCCAGAAGCTCGGCTTTCTGTTCAGGCGGAGACGAAAGAATAATGCAGGTTTTACACCCTTTCTTGCCGAGTGATTCCAGCAGTTCCGGGTTGCGCTTCGCGTTTGTACAGAGTACGGCAAGATCCGGCACGAAAGGCAAGCTTTGTACATCAGGCCAAGCAAGTACCCCCTGAACGGCCTTATAAGACGGCGTGACGGGCATGACGGGGCCGTTAAATCCCCCGGCCAGCAGATTACGCATCATCAGATAGCCAGCACGATCCGGCTTCATTGATGCGCCGATAACGGCAATGGATTTAGGACGAAGTAGCGCTTCTAACCCTCGCTGGCTCATGCAGGCCTCCTGTGAATGCAAGCGACCTGATGATTTTAAACGCTTTCTGGCTCGGGCGCTGTGACGCTGCCCTTATGAACGGTTTTTCCCGCCAGATAGCGCTCCCGGAAGCATGAGAAATGGTTGCCCAGGGCATCAGCCGCAGCGGTATCTCCCGCTAAATCCAGAAGCGCAATCGCCACTTCGGCGGTGCAGTATTGCCCGTCAGCGTGCGCTTCACGCAGGCGGTAGGCGGAGACGCGGGAAAGATCGACAGAAATCACCGGCAGCGCGTCGAGATACGGGCTTTTGCGAAACATTTTTCGCGCTTCGGTCCATGTACCGTCCAGCATGATAAACAGCGGTGGTTTACCGGATGGCGGCGCTGAAAGCACCTGGCGATCCACACCTGCATATGACGCGGGGAAGACGACCATCGGCTGGTAGTCGGGGCTGGCCACTAAATCGAGCAGGGCCTGAGGCGGCTCTGTACGGGACCACTGAAACGCGGCGGTATCCGGCAGAATATCGGCGATAAGACGCCCCGTATTGCTGGGTTTCATCGGCTCGGTATCGAACATGACCAGACAAAAACGGCTCTGTGCCGTACTCGGTGCCAGCGTCTCGCATAGACAAACCTTCAGCGGCAGAAGGCAGCGCTGACAGCGGCGAATACGGTTGCCTCGTGCGAGGAACGGTCGGGTGGCGCGCGCAAGGCGTTCGGCGCGTAATTTAAGAACGGCGTTATCAGTCATGGTCGAAATGCAGGAAAAACGCTATTTTCGCAGAGGCGGGAGCGGGGCACAAGACGTGCCCCGTGAATGTTACAGCGACTCGTTTAACCAGCTTTCAAAAGGTGCTTTTGGAACCGCACCGTTGAGCATATCGATCACTTCGCCATTTTTGAAAATCATAATGGTCGGGATGCTGCGAATACGAAAACGTGCGCTCAGTTCGGGTTCGGCTTCGGTATTGACCTTAACGAACCGCATTTTTCCGCTGCGCTCTTCGGCCACATCTTCGAAAATCGGCGCGAAGCTACGGCAAGGGCCGCACCATGGTGCCCAGAAATCGATCACGACAGGAAGATCGTCCTTGAGGAGTTTGTCCAGCGTAGCACCCGTCGCGTTAATGACATCGCCATCAAATAATTCATGGCCACAACGTCCGCATTTCGCACCATCTTCCATCCGATCGTCCGGAATGCGATTAAGAGCCTGACAGTTGGCACATACGGTATTCATAACTAACCTCTGATAGAGCCGTGGGACAGCGGCACAACGCCGATAATGTTTCTAATATGTTACATATTATCAATGAGCCTGTTTGAAACAACAATGCGTTTTATTCAATGAGAACAATAGTCACAGGCTTTTGTACGAAATTATGGCTATGCGCTGGCACATCGGGTAATCTGCGCGCTTCGCGCAGCGCTGGTGGAGAAAAGCATGAACGACGAAATGAAAAACAAAAGCGGCAAGGTCAAAGTGATGTATGTCCGCAGTGATGATGACTCTGATAAACGCACCCAAAATCCGCGTACCGGAAAAGGTGGCGGGCGTCCGGCGTCTTCTCGTGCAGACGGTGGCCGTCGCCCCGCCCGCGATGACAGAAATAACCGCGGTGATGACCGCAAACGTGACGATCGCAAACGCGATGACCGTCCGCGTTCCGACCGCCCACGCAGTGACCGTCCACGCGACGATCGTCCGCGTGATGACTTCTCACGTGATAACGCCTCACCGTGGCGCACCGTTTCTCGCGCCCCTGGCGATGAGACGCCGGAAAAAGCCGATCACGGCGGTATCAGCGGTAAAAGCTTTATCGACCCGGAAGTGCTGCGCCGTCAGCGTGCGGAAGAGACCCGCGTGTATGGCGAGAACGCCTGCCAGGCGCTGTTCCTGAGCCGTCCTGAGTGTATCGTCCGCGCCTGGTTTATCCAGAGCGTGACCCCGCGCTTCAAAGAAGCGCTGCGCTGGATGGCCGCGAACCGTAAAGCCTACCACGTGGTTGATGATGCCGAGCTGATCAAAGCGTCCGGCACTGAACACCACGGCGGCGTCTGCTTCCTGATCAAAAAGCGTAACGGCACGACCGTGCAGCAGTGGGTCAGCCAGGCGGATGCCGATGACTGCGTGCTGGCCCTGGAAGATGTGGGCAACCCGCACAACCTGGGCGCAATGATGCGTAGCTGCGCGCACTTTGGCGTGAAAGGCGTGCTGTTGCAGGATGCCGCGCTGCTGGAATCCGGCGCCGCGATCCGTACTGCGGAAGGCGGAGCCGAGCACGTACAGCCGATCACCGGTGACAGCGTTCTGGACGCCCTCGAGCAGTTCCGTAAAGCGGGTTATTCCATCGTGACCACCTCAAGCCATGCCGGTACGCCGCTGTTTAAAGCGACGCTGCCGCGCAAAATGGTGCTGGTGCTGGGGCAGGAACGTGATGGTCTGTCTGACGCGGCGCTCTCCAGTGCGGATCTGAGCGTCTCTATCGACGGAACAGGCAATGTGGAAAGTCTGAACGTATCCGTTGCGACCGGCGTACTGCTGGCCGAATGGTGGCGCCAGAACAAGGCATAATCCATTATGCTTTTTGTATGCCCGGTGAGCCGGGCATACAAACTCTAACTACTCGCTCTCTGCCGGTAATACAGGCATCCAGTCAATCGGCTTTTCGCCACGTTTTTCCAGCCATTCATTCGCCAGAACAAAATGATTACTGCCAAAGAAACCGCGATGTGCAGACAGCGGTGACGGGTGCGGTGCCTTGAGCACGTGATGACGCTGACGATCGATAATCGCCCCTTTCTTCTGCGCGTGAGAACCCCAGAGTAAAAACACCACCCCTTCACGATGCTCGTTGATCAGGCTGATGACTTTATCGGTAAACGTCTCCCAGCCCAGACTGGCGTGCGAGTGCGCCTGACCCGCCCGTACGGTAAGCACCGTATTCAGCAACAGCACGCCCTGGCGCGCCCAGCTTTCCAGGTAACCGTGGTTTGGCCGGGTAAAACCGGGCACGGTTGCTTCAAGCTCTTTATACATGTTGAGCAGAGAAGGGGGGATAGCCACGCCCGGACGAACGGAAAACGCCAGCCCATGCGCCTGCCCGGGGCCGTGATAGGGATCCTGGCCCAGAATGACCACTTTCACATCGCTCAGTTCGGTGTAGCGAAAGGCGTTAAACACGTCTTTCTGCGGCGGGTAAATCGTCTGTCCGGACTGACGCTCAGCGGCAACGGTGCTGAGTGTATTGATAAAATAAGGCTGCTGCTTTTCTTCTGCCAGCACGTCATGCCAGGTTAAAGGTGTCGTCATCTCGCTCTCCTGCGAATCTCAATCTCTGACTAGCTTACCTGTTTCACCCCGGTGAGCAAAATTACGCGCTGAAATACGTGCCAAGTGGCTAAATTTATTTTGAAAAGATACAGGGTAAGTTGAATTGGTAAGGTTGTTAAATTGATCTAAAACAATAAATTCAAACCACACTCTTTATGTGGTTGGTGTTTTTGTTGATTTAAATCAATAAATCGCCGGGGTTTGAATGTTATATATACACACAAGAAAAAATGGTTTTACCAATTGGCCGCGAGAGGCCGACACGAGTTAATGTAGCCTAAGGGAGGCAACACATGATTACAGGTATCCAGATTACTAAAGCTGCAAATGACGATCTGCTCAATTCTTTCTGGCTGCTGGACAGCGAGAAGAACGAAGCGCGCTGCGTCGTTGCGAAAGCGGGTTTTGCTGAAGATGAAATCGTACCGGTAAACAAATTGGGCGAAATCGAATACCGTGAAGTTCCTATGGAAGTGCAGCCGGAAGTGCGCGTGGAAGGGGGTCAGCACCTGAACGTTAACGTGCTGCGCCGCGAAACGCTGATGGATGCCGTTGAGCATCCAGAAAAATACCCACAGCTGACTATCCGCGTGTCCGGCTATGCGGTTCGCTTTAACTCACTGACTCCAGAACAGCAGCGCGACGTTATCGCCCGTACCTTTACTGAAAGCCTGTAACGGCTTCAGCAGGGGGGAATAAAAAAGCCGGGGATTTCCCCGGCTTTTTTTACTCTTCAGTTTTCGTCTCTGGTGCAGCAGAGCTTGGCTTACGGCGCTTACCAATGTTTTTGGTATCGCGGTGGCGCTGCTTCACGCGCGGTTTCTCTTTTTCTTTCTCTTTTCTCTCAGCACGTTTTGCGAGCGCTTTCTTGGACGGTTTACCCGTCATCTTTTCACTCGGCGCACGCGTGGTCGGGCGGAGTTCGTCAATAACGCGCGCTTTCAGCGGCTCATCAACATAGCGGCCAATTTTCTGCAGCAGCAGGTAGTCATGCGCTTCGACCAGTGAAATCGCAATCCCTTTGCGGCCCGCGCGGCCGGTACGGCCAATGCGGTGCAGGTAGGTATCTCCGCTGCGCGGCATATCGAAGTTAATGACGTGGCTGACGTCCGGGATGTCGATCCCGCGTGCGGCAACGTCAGTCGCAACCAGCACGTTAACGCGACCATCGGTCAGACGCTTAATCCCTTCGGTACGCTTGATCTGCGCCATCTCGCCTTCAAGATAGCAGTTGTTGATCCCGGCGTTACGCAGCATCTCAGCCAGCTCGTGCACGCGCTCGCGCTTACGCACAAACACGATGGTGCGCAGAGCATCTTCCTGCTTCAGCAGGTGTTTCAGCAATTCGACCTTGTGCTCAAGGTTATCCGCGCGGTAGTACCACTGGTGGATCTTCTTACGCTCACGGGTGGACGGCGTAGCCGAGACTTCCACCGGATCTTCCAGCAGACGCTCTGCGAAGTCTTTGATCGCTTCCCCTTCGAGGGTGGCAGAGAACAGCATCGTCTGGTTACGCCAGCGCGTTTCCCCTGCAATGTGCTCGATATCCTGTGCGAAGCCCATGTCCAGCATGCGGTCGGCTTCGTCGAGGATCAGCGTTTCAACCGCGCGGCAGTCGAAGTTCTCTTCTTTAATGTACTGCAGCAGGCGGCCCGTCGTCGCAACGACGATGTCCTGGTTTTCGCTGAACACTTCGGCGTGGTTCATGTACGCAACGCCGCCGGTGATGGTGGCGATATCCAGATGAGTATTTGCCGCGAGTTCACGCGCGTGATCGGCAACCTGCATTGCCAGTTCGCGCGTAGGCGTCAGGATCAAAATACGCGGCGGGCCAGATTTTTTACGCGGAAAGTCGAGCAGATGCTGCAACACAGGCAGCAAATAGGCTGCTGTCTTCCCCGTGCCGGTTGGCGCAGAACCGAGCACATCGCGGCCCTCAAGCGCAGGCGGAATGGCCGCTGCCTGAATGGCGGTCGGGCGTGTAAAGCCTTTGCTCTCAAGTGCATTGAGCAGGCTTTCATCGAGTTCAAGTTCGGAAAAAGTCGTTACAGTCATGTTCTACCTCTGTGTGGGGCGCTGATTATAGACGTTACGGCTGTAATCTTCATCTGTTTGTATGGATATCGCTTTTCGGCCACTTCGCTTTCCCCTATGCTACTCCAGTTTCACTTAGAAGGTTGCCCTGACATGTCTCAACTCAAAGCGCAGCTGCGCCGCGATGGTTTTACGTTTAAACAATTTTTTGTCGCGCACGATCGCTGTGCCATGAAGGTCGGTACAGACGGTATTTTACTGGGAGCGTGGGCGCCTGTCGCAGGTGTTAAGCGTATTCTTGATATCGGTACCGGCAGCGGGCTGGTGGCGCTGATGCTGGCGCAGCGTACGGAAGAACATGTCATCATTGATGCCGTCGAACTGGACGCGCAGGCCGCAGAGCAGGCGAGTGACAATATGGCCGAATCCCCCTGGGCAGCACGAATGAAGGTGGAATGCGCAGATGTGCTCGCCTGGGCGCCTGAACAAACCGCTCGTTACGATCTGATCGTCAGCAACCCTCCCTACTACGAGCCCGGCGTTGAGTGCGGGACACCCGAGCGTGAACAGGCGCGTTATACCGGCTCCCTCGATCATAAAGCGCTGCTCACCAGCGCCGCAGAACTCATCTCCGAAGAGGGTTTTTTCTGTGTGGTCCTGCCAGAGAGTACCGGCAACACCTTCATCGGTATCGCGCAGGAGATCGGCTGGACGTTACGTCTGCGTACCGATATTTCGGATACGGAAGGTCGACTGCCGCACCGCGTGCTGCTGGCTCTGTCGCCAAAAGAGGGGGAATGCTTTAATGACCGAATGGTTATCCGTGGGCCAGACCAGCGTTATTCCGAAGATTACACTGCCCTGACCCAGGCGTTTTATCTGTTTATGTAAACCTGCGGGGAGAGTATCGACGGGCCGGATTCAGCAAGCTGATCCGGGTAGTCCAGGGTATAGTGCAGCCCGCGGCTCTCTTTACGCATCATCGCGCAGCGAACAATCAGCTCGGCAACCTGCACCAGATTGCGCAGCTCCAGCAGATTATTGGATACGCGGAAATTAGCATAATACTCATCAATTTCCTGCTGCAGCATGGTGATGCGGCGCAAGGCGCGTTCCAGGCGTTTCGTGGTGCGCACAATCCCTACGTAGTCCCACATAAACAGCCGTAGCTCATGCCAGTTGTGCTGGATCACAACCAGCTCGTCCGGATTATCCACGCGGCTTTCATCCCAGGCTGGCAGGTGCTCTGTCTCGCGGGCGTAAGGCATGCGCTTCGTGATGTCTTCCGCCGCCGACCAGCCGTACACCAGACACTCAAGCAGCGAGTTAGAGGCCATACGGTTCGCGCCGTGAAGTCCGGTATAGCTGACCTCACCGATAGCATACAGACCGTCTACGTCAGTACGTCCATGATCGTCAACCATTACGCCACCGCAGGTATAGTGGGCCGCTGGCACAATGGGCACCGGGTCGCGCGTTAAATCAATGCCAAGATTGAGCAGCTTTTCATAAATCATCGGGAAATGCTGGCGAATGAACTCTGCTGGCTTATGGCTGATATCGAGATACATGCAGTCTACGCCAAGGCGCTTCATTTCATGATCGATGGCGCGGGCAACGATGTCACGCGGGGCAAGTTCACCCCGGGCGTCAAAGTCGGGCATAAAGCGTGAGCCATCAGGGCGTTTCAGATACGCGCCTTCACCGCGCAGGGCTTCCGTCAGCAGGAAGTTGCGCGCCTGGGGATGGAACAGGGCTGTTGGGTGAAACTGATTAAACTCGAGGTTCGCCACCCGGCAGCCAGCGCGCCAGGCCATCGCGATACCGTCTCCGGAGGCTATGTCCGGGTTCGTGGTGTACTGATACACCTTGGAGGCACCGCCCGTCGCCAGTACCACAGCCTTCGCCTGACAGGTCTCCACCTTCTCTTTATTACGATTCCAGACCCAGGCGCCCACCACGCGACGCGTGCCGGGCAGGCCAATCTTGTCAGAGATAATCAGGTCAACGGCATTGCTTCGCTCGAGAACCCGAATATTAGGATGGTTTAGCGCTTTGCTGACCAGCGTGGTTTCCACTTCTTTTCCGGTGGCGTCCGCTGCGTGCAGGATGCGGCGGTGGCTATGGCCGCCTTCGCGAGTCAGGTGGTAGCTCTCTTCACCGTTGGGTTGAACCTGAGTATCGAACAAGACGCCCTGGTCGATGAGCCACTGAACGCAGTGACGGGCATTGCTGGCGACAAACTCTGCGGCGTGTGCATCCACGATCCCGGCCCCGGCAATGAGCGTATCTTCGACGTGAGACGCAATGCTGTCTGTCTCATCAAACACGGCGGCAATGCCGCCCTGGGCATAAAACGTGGAACCTTCACTTATCGGTCCTTTACTCAGAACGATAACGTTTTGATGCTCGGCCAGGCGCAGCGCCAGAGAGAGACCGGCAGCGCCGCTGCCGATGATCAGTACATCACAATGGAGTTCAGGTGTTGTGTTCATGATTGTTGTTTAATTTACTAAACAGTGTTGGGTCAGAATAGCACCTGAATGCGATATATCGCACGTATTTTTTTAGAGGCTGTCGCAATGGCTAAACGCGTAAGCGGAGGTAAACGGAGGGTAAATGAGTGAAATTATTTTGCGAAGCAGATCGTTAGCGTCAGATTTTGTGGTGAAATAAAGCCTGTGTTGCGTTACTCTTCTGGCGGGAAAAAGATGTTTCTTGTCATAAAGTGGTGCGTATCGTGAACAGACTTATAATGAGAGAAAATAAACGGTCTGCGGCGCGATGAACAAAAACAAAGGCGTTACGGAACTTATTGAAGATCAGACACTCTAAATGGTGCTTGCTCAAAGTGCGGTATTTTTAGAGTGGCGTTTCGATAACGCGTGGAATTTAGGTTTGGGGAGACATTACCTCGGATGAGCGAGCAGTTAACGGACCAGGTCCTGGTTGAACGGGTCCAGAAGGGAGATCAGAAAGCCTTTAACCTACTGGTGGTCCGCTACCAGCATAAGGTGGCGAGCCTGGTTTCCCGCTATGTACCGTCAGGCGATGTGCCTGATGTGGTGCAAGAGTCTTTTATTAAGGCCTATCGCGCGCTGGATTCTTTCCGGGGAGATAGTGCTTTTTATACCTGGCTGTACCGTATTGCGGTCAATACGGCAAAGAATTATCTGGTCGCTCAGGGCCGTCGTCCGCCTTCAAGTGATGTGGACGCAATCGACGCCGAAAACTTTGAAAGCGGCGGCGCGTTGAAAGAAATTTCGAACCCTGAGAACTTAATGTTGTCAGAAGAACTGAGACAAATCGTTTTTCGCACGATCGAGTCGCTCCCGGAAGATTTACGTATGGCAATTACGTTACGGGAGCTGGATGGTCTGAGCTATGAAGAGATAGCCGCGATCATGGATTGTCCGGTCGGCACGGTACGTTCACGAATTTTCCGTGCGCGAGAAGCTATTGATAATAAAGTTCAACCGCTTATCAGGCGTTGACGATAGCGGGATACTGGAAAAGGTATTAGGCATGCAGAAAGAAAAACTTTCCGCTTTAATGGATGGTGAAACGGTGGATAGTGAGCTGCTCAACGAGCTGTCTCATTCACCCGAAATGCAAGAGACCTGGGAGAGTTACCATCTCATCCGTGACACCCTTCGCGGTGACACCGGCGAGGTTCTCCATTTCGATATCTCAGCCCGCGTCATGGCGGCGATTGAGAATGAGCCTGTTCATCAGACCACTCCGCTGATTCCTGAAGCTCAACCCGCGCCTCACCAATGGCAGAAAATGCCGTTCTGGCAAAAGGTGCGTCCGTGGGCCAGCCAGCTTACCCAAATGGGTGTGGCTGCATGCGTATCGCTTGCAGTTATTGTTGGCGTCCAGCACTATAATACTCAGTCTGAAACTAATCAGCAGCCAGAAGCGCCAGTGTTTAACACACTGCCGATGATGGGCAAAGCCAGCCCGGTAAGCCTGGGCGTACCGGCTGATGCATCCGCCAGCGGCGGTCAGCAACAGCAGGTTCAGGAGCAGCGCCGTCGCATTAATGCGATGTTGCAGGATTACGAGTTGCAGCGTCGTCTGCACTCTGAACAGCTTCAGTTTGAGCAGGCGCAGACACAGCAAGCTGCTGTGCAGGTGCCCGGAAACCAAACTTTAGGAACGCAATCGCAGTAATGAAGCAACTTTGGTTCGCCATGTCTCTGATGGCGGGTAGCCTGTTCTTCTCTGCCAACGCCTCGGCTGATGTTTCATCCGGGGCGTTGTTGCAGCAAATGAATCTGGCCAGCCAGTCACTCAATTACGAGTTGGCATTTATCAGCATCAATAAGCAGGGCGTCGAGTCGTTACGCTATCGCCATGCCCGTCTTGATAATCAGCCGCTCGCCCAGCTTTTACAGATGGATGGCCCGCGTCGGGAAGTGGTCCAGCGTGGGAATGAAATCAGCTATTTCGAGCCAGGCCTGGAGCCTTTCACGCTGAATGGCGACTATATCGTTGATTCCCTGCCGTCACTCATTTACACCGATTTCAAACGGCTTGCCCCTTACTACGATTTTATTTCGGTAGGGCGTACCCGCATCGCGGACAGACTGTGCGAGGTAATTCGCGTTGTTGCCCGGGACGGAACGCGCTACAGCTATATCGTCTGGATTGATGCCGAAACCAAACTCCCTATGCGTGTTGACCTGCTCGACCGTGACGGTGAAACGCTGGAACAGTTCCGGGTTATCTCCTTCAGCGTGAACAATCAGGTTGGTAACAGCATGCAGAATCTGGCTAAGGCCAGCCTGCCGCCGCTGCTTTCTGTTCCTGCCGGGGATTCCGTTAATTTCAACTGGGTGCCTGCCTGGATCCCGCAAGGGTTTAGCGAAGTGTCCAGCAGCCGTCGTCAGCTGCCAACGATTGAAACGCCGGTAGAATCGCGCCTCTATTCGGATGGTTTGTTCAGCTTCTCGGTGAATATCAATCGCGCAACGGCAAACAGCGCTGAACAAATGCTGCGTACCGGGCGCCGTACGGTGAGTACAACGGTACGCGATAACGCAGAGATCACCATTGTGGGAGAACTCCCTCCGCAGACGGCGAAGCGCATCTCCGACAGCATTAAATTCAGGGCTGCACAATGATCAAAGAGTGGGCGACGGTTGTCTCCTGGCAAAACGGCATTGCGCTGGTGAGCTGCGATGTTAAAGCCTCATGTAATAGCTGCGCATCCCGCGCCGGCTGCGGCAGCCGCGTGTTGAATAAGCTCGGGCCACAAACATCGCACACGATTTCTGTGCCAAGCGAACAGCCGCTGATGGCGGGGCAGAAGGTGGAACTGGGCATCGCGGAAGGCAGCCTGCTCAGCTCCGCTATGCTGGTGTATCTCTCTCCGCTGGTCGGCCTGTTTATCATGGGCGGCCTGTTTCAGATGCTGTTTGGTACCGATGTGGCCGCTATGTGCGGTGCTGCATTGGGTGGCGTAGGGGGATTTTGGCTTGCCAAAGGTCTCTCTCCGACGCTCGCCGCACGCGAGGAGTGGCAGCCTGTCATTCTCAGCGTTGGGTTGGCGCCAGACCAGCTTCGTGTTGAAACGCTCTCTTCTGAGGCCCGGTGATCCATCGGGCTTTATCATTTTTTACACCCTAAAACAGAAAACGGCCTTTCTTCACGCTATACCTGCTTCTAAGTGCATTTCCAGGTAGCGAGGATGTAGTGTAGAATGCTGCGTTTTCGCACTGAAAAACGTCAGGCTAAGAACAGCGGCCTCCAGGAATTCGTAAGGCATAATTATTTAACTATATGAAGAACATACGTAACTTTTCGATCATTGCTCACATTGACCACGGTAAGTCGACGCTGTCTGACCGTATTATCCAGATTTGCGGTGGCCTGTCTGATCGTGAAATGGAAGCCCAGGTTCTGGACTCCATGGACCTGGAACGCGAACGCGGTATCACCATCAAAGCGCAGAGCGTTACGCTTGATTACAAAGCGGCTGATGGTGAAACCTATCAACTGAACTTTATCGACACCCCAGGCCACGTTGACTTCTCCTATGAGGTTTCACGCTCGCTCGCGGCCTGTGAAGGCGCGCTGCTGGTGGTGGATGCCGGGCAGGGCGTTGAAGCCCAGACCCTGGCAAACTGCTACACCGCGATGGAAATGGATCTCGAAGTTGTGCCGGTTCTGAACAAGATCGACCTGCCAGCCGCCGATCCTGAACGCGTAGCGGAAGAGATTGAAGATATCGTCGGCATTGACGCGACCGATGCCGTGCGCTGCTCCGCGAAAACTGGTGTGGGCGTGACCGACGTGCTGGAACGCCTGGTACGTGACATTCCGGCCCCGGAAGGCGATCCGGATGGCCCGCTGCAGGCGCTGATTATCGACTCCTGGTTCGATAACTACCTGGGCGTTGTCTCGTTGGTGCGCATTAAAAACGGCACCATGCGTAAAGGCGACAAAATTAAGGTAATGAGTACCGGACAGGTCTACAACGCAGACCGTCTGGGCATCTTTACGCCAAAACAGGTTGACCGTACCGAGCTGAGATGCGGCGAGGTAGGCTGGCTGGTCTGCGCCATTAAAGACATCCTCGGCGCGCCGGTGGGCGATACCCTGACCGGTGCACGTAACCCGGCAGATAAAGCGCTGCCAGGCTTTAAAAAGGTGAAACCGCAGGTTTACGCGGGTCTGTTCCCGGTCAGCTCTGACGACTACGAAAACTTCCGTGACGCGCTCGGTAAACTGAGCCTGAACGATGCTTCCCTGTTCTACGAGCCAGAAAGCTCAACGGCGCTGGGCTTCGGCTTCCGCTGTGGCTTCCTCGGTCTGCTGCACATGGAGATCATTCAGGAACGTCTGGAGCGTGAATACGATCTGGATCTGATCACCACGGCGCCGACGGTAGTCTATGAAGTTGAAACCACCTCGAAAGAAGTGATCTACGTCGATAGCCCGTCCAAGCTGCCGCCGCTGAACAACATTCAGGAGCTGCGTGAGCCTATTGCAGAGTGTCACATGCTGCTGCCGCAGGAATTCCTGGGGAACGTCATTACGCTGTGTATTGAGAAGCGTGGCGTGCAGACCAACATGGTTTACCACGGTAACCAGGTGGCGCTGACCTATGAGATCCCGATGGCGGAAGTGGTACTCGACTTCTTCGACCGTCTGAAGTCGACCTCCCGTGGCTACGCGTCACTGGATTACAACTTCAAACGCTTCCAGGCCTCCAACATGGTGCGTGTGGACGTGCTGATCAACGGCGAGCGCGTGGATGCGCTGGCGCTGATCACCCACAACGACAATGCGCCGTACCGCGGCCGCGAGCTGGTTGAGAAGATGAAAGATCTGATCCCGCGTCAGCAGTTCGATATCGCGATTCAGGCGGCGATTGGCAACCACATTATCGCGCGTTCAACCGTGAAACAGCTGCGTAAAAACGTTCTGGCGAAGTGCTATGGCGGTGACGTCAGCCGTAAGAAAAAGCTGCTGCAGAAGCAGAAAGAAGGTAAGAAGCGTATGAAGCAGGTCGGTAACGTCGAGCTGCCGCAGGAAGCATTCCTTGCCATCCTTCATGTTGGTAAAGACGGCAAATAACCCTAAGGAGTTGGCATGGCGAACATGTTTGCCCTGATCCTGGTCATTGCTACCCTGGTGACAGGTCTGCTGTGGTGTCTGGATAAGTTTATCTTCGCCCCAAAACGTCGTGAACGTCAGGCTGCCGCTCAGGCAGCCACAGGTGATGAGATTGACGCGAAAACCCTGAAGAAAGTCGGCCCGAAACCGGGCTGGCTGGAAACGGGCGCTTCGGTATTTCCGGTGCTGGCGATTGTGCTGGTGGTACGTTCGTTTATTTACGAGCCGTTCCAAATCCCATCAGGTTCAATGATGCCAACGCTGCTGATTGGTGATTTTATTCTGGTAGAGAAGTTTGCCTACGGCATTAAAGATCCTATCTACCAGAAAACGCTGATCGAAACCGGTCATCCGAAACGTGGCGACATCGTGGTGTTTAAATATCCGGAAGATCCGCGCCTGGACTACATCAAGCGCGCGGTGGGTCTGCCGGGTGATAAAGTCACTTACGATCCGGTTGCGAAAGAAGTCACCGTTCAGCCTGGCTGCAGCTCCGGTACCGCCTGTGAAAACGCGCTGCCAATCACTTACTCAAACGTTGAGCCAAGTGACTTTGTGCAGACCTTTGCCCGTCGTAACGGCGGCGAAGCGACCAGCGGATTCTTCCAGGTACCGAAAGGTGAAACCAAAGAGGACGGCATCCGTCTGGTTGAGCGCAAAGAGACGCTGGGTGATGTGACGCACCGAATCCTCACCGTGCCAATCGCGCAGGATCAGCTGGGTATGTACTATCGCCAGCCGGGCCAGCAGCTCGCGAGCTGGATTGTACCGCCAGGACATTACTTCATGATGGGTGACAACCGCGATAACTCTGCGGACAGCCGTTACTGGGGCTTTGTGCCGGAAGCGAATCTGGTCGGCAAAGCCACCGCCATCTGGATGAGTTTTGAGAAGCAGGAAGGCGAATGGCCGACCGGTGTACGCCTGAATCGTATCGGCGGAATCCATTAATTCTCAATAAATGAACGCGTAGCCGCGTTAATTAGCGGCTACGTGAATTATTTCCACGATAAATCTCTTCGAACTAACGACATCCCCTGTCGTTGTGTATAGAATATTCCCCCGAAGTTTAAGGTTGGCCCTGCAAGGGTGCCACGGCACACGAAACCGCGTTGGTTTTCTCAGGTCGGTTTCGTGTGCTGCATTTTTGACGCATTCATTTATTGGTATCGCATGAACCCCATCGTAATTAATCGGCTTCAACGGAAGCTGGGCTACACTTTTCATCATCAGGAGTTGTTGCAACAGGCATTAACCCACCGCAGTGCCAGCAGCAAACATAATGAGCGTCTCGAGTTTTTAGGCGACTCTATTTTAAGTTTCGTGATTGCGAATGCGCTTTATCATCGTTTCCCGCGTGTGGACGAGGGGGATATGAGCCGCATGCGTGCCACGCTGGTTCGGGGTAATACCCTTGCGGAAATCGCTCGCGAATTTGAGCTGGGCGAATGTCTGCGTCTTGGACCGGGTGAACTGAAAAGCGGCGGCTTCCGTCGTGAATCTATTCTTGCCGATACGGTCGAAGCATTAATTGGTGGTGTGTTCCTGGACAGCGATATCCAGACCGTAGAAAAGCTGATCCTGAACTGGTATCAGACCCGTCTGGACGAAATCAGCCCGGGCGATAAACAAAAAGATCCGAAAACGCGTCTGCAGGAATATCTGCAGGGTCGTCATCTGCCGCTGCCGTCTTATCTGGTGGTGCAGGTGCGTGGCGAAGCGCACGATCAGGAATTTACCATCCATTGCCAGGTCAGTGGCCTGAGTGAACCGGTGGTGGGCACAGGTTCAAGCCGTCGTAAGGCTGAACAGGCTGCCGCCGAACAGGCGTTAAAAATGCTGGAGCTGGAATGAGCGAAGAGAAAACCTATTGCGGATTTATTGCCATCGTCGGACGTCCGAACGTTGGCAAATCCACCCTGCTGAATAATCTGCTTGGGCAGAAGATTTCAATCACCTCGCGTAAGGCGCAGACCACGCGTCACCGCATCGTCGGCATCCATACTGAAGGCGCGTATCAGGCGATCTACGTCGATACCCCCGGCCTGCACATGGAAGAGAAGCGTGCCATCAACCGCCTGATGAACAAGGCGGCGAGCAGCTCGATCGGCGACGTAGAGCTGGTGATTTTCGTTGTGGAAGGCACCCGCTGGACGCCGGACGACGAGATGGTGCTGAACAAGCTGCGTGACGGCAAAACGCCGGTCATTCTCGCGGTCAACAAAGTTGATAACGTGCAGGAAAAGGCCGACCTGCTGCCGCATCTGCAGTGGCTCGGTAGCCAGATGAACTTCCTTGATATCGTTCCGCTGTCTGCTGAGACCGGCCTGAACGTGGATACCATCGCGGGCATCGTGCGTAAGCATCTGCCGGAAGCGATTCATCACTTCCCAGAAGACTACATCACCGATCGCTCTCAGCGCTTTATGGCGTCTGAAATCATCCGTGAAAAGCTGATGCGTTTCCTGGGCGCTGAACTGCCGTACTCCGTAACGGTGGAGATCGAGCGTTTCCAGACCAACGAGCGCGGCGGCTACGATATCAACGGCCTGATCCTCGTTGAGCGCGAAGGGCAGAAGAAGATGGTGATCGGCAACAAAGGGGCCAAGATCAAAACCATCGGCATTGAAGCCCGTAAGGACATGATGGAGATGTTCGAAGCGCCGGTTCACCTCGAACTGTGGGTGAAAGTGAAATCTGGCTGGGCCGATGATGAGCGTGCTCTGCGCAGCCTCGGTTACGGCGAAGACCAGTAACTTAAGACGACGAGCATATGGATGGATGGCAGCGCGCCTTTGTCCTGCATAGTCGTCCCTGGAGCGAAACCAGCCTCATGCTGGACGTCTTCACGGAAGAGTCGGGCCGCGTGCGCCTTGTTGCGAAAGGCGCACGTTCCAAACGTTCTAACCTGAAAGGCGCCCTACAGCCTTTCACACCGTTGCTGGTACGCTTCGGTGGGCGAGGGGAAGTGAAAACCCTGCGCAGTGCCGAAGCCGTCTCCCTGGCGCTTCCTCTTTCCGGCATCACGCTCTACAGCGGTCTGTATGTCAACGAACTCATCTCACGGGTTCTTGAACATGAGACCCGCTTCTCTGAACTTTTCTTCGATTATCTGCACTGTATCCAGTCGCTGGCTGGCGCAACCGGCACGCCCGAACCCGCATTGCGTCGTTTTGAACTGGCGCTGCTGGGCCACCTCGGATACGGCGTAGATTTTCTGCACTGCGCGGGCAGCGGTGATGAGATAGAAGACACCATGACCTACCGCTACCGCGAAGAAAAAGGCTTCATTGCCAGTATCGTGATAGACAACAGCACCTTTACCGGGCGCCAGCTCCGGGCGCTGTATGAGCGCGAGTTTCCCGATCTGGACACCCTGCGCGCAGCAAAACGCTTTACCCGGATTGCCCTCAAGCCGTATCTTGGCGGCAATCCCTTAAAGAGCCGCGAATTATTCAGGCAATTTGTGCCGAAACGTTAACGTTTTACCCCTCACCCCAGCCCTCTCCCGGAGGGAGAGGGGGAAGAGAAATGAACCAAAATACCGAGGATTGTCATGGCTGAATTACTGTTAGGCGTCAACATCGACCACATCGCCACGCTGCGTAATGCGCGCGGCACGGCGTATCCCGATCCGGTTCAGGCGGCGTTTATCGCTGAACAGGCTGGCGCCGACGGCATTACCGTTCACCTGCGTGAAGACCGTCGCCATATCACCGATCGCGACGTGCGCATTCTGCGCCAGACGCTGGACACCCGTATGAATCTGGAGATGGCGGTCACCGAAGAGATGCTGGCGATTGCCTGCGAGACCCAACCGCACTTCTGCTGCCTGGTGCCGGAAAAACGCCAGGAAGTGACCACCGAAGGCGGTCTGGACGTGGCCGGTCAGCTCGACAAAATGCGCGATGCCTGCAAGCGCCTGGCGGATGCCGGTATCCTGGTTTCTCTGTTTATCGACGCCGATTTCGCCCAGATTAAAGCGGCGGCCGACGTGGGCGCACCGTATATCGAAATCCACACCGGCTGCTATGCCGATGCCAAAAACGATGCCGAACAGGCCAAAGAGCTGGAGCGTATCGCTAAAGCGGCCACGTACGCCTCAAGCCTGGGACTGAAGGTTAACGCCGGTCACGGCCTGACCTACCACAACGTGAAGGCCATTGCCGCCCTGCCGGAAATGCACGAGCTGAACATCGGCCACGCCATCATTGGCCGCGCGGTGATGAGCGGCCTGAAAGAGGCGGTCTCAGAGATGAAACGCCTGATGCAGGAAGCGCGTCAGTAATGGCCATTCTGGGCTTAGGCACCGATATCGTTGAAATAGCCCGCATTGAAGCGGTGATCGCCCGTAGCGGCGATCGCCTCGCAAGACGCGTGCTGAGCGATAACGAGTGGGCCATCTGGGAAGCGCATCAGCAGCCGGTGCGTTTTCTGGCAAAGCGCTTTGCGGTAAAAGAGGCGGCGGCCAAAGCCTTCGGGACCGGCATTCGTAACGGCCTGGCGTTTAATCAGTTCGAAGTGTTTAACGATGAGCTGGGCAAACCGAGCCTGCGTCTGTGGGGAGAAGCGCAAAAGCTGGCGGAAAAGCTGGGGGTGAATCATATGCACGTGACGATCGCGGATGAACGTCACTATGCCAGCGCGACGGTGATCATCGAAAGTTAAAGTTTGTCCGCGTGGTGCATCAGGACAAACTTATCCCATAGCTGCTCTTCGCTCTCGACGTGGGCCGGATCCTTCAGGATGGTATTCGGGATCGGGCACACTTTCTGGCAGGTCGGCGTTTCATAGTGGCCGATGCATTCCGTGCAGCGGTCGCTGTTAATCTCATAGATGCTGTCGCCCATCGAAATCGCCTGGTTCGGGCATTCGGGCTCGCACATATCGCAATTAATGCATTTTTTGGTAATTAACAGCGCCATCAGGAAATTCTCAGAAACAACACAAACCGGGGGGGCATTATACGCGTCAAACCAGTTTCTTTACCAGTTCTTCGCTGTGACGAATGCGCTCGGGCGCGCGCTCCAGATCCTGCTGCACCAGCGCCATAAACAGCAGGTCCGTCAGCATCATTTGCGCGCTGGTGGACGAGATAGCCGCGCTGCGCGTGGCCTGTTCCTCGGCAATGGTATATAAACAGCGCGTTGCCCGCTGCTGGAGGGCATTCGGTGTAAAACCGGTGATCGCCAGAATTTTACCGCCGACGCGCAGCGCTTCATCAGTTGCCATGTTGATTTCACGGCGCTCGCCGGAGTAGGAGATGGCCAGCAGCAGATCGTCAGGATCCATTGCCTGTACGGTTGCCAGCAGGGCGTGCATATCCTGCTCGACGATGGCGTTAAGCCCAATTTTCGTCAGCTTCCAGCCAAAGTTACGCGCCACAAGTCCGGACGCGCCGATACCGGTCAGGATGATTCGCCGCGCGCCGCGCAGCATCGCCACGCTCTCCAGCAGCTTCTCTTCGGTGTTCACATCAAGCGTCGCGTGCATAGCCGCCACGTTCTCTTTGATCAGCTTTTCGCCAACCAGCCGCATCGGGTCATCGCCGCGGATCTGATTATGCACCGGCATTGACTGCGGGTTGGGGTTGCTCACCAGCGCTTCGCTGATCGCCAGCTTGAGGGCGGGGAACCCCTTAAAGCCAATCTTCTGGGCAAACTTCACCACGCTGGACTGGCTCACGCCGGCTTCACTCGCCAGCTGCTGCGAGCTGAGATGGCGTGCATGGTCGGGTTGAGAAAGCAGAAAATCCGCCAGCTTCTTGTCGCTTTGGGCAAAGCCTGCATAGCGCTGGCGAATGCGAATTAAACAGTTCATAGGGTCTCCTGGCGAAAATGTGATTATCTGCGCAAATACGAATTTTGCTCGCCTGAATGAATTTTATATTCCATTATAGTGTGATTATTATGAATTAAAAATTCTTGAGGTACAAAAATGAATCTTGGCTCACTTGTTTCTGAAACGCGTAACCCGCAAACCATGGATCTGGATGCGCTCTCCACCCTGGAGCTGGTTAACCGCTTTAATCAACAGGATACGCTGGTCGCGCAGGCAGTGAAAGAGACATTACCCGAGGTGGCGAAAGCTGTCGATGCGGCGGCGGAAGCCCTTAAGGCCGGCGGTCGCATTATCTACATGGGAGCGGGCACCAGCGGGCGTCTTGGGGTTCTGGATGCGTCAGAATGTCCGCCAACCTTTGGGGTGCCGCACGGTCTGGTCGTTGGGCTGATTGCCGGTGGACCCGGTGCGCTGCTGAAAGCCGTTGAAGGAGCGGAAGACAATGCACAGCTGGGCGAGGATGACCTGAAGGATCTGAATCTGACCGCGAAGGATCTGGTGGTCGGGCTGGCGGCATCCGGGCGTACCCCGTACGTCATTGGCGGGCTGGAATACGCCAACCTGACGGGCTGCACGACGGTCGCCATCTCCTGTAACCCTGGCTCACCGATTGCGCAGGTGGCCGCTATTGCTATCTCTCCGGTTGTCGGGCCGGAAGCGCTCACCGGCTCCACGCGCCTGAAATCCGGGACCGCGCAAAAGCTGGTGCTCAATATGATCTCCACCGGCGCGATGGTGAAGTTCGGCAAGGTTTATCAGAACCTGATGGTGGATATGCAGGCCACCAACGTCAAGCTGGTGGACAGAGCCTGCCGCATGGTGATGGAGGCGACAGGCGCAGGCCGTGAAGAGGCAGAAGCGGTACTCAAGCAGACCGATCACGATGTTAAACCGGCCATTCTGATGATCCTGAGCGGGCTGGATGCGGCGGCCGCGAGAGCCAAACTCGATGCGCATAGCGGCTTCTTACGGGCGGCATTAGAAAACTAACAGAGGCGTCTATGGACAAAACAGCAGCGCTCGCCAGCGATATCCTGCAGGGGATCGGTGGGGAAAAAAATATTCAGCGTCTCGAAAACTGCATGACGCGCGTGCGCGTCGAGGTGCATAACGACGACCAGCTCGACGTGCCGCGCCTGAAGCAGCTGTCCGGCGTCAGCGGCTACGTTAAACAGGGGCAGCAGCATCAGCTGATCGTCGGGCCGGGGAAAGCGGCGCAGGTTGTTGATGCCATGCGTGCGCTGATGGGCGTAAGCGCGAGCGCGTCGATTGACGATGCGGAGCGCACCAAAGCGCAGGCAAAGGCCAAATACAAAGCCCCCATGAGCGATGCGCTGCGTCAGCTGGCAAACGTCTTTATTCCGCTGATCCCGGCGTTTATTGCCTCCGGCCTGATCACCGGGATCATCAATATCCTCAAGCGACCGGATATCGTGGGGGATTTCGCCACGCAGTATCCGAATCTGCTGGGGATCCTTGGGATCTTCGGCAGCGCTGTTTTCGCCATCATGAACATTCTGGTCGGGGTAAATACCGCGAAGGTGTTTGGCGGATCGCTGGCGATGGGCGGGGTAATGGCGGGCATCTTGTCCAGCCCGCAGCTGGCGCAGATCACGCTGTTTGGCGAGGCGCTCCAGCCCGGGCGCGGCGGGGTGATTGCCGTGCTGCTGGTGGTCATCCTGATGTGCTGGATCGAGAAAAGGCTGCGCGCGGTTCTGCCTGGCTCGATCGAGCTGATCCTCAACCCGCTGTTGACCACGCTGATTACCGGTAGCGCAGCGATTGTGGCCCTCCAGCCGCTAGGCGGATGGATCTCTGAAGCCATCGCTCACGGCGCGTCTCTGGCTATTGACCGCGGCGGCCTGCTGGTGGGAGCGGTGCTGTCAGGTACCTTCCTGCCGCTGGTGCTGACGGGGCTACATCAGGGGCTGGTGCCGATCCACGTCGAGCTGGTGCAGGCGCACGGCTATAACGCGCTGCTGCCTATCCTGTCGATGGCGGGGGTGGGGCAGGTCGGCGCGGCGATTGCCGTCCTGATGAAAACCCGCAACGCGCGTCTGAAAAAAATGATTAAAGGCGCGCTCCCGGTCGGACTGCTCGGCATCGGCGAGCCGCTGATTTTCGGCGTTACGCTGCCGCTGGGTAAACCGTTCCTCGCCGCCTGTCTGGGCGGCGCGGTAGGCGGGGCGCTGATCAGTTACTGGAAAGTCGCTACCGTTATCACCTTTGGGCTCTCCGGTTTACCGCTGGCATTAACCATCGTGACCGGAAAAGTGATGCTCTATCTGTTAGGCTATTTAGTAGCGGTGATCGCCGGGTTCCTGTTTACCTGGCTGTTAGGTTTCAACGACCCAGAGGAGTAAGGTTTGGCAAATCACGCGCGTCGCGTTGTCTTTTTCGACCTGGATGGAACGCTGCATCAGCAGGATATGTTTGGTACGTTTATGCGTTACCTGCTGCGGCGTCAGCCTTTGAATGCGCTGCTCGTGCTGCCGCTCTTACCGGTTATCGGGATCGCGCTGCTGGTCAAAGGCCGGGCAGCGCGATGGCCGATGAGTCTGCTGCTGTGGGGATGTACCTTTGGGCACAGCGAAGCGCGGCTTAAGCAGCTCGAAAAGGATTTTGCGCACTGGTTTCGCGGCCACGTCGCCGCCTTTCCGGTGGTGCAGGCGCGCCTGACCAGCTACCTCGACGCGAATGATGCCGACATCTGGCTGATTACCGGCTCCCCGCAGACGCTGGTGGAGCAGGTCTACTTTGATACCCCCTGGCTTCCGCGCGTGAATCTTATCGCCACGCAAATTGCCCGCGGTTACGGCGGCTGGGTGCTGACCCTGCGCTGCCTGGGGCATGAAAAAGTGGTCCAGCTGGAGAAACGCATCGGTACGCCGCTGCGCCTGTACAGCGGCTACAGCGACAGCAAGCAGGACAACCCGCTGCTCTATTTTTGCCAGCACCGCTGGCGCGTCACGCCATCAGGCGAACTTCAGCAACTCGAATAGGCTTATCCATAATGGGCGTGTATAATGCCGCCCGCTTTTCGACTGGAGTATCAGCCTTTGTCCAACCCTGAACACAATCATGAATACTGGATGCGCCACGCGCTGACGCTGGCTCAACGCGCCTGGGACGAGGGCGAAGTGCCCGTGGGCGCGGTGCTGGTTCATAACAACCAGGTGATTGGCGAAGGGTGGAACCGTCCTATTGGCCGCCACGATCCTACTGCGCATGCCGAAATTATGGCGCTTCGCCAGGGCGGTCTGGTTCTGCAAAACTATCGCCTGCTTGATACCACGCTGTATGTGACGCTGGAGCCGTGCGTGATGTGCTCCGGCGCGATGGTGCACAGCCGGATCGGGACTCTGGTTTTCGGCGCGCGGGATGAAAAAACCGGTGCGGCCGGTTCGCTGCTGGACGTGCTGGGTCACCCGGGTATGAACCACCAGGTGAAGACTATCGGTGGGGTGCTTGCACCAGAGTGTTCGGGGCTATTAAGCGATTTCTTTCGAATGCGCCGTCAGCAGAAAAAGCAGCAAAAGGCAGAACTGAAGCTGTTGGGCGATTAAGCTCGTCCGGCGCTACGACAGGGTAACTTTGAGCCAGCTGTTTGGCCTCCGTCGCCTCTTTCTCTTTCTCCAGCAGATACCCGACCAGGCTAATCTGATATTTACGGATATTTTCCACGTAGGCGTAGGCTTCATGTCCGCGCGCGTAGCCGTATGTCAGCTTGTTATACCATGGCTTCTGGCTCAGCAGCGGCAGGCGCTGCTTAACGTCTGACCAGCTGTCCGGGTTACCTTTCGTTTTGGCCGTCAACGCTCGCGCATCAAGCATATGCGCGTAGCCCATATTGTAGGCCGCCAGCGCAAACCAGATCCGCTCTTCTTCCGGCACCGTTTCCGGTACTTTGGCCATCATATCCTGCAGGTAGCGCGCGCCGCCGCTGATGCTCTGTTCGGCGTCGGTACGATCGTTCACGCCCAGGCTCAGCGCCGTATTTTTGGTTAACATCATCAAACCGCGTACGCCCGTGGGCGACGTGGCCTGGGTATCCCAGTGGGATTCCTGATACGAAATAGCCGCCAGCAGCTTCCAGTCAATCTCCTGGGCGTATTTTTCGAACAGCGGCTGCAGGTCCGGCAGGACGCTATCTACCGCGCGCAGGAAGCTGCGGGTGTCAACGTAGTCAAAGTCATCGCCGTGCCCGAGGTACTTCTCCTCCAGACGCGCCAGGGTACCGTCTTCATTGATGGTGTTGAAGAAATCAAGCATCGCGGCAGAGAAGGTCTGATCGTCATCAAGCTGGCTAAACCAGGTCACGGGCTGCTCGTCGGTGACGTCCAGCGCCACGGCGATTTCAGGATGCACCCGCTGGAACAGGCTGATCGCGACCGAATCGGCGATGGTGTAGGGCACCTTCTGATCTTTTACCTGCTCCAGCAGCTCCGTCGTGCCGAGTTTCGGATCCACCGTCCAGCTCAGGTCGGGATATTTCTTCTCCTTAAGCTCCCGCAGATCGTCAATCACCACGTGGCCGGGCGCAATCGTCAGCTGCCGATCGTTAATCGTGGACAGCGAGCGCGGGCGCAGGCTCCCGACGCGGTAAACCAGCTGCTGCGAAACGGAGTAGTAGGTCGGGCCTGGCTGGTAGTTCTTACTGCGCTCGCTGTTATACACCAGCCCGGCGGCGAGCATATCGGCATCGTCGTTATCGAGGTCGTCAAACAGCTGGTTGATATTCTGGCGGACGGTGATTTTAAGCTTCACGCCAAGATAATCGGCGAACTGTTGTGCCAGTTCATAATCCAGGCCAATGATTTTGCCGTTGACGTCGCTGTAAATCAGCGGCGAGTTGAGGGTACTGACGCGCAATTCCCCCCGCTCCTGAATGGCGGCGATACGGTTTTCGGCTTTGCCGAACCAGGGGATGGAAGGCCAGAGGGCCACTGCCAGCAGCAACGTTACAATGCCGATGAGCAGATAATTAATCTTTAATTTTTTCAATTAGTTAATTCTCTGCGACGCCGGTTGCCTCAGTCTGCTGTAGCCATGTTAATCATAAGGTTTGCCATTGAATGAGCGGCATTTTGCGTAAACTTGCGCCACTTGGCAACCAATTAGAGAGACAGGTCACATCTATTGTTAAATCTCTGTGCAAATTTTATTTCGACGCAAACGGTTTCGTCGGCGCTCAGGATTCTCTATAATGACGCCCGTTTTCCCCCCTTGCGCACACTGTAAGCGCCCCGGCGCTTCGAAGACGAGAGACTTATGATGGAAATTCTGCGTGGTTCGCCTGCACTGTCTGCCTTCCGTATCACTAAACTGCTGGCACGTTTTCAGGCGGCCGACCTTCCGGTAAGCAATATTTACGCTGAGTATGTCCATTTTGCTGACCTGAATGCCCCCCTCAATGCAGAGGAGCGCGTACAGCTGGAACGCCTGCTCAAGTATGGTCCAAGCCTGAGCAGCCATACGCCAACCGGCAAACTGATCCTTGCTACGCCTCGTCCGGGCACCATCTCCCCCTGGTCTTCCAAAGCCACCGACATCGCCCACAACTGTGGCCTGAGCCAGATTAACCGTCTGGAACGCGGCGTGGCGTACTACGTGGAAGCCTCTACCCTGAGCGACGCGCAGTGGCAGGCGGTTGCGGCTGAACTGCACGATCGCATGATGGAGAGCGTTTTTGCCTCTCTCGATGACGCGCAGAAGCTTTTCTCTCACCATCAGCCTGCGCCGGTACAGAGCGTAGACCTGCTGGGGCAGGGCCGTCAGGCGCTGATTGACGCCAACCTGCGTCTCGGCCTGGCGCTGGCAGAAGACGAAATCGACTACCTGCAGGATGCGTTTGTTAAGCTCAACCGTAACCCGAACGACATCGAACTTTACATGTTCGCGCAGGCTAACTCTGAGCACTGCCGCCACAAGATTTTCAACGCCGACTGGATTATTGACGGCGAACAGCAGCCGAAGTCGCTGTTCAAAATGATCAAAAACACCATGGAGCAAACCCCTGACCACGTGCTGTCTGCCTATAAAGACAACGCCGCGGTAATGGAAGGTTCCGAGGTGGGCCGCTTCTTCGCCGATCGCGAAGCAGGGCGCTATGACTTCCATCAGGAGCCCGCGCATATCCTGATGAAAGTGGAAACCCACAACCACCCGACGGCGATCTCCCCGTGGCCGGGTGCGGCGACAGGCTCCGGCGGCGAAATCCGTGATGAAGGCGCGACCGGTCGTGGCGCTAAACCTAAAGCGGGTCTGGTCGGTTTCTCTGTCTCTAACCTGCGTATCCCGGGCTTTGAACAGCCGTGGGAAGAGGATTTCGGCAAGCCAGAGCGCATCGTGACCGCCCTGGATATCATGACCGAAGGCCCGCTGGGCGGCGCGGCGTTTAACAACGAATTTGGTCGTCCGGCGCTGAACGGTTACTTCCGTACCTATGAAGAGAAAGTGGACAGCCACAACGGCGAAGAGCTGCGCGGCTACCACAAGCCGATCATGCTGGCGGGCGGGATCGGCAACATCCGTGCCGATCACGTGCAGAAAGGTGAGATCGTCGTCGGCGCGAAGCTGATCGTACTGGGCGGCCCGGCGATGAACATCGGTCTGGGCGGCGGCGCGGCCTCTTCTATGGCCTCCGGCCAGTCTGATGCGGATCTCGATTTCGCCTCCGTGCAGCGCGACAACCCTGAGATGGAGCGCCGCTGCCAGGAAGTGATCGACCGCTGCTGGCAGCTGGGCGACGCCAACCCGATCCTCTTCATCCACGACGTGGGCGCGGGCGGCCTGTCCAACGCCATGCCGGAGCTGGTGAGCGACGGTGGCCGCGGCGGGCGCTTCAACCTGCGCGACATCCTGAGCGATGAGCCGGGCATGAGCCCGCTGGAAATCTGGTGTAACGAATCCCAGGAGCGCTACGTGCTGGCGGTTGCTGCGGATCAGCTGCCGCTTTTTGACGAGCTGTGCCGCCGCGAGCGCGCGCCGTATGCCGTCATCGGTGAAGCGACCGAAGAGCAGCACCTTTCCTTAAGCGACACCCACTTTGACAACCAGCCGATCGATCTGCCGCTGGACGTGCTGCTCGGTAAAACGCCGAAGATGACCCGCGACGTAACCACCCGCAAAGCGGCGGGCAAAGCGCTGGATCGCCAGGGCATCACCGTGGCAGAAGCGGTAAACCGCGTGCTGCACCTGCCTGCTGTGGCAGAGAAAACCTTCTTGGTGACCATCGGCGATCGCACCGTGACCGGTATGGTATCGCGCGATCAGATGGTCGGCCCGTGGCAAATCCCGGTCGCGAACTGCGCCGTGACCACCGCGAGCCTCGACAGCTACTACGGCGAAGCGATGGCTCTCGGCGAACGCACCCCGGTGGCGCTGCTGGACTTCGCGGCCTCTGCCCGTCTGGCGGTCGGTGAAGCGCTGACCAACATCGCCGCGACGCAGATTGGCGATATCAAACGTATCAAGCTCTCCGCCAACTGGATGGCCGCTGCCGGCCACCCTGGCGAAGATGCTGGCCTGTATGAAGCCGTGAAAGCGGTGGGCGAGGAGCTGTGTCCTGCCCTCGGCCTGACCATTCCGGTGGGCAAAGACTCCATGTCGATGAAAACCCGCTGGCAGGAAGGCAACGAGCAGCGCGAGATGACCTCTCCGCTGTCGCTGGTTATCACCGCGTTTGCCCGCGTGGAAGACGTGCGTCACACCGTTACGCCGCAGCTTGCGACCGAAGACAACGCCCTGCTGCTGATTGACCTGGGCAAAGGCCACAACGCGCTGGGTGCTACCGCGCTGGCGCAGGTTTACCGCCAGCTCGGCGATAAGCCAGCCGACGTGCGTGACGTGGCGCAGCTGAAAGGCTTCTACGACGCGATTCAGGCGCTGGTGGCGCAGCGTAAGCTGCTGGCCTACCACGACCGTTCCGACGGCGGCCTGCTGGTGACCCTGGCAGAGATGGCCTTCACCGGCCACTGCGGCGTGGAAGCGAACATTGCGACGCTTGGCGAAGACCGTCTGGCGGCGCTGTTCAACGAAGAGCTGGGCGCCGTGATTCAGGTGCGCGCGGCGGATCGCGACGCGGTTGAAGCGATTCTGGCGAAGCACGGTCTGGCAGACTGCGTGCACTATCTGGGTAAAGCCGTTCAGGGTGACCGCTTCGTGATTGAAGCAGACGGTCACGCGGTGTTCAGCGAAAGCCGCACCACGCTGCGCATGTGGTGGGCGGAGACCACCTGGCAGATGCAGCGCCTGCGTGATAACCCGGAATGTGCCGATCAGGAGCATAACGCGAAAGCGAATGACCAGGATCCAGGCCTGAACGTGAAGCTCTCCTTCGACATCAACGAAGACATCGCCGCGCCGTACATAGCGACGGGCGCGCGTCCAAAAGTGGCCGTGCTGCGCGAGCAGGGCGTCAACTCCCACGTTGAGATGGCAGCTGCCTTCCACCGCGCGGGCTTTGACGCTATCGACGTCCACATGAGCGACCTGCTGGCCGGGCGTACCGGTCTGGAAGATTTCCAGGCGCTGGTGGCGTGCGGCGGCTTCTCCTACGGTGACGTGCTGGGCGCGGGCGAAGGCTGGGCGAAGTCCATCCTGTTCAACAGCCGCGTGCGCGACGAGTTCGAAACCTTCTTCCACCGTCCGCAGACCCTGGCGCTGGGCGTGTGTAACGGCTGCCAGATGATGTCTAACCTGCGTGAGCTGATCCCGGGCAGCGAAGCCTGGCCGCGCTTTGTGCGCAACCAGTCTGACCGCTTCGAGGCGCGCTTCAGCCTGGTGGAAGTGACCCAAAGCCCGTCTCTGCTGCTGCAGGGGATGGTCGGTTCACAGATGCCAATCGCCGTTTCCCACGGCGAAGGTCAGGTAGAAGTGCGCGACGCTGCGCATCTGGCTCAGCTGGAGAGCAAAGGCCTGGTAGCGCTGCGCTTTGTCGATAACTTCGGCAAGGTGACGGAAACCTATCCGGCTAACCCGAACGGCTCCGCCAACGGTATTACGGCAGTGACCAGCGAAAGCGGTCGCGCGACCATCATGATGCCGCACCCGGAACGCGTATTCCGTACCGTGAGCAACTCCTGGCACCCGGAAAACTGGGGCGAGGACAGCCCGTGGATGCGTATCTTCCGCAACGCGCGTAAGCAGCTGGGTTAAGTTTTAGGCAGTACCTGTAGGCCCGGTAAGCGCGAGCTCGACCGGGCTTTTTTATTTGTGTCGCAATTACGCGACAGACCCGTAATTCAACTGTCTCCAAAAGGCGACATTTAACTCGTTGATTTATATATGGCAGTAAAGGTTCCCGTTAAGGTGTTGCTTAATAGCGACACTTAGCCTGGAAATCATTCAACCGATAATTAACAGGCTAAACGAGTAAAACTCATATATTTCAAACTGTTAATATTTTGTTTTGCATTCTGGCACGGGTGTTGCATAATATTAACCAGTGGCTCATTCACCTTCTTATGTCAGCCCCTTCGGGACGCGCTACATAAACTTCGAATGACGCACAAAAAGGTGCCTGCCGTCCAACTACTGATCATAGCGATGCTTTATCAGGCCAGGGCGAAACGTCGAGTTAGGCACCGCCTCATTCCATGACAAAGCCGGGTTTTTACCCGGCTTTGTTGTATCTGAAGGGCAGACTCAGTTACGCTCTGCGTAAATCCCCATTAAGAGAGTAATGCGTTGAAACGCTGGCCCGTTTTCCCCCGCTCCCTGCGGCAGCTCGTCATGATGGCCTTCCTGCTGATCCTGCTGCCGCTGCTGATCCTTGCCTGGCAGGCGTGGCAAAGCCTGAACGCGCTGAGCGCGCAGGCGGCTTTGACCAACCGCACGACGCTCATCGACGCCAGACGCAGTGAAGCGATGACCAACGCCGCGCTGGAGATGGAGCGTAGCTATCGTCAGTATTGCGTGCTTGACGATCGGACGCTGGAAAAGGTTTATCAGAGTCAGCGTAAACGCTACAGCGAAATGCTGGACGCTCACGCGGGGGTCTTACCTGATGACAAGCTCTATCAGGCGTTACGTCAGGATTTGAACGATCTCGCGCAGCTGCAGTGCAGCAACAGCGGCCCGGATGCCGTTGCCGCCGCGCGCCTCGAAGCTTTTGCCAGCGCCAACACCGAGATGGTGCAGTCTACGCGCGCGGTGATTTTCTCTCGCGGCCAGCAGCTCCAGCAGGAGATTGCCGAGCGCGGCCAGTTTTTCGGCTGGCAGGCGCTGGTGCTGTTCCTGGTGAGCCTTGGGCTGGTACTGCTCTTTACCCGCATGATCATCGGCCCGGTGAAGGGCATTCAGCGTATGATCAACCGTCTGGGGGAGGGGAAATCGCTCGGGGATACGGTCGCCTTTAAAGGTCCCCGCGAGCTGCGATCCGTAGGCCAGCGCATTATCTGGCTGTCCGAGCGCCTGGCGTGGCTCGAATCACAGCGCCATCAGTTCCTGCGCCATATCTCTCATGAGCTTAAAACGCCGCTGGCCAGCATGCGCGAAGGGACGGAGCTGCTGGCGGACGAAGTGGCCGGGCCCCTTACGCCAGAGCAGAAAGAAATTGTCGAGATCCTGGATAACAGCAGCCGCAATCTGCAAAAGCTGATTGAGCAACTGCTGGATTACAACCGCAAGCTGGCTGACGGGGCGGTCGTACTGGAAAACGTTGAGATTGAGCCGCTGGTGGATATGGTGATCTCCGCCCACAGCTTGCCAGCAAGAGCTAAAATGATGCATACCGGCGTCGAGCTGAATGCGCCTGCGTGCCTGGCTGAACCCATGCTGCTGATGAGCGTTCTGGATAATCTTTACTCCAATGCGGTGCACTATGGTACTGAATCCGGTAACATTTATATCCGAAGTAATACGAATGGTTCACGGGTCTTTATTGACGTCGCAAACACCGGCACCCCGATCCCCGATGACGAAAAAACCATGATCTTCGAACCCTTTTTCCAGGGAAGTCATCAGCGGAAAGGCGCGGTTAAAGGAAGTGGTCTGGGCTTGAGCATCGCCCGGGACTGCATTCGACGCATGCAGGGTGAGCTAAACATTGCCGCGGACGAACGTTCAGATGTTTGCTTCCGTATCGAACTGCCCGTGAGCCGGAAAAATCAATAAAATGAATCTATGTCTGGTGAGTATGTCACACGTCTTTTTCCGCGCCGTACGTGCGGTGTTTTCCAGCAAAACGCTTCGCCTGAGCCTGCCCTGTTTATTTCTGGCAGGGTGTGTTTCCCATGCGCCACAAAGTGCCATTAGCGATAAACAGGAAGATAAATGGCCCGATAACCAGCTGGCAGACTTCCTCTCAACCCGCTGTGACGACATCTGGAACCTGTCAGGACATGACGTTGAAAGCAACCCGCTGTTCTGGCTGCGTGGGATAGATTGCGCCCAGCGTCTGGCGCCGGTAGACGCCCGCTCGAAGGCGGCGATGCTGGATGACGACACCTGGCAGGACGCTTTCAAGCGCGGGATTTTACTCGCAGATGCGAAAATTACCCCCGTTGAACGTCGCGTCAATGTGACCCGACTGGACACGTTTGTAGTCAATCTTCCCGTGCAGGTACGCCCGGTATACCAGCTCTGGCGCGATGGGCAGACATTACAGCTTCAGCTGTCTGAAGAGCGCTCCCGCTACAGCAAGCTGCAACAGTCAACCGACAGCGAGCTTGATACGCTGCGTCAACAGCAGCAACATTTACGTACGCAGCTGGATACCACGACGCGTAAGCTGGAGAACCTGACGGATATCGAAAGGCAGCTCTCGTCGCGCAAATATCAGCCGGGGAGCTCATCCGCTGCACCGGACAGCGATACGCCGAAACAAGAGGATGTGAAGCATGACGAGCCGTAAACCTGCCCATCTTTTACTGGTGGATGACGATCCCGGTCTGTTAAAGCTGCTGGGGATGCGTCTGGTGAGCGAAGGCTACAGCGTCGTGACCGCTGAAAGCGGGCTGGAAGGGCTCAAGATCCTCAGTCGCGAGAAAATCGATCTGGTGATAAGCGACCTGCGGATGGACGAAATGGATGGCCTGCAGCTGTTCGCGGAGATCCAGAAGCAGCAGCCGGGTATGCCCGTGATTATCCTGACGGCGCACGGGTCGATCCCGGATGCGGTTGCCGCAACGCAGCAGGGGGTCTTCAGCTTCCTGACCAAGCCGGTGGACAAAGACGCGCTGTATAAGGCTATCGACAGCGCGCTGGAACATGCCGCCCCGGCGGGGGATGAAGCGTGGCGGGAGTCCATCGTCACCCGCAGCCCTATTATGCTGCGTCTGCTTGAACAGGCCCGGATGGTGGCGCAGTCCGACGTCAGCGTGCTCATCAACGGCCAGAGCGGAACCGGAAAAGAGATCCTGGCCCAGGCGATCCATAACGCCAGCCCGCGCAGTAAAAACGCCTTTATCGCCATTAACTGCGGCGCGCTTCCGGAACAGCTTCTCGAATCTGAACTGTTTGGACACGCCCGCGGCGCATTCACCGGCGCGGTGAGCAGCCGGGAAGGGCTGTTCCAGGCCGCGGAAGGCGGCACGCTGTTCCTGGACGAGATTGGCGACATGCCCGCACCGCTGCAGGTCAAACTGCTCCGCGTGTTGCAGGAGCGAAAAGTTCGCCCGCTGGGCAGCAACCGCGATATCGATATTAATGTGCGCATTATTTCCGCCACCCACCGCGACTTGCCAAAAGTGATGGCGCGCAACGAGTTTCGCGAAGATCTCTACTACCGTCTGAACGTGGTGAATCTGAAGATCCCGGCGCTGGCGGAGCGCGCGGAAGACATTCCGCTGCTGGCGAACCATCTTTTGCGCCAGGCGGCCGATCGCCATAAACCGTTCGTGCGCGCGTTTTCCACCGACGCGATTAAGCGGCTGATGGCCGCAGGCTGGCCGGGTAACGTGCGCCAGCTGGTGAACGTGATTGAGCAGTGCGTGGCGCTGACCTCCTCACCGGTGATCAGCGATGCGCTGGTGGAGCAGGCGCTGGAAGGGGAAAACACGGCCCTGCCGACGTTTGCGGAAGCGCGGAATCAGTTCGAGCTGAACTATCTGCGCAAGCTATTGCAGATAACCAAAGGCAACGTGACCCACGCGGCGCGCATGGCCGGACGCAACCGCACCGAGTTCTACAAGCTGCTGTCGCGCCACGAGCTGGAAGCAAACGATTTTAAAGAGTAATGCCGTATGATACTGTGAGCAATCGATTACGAGGCAGCTTACAGGCAAGAGTTTAAGGACCCACCATGAAAAAGATTGATGCGATTATTAAACCTTTCAAACTGGATGACGTGCGTGAAGCGCTGGCGGAAGTCGGCATCACCGGGATGACCGTGACGGAAGTGAAAGGTTTTGGTCGTCAGAAGGGCCACACCGAGCTTTACCGTGGCGCAGAGTACATGGTCGACTTTCTGCCGAAAGTAAAAATTGAAATCGTGGTCAGCGACGATATCGTCGATACCTGCGTGGATACCATTATCCGCACCGCGCAGACGGGCAAAATCGGCGACGGTAAAATCTTCGTCTTTGACGTGGCGCGCGTGATCCGTATCCGTACCGGCGAAGAAGACGACGCCGCGATTTAACAATGCCAACGGTTTTGTAGGCCGGGTAAGGTGCAACCACCCGGCGAAAAAAAGCCCCTCGAACGAGGGGCTTTTTCATTACAGCACCTTATGGGGCCCGAAACATTCGTAGTGAATGTTGTCTTTGTTCACACCCAGCTCCACCAGCTGCTTCGCGGCATACTGCATAAACGCCACCGGCCCGCAGACGTAGAACTGCATGTCCGGCGCGCTAAACGCCCCTTCCATCTGGCTTAAATTCATCAGGCCTTCAGTGTCAAACCGTGCGGCCGCGCGGTCTGCATCCGTCGGCAGGCGATACCAGGTATGCGCGGTGAAGCGCGGCAGGGACGCCCCGAGCGTTTTCACTTCATCCGCAAAGGCGTGCACGTCGCCGTTATCCGCAGCGTGGAACCAGTTTACCTGCGCACCGTGGTTGGCTTTCGCCAGCGAATCGAGCATCGCCAGCATTGGCGTTTGGCCGACGCCCGCAGAGATCAGCGTAACCGGGGTATTCGCTTCTACGGCCATGAAGAAATCGCCCGCCGGCGCGGCCAGATGGACCACGTCGCCCACGTTAGCTTCGTTGTGTAGCCAGTTGGATACCTGACCGCCGTCCTCACGCTTCACCGCAATGCGGTAGCCTTTGCCGTTTGGCTTGCGGGTAAGAGAATACTGGCGGATCTCCTGATGCGGGAAACCTTCAGGCTTCAGCCATACGCCCAGATACTGGCCCGGCTGGTAATCGGCAACCGGCTGTCCGTCCACCGGCTCAAATTCAAAGCTGGTAATCAGCGCGCTGCGCGGCGTTTTCTCAACGATGCGGAAGGCGCGTGTGCCTTCCCAGCCGCCGTTCTTGCTGGCGTTTTCGCTGTAGATCTGCGCTTCGCGGTTGATAAACACGTTTGCCAGCACGCCGTAGGCTTTCCCCCACGCGTCCAGCACCTCCTGGCCCGGGCTGAACATCTCGTCCAGCGTTGCCAGCAGGTGGCTACCCACAATGTTGTACTGCTCGGGCTGGATCTGGAAGCTGGTGTGTTTCTGCGCGATTTTTTCCACCGCGGGCAGCAGTGCCGCCAGGTTTTCAATATTGCTGGCGTAGGCCGCGATGGCGTTGAAAAGCGCTTCGCGCTGATCGCCGTTACGCTGGTTGCTCATGTTGAAAATTTCTTTGAGCTCCGGGTTATGCGTAAACATGCGATCGTAGAAATGGGCGGTGAGTTTAGGGCCGGTTTCCACCAGCAGGGGGATGGTGGCTTTAACGGTAGCGATGGTTTGAGCGTCGAGCATGAGCGCATCCTTCTGATGTGACTTTAATGATGTATTTTAAATGCATCTTATAAAAAATACCCCTGCGTTGTAAATGGTTCTTTGCAAGATGAAAAATATGCATCACAAACCTGAAAAGAAATCCGCTGGAAAGGGCGAGAGCTTTATTCCTCAAACCCTTGCGTGGCGCAAAGGAAAACGTTTGCGTAAAATCGTTTGTCAAGACCTGTTATCACAGAACTAATCAGTTATACTGTTGCCCGTCGTCCAACAGGACTGCCTTTTCAGGCCAAAATTTACTTGTTAGCTGAGTCAGGAGATGCGGATGTTAAAGCGTGAAATGAACATTGCCGATTATGATGCCGAACTGTGGCAGGCTATGGAGCAGGAAAAAGTACGTCAGGAAGAGCACATCGAACTGATCGCCTCCGAAAACTACACCAGCCCGCGCGTCATGCAGGCGCAGGGTTCTCAGCTGACTAACAAATATGCTGAAGGTTACCCGGGCAAACGCTACTACGGCGGTTGCGAGTACGTGGATATCGTTGAGCAGCTGGCTATCGACCGTGCGAAAGAACTCTTTGGCGCTGACTACGCGAACGTGCAGCCGCACTCTGGCTCTCAGGCTAACTTCGCGGTCTACACCGCGCTGCTGCAGCCGGGCGATACCGTTCTGGGTATGAACCTGGCGCAGGGCGGCCACCTGACTCACGGCTCCCCGGTTAACTTCTCCGGCAAACTGTACAACATCATCCCTTACGGTATTGATGAGTCCGGTAAAATTGACTACGAAGACATGGCGAAGCAGGCTAAAGAGCACAAACCGAAGATGATCATCGGTGGTTTCTCTGCTTACTCCGGTATCGTTGACTGGGCAAAAATGCGTGAAATCGCAGACAGCATTGGTGCTTACCTGTTCGTCGACATGGCGCACGTTGCGGGTCTGATTGCCGCTGGCGTTTACCCGAACCCGGTTCCACACGCTCACGTTGTGACCACCACCACCCACAAAACCCTGGCGGGTCCACGCGGTGGCCTGATCCTGGCGAAAGGCGGTGACGAAGAGCTGTACAAAAAACTGAACTCCGCTGTATTCCCAAGCGCGCAGGGCGGCCCGCTGATGCACGTTATCGCGGCTAAAGCCGTTGCGCTGAAAGAAGCGATGGAGCCAGAATTCAAGGTTTATCAGCAGCAGGTTGCTAAGAACGCCAAAGCGATGGTGGAAGTGTTCCTGAACCGTGGCTACAAAGTGGTCTCCGGCGGTACTGAAAACCACCTGTTCCTGCTGGATCTGGTTGATAAGAACCTGACCGGTAAAGAAGCTGACGCAGCCCTTGGCCGCGCCAACATCACCGTGAACAAAAACAGCGTGCCAAACGACCCGAAGAGCCCGTTCGTGACCTCCGGTATCCGTATCGGTTCTCCGGCCGTAACTCGCCGCGGCTTCAAAGAAGCGGAAGTGAAAGAGCTGGCTGGCTGGATGTGTGACGTTCTGGACAACATCAATGACGAAGCGGTTATGGAGCGCGTCAAAGGTAAAGTTCTGGATATCTGCGCACGCTTCCCTGTATACGCGTAATTCCTCTGCCTTGCAGAAATAAAAAAGGCCGCGCTTGCGGCCTTTTTTTTTGGCTTAACGCCGGTCGAGGGAAATAGCCCCCGGACCAACAATGGCCAGTAAAATAAAGGCGCCAGCAATACTGATGTTCTTATAGAAATTAATCATATTCGGTACGACCGCATCACCGGTCATATCCCAGTAATGGTGACCGATAATCGCCGTGCCCAGCGTATAGAATACAAACAGTACCGCGAGCGGGCGGGTGAAAAAGCCCAGCACGATCAGGATGGCAGCAGGGACTTCCATCACCACCGCAATAATGGCCGCCAGCATGGGCATCGGCGTACCCAGCGAGGTCATATATTGTACGGTGCCGCTAAACCCCGTCAGTTTTGGATAACCAAAGATGATAAACAGCACGACAAGTGCGATGCGGCCAATCAGCAGCAGCAGGTGACGTGACTGACCGAAATCGAAATAACGTAGTGAGTTCATGGCAGAAAAACCTCTGCAAGTGGAGTAATTTAAACGTAATACATATTTTCATTCCCTGCCATAAGCCAGACGACTGCACAAGATGTTAATTTTTCGTTAATTTATAGCAGGCTATCTACTTGCTTAATTTTTATATTCTCGCCAGACTATGGCCTCGATTTCGGGAGGGATTCATGGTCTTGCATTCCACGCGCTGGCTGGCGCTCAGTTATTTCACCTATTTCTTTAGCTACGGTATTTTTCTGCCCTTCTGGAGCGTCTGGCTCAAGGGTATCGGCCTGACTCCTGAGACTATCGGTGTCCTGCTGGGGGCCGGGCTGGTGGCGCGTTTCCTCGGCAGCCTGCTGATTGCCCCGCGCGTCAGCGATCCCTCCTTACTGATCAAGGCCGTGCGCATTCTTGCTCTGCTGACGCTGGTCTTTGTTGCCTGCTTCTGGGTCAGCCACCAGTTTGCCTGGCTGATGGTGGTGATGGTCGGCTTTAACCTGTTCTTCTCACCGCTGGTACCGCTGACGGATGCCCTGGCGAACACCTGGCAAAAGCAGATCACCATGGACTATGGCCGCGTGCGCCTGTGGGGCTCAATTGCCTTTGTGATTGGTTCCGCGCTGGTGGGCAAACTGGTCAGCCTTTACGATTACCGCGCCATTCTCGCCCTGCTGAGTATCGGTATTGCCTCTATGCTGCTGGGTATGCTGCTGCGTCCGTCGGTGATGCCGCAAGGGGAAAGCCGCCATCAGGAGAGCGCAGGCTGGCCCGCCTGGCGGAGCCTGGTGGCACAAAGCTGGCGTTTTCTGGCGTGTGTCTGTCTGCTTCAGGGGGCGCATGCGGCGTACTATGGCTTCAGCGCCATCTACTGGCAGGGGGCGGGATATTCTGCTTCCGCAGTGGGCTATCTGTGGTCGCTGGGGGTAGTGGCCGAAGTCATTATTTTTGCCCTGAGCAAGAAGCTGTTCCGTCGCTTTGGCGCGCGAGACCTTCTGCTGCTTTCCGCCGTGTGCGGCGTGGCGCGCTGGGGGATTATGGGCTGGACGACCGATCTGCCGTGGCTGATAGTGGCGCAAATTCTTCACTGCGGCACCTTTACCGTGTGCCATCTGGCGGCTATGCGCTATATCGCAGCGCGCGAGGGCGGAGACGTTATTCGCCTGCAGGCCGTCTACTCGGCGGTCGCGATGGGGGGCAGTATCGCAATCATGACGGTCTTTGCGGGGTTCCTCTACCAGCATCTGGGGCATGGCGTCTTCTGGGTGATGGCGCTGGTCGCCTTACCCGCCATCGTTGTTCGCCCGAAAGTGGCCGCTCGCGCGCCGCTATGATTCCAGCATGGCGCGAATATGTTCTTGTTGCTGCGCGTTCAATGTTTCAACGGCATGAATCAGCGGCGGCGAGAACAGCGGCAGGACGGTAGGGTAGGGGGTGATAACCAGCGCGGCTTCGCGCGGTGCCCCCTCTTTCTGGAAAGCCTGCAGCGTCAGATAGCGAATGTTAAGCGGCAGCAGCGTCAGCTCGCGAAGCTGCTGTTCAATCAGATCCTCGCTGGCTTTATCGTCTCCCGTCAGCAGGATCACCTGTTTTTCGTGCAGATCGGTCTCCTGCATCAGCCAGGCGCCGAAAATCACCGCGACAAGACTCATCTCTTCATCAGAAAAACGCAGCCCAAACTCCGCCTCCAGCTCAAACAGCGCTTCCTTTGTGGTGCGTAACAGCCGGGGATATAGGCGATGGATCTCCTCCGGCAGGCTATTGTCGATGCCAATTTCAAACAGCGAGCGGTCCAGCGCCTGAGCAAGATGGATATACAGCTGATCGGTCAGCCCTTGCTCATCGCTGAAGTTCATCCCGGTCTGCGAGCGAAAACGGGCGACCATGCGCACGATGGCCCGGCGCAAGCGCTGATCCTGCTGGTGTTTATCGAGCACCGGATCGGGCGTGCGCAGCATCATAAACAGCAGCGCCAGAAACAGCTGTTCATCCCCGTGCGCACCCTGCGGCACGCGACGTCTCCAGTGACGCACGATCTCCTGGGCCGTAAAATACTCCCCTCTCGACTGGGTCCAGCTGCGCTGAACGTGAGAAAACTGTGGCGTATTCCCGAGCTGGTGCTGAATAAGACAGTATTGCAGATAGAGCTGTAAAAACTGGACGTCGCGGCATTCAAACTGGCGCTGCAGCTTGCGTGAGCAGAAGCCGATCAGCGCCCGCAGGTTCGCATCGTCGTAAAGCGGCCGCGCAATGCCGTGTTGTTTAAGCGCGGTTTTTAATGCGGGGGTAAACTGGTGCGAGACAAACTGCGGGCAAAGCCGCAGCGCCCGGCGCAGCCAGTGCAGCAGGCATAAACGCTGATTCAGGGCTGTGCCTTCAATCCGGTAGCTGCCGTCGTGGTGCGTGACGATGTCCAGCCGGTGATAGCGCTGGATTTCATCGCGCGTCTCGGCTATATCTTGCCGTGCCATCGCGTCGTCCACCCCGTTGGCAGCAATTATGCTCTGTGCGGTGACGGCAGCATCGGGCAGGTAAAGCATCAAAAGCACCTGGCAGCGGCGCTGCGAACTGGAAAGCACAGATGGAATTTCAAGCGTCGTCATCATCTGTCAGGTATCCAGTGTGAATGTTTGATAAGAATAGCTAAAGGATGAGCGCTGAAAAGCGCGCCGGCAGGCCTTTCACTCAGGATTGCTGGGGAACATCACAGAATTTTTGACGTGAGGAATTGATGCAAACAGTTAAACAAAGTGCGATGGCGTTATTTTTGGCGGTTATCAGCTTCACCGCCAGCGCACACCCTCACAGTTTTATTGACCTCCAGACCGAGCTGGTTACCGACGGCACGCAGCTGAGCGGCCTGAAGATGCGCTGGACGATGGATGAAATCACCTCGGCCGATCTGCTCTATGATGCGGGAAACGCGAAGCCCGGCGATGAAATCTGGAAAAAGCTGGCGGCGGAAGTGATGGCCAACGTGCTCGGTCAGCACTACTTCACGGAATTCTGGCACAACGGGCAAAAGGTTAAATTTCTGAACCGGCCAACGGAATACGGGATGACGCGTGACGGGCATCAGGCGGTGCTGACGTTTGTGCTCCCGCTGGCGCATCCGCAGCCGCTGGCCGGGCAAACTTACACGTTTTCCACTTTTGATCCTACCTACTATGTCGATATGCGCTATGACAAAGACGGCGACGTACGATTGCCGGACGCTCTGCAAAAAAACTGCAAAATTGGCGTTCACACCCCGAAACCCAGCGAGGAGACGCTGAACTTTGCGGTCTCGCTTGATAAGGAAGATGCACCGCCTGAGGACATGGAGTTGGGTAAACAGTTCGCACAGGAGGTAACGTTACAATGTCAGTGATCTCCTCTCCGGTTCGGAAACCGCGCCGCTGGCTGCACCTCTGGCCGCTGGCGCTTTTTCTCCTGCTGGCCGTTTGCGGCTCGCTCTGGCTTTGGCAGGCCTGGCCGCAGGTCATGATGAAAAGCATCGTCTGGCAGCGTGAGGTCAATCAGCAGATGAGCGGTCTGCTGAAGGCGGTGGCCGAGAACCCGACCAAAGCGGGTGGTTCCCTGCTGGCGTTCAGCTTTATCTATGGCGTTCTGCACGCGCTGGGGCCGGGGCACGGCAAAATCGTGATAACGACCTGGCTCGCCACCCATCCGTCGAAGCTGAAATCGAGTATCGGGCTGACGCTGGCCTCCTCGCTGCTTCAGTGCAGCGTGGCGATTGCGCTCGTCGTAGTCGTGCTTTCGCTGTTGCAGCTTCCCGCGCGCCAGCTGCACATGAGCAGTTTCTGGCTGGAGAAGGGAAGCTACGCGCTGGTGGGCGTGCTGGGGCTGATCCTCTGCTGGCGGGCGCTGAAAAAGCTGCGCGTGCTGCTGCAAAAACCGAAATTCAAAACCTTCACGCCGCACCACGTTCATGATGAAAGCTGCGGCTGCGGACATCAGCATTTGCCCACGCAGGAACAGTTGCAGAACGGCGACGACTGGCGCGCGCGGCTGATGATTATTCTCTCGATGGGCATGCGCCCGTGTTCGGGGGCAATCATGGTGCTGCTGTTCAGCAAGGTGATAGGCGTGTTTGGCTGGGGAATGCTTTCCGCGCTGGCGATGGCGGCAGGGACATCTCTCACCATTTCGTCTTTAGCGCTGCTGGTTCACAGCTTCCGTCAGCTGGCGGTCAAACTCAGCGGCAATAAAACGCCGGTGCTGTGGCGACAGGTAGGGTGGACAACGCTTGCGCTGGCGGGCGGGGTGATTCTGCTGGTGGCAGCGGTGACGATGTGGATGAGCGCGATGCCGGTGGGAAGAGGATTGCGGCCGTTTTAGTTGGGATTCCCTCTCCCACGGGGAGAGGGAATGACCGGGATTAACGCTTCAGCGCATCGCTCAGTTCATCACGCATGTTGGCCAGCATGGCTTTAACAACGCGTGGGTTACCTGCAACGACGTTGCCGGTAGACATATAGTTATGGCCGCCGGTGAAATCACACACGATGGCGCCTGCTTCACGTGCGATCAGCTCGCCCGCAGCAAAGTCCCACGGCTTCAGTGACAGCTCGAAGTAACCGTCAACGCGGCCTGTTGCTACATAGGCCAGATCCAGCGCGGCAGAACCGGTACGGCGGAAGTCCGCACATTCGGTAAACAGTTTGCCCAGGATATTCATATAGGTGGTCGCGTGCTGTTTCGCCTTGAACGGGAAACCGGTCGCCAGAATGGTGCCGTCCAGATCGCGTGCGTTGCTGCAGCGCAGACGGTAGCCGTTCAGCTGTGCGCCCTGACCGCGGGTAGCGGTGAACAGTTCGTTACGCATTGGATCGTAAACAACGGCGACTTCAGTACGGCCTTTAATGCGTACTGCGATAGACACAGAGAAGTGTGGCAGGCGTTTGACGAAGTTGGTGGTGCCATCCAGTGGATCGATAACCCATTGAACATCCTGATCGGTACCTTCATGTTCACCGCTTTCTTCGGTGATGATGGTGTGCTGCGGGTAAGATTTGCGGATCGTTTCGATAATAATCGCTTCTGCGGCTTTATCGACGTTAGTCACGAAATCATTGCTGCCTTTCTGGCTGGTTTCTACGGAGTCTGGCGTTTCGTAGTGTTTGGCAATTACATTACCCGCCTTGCGCGCTGCGCGCACGGCGATGGTCAGCATCGGATGCATCGGTCTCTCTCACTGGATGTTAAAGAACAGGAAAATCGGCGCAGAGTATAGCAGTGGGATCGGATTATGTCTCCCGTTTATGATAATATGCCGGAATATTCTTCAGACGCTGAATTCAGACATTAAAAATTATGCTGCAAAACATTCGAATCGTGCTGGTCGAAACATCGCACACCGGCAACATGGGCTCCGTTGCCCGCGCTATGAAAACCATGGGCTTAACGAACCTGTGGCTGGTTAACCCGCTGGTCAAACCTGACTCGCAGGCTATCGCCCTGGCGGCCGGTGCCAGCGACGTGATCGGCAACGCTCAGATCGTCGATACCCTTGACGAAGCGCTGGCCGGCTGCAGCCTCGTTGTTGGCACCAGCGCGCGTTCACGCACGCTGCCGTGGCCGATGCTGGACCCGCGCGAATGCGGCCTGAAAAGCGTCTCTGAAGCGGAACAGGCTCCGGTTGCGCTGGTGTTTGGCCGCGAGCGCGTTGGCCTGACCAACGACGAGCTGCAGAAGTGCCATTATCACGTCGCTATCGCGGCTAACCCGGAATACAGCTCGCTGAACCTGGCGATGGCGGTGCAGGTTATCGCCTATGAGGTGCGTATGGCGTGGCTGGCGACGCAGGAGAAACAGGTAGAGCCTAAAGAAGAAACGGCCTACCCGCTGGTGGACGACCTTGAGCGCTTCTACGGTCACCTGGAGCAGACGCTGCTCTCAACCGGCTTTATTCGTGAAGGCCACCCGGGCCAGGTGATGAACAAGCTGCGCCGCATGTTTACCCGCGCGCGCCCGGAAAGCCAGGAGCTTAACATCCTGCGCGGGATTCTGGCGTCGATTGAGCAGAAGAATAAAGAGTAGTGTCGATTTCCCCTCTCCCCGTGGGAGAGGGCTGGGGTGAGGGCATCAGGCCGCACCGGGATTTTGAAGGCACGGAACGTTAAATACCTGACTAAAACAGTCAAGTAAATAGTTGACCATTTTAGTCAGGAATGTCAGACTTGGCCCTGCTATGCAATACCCCCATTTTACAATAAAAAACCCCGGGCAGGGGCGAGTTTGAGGTTAAGTAAGACATGAGACTGACATCTAAAGGGCGTTATGCCGTGACCGCGATGCTGGACGTTGCGCTCAACTCCGAAGCGGGCCCGGTTCCGTTGGCTGATATTTCTGAACGACAAGGGATCTCCCTCTCTTACCTGGAGCAGCTGTTCTCGAGACTGCGTAAAAATGGACTGGTTTCCAGCGTTCGTGGCCCAGGCGGCGGTTATCTGCTGGGTAAAGACGCGGGCAGTATTGCAGTTGGTGAAGTGATTAGCGCAGTTGACGAATCCGTTGACGCGACCCGTTGCCAGGGTAAAGGCGGCTGCCAGGGCGGCGATAAGTGCCTGACCCACGCGCTGTGGCGCGATCTGAGCGACCGTCTCACCGGCTTCCTGAACAACATCACCCTGGGTGAACTGGTCAATAACCAGGAAGTTCTGGATGTCTCTGGTCGTCAGCACGGTCAGGATTCCCAACGCAGCACCCGCGCGCAGGACGCTATCGACGTCAAACTGCGCGCGTAATAAAACGATAAAGATTTCAGAATCAGGCCGGGGCGGTCACGCCCCGCGTACTCGGTCGTACATCCAGCCGGTTGCCTGATTCCTTGCATTGAAGCGATGTACGGAGTTTAAAGAGCAATGAAATTACCGATTTATCTCGATTACTCCGCAACCACGCCGGTGGACCCGCGTGTTGCCGAGAAAATGATGCAGTGTCTGACCCTGGACGGAAACTTTGGTAACCCAGCTTCCCGTTCACACCGTTTTGGCTGGCATGCTGAAGAGGCGGTTGATATCGCCCGTAATCAGATTGCCGACCTGGTGGGTGCCGACCCGCGTGAGATTGTTTTCACCTCCGGTGCGACCGAATCCGACAACCTGGCGATCAAAGGTGCAGCCAACTTTTATCAGAAAAAAGGCAAGCACATCATCACCAGCAAAACCGAACACAAAGCCGTGCTGGATACCTGCCGCCAGCTGGAGCGTGAAGGGTACGAAGTGACTTACCTGGCGCCACAGAGCAACGGGATCATCGACCTGAAAGAGCTCGAAGCGGCCATGCGTGATGACACCATTCTGGTTTCCATCATGCACGTTAACAACGAAATCGGCGTCGTTCAGGACATCGCTACCATCGGCGAAATGTGCCGCGCGCGCGGTATCATCTATCACGTTGACGCGACCCAGAGCGTGGGCAAACTGCCTATCGATCTGAGCCAGCTGAAAGTGGACCTGATGTCCTTCTCCGGCCACAAAATCTATGGCCCGAAAGGGATCGGCGCGCTGTACGTTCGTCGTAAACCGCGTATCCGCATCGAAGCACAGATGCACGGCGGCGGTCACGAGCGCGGCATGCGTTCCGGCACGCTGCCTGTTCACCAGATCGTGGGCATGGGCGAAGCGTACCGCATTGCGAAAGAAGAGATGGAAACCGAGATGGCGCGCCTGCGCACGCTGCGTAATCGTCTGTGGGACGGCGTGAAAGATATGGAAGAAGTGTATCTGAACGGCGATCTCGAGCAGGGCGCTCCGAACATCCTCAACGTCAGCTTCAACTATGTTGAAGGCGAATCGCTGATCATGGCGCTGAAAGACCTGGCCGTTTCTTCCGGTTCTGCCTGTACGTCTGCAAGCCTGGAGCCATCCTACGTGCTGCGCGCGCTGGGCATGACCGACGAGCTGGCGCACAGCTCTATCCGTTTCTCTTTAGGTCGTTTCACTACCGAAGAAGAGATTGACTACACCATCAAGCTGGTTCGCAACTCCATCGGCCGTCTGCGCGACCTTTCTCCACTGTGGGAAATGTTCAAGCAGGGCGTGGATCTGAACAGCATTGAATGGTCACATCACTAATCGGTACATAAGGAGAATTCAATCATGGCATACAGCGAAAAAGTCATCGATCATTACGAGAACCCGCGCAACGTTGGCTCTTTTGACAACAGCGACGAATCTGTCGGTAGCGGCATGGTTGGCGCACCGGCGTGTGGCGACGTGATGAAGTTGCAGATTAAAGTCAACAATGAAGGTATCATTGAAGACGCGCGCTTCAAGACCTACGGCTGCGGTTCTGCTATCGCGTCCAGCTCCCTGGTTACCGAATGGGTGAAGGGCAAGTCTCTGGACGAAGCACAGGCAATCAAGAACACGGATATTGCTGAAGAACTCGAACTGCCACCGGTGAAAATTCACTGTTCAATTCTGGCAGAAGACGCGATCAAAGCCGCCATTGCGGATTACAAAAGCAAACGTGAAGCAAAATAATTGAGGTTTGAGTATGTCGATTACCCTTAGCGACAGCGCTGCCGCGCGAGTAAGCTCTTTTCTGGCGAACCGTGGTAAAGGCTTTGGCCTGCGACTGGGCGTACGTACCTCCGGCTGTTCTGGTATGGCTTACGTACTGGAGTTTGTTGACGAGCCGGCGTCTGACGACACCGTGTTTGAAGACAAGGGCGTGAAGGTGGTGGTCGATGGCAAAAGCCTGCAATTCCTCAATGGCACTCAGCTGGACTTCGTTAAAGAAGGCCTGAACGAAGGGTTCAAATTCACGAACCCGAACGTCAAAGACGAGTGTGGTTGCGGCGAAAGCTTCCACGTTTAACCGCGCGTCATCCGAAACCCCACCGTGGCTTACCCGCTGCGCGTGGGGTTTGTTCTAACAGGCTACCCCTGAGAATGTTATGGATTACTTCACTCTCTTCGGACTACCCGCTCAATACCCGATTGATCTCCAGGCGCTGACGATCCGTTTTCAGGATCTTCAGCGTCAGTATCACCCGGATAAATTCGCCAGTGGTACTCAGTCTGAGCAATTGGCTGCGGTTTCCCAATCTGCGACCATCAACCAGGCCTGGCAGACGCTGCGCCATCCGCTGGCGCGTGCAGAATATCTGCTCTCGCTCCACGGTTTCGATCTGGCGAGCGAACAGCATACCGTGCGCGACACCGCGTTTCTGATGGAACAGCTGGAGCTTCGCGAAGAGCTGGATGAGATTGAACAGGCCAAAGACGAAGCGCGTCTGGAAAGCTTCATCACGCGCGTGAAGGGCATGTTCGATACCCGCCATCAGCAGATGGTGGAGCAACTGAACAACGAGACCTGGGACGTGGCGGCAGACACTGTGCGCAAACTCCGTTTTCTCGATAAACTGCGAAGCAGTGCTGAACAACTCGAAGAAAAGCTGCTCGATTTTTAATTTCGGAAGCAATTATGGCCTTATTACAAATTAGTGAGCCTGGCTTAAGTGCCGCACCGCACCAGCGTCGTCTGGCGGTGGGTATCGATCTGGGCACCACCAATTCCCTCGTGGCGACCGTGCGCAGCGGCCAGGCGGAAACGCTGGCTGACGAGCAGGGCCGCCATCTGCTGCCTTCCGTGGTCCACTACCAGCAGCAGGGTCACGCGGTCGGCTATGACGCCCGCGCCAACGCCGCGCGCGATCCGGCCAACACCATCAGCTCCGTAAAGCGCATGATGGGCCGCTCGCTGGCCGATATTCAGACCCGCTATCCGCATCTGCCGTATCAGCTGCAGGCCAGTGAAAACGGCCTGCCGATGATTGCGACCGCGGCCGGTCTGCTGAACCCGATTCGCGTTTCCTCCGACATCCTCAAAGCGCTGGCGGCGCGCGCGACGGCAACGCTTGGCGGCGATCTGGACGGTGTAGTCATCACCGTTCCGGCCTATTTTGACGATGCACAGCGTCAGGGCACCAAAGACGCCGCGCGTCTGGCAGGCCTGCACGTGCTGCGCCTGCTGAACGAACCGACGGCGGCGGCGATTGCCTACGGCCTCGACTCCGGTCAGGAAGGGGTGATCGCGGTTTACGATCTCGGCGGCGGTACCTTTGATATCTCGATCCTGCGCTTAAGCCGCGGGGTATTTGAAGTGCTGGCGACCGGCGGGGATTCCGCGCTGGGCGGCGATGACTTCGACCATCTGCTGGCGGATTATATTCGCGAGCAGGCGGGCATCAGCGATCGCAGCGATGCGCGCGTGCAGCGTGAACTACTGGATGCGGCCATCGACGCCAAAATCGCCCTGAGCGATGCGCAGACGGTTACCGTAAACGTTGCGGGCTGGCAGGGTGAGATCGCCCGCGACCAGTTCAGCGATCTGATTGCCCCGCTGGTGAAACGCACCCTGCTGGCCTGCCGTCGCGCATTGAAAGATGCGGGCGTTGAGGCGAACGAGGTGCTGGAAGTGGTCATGGTGGGCGGTTCGACTCGCGTGCCGCTGGTGCGCGAGCGCGTGGGTGAATTCTTTGGCCGCACGCCGCTGACCTCCATCGACCCGGACAAAGTGGTTGCCGTGGGCGCCGCAATCCAGGCCGATATCCTGGTCGGCAACAAGCCGGACAGCGAAATGCTGCTGCTGGACGTCATCCCGCTGTCGCTCGGGTTAGAAACCATGGGCGGCCTGGTGGAGAAAGTGATCCCGCGTAACACCACTATTCCGGTGGCGCGCGCGCAGGAGTTCACCACCTTCAAAGACGGCCAGACCGCGATGTCCATCCACGTGATGCAGGGCGAGCGCGAGCTGGTGCAGGACTGCCGCTCTCTGGCGCGCTTTGCGCTGCGCGGTATCCCGGCGCTGCCTGCGGGCGGGGCGCATATTCGCGTTACCTTCCAGGTGGATGCGGACGGTCTGCTGAGCGTCACGGCGATGGAAAAATCCACCGGCGTGGAATCGTCCATTCAGGTGAAGCCGTCCTACGGCCTGACCGATGGCGAAATCGCCTCCATGATTCAGGACTCAATGAGCTACGCCGAGCAGGATGTGAAGGCGCGTATGCTGGCTGAACAAAAAGTTGAAGCCGCCCGCGTGCTGGAGAGCCTGAACGGCGCGCTCGCTGCCGATGCCGCGCTGTTAAGCGCCGCTGAGCGTCAGGTGATTGACGACGCTGCCGCGCATTTAAGCGCAGTAGCAGAAGGCAATGACGCTGACGCAATAGAAGAAGCCATTAAAAACGTTGATAAACAAACCCAGGACTTTGCTGCTCGCCGCATGGACAAATCTGTCCGCGTCGCGCTGAAAGGCCAGTCCGTGGACGAGGTTTAATATGCCAAAGATTGTTATTTTGCCTCATGCGGACCTCTGTCCGGATGGCGCTGTTCTGGAAGCGAAGACCGGTGAAACCATTCTCGATGTTGCCCTGCGTGCAGGTATCGAAGTGGAACACGCCTGTGAAAAATCCTGTGCCTGCACCACCTGCCACTGCATCGTGCGTGAAGGTTTTGACTCTCTCGCCGAGAGCACCGAAGACGAAGACGACATGCTGGATAAAGCATGGGGTCTGGAGCCTGACAGCCGCCTGAGCTGCCAGGCCGCAGTGACCGATGAAGATCTGGTCGTGGAATTCCCACGCTACACCATCAACCACGCACGCGAGCATTGATATGGGACTTAAGTGGACAGACAGCCGTGAAATCGGCGAAGCGCTCTACGACGCGAACCCGGATCTCGATCCGAAGACCGTACGATTCACCGACATGCATCAGTGGATCTGCGATTTAGAGGATTTCGACGACGATCCAAACGCATCCAATGAAAAAATTCTGGAGGCGATTCTGTTAGTCTGGTTAGATGAAGCAGAATAAATAACATAACGGGCTGCCTTCAGGCGGCCCGTTTGCTAGTTGCTAATAAGGATAAATAAAATGACCGAAGCGATGAAGATTACGCTCTCGAATCAGCCTGCTGACGCGCGCTGGGGCGAGAAAGCCACCTACAGCATTAATAACGACGGCATTACCCTGCACCTGACGGGCAACGATGATTTGGGCCTGATCCAGCGCGCTGCGCGTAAAATTGACGGCCTGGGCATTAAGCATGTCTCCCTGGAAGGCGAAGGCTGGGACACCGACCGCAGTTGGGCATTCTGGGCAGGCTACAAAGGGCCGAAAGGCACCCGCAAAATCGAGTGGGCGAACCTCGACGAAGCCGGTCAGAAAGAGCTGGAACGCCGCCTGCAAATCATCGACTGGGTGCGCGACACCATCAACGCCCCGGCGGAAGAGCTTGGTCCGGAGCAGCTGGCGCAGCGCGCGGTTGACCTGCTGTGCGGCGTGGCGGGCGAGAAAATGTCCTACCGCATCACCAAAGGTGAAGACCTGCGCGAGCAGAATTACATGGGCATCCACACCGTGGGCCGTGGTTCTGAGCGTCCTCCGGTCCTGCTGGCGCTGGATTACAACCCAACCGGCGATAAAGCGGCACCGGTCTTTGCCTGCCTGGTGGGGAAAGGCATCACCTTTGATACCGGCGGCTACAGCCTGAAGCAGAGCGCGTTCATGGACTCCATGAAGTCCGACATGGGCGGCGCGGCAACTATCACCGGCGCGCTGGCGTTCGCCATCACCCGCGGTCTGAACAAGCGCGTGAAGCTGTATCTGTGCTGCGCGGATAACATGGTGAGCGGTAACGCCTTCAAGCTGGGCGACATCATTCGCTACCGCAACGGCAAAAACGTCGAAGTGATGAACACCGACGCCGAAGGCCGTCTGGTGCTGGCCGATGGTCTGATCGACGCGTCTGCCCAGAAGCCAGAGCTGATTATCGACATGGCGACCCTGACCGGCGCGGCAAAAACCGCCCTGGGCAACGACTACCACGCGCTGTTCAGCTTTGACGACAAGCTGGCTGCTCGCCTGCTGGCAAGCGCCGCTGCGGAAAACGAGCCGTTCTGGCGTCTGCCGCTGGCTGAGTTCCACCGCAGCCAGCTGCCGTCCAACTTTGCCGAGCTGAACAACACCGCGAGCGCGGCGTACCCGGCGGGTGCAAGCACGGCGGCAGGCTTCCTGTCCCACTTCGTTGAGAACTACCACGAAGGCTGGCTGCACATCGACTGTTCCGCAACGTACCGTAAAGCGGCGGTTGAGCAGTGGTCCGCTGGCGCGACCGGTCTGGGCGTGCGTACCGTGGCGAACCTGCTGACGGCTGAGTAATCTTTATTGCCCTCACCCTAACCCTCTCCCAAGGGGAGAGGGGATGGTTTGCTCCCTCTCCCTTGAGGGAGAGGGCTGGGGTGAGGGGAAATGCATCATCTGGAATTGTTATGTCCGAAACCAAAAACGAATTAGAAACCCTGCTGGAGCAGGCGGCGACCGAGCCCGCCCACCGTCCGGCATTTTTCCGCACGCTGCTGGAATCCACCGTCTGGGTGCCGGGCACCGCGGCGGAAGGTGAGCAGGTTGTAGAAGACAGCGCGCTGGATCTGCTGCACTGGGAGAAAGACGACGGCACGTCGGTGATCCCGTTCTTCACCTCGTTGGAAGCCCTGCAGGAAGCGGTAGAAGACGAACAGGCGTTCGTGGTGATGCCGGTGCGTACCCTGTTTGAAATGACGCTGGGCCAGACGCTGTTCCTTAACGCGAAGCTGCCGACCGGGAAAGAGTTTACCCCGCGTGAAATCAGCCATCTGATAGGTGAAGAGGGCAACCCGCTCAGCACCCAGGAAGTGCTGGAAGGGGGCGAAACGCTGCTGCTTTCTGAAGTGGCCGAGCCGCCCGCGCAGATGATTGATTCCCTCACGACGCTGTTCAAAACCCTGAAACCGGTTAGACGCGCGTTTCTCTGCTCCATTAAAGAGCGTGCGGACGAGCATCCGGTTCTGCTGATTGGTATTGAGGCGGACGGCGATATCGACGACATCATTCAGGCGGCGGGAAGCGTGGCGACCGACACGCTGCCGGGCGATGAGCCGATTGATATCTGCCAGGTGAAGAACGGCGAGAAGGGCATCAGCCACTTTATTACCGAGCACATCACCCCGTTCTACGAGCGTCGCTGGGGCGGCTTCCTGCGCGATCTCAAAACCAACCGCATCATCTGATTACGGCGGGGTGAATATCACCCCGTTGCTTCCAGCAGCAGTAAATCCATCAGCAGCACCAGATTCGACTCAAACGACGTCACCCCTGCGGCTTCGGCGGCGAAGTGCACCGCTTCGTCATAGAGGGCAAAATGCACGTCCGCCATCCCCGCCAGCGTATTGGCCGAGGCGCGGGTAAACGCGACGATCGTCATACCGACGTTTTTGGCAATCCGCGCTTTATCCAGCACCTGCTCCGTTTCACCGCTGCGCGAGACGGCAATAAACACCTGATAGCGGGCGGCGTTGCTGAGGAAAATATTCCGGCTGTCCCCCGGCCCGGAGATAAACGCCGTTTTGCCCAGCACCTGCAGCTTCTTGGTCAGGTACTCCGCAAACAGATAGGAAAACCCGGCCCCGTAGAGAAAGAAGCTCTCTTTCTGGCGCAGCAGGTCGGCAAACTGCTGGCGCTTTTCCTGCGTGACCCACTGGAAGGTGTGCTGATAGTTGGCGATAAACTGATTAAACAGCGCCGGGAGTTCAGGAAGCGACTGCCCCTGGGCGGCAATATGCGGTGTGTCGGAGAGCAGCTGCTTGCAGTGCCAGATAAACTCGCTAAAGCCGCTGAACCCCAGCTTCTGACACAGCCGCATGATGGTGGCGGTGGAAACAAATGTCGCCTGCGCCAGCTCGCGTACCGTGATGTTGCCCACCAGCAGCGGGTGCTCCGTGAGGTGGGCGAGGACGCGATACTCCGCGCGGGTCAGCGACGCCCCGCGCGTTAACAGCGTGGCCAGGCGGTTATCCATTATTTCGCGGGTTCAACCGGCAGATCGTCTCGCGCACCCCATTCGCTCCAGGCGCCGTCGTAGAGCGTGACGTCGTTCGCGCCGAGCGTGGCGAGCGCCAGGATCACCACGCAGGCCGTTACGCCGGAGCCGCAGCTGGCAATAATCGGACGATGTAAATCCACGCCAGCACGGTCAAAAATGGCCCGCAGCTCGTCGGTGGTTTTCAGCTCGCCCTCAAACACCAGCTCGCCCCACGGTACGTTCAGCGCCCCCGGAATATGTCCGCGCTTCAGCCCCGGACGCGGTTCATCCGCTTCGGCATTGAATCGCGGAGCAGGACGGGCATCGACGATTTGCGCCGTTTTTTCATGACTCACGACCAGCACGTCGGTCAGGCGTTTCACCACGTGCGCGTCGAACGTGGCGTCGAATTCGCCTTCCGGAAGCGTCACGTCACCCTGCTGGAGCGGCAGCTCGTCGCGCTTCCAGCCCGCCAGCCCGCCCGCCAGAATCGACACTTTTTCCACGCCGAAGTTTTTCAGCATCCACCACGCGCGCGGGGCGGAGAAGAGGTTACCTTCATCATAAACAACGAGGTGTTTGTCTTTGCTGACGCCCAGCTCGCGCATCGCCACGGAAAACGCTTCCGGGCGCGGCAGCATGTGCGGCAGGGGAGAGTTGCGATCGGAGAGGGCTTCGATATCAAAAAATACCGCGCCAGGCAGATGTCCGGCACGGTATTCCGCGACCATATCGCGAAGGTGTTCCTGCCCGGCCGGGGCCATACGCGCGTCAATAATCTGAACTTCCGGATCGTCACCGTGCTCAATCAGCCAGTCGGCGGCGACAAAATATGAGGTGGACATGGGTTGCCTCCATTCTTTTCCGTAAAAAAGGATTGTCGGTGTTTTTTCTGACACCGACAAGCAAACCACGTTCAACTCGCGAGCAAGCCCCTATTTTTTCACCGTTTCGCCGTCCTGCCAGGCTTTTGCAGCGCAGGCCAGTAGTCGCGGTTGGCCTCGATCATCTCATCCAGAATCGCTTTTGCATGCTCCATGGTTGGCACGGTGCGGTTGAGGGTGAACGCCTGCAGGGCTTTCTCATAGCTGCCCTCGATGGTGGCCTCTACCAGCAGTTGTTCAGAGGCGAGCTGCTGTTGCAAAAGGGTCTGATGGAACAGCGGCACCTGACCGACGCGAATCGGTTCCGGGCCTTCGGAGGTGATATAAGCGGGCACCTCCACCACGGCATCGTAAGGCAGGTTGGTAATCGCCCCGCGGTTTTCCACCATCACCAGATGGCGGCTCCGCAGGTTAAAGGCCAGCGAGCAGGCGACATCGACGATAAACTCGCCGTGGACGCCTACGTGGAAGGCGTCCGGCAGGATCCCGGTGCGCTTGTATTCTTCGGCAGCGGCGAACAGCTTTTTCTCGCGCCCGTCCATCACTTCATTGGCGCGGGTATAGTCCGGGTTCTGATGCTCGACGATCTGGTTCGGCATCAGGTAGTACTGCAGATACGGGTTCGGCAGATACTCCGGGAAGTTGTCCATGATCGGCTTAATGTTGCGCCAGGTTTTGACCCATGATGGATCGGAATGCTGCGGGTCGGTTTTAGCCGCATCTTCCGTCAGCAGGCCAAACTTCGCGATATGTTTACGCAGCTCGGGAAGCTTGTCTTCGCCGTCCACCAGCACGCGGGTAAACCAGCCGAAGTGGTTCAGGCCGAAGTAGTCCACCTCCAGCCTGCGGCGATCGACACCCAGAATCGCCCCCATATTGCGCATCGCGGCGACAGGCATATCGCAGATGTTCAGCACCCGCGCATTTGGCCGCAGCCGCCGCACGCCCTCCGCGACGATCGCCGCCGGGTTGGAGTAGTTCACGATCCAGGCCTTCTCGTGCGCGTAGCGATCCACCAGATCGATAAGTTCCACCATCGGCAGGATCGTGCGCAGCCCGTAGGCCAGCCCGCCGGGTCCGCACGTTTCCTGGCCGACCACGCCGTGACGCAGCGGGATCTTCTCATCCTGCTCGCGCATCTTGTACTGGCCGACGCGCATCTGGGCGAAGACGAAATGCGCGCCGCTGAAGGCCACTTCCGGGTCACTGGTGACGGTAAATTTGATGCTCTGGCTGTGGTCGCGAATGACCTTCTCGACGACGGGCGCAATGGTGTTCTGACGCGCCTCGTCGATGTCATAAAGGCGAATTTCGGCCAGCGGGAAATCCTGCAGGCGCACCATCAGGCTTTTCACAATGCCCGGCGTGTAGGTGCTACCGCCGCCGGCAATCGACAGAATAAATGGGGGTGTAAACATCTTTAGCTCCTTTCAGAGAAACGTCTCAACGGCTTCTCGCATTTTTTTGACGTGCAGCCCGTAGACCACCTGAACGTTGTTACCTTGTTTGATAATCCCTTTCGCGCCGGTCGCCTTGAGCCGCGGCTCGTCGATAATGGCGACGTCCTTCACCGTGACGCGTAAGCGGGTGTAGCAGTTGTCCACAACCTCAATGTTTTCCCGGCCGCCCAGACCCGTCACGATGGATTCGCCCAGCCCGTCGTTATTGCCCTTCGCCTGGTACTCCTGCTTGCTGTAGAGGCGCGTCTCCCGATCGTCATCCTCACGGCCCGGCGTTTTCATGTTGAAGCGCAGGATCAGGAAGCGGAACACCACGAAGTAGAGGGCGAACATGATCAGCCCGACCACGATGTACATCGGCCAGTTGGACTTCTCCGTGCCGAGCGGCAGGTTGTAGAGGATGAAGTCGATAATCCCGTTGGCGCCGATGGCGTGAACGCCCAGCAGCGAGAACAGCATCATGCCGATGCCGGTCAGCACCGCGTGCACCACGAAGAGCAGCGGAGCGACGAACAGGAAGGAGAACTCAATCGGCTCGGTCACGCCGACCAGCAGCGAGGTCAGCGCCGCCGGGATCAGAATGGCTTTCGCAATGGCTTTACGCTCCGGCTTTGCGGTCATATACATCGCCAGGGCTGCGGCAGGCAGGCCGAACATCTTGCTGATGCCGCGTGCGTCCCACACCACGGTGCTGCTGAGCTGCTTCACGTCCGGGCAGGCCATCTCGGCGAAATAGATATTGCGTGCGCCCTGATAGGTTGCGCCGCACACCTCCTGCGTGCCGCCCAGCTCGGTATAGAGGAACGGGGTATAAACCAGATGGTGCAGGCCGGTGGGGACCAGAATACGTTCCAGGAAACCGTAGATTGCCACGCCCAACGGCCCGGAGCCTTTGATGGCCAGCGCCAGGGCGCTAATGCCGTGCTGGGCATACGGCCACAGTTCACTCATCACCACGCCGAGCAGCATGGAGACGGGGAGCATGACGATGGCGACAAAACAGTGGCCGGAGTAAATCGCCATCGCGCCGTTAAACTGTACGCCGGAGTATTTGTTGTACAGATATCCGGAGAGCGCCCCGGTCAGGATCCCGGCAAAAACGCCCATCTCCAGCACCTGCACGCCCAGCACCATGGTCTGCCCGGCCGCTTTCATCTGGGCCGCTGGCGCCAGCGCGCCCTGCAGCTGTAGCGTGACGTTCATGGCGTTGATGAACACGACAAAGGTAACCAGACCAATCAGCGCGGCATAGCCTTTATCCCGCGTCGCCAGACCAATCGGGATCCCGACGGCAAACACCAGCGCCAGGTTGACCAGCACCGACACGGCAGATTTCGCGATAAGCTGACCAAGGTGCTGAATCAGCGGATGGCCCAGAAACGGCAGGTATTCAGCGAGATTACCGTTACCCAGCACGTTACCAAAGGCGATAAACAGACCGACGATCGGTAAGATAAGTACCGGTCCGTACAATGATTTTCCGAAATTTTGTAGGGCGTTCACGGCTCGTTTCATGGCTTTCTCTCTTTTTGAACCGCGCACTCGGGGTGCGTCATGGTCATAAAACTAGCAGCCTTCGGGCGAGCTTAGCCAGCTATCTTCTTGTTTTAAAAACAAATGACTTGAAAGGTAACATGTGACGTTATGTGCTGTGATCGCGGTTCCATCACGGCGTAGCGGCGTGATGCCGTTCTGCGAGGCGCTTTCCAGATTTTAAAATTGGCCTTTTTGAATTAATGAAACTTGCGGATAATACTTATCCGGACGACGACCAACAGGCTCCTTGGGCCAGGGACAAAGGATGAAACCGTTTCGCTTAGCCGCGCTCTCTCTTGCGCTGCTCACCACGTTTACGCTTGTCGGCTGTGATAACAGCGACGATAAAACTCAGGCTGCGGCTCCCGCGGCATCCACCGCATCCACACCGAAAGCTGCAGAAAAGCCCAATGCTGAAACGCTGGCTAAACTGGCTGCCCAGACTCAGGGAAAAGCGCTGACGTTGCTGGATACCTCAGAAGTTCAGCTCGACGGTGCCGCCACGCTGGTGCTGACCTTTTCTGTTCCGCTGAATCCCGATCAGGATTTCGCCAAAACGGTGCATGTCGTGGACAAGAAAAGCGGCAAGGTTGACGGGGCGTGGGAACTTGCGCCTAACCTGAAAGAGCTTCGCCTGCGCCATCTGGAGCCTAACCGCAACCTGGTCGTCACCGTTGAACGTGACCTGCAGGCGCTGAACAAGGCGACGTTCGGCATTGATTATGAAAAAGCCCTGACTACCCGGGACATTGAACCCACCGTTGGTTTTGCCAGCCGCGGCTCGCTCCTGCCGGGCAAGGTGGTGGAAGGTCTGCCGGTGATGGCGCTCAACGTCAACAATGTTGATGTCAACTTTTACCGCGTGAAGCCGGAATCGCTGGCCTCCCTTGTCAGTCAGTGGGAGTACCGTAACTCGCTGACCAACTGGGAGTCCGATAACCTGCTGAAGATGGCGGAGCTGGTTTACACCGGTCGATTCGATCTTAATCCGGCGCGCAACACGCGCGAAAAATTGCTGTTGCCCCTGAAGGATATTAAACCGCTCCAGCAGTCTGGCGTTTATATCGCGGTCATGAACCAGGCTGGACACTACAACTACAGCAACGCCGCAACGCTCTTTACCCTAAGCGATATTGGCCTGTCCGCTCACCGTTACCATAACCGCCTGGATATCTTCACTCAGAGTCTGGAAAACGGTGCGGCGCAGTCCGGCGTGGCCGTCACGCTGCTAAACGATAAAGGCCAGACTGTCGCCGAGGCGAAGAGCGATGCCGACGGTCATGCGAAGCTTGAAACGGACAAAGAAGCCGCGCTGATTCTGGCGAGCAAAGACGGCCAGACCACGCTGCTTGACCTCAAGCTTCCGGCGCTGGATCTGGCGGAGTTCGATATTGCCGGTAGCCCCGGCTACAGCAAGCAATTCTTCATGTTTGGCCCGCGCGATCTCTATCGTCCGGGTGAAACGGTGATCCTCAACGGCTTACTGCGCGACAGTGACGGTAAGCCGCTTCCCGATCAGCCCGTGAAGCTTGACGTGCTGCGCCCGGATGGACAGGTCGCGCGTACGATTGTCGTCAAGCCAGAGAATGGGCTCTATCGCTTTAACTATCCGCTGGACAGCGGAGCGCAGACCGGTATGTGGCATATCCGTGCCAACACGGGCGATAACCTGCAGCGCCTGTGGGACTTCCACGTCGAAGACTTCATGCCCGAGCGTATGGCGCTCAACCTGAGCGGACAAAAAACGCCGGTTTCACCGCAGGATAACGTGGACTTTAACGTGGTGGGCTATTACCTGTATGGCGCACCGGCCAACGGTAATTCTCTGCAGGGCCAGCTTTTCCTGCGTCCGCTGCGTGACGCGGTGGCTGCGCTGCCGGGCTTCCAGTTTGGCGATATCGCGGAGGAGAACCTGAGCCGCAGTCTGGATGAAGTTCAGCTTACGCTGGATGAGCAGGGGCGTGGGCAGGTGACCACCGAAAGCCAGTGGAAAGAGGTCCACTCTCCTCTGCAGCTGATTCTGCAGGCCAGCCTGCTGGAGTCCGGCGGCCGTCCGGTGACGCGTCGCGCTGAGCAGGCCATCTGGCCAGCGGCTGAGCTGCCGGGTATCCGCCCTCAGTTCGCCAGTAAAGCCGTTTACGACTACCGCACCGATACCACCGTCAACCAACCGATTGTTGACGAGAACGGCAACGCCAGCTTCGACATCGTTTATGCCGATGCCAGCGGAGCGAAAAAAGCGGTTTCCGGTTTACAGGTACGCCTGATCCGTGAGCGCCGCGACTACTTCTGGAACTGGTCTGAGAGCGAAGGCTGGCAGTCTCAGTTCGATCAGAAAGATCTGGTTGAAGGCGAGCAGGAGCTGACTCTCAAGGCCGACGAGACGGGTAAAGTCACCTTCCCGGTGGAGTGGGGCTCATACCGTCTGGAGGTTAAAGCGCCTGATGAGATGGTCAGCAGCGTGCGCTTCTGGGCAGGCTACAGCTGGCAGGATAACAGCGACGGCAACGGGGCTGCACGTCCTGACCGCGTGACGCTAAAACTGGATAAGCCAGCCTATCAGCCAGGCGATACCATTAACCTGCACATTGCAGCGCCGGCAGCAGGTAAGGGCTATGCGATGATCGAGTCCAGCGAAGGGCCGCTGTGGTGGAAAGAGATCGACGTACCGGCAAACGGGCTTGATCTCGCTATCCCGGTCGACAAAGCCTGGAAACGTCACGATCTCTACCTGAGTACGCTGGTGGTTCGTCCTGGGGATAAATCGAAATCCGCCACGCCGAAACGCGCGGTCGGCCTGCTACATCTGCCGATGGGCGATGAAAATCGTCGTCTGAACATTGCGCTCGATAACCCGCAGAAAATGCGTCCAAACCAGACGCTCTCTGTGAAGGTGAAAGCCAGCGTGAAAGAGGGTGCGGTTCCGCAGAAAGTGAACGTACTGGTCTCGGCGGTTGACAGCGGCGTGCTGAACATCACCGATTACGTTACGCCCGATCCGTGGCAGGCTTTCTTCGGTCAGAAACGCTACGGCGCGGATATCTACGATATCTACGGCCAGGTCATCGAAGGGCAGGGCCGCCTGGCCGCGCTGCGCTTTGGTGGTGACGGTGATGAGCTGAAGCGCGGCGGTAAGCCGCCGGTGAACCACGTCACCATTATTGCCCAGCAGGCACAGCCGGTTACGCTGGATGCCAACGGAGAAGGCACGATTACGCTGCCGATTGGTGATTTCAACGGCGAGCTGCGTCTGATGGCGCAGGCCTGGACGGAAGACGATTTCGGCAGCAGCGAAAGCAAGGTCGTGGTGGCTGCGCCGGTCATTACCGAGCTTAACACGCCGCGCTTCCTGGCAAGCGGGGACACCTCAAGGCTGACGCTGGACCTCACCAACCTGACGGACAAGCCGCAAACGCTGAATGTCGCCCTGACCGCGACAGGAAAACTGTCGCTGGAAGGCTCGCAGCCGCAGCCGGTTCAGTTGTCTCCTGGCGCGCGCAGTACCCTGTTTATTCCGGTGCGTGCGTTGGAGGGTTATGGTGACGGTGAGGTGACAGCACAGGTTATGGGCCTAAAGCTTCCGGGCGAGACTTTCGCACCGCAGCAAAAGAGCTGGAAAATCGGCGTGCGTCCGGCATTCCCGGCGCAGACGGTGAATACCGGTACCATGCTGAACCCCGGCGAGTCCTGGACCGCACCGGCGCAACATAGTAACGGTTTCTCTCCTGCTACCCTGCAGGGGCAACTGCTGCTGAGCGGCAAACCACCGCTTAACCTGGCGCGCTATATTCGCGAGCTGCAGGCGTACCCGTATGGCTGCCTGGAACAGACCACCAGTGGCCTGTTCCCGTCGCTCTACACCAACGCGGCGCAGCTGACTGCACTTGGCATCAAGGGCGACACCGATGACAAGCGCCGTGCAGCGATTGATATTGGCATCTCTCGCCTGTTGCAGATGCAGCGTGAGGACGGTGGTTTTGCGCTGTGGGATAAAAACGGTCCGGAAGAGTACTGGCTGACGGCCTACGTGACCGACTTCCTGGTGCGCGCGGGCGAGCAGGGTTACAGCGTACCTGCCGATGCAGTGAATAACGCCAATAACCGCCTGCTGCGCTACCTGCAGGATCCGGGAATGATGTCCATTCGCTACAGCGACGATACTCAGGCCAGCAAGTTTGCCGTGCAGGCCTATGCCGCGCTGGTGCTGGCACGTCAGCAAAAAGCGCCGCTGGGCGCGCTGCGTGAAATCTGGGATCGCCACGGGCAGGCGGCTTCCGGGCTGCCGCTGATGCAGCTGGGCATGGCGCTCAAACTGATGGGCGATGCGCCGCGCAGCCAGCAGGCGCTGGATCTGGCGCTCAAAACCCCGCGCAACGACAGCAAAAACTGGATGGCCGATTACGGCAGCCAGCTTCGCGATAACGCGCTGATGCTCTCTCTTCTGGAGGAGTACAAGCTGCTGCCTGATGCGCAAAATACGCTGCTGAATGCCCTGTCTGAACAGGCCTTCAGCCAGCGCTGGCTGTCAACGCAGGAGAGCAATGCGCTGTTCCTGGCTGGACGCTCGCTGCAAACCCTGTCTGGTGCGTGGCAGGCGAAAACTTCGCTGTCTGAGACCGCATCAGGCGGCGATAAGTCACTGGTGCAAAACGTGAGCGGCGACCAGCTTGGCGCGCTGCAGGTGACCAATACCGGGACAACACCGCTGTGGGTACGCCTGGACAGCACCGGTTATCCGGAATATGCCCCTCAGCCGAGCTCGAACGTGCTGCAGGTTGAACGTCATATCCTGGCAACCGACGGCAGCAGTAAATCGCTCTCATCGCTGAAGAGCGGTGAGCTGGTGCTGGTGTGGCTGGACGTTAAAGCCAGCCAGAACGTGCCGGATGCGCTGGTGGTGGATCTGCTCCCTGCGGGTCTGGAGCTCGAAAACCAGAACCTGGCGAGCAGCAGCGCCAGCCTGCAGGACAGCGGCAGTGAGGTACAGAACCTGCTCAGCCAGATGCAGCAGGCGGATATTCAGCATATGGAGTTCCGCGACGACCGCTTTGTGGCTGCCGTGCCGGTAAACGAAGGTCAGCCGGTCACGCTGGTCTATCTGGCCCGTGCCGTGACGCCGGGAACCTATCAGGTGCCGGTCCCGATGGTGGAGTCTATGTACGTTCCGCAGTGGCGGGCAACGGGGGCGGCCAGCGGCCCGCTGATTGTTGTTCCGTAATATGCAAATGGCACGTCTGACACGCTCCCGCTGGCTATGGCTGGCGGGAGCGCTTCTCGTTTTATGGGGGCTGATTGTCGCCGCCGACCGCCTGTGGCCGTTGCCTCTGAAAGAGGTTAATCCCGCCCGGGTGGTGGTAGATGAGAAGGGCACGCCGCTCTGGCGTTTTGCCGATAGCGACGGGATCTGGCGCTACCCGGTTACCATTGAAGAGGTCTCTCCCCGCTACCTTGAGGCGCTGATCCAGTATGAAGATCGCTGGTTCTGGGATCACCCAGGCGTAAACCCGCTCTCTGTCCTGCGCGCTGCCTGGCAGGATCTCAGTTCTGGCAAAGTCGTCTCTGGTGGAAGCACGCTCACCATGCAGGTGGCGCGCCTGCTGGACCCGCATCCGCGCACCTTTGGCGGCAAAGTTCGTCAGCTCTGGCGGGCGATGCAGCTGGAGTGGCATCTTTCCAAACGCGACATTCTCACCCTTTACCTCAACCGCGCTCCGTTTGGCGGAACGCTGCAGGGCGTCGGGGCGGCAAGCTGGACCTATCTTGGCAAACCGCCGTCGCAGCTAAGCTATTCCGAAGCGGCGCTGCTGGCGGTACTGCCGCAGGCACCCAGCCGCTTACGTCCGGACCGCTGGCCTGACCGGGCCGAGGCGGCGCGCAACAAAGTGCTAGATCGCATGGTAACGCAGGGCGTCTGGTCCGCGAAGCAGGTTAAAGAATCACGGGAAGAATCGGTATGGCTGGCGCCCCGACAGATGCCGCAGCTGGCGCCGCTCTTTGCGCGCATGATGCTCGGCAAAAGTCGCGACGCAAAAATTATCACCACGCTGGATGCCGGACTGCAGCGGCAGCTGGAAGAGCTGGCGATGAACTGGAAATCTCGCCTGCCGGCACGCAGCTCGCTGGCGATGATCGTCGTGGATCACACCGATATGAAAGTGCGCGGCTGGGTCGGCTCGGTGGATATTAACGATGACACGCGTTTTAGCCACGTGGATATGGTCAATGCGATCCGATCCCCGGGATCGGTGTTAAAGCCCTTTATTTACGGTATGGCACTGGACGATGGCCTGATCCATCCCGCCTCGCTGCTCCAGGACGTTCCCAGAAAAACCGGTGATTATCGCCCCGGGAATTTTGACAGTGGGTTCCACGGACCGGTCAGCATGAGTGAAGCGCTGGTGCGCTCCCTCAACCTGCCCGCGGTACAGGTACTGGAAGCCTACGGGCCAAAACGTTTTGCCGGGATGTTGAGCAACTCAGGCTTGCCGCTGATCCTGCCTGCGGGGGCGCAGCCAAATCTGTCCCTGATCCTCGGAGGGGCAGGCGCCCGGCTGGCGGATATCACAGCGGCCTACAGCGCGTTTGCCCGACACGGTAAGGCGGGGAGGTTGCGGTTACAGCCGGGCGATCCGCTCATTGAACGTCCGCTGCTGTCGCAAGGCTCGGCGTGGATTATTCGCCGTATTCTGGCGAACGAGGCGCAGCCGCTGCCGGATAATGCGTTACCGCAGATCGCACCGCTGGCGTGGAAAACCGGCACCAGCTACGGTTACCGTGATGCCTGGGCGATTGGTCTTAATGCCCGCTACGTAATAGGCATCTGGACAGGACGACCGGACGGCACGCCCGTAGCGGGGCAGTTTGGTTTCGCCAGCGCAGTTCCACTCTTAAATCAGGTTAATAACCTGCTTCAGTCACGCTCAACGGTAGACGAAGCCCGCCTGCCGCGCGACCCGCGTCCGGAGAGCGTCGGGCGGGGCGTGATCTGCTGGCCGGGCGGCCAGTCGCTGCCGGAAGGAAGTGAAAACTGTCGGCGTCGCCTGTCGACCTGGCTGCTGGAAGGGAGTGAACCGCCCACGCTGCTATTGCCCGAACAGGAAGGGATACGCGGTATTCGTTTCCCGGTCTGGCTGGATAAAACGGGTAAACGCGTGGCGGCAGATTGCCCTGATGCAACTGAAAAAGTCCTGGATGTCTGGCCGCTGCCGCTGGAGCCGTGGCTGCCGGCAACCGAGCGTCGCGCGGTACGGGTCCCTCCTTCCTCAACCACCTGTCCTCCGCTATCGCAGGACGCACCTGCGCCACTCATCCTGACAGGCGTGCGTGAAGGGGCCGTCATCAAACGTCTGCCGGGGGAATCCCGCGTTTCGCTGCCGCTTCAGGCGACCGGCAATAGCGGTGAGCGCTGGTGGTTTTTGAACGGTGAACCGCTGAATGTGAAGGGAAGAGTTTACACTTTACAGCTTGATAAATCGGGCGATTATCAGTTACTCGTTATGGATGAGGCCGGTCAGGTCGCGACGGTGAATTTTACGCTGCAGTGACCTGAAAATAGCTTTCTGATGTGAGCTGTTGCTAAAACTCGTCTTATTTTAAAAAAATGTTACCTGAATCCATAGGCAATGGCGCTATTGCTCATTATAATCCGCGCCACACCATACTCAGGTATGCAAAACAACAGAACATTGACAGAGGTTATCATGGCTATTGAACGTACTTTTTCCATCATCAAACCAAACGCGGTGGCAAAAAACGTTATTGGCAGCATCTTCGCTCGCTTTGAATCTGCAGGGTTCAAAATTGTTGGCACCAAAATGCTGCACCTGACCGTTGAGCAGGCTCGCGGTTTCTACGCTGAGCACGAAGGTCGCCCATTCTTTGACGGCCTGGTTGAGTTCATGACCTCCGGTCCAATCGTGGTATCCGTGCTGGAAGGCGAAAACGCAGTACAGCGTCACCGTGACCTGCTGGGCGCAACCAACCCGGACAACGCGCTGGCAGGTACTCTGCGCGCTGACTACGCAGACAGCTTCACCGAGAACGGTACCCACGGTTCTGACTCTGTTGAATCTGCTGCACGCGAAATCGCTTTCTTCTTCGCAGAAGGTGAAGTGTGTCCACGCACCCGTTAATTTAACGGTTTCGTTTACACATTATTTTCGTAAATGCCGCGTCCAGACGTGGCATCCCTGCGCCAGACTTTGTACAATGCAACGCCCCGGACGAGCAGACTGCTTTCCGGGGCGTTTCTATTCAACCCTCCATGGGCCATAACGTGTAACAACGAGGCCGGAAAATATTATGTCTGAATTAGTGAATACCTCCGAAGTCGCCATTCCTGCGGTTCCCAATAAAAATGGAAAAATCAACCTGCTGGATCTGAACCGTCAGCAGATGCGCGAGTTCTTTAAAGAGATGGGCGAAAAGCCGTTTCGTGCCGATCAGGTCATGAAGTGGATGTACCATTACTGCAGCGACAATTTTGATGACATGACTGACATCAACAAGGTCCTGCGCAACAAGCTCAAGGAAGTGGCTGAAATCCGCGCACCGGAAGTGGTGGAAGAGCAGCGCTCAGCGGATGGCACCATCAAATGGGCGATTGCGGTAGGCGATCAGCGCGTTGAGACCGTCTACATCCCGGAAGAAGACCGCGCCACGCTGTGTGTTTCCTCTCAGGTAGGTTGTGCGCTGGAGTGCAAATTCTGCTCAACCGCGCAGCAAGGCTTTAACCGTAACCTGCGGGTGTCAGAAATTATCGGCCAGGTCTGGCGTGCCGCGAAAATCGTCGGTGCGGCAAAAGTAACCGGTACGCGTCCTATCACCAACGTGGTGATGATGGGGATGGGTGAGCCGCTGCTGAACCTGACCAACGTCGTTCCGGCGATGGAAATCATGCTTGATGACTTCGGTTTTGGTCTGTCCAAGCGTCGCGTCACGCTGTCTACCTCTGGCGTTGTGCCTGCGCTGGACAAGCTGGGCGACATGATTGACGTTGCGCTGGCGATCTCCCTGCACGCACCAAACGACGAAATTCGTGACGAAATTGTGCCGATCAACAAAAAGTACAATATCGAAACCTTCCTCGCTGCGGTGCGTCGCTATCTGGAGAAATCCAACGCCAACCAGGGCCGCGTCACCATCGAGTACGTGATGCTTGACCACGTCAACGACGGTACCGAACATGCGCATCAGCTGGCTGAACTGCTGAAAGATACGCCATGCAAAATCAACCTGATCCCATGGAACCCGTTCCCGGGCGCGCCGTATGGCCGTAGCTCGAACAGCCGTATCGACCGTTTCTCCAAGGTGCTGATGGAGTATGGTTTCACCACTATCGTGCGTAAAACCCGTGGTGATGACATTGATGCAGCATGCGGACAGCTGGCTGGTGATGTTATTGACCGTACCAAACGTACCCTGCGTAAACGCATGCAGGGCGAGACGATCGCGGTTAAAGCTGTTTGATTATTATGCACTCACGGCGCATTATCTGCGCCGTGAAGCCTGGTCTTACTGAATAATCAGTCAGATTCGTGATGACTGAACAATAATTACGGTGCGTTTCATCCGACTTTCGGGCAGTATGTAACGACGTAACAACAGTTTAGCCGTACGGGCAGGGCTGTACTGTCATCTCCGGGCTGACAGTCTTATACTCTCTGTTCAAGGTTAACTGACCAGAAGTTTCGCGGTGCGGGTGGCATTGTGACTCACCGGCACCTGAACCCTTATTTTTCACGTACCAGTAGTTGTAGCGAATGAATACTGAAGCCACTCACGACCAACATGAAGCACTCTCCACTGGCGTTCGTCTTCGCAACGCCCGTGAACAACTCGGACTCAGCCAGCAAGCCGTTGCGGAACGCTTGTGCCTGAAGGTTTCCACGGTTCGCGATATTGAAGAAGATAAGGCACCTGCCGATCTGGCTTCAACGTTCTTGCGCGGTTATATCCGCTCTTACGCAAAACTGGTCCATATCCCCGAAAACGAATTACTGCCAATGATGGAGAAGCAGGCACCGGTCCGTGCAGCAAAAGTTGCGCCGATGCAGACCTTCTCCCTGGGGAAACGTCGTAAAAAACGCGATGGCTGGCTGATGAGCTTTACCTGGCTGGTGCTGTTTGTGGTGATTGGCCTGACGGGCGCATGGTGGTGGCAAAACCACAAAGCCCAGCAGGAAGAGATCACCACCATGGCCGATCAATCCTCTGCTGAACTCAACCAGGCCGGAAGTGAGAATGCCCAGAACGTGCCGCTGAATACCGACGGTGCAGCGTCCTCAAGCGAGCCACAGACCGCAGCGCCAGACGCGTCGGCGACCGATGCAGCACAGGCTCCGGCAGCAACGGCTAACACCGCTGCGCCGCAGGCTCAGGATCAAAACGCGGTTGTCGCCCCTTCTCAGGCGAATGTTGATACTGCGGCGAACGCGCCTGCGGCTACTCAGCCTGCAGACAATAGCGCAGCGTCTCTGCCAACCAGCCCGGCGGGTACGGCAACAGCAGCCGATCCCAACGCGCTGGTGATGAACTTCAGCGCCGACTGCTGGCTGGAAGTGACTGACGCGACAGGTAAAAAACTGTTCAGCGGCCTGCAGCGTAAAGATGGCACGTTAAACCTAACCGGCCAGGCTCCCTATAAACTTAAAATCGGCGCTCCGGCAGCGGTACAGATCCAGTATCAAGGAAAACCTGTCGACCTGAGCCGCTTTATCAGAACTAACCAGGTTGCACGTCTTACCGTTAATGCCGAACAATCAGCAGCACAGTAACAGACGGGCAACGCGGGAGATTTTTCATGCATAACCAGGCTCCGATTCAACGTAGAAAATCGAAACGGATTTACGTTGGGAATGTGCCAATCGGCGATGGGGCACCTATCGCCGTTCAGTCGATGACCAATACGCGCACCACTGATGTGGAAGCGACGGTCAATCAAATCAAAGCATTAGAACGTGTAGGCGCGGACATTGTTCGCGTTTCCGTCCCAACCATGGATGCCGCTGAGGCGTTCAAACTGATCAAACAGCAGGTCAGCGTTCCGCTGGTGGCTGATATCCACTTCGACTACCGCATCGCACTGAAAGTGGCCGAATACGGCGTCGATTGCCTGCGTATTAACCCGGGCAACATCGGTAACGAAGAGCGTATCCGCATGGTCGTGGACTGCGCCCGCGATAAAAATATTCCTATCCGTATCGGCGTTAACGCCGGTTCCCTGGAAAAAGACCTGCAGGAAAAATACGGCGAGCCTACGCCACAGGCGCTGCTCGAATCCGCGATGCGTCATGTCGATCATCTCGATCGTCTTAACTTCGATCAGTTCAAAGTCAGCGTAAAAGCGTCCGACGTGTTCCTGGCGGTAGAGTCTTATCGTCTACTGGCAAAGCAGATCGACCAGCCTCTGCACCTCGGGATCACCGAAGCGGGCGGCCTGCGCAGCGGCTCTGTAAAATCTGCGATCGGTCTGGGGCTGCTGCTCTCTGAAGGGATCGGTGACACCCTGCGCGTCTCGCTGGCGGCCGATCCGGTCGAAGAGATCAAAGTCGGTTTCGATATCCTGAAGTCGCTGCGCATTCGCGCACGTGGGATCAACTTCATTGCCTGCCCAACCTGCTCGCGTCAGGAGTTTGATGTGATCGGCACGGTGAATGCCCTGGAGCAGCGTCTGGAAGACATTATCACCCCGATGGACGTCTCCATCATCGGCTGCGTGGTAAACGGTCCGGGTGAAGCACTGGTGTCAACCCTGGGCGTAACCGGCGGTAACAAGAAAAGTGGTCTCTATGAAGATGGCGTTCGTAAAGATCGTCTGGATAATAGCGACATGATCGACCAGCTTGAAGCCCGCATCCGCGCCAAAGCCGCCATGATGGACGAAACACAGCGTATCAGCGTTCAGCAGGTTGAAAAATAACGTGATGGGAAGCGTGCCGCTTCCCATGTATGATTGAACCCATTCTTTGGGTTTTTTTTGTATATAGAAAGAGAATAAACGTGGCAAAAAACATTCAAGCCATCCGCGGCATGAACGATTATCTGCCTGGCGAAACCGCCATCTGGCAGCGCATTGAAGGCACACTGAAGCAGGTGCTCGGCAGCTACGGTTACAGCGAAATCCGTTTGCCGATTGTAGAGCAGACCCCGTTATTCAAACGCGCGATCGGTGAAGTCACCGACGTGGTTGAAAAAGAGATGTACACCTTTGAGGACCGCAACGGCGACAGCCTGACCCTGCGTCCGGAAGGTACGGCGGGCTGCGTACGCGCCGGCATCGAACATGGTCTTCTGTACAATCAGGAGCAGCGCCTGTGGTATATCGGCCCGATGTTCCGCCACGAACGTCCTCAGAAAGGTCGTTATCGCCAGTTCAATCAGCTGGGCGTGGAAGTCTTTGGCCTGCAGGGCCCGGACATTGACGCTGAACTGATTATGCTGACCGCCCGCTGGTGGCGCGCCCTCGGTATCGCCGATCACGTTTCTCTTGAGCTGAACTCTATCGGTTCTCTGGAAGCACGCGCTAACTACCGCGATGCGCTGGTGGCGTTCCTGGAACAGCATAAAGAGAAGCTGGACGAAGACTGCAAACGTCGCATGTACAGTAACCCGCTGCGCGTTCTGGATTCCAAAAACGCGGATGTTCAGGCACTGCTGAACGATGCGCCTGCGCTGGGTGACTACCTGGATGAAGAATCTCGCGAACACTTCGCGGGCCTGTGCAAGCTGCTTGAAGCGGCAGGCATCGCCTATACCGTGAATCAGCGCCTGGTGCGCGGTCTGGACTACTACAACCGCACCGTGTTTGAGTGGGTGACCACCAGCCTCGGTTCTCAGGGCACCGTATGTGCGGGCGGCCGTTATGACGGTCTGGTTGAGCAACTTGGCGGTCGCGCAGCCCCTGCTGTTGGCTTCGCGATGGGCCTTGAGCGACTTGTTTTGCTGGTTCAGGCAGTTAATCCGGAATTTAAAGCAGATTCCGTTGTCGATATATACCTGGTGGCTTCAGGCGCGGAAACGCAGTCTGCGGCGATGCAGCTTGCCGAACGCGTGCGCGATGCGCTGCCGGGCGTTAAGCTGATGACCAACCATGGCGGCGGCAACTTTAAAAAACAGTTTGCTCGTGCCGATAAGTGGGGCGCAAGTATTGCACTGGTGCTGGGCGAGTCCGAAGTGGCTAACGGCGAAGTGGTGGTGAAGGACCTGCGCTCTGGTGAGCAGACAACGGTAACGCAGGACGGCGTTGCGGCGCACTTGCGCACTCTATTGGGCTAAGGAGAAGGACTGCGTGGAAATTTACGAGAACGAACACGATCAGGTCGACGCGATTAAGCGCTTCTTTGTTGAAAACGGCAAAGCGCTGGTTGTTGGGGTTGTTTTAGGTATCGGTGCGCTGGTGGGCTGGCGTTACTGGAACAATCATCAGGCGGATTCCGCGCGCGGCGCGTCTCTGTCCTATGAAAATACCGTGAGCGCCATTCGTGCCGATCAGCCGCAAACGCTTACTGCGGCAGAAAAATTTGCGGCTGACAACAGAAACACCTACGGTGCACTGGCTGCGCTGGAAGTGGCTCAGCAGTACGTTGATAAGAACGAACTGGATAAAGCCGCTGCTCAGCTCTCGCAGAGCCTTGCTGCGGCCAGCGATGAGAACCTGAAAGCGGTGATCAATCTGCGCCTGGCACGTATTCAGGTTCAGCAGAAAAAAGCTGACGATGCGCTGAAAACGCTCGATACCATCAAAGGCGAAGGTTTTGCTGCCATCGTTGCCGATCTGCGCGGTGAAGCACTGCTGAGCAAAGGTGACAAAGCGGGCGCGCGTAAAGCGTGGCAAGCTGGCGTAGAGAGCAATGCTTCACCTGCGCTGAGCGAAATGATGCAGATGAAAATAAATAATTTGTCCGTCTGAGAGGGACCCGATGCAATTGCGTAAATTACTTCTGCCAGGACTGCTTTCTGTTACGTTATTGAGTGGTTGTTCACTGTTCAGTGGCGAAGAAGACGTTGTGAAAATGTCCCCACTGCCGACGGTTGAAAACCAGTTTACCCCATCCACCGCGTGGGATGTCTCCGTGGGCAATGGGATTGGTGATTTCTATTCCAACCTTCATCCTGCGTATGCAGACAGCGTTGTCTATGCCGCTGACCGCAAAGGTACCGTGAAAGCGGTGAACGCCGATGACGGGAAGGAAGTATGGTCCGTTAACCTGGCGGAAAAAGACGGCTGGTTCTCCCGTAAACCTGCACTGCTCTCTGGCGGTCTGACTGTTGCCGGTGGCCATGTCTACGTGGGCAGCGAAAAAGCGCAGGTTTATGCGCTGAATAGCAGCGACGGTTCTATTGCCTGGCAAACAACCGTAGCGGGTGAATCCCTGTCTCGCCCGGTGGTGAGCGACGGCCTGGTGCTGATTCATACCAGCAACGGCCAGCTGCAGGCGCTGAACGAAGCGGACGGTCTGGTGAAATGGACCGTTAACCTGGATATGCCTGCGCTCTCTCTGCGCGGCGAATCCGCACCGGCTACCGCATTTGGTGCTGCCATTGTGGGCGGTGACAACGGTCGCGTGAGCGCCGTGCTGATGCAGCAGGGCCAGATGATCTGGCAGCAGCGTATCTCTCAAGCCACTGGCTCAACGGAAATTGACCGTCTGAGCGACGTAGACACAACGCCGGTCATCGTTAACGGTGTGGTTTACGCGCTGGCCTATAACGGCAACCTGACCGCGCTGGATCTGCGCAGCGGCCAGATCATGTGGAAACGTGAGCTGGGCTCTGTGAACGATTTCATCGTTGAGGGCAACCGCATCTATATGGTCGATCAGAACGACCGTCTGCTGGCGCTGAGCACCGAAGGCGGCGTGACGCTGTGGACGCAAAGCGATCTGCTGCACCGCCTGCTGACCTCGCCTGCACTGTACAACGGTAGCCTGGTGGTTGGCGACAGCGAAGGGTATATGCACTGGATCGATCCGGATAACGGCCGCTTTGTTGCACAGCAAAAAGTCGACAGCTCTGGCTTCCTGACCGATCCGGTTGTGGCCGACGGCAAACTGCTGATTCAGGCAAAAGACGGCACGCTGTACGCGATCACGCGTTAATTACCCGGCGGTTGTAGTATACTAAACGGCTCCTGTTCACTCAGGAGCCGTTTTGACATTTTTAAAAACGCCGCGAAAGCGACGTTATTTTGAATTTTATGAGGCTTCAAACATGGTACCTGTGGTCGCGCTTGTCGGGCGCCCTAACGTTGGAAAATCCACTCTTTTTAACCGTTTAACACGCACCCGTGATGCGCTGGTTGCGGATTTCCCGGGGCTGACGCGTGACCGTAAGTACGGTCGTGCAGAGGTGGAAGGACGCGAGTTCATCTGTATTGATACCGGTGGTATTGACGGCACAGAAGACGGCGTTGAAACCCGCATGGCGGAACAGTCGCTGCTGGCGATTGAAGAGGCGGATGTGGTGCTGTTTATGGTGGATGCGCGCGCTGGCCTGATGCCGGCGGACTCCGCTATTGCCAAACACCTGCGTTCACGCGAAAAGCCGACCTTCCTGGTGGCGAACAAAACTGACGGCATCGATGCCGATCAGGCCGTCGCGGATTTCTGGTCTCTGGGTCTGGGTGAAATCTACCCGATTGCGGCATCGCATGGCCGTGGCGTCACCAGCCTGCTGGAAACCGTTCTGCTGCCGTGGGTTGACGAAGTAAACCCGCCGGAAGAAGTAGACGAAGACGCTGAATACTGGGCGCAGTTTGAAGACGGAGAAGAGGGCGAAGAAGAGCCTGAAGACGACTTCAACCCGCAGGATCTGCCGATCAAGCTGGCCATCGTGGGTCGTCCAAACGTAGGTAAGTCTACGCTTACTAACCGTATTCTGGGTGAAGAGCGCGTGGTCGTTTACGACATGCCGGGCACCACCCGTGACAGTATCTACATTCCTATGCAGCGCGACGAGCGTGAGTATGTCCTCATCGACACCGCCGGGGTGCGTAAGCGCGGGAAAATCACCGATGTGGTGGAAAAATTCTCCGTTATCAAAACCCTGCAGGCGATCGAAGATGCCAACGTTGTGCTGCTGGTCATCGACGCACGCGAAGGTATCTCCGATCAGGACCTCTCTCTGCTCGGCTTTATCCTCAATAGTGGGCGCTCACTGGTTATCGTGGTCAACAAGTGGGATGGCCTGAGCAATGAAGTGCGCGAGCAGGTGAAAGAGACTCTCGACTTCCGTCTGGGCTTTATCGACTTCGCCCGCGTGCACTTTATCTCTGCGCTGCACGGCAGCGGGGTGGGTAACCTGTTCGAATCCGTGCGTGAAGCGTACGACAGCTCCACCCGTCGTCAAAGCACCGCGATGCTGACCCGCATCATGAATATGGCTGCTGAAGACCATCAGCCGCCGCTGGTGCGCGGCCGTCGCGTGAAGCTGAAATATGCCCACGCCGGTGGTTACAACCCGCCAATCGTAGTAATTCACGGCAACCAGGTGAAAGACCTGCCGGATTCCTACAAGCGCTATCTGATGAACTACTTCCGTAAATCGCTGGACGTAATGGGCACGCCTATCCGTATCCAGTTCAAGGAAGGGGAAAACCCGTTTGCCAACAAGCGCAACACCCTGACGCCAAACCAGATGCGTAAGCGTAAGCGCTTGATTAAGCACATTAAGAAAAGCAAATAAGCTTTACCTGCTTCACGAAAGCCCGCGTTTATCGCGGGCTTTTTTTTGTCCAATCATACCCGCCGGTTTTCTCTGTGTGAAGTCAATCACTATTCACTTTTAACCAAGTTTAAATCTAAGAAAGTAGACAATCGTCGAATTTTCATCTTAAAGTCCAGGGTCTGGTACTAGACAAAACTAGCGCCTGGTTATCAAATGGTTAACTAACTTTTCGCCGCATGTAAAAAATCGGCCAGATACGTAACTGGCCGGCGTACCTGCTGGTGTTTACAAGCACGACGACATACCTTTCGGGAGAATTATGCAATCCACTGTTAATCAAAAAGAGAGCCGAACGTTCTTCGGCCATCCGTATCCGCTCGGTTCCCTGTTCTTCACCGAGATGTGGGAGCGCTTCTCGTTTTACGGCATTCGTCCGTTACTGATCCTGTTTATGGCCGCCACCGTCTATGACGGCGGGATGGGCCTGGCGCGTGAAAACGCCTCGGCGATTGTCGGCATCTTTGCCGGTACCATGTACCTGGCCGCGCTGCCGGGTGGGTGGCTGGCCGATAACTGGCTCGGTCAGCAGAGAGCCGTCTGGTACGGTTCGATCCTGATTGCGCTCGGCCACCTGTCGATCGCGCTCTCTGCGGTGATGGGGAACAACCTGTTCTTTATCGGCCTGATGTTCATCGTGCTTGGCTCAGGGCTGTTCAAAACCTGTATCTCGGTGATGGTCGGCACCCTGTATAAAAAAGGCGACGCGCGTCGTGACGGCGGTTTCTCGCTGTTTTATATGGGCATCAACATGGGCTCGTTCATCGCGCCGCTGATTTCCGGCTGGCTGATCAAAACCCACGGCTGGCACTGGGGCTTTGGTATAGGCGGCATCGGGATGCTGGTGGCGCTGATTATCTTCCGCGTGTTTGCCGTTCCGGCGATGAAACGCTATGACGGCGAAGTCGGCCTCGACTCTACCTGGAACAGCCCGGTGGTGAAGCGTAACGGCGTGGGCGTTTGGCTGCTGGCACTGGCGGCAGGCGTGGCAACGATCGTGACGCTGATTGCGCAGGGCGTGATTGTGATTAACCCGGTCGCGGTAGCCAGCGTGCTGGTCTACGTGATTGCGGCGTCCGTAGCCCTCTACTTTATTTATCTGTTTGTCTTTGCGGGGCTGAACCGTAAAGAGCGCGCCAGGCTGTTGGTCTGCTTTATTCTGCTGATTTCCGCGGCGTTCTTCTGGTCCGCGTTTGAGCAGAAGCCAACCTCATTCAACCTGTTTGCCAACGACTACACTAACCGCATGATTGGCGATTTTGAAATCCCTGCGGTGTGGTTCCAGTCAATCAACGCCCTGTTCATCATCCTGCTGGCACCGGTGTTTAGCTGGGCATGGCCGAAGCTCGCGAGCAAAAACATTCGCCCGAGCAGCATCACCAAGTTTGTTATTGGTATTCTGTGCGCGGCGGCAGGCTTTGGCCTGATGATGCTGGCGGCACAGAACGTGCTGAGCAGCGGTGGAGCGGGCGTGTCGCCGTTCTGGCTGGTGGGCAGCATCCTGATGCTGACGCTCGGCGAACTGTGCCTGAGTCCGATTGGCCTGGCGACCATGACGCTGCTTGCGCCGGAAAGAATGCGCGGCCAGATGATGGGGCTGTGGTTCTGCGCCAGCGCGCTGGGTAACCTGGCGGCGGGCCTGATTGGCGGTCACGTGAAGGCCGATCAGCTGGATATGCTGCCGGATCTCTTTGCTCGCTGCTCCATCGCGCTGCTGATTTGTGCCGCGGTACTGATCGTCCTTATTGTTCCGGTGCGCCGCATGCTGGAAAATGCGCAGACTAAACCGGCTGCTAACGCCTCATAAAGCTCGGTCTTGCCGGGGCGGCGTTATGCCCCGGTAAAACCCAACAGGAGAGAATATGTCGATTACCTGCCCGGAATGCCAGGCACCGCTGGAGCCCCAGAACGGCGTAGCGCACTGCGACAGCTGTAATAAAGATATTGCGCTTGTAGCCCGCTGCCCGGAGTGCCATCAGCCACTCCAGGTATTAAAAGCCTGCGGTGCGGTGGACTATTTCTGCCAGAACGGCCACGGTCTTATCTCTAAAAAACGCGTGGAGTTTGTTCGGGCCGAAGGTTAATCGCAGACGCAGCCTTCGCCTTTCTGCCACAGCTCGACCAGCGACTCGGGCGCTTCCTGCTCGGGCACCAGCACGATGATATCGGCATAGTGCGCCTGATTTTGTCCGGTCCAGATAATCTGGATGCGGAAATATCGCTGGTCGCCGCTGCCGGGTGAAGAGGCTTGCCCCGGCGGCTGACCGCGTGGAAAAGCCTGCTCCAGGATGCTCACCAGACGCTGGCGCTGGGCCTCATTGAGCGAGGAGAGCGCGATGGTGCGCTGTCCGCTCAGCTTGGGAATAAAAGCGACGCCGCCTTCCCGGGCCAGCTCAACCACGGCGTCATCCGTCAGTTCCGGAACCTGCATTTACAACACTCCCACCTGTTCCCAGGCTTGTTTAATGGCCGCACCAGAGTCGGCGCCGGAGCGTTTCTCTCCGTGCGCGATCGTCAGCTTTGCGAAGGCCTCAAAATCCGCATCCTGCGCCAGTTTGCGATCGCAAACCGTGTCGTACCAGGCATAACCCGCTTTTTCCCAGGCGTAGCCGCCGATCGCCGTCGCGGCCAGATAAAATGCCCGGTTGGGGATGCCGGAGTTCAGGTGCACGCCGCCGTTATCCTCGCGCGTTTTAATGAAATCTTTCATGTGCGCAGGCTGCGGGTCTTTGCCGAGCAGGGGATCGTCATAGGCGGTGCCGGGTTCAGACATTGAGCGCAGCCCTTTGCCGTTGATCCCTTTCGCCAGCAACCCTTCACCAATGAGCCAGTCTGCTTTATCGGCGGTTTGCTTCAGATGGTACTGTTTGACCAGCGAGCCAAACACGTCCGACAGAGACTCGTTCAGCGCGCCCGACTGTTCAAAATAGATAAGCCCGGCTTCGGTCTCGGTCACGCCGTGGCTCAACTCGTGCGCTACCACGTCGATGGCGATGGTAAAGCGGTTAAATATTTCCCCGTCGCCGTCGCCAAATACCATCTGCTGACCGTTCCAGAAGGCGTTCTGATATTCCCGGCCATAGTGAACGGTGCCGGTCAAAATAAGCCCTTTATTATCGAGCGAATCGCGCTGATATTCTTTCCAGAAGAAATCATGGGTAATACCTAAATAATCGTAGGCTTCATCCACCGCCACATCGCCGTTCGATGGCTGGCCTTCGTAACGCACCTGGGTACCCGGCAGCTCCTGGGTTTGCTTCGCGTCGTAAATATCGCGTTCCAGCTGCCCGGCTTTATTCACGTGTGGCGCGGCGGGTTTGCCGGGCATGTGGGCCATCAGCGTCTGGACGTGGGTTAAGGTCTGACGGGCACAGCGCTGCTGCGGCTCGGAACCGCTTTCGATAATACGACGAAGAATATAAGGGGGAATAACGCTATGAAGATGGGGCATGCTGCTCTCCTTATTAAAAAAGGGAATAGCAGCAGTATAGTAAGTAACCGGCGAGGAATTATCCGGTTTTACGCTGACGCGTCTTTTTCACCGGTTTAATTGATTTCACTTCGCTTTCTACCCAGCCGTCTGAAAGACGCGTCGTCAGCACATCGCCGGTATTCACCTGTTTGGTCTGCTTCAGCACTTTGCCGTCCGTCGCCGTTGTCACGCTATAGCCGCGCGCCAGCGTGGAGAGGGGGCTGACCGCTTCAAGATGGGTCACCGCATTGCCAAAACGTTCGCGGGTGGTGCTCAGGCGCGCCCGGACAGTTTCCGCCAGACGATACTCCAGCTGCTGGATCCGCGTTTGCGCGCGATAAATTTTCGGCTGCTGGTTCTGCTGATTCAGGCGCTGGGTTACGCGCTGCTGGCGCGATACCGCGCGCTTGAGCTGCGCGTCCACCGCAAAGCTCATGCGCTGACGCAGGCGCTCCAGCACGGCCTGCTGACGCGCCAGACGCAGCTGCGGGTGCTGCTGCTGAAGACGATGATGAAGCTGGGTAAAGCGGCGGGTACGGTTGGCAAGGAAGTAGTCCATCGCCATCTCAAGACGCTGCTGGCCGTTCTGAATCTGACGCAGCAGCTCCAGCTGGTTCCGGCTGACCACTTCCGCCGCCGCGGACGGCGTAGGCGCGCGCAGGTCCGCGACAAAATCGGCTATCGTTACGTCAGTTTCGTGGCCGACGGCGCTCACCACGGGGATAAGGCTTGCAAAGATTGCCCGCGCCACGCGCTCGTCGTTAAAGCTCCACAAGTCTTCCAGCGAGCCGCCGCCGCGCCCGACGATTAATACGTCGCACTCCTGACGGGCGTTCGCCAGCTCAATGGCGCGAACTATCTGGCCCGGAGCATCGTCACCCTGAACGGCGGTCGGGTAGATGATGACGGGCAGGGAAGGATCGCGACGCTTCAGCACGTGCAAAATATCGTGCAGTGCCGCACCGGTTTTCGAGGTGATGACCCCAACGCAGTGGGCGGGGGAGGGCAGCGGTTTTTTGTACTGCTGGTCGAACAGCCCCTCGGCAGAGAGCCGGGCTTTTAGCTGTTCATACTTCTGCTGCAGCAGGCCTTCACCTGCAGGCTGCATGCTCTCGACGATGATTTGATAATCGCCGCGCGGCTCATACAGGGTGATATTGGCGCGAACCAGAACCTGCTGGCCGTGCTGAGGACGAAACGTCACGCGACGGTTGCTGTTGCGGAACATCGCGCAGCGCACCTGGGCGGTGTCGTCTTTTAAGGTAAAGTACCAGTGACCGGAGGACGGCTGCGTGAAGTTAGAGATCTCACCGCTGATCCAGACCTGCCCCATTTCCTGCTCAAGCAGCAAACGCACCGTCTGATTCAGGCGGCTGACGGTATAAATTGAGGGGGATTGAGAGGATAACATGTGAGCGGGATCAAATTCTAAATCAGCAAGTTATTCAGTCGATAGTAACCTGCTGAGAGGCAATCGCAAGCTTTTTTATAAAAAAGTGTAGATGCAATCGGTTACGCTCTGTATAATGCCACGGCAATATTTAACCACCCAGGTCAGAGATATTGCCCATGCTACGTATCGCTAAAGAAGCACTGACGTTTGACGACGTCCTCCTCGTTCCCGCTCACTCCACTGTTCTGCCGAATACTGCCGATCTCAGCACGCAGTTGACGAAAACCATTCGCCTGAACATTCCTATGCTCTCTGCGGCAATGGACACCGTGACTGAAGCGCGCCTGGCTATCGCCCTGGCACAGGAAGGTGGCATTGGCTTTATTCACAAAAACATGTCTATCGAACGTCAGGCGGAAGAAGTTCGCCGCGTGAAGAAACATGAATCCGGCATCGTGTCTGACCCACAGACCGTTCTGCCAACCACCACGCTGCACGAAGTGAAAGCCCTGACCGAACGTAACGGCTTCGCCGGTTACCCGGTTGTGACCGAAGAGAACGAACTGGTTGGCATTATCACCGGTCGTGACGTGCGTTTCGTGACTGACCTGAACCAGCCTGTCAGCGTGTACATGACGCCAAAAGAGCGTCTGGTCACCGTTCGCGAAGGTGAAACCCGCGACGTGGTGCTGGCAAAAATGCACGAAAAACGCGTTGAAAAAGCGCTGGTTGTTGACAGCAGCTTCCACCTGCGCGGCATGATCACCGTTAAAGATTTCCAGAAAGCAGAACGTAAGCCTAACGCCTGTAAAGACGAGCATGGCCGTCTGCGCGTTGGCGCTGCGGTTGGCGCAGGTGCCGGTAACGAAGAGCGCGTTGACGCGCTGGTTGCTGCGGGCGTTGACGTCCTGCTGATTGACTCCTCTCACGGCCACTCCGAAGGCGTTCTGCAACGTATTCGCGACACCCGTGCCAAATACCCTGATCTGCAGATCATCGGCGGTAACGTGGCCACTGGCGCAGGCGCTCGCGCGCTGGCTGACGCTGGCTGCAGCGCGGTGAAAGTGGGTATCGGCCCTGGCTCTATCTGTACCACACGTATCGTGACCGGCGTGGGCGTTCCGCAGATCACCGCCGTGTCTGACGCGGTTGAAGCGCTGGAAGGCACAGGTATTCCGGTTATCGCTGACGGCGGTATCCGCTTCTCAGGCGACATCGCCAAAGCGATCGCCGCGGGCGCAGCTGCCGTAATGGTAGGCTCCATGCTGGCCGGTACCGAAGAATCCCCGGGCGAAATCGAACTCTACCAGGGCCGTTCTTACAAATCTTACCGCGGTATGGGCTCCCTGGGCGCGATGTCCAAAGGCTCCTCTGACCGTTACTTCCAGACCGATAACGCCGCTGACAAACTGGTACCGGAAGGTATCGAAGGTCGCGTTGCCTATAAAGGCCGTCTGAAAGAGATCATTCACCAGCAGATGGGCGGCCTGCGCTCCTGTATGGGTCTGACCGGCTGTGGTACCATTGACCTGCTGCGTACTAAAGCGGAATTCGTACGCATCAGCGGTGCGGGTATCCAGGAGAGCCACGTTCACGACGTGACGATCACCAAAGAGTCCCCGAACTACCGTCTGGGCTCCTGATAAGTTTCCGCGCCCGGCTTCTGCCGGGCGCTCTGTTTTTGTTTCACTTGCCTCGGAATTAGCGTCAATGACGGAAAACATTCATAAACATCGCATTCTCATCCTGGACTTCGGTTCTCAGTACACTCAGCTGGTGGCGCGTCGCGTACGTGAACTGGGCGTTTACTGTGAGCTGTGGGCGTGGGATGTCACGGAAGCACAGATTCGCGAATTCAATCCAAGCGGCATCATCCTGTCCGGCGGCCCGGAAAGTACCACCGAAGAGAACAGCCCGCGCGCGCCGCAGTACGTGTTCGAAGCTGGCGTGCCGGTATTCGGCGTTTGCTACGGCATGCAGACCATGGCAATGCAGCTGGGCGGCCACGTAGAAGGCTCTAACGAGCGCGAGTTTGGCTACGCACAGGTAGAAGTCGTCACCGACAGCGCGCTGGTGCGCGGTATCGAAGACTCCCTGACCGCAGACGGCAAACCGCTGCTGGACGTGTGGATGAGCCACGGCGACAAAGTCACCGCCATCCCGTCTGACTTCGTGACCGTTGCCAGCACCGAAAGCTGCCCGTTTGCCATCATGGCGAACGAAGAAAAACGCTTCTACGGCGTGCAGTTCCACCCGGAAGTGACCCACACCCGTCAGGGTATGCGCATGCTGGAGCGCTTCGTGCGTGACATCTGCCAGTGCGAAGCCCTGTGGACCCCAGCTAAAATCATCGACGACGCCGTTGAGCGTATCCGCCAGCAGGTTGGCGATGACAAAGTGATCCTCGGCCTCTCCGGCGGCGTGGACTCCTCCGTGACCGCGATGCTGCTGCACCGCGCCATCGGCAAAAACCTGACCTGCGTCTTCGTGGACAACGGTCTGCTGCGTCTGAACGAAGCCCAGCAGGTTATGGACATGTTCGGCGACCACTTCGGTCTGAACATCATTCACGTGGAAGGCGAGCAGCGCTTCCTGGACGCGCTGAAAGGCGAGAACGATCCGGAAGCGAAACGTAAAATCATCGGCCGCGTGTTCGTGGAAGTGTTCGACGAAGAAGCGCTGAAGCTGGAAGACGTGAAGTGGCTGGCGCAGGGCACTATCTACCCTGACGTGATCGAGTCTGCGGCCTCCGCAACCGGTAAAGCACACGTCATCAAATCTCACCACAACGTGGGCGGCCTGCCGAAAGAGATGAAGATGGGCCTGGTTGAACCGCTGCGCGAGCTGTTCAAAGACGAAGTGCGTAAGATTGGTCTGGAACTGGGTCTGCCGTACGACATGCTCTACCGTCACCCGTTCCCGGGTCCGGGTCTGGGCGTGCGCGTGCTGGGCGAAGTGAAGAAAGAGTACTGCGACCTGCTGCGTCGCGCGGACGCGATCTTCATCGAAGAGCTGCACAAAGCTGACCTGTACAACAAGGTAAGCCAGGCGTTCACCGTGTTCCTGCCGGTTCGCTCCGTCGGTGTGATGGGCGATGGCCGTAAGTACGACTGGGTTGTTTCCCTGCGTGCGGTGGAAACCATCGACTTCATGACCGCGCACTGGGCGCACCTGCCGTATGACTTCTTAGGGCGCGTGTCTAACCGCATCATCAACGAAGTGAACGGTATTTCCCGCGTGGTGTATGACATCAGCGGTAAGCCACCGGCTACGATTGAGTGGGAATAATTTCCCGCTGAATTAACAACCAAACCCTCTGCCTGTGCAGGGGGTTTTTTTATTGCCTTACTTCCCCTCTCCCAACCTATACGCCAGCGCCACCACCAGCGACTGCACCAGGCACAGCGTTGCCGACTGAGACCGGAACGCATCAACCTGCGCCTCTTTCACCACAAAGCAGAGATCGCTGAACGTCGCCAGCGGGCTGATCTGGCTGTCCGTAATCACGATCTGCCGCGCGCCGACGCTGGCGGCGGTTTCGCTGACCATCACCGTCTCTTCCGCGTACGGCGAGAAGCTGATCGACACCACGATGTCGCGCGCCTTAATGCGGCTGATCTGCTCGCGCAGCATGCCGCCCATGCCGTCGAGCAGGATAGGGCGGCACTCCAGATGGCTCAGGGCGTAGGTGAGGTAGGCCGCGACGCTAAAGGAGCGGCGCAGTCCGGCGATGTAGATGGTGTCGGCGTCGGCCAGCAGCTGTACCGCGCGCTCCAGCATTTCCGGCTCGGCGCGGGCGGCCAGCTGCTGGAGCGCCTGCGCGTTCGAGCGGGCAAACTCCTGCAGGATATCGAGCGGCGTTTCCGGCACGGCCTCGCTCTCCATTTCGCGAAACAGCCGGGCGCGGTCGCTGTAGCTGGCGGTCTCCTCCACCAGGTTCATGCGAAACAGTTGTTTCATTTCGTTGAAGCCGGTGAAGTCAAAGGCGTTGGCAAAGCGGATCAGCGTCGAGGGCGGCACGTCGGCGCGCTCGGCAATGACGGCAACCGTATCAAAGGCCACGCTGTTGGTGTTATCCAGCACGTAGCGGGAGACCTGCTGCAGCCTCTTGCTCAGGCTATCGTAGCGATCGCGGATTTGCTGCTGCAGTTCGTTCAGGCTGGTTGCTGTCGTCATCTTATCCCCCAAATACAGTCTTATGATTCTAAACGCAAAACCGCGTCTTTTAAATGTCGGCCATCCATCTGGCAGCAAAAATGAAACAGAAACTTCAGTCATTTCCTCGCCCGAAATCCCTTAATAGCGCACGCTGCGTCAGTGTTGTTAGCTGTTAACATAAAAATCCATCCTTGATCACAATAATCATCATTTATTTTATTTCAACTTAAAATGGAATATTTGTTTCATATATAGTGTTCAGTACACAGTGTTCAGGTAACAGTCACGTATCAACAGCGAGAGGTTAAGGATGGAGACGGTAGCGAATTTTATTCACGGCGAATGTGTCACCGGTTCAGGCCAGCGCGTTCAGGCGATCTTCAACCCGGCCACCGGCGAGCAGATCCGCCAGGTGGTGATGAGTACGGCGCAGGAAACGGAGCAGGCGATTGCCGCCGCGCAGCAGGCGTTTCCGGCGTGGGCGCGCCATGCTCCGCTTAAGCGCGCGCGCGTGATGTTCCGCTTCAAGGCGCTGCTGGAAGAGAATATGGAGCGACTGGCCCGCATCATCAGCGAAGAGCACGGCAAGGTCTTCTCCGACGCGGTGGGCGAACTGACCCGCGGCCTGGAAGTAGTAGAATTTGCCTGCGGCATCCCACATCTGCAAAAGGGTGAACACTCTGCGAACGTCGGTACCGGCGTCGACAGCCACTCGCTGATGCAGCCGCTCGGCGTCTGCGCCGGGATCACCCCGTTTAACTTCCCGGCGATGGTGCCGATGTGGATGTTCCCGATTGCGCTGGCGACTGGCAACACCTTCGTGCTGAAGCCGTCGGAAAAAGATCCTTCTCTGGCGCTCGCGCTGGCGCAGCTGCTGAAAGAGGCCGGCCTGCCGGAGGGCGTGTTCAACGTGGTGCAGGGCGATAAGGAGTCCGTTGACGTGCTCCTGACCGACCCACGCGTGCAGGCGGTGAGCTTTGTCGGCTCCACGCCAATTGCGGAATACATTTACCAGACCGCGTCCGCCCACGGAAAGCGCTGCCAGGCGCTGGGCGGCGCGAAAAACCACTGCATTCTCATGCCGGATGCCGACATGGAGATGGCGACTAACGCCATCATGGGCGCGGCCTACGGCGCGGCGGGCGAACGCTGCATGGCGCTCTCGGTGGTGCTGGCGGTGGGGGATAAAACCGCCGATGACCTCTGCGCCCGGCTGGAGAAACAGATTGCCGCGCTGCGCGTCGGGCCGGGCCTGGACCAGTCGCCGGAAAACGAAATGGGGCCGCTCATCTCCTCCGTACACCGCAGCAAGGTGCTGGGCTACATCGACAGCGGCGAGTCGCAGGGAGCGAAACTTCGCGTGGACGGTCGCGGCTTCAGCGTGAAGGGGCACGAGCAGGGCTACTTCGTCGGGCCGACGCTGTTCGATAACGTCACCCCGGAGATGACCATCTATAAAGAAGAGATTTTTGGCCCGGTGCTTTCTGTGGTGCGCGTAGCAGATTACGCCAGCGCGGTGGATCTGATTAACCGCCATGAATATGGTAATGGTTCAGCGATCTTCACCCGCGACGGCGGCTGCGCGCGCCGCTTCTGCGAAGAGGTGCAGGCGGGCATGGTGGGCGTCAACGTGCAGATCCCGGTGCCGATGGCATTCCACAGCTTCGGCGGCTGGAAGCGTTCCATCTTTGGCGCGCTCAACGTTCACGGCAGCGACGGCGTGCGCTTCTACACCCGAATGAAAACCATCACCGCGCGCTGGCCGGAAATGCAGCAGGAGACAGGCGCTGCGTTCTCTATGCCAACGCTGGGCTGACAGGAGGTTTTATGCAAACCGAACGTATGACCATGGCCCAGGCGCTGGTCCGGTTCCTTAATCAACAGTACGTCAGCGTGGACGGTGACGAAACGCCCTTCGTGGAGGGCGTCGCCACCATATTTGGTCACGGCAACGTGCTCGGTATCGGCCAGGCGCTGGAGCAGGACCCGGGCCATCTGCAGGTGATGCAGGGCTGCAACGAGCAGGGTATCGCCCATATGGCGACGGGATTCGCCAAACAGCACCGCCGTCAGTGCATTTTTGCCGTCACCTCCTCCGTCGGGCCGGGCGCCGCCAATATGGTCACGGCGGCGGCCACCGCCACGGCGAACCGCATCCCGCTCCTGCTGCTGCCGGGCGATATCTATGCCAGCCGCCAGCCGGACCCGGTGCTGCAGCAGATCGAGCAGTATCACGATCTCAGCATCAGCACCAACGACTGCTTCCGTCCGGTCTCCCGCTACTGGGACCGCATCAACCGCCCCGAGCAGCTGATGAGCGCGATGCTAAGCGCGATGCGAACGCTTACTGACCCCGCCAATACCGGCGCGGTGACCATCTGCCTGCCGCAGGACGTGCAGGGAGAGGCCTGGGACTACCCGCTGAGCTTCTTCGCGCGTCGCGTGCATCACATCGAACGCCGTCCGCCCGATCCGCAGCGTCTGGCGCAGGCGCGGGCGCTGATCGCCCGCAAGCGTCGTCCGCTGGTGGTGTGCGGCGGCGGCGTGCGCTATTCCGGCGCGCATGAGGCGTTTCGCGAATTTGTCGAAACGCTGCGGCTGCCGTTTGCCGAAACCCAGGCCGGAAAGGGAGCGCTGGTAAGTGACCACCCACTTAACCTGGGCGGCATAGGGGTGACGGGCGGAATGGCCGCCAACCAGCTCGCGCCGCAGGCCGATTTAGTGATTGGCGTCGGCACGCGCCTTACCGATTTTACCACCGGCTCCAAGGCGCTCTTTTCCCACCCGGACGTTGAGTTTCTGCTGCTGAACGTGGCCGAGTTTGACGCCCTGAAGCTGGACGCGACCGCGCTGATTGCCGATGCCCAAACCGGGCTCCAGGCCTTGACCCACGCGCTCGGGGATTACCGCAGCGGCTGGGGAGAGGCGATCGCTCAGGCGAAGTCCGCCTGGCGCGACGAGTGCCGCCGCCTGTGGGATCGCCAGTGGTGTCCTGACGACGCGCCCGAAGTGGCGGGGCACCTGGATGCGCAGCTGGCGGAATACGGCGAGGCGCTTAACACCCGCCTGACCCAGACGCGGGTGCTGGGGCTGATCAACCAGCATGTTGAAGATAACGCCATCGTGGTGGGCGCGGCCGGTTCGCTGCCGGGGGATTTACAGCGCCTCTGGCAGGTCAAAACGCCGGACAGCTATCACCTGGAGTACGGCTACTCCTGCATGGGCTACGAGATTGCGGCGGCCATCGGCGCGAAGCTCGCCAGACCCGAGCAGCCGGTGTACGCCATGGTGGGGGATGGCTCCTACATGATGCTGCACTCCGAGCTGCAAACCGCCGTTCAGGAGGGCATTAAGGTCACCGTTCTGCTGTTTGATAACGCCAGCTTCGGCTGCATTAATAACCTGCAGATGGGGCACGGCATGGGCAGCTTTGGCACCGAAAACCGCCACCGCAACCCGGAAACCGGGCGGCTTGACGGGCCGCTGGTGAAGGTCGACTTTGCGCAAAACGCGGAAAGCTACGGCTGCCGCGCGTGGCGGGTGAACGATGAGCAAAGCCTGCTGGCGGCGCTGGAGGCGTCGCGGGCGCATCCCGGCCCGACGCTGCTGGACATCAAGGTGCTGCCGAAGACCATGACCCACGATTACGCCTCCTGGTGGCGAACCGGTGACGCGCAGGTGGCTGAATCTTCTGCCGTGCGTGAGGCCGCTGAGCAAACGCAGGCGCAGGTGAAAAAAGCCCGTCAGTATTAAGTTTTCCTGCCGTAACGAAATTTTCATTTCATTTTCCCCTCACCCTAACCCTCTCCCCAAAGGGGAGAGGGGATAGTTTGGTGCGCGCTTTTCTCCCTCGCCCCATTGGGGAGAGGGCCGGGGTGAGGGGAGTTGCCGCACGCTCACTCATGTTGTGAGATTGATAACAAAATTTATCTCATTCATCTCAAAAGTGTTAACCCGCACTCAAAAACATAATTTTCACTATTTATAAAAATGAAATAAATGTTTTATTTATAGAGTCGTTAGTTCACAGCATTCACCAACACCGGGAGCCGTTATGTTTAACATTGCTTTACTGGGCGCTGGCCGAATCGGCCAGGTACATGCAGCTAACATCGCCAGCCACGGCGCGACCACGCTCTGGTCCGTGGTTGACCCGAATCAGGAATTTGCCACCCGTCTCGCCGCGCAGTATCAGGCCCGCCAGCAGAGCCTGAACGAGGCGATGACCGACCCTAACGTTCACGCCGTGCTGATCGCCTCCGCCACCGATACCCACGCGGATCTGATTGAAATGGCCGCCCGCCACGGCAAGGCCATCTTCTGCGAAAAGCCGGTACACCTTGACCTCGCCCGCGTGCGCGACTGCCTGAAGGTGGTCAAAGAGTACGACGTGCCGCTGTTCATTGGCTTTAACCGCCGCTTTGACCCACAGTTTCGCCGCGTGAAAACCGACGCGCAGGCCGGGCGCATAGGCAAACCGGAATCGCTGCTCATCATCTCCCGCGATCCGTCTCCGCCGCCTGCGGAGTACGTGCGCGTCTCCGGCGGCATGTTCCGCGATATGACCATTCACGACTTTGACATGGCGCGCTTCATCATGGGCGAAGAGCCGGTGTCGGTGTATGCCCAGGGCAGCAACCTGGTGGATCCGGCGATTGGCGAGGCGGGGGATATCGATACCGCGTTTATCGTTCTGAAATATGCCTCCGGCGCGATGGCGACCATCGTCAACAGCCGCCGTTCATCTTACGGCTACGACCAGCGCCTGGAGCTGCACGGCTCCGAAGGGCTGCTGTGCGCGGGCAACATTCTGGAAAACCAGGTGCAGCACTACGGCAAACAGGGCTGCACCAGCGCGCTGCCGGAACACTTCTTCCTGCAGCGCTACAAATCCGCTTACGCCGCGGAATGGGAACACTTTGTTGCGGTCCTGCGCGGCGAAGCGGTGCCTGACTGCAGCGGCGATGATGGTGAACGTGCGCTGTACCTTGCGGATAAAGCGCTGGAATCACTGCGCAGCCAGCGCGAGATCGTCCTCTAAACACAACAACCCTACACAGAGAGACATAATAATGAAAAAACTGATCGTAGCCGCCCTCATCGCCATGACGTCCGGGGCCGCCCTCGCCGAAAACGAGCAAATTGTTTTCAGTACGCCAAACCTGGCCATGCCGTTTGAAGTTCACATGCAGCGCACGGCGGTGAAAGCCGCAAAAGAGATGGGCGTGAAGCTTCAGGTGCTGGACGGGCAGGGCAGCTCGCCGAAGCAGGTAGCTGACCTGGAAAACGCCATCACCCGCGGGGCGCAGGGATTTATCGTCTCCCCGAACGACGTGAACGCGGTCTCCAGCGCGGTGGATGAGATTCAGGATGCGAAGCTGCCGATCGTCACCCTTGACCGCTCCGTCGACAGCCAGAAGAAAGTGCCGCACTTCGGCGCCAACAACTACAAGGGCGGCCAGGCGGTTGGCGACTTCGTTAAAACCAAATTCCCCGACGGCGCGGACATCATTCTCCTCACCGGCCAGCCGGGCTCCTCTTCCAACATTGAACGCACCAAAGGGATCCGCGACAGCCTGAAGGCGGGCGGGGATAAGTACAAGATCGTCGCCGATCAGACCGGCAACTGGATGCGTTCTGAAGGAATGCGCATCGTTGAAAGCGTTCTGCCTTCGCTGCCGAAACGTCCGCAGGTGATCCTCTCCGCCAACGACGATATGGCGCTGGGCGCGATTGAAGCGCTGCAGAGCCAGGGCGTGAAGCCGGGCGAAATCCTCGTGACCGGGTTTGATGCGGTGCCGGAAGCGCTGGCCCGCGTGCGCGACGGCTGGCTGGCGGTAACGGCGGATCAGCGCCCGGGCTTTGCGGTACAGACGGCGATGAGCCAGCTGGTGGCCAACGTGCGCGAGAAGAAAGCCATCACCGGCGCCGACTACCCGCCGACGCTGATCACCAAAGAGAACCTGCAGCAGGCTGAGCGTATCGGTGAGGCCGGTAACTAATATGTCCCGAGCCGCCTCTGGCGGCTCATCATGAGGAGGAGCAGACTGATGTCGCAACCCTTACTGAAAGTGACCGACCTGGCAAAAAGCTTTTCCGGCGTCTGGGCGCTGAGCAGCGCTCAGCTGACCGTTGGCAGCGGCGAAATTCACGCCCTGCTGGGGGAAAACGGGGCGGGAAAATCCACGCTGCTGAAGGCGCTCGCGGGCGCGCAGCCGCAAACGCGCGGGGATATCTGGTTCAACGGCGAAACGCTGCCGGTGGACGACTCCCCGGTGGCGCGCCAGAACAAGGGCATTATCACCATCTATCAGGAATTCAACCTGCTGCCCAACATGACCGTCGCGGAAAACATGTTTCTCGGTCGCGAGCCGCGCAGGCGTAACCTGATCGTCGACGAAAGGGCGGTCAACCAGGAGGCGCAGGTCATTCTCGATTACCTCCAGCTGAACGTTGCGCCGACCACGCCTGTCGCCCGCCTGAGCGTCGCCCAGCAGCAGATGGTGGAGATCGCCCGGGCGCTGACCCTCAACGCCCGATTAATCATTATGGACGAACCTTCCGCCGCGCTGAGCGACAGCGAGGTGGAAAGCCTGCACCGCGTGGTGCGGGAGCTTAAAAACCGCGGCGTGAGCATTATTTACGTTACCCACCGTCTGCACGAAGTTTTCCAGCTCTGCGATCGCTTCACCGTTTTCCAGGACGGCCGCTTTACCGGCACCGGCGCGGTGGCGGAGACCAACGTCGAACAGCTGATCCGTCTGATGGTCGGGCGCGACGTGGCCTTTAACCGCCGTCCGGCCAGCGAAACGCATCATGAAGACAAACCCGTCCGCCTGGCGGTGAAGGGGCTGAGCCGCGAAAAGCCGCCGCTGGATCCGCACGGCATCGCCCTGCACGACATCAGCTTCCACGTCCACGCCGGGGAAGTTCTGGGCATTGCCGGGCTGGTGGGCGCGGGACGTACCGAAGTGGCCCGCTGCCTGTTTGGCGCAGATGCGTTTACCTCCGGGAGCTTTGAGCTGGACGGCGTGCCGTACCAGCCGCGCGACCCGCTGTATGCCCTCGATCAGGGCGTGGCGCTGGTGCCGGAAGACCGCAAAAAAGAGGGGGCGGTGCTGGGGCTGTCGATCCGCGACAACCTGTCGCTCTCCTGTCTCTCCTCGCTGCTGCAGTGGCGCTGGTTCGTGAACACCCGCAAAGAGGACGATCTGATTGAGTCCTACCGCAAGGCGCTGCAGATCAAAATGGTCAACAGCGCGCAGGAGGTGCGCAAGCTCTCCGGCGGCAACCAGCAAAAGGTGATCCTCGCGCGCTGCATGGCGCTCAACCCGCGGGTGCTGATCGTCGATGAGCCGACGCGCGGCATCGACGTGGGGACCAAATCGGAAGTGCACCAGGTGCTGTTTGACATGGCGAAAAAGGGCGTGGCGGTGATCGTGATCTCCTCCGATCTGCCTGAAGTGATGGCGGTGTCCGACCGGATCATCACCCTCAGCGAAGGCCGGGTGACCGGCGAGATCCACGGCGACGATGCCAACGAAGAACGGCTGATGACGATGATGGCCATCAACCACAACGCCCTGAACGCGGCATAACGGAGTTTCTCATGACGCAGATGATTTCTAAAACGCAGGCCCCGGTCAAACGCGCCGGACGCATCGATCCCATCGCCTTCTTCGAGCGCTTCGGGGTGCTGATTTTCATGATCCTGCTGCTGATCTTCTTCCAGTCGCAGAACAGCAACTTTTTCTCTGAACGCAATATTTTCAACATCCTGACCGAAGTGTCTATCTACGGGATCATGGCCGTGGGGATGACCTTCGTCATTCTGACCGCCGGGATCGACCTCTCCGTGGGCTCCATTCTGGCGGTGTGCGCCATGACCGCGGCGTACGTCATTAAGGGCGACAACTTCACCACCGTCGACCCGAACGCCTGGGGCGGCATGAGCTGGCTGATTGGGCTGGGGATTTGTCTGGCGATGGGCACGGCGATTGGCTTCCTGCACGGCCTGGGCGTCACCCGCCTGCGCCTGCCGCCGTTCATCGTCACCCTCGGCGGGATGACCATCTGGCGCGGCCTGACGCTGGTGATTAACGACGGTGCGCCGATTGCCGGTTTCGACCCTGGCTACCGCTGGTGGGGACGCGGGGAGCTGCTCGGCATCTCCATTCCTATCTGGATCTTCGCCATCGTCGCCGTCGGCGGCTATCTGGCGCTGCATAAAACCCGCTGGGGCCGCTTTGTCTACGCCATCGGCGGCAACCCGGAGGCGGCGCGACTGGCGGGGGTGAACGTCAAGCGAGTGCTGGTCAGCGTCTACGTGCTGATCGGCTGTCTCGCGGGGCTGGCGGGCTTCATCCTGAGCGCGCGTCTGGGGAGCGCCGAGGCGGTGGCCGGGATCTCCTTTGAGCTGCGCGTCATCGCCTCGGTGGTGATCGGCGGCACCTCGCTGATGGGCGGCTACGGGCGCATCGGCGGCACCATTATCGGCTCCATCATCATGGGCATTCTGATTAACGGCCTGGTGCTGATGAACGTCTCGGCCTACTACCAGCAGATTATCACCGGATTAATTATCGTTCTGGCGGTGGCATTCGATACCTATGCCAAAAGCCGTCGCGGCGCACTGTGAGGATCACGATGAAAGAGGTTCGTATTGGATTAATTGGCACCGGGTATATCGGCAAGGCGCACGCTATCGCCTATGCCCAGGCCCCGACGGTGTTCAACCTGCGCGGCAGGCTGGTGCGCGAGATGGTGGCGGAAGTCACGCCGGAGCTGGCGGCAGCGCGCGCGCAGGCGTTTGGCTTCAACCGCTCCACCGGCGACTGGCGGGCGCTGGTGGCCGACCCGGCCATTGACGTGGTGGATATTTGTTCACCCAACCATCTGCATAAAGAGATGGCGCTGGAGGCGATCCGCCACGGCAAGCACGTCTACTCGGAGAAGCCGCTGGCGCTTAACGCCCACGACGCGCGTGAAATGGTCGACGCCGCGAAGCGGGCCGGGGTGAAAACGCTGGTGGGGTTCAACTACATGAAAAACCCGACGGCGCAGCTGGCGAAGGAGATTATCGCGCGAGGCGAGATTGGCGAGGTGATCCACTTCTACGGCACCCACAACGAAGACTATATGGCCGACCCGCTTTCGCCCATTCACTGGCACTGCTTCAAAGAGACCGCCGGGCTGGGGGCGCTGGGCGACCTCGCGGCGCATATCGTCAACATGGCTCAGTACCTGGTGGGGGATATCGAGCAGGTCTGCGGCGACCTGAAGATCGTGGTCCCGGCGCGACCGGCGAAGGCCGGATCGTCTGAGATGATTGCCGTTGAAAACGAGGATCAGGCTCACGCGATGGTGCGTTTTGCGGGCGGGGCGCAGGGCGTGATTGAAACCTCCCGCGTTGCCTGCGGCCGCAAGATGGGGCTGTCGTACGTCATCACCGGAACGAAAGGCGCCATCAGCTTCACCCAGGAGCGCATGGCCGAGCTGAAGCTCTATCTGCATGACGATCCTGTGAACCGCCAGGGGTTCCGCACGCTGCTCGTCGGCCCGGCGCACCCGGACTACGCCGCGTTCTGCATGGGCGCGGGCCACGGGATTGGCTTTAACGATCAAAAAACGGTGGAGGTGCGTGACCTGGTGGACGGGATTGCCGCCGACGCGCCGATGTGGCCGGACTTCGAAGAGGGCTGGAAGGTGTCGCGCGTGCTGGACGCGATTGCGCTCTCGCACCGGGAAGGCCGCTGGCTGAACGTGAACGACATTGTCTGATGAGGTATCAACGTGGAAAAGCAGTTTGATGTGATATGCATGGGCCGCGTGGCGGTAGACCTCTACAGTCAGCAGATTGGTGCGCGTCTGGAGGATGTATCGAGCTTCGCCAAATATCTCGGCGGGTCGTCGGGTAACGTGGCGTACGGCACCGCGCGTCAGGGTTTACGTTCGTCGATGCTGGCGCGCGTCGGCGATGAACATATGGGCCGCTTCCTGCGGGAAGAGCTCAACCAGGTGGGCTGCGATACCAGCCATCTGATTACCGATAAACAACGCCTTACGGCGCTGGTGCTCCTCGGCATTAAAGACCGGGACACCTTTCCACTGATTTTTTATCGCGATAACTGCGCGGATATGGCGATTACCGCCAGCGATGTGGACGAAAGCTACATTGCCTCCGCACGTTGTCTTGCCATCACCGGGACTCACCTTTCTCATCCGCAGACCCGCGAGGCGGTGCTGACGGCGCTGGGCTATGCCCGCCGTCACGGCGTGCGCACGGTGCTGGACATCGACTATCGTCCGGTGCTGTGGGGGCTAACCTCCTTAGGCGACGGCGAAACGCGTTTTATCGCCGCCGAGAAGGTCACCCGCGAGCTGCAGGAGGTGCTGCACCTCTTCGACGTCATTGTCGGCACCGAAGAGGAGTTTCACATTGCGGGCGGCAGCACGGATACCCTGCAGGCGCTAGGACAGGTGCGTGCCGTCAGTGACGCAGCGCTGGTCTGCAAACGCGGGGCGCTCGGCTGCTCGGTCTATACCGACGCTATTCCGTCCCGGCTGGACGACGGCCTGACGGTGACCGGCGTGCGCGTGGAGGTGCTGAACGTCCTCGGGGCGGGGGACGCGTTTATGTCCGGCCTGCTGCGCGGCTACCTGAACGACGAAGGCTGGGAGCAGGCGTGCCGCTACGCCAACGCCTGCGGCGCGCTGGTGGTTTCGCGCCACGGCTGCGCCCCGGCGATGCCGAGCAAAATCGAGCTGGATGACTATCTCTCGCGCGCTGCTAATGTGCCGCGCCCGGATCTCGACCCGCGTCTTAACCATCTCCACCGGGTGACCACCCGCCGCCGCGAATGGCCGGAGCTGTGCGTGATGGCCTTCGACCACCGCAGCCAGCTTGAGGATATGGCGATGCAGTGCGGCGCGTCGCTTAAGCGCATTCCGGCGCTGAAGCAGCTGATCCTGCAGGCCAGCCGCGAGGCGGCGAGCCGCGCCGGGCTGGAGGGCAAAGCCGGTCTGCTGTGCGACGGCACCTTTGGTCAGGACGCGCTGAACGCCATCACCGGGGAAGGGTGGTGGATTGGTCGCCCCATTGAGCTGCCGGGATCCAGGCCGCTGGAGATGGAGCACGGCAACATCGGCACCCAGCTTATCAGCTGGCCGCAGGAGCACGTGGTGAAGTGCCTGGTCTTCTTCCACCCGGAAGATGCCCACGGCCTGCGCCTGGAGCAGGAGCAGAAAATCGCCGAGGTGTACCACGCCTGCTGCCGGTCCGGGCACGAGCTGCTGCTTGAGGTGATCCTGCCTGCGACCATGCCGCGCAGCGACGAGCTCTACCTGCGCGCCATCTCCCGCTTCTACAACCTCGGCATTTACCCGGACTGGTGGAAGCTGCCGCCGCTCTCCGCCGACGGCTGGACGGCACTGAGCGAGATTATCGAACGCCGGGACCCGCACTGCCGCGGGGTGGTGATCCTCGGCCTGGACGCCCCGGCGGAACAGCTGCGCGCCGACTTCAAAGCCGCAGCGGGGCAGACGGTAGTGAAAGGCTTCGCCGTGGGGCGCACGCTGTTTGGCGATGCCTCCCGCGCGTGGCTGAAGCACGATATTGACGATGCGCAGCTGGTGGCGCGCATCCGGGACAACTACCTGCAGCTTATCGCCTGGTGGCGCGAGCGCGGACACGCATAATGGAGACGACAATGAGTGTGCAATTAGGCATTAACCCGCTGACGTGGACGAACGACGATCTGCCTTCTCTCGGCGCGGAAACCTCGCTGGAAACCTGTCTGAGCGAAGGTAAAGAGGCCGGTTTTGCCGGCTTCGAGCTGGGCAATAAATTCCCGCGCGAAGCGCGCCTGCTTGGCCCCATCCTGCAGCGTCACGACCTGCAGCTGGTCTCAGGCTGGTACTCCGGCCGCCTGCTGGAGCGCAGCGTGGAGGAGGAGATCGCCGCCGTGCAGCCGCACCTGACGCTGCTGCGCGAGCTGGGAGCGAAGGTGCTGGTGTTTGCGGAAGTGAGCGGCTGCATTCACGGCGAGCAGCAGACCCCGGTGCATCTGCGCCCGCGCTTCCCGCAGGAACGCTGGAAGGAGTACGGCGAGAAGCTCACCGAATTTGCCCGCTATACGCAGCAGCAGGGCGTGCAGATTGCCTACCATCACCATATGGGCACGGTGATTGAGTCTGCCGAGGACGTGGACAATCTGATGACTCACACCGGGGAGGCGGTCGGACTGCTGCTGGATACCGGCCATCTGACCTTTGCCGGGGCCGATCCGCTGGCGGTGGCGCAGCGCTGGGCGTCGCGCATCAATCACGTTCACTGCAAAGACGTGCGCGCCGACGTGCTGGCGGACGTGAAAAACCGCAAAACCAGCTTCCTCGATGCGGTGCTGAGCGGCGTGTTTACCGTGCCGGGCGACGGCTGCGTCGATTACCCGCCGATTATGCGGCTGCTGAAGGCGCAGGATTATCACGGCTGGCTGGTGGTCGAGGCCGAGCAGGATCCGGCGATTGCCCATCCGCTGACCTACGCCCGTCTGGGGTATAACAACCTGAGCCGCCTGGCGCGCGACGCCGGACTGATTTGAGGAGGGAACATGTCACGTCTGTTATCACGCTGGCAACAGCCGAACGCGGAGGGGCGCTCCCAGTGTGTTACACCGGAAGGCGCAGGGTGGGGCTACGTCGGCTTTGAGGCGTATGAGCTGCAGGAGGGGCAGACGCTGACGCTGCCCGCCGTCAGCGAAGAGCGCTGCCTGGTGCTGGTCGCCGGGCGGGCCTCCATCAGCACGCCTTCCGCGCAGTTTAACGATATCGGCGAGCGGATGAGCCCCTTCGAGCGCATTAAGCCGTGGGCGGTGTACGTCGCCCCGCAGGAATCGGTGCAGGTGAAGGCGCTGACGACGCTGGAGCTGGCGGTCTGCGCCGCGCCGGGCAAAGGCACGTATCCGACGCGGCTGATTGCCCCGCAGGATATCGACGGTGAAGCGCGCGGCAAAGGTCACAACCAGCGCTACGTGCATAACATTTTGCCGGAAGACAGGCCCGCCGACAGCCTGCTGGTGGTGGAGGTGTGGACCAGTGAGGGCTGCACCAGCTCGTACCCGAGCCACAAGCACGACACGGATAACCCGCCGCAGGAGACCTATCTGGAGGAGACCTACTACCATCGCCTCAACCCGGAGCAGGGGTTCTGCATGCAGCGCGTCTACACCGATGACAGAACGCTGGATGAGTGTATGGCGGTCTATAACCGTGACGTGGTGATGGTGCCGAAGGGCTACCACCCGGTCGCGACGATGGCCGGGTATGACAGCTACTACCTCAACGTGATGGCCGGCCCGGTGCGCAAATGGATGTTCACCTGGGAAGAGGACCACGCGTGGATTAATCGGGATTATCCCGCGGTCAGCGGTGGCTAGCGCGGGTTAGCCACCAGAACACCAGCGCCAGCAGGCTGACCGAGGCGCCAAGCAGGCAGACGCCCGGCCAGCCGGCACAGGCATACGTCATCGTTGTGCCGAGCGCGCCGAGCCCGCTGCCGACGGCATAAAACAGCATATAAAGCCCGACCAGCCGGCTGTGCGCCTCGGGACGGGTGCGGAAAATCATGCTCTGATTAGTGACGTGCAGCGCCTGACCCCCCAAGTCGAGCAGTATGATGCCGATAAGCAAGATTCCGAGTGAACGGTCCATCAGCGACAAGGGCCACCAGGCTAACAGTAAGATACTCAGCGCCGCCGCGCTGGTGCGTTGGGCATATCCCCGATCGGCCCAGCGTCCTGCCCGGCCAGCCGCCAGCGCGCCCACCGCGCCAGCCAGTCCAAACGCGCCAATCACTGTATGCGAAAAGTTAAACGGCGGTGCGCTCAGCGGCAGCACCAGCGCGCTCCAGAAAATGTTGAACGATGCAAACATCAGCAGCGCCAGCACGCCGCGTATCTGCAGCACTTTTTCCTGCCGCAGCAGCGTGAGCATTGAGCCAATCAACCGCGGATAGCTCATCGTGGCAGTGACGGCTGGCAGGGCGGGGAGTCGCCACCACAGAGGTAACGCAATCATGAGCATCAGCGCGGCAGCACAAAGATAGACCCCGCGCCAGCCCGCGATATCGCTGATGCCACCGGCAAAGACGCGAGCGAGCAGCAAACCTGTGAACACGCCGCCCTGTGCCGCGCCGACAACGCGTCCCTGTTCATGGGGCGACGCGGCGCTGGCGGCGTAGGCGATCAGCCCCTGCGTCATGGCCGTGCCCAACATACCTGTCGCAAGCATACCGATAAGCAGCGCTGAAGAGGACTGTGCCATGCTGACGGAAACCAGCGCCACCACCAGAGCAATCAGCTGTACTGCCATGAGTCGTCGACGATCCACTTTGTCACCCAGAGGAACGAGGAGCAAAAGAGCCAGCGCGCAGCCAATTTGTGTCGCGGTCACCACGCCCCCCACGGCCGCATGGCTGATGCCGAAATCGTTCGCCAGCGCGTCAAGCAAAGGCTGGGCGTAATAGACGTTTGCCACGCTTAGGCCGCTGGCGGTGGCGAACAGCCAGACCATGCTGCGCGGCATGTCGGCTGAAGGAAGGGCTGACGTCAGTGACATGTTCAAAATCCTCGCTTGTGATAATCTGGTTTTAAAATGAAACTGGTTGAATGCTAGGCTAGGTGGTTTTAAAATGCAACTAGTTATAGGGTGGCCTTTGCGAGGAAAACAGGTGATGTCCCGAAATACGGTAAAAGAGGAATATTGTCCCGTTGCCCGCAGCGTTGACCTGCTCGGGGATCGCTGGTCGCTTCTTATTGTGCGTAATGCGTTTGACGGCATGACGCGCTTCGGGGATTTTCAGCGCAGCCTTGGGGTGGCGCGCAACATCCTTTCTGACCGGCTTCGCAAGCTGGTTGAGGCAGAAATCCTGACGTTACAGGGAGCATCGGACGGCACGGCTTATCAGGAATATGTTCTGACCGACAAAGGCGAACGTCTTTTCCCCGTGATCGTGGCGCTGCGTCAGTGGGGAGAGCAAAATCTGTTTGCGCAGGGCGAGCGTCACTCGCTGCTGGTCGACAGGCGGACGGGCAGGCCGGTTCCCTTTATGGCGCCAGCAGCGCATGACGGCACTGCGCTGCTGCCGGTGGATACGGAAGTGCAGAAGATCGAATGAGTCACTCCGGTTAATTACTGCTTATCGCCTGCTCAATCGTCCGGGCGACGATCTGCGGCTGGCTCACCATCGACACGTGGCTTGCCGCCACCTCGGCGGTTTTCGCATGGATCGTCTTCGCCATCGCCCGTTCAAGATCGGGGTTGATCATTCGGTCATTCTTGCTGACCACATACCAGCTCGGTTTATCATGCCACGCCGCGTGGGTGACCTTTTCACCAAACGCCTCGGCCTTAATTGGCCCCTGCGTGGCTGCAGTCGTGTTTTGAGTGTCTGGCTTCACGTCAGGCGCGAAGTCCTTTCTGACAGCTCCTGTCGGCAGGTATAAATAGCCGTCCGCCGTTTTAGCAATGCCCGCGCTGCCCGGCGGGGCAGGATAGCTTCCTGCCAGATCCGCAGTCGACTGGCCGGAATCCGGCGCGAACGCCGCCACGTACACCAGCGATTTTACCCGCGCATCGTTGCCCGCCTCGCTAATCACGGTGCCGCCCCAGGAGTGGCCCACCAGCACCACCTCACCCTCGGCGCGGGCGATGGCCCGCCGCGTGGCCGCAACGTCATCCTTAAGCGACGTGAGCGGGAGCTGGACGGCAATGACCTCGGCGTGCTGCTTCTGCAACAGGGTAATCACCTTATTCCAGCTGCTGCCGTCGGCAAACGCGCCGTGCACCAGCACGACGCTGGTTTTACTCTGCGCAAAGGCGCTGGCGGAAACCGCCAGCAGGCTTGCCGTCACTACAGACAGTGCTTTCATCTTCAGACTCCTTAAAAGTGGTGGACCGTCGCGTGGGGCGGGACGGTGAATTCAACGGTTTTGTGGTCGAGCGGCTTGTGCGTCGGGTCGGCCAGAATAATCGTCACCTTGTGTTTACCGGCGGGTAGCCCCACGAGGATCACCGGCTCTCCGCTGGCGTCAGCCCAGTGCCACGGCGCGTCATCCACCACCACGTGAATGTGACCGATGCGCGGGGTGACCTTGAGCGCCACCGGGCCGAATACCGGCTCGATGCGCAGGTTTTCGGCCCGATACTGGATAAACACCGCGCCTTTGCTCAGCGGCCCGGCAAGCGGCGGATCGACTATCAGCTTTGCGGGCGGCTGCGGCTGCGCCAGCGGCGCAACGGCGGCGGGGCCGTTAACGTCCGCGGCGCTCAGGTTATCCAGCGGCGTGGTCCGGGCATGGGCTACAGAGGCCAGGAATAGCAGGGGGAAAAGTGCATAGCGACGAATCATGGGTTCTCTCCTTATCGGTTGTGAATGACGACAGGGAAAGAAAACCATTTTTATGTATCGGAGATATTTGCCGGAGGCGGCGTTTTGTACCCGTTTGTTAGCGTGGCGCTCTGGATACAGTGCGATACAGTTTGCCTGCCTGGACGACGCACAATCGCTATCGCCAGCCCGGCAATCACCAGCGTCAGGCCCGTTGATACCCACATTGCACCCGCGATCCCCAGCGTTTTATTCAGCCACGCATAGGCAAACGGTGAGGCTGCCGCCATCAGCTGGCCGGGGATAAGCAGCATGCCCGTGCGGCGGGCATAGCTTTCGGCGCTAAACAGCTCCAGCGGCAGGGTGGCTTTCACAATGGTGACCAGCCCGTTGATGGCGCCGTAGCCCAGCACGAACCCGGCCGCACACCACGCAAACAGGGCGCTGCTCATCCCCAGAAGAAAGCAGAGCGGCATGGCGAGCGCGGTAAAAAGCGTCAGTTTGAAGGGGGTTAAGCGGGCACCCGCCAGCACTTCCAGCGAGCGGGCGCCCGTCTGGCCGACTCCCCACAGCATGCCGATGGCGACCGGCAGGCCGAAGTGGGCAATAAACTCCGGCAGATGGGTGGACGTGCCGTTAGAGACAAAGGTGATGAGGGCAATGAAGGCAGCATAAAGCCAGGCGTTACGCCGCTCGTTGTTCAGCGGCGGCGCGGTGACCTTTGTCGTCACCGTCAGCCGCTGCCGGGGAAGCGTTCGAATCAGCATCGCGCTCAGCAGGCCGAAGAGCGCGTAGACGCGCAGCGCTTCCTGCCAGCTCATGACCTGAAGCAGAGCATCGCCCAGCGGCCAGAAAACGGCGGAGGCCAGCCCGCCCGCCAGCGTGACGCGTGAGATTGTTCTTCGCGCCTGCTGCCCGTAGAGGTTTACCAGCGCGGCGAACAGCGCGTCGTACAGCGACAGGCGCATCCCTACGCCGCCGATCAGCCAGGCGCAGTACCAGCCAAAAAGCGTCTGGGTATAGGCCATCCCTGCGCAGCTTGCGGCGATCAGCAACGTGCCGCTCATCACCACTTTCTGACCGCCAAAGCGTGCTAGCAGGCGGGCGACAAACGGAGAAACCGCCGCCATGACCAGCATCGCCAGCGTCAGGCCGAGGTAAATCTGCGGTGATGACCATCCCCGGTCGGCTGAAATCGCTAGCGCAAAGGTGCCGGGCATATAAAACGAGATCCCCCAGTTGATGAGCTGATTACATCCCGCCATGAGGGCGAGGCGGCGAGGCAGGGCGGGTGTTTCCATTGTTTTTCATTCCGTTATGCAGTTGTCCTGAGCATAACTCGCGCGCTATTGTGCTGGCAGGGCAGCAACCTTATGCGCGGTATAAGAGAAACTTTGAATGACAACGCTTAATCTGGGCTATCTCGCCACCTTCCGTCTGGTGATACAGCGCGGCAGCTTTTCAGCGGCAGCGGATGCGCTGGGTATTTCCCAGCCTGCCGTCAGCCTGCAAATACGTCAGCTGGAGCAGTTTCTGCAAACGCGGCTGGTGGAGCGTACCGGACGAGGGATTAAGGCTACGGCTGCCGGGCAGGCGTTGCTGGCGCACGGGGAGCGTATTCAGCAGGCGGTGGATGACGCTATCCGGTCCGTGAGCGCATTCAGCCACGATGTGAGCGGCACCATTACGCTTGGCACGGGGGCAACGGCCTGCATCCATCTTCTGCCGCCGCTGCTGGAGAAGCTGCGCAAGGACTATCCGCTTCTGAGCGTGGGGGTGACGACGGGCAACACCCTCGACATCGTCAGGGCCATCGAAGAGAACCGGCTCGATATGGGGCTGGTGACGCTGCCGGTGAGCGGCAGAGCGCTGGACGTCATGCCGGTAATGGACGAAGAGTTTGTTTTTATCGCGTCGCGGGAGCAGCAGGATGCTTTCAGGGGTTTTACCCCGGAGGCGCTGCACGCTCAGCCGCTGATTGCCTTTGAATCAGGCAGCGGTACCCGGGCGCTGATCGATGGCTGGTTTGCGGCTAATGGATTAGCGATCGCACCGGTGATGCAGCTTGGCAGCATCGAGGCGATCAAACGCATGGTTCGCGCGGGGCTGGGCTACAGTATTGTGCCGAGAATGGCGGTCGAACAGGATGCCGATCGCGAAGGGCTATGCGTGATGTCGCTTACGCCTATGCTGCAGCGGCAGCTGGCGGTGGTAATGCGGCAGGATAAAATCCTCAGCAAAGGGATCGCGGCCATTATTCGGCTCGTGCAAGATCCTTCGGCTGTTTAGCGGTCAGCGGTGTCGACGGTCAGGCTGGATTGCTGCGACTGGGTTTTGTCCTGATGGTGGTACCAGGCGCCAATTGAAGAGTAAACGAAGCGGCCAAAGAAAAACAGGAAGCTGATGAGCAGTATGATGCGGGTCATTCGGGTATTAAATTGATGTCGTTTGCGCATACGCGTGACCTGACTCACTCTGTTTTTCCTGGATAAGCCCTTTTGGGCGACGAGGATATTAAGGCACAGCGGGAAGGCGGGGTCAATTCTGCTGTGTGTAAATAACCGTCAATGTTTACATTGATTAATGTTATTGAAATTAATTAATGCATTTACCATATTGATAATATGAAGAAAATAATTTCAAAAAAAACGCCGCAAAAAGTTATTTGCGTAAAGTAGTTTGATTTAAGTCAACGGCTTCCCGGCCCTGATATTTAAAATCCTTCCTCCATACAGTTCGCCCCTCACCTTGCCGGGCGGCGCGTACGTCAGGTTGGATGCCTGTCTTTATTTTCCCTCTGGAGCGAAAGGGGTTTAACCGGGCATCTATGAACATTCTGGCTTTCCTGAAAAAAAATGAAAACCGCTGGTGGGCATTGCCGCTTATTTTGCCTGTGGTTTTACTTCCCGTGCTGAGCATTGCGAATACGTTCACGCAGCTGGGCGACGGCATTGCGGCACTCTATTATTTACCCCTCTCATTTTTGCTTTCGCTGATGATGTTCTTTGGCCTGGAAGCGCTGCCCGGGATCGTATTGTCGCTGTTTATCCGCTATTACCCGTCGGTCGGGATGTTTGAAACCGTCGCGGGGATCCTCCATTTTGTCGTCCCTTTAGTGCTCAGCTGGGGTGGCTACCGGGTGTTTGCGCCCAGACGGAATATGACCGCGTACGGCGACGTGCGGCTGATGGCGCAGCGCATCTTCTGGCAGGCGTTCTGCCCCGCGACGCTGTTTCTGGTGCTGTTTCAGTTTGCGGTGTATTTAGGCGTGTATGAGAGCCGTCAGAGCCTTGCGGGATTAAATCCCCTCAATATTCGCACGCTCATCAACTATCAGACGCTGCTGGTCAGCGGCCTGACGGGCGTGCCGCTGAGCTATCTGCTGATCCGCCTGCTTCGTCATCCGCGCTATATCAAAAGCCTTCTCTCGCAGATCCGTTCCGAGATAGACAAAAAGGTGACGGTCGTTGAGTTGTTGGTGTGGGCTATCGCGCTTGGCGGGCTGCTTTCGCTGCTGCTGCTTCCGATGAATGAGAACAGCTCCATTTTCACCACCAACTATACTCTTTCCCTGCTGATGCCGGTGATGCTCTGGGGCGCGATGCGTTTTGGCTATAAGCTGATTTCGCTTATCTGGACGCCGATACTGCTGGTGTCTATTCACTATTTTTACCGCTATATCCCGGTGAACCCGGGGTATGACATTCAGCTGGCGATCACCTCTTCCAGTTACCTGGTCTTCTCGTTCGTGGTGATTTATATGTCGATGCTGGCGACCCGGCAGCGCGCAGCGAACAAACGCTCCCGCAGGCTGGCGCTGCTCGACCCGGTCGTCCATATGCCTAATCTGCGGGCGCTGTCGCGCGATCTGGCGAAAAACCCGTGGTCGGCGCTCTGCCTGCTGCGCATTCCGGAGCTGGAAATTCTGGGCCGAAATTACGGCGTGTTGCTGCGCATTCAGTACAAACAGCAGCTGGCGCAGTGGGTGAATGGCATTCTCCAGCCCAATGAGCTGGTGTATCACCTGACCGGGTATGACCTGGCGGTACGGCTTAACGCGGAATCGCACCAGCAGCGGATTGAGGCCCTGGACGAGCACATCAAGCAGTTCCGCTTTGTCTGGGACGGCATGCCGCTGCAGCCGCAGGTGGGCGTGAGCTATTGCTATGTCCGGTCCCCGGTTAACCATCTTTATCTGGTGCTGGGCGAGCTGGGCGTGGTTGCCGACCTGTCGCTCTCCTCCAACCATCCGGAAAACCTTCAGCAGCGTGGGGCCGTCCATTTGCAGCGCAGCCTGAAGGATAAAGTTGCGATGATGAGCCGCCTGCAAAAGGCGCTCGATAACGACGAATTCGCCCTGCTGGTTCAACCCGTTTGCGGCATGCGTGGCGATTGCTATCACGAAGTCCTGCTCCGAATGCCGGATATAAACGGGCTATTGATTTCCCCCGACCAGTTCCTGCCCGTCGCGCAGGAGTTTGGTCTCTCCTCGCGGGTAGATTTATGGGTGCTCGAGCACACCCTGCGCTTTCTCGCCGCGCATCGCGAAAGACTGCCCGGCCAGCGCTTTGCCATTAATCTTGCCCCGTCGACCGTGTGTCGGGTGCAGTTTCCGCTTGAGGTGAGTCGCCTGCTGGCGAAATACGCCATTGAGCCGTGGCAGCTAATCTTTGAAGTGACGGAGTGCAGCACCTTTTGCAATGCGGAGCAGGCGCTACACATCCTCCGGCAGCTGCAGAAAATGGGGGTACGTATTGCAATTGATGATTTTGGCACCGGCTATGCGAGCTATGCGCGGCTGAAAAGCGTGGACGCGGATATTCTCAAGATTGACGGCAGCTTTATTCGCAATATCGTCAACAACAGCCTGGATTATCAGATTGTGGCGTCTATCTGCCATCTGGCGCGCATGAAAAAGATGCTGGTGGTAGCGGAGTATGTCGAAAGCGAAGAGATACGTAGCGCGGTTCAGGCGCTAGGCATCGATTATGTGCAGGGTTATCTGATTGGCAGACCGGCACCGCTTGAGTCACTGCTGGAAGCAGAGGCGTCCACCGCGGACGCCTGAGCCGTTACGCGGCGACGTCGGCGCTCTCTTCTTCAATTTTGAGCAGCCAGCCGGTGACCGCTTCCCAGTACTGCTGCTCTTTTTCCAGGTCCAGCAGGACCAGCGCGTTCTGGCTGAACCAGTCGTGCGGGAAGCTCAGCGTCCAGTGATGGTCGTCGGTTTTAAGCTTCAGCGTAGGCGGCGTGGTGGTGGCCTGACGCTGGTTATTGAGCAGCACGCCCAGACGCAGCAGCTGAATAAGCGGCAGAAACTGTTTTTTCTTGAACAGCGTAAAGCGCGGCAGGTCGTCGAGCTTGATGGCCTTGCGGTGATAACGCACCAGGGTCGCCATCATGGTTTGCTGCTCCTGGTTGAAGCCAGGCAGATCGCTGTTTTGCAGAATGTAGGCCGAATGGCGGTGCATCCCGCTGTGGTTGATGTTCAGCCCCACCTCGTGCAGCATCGCGGCCCATTTCAACAGCGCGGCAAGCTGCGGGTGCGCGAGCTTCGGATTCTGCTCCTGCCACTGTTCGTACATCTGCACCGTGGTGTCCAGCACGCGCTTCGCCTGTTCACGGTCGATGTTGTATTGATTGGCGAGACTTTGCGCGGTGCGGCTGCGAATATCCTGATGGCGGAAGCGGCCTTCCATCTCATACAGCACGCCTTCACGCAGCGCGCCGTCCGACAGACGCAGCTCTTTTATGGCGAGGGCATCAAACACGCCGCAGAGAATAGCCAGCCCCGGCACGAATACCGCTTTACGCTCGTCGGAAAGACCCGGCAGGCTTAAGGCGTCAAAACTTTTATGCTTCAGCACTTCTTCGGTCAGCAACGTCAGGCGTTCGGGCGTGATAAACCCGTCTTTTTCACCCATCGCCAGCAGCACTTCATGCGCCGCCTTGATGGTGCCCGACGCGCCCAGCGCCACGTTCCAGCCCTGAATACGGTACTGCCAGGCCAGGTTTTCCAGCTTCTGGACAGCCGCCATACGCGCGCGCTGGAAGTTCTCGCGGGTGATGGTGCCGCCCGGGAAATACATCTGCGCGAAGCTGACGCAGCCCATTCGGCGGCTTTCCACCAGGCGCGGCTCAAAGTCTTCGCCGATCACCAGCTCCGTAGAGCCACCGCCGATATCGATAACCAGCTTGCGCCCTTTTTCCGGCTGGGTGTGCTCGACGCCCATGAAAATCAGACGCGCTTCCTCGTTGCCGGAGATGATCTCAATCGGGTAGGGGATCACTTTTTCGGCCCGCTTGAGGAACTCCGGGGCGTTCAGGGCCTGGCGCAGGGTGTGAGTGCCCACGATGCACACGCTGGAGGGCGAGAAGCCCTGCAGGCGTTCAGCAAACAGCGACAGGCAGTTTAACCCGCGCTCCATCGCCTCTTCGCTGAGCATGCTGCGTTCATCAAGACCATCCGCCAGGTGTACGCGCTGCTTCAGACGACCGATGATCTGCAGCGCGCCATCCACCTCACGGGCGATGACCATGTGGAAACTGTTAGAGCCAAGGTCGACCGCGGCGAATTCCTGCGGGCGTGGGGTCTTATCATTTATCGGCATAGGTTAATCGGGTTGCTCGAGTGATTTGATATAGTCGTAAATCGCCAGTTGCGACCGCACTTTGCGGCGGTTGCCGCGCGGTACATAGCGGTTACTGAGTTCTTTGTCGATATAGCGTGCTTTCACGGTATCGCTGAACAGAATCTCGATGATGTCGAGGATCTGCTGCTTCAGTCGCGGATCCAGCAGCGGTGCCGCGACTTCAATACGGTAGTCAATATTGCGCGTCATCCAGTCTGCCGAAGAGAGATAGACCTGTTTATCACCCGCATTATCAAAAATATAGATCCGATCGTGTTCCAGGTAACGGTCAACAATGCTGATCACGCGAATATTGTCGCTGATGCCTTCCAGTTCCGGGATCAGCGAGCACATGCCGCGGATCAGCAGGTTAACCGGCACGCCGGAGCTGGATGCCGCGTACAGCCTGTCCACCAGCCCTTTGTCGACCAGGTTGTTAAGCTTCAGCGTGATGCCGGACGACAGCCCTTTCTGGGCATTGGCGATCTCTTTATCGATCATATCGTACAGCAGGCGGCGCGAGTTCTGCGGCGAGACCAGCAGATAGTCAAAGCTCACCGGACGGTACGGGTTTTCGATAAAGTTAAAGACCCGGCGCACTTCGTTAGTGATGCGGGCGTCGGCGGTTAAGAGCGAGTAGTCGGTATAAATTCGCGCCGTTTTCTCGTTAAAGTTCCCGGTACCGATGTGGGCATAACGCACAACATCGTCACCCTCTTTGCGGGAGATCAGGAACAGCTTGGCGTGAATTTTCAGCCCCGGCGCGGAGAAGATAACGTGTACGCCCGCTTCCGTCAGACGGCGCGCCCAGTGAATATTTGCCTCTTCGTCGAAGCGCGCCTGCAGCTCAACCACCACGGTGACTTTTTTGGCGTTGTGCGCCGCATGGATCATCGCATCGATGATGCGGGAATCTTTTGCCACGCGGTAGATGTTGATTTTGATCGCCAGGACGCTCGGGTCGAAAGAGGCCTGACGCAGCAGTTCCAGCACGTGCTCGAACGTGTGGTACGGATAGTAGAGCAGGACATCGCGTTCGCGAATGGCGTCGAACCCGTTGCGGAATTTATCAAACCACAGATGGCGCAGGCGCGGCAGCGGCTTGTTCACCAGATTGGCTTTGCCGACGTTTGGGAAGCCAATAAAGTCTTTAAAGTTGTGGTAGCGGCCACCCGGCACGATGGAGTCATAGCGCGAAATGGTCAGCTTCTCGCGCAGCATCTCCACCATGGCGTCCGGCATATCGCGCTGATAAACAAAGCGCACCGGCTCGGCCGTCAGGCGCTGTTTGAGGCTGGAGGACATCAGCTCCATCAGGCTGGCTTCCATCTCGTGCACCAGGTCATATTCGGCGTCACGGGTCATCTTCATCGAGTAGGCGTTTAACGCATCGTAATCGAAGAAGCCTTTAAAGATGTCGTCCAGGCAGTAGCGCAGGATGTTATCCAGCAGGATCATTGGCTTGCGTCGGCGCGGGGTTTCCGGCGGCAGGTTCACAAAGCGTGGCACCTTGTCGGACGGGATCTCCAGCAGCGCGTAACGGATAGACTCACCGCGAATAATTTCCACCGCCAGGTAGGTGTAGTCATCTTTCAGGAACTGCACCAGATCGGTTTCGCGGTTGATCAGAATCGGGGTAATGTGCTGGCGCAGATAGTGTTTGAAGTAGTGGCGCAGCCAGTTTTGCTGGTTAACGGAAAGCTGGCGTTCGTTAATCAGGAAGATTTGATTGCGCGCCATCTCCAGCAGCAGTTCGTTATACAGGCCGTCAAATTCCTGATCGGCTTTCAGCACGCGGGACTGGATTTTGCCCAGCAGATGCCGCGAGTGCGAGTTTAAGCCCTGTTCTTCGCTGATGATGATGCGTCTTTTCAGCTCGGCAAAGCGAACCTTGTAGAACTCATCCAGGTTGTTGGAATAAATGCCCAAAAAACGCATGCGCTCGATAAGCGGGTTACTTTTGTCTGCCGCTTCCTGGAGTACACGTTCGTTGAATGCTAACCAGCTTAGCTCTTTCTCGATATATAACTTTTCCTGACCCATTACAGCTCACACTCCAGTTCAATCACAGGACGTGGTAAATCCGTCTCGTCCTTATTATGGCGAGCATTTCCACGATATGTCCAACAGTGCCAGAAAAGTATGACAGTTATTTTTTTTGTTGGGGATTTTAGAAGGTTGGAGAAGGGAATATCGGGTAATGCAATGAACAGGTCGGGTAAGCGCAGCAGCGCCACCCGACGTAACAAACTACTCTTCCGCCGCATAACCCTGCGGGGGTAACTTCACGCCGTCCAGCCAGGCTGCGCCGTCGCGCATCTCGAGACGCCCGTCGACAAACCAGCTGACCACCAGCGGGTAAATGGCGTGTTCCTGGGTCTGCACGCGTTCGGTCACGTCTTCTTCGCTGTCGCCGTCAAAGACCGGAACTTTCGCCTGCAGGATCACCGGGCCGCCGTCCAGCTCGTCGGTAACGAAATGCACGGAGGTGCCGTGCTCCTCATCGCCGTTTTCCAGAACCTGACGATGGGTGTGCAGGCCGGGATATTTCGGCAGCAGGGAAGGGTGGATATTCAGCAGACGACCAGCGAAGTGTTCGACGAAGGCCGGGCTCAGAATACGCATATAGCCCGCCAGCACGACCACGTCCGGCGCGTAGGCATCAATCTCATGCACCAGCTCGCGGTCAAAGGCTTCACGCCCGGCGAACTGGCTGGCTTCCAGCGCGTGCGCGGGAATGTTCGCTTCCCGCGCACGCTCAAGGCCGAACGCGTCGGCCTTGTTGCTGAAAACTGCCCGAATGGTGCCATTGATTTTCTTCTGCTTGCAGGCGTCTATGATGGCCTGCAAATTGCTTCCGTTGCCGGAAATGAGCACCACGATGTTTTTCATTCAATGACCACACGCTGTTCGGAATCGGAAGCTTTAATCGTACCGATTTTCCACGCGTTTTCACCTTTTTCAGTCAGCAGCTTAACCGCTTTATCCGCTTCGCTTGCCGGCAGGGCGATAACCATGCCCACGCCGCAGTTAAAGGTGCGGTACATTTCGTGAGAGCTCACGTTGCCTGCGGTCTGCAGCCAGTTAAACACGGCTGGCCACTGCCATGAGGATTCGTCGATCACCGCCTGGGTGTTGTCCGGCAGGACGCGCGGGATGTTTTCCCAGAAGCCGCCGCCGGTCAGGTGAGCGATAGCGTGAACGTCGACGTTCTCGATAAGCTCAAGCACGTTTTTCACGTAGATGCGGGTCGGCGCCAGCAGATGGTCAGCCAGCGGTTTACCGTCCAGCTCGGTGGTCAGCGGATCACAGCCGCTCACTTCGAGGATTTTACGCACCAGGGAGTAGCCGTTGGAGTGCGGGCCGCTGGAGGCGAGCGCGATCAGCACATCGCCATCGGCCACTTTGCTGCCGTCGATAATTTCTGATTTTTCTACTACGCCGACGCAGAAGCCCGCGACGTCATAATCTTCGCCGTGATACATGCCCGGCATTTCTGCGGTTTCACCACCGACCAGCGCACAGCCGGACTGCAGGCAGCCTTCGGCGATACCGTTAATCACGCTGGCAGCGGTATCCACGTCCAGTTTGCCGGTTGCGTAGTAATCGAGGAAGAACAGCGGCTCTGCGCCCTGTACCACCAGGTCATTCACGCACATCGCGACCAGATCGATACCGATCGTGTCGTGACGTTTTAAATCCATCGCCAGGCGCAGTTTAGTGCCTACACCGTCAGTACCCGAGACCAGAACAGGTTCACGATATTTTTGCGGCAGCGCGCACAGTGCGCCGAAGCCACCCAGACCACCCATCACTTCCGGGCGGCGGGTTTTTTTCACCACACCTTTGATTCGGTCAACCAGCGCATTACCTGCGTCAATATCAACACCGGCATCTTTGTAGCTGAGAGAAGTTTTGTTGGTCACGGCTTAAATCCCCACGCGATTGCATAGCTAGTAAGAAAAATCGGCGCAATTCTAACAGTCCAGGCAAACGTTTGCGAGCCTATTCTGGACGTGGGGATCTTTTTTTCTATGTACCTCGTGAATGCAGCCAAACTTGACTCTGTTCACGAAAATGAAACCGGTTTCTGAGAACTGCTTGCAACGATTATTCCCTTTGCACATCATCGAACTGAAACCGGTTTCTGTAATTGTTTTTGCAGAAAATAACGCAGAATGAGGGAAAGCGAATGTCGGGATTTAAAGCAGATTTTCTGTGGGGCGGGGCCGTTGCGGCGCACCAGCTGGAAGGCGGCTGGAAAGAGGGCTGCAAGGGCGTGAGCGTCGCCGATGTGATGACCGCGGGGGCGCACGGCGTGCCGCGTGAAATCACCAACGGCGTGCTGGAGGGGAAAAATTATCCTAACCATGAAGCCATCGATTTCTACCACCGCTATAAAGAAGACATCAGACTCTTTGCCGAGATGGGGTTCAAATGCTTCCGTACCTCTATTGCCTGGACGCGGATCTTCCCGAAAGGTGACGAGCTTGAGCCTAACGAGGCTGGCCTGAAATTCTATGACGATCTGTTCGACGAATGCCTGAAGTACGGCATCGAGCCGGTTATCACCCTGTCTCACTTCGAGATGCCTTTCCATCTGGTTACGGAATACGGCGGCTGGCGCAACCGTAAGCTGATCGACTTCTTCGTTCGTTTTGCAAAAGTGGTGTTCCAGCGCTACCAGCATAAGGTGAAGTACTGGATGACCTTCAACGAGATCAACAACCAGGCTAACTTCCACGAAGACTTTGCGCCGTTCACGAACTCCGGGCTGAAGTACGCGCCGGGTGAAGACCGCGAGCCGGTGATGTTCCAGGCGGCGCACTATGAGCTGGTGGCCAGCGCCCTGGCGGTGAAGGCGGGGCGAGAGATTAACCCGTCGCTGCAGATTGGCTGCATGATTGCCATGTGTCCTATCTACCCGCTGACCTGCGCGCCGGACGATATGATGATGGCGATGAACGCCATGCACCGCCGCTACTGGTTCACCGACGTGCACGTGCGCGGCAAGTACCCGCAGCACCTGCTCAACTACTTCGAACGTCGCGGTTTCGCGCTGGATATCACCGAAGAAGATAAAGCCGCGCTGACGCAGGGCTGCGTCGATTACATCGGCTTCAGCTACTACATGTCCTTCGCCACCAAGGCGACGGCGGACAACCCGCAGCTGGATTACGACGAAAGCAAGAGCCTGGTCTCTAACCCGTACGTGCAGAAATCCGACTGGGGCTGGCAGATTGACCCGGTCGGGCTGCGTTACTCCCTGAACTGGTTCTGGGATCACTACCAGCTGCCGCTGTTTATCGTTGAGAACGGCTTTGGCGCGATCGACGTGCAGGAGAGCGACGGCACGGTGAACGACCAGTACCGTATTGATTATCTGGCCGCCCATATCCGCGAGATGAAAAAAGCGGTGGTGGAAGATGGCGTGGAGCTGATGGGCTACACCCCGTGGGGCTGCATCGACCTGGTGTCTGCCGGTACGGGCGAAATGAAAAAACGCTACGGCTTTATCTTTGTGGATAAAGACAATGAAGGAAACGGCACGCTGAACCGCAGTAAGAAAAAATCGTTCGACTGGTATAAGCAGGTGATTGCGAGCAACGGCGAGAACCTGTAATTGTCGGGTGGCGCTAACGCTTACCCGACCTACACTACACGTAGGCCCGCGTAAGCGCAGCGCCACCGGGCAGAACCCCGCACCCAAGCCGGAGTCTCGCCTCCGGTTTTTTTGTCTCTAAATCACTTTGCTTGATACACGTCAAGCAACATGGGTATGGCCTAATCCGAAAAAAGCGGTATAATCCCGCGATTTTTTTGCGGACGCCACCTCAGAGGAGAAAGAGAATGAAGATTGTGGAAGTGAAACACCCACTCGTTAAACACAAGTTGGGCCTGATGCGTGAGCATGACATCAGCACGAAGCGTTTTCGCGAACTGGCATCTGAAGTCGGCAGCCTGCTGACTTACGAAGCGACCTCTGATCTGGAAACAGAAAAAGTCACCATCGAAGGCTGGAACGGCCCGGTGCAGGTTGAGCAGATCAAAGGTAAGAAAATTACCGTGGTGCCAATCCTGCGTGCCGGTCTCGGCATGATGGAAGGCGTGCTGGAGCACGTGCCAAGCGCGCGTATCAGCGTGGTGGGTATCTACCGTAACGAAGAAACCCTTGAGCCGGTTCCTTACTTCCAGAAGCTGGTCTCTAACATCGACGAGCGTATGGCGCTGGTGGTTGACCCAATGCTCGCGACCGGTGGCTCTATGATCGCCACCATCGACCTGCTGAAAAACGCGGGCTGTAACAGCATTAAGGTGCTGGTACTGGTTGCGGCGCCGGAAGGGATCGCGGCGCTGGAAAAAGCGCACCCGGACGTTGAGCTGTATACCGCCTCTATCGACCAGGGCCTGAACGAGCACGGGTACATCATCCCGGGGCTCGGCGATGCCGGCGATAAGATCTTTGGTACGAAATAATCGAATAACGATAAATAAGCCGACTTTGATAGTCGGCTTTTTTTTGAATAAAACACCAACAATACTACACAGAGGAAAACACTATGACGCGCCGTGCTATCGGGGTGAGTGAAAGACCGCCGCTTTTACAGACTATCCCGCTTAGTTTGCAGCACCTGTTCGCCATGTTTGGCGCAACCGTGCTGGTGCCAATCCTGTTCCACATTAACCCGGCCACCGTGCTGCTGTTCAACGGCATTGGTACGCTGCTGTACCTCTTTATCTGTAAAGGCAAAATCCCGGCGTATCTCGGGTCGAGCTTCGCCTTTATCTCGCCGGTGTTGCTGCTGCTGCCGCTGGGTTATGAAGTCGCGCTGGGCGGCTTTATCATGTGTGGCGTCCTGTTCTGCGTGGTGTCCTTCATTGTGAAGAAAGCCGGTACCGGCTGGCTGGACGTGATGTTCCCGCCTGCGGCGATGGGCGCCATCGTTGCGGTCATCGGTCTTGAGCTGGCGGGCGTCGCGGCGAATATGGCCGGTCTGCTGCCTGCTGACGGCCAGTCACCGGATTCCAAAACCATTATCATCTCGCTGGTAACGCTGGGCGTGACGGTGTTTGGCTCCGTGCTGTTCCGCGGCTTCATGGCGATTATCCCTATCCTGATCGGCGTGCTGGCGGGCTATGCGCTCTCCTTCGCGATGGGCGTGGTGGACACCACCCCGATCGCTCAGGCCCACTGGTTTGCGCTGCCAACCTTCTATACGCCACGCTTCGAATGGTTTGCTATTTTCACCATTCTGCCTGCGGCGCTGGTGGTGATTGCGGAGCACGTCGGCCACCTGGTGGTGACGGCGAACATCGTTAAGCGCGATTTAATCCGCGACCCGGGTCTGCACCGCTCCATGTTTGCGAACGGTTTCTCCACCATCATCTCCGGTTTCTTCGGCTCGACGCCAAACACCACTTACGGTGAGAACATCGGCGTGATGGCGATTACCCGCGTCTACAGTACCTGGGTTATCGGCGGCGCGGCGATTATCGCCATTCTGCTCTCCTGCGTCGGTAAACTGGCGGCAGCGATTCAGATCATTCCGGTGCCGGTAATGGGCGGCGTTTCTCTGCTGCTGTACGGCGTGATCGGCGCCTCCGGTATTCGCGTGCTGATTGAATCCAAAGTGGATTACAGCAAGGCGCAAAACCTGATCCTGACCTCCGTTATCCTGATCATCGGCGTGAGCGGCGCGAAGGTGCACATTGGTGCGGCCGAGCTGAAGGGCATGGCGCTGGCGACCATCGTCGGCGTGGGCCTGAGCCTGATCTTCAAGCTGATCTCGGTCATCCGCCCGGAAGAAGAAATTCTCGACGCGGACGACAGCGAAAAAGCGTCACATTGATCGTATTACCGGGCGAGGGATCGCCCGGTTCTCTCCTTGCAGGTTCCGTGTTAAACTCCATTCCGATTTTACGTAGGATCTCTGGTTGAGGTATTTCTGAACGGACCGGCACAGCTCTCTCTGCCACTCTATCTCCCTGACGACGAAACTTTCGCGAGTTTCTGGCCGGGTGATAACCCCTCTTTACTGGCTGCACTGCAAAACGTGCTGCGCCAGGATCACAGCGGATACATCTATATCTGGTCACGCGAAGGCGCGGGGCGCAGCCATCTGCTGCATGCCGCCTGCGCGGAGCTTTCGGCGCGCGGTGATGCGGTAGGCTACGTGCCGCTGGATAAACGTACCTGGTTCGTGCCTGAGGTGCTGGAGGGAATGGAACATCTCTCGCTGGTCTGCATCGATAATATCGAATGCGTGGCGGGGGACGAGCCGTGGGAAATGGCGATCTTTAACCTCTACAACCGCATTCTTGAGTCGGGCAAAACCCGGCTGCTGATCACCGGCGATCGTCCGCCGAGACAGCTCAATCTGGGGCTGCCGGATCTGGCGTCTCGTCTGGACTGGGGGCAAATCTACAAGCTCCAGCCGCTGTCGGATGAAGATAAGCTTCAGGCGTTACAGCTGCGCGCAAAGCAGCGCGGGTTTGAGCTGCCGGAGGACGTGGGGCGCTTCCTGCTCAAGCGTCTGGATCGTGAAATGCGCACGCTGTTTGACACGCTCGATCAGCTCGATCGCGCCTCCATTACCGCCCAGCGCAAGCTGACCATTCCGTTTGTGAAAGATATTCTCAAGCTTTGAGTTTGTTCGCCCGGTGGCGGCTGCGCCTTACCGGGCCTACGAAAACCTGCCGCCCTTTGTAGGCCGGGTAAGGCGTAGCCGCCACCCGGCTAAAGATCTCCCATCAGGTGTTCCACCAGCATCGGGATCGGTCTTCCCGATGCCACGCTCCTGCCGCTCTCTCGCCACAGCGCCGTACCGCTGATATCCAGATGCGCCCACGGAATAGTCGGCGGGCAAAAGTGGTGCAGCAGCCACGCCGCCGACGCGCTGATTGCCGCATTGTTGGTCGGCGTGTTGCACAGATCGGCGATGGCGCTGTCGGTCTGTTTTTTCAGCCGCGCATCCAGCGGCAGGGACCATACTTCATCGCCACTCTGCTTACCCGCCAGCGTCAGCGCCGCACGCAGCGGTTCATTCTGCGTCATTAATCCGCTCAATTCATACCCAAGCGCTTTGACGACCGCACCGGTTAAGGTCGCCATATCAATAATATAGCGCGCCTGCGGATGGCGCTGGCTGGCCCAGGCGATGGCGTCCGCCAGCACCAGCCGGCCTTCGGCATCGGTGTTGTTGATTTCAACCGTGGTGCCGTTGCAGGCCGTCGCCACCGTTCCGGGCTGCATGGCGTCCGGGCCAATGGCGTTTTCCGCCAGCGCCAGCACGCCCATGATGCGCACGGGCAGCGCCAGCTCTGCGACGGTCAGCATCAGGCCCAGCACGTTAGCCGCACCGCACATGTCGTATTTCATGGTGTACATGCCCGCGCCTTCCTTCAGCCACAGGCCGCCGGTATCAAAGGTTATGCCTTTTCCCACATAGCAGCGCACCGGGCCGTCGTTGACGCCGTCATAATGGATCGCCAGCAGGCGCGGCGGACAGGTCGCCCCTTTGCCAACGGCGTGCAGCAGCCCCAGACCCTGCTCAGCAATAGCCTTTTCGTTTAGCACTTCGCAGCGCAGGGCGGGGAAGGCGGCACAGAGCCTTTGCGCCTCTTCCACCACAAACTGCGGCGTGCATCGGTCGGACGGCATATCCGCCAGACGTCGCGCCGCGACCATGCCGCGGGCGATGGCCTGCTGCTGGCGGAAGACACCCTCCAGTTTTGCCTGCTGTTCCGGCAGGCAGAGGGCGGTGATGTGCGTAAGGCGCACCGCCGATTCATCCGTTTTCTTCAGCTTCAGGTCGCTTAGCCTGTGCGCCTGATTAAAGAGAAAACGCAGCACCTGCGCCAGCACCACATCGTCGATAGCAGTAACGTCCAGTATCAGCCCGGGGCTGACGGGCGAGGCCAGCAGCGGGCGCAGCGCCGTCAGCAATCCTTCGGTCAGGCTATCCTGCCAGAGGGCTTCCGGCAGCAGAGTGATCCGGGCAAACGGGGCGCAGCCAAAGCGGGTGTCAGCGATGCTGGCAGACTCGCGCATTTCCGCGACCAGCGCTGTTTCGGGCAAATGCGTACAGGAGGCGGACGCAATCAAATGGCTTTGCGGAGCCGCGTCAGAAAGCGCGGTGATAAACTGATACGTGATCATCATGACTCCTCAATCGGCGCGCGGATCCGCGCGGCGTAGGCCTGCATCCATTCATCGTCTACGGCGTAATAATGCGTTTTCTCCCGCAGGCGTTCGGTACGAAAAACGGTGAGGGGCTGGCGAGCCGTCGCCACCACAAACGAGAAGGTTTTGATGTTGGTGGCGGCCCCGAATTCGCCCCTGTTGTTCATGCACACCACGGAAAGATCGCCCGCGCGGCCAAAGCGCGACATCAGCTTATCTTCCAGCTCGAACACCACCGAATCCGCCGCCTGCTGGGGCGTCATACCCTGCGCCATGCGGCGGACAATTTCGTAGCTGGTGCAGCCTTTCATCAGATCTTCACCGACGCCCGTTGCGGTGGCCGCGCCGGTTTCACTGTCGCAGTAAAAGCCGGAACCAATAATGGGTGAATCCCCGAGTCGACCGCGTTTTTTCATGAACAGGCCGCTGGTGGAGGTGGCGACGCTCATTGACCCTTGTTTATCAAGGCCGATAATGCCGACGGTGTCATGCCCGTCGTAAGGGCTTAAGCCCTTATCCAGCGTTTCGCGGCAGCGTTTGCGGTAGTGCTGCATGGCGCGGTCAGTGAGCATAGTTTTGTCGGCAAAGCCCTGGCTCAGCGCCCATTCCCGCGCGCCCTGGCCGACCAGCAGGCTGTTGTAGCGCTGGCGGCTTAACGCATGCGCCACGCGCACCGGGTTGGCGATATCCACCAGGTTGCCCACGGCACCAAACGCCAGCGTATCGCCGTCCATGTAGGCGGCGTCCAGCTCCACTTCGCCATTTTCGGTGGGCAGCCCGCCGTAGCCGACGGATTTATAAAACGGAAAGTCTTCGACGGCGGCGACGGCATCCACCACCGCTGCAGAGACCGGTTTACCCGCAGCCAGCGCAGACGCAGACTCCGTAACGCCTTCAAGCGCCATTCTCCAGGTCGCGATAATTCCCCACATGCTTTACTCCTGTTTTGCAAGGGTGGTGTCGGTTTGCGTAACGGTGGCCATTTCCGCCGCGCGGTACTGTTTGTCCACGATACGCATAAAAGGCAGGTACAGCATGGCGCCAATCAGCAGGTTGATAAGCTGCATGACGCTGCCGCTCAGGTGTCCGGTAACGATAAAGCCGCTGATAACGGGCGGCAGCGTCCAGGGAATAAACACCCCGGTGGTGACGGCAACCGCGCCAATCTTCATCGCTACATACTGCACGGTGACCAGCACCAGCGGCACCAGGTTGAACGGGATAAGCATGATCGGGTTCATGATCACCGGCAGGCCAAACAGGATCGGTTCGTTGATGTTAAACACCGATGCCCCGGCGCCGAGGCGCGCCACTTCACACATGTTTTTGCTGCGGGCGAAAATCAGCATCGCAATCACCAGCGACAGCGTGGCCCCTGCGCCGCCCATCCAGATCATGTCAAAAAACTGTTCGGTGATAATGTGCGGCGGCGTCGTGCCTGCCTGAATCGCGGCGATGTTGTCGGTCTGGTTCTCCATCCACAGCGGGCGAATGATGCCGTTGATCATCGAGCCGGAGTTAATGCCCACTGACCACAGAATGGTGATGCTGAACACCGTCATCAGCGCGCCAAAGTAAGAGGTGCCGTAGTGGCGCACCGGCGTGGCAACCACTTCGTAAATAAACTGGTGGATGGTGTTGTAGTGGGTGTTTTCAAACACGATGCGGATACCGAGCACCAGAATCATCACCAGCAGGGCCGGGATCAGCGCGGCGAACGACTCCTGCACCGCCGGAGGCACGCCGTCCGGCATTTTGATCACCAGTTTTTTGCGCTTGAGCCAGCAGAACAGTTCCGTCCACAGCAGGGAACCGATCATCGCCACGAACAGCCCTTTGCTGCCAATCCACTCCACCGGAATGACGGTAATACCGCCGTTTTCCGCCACTTTGATAAAGGGCGTCAGGATGAGAAAGGCGACCAGCGCCAGGATACCGCAGGAGATGCGGTCTTCACCGTAGTGTTCCGCCAGGCGGAAGGCCACCAGGAAGCTGATGAACAGCGACATGGTGGAGAACACCGCGTTGAACGGGATTTCAATGATGGCGCTCCAGCTCTCACCAAAGGCCTGAGACATAAACTGCTGATAGGCTTGATTCGGGAACGACGAGATCACCAGCAGAATAGAGCCGACGATGATAAATGGCATGAATGACACGTAGGCGCCACGAATGGCCCCGAGATGACGCTGCTGAGCCGTTTTGGCCGCCAGCGGCATCAGTTTTGCTTCAAGAAATCCCAGAACATTGTTCATTGTGAACTCCGTACAAGATTGAGGGGTGTTGTTTGTGTTATGTCTTAGGATTATCAGTGAAGCGCGGCGAGCGAAAGGTGAAATCGGTCACAAAGCAATCGCTGATGTAATATAAATCTCATAAGATTGGTTCAGAGGATCCTGCGATGGAAATTAAACTGCATGCTAATGCCACCACGACGCCGCGCATCCGTCGCTATCTACAGCAGTCAGATAAAAGCGACAGGGAGCTGGCTACCGAGCTGGGTATTTCGGTCACTACCGTCAGGCGCTGGCGCAACCGCGAGCAGGTTTCGGATAATCACACGACGCCAAAAGTGATACACAAAGCATTGAGACAGGAGCAGGTTGCGCTGGTCAATGTCCTGCGGGATATCACTGGCGCCCCGCTGGACGAACTGCTGCAGATGGTCAATAGCGAACTCGGGATCGCCGTATCCCGCGCGACCCTGAACCGCTATCTCAAACCGGCTTCGGTAAGGCAGAAGGGCGCGACGTTGCAGGGAAAAAAGGCGCTGAAGGCAGGTATCGTGCCGCAAAAACTCCTGTTACATCATCAGCCTCTGTCGCTGCATATGGACGATGGCGGGGAACAGCATCTGCTCTGCGCGCGTGAACCCGTGAGCGGCTGGTGCTACGCCCGGCTGTACGCGGGCATTTCTCCGCAGCTGCTGGCCCACTGGACGAATGACGCGCTGGCAGCCTGTCCGATGGATATTCAATCTGTTGAGACTTTTGGCTTCGAGGTGAAGCTTGAGGAGCGTAGTACCACCGTGACAGCGCATCCACAGCAATACCGCGCCGTTCAGGTTGATCTACCGCTATGTGAAATCATCCCACGTCTGAACAGTGAGCCGGCAGGCGAGCTGTTGATCCAGCTGTGCGAATTTTACAACCGGGGAAAAGCGCAGAAAAAGCTGGGAGAGAGTACGCCGCAGGCCTTTCTGGAAGCGCTGCGGCATAAGGACTAGAGGATCTCGAGCACGTCTTCCGGCGGGCGTCCAATGCGCGCCTGGCCGTTCGCCACCACTATCGGGCGCTCAATCAGCTTTGGATTTTCAACCATCGCCTGGATCAGCTCAGCCTCGGTGAGGCGGCTGTCATCCAGGTTAAGCGACTTATACAGATCTTCTTTCTGGCGCATCAGCTCTCTTGCACTGCCCATTCCCAGCATGTGCAGCAGCTGGCGGAGGGTTTGCGCGTCAGGTGGGGTGTCGAGGTACAGCACCACTTCCGGCTCAACGCCGTTAGACTTCAGCAGACTCAGGGTATCGCGGCTCTTGGAGCAGCGAGGGTTGTGATAAATTTTTACGGCGTCTGTCATGACGTGAATTCTCCTTTATTACATCTTTTCGTACGGCTTAAAGCGCTGCTGCAGGCCGCGCAGCTGATCGATACGCGCGTCGTAACGGGCCTGCTGGAGGCTGCCGAGCTTGACCTGCGCGCTGGCGCTGCTGAGCGTGGAAATCGCCTGATCGAGGCGGCCCACCAGGGCAAAACCTTCGGCACGCGCCGCCAGCTCCTGATCGCGGTTGCCGAGCTGGGCTTCCGCCTGAGCGAGCAGATCCCAGCCGTTTTGATCGTCTTTATTGTTAAAGGTATAGCGGTTCAGAATGGTCGCCGCTTCGCCAGGCTGACCGCCCTGTAAGTAAGCGTTCGCCAGGTTAAGCTGCAGCACCGGGTTGGTACGGACGTCTTTCGCCCCCTTCAGACGGTTAATCGCATCGGCCGTTTTCTTCTGGCCCAGATCGATATCCGTCGACAGATCGAGGTACCACGGGTTGTTCGGGTCTGCAGCCAGAAGCGGTTGCAGCGCTTTGCGCGCCTCGTCGTATTTGCTGGCTTCCATCGCCTGGAGCGCCTGACCATACTGCGCGGCGTTTTTCTCACGCACGTTGCCTTTCGCCAGGGTATCCAGCAGGTCGCTGGTGAGCTGGTTACGCCCGGAATTGTACATCCCCAGCGTTCTCACCTTCGCCATGTAGAAATCCTGCGAAGACTGGACCACCACCGGACGCATCTGGTTGGCACGGTTACGCGCGTCCGACAGGCGGCTTTCCGGCAGCGGGTGGGTCAACAGAATTTCCGGTGGACGGGAAGAGTAACGCGCCTGATCGAGCAGTTTTTCCAGGAAGCTCGGCATGGCCTGCGGGTCAAAGCCCGAACGCTGCAGCACCTGAATCCCGATGCGGTCCGCTTCCTGTTCGTTTTGCTGGGTAAAGCTGATCATCCCCTGGCGCGTTCCCGCCAGCGTACCGGTCAGGGCCGCCATCCCGGCCTGCGGGCTGGCCATCGCCAGCAGAATGGAGCCCAGCGCGCCCACCCAGGTGAGGGGGGCGTTACGTTTCTGGTCTTCCATGGCGCGCGCCAGGTGGCGCTGGGTGACGTGCGAAATTTCGTGCGCCATTACCGAGGCCAGCTGGCTTTCGTTGTCGGAATAACGGAATAACGCCGAGTGCAGCACCACGTTTCCGCCAAAGAAGGCGAAGGCGTTGATTTCGTCGTTATTAATTAAATAGAAGTGGAAGGGCGTTTTTACCGAGTCGGCGTGCGAAACCAGGCGCATCCCCAGCCCGTTAATGTACTGTACCAGCAAAGGGTCGTTGATCAGCGGGGCGCTGCCGCGCAGCTGGCGAACATAGTAATCCCCCATTTGCATCTCTTGTCCAATAGAGAGCGTGCTTCCTGCTGTGGTGCCCATGTCCGGCAATGAATCGGACGAGTCAGCAAAAGCGGGCAACACCTGACCGACCGTCACCGCGGCAATCAGTGCTGCAACCAGTGTTTTTCTCAACTGCCTGAACATAACCACTGTCCTGTATGTTGGATGTGCTAATTTGACCGATGAACCGGCATAACGTTCATCTCTGCTGCTCTGCGAGTGTAGCCGTGTTACAGCATGAAGAAAATCCCATTCATCAGGCTTTTGCGGATTGCGATCGGGATACAAAAAGCGAAAGTCTTTTTTGTGACAGTTAGATACAATTCACCGTCTCACTCCCGCCATTCGATTCAGGGAAGGGTTGTATGCTCGAAATGTTAATGCAGTGGTACCGGCGTCGGTTCAGCGACCCGGAAGCGATTGCTTTGTTGGTTATTCTGGTTGCCGGGTTCGGTATTCTGTTCTTCTTCAGCGGCCTGCTCGCTCCCCTGCTGGTGGCGATTGTGCTGGCGTACCTGCTGGAGTGGCCGACGGCGCGCCTGGAACACATCGGCTGTTCCCGCCGGTGGGCGACCAGCATTGTGCTGGTGCTGTTTGTCGGCATCCTGCTGCTAATGGCCTTTGTGGTAATGCCGGTCGCCTGGCAGCAGGGAATTAACCTGATCCGCGATATGCCCGGCATGTTGAATAAACTCTCTGATTTTGCCGCCACGCTGCCGCGCCGTTACCCGGCCCTGATGGATGCCGGGATTATTGACGCGATGGCCGAAAATATGCGCGCCCGCATCATGACGATGGGCGATTCGGTAGTGAAGTACTCTCTGGCCTCGCTGGTCGGACTGCTGACGCTGGCGGTTTACCTTGTGCTCGTGCCGCTGATGGTCTTCTTCCTGGTGAAAGATAAAGATCAGATGCTCAACGCCGTGCGCCGTATTCTGCCGCGCAACCGCGGGCTGGCAGGGCAGGTCTGGGAAGAGATGAACCAGCAGATCACCAACTACATTCGCGGCAAGGTGCTGGAGATGATTGTCGTGGGGGTCGCCACCTGGATTGGCTTCCTGATTTTCGGCCTGAACTACTCGCTGCTGCTGGCGGTGCTGGTGGGGCTGTCGGTCCTGATTCCGTACATCGGCGCGTTTGTGGTGACCATTCCGGTTGTTGGGGTCGCGCTGTTCCAGTTTGGGCTGGGGACAGAGTTCTGGAGCTGCTTTGCGGTGTACCTGATTATTCAGGGCCTGGACGGTAACCTGCTGGTACCGGTGCTGTTCTCCGAAGCGGTGAACCTGCATCCGCTGGTGATTATCTTGTCCGTGGTGATTTTCGGCGGGCTGTGGGGATTCTGGGGCGTGTTCTTTGCGATTCCGCTGGCGACGCTGATTAAGGCCGTGGTCCACGCGTGGCCGGATGTGCCGGCGGTGGAAGAGAAGTAGTTTTTGTGCGGCCTGATGCCCTCACTCTGACCCTCTCCCGCGAGGAGAGGGGGAAAACATTAAAAACGGCAACCTGGGTTGCCGTTTTGCTGTTTATCAGGCGCTTGCTTTCAGCCAGTTCAACACCACGTCGTGGTGGTTGCTGGTTTTGAAGTCGTCAAACACATGTTCAACTTTACCGTCAGCGTCAATCAGGAAGCTGATGCGGTGAATGCCGTCGTAGGTTTTACCCATAAACGTCTTCTCGCCCCAGACGCCGAACTGCTCGCACACCTGATGATCTTCATCAGAAAGCAGCGTGAAGTTCAGCAGCTCTTTTTCAGCAAATCGTGACAGCTTTTCTGGTTTATCCGTGCTGATACCCAGCACTTCCACACCGACTTTTTTCAACTCGTCCATGTTGTCGCGTAAGCCGCAGGCCTGTACGGTGCAGCCGGGGGTCATGGCTTTCGGGTAGAAATAGACCAGAACACGCTGTCCCTGGAAGTCGGTCAAATTTACTTGCTCGCCGTCTTGATCCGGTAAGCTAAATTTCGGTGCGATGTCACCGGCTTTCAGTGGGTTCATTACTCAACTCCATCCTGTTCGTGCTGCGAATAATTGACGACGCTTATACTGCCCTGCGCGTTTAATTCTGTACAGAGGGCTTTGAACGCTTGCTCGATATTTGACGCATCCTGTGAGGCAGGGCTGTGCGCGGTAATTTGAATAAACAACACCGGAAGACCCTGGTCATCGCTTGTCTGCGTACGGGAAACCAGTTCGGCAATATTCATCTGATGATTGTCAAAAAGCGCGGTGAAACGCTCAATCAGATGCGGTGAATCAGGCACTTCAACCTGCACCCAGACGGTAGAAGGCAGTGCCGGACGCGGACGCGCGGTGGTGCGCTTCATGACAATCAGCAAATCCAGTTCGGCCCCCTTCAGCGGCAGGGTCGATTCAATCAACGTAATGGCGTTCCATGTCCCGGAAAGCAACATAATAAATGTGAACTCTTCGCCAAGCATCGCCAGACGGCTGTCTTCGATATTACAGCCGCAGCTGCTTACGTGACGGGTGATGGTGTTCACGATACCCGGCCTGTCGGCACCCAGCGCAGTGATAACCAGGTAATGTTGTGATGAGGTTGTCAAACCTGTTCTTCCTTTGCATGGTTAAGTCTTCCTAAGGAAAGCATAAAAAAAACATGCATACAACCGCCTGCGAGCCTCAGGTCGCTTGCTTTTATTACAGTTCCAAACGTAACATTGAGGCTCTTGTTCGCACAGAGGATGGCTCATGTTCACGGGAAGTATTGTCGCGCTTGTTACACCGATGGATGAAAAAGGTAATGTCTGCCGGTCAAGCATGAAGAAGCTCATTGATTACCATGTCGCCAACGGAACCTCGGCGATCGTTTCGGTAGGGACTACCGGTGAATCCGCAACGCTGAGCCACGACGAGCACGGCGATGTGGTGATGCTGACCCTGGAACTGGCGGACGGACGTATTCCGGTCATCGCGGGGACAGGGGCTAATGCAACCGCAGAAGCTATCAGCCTGACCAAACGTTTTAACGACAGCGGCATCGTGGGCTGTCTGACGGTGACCCCTTATTACAACCGTCCTACTCAGGAAGGTTTGTTCCAGCACTTCAAAGCCATCGCTGAACATACTGACTTGCCACAAATTCTGTATAATGTGCCGTCCCGTACCGGTTGCGATATGCTGCCGGAAACCGTTGGTCGTCTCTCGGAAGTAAAAAATATTATCGGTATTAAAGAGGCGACAGGGAACTTAAGCCGCGTTCATCAGATCAAAGAGCTGGTTTCAGACGACTTTATCCTGTTGAGTGGTGATGATGCGACCGCGCTGGACTTTATGCAGCTCGGTGGTCATGGCGTGATCTCCGTAACGTCAAACGTTGCGGCGCGCGATATGGCTGAAATGTGCAAACTGGCCGCAGCCGGTCACTTTGATGAAGCGCGCGTCATTAATCAGCGTCTGATGCCGCTGCACAATAAATTATTTGTCGAACCCAATCCGATCCCAGTGAAATGGGCATGTAAGGAGTTGGGGCTTGTAGCAACCGATACGCTGCGTCTGCCAATGACACCGATTACCGACCACGGTCGTGACATCGTCAGGGCGGCGCTGAAGCATGCCGGTTTGCTGTAGAGTTTAGGGAGATTTGATGGCTTATTCAGTACAGAAGTCGCGCCTGGCGAAGGTTGCGAGTGTTTCGCTTGTTATGCTGCTCGCTGCCTGTAGTTCAGATTCGCGCTACAAGCGCCAGGTGAGCGGTGATGAATCCTATCTGGATGCGACCCCGCTTGCTGAACTTCACGCACCGGCTGGTATGATCCTGCCGATTCAGAACGGCGATTATAATATTCCCGTGACCAACGGCAGCGGCCTGGTCGGTAAAGCGCTTGATATTCGTCCGCCAGCACAGCCTCTGGCGCTGGTCAGCGGGGCGCGTACCCAGTTCACCGGTGATACGGCGTCTCTGATGGTTGAGAGCGCGCGCGGTAGCACGCTGTGGCCGCAGGTTGTCAGCGTCATTCAGTCGAAGAACTACACCATCGATAAACGCGATGACGCCAGCCAGACGTTAACCACCGACTGGATCGAATGGAACCGCCTGGATGAAGACCAGCAGTATCGCGGTCGTTATCAAGTCTCCGTTAAACCACAGGGTTACCAGCAGGCGGTTAACGTTAAGCTGTTGAACCTGGAGCAGGCGGGTAAACCGGTTGCGGATGCCGCGTCCCTGCAGCGTTACAGCACCGAAATGCTGAACGTGATTGCCGCGGGTCTGGATAAGACCGCTACCGATGCCGCCAACGCCGCGCAGAGCCGCAACGGCGCGACCTTCGATGTGCAAAGCGGTGCGGATGATACCGGCCTGCCAATGCTGGTGGTGCGTGCACCGTTTAACCAGACCTGGCAGCGTCTGCCAGCGACACTGGAAAAAGTGGGCATGAAAGTGACCGACAGCACGCGTTCAACCGGCAGCATGACGGCAACGTATAAGCCGCTCTCCGACAGCGCATGGCAGGAACTGGGCGCGAAAGATCCTCAGCTTGCCTCCGGTGACTACAAGATTCAGGTAGGCGACCTTGATAACCGCAGCAGTCTGCAGTTTATCGATCCAAAAGGTCATACGCTGACCCAGTCGCAGAACGATGCGCTGGTCGCTGTCTTCCAGGCAGCATTCAGCAAATAAATACGAGGGCTGGTGAATCCAGCCCTTTTTATTTTAGTGCTACGCAAACGTGTGCGTGGCATAATATCCCCAGTTTTGAACACAAATCATCACACCAGGAGTAATGAAGATGCAGAAGCAAGCTGAGTTGTATCGTGGCAAAGCGAAGACCGTATACAGCACGGAAAACCCGGATCTGTTGGTGCTCGAGTTCCGCAATGATACGTCAGCAGGGGATGGCGCACGCATTGAGCAGTTCGATCGTAAAGGCATGGTGAACAACAAGTTCAACCACTTCATTATGACCAAACTGGCCGAAGCGGGCATCCCGACCCAGATGGAAGCGTTGCTGTCCGATACGGAATGTCTGGTGAAAAAACTGGATATGGTTCCGGTTGAGTGCGTTATTCGTAACCGTGCGGCGGGCTCCCTGGTGAAGCGTCTGGGCATTGAAGAAGGTATCGAACTGAATCCACCGCTGTTCGACCTGTTCCTGAAAAACGATGCCATGCACGACCCGATGGTCAACGAATCCTACTGCGAAACCTTCGGCTGGGTGAACCAGGAGAACCTGGCGCGCATGAAAGAGCTGACCTACAAAGCCAACGACGTGCTGAAAAAACTGTTTGATGACGCGGGCCTGATCCTCGTCGACTTCAAGCTGGAGTTTGGTCTGTTCAAAGGCGAAGTGGTGCTGGGCGATGAGTTCTCACCAGACGGTAGCCGCCTGTGGGATAAAGAAACCCTGGATAAAATGGACAAAGACCGTTTCCGTCAGAGCCTGGGTGGCCTGATTGAAGCGTACGAAGCGGTTGCTCACCGTTTAGGCGTTAAGCTCGACTAACTCCCTCACTTGCCAAAGGATGTTCCCATCCTTTGGCGTCTTACCTTTGTTTCCTATGGTAATCTTGCCGTTAACCGCCTACGATCATAGCTATTATAAATGGAATAGTTCGAGGTGGTTATGCGCTGGCAAGGGCGTCGTGAAAGTGACAATGTAGAAGACAGACGCAGTGATGGCGGCGGCGGTCCTTCAATGGGAGGACCAGGCTTCCGGTTACCCAGCGGCAAGGGCGGGATAATCCTGCTGATTGTCGTGCTGGTTGCGGGATATTACGGCGTTGACCTCACCGGGTTGATGACCGGTCAGCCGCTGCAGCAGCAGGAGCATTCTCAGCGCTCCATCAGCCCGAATGAAGATGAAGCGGCCAAATTTACCTCCGTTATTCTCGCCACAACAGAAGACACCTGGGGTCAGCTATTTGAGAAGATGGGGCGTACCTACCAGCAGCCGAAACTGGTGATGTACCGGGGGGCAACCCGCACCGGATGCGGTACCGGGCAATCTGTGATGGGGCCGTTCTACTGCCCGGCAGACGGCACCGTCTATATCGATCTCTCTTTTTACGATGACATGAAACGCAAGCTTGGCGCTGACGGTGATTTTGCCCAGGGCTACGTGATCGCGCATGAAGTCGGTCATCACGTGCAAAAGCTGCTGGGGATTGAGCCCAAAGTGCGCCAGCTCCAGCAAAATGCGTCTCAGGCTGACGTGAACCGCCTTTCCGTTAAAATGGAGCTGCAGGCGGACTGCTTCGCGGGCGTCTGGGGCCACAGCATGCAGCAGCAGGGCGTGCTGGAATCCGGCGATCTTGAAGAGGCGTTAAATGCCGCTCAGGCTATCGGTGACGACCGTCTTCAGCAGCAAAGCCAGGGGCGCGTCGTGCCGGACAGCTTCACTCACGGTACTTCACAGCAGCGCTATAGCTGGTTCAAACGCGGCTTCGACAGCGGCGATCCGGCGCAGTGTAATACCTTCGGCAAAGCGATGTAATGTTGCAGTTTGAACAGCTGATAAGCGAGCTTGAGCGCACAGGCCATCGTCGGCTGGTGGTGCTCAGCGGTGAGGCGCAGTGGACGTTAACCCAGGCGCTGACCCTGCGTGACGCCTTGCCCGGAGACTGGGTAAGGCTTGACGAACACCCTTCAAAAGCCATCGGCGGCCTGCTGGGACGCGAGTACCGGCACGCCGTTTTTGACGCCAGCGCCGGGTTTGATGTCGCCGCATTTGCCGCCCTGAGCGGAACGCTGAGCGCCGGAAGCCTTCTGGTGCTGCGGGTTCCGCCGCTCGATGCGTGGCCCGGGTTGCCTGACAGCGATTCACTGCGCTGGAGCGACAGCGCCGAAGCGATAGCCACGCCGCATTTTGTCCACCATTTCTGCCGGACGATTGCCGCCGATCCCGACGCGATTGTCTGGCTTCAGGGCTGCGGGTTATCCCTTCCGCCTTTACCCGACGCGCCAGACTGGCAGCCTGCCAGCGGCGCCCCGCAGCGCGAGCAGGCTGAGATCCTGGATGTGCTGCTGGGGATGCCGGAGGGCATCGTGGCCGTCACCGCCGCGCGCGGGCGAGGAAAATCAGCCCTGGCGGGAATGCTGCTGAACCGCATTGCCGGCAGCGCCGTGGTTACCGCACCGTCGAAGGGGGCGACGGATATCATCGCCCGCTTTGCCGGAGAGCGTTTTCATTTTATGGCCCCGGACGCGCTGCTTGCCTCTTCATACCAGGCTGACTGGCTAATTGTCGATGAAGCCGCTGCGATCCCCGGACCTCTGCTTGAAAAGCTAGTTGCCCGTTTCCCTCGCGTGCTGTTGACCACCACGGTGCAGGGATATGAGGGGACGGGCCGGGGATTCTTGCTTAAATTCTGCGGTCGGTTTGCCGGGCTGCAGCGCTACAGCTTATCTACACCGGTACGCTGGGCGGCGGGCTGCCCGCTTGAGCGGGTTGTTGCCAGCGCGCTGCTGTTTGACGATACGCTGATCGACCGTCGTCCGGAAGGGGAGGTGCGTTTAACGTCCCTGACGCCGACGGCATGGGAAAGCCGCCCGGCGCTTGCAGCGGGCGTATACGAGCTTCTCTGCGCGGCGCATTATCGTACCTCGCCGCTCGATTTACGCCGCATGATGGACGCGCCCGGGCAGCAGTTTGCCGTTGCCGAAACGAATCCGGTTATCGCCGGGGCGCTCTGGCTGGTGGAGGAGGGCGGGCTCTCCCCTGAGCTTAGCCGCGCCGTGTGGGCAGGATACCGGCGTCCGCGCGGTAACCTGGTGGCGCAGTCTCTTGCGGCGCACGGCGGCTCTCCGCTGGCGGCGACGCTCAGAGGACGACGGGTGACCCGCATTGCCGTACATCCTCACCGTCAGCGGGAAGGGATTGGCCAGGCGCTTGTTCGCGGCGCCAGCGGCGAAGACTATCTGTCGGTGAGCTTTGGTTATACCGATGAGCTGTGGCGTTTCTGGCAGCAATGTGGGTTTGAGCTGGTGCGGATGGGCAGCCATCGTGAAGCCAGCAGCGGCTGCTTCACCGCGATGGCCTTGCTGCCGCAGAGCGAGGCCGGGCGTCAGCTGTGCGAGCAGGCGCAGCGGCGTCTGAAGCGCGATGCGCGGGTGCTATCGGCCTGGAACGGTGAAAAGATCCCCGTGGAAGACGGCTGGGAAGCTACCCTTAATAATGACGACTGGCTGGAGCTGGCGGGGTTTGCTTTTGCTCATCGGGCGTTTTCAACCTCGGTTGCCGCACTGACGCGGCTGTTGTTAACCGTGGACATGCCGCTTCCGGCCCTGCGCGGGAAAATGGACGGAAAAACGGAAGACGTCGGGCGAAAAGCCTTGCTGGCAACGTTGCGGAATGAAACCGCGCAAGCGATTGAAAGTCTTGACTATCCGCGCTGCCAGCAGCTGAAAGAAGATATTTTGCAATGGCAATTTTTTCAATGACTTCTTCAGTAAAGTGGCATGGTCATTCACGTCCGGAGGCGTAGAATCCAGGTCATCTATTAAGGAGACCACCATGAAACACGACCATTTTGTTGTTCAAAGCCCTGACAAACCGGCTAAACAGTTACTGCTTCTGTTTCATGGCGTTGGCGATAATGCCGTCAATATGGGTCAGATTGGCAGCTGGTTTGCGCCCGTTTTTCCGGAAGCATTGATTGTCAGCATCGGTGGCGCAGAGCCATGTGGTCCGAACGGACGCCAGTGGTTCTCTGTTCAGGGCGTGACGGAAGAGAATCGTCAGGCTCGCATCGACGCCATCATGCCCAGCTTTATCGACATCGTCCGCTACTGGCAGCAGCAGAGCGGCGTGGGTGCTGACGCGACCGCGCTGATTGGCTTCTCGCAGGGGTCAATCATGTCGCTGGAAAGCGTAAAAGCGCAGCCGGGTCTGGCGTCACGCGTCATCGCGTTTAACGGCCGCTTTGCGACGTTACCGACAAGCGCGACCACGCAAACCACGATCCATCTGATCCACGGTGGTGAAGATCGGGTGATTGAGCTCTCGCATGCGGTTGCCGCCCAGGAAGCGCTGATTCGCGAAGGTGGGGACGTGACGCTGGATATCGTGGACGATCTGGGCCACGCGATTGACGACCGTAGCATGCAGTTCGCGCTCGATCGTTTGCGCTATACCGTACCGAAGCACTACTTTGATGAAGCGCTCAGCGGCGGTAAGCCGGATAACGATGATATTGTAGAGTTTATGTGAGGTTTCCCCCTCTCCCGGGGAGAGGGGAAACTTAACGATTACTTCTTCTGGTCCTTGTTCGGCCAGTCGTCGTCATCGTCCCACTTGTCGTTAAAATCACGGTGCGGGGGAAGATCCGGTTTATTGGCGAGAAATTTTTTATGGTCAACGCGCTTAAGATCTTTAATTACGTTAAGCAGTACGCCAACCAGAAAAACTAACACCAGAATCCACCAGTACTTTGAAAGCCAATCCATTCGCTATTCCTCTCAGAGCGTTCGTCAGGCGACGAGTTGCTCCATAATACGTTGATACATACGGGCCAGCAGTTGCAAATCTGCCGCATTGACACACTCATTGATTTTATGAATGGTTGCGTTCACTGGACCCAGTTCGACAACCTGGGCGCCCATACGGGCGATAAAGCGTCCGTCTGAGGTGCCACCCGTTGTCAGCAGCTGTGGCTTAATTTCATTATAGTGCTCGATGGCGTTCACCACCGCATCCACCAGCTTACCGCGCTGCGTCAGGAACGGCTGGCCGGAAAGCCACCACTCCACGGTGTAGCGCAGGTGATATTTTTCCAGCAGCGCGATAACGCGCGCCTTGATCATCTCATCGGTCAGTTCGGTGCTGAAGCGGAAGTTGAACTGGACGAAGTAATCGCCCGGGATCACGTTGTTGCTGCCGGTCCCGGCCTTGACGTTCGCAATCTGCATGCTGGTCGGCGGGAAGAATTCGTTGCCTTTATCCCACTCGATGCCCACCAGCTCGCTCAGCATCGGCGCAGCGCGATGGACCGGGTTATCGGCCAGATGCGGGTAAGCCACGTGCCCCTGAACGCCGTGAATGGTCAGGTTACAGGTCAGCGAGCCGCGGCGCCCGTTTTTGACGACATCACCCACCACTTCGGTACTGGACGGCTCACCGACCAGACAGTAGTCGAGACGCTCGTTACGCGCCATCAGCGCTTCAACGACCTTCACGGTACCGTTATGGGCGCTGGCTTCTTCGTCGGAGGTGATTAAAAACGCCAGACGGTTTTTGTGGTTTGGATGCTGAGCCACAAAGCGCTCTGCCGCCACGACCATCGCCGCCAGGGAGCCTTTCATGTCTGCCGCGCCGCGACCAAACAGCATGCCGTCGCGGATGGTCGGCTCAAACGGCGGGTTAATCCAGCGATCCGCGTCACCGGCGGGAACGACGTCAGTATGCCCGGCAAAGGCCAGCGTTTCGCCCTGTCCGCGCCACGCCCAGAAGTTCTGGGTATCGCCAAAATCCATGCGTTCAACGGTAAAACCGATGGCACGCAGGCGCTCAATCATAAGTGCCTGACAACCTGCGTCGTCCGGGCTAAGGGAAGGACGGCGAATAAGCTGCTGAGTCAGCTCAATGACCGGGCATGACATAAACTACACCTCAACGAAAAAAGTCGGAATAAAGGGTTTCACTGAAACCCAGCAGCATAGGCTGCCCTGGCGCGCAGAGCAATGGGCGTTTGATAATTGCCGGCATGTCGAGCATCAGTTTTGCCGCGCTGTCGGCGTTGTTGATGCTGGCGCGCAGAGATTCGTCCAGCTTACGCCAGGTGGTGCCGCGCGTGTTCAGCAGGGCTTCCCACCCCAGTTCGCCGATCGCGCTATGCAGAAATTCTGCATCAAGCCCGTCGGCTCGGTAATCGTGGAAACGGTACTCCACGCCGTTTGCTTCCAGCCAGCGACGGGCTTTTTTTATGGTGTCGCAATTTTTAATGCCGTACATCACAACCATAGTGAATCCTTTTGACCTAATGATGATTAAATGTTCAGTAAATTCGAAGATATATCCTTAAGTGGAATATAACACATTCAGGAATCGTCTGGATTTACGCGTCTTCTTAATTCAACTCACATCTGTACGCTGAATATTCTTTCACCCTTTAAGCATAGATGTCCATAAAGTTTGAATTTCGAATAAACTCAGCGGGTAAAATAAAACTCACCCGTTCGGAGGGTTATTTCAAAATATTGCTAGCCGTCACAAAAAATTGAGGCCTCTCCGTTCATATTTATCATAAATCCCCGCAGGACGTGGGGTACAATCACAGCAATTGGTTAAATAGTCTTCACAATGATGGTCCGTTTTTGTAGAATGCGCATAATAATAAGAGAGGGTGTTATGATTGAACGTGAACTGGGGAACTGGAAAGATTTTATCGAAGGCATGCTTCGTAAATGACATTCAGTAAGAATTGCAAGAGCACTAAAATAAGTAAAATAACCATAGTGTGAATTAATCACACAATAAAAAGGCGGCCGATAAAGCCGCCTTTTTTTATTTCAATCACTTACTCAGCCCGTTCCTTTAGCGGGAAGCGACGACGCACCAGCACAAAGAACAACGGCACGAAGTAAATGGCCAGGATGGTTGCCGAAATCATGCCGCCCATCACTCCCGTCCCGACGGCATGCTGGCTGCTGGAGCCTGCACCCGTACTGGTTGCCATCGGCAGTACGCCAAAGACAAACGCCAGCGACGTCATCAGGATCGGGCGTAAGCGCTGACGGCAGGCGTGCAGCGTGGCGGCCATCAGCTCGTGGCCTTTGGCATTCATCTCGTTGGCAAATTCAACGATCAGAATGGCGTTTTTCGCCGATAGCCCAATCACGGTGAGCAGACCCACCTGGAAGTAAACATCGTTCTCGAGGCCGCGCATCCAGGTCGCCAGCAGCGCACCGATGACGCCAAGCGGCACGACCAGCATGACCGAGAACGGTACCGACCAGCTTTCATACAGTGCGGCTAGGCAGAGGAAGACCACCAGCAGAGAGAGCGCGTAAAGCGCGGGAGCTTGTGCCCCGGAGAGACGCTCCTGGTAGGACATGGCCGTCCACTCCAGACCAAAACCGGCGGGCAGCTGCTGGACCAGTTTTTCCATGGTATCCATAGCGGTACCGGTACTGACGCCCGGCGCAGCTTCCCCGACGATTTCAACCGCAGAGTAGCCGTTATAGCGCTCCAGACGCGGCGAACCGCTCTCCCAGTGCGAGGTGGCAAACGCGGAGAACGGCACCATGCCGCCAGCGTTATTCCTGACAAACCAGCGGTTTATATCATCCGGCAGCATGCGGAACGGCGCGGCGGACTGGACATACACTTTTTTCACGCGGCCGCGATCCATAAAGTCATTCACATAGCTTGAGCCCCACGCCGTTTGCAGGGTGTCGTTGATATCGTTGATCGAGACGCCCAGCGCCTGCGCCTTACGCTGATCGATATCCACCTGGAGCTGCGGGCTGTCGTCAAGACCGTTATGGCGGACGCGGGTCAGGCCAGGATCGTTGCCCGCCAGCGCTAACAGCTTATCGCGTGCCGCCATCAGCGCCGTGTGGCCCGCACCGGCGTGATCCTGCAGCTCCATATCAAACCCGGCGGAACTGCCCAGACCGCTTATCGCCGGCGGGCTGCTGGCGAAGACGCGCGCCTCTTTAATATGCGCAAAAGCTTTGGTCGCACGTTCAATAATGGCAAATGACGTTCCCGTTCGGGTATCGCGCTCGTCCCAGTCCTTCAGGCGGACGAACATGCGGGCGACGTTCTGCCCGTTTCCGCCCGGGCCAGAGCCCACGGTGGAGAAGACCGACACAACGTTATCTTTCTCTTTGGTGAAGAAGTACTGCTCCACTTTCTGGACCACTTTCAGCGTCTGCTGCTGCGTTGCGCCGCTCGGGAGCTGCACCGAGGTGGTGAACATGCCCCGGTCTTCCATAGGCAGGAACGAGGTGGGGAGATGCATAAACAGCCAGACCATGCCGCCCAGCAGCACAACGTAAATCATCATCCAGCGCAGGCTGCGATGGAGCACGCCACCGACGGCAGATTCATACCGCGCGGCATTGCGGTTGAACATCCGGTTAAACCAGCCGAAGAACCCTTTTTGCCCGTGCTGCTCCCCTTTGTGCAGCGGTTTCAGAATGGTGGCGCACAGCGCAGGGGTGAGGATCAGCGCCACCAGCACGGAGAGCACCATCGCCGAGACGATGGTTATTGAGAACTGACGGTAAATCGCCCCGGTGGTGCCGCCAAAGAAGGCCATCGGGATAAAGACGGCCGACAGCACCATCGCGATACCGACCAGCGCCCCCTGAATTTGCCCCATGGATTTGCGCGTCGCCTGGCGCGGCGAGAGTCCTTCTTCGCTCATGATGCGTTCGACGTTTTCAACCACCACGATGGCATCATCCACCAGAAGGCCAATCGCCAGCACCATTGCAAACATCGTCAGGGTGTTAATGCTGTACCCGAACGCGTACAGCACCGCAAAGGTCCCCAGCAGCACCACGGGGACGGCAATGGTTGGGATCAGCGTCGCGCGGAAGTTTTGCAGGAACAGGTACATCACCAGGAATACCAGTGCGATGGCTTCCAGCAGGGTCTTCACCACGTCCTCGATCGACGCTTTAACGAAGGAGGTGGTTTCGTAGGCGACTTTGTACTCCAGCCCGTGCGGGAAATACTGTGAAAGCTCGTCCAGACGGTCCAGCACCAGTTTCGCCGTGGCCATTTCGTTTGCGCCGGAGGCAAGCTTTATCCCCAGACCGGAGGCCTGATTGCCGTTAAAGCGGCTCAGGTAGTCATATTTTTCCGCCCCCATTTCCACCGTGGCGACATCGCCCAGACGCACTTCCGACCCATCCTGATTCACGCGCAGGGTGATGTTGCGGAACTGGTCCGGCGTCTGCAGCAGGGATTGCGAATTAATGGTGGCGTTCAGGGCCTGCTTATCGACGGACGGCGTTCCCCCCAGCTGCCCCACCGCAATCTGGGCGTTCTGGGCCTTGATGGCATTCGTCACGTCGGTTGCCGTCATCTGGACGCTGTTCAGCTTGTTGGGATCGAGCCAGATGCGCATAGAGTATTGTGAGCCATAGGCGTCGATATCCCCGACGCCGTTGATACGGCTGATGGGATCCTGAATATTACTGGCGACGTAGTCCGCAATGTCCTGTTTATCCATCGAGCCATCTGTCGAGACAAACGCGATGGTCAAAATGTTGGTATCACCGGTTTTACGCACGGTCACGCCCTGATTCTGCACCGCCTGGGGCAGCTTGCGCATGGCCGACTGCAGCTGGTTTTGCACCTGCTGCACCGCTTCGTCCGGGTCGGTGCCCGCCTTAAAGCTCAGGGTAACCGTCGCCTGGCCCGTGGCGCTACTTTGCGAGGACATGTACATCAGGTTATCCAGACCCGTCATGTTCTGCTCGATAACCTGCGTCACGGTGTTTTCCAGCGTTTGTGCGGAAGCGCCGGGGTAGTTTGCTGTTACGCGCACGTTAGGCGGTGCCAGATCGGGGTATTGCTCAACAGGCAGTGAAGTAATCGCCAGGACACCTGTCAGACACAACAGGATGGCAAGCACCCAGGCAAAAATGGGGCGATCGATGAAAAAATTCGCCATGAAAGAGTGACCTCGTTTTGCTGCACGTCATTATTGTTTATTGCCCGCATAACTTTAGCGGTAAGGCCCAGGTCAAACGTGGAGAAATAAAGGAGATAATGTAAATTATCATGCGCTTTTCCCTGCGCTTCCCTCTTTACCGTTATTTACCCGTTAACGGCGTGGGCGCCGGGAACGTCACGCTGACCAGCGTGCCGCCGTTTTGCGGCTGCGAGAAGTGCAGCATCCCGCCGAGCCGTTGCGCGCGTTCGCGCATAATGTTCAGGCCGTAGTGTCCCGGCGGCTCGCTGGCTTCGCCAATCCCGATGCCGTTATCGCGTATGCTGACGCTGTGCGTACCGTCCACGGCGGTCACGCAGCTGACGGTGATCTCGCTGGCCTGCGCGTGCTTAATGGCGTTCAGCACGGCCTCACGCACGATCTGCAGCAAATGCACCTGCTTTTGCGCGTCCAGCGCCAGCGAGGAGAGGCGGCAGTCGAGATGCAGCTTCGCCTGCGTCTGGCTCTGCAGGACGTCGAGGGACTCCTGCAGCGCCGCGGGTAAGTTCGCGTGGTTGAGCGTCAGGCGGAAGGTGGTAAGCAGCTCGCGAAGCTGCTGCCAGGCATTGTTCAGCTCGCGGGAGAAGTCGGTGATGATGGTCTGCGCCGGGGTATTTTCCTCGGGCACGGCGCGTTTGAGTAGCGCAAGCTGAATGCGCAGATACGACAGCACCTGCGCCAGCGAATCGTGCAGCTCGCGTGCAATGGTGGCGCGCTCTTCCATCAGCAGCAGCTGCTGGTAATGTTTTTGCGCCTGGTTAAAGTACAGCCCGCGCCCGAGCATGGTCGCCACGCTTCTCATCAGCGGAAGGGGAACGCTGTCCGTCTCGCTTTGCCAGCGCAGCTCGCCGTAAAGGGTGTCCTGCATCAGTACCGGCAGGTGCTGCAGAGGAATGCCATGTGACTCCGTCCCTTCAGACAGCCGCCAGTCGTCGCTGGTGCGCAGTTCGAGATAATTCATCTGCGTATAGTCATGGACAATCTGCAGGATATGCCGGAAGCAGTGGCTGTCTATCTGGCCGGTATTCAGCGCCTGAGAGCATTTGAACAGCATGTCGAGCTGCTGGTGGGCTTCATGCAGATGCCGAGTCTTTTCCGCGACCGAGGCTTCGAGCGAACGGTAGAGCGTAGCCAGCTCGGCGGACATGTGGTTGAAGGCGCGGGAGAGTTGGCCCAGCTCGTTCGGCAGGGCGGTATCGGGCGCCGGGGTTGCAAATTCCCCTCGCTCAACCCGTTCGCTGGCCGCCACCAGATTGTTAAGCGGCAACACCACCTGGCGACGGATGCGTCGCAGCGTAAACAGCGTCAGCAGCAGGATCCCGAGAGCGCCCGCCAGCGAGAGCAGGGTCACCGTCTGGATTTTATGTTCGGTGTAGTGCTGGAGGGCGAGCACAAAGGCATCAATGCGGCCGACAAAATCCTCAATGTGGGTTTGATACCACGCGCTGTCGCCGCGGGCGATGCGCGCATCCATCTCCAGCCAGGCTACGTGCAGCTGCTGGTAGCGCGCTTTAACATTGTCCGGGACGTACCAGCGGTTCAGCTTCTGCAGGGCAGGCGCGCTCAGCGTCCGTTGCCAGCTGTCGCGATGCGCGGCAAGGGCATGGCTGTTGCGCTGCATCTCGTAGCCCAGACGATAGCTCTGCATGCGCAGCGAACCCGCGATATTAATGGCTTCGGCGTCACGCTGGCTGCTGGCTAGCGTCAGCAGCGCGACGGTACTGGTCAGCACCGATAAGGCAATTATCGAAAAGAAGGCCCAGGCAAGGCTTCCGGAAACGGGTCGTTTAACGGTCACAGAACGGCTCTCTGAATAAAATTGATCTGCTACAGGTTCACTGTAAATAATTCGGCATTCCGGGCATTTGAACATTGCCCGATCGCGCCGTGATGCGTAAATACCATATTCATACAAAGAATAAGGTTATTGAACCAAAAACAGGTGTGGTTATGAATCGTTTTATTATGGCTAACAGCCAGCAGTGCATCGGGTGTCGTGCCTGCGAAGTGGCCTGCGTGATGGCGCACAACGATGAGCAGCACGTCCTGAGCGAGCGCCATTTTCATCCCCGCATTACGGTCCTGCGAGCCGGCGAGAAGAGTAGTCCCGTCACCTGCCATCACTGTGAAAATGCGCCCTGCGCGCAAAGCTGTCCGAACGGCGCCATCAGCAAATGCGATGACAGCGTACAGGTGAATCAACAAAAATGCATCGGCTGTAAGGCCTGCGTGGTGGCCTGCCCGTTTGGCACGATGGAGATTATCGTCACCCCGCTCGACAGCGGCGGCGTGAAGGCCTCGGCGAATAAATGCGATCTCTGTCTGACGCGGCCACACGGCCCGGCCTGTATCGAAAATTGCCCGGCAGATGTCCTCTCACTGGCGACGCCTGCTGTCCTTGATACTCTGGCGAAATCGCGCCGCCAGCGCACGGCCTGCCTGGAAGCGCAGCCCTGGCATGCGGAAGCCGTCAGAGAGGACGCTTCGCGCACCAAACTGCATCAGATGCAAACAACCCCGCCACGCGGCGAGCCCGACAAGCTGGCTGCCGCAGAACGCGTGGGCCATTTTAACGAAATTTACCTGCCGTTCCGGGACGAGCAGGCCGCCCGCGAGGCGTCGCGCTGCCTGAAATGCGGCGAGCACAGCATTTGCGAATGGACCTGCCCGCTGCATAACCACATCCCGCAGTGGATCGAGCGTATCAACGCGGGGGATATCGCCGGCGCGGTCGAGCTTTCACATCAGACCAACTGTTTACCTGAAATTACCGGCCGCGTCTGTCCGCAGGACCGATTATGCGAAGGTGCCTGCACAATACGTGAAGAGGCGGGATCCGTGACCATCGGTAACATCGAGCGCTATATCTCCGATCGGGCGCTGGTGATGGGCTGGCGGCCGGATATGTCCGCCGTCACGCCGACAGGTAAACGTGTTGCGATCGTCGGCGCGGGGCCCGCCGGGCTGGCGTGCGCCGACGTGCTGGCGCGCAGCGGCGCGAGTGTGACGGTCTATGACCGGCATCCGGAAATTGGCGGATTGCTGACCTTTGGCATCCCGGCATTCAAGCTGGACAAATCGCTGCTCGCGCGGCGCAGAGAGATATTTACCGCGATGGGGATCCGCTTCGAGCTGAACTGCGAGGTGGGCCAGGACGTGTCGATGTCGCAGTTAAAGAACGAGTATGACGCCCTGTTTATTGGCGTGGGAACCTACCGCTCGATGAAGGCGAGTATCCCGCACGAGGACGCGCCTGGGGTCTATGACGCGCTGCCTTTCCTGATGGGCAACACTCGACACGTTATGGGGCTGGAGTCGACGGCCAGCGAACCGTTTATCGACACCCATGGCTTAAACGTGGTGGTGCTTGGCGGGGGCGATACCGCGATGGACTGCGTCCGCACCGCGTTACGCCACGGCGCGGCAAAGGTGACCTGCGCCTATCGTCGGGATGAGGCCAATATGCCGGGCTCGAAGAAAGAGGTGAAGAACGCCCGAGAAGAGGGCGCGGCGTTTGAATTTAACGTCCAGCCGGTTGAGCTGACGCTGGATCCGAACGGTAAGGTCAACGGTATCCGAATGCTGCGTACCGAGCTCGGTGAACCGGACGCGCAGGGACGGCGTCGACCGGTTCCCGTGGCGGGCAGCGAGTTCGTGATGGCGGCAGATGCGGTCATCATGGCGTTTGGTTTTAACCCGCACGCGATGCCGTGGCTGCAGGCGCAGGGTGTCGAAACGGATGACCGGGGGCGGATCGTTGCCTCCGTCGAGAGCCGCTACCGTTACCAGACGACTAACCCACAGATCTTCGCCGGGGGCGATGCGGTACGCGGCGCGGATCTGGTGGTGACCGCAATGGCGGAAGGGCGTCATGCGGCGCAGGGGATACTCGACTGGCTTGGGGTTAACGCGCCAAATCATCATTAAACCGGCGGGCGACAAAGCGGGATTCACGGCGTAGTATAAGACGACTCATTGTGTTGTGGAGCCCGTATGACCTTGAAAATTGACGTTATCAAAGACAAAATTCTCTCTGAAAACTACTTTGTCCTGCGTAACATCACCTATGATCTTACACGTAACAACGGTGAGGTGATCCGCCACAAACGCGAGGTTTACGACCGTGGCAACGGGGCAACCATTCTGCTCTATAACCGTGAAAAGCAGAGCGTGGTGCTGATCCGTCAGTTCAGGGTGGCGACATGGGTTAATGGCAACCCTGACGGACGTCTGATTGAAACCTGCGCGGGCCTGCTCGATGATGATGAGCCGGAAGTTTGTATCCGCAAAGAGGCCGTGGAAGAGACCGGCTTCGAAGTGGGCGAGGTCAAAAAGGTCTTCGAGCTGTTTATGTCGCCGGGCGGCGTAACGGAAATTGTGCATTTCTTCATTGCGGAATACAGCGACGCGCAGCGCACTCACCGGGGCGGTGGCGTGGAGGATGAAGATATCGAAGTGCTGGAGCTTCCTTTTGCCTGGGCGGTGGAGATGGTGCGTTCAGGCGAAATCAGGGATGGTAAAGCGGTGATATTACTGCAGTATTTACAGACAACCGGGCTGATGAACACCACTTTCGAACGGATATAGCCTGTTTTTCGGGTATATCTGATAAATCCGATTGAGCAACCCCGGCGGGAACACGAAGATACTGCCCAGTTAAGCGTTTTCGTTCCGGGATTGTGTCATTCATGCGCTACAGCGTCTTTTTGTTTTACCTGTTTTGTGTGCTCCTCGCGCCGCAGGTGCGGGCTGCACCTGCCCAGCAAGCCTTCTCCGACTGGCAGGTAACCTGCAATAACCAGAATTTTTGCCTCGCACGCAACACGGGTGAACACCGTGGTCTGGTCATGACGCTCACCCGTAGCGCCGGGGCGAAAACGGACGCCACGCTGCGTATCGATCTCGGCGGCCTTGATACGCCCTCGGTAAAAGAGCCAGAGATTGCCCCCCGGCTGCTGCTGGATAACGTTCCCCTGAAGCTGGACAAACAGCGCTGGCAGCTCACGCCCTGGCATCTTAAAACGGACGATGCGGCTACCATCACCGCCTTTCTGAAAAACATCCAGGAAGGGAAGGCCCTGACCCTGCGCGACGGTAAGCAGGTTATTTCACTGACCGGGCTTAAGGCCGCGCTGCTGTTCATTGATGCGCAGCAAAAGCGCGTCGGCAGTGAAACCGCGTGGATCAAGAAAGGTGACGATCCGCCGTTAAGCGTTCCGCCTGCTCCTGCCCTTAAAAAGGTGGCGGTCGTCAACCCGACCCCGACGCCGCTCTCCCACGCCGAACTGAACGACCTGCTGGACTATGGTACCGGGCGGATGAACGCAAGCCAGTGCTCGCTGGATCCTAACCGTCGGGAAGTGCGCGTCACCGCGTTAACCGATGACAAAGCGCTGCTGATCGTCAGCTGCGAGGCGGGGGCCTATAACACGGTCGATCTGGCGTGGCTGGTATCGCGTAAAAAACCGTTCACCGCGCGCAGCGTCAGGCTGCGTCTGCCGTTTACGCCATCAGGCGACGGGAGCGAAATGGAGTTGATGAACGCCAGCTTCGATGAAAAGACGCGCGAGCTGACAACGCTCGCGCTGGGGCGCGGTTTGGGTGATTGCGGGATCCAGACGCGCTGGCGTTTTGACGGCCAGCGCTTCCGCCTGGTGCGCTACGCCGAGGAGCCCAGCTGCGACAACTGGAACGGGCCAGATGCCTGGCCCACGCTGTGGATCACGCGGTAGTTTTATGCCGGGTGGCGCTGTTGCTTACCCGGCCTACGGTTTGGCGGTTTTAGTAGGCCGGGTAAGGCGTAGCCGCCACCCGGCAACGCAGACCCCACTAGATCACGCTCAGCGCCTTCTCCACCACGTTCTCAACGGTAAAGCCGAAGTACGGGAACAGCTTGTCGGCAGGGGCGGACTCGCCGTAGCCTCGCATGCCGACAATCGCCCCTTTGAGCCCGACATACTTGTACCAGTAGTCGGCAATACCGGCTTCCACCGCCACGCGAGCCGCGACGCTGGACGGCAGGACCGATTCCCGGTACGCCTCGTCCTGGGCGTCGAAAATGTCCGTTGAGGGCAGGGACACCACGCGCACCGCGTGTCCTTCGGCAGTCAGTTTCTCCGCCGCTTTCACCGTGATTTCCACCTCGGAGCCGGTCGCAATCAGGATCACGTCCGGCTTGCCGCCGCTGTCCTTCAGGATGTAGCCGCCGCGGGCGATGTTTTTCACCTGCTCCGGGGTTCGCTCAATCTGCGCCAGGTTCTGGCGTGACAGAATTAATGCCGTTGGGCCATTGTGGCGTTCTACCGCCAGCTTCCAGCCTACCGCCGCTTCGACCTGATCGCACGGGCGCCAGGTGCTGAAGTTGGGCGTCAGGCGCAGGCTTGCCAGCTGTTCAACCGCCTGGTGCGTAGGCCCGTCTTCCCCGAGTCCGATGGAGTCATGGGTGTAAACCATAATCTGCCGCGCCTTCATTAAGGCCGCCATGCGCGCCGCGTTACGGGCGTACTCGACGAACATCAGGAAGGTGGCGGTGTACGGAACAAACCCGCCGTGATGGGCGATGCCGTTGGCAATGGCGGTCATCCCAAACTCGCGCACGCCGTAGTGGATGTAGTTCCCGGCAATGTCCTCTTTCAGCGATTTTGAGCCCGACCAGATAGTCAGGTTACTGGGCGCCAGATCCGCCGAGCCGCCGAGCAGTTCGGGCAGAAGAGGGCCGATTGCGTTCAGGGTATTTTGCGACGCCTTGCGGGTGGCGATTTTCGCCGGGTTGGACTGCAGGTTTTCAATCAGCGCCTGGGTTCTATCGTCCCAGTCCTCCGGCAGGCCACCGCTCATGCGGCGGGAAAACTCGGCGGCGAGATCCGGGTGCGCTTTTTTGTAGGCGGCAAACTTCTCGTTCCAGGCCTGCTGGGCCTTTTCACCCGTCTCACGGGCATCCCAGGCTCTGTAGATCTCTTTCGGGATCTCAAACGGTGGATGTTTCCACCCCAGCTTTTGCCGGGTCAGCGCGACTTCCTCCTCGCCCAGCGCCGCGCCGTGCGCCTCTTCTTTGCCCGCCTTGTTCGGCGAGCCGAAGCCGATCACCGTGCGGCAGATAATCAGGGACGGTTTATCCTTCACGCTCTGCGCTTCCTGAATCGCTTTTTTCACCGCTTCAGGGTCATGGCCATCGATCTCGTGCACCACGTGCCAGTGGTAGGCTTCAAAGCGTTTTGCCGTGTCGTCGGTAAACCAGCCTTCGGTCTCCCCGTCGATGGAGATGCCGTTGTGATCGTAGAAGCCAATCAGTTTGCCGAGCCCCAGCGTGCCCGCCAGGGAGCAGACCTCATGTGAAATCCCCTCCATCAGGCAGCCGTCGCCCATAAACACGTAGGTGTAGTGGTCGACAATCTCGTGGTCCGGCTGGTTAAACTGTGCCGCCAGCGTGCGTTCGGCAATCGCCAGCCCGACCGCATTGGCCAGCCCCTGACCGAGTGGTCCGGTCGTCGTTTCCACCCCCGGGGTATAGCCAATTTCCGGGTGCCCCGGCGTTTTGGAGTGCAGCTGGCGGAAGTTTTTCAGCTCCTCAAGCGGCAGATCGTAGCCGGAAAGGTGCAGCAGGCTGTAGAGCAGCATTGAGGCGTGACCGTTGGAGAGAATAAAGCGGTCGCGATCGTACCAGGTCGGGTCATTGGGGTTGTGCTTCAGAAAGTCGTTCCACAGCACTTCGGCAATATCAGCCATGCCCATCGGCGCGCCGGGGTGGCCGGAATTGGCTTTTTGCACGGCATCCATGCTGAGGGCGCGAATGGCATTGGCTAGCTCTTTACGGGACATAGTTCACTCCGTGGCAAGGTTAAAGTTTGGCGGCGAGAAGATCTTCAAGTTTGCGCTGGTCGACGGCGAACTGGCGGATGCCGTCCGCCAGTTTTTCCACGGCCATGGCGTCCTGATTGTGCTCCCAGCGGAATTCCGCTTCGGTCATGGCTTTCGGTTTTGGCAGAACGGTGGAGGTCGGCACCAGCTTGCGGATCACCGTTTCTTCTTTGTCCTGTAGCTCCTGGAGCAGGTTAGGGGAGATGGTCAGACGGTCGCAGCCTGCCAGGGCGAGGATCTGCTCGGTACGCCGGAAGCTGGCCCCCATCACGATAGTTTCGTAGCGGTGCTGTTTGTAGTAGTCGTAGATATTACGGACCGATTTCACGCCCGGATCCTCATCCACCACGTACGGATCCATCGGCTGTTTCGCCTGATACCAGTCGTAGATGCGCCCGACAAACGGCGAGACGAGGAACACGCCCGCTTCAGCGCAGGCGCGCGCCTGGGCAAACGAGAACAGTAGGGTCAGGTTGCAGTGGATGCCCTCTTTTTCCAACACCTCAGCCGCTCGGATGCCTTCCCAGGTGGACGCCAGCTTGATCAGAATGCGTGATTTATCGATCCCCTGCTCCTCGTACAGTTCCACCAGGCGACGCGCCTTATTAATGCTCTTTTCTTTATCGAACGAGAGGCGGGCGTCGACTTCGGTCGAGACGCGGCCCGGGATGCTTTTAAGAATTTCCGCACCAAAATTAACCGCCAGCTTGTCGCTGGCTTCGGCGACCTGCTGCTCCTGCGTTTTCCCGCGCTGTTTACCGTAGGCAATGGCGTCATCAATCAGATGGCTAAAATGGGCAAGCCCTGCAGCTTTGAGCAGTAGCGAAGGGTTAGTGGTCGCGTCCTCCGGCTGATAGTGGCGAATTGACTCGATATCGCCGCTGTCTGCAACCACGGTGGTGAATTTTTTGATGCCGTCTAGCTGGTTCATAAATAATTACTCCTTGGAAATAAAAGAGTTAGATGAGTGCGTTAGTTCACACTTCTGGAAAAATCATGATGGACTTAACAAAAAAGCATAGCAGACGGGGGAGGCATTGCTTTTGAGACGGGTAACATGGCTGTTATAAATTGATAACAATTTTTAATGTGTGATGGTGAGAGTTTGGCTGCCTTCAAAGTTTAGGAGGCGGCCTGAGGCGATACTAGGCGGCACACCAGGGTGTGCATCAGGATCGCTTACGTCACCCTTTTGACCGATACGTGAAAGGAAAAATAAGATGGATGAGCAGTTGAAACAGAGTGCCCTCGATTTTCACGAGTTCCCTGTCCCGGGCAAAATCCAGGTCTCCCCAACCAAGCCGCTGGCAACCCAGCGCGATCTGGCGCTGGCCTATTCGCCGGGCGTCGCAGCCCCGTGTCTGGAAATCGAAAAAGACCCGCTGGCGGCCTACAAATATACCGCGCGCGGCAACCTTGTCGCCGTGATCTCTAACGGCACGGCGGTGCTGGGGCTGGGCAACATCGGCGCGCTGGCCGGTAAGCCGGTGATGGAAGGGAAGGGGGTGCTGTTCAAGAAATTCGCCGGTATCGACGTGTTCGATATCGAGGTGGATGAACTCGATCCTGACAAATTCATCAACGTGGTGGCCGCGCTGGAGCCGACCTTCGGCGGGATCAACCTGGAAGACATTAAAGCGCCGGAATGTTTCTATATCGAGCAGAAGCTGCGCGAGCGTATGAACATTCCCGTGTTCCATGATGACCAGCACGGCACCGCGATTATCAGCACCGCCGCGATTCTGAACGGCCTGCGCGTGGTAGAGAAAAATCTCTCCGACGTGCGCATGGTGGTCTCTGGCGCAGGCGCCGCGGCCATCGCCTGTATGAACCTGCTGGTGGCGCTGGGTATGCAGAAACACAACATTGTGGTCTGCGACTCCAAGGGCGTTATCTATAAAGACCGCGAGCCGAACATGGCGGAAACCAAAGCGGCGTACGCGGTCGACGACGACGGTAAGCGCACCCTGGACGACGTGATTGACGGCGCGGATATCTTCCTCGGCTGCTCCGGTCCGAAAGTGTTGACCCAGGAGATGGTGAAGAAGATGGCGCGTGCGCCAATGATCCTGGCCCTGGCGAACCCTGAGCCGGAAATCCTGCCGCCGCTGGCGAAAGCGGTGCGTGAAGACGCCATTATCTGTACCGGCCGTTCGGACTACCCTAACCAGGTCAACAACGTGCTCTGCTTCCCGTTCATCTTCCGCGGCGCGCTGGACGTCGGCGCAACGGCGATCAACGAAGAGATGAAGCTTGCCGCCGTTCACGCCATCGCGGAGCTGGCCCACGCCGAGCAGAGCGAAGTGGTTGCGTCCGCGTACGGCGATCAGGATCTGAGCTTTGGTCCGGACTACATCATTCCAAAACCGTTCGACCCGCGTCTGATTGTTAAGATTGCCCCAGCGGTGGCCAAAGCGGCGATGGACTCCGGCGTGGCGACGCGTCCGATTCACGATTTCGACGCTTACGTCGATAAGCTCACCGAGTTTGTCTATAAAACGAACCTGTTCATGAAGCCGATCTTCTCTCAGGCCCGCGCCGACGCGAAGCGCGTGGTGCTGGCGGAAGGGGAAGAGGCGCGCGTGCTGCACGCCACCCAGGAGCTGATCACCTTAGGCCTGGCGAAGCCGATCCTGATTGGTCGTCCGAGCGTGATTGAAATGCGTATCCAGAAGCTGGGCCTGCAGATTAAGCCGGGCGTCGACTTCGAGATCGTTAACAACAATCCGATCCGCGCTTCAAAGAGTACTGGAGCGAATACTACGCGATCATGAAGCGCCGGGGGATCACCCAGGAACAGGCGCAGAAGGCCGTCATCAGCAACACGACGGTGATCGGCGCGATCATGGTGCATCGCGGCGAGGCGGACGCGCTGATCTGCGGCACCATCGGCGATTACCACGAGCACTTTAGCGTGGTGCAGGAGATCTTCGGCTATCGCGACGGCGTCCATACCGCCGGGGCGATGAACGCGCTGCTGCTGCCGAGCGGCAACACCTTTATTGCGGACACCTACGTTAACGACGATCCGACCCCGGACGAGCTAGCGGAAATCACGGTGATGGCCGCCGAGACCGTGCGTCGCTTTGGTATTGAGCCGAAGGTGGCGCTGCTGTCGCACTCTAACTTTGGTTCGTCTAAATCCGCGGCGGCCTGCAAAATGCGTCAGACGCTGGAGCTGGTGCGCGAGCGTGCGCCGGAGCTGATGATTGACGGGGAAATGCACGGCGATGCCGCGCTGGTGGAAAGCATCCGTAACGAACGTATGCCGGACAGCCCGCTGAAGGGATCGGCCAACATTCTGATTATGCCGAACGTGGAAGCGGCGCGTATCAGCTATAACCTGCTGCGCGTCTCCAGCTCTGAAGGGGTGACCGTAGGGCCGGTACTGATGGGCGTGGCGAAACCGGTGCACGTGTTAACGCCGATTGCCTCCGTGCGTCGTATCGTGAATATGGTGGCGCTGGCGGTGGTTGAGGCGCAGACGCAGCCGCTGTAATTTTTACCCTCTCCCAAAGGGAGAGGGCATAAGGGCTACACCCAGTCCCGAACCTGAATAAACTCACGCAAGGCAGCCTCCGGGCTGCCTTCTTTTGGCTCGTAGCAGTACTCCCAGCGTACCAGCGGCGGCATCGACATCAGAATCGACTCCGTGCGCCCGCCGGTCTGCAGGCCGAACAGCGTCCCGCGATCCCACACCAGGTTGAACTCCACGTAGCGCCCGCGGCGGTAAAGCTGGAACTCGCGCTCGCGCACGCCGTAGTCGGTATTTTTACGGCGCTCGACAATCGGCAGATAGGCGTCGGTATAGCCTTCGCCTACCGCGCGCATAAAGCTGAACGCGGTATCAAAATCAGGCGCGTTGAGATCATCAAAGAACAGCCCGCCGATGCCGCGCTGCTCGTCGCGGTGCTTCAGGTAAAAGTAGTCATCGCACCACTTTTTAAATTTCGGGTAGACGTCTTCGCCAAACGGTAGGCAAAGATCCCGCGCGGTGGTGTGCCAGTGCACGGCATCTTCTTCGAAGCCGTAGTATGGCGTTAAATCGAAACCGCCGCCGAACCACCAGACCGGGTCGGCGCCTGGTTTTTCCGCAATGAAAAAGCGCACGTTGGCGTGGCTGGTGGGCACGAACGGGTTGTGCGGGTGCACTACCAGCGAGACGCCCATCGCCTCGAAGCTGCGGCCCGCCAGTTCAGGACGATGCGCCGTCGCAGATGCGGGCATGGCGTCGCCGTGAACGTGGGAAAAATTCACGCCTGCCTGTTCGAAGATGCCGCCGTTTCGCAGCACGCGGCTGCGCCCGCCGCCTCCGGCCTCGCGCTGCCAGTTATCTTCCTGAAATTCACCGCCGTCTGCGGCAGCCAGTTTCTGGCAGATCTCATCCTGCAGCTGCAGCAGGAAGGTTTTGACCAGTTGAGCATCGGGTTTCATCAACGTTTCCTGGAGTGCGCTTTTTGGTTATCGAACCAGTTGAAGTAACTGATAATGCCGGAGGCGATAGCGTTGGCGATCTTCTGACGAAACGCCGTGGTGCCGAGGAGCCGCTCTTCTTCCGGGTTGGTAATAAAGGACGTTTCCACCAGCACGGACGGGATGGACGGCGACTTCAGCACCACGAATGCCGCCTGCTCGGTGCCTTTACTGTGCAGACGATGCACTGGCTTAATCTTCTTCAGAATATGCGAGCCGAGCGTCAGGCTGTTTTTAATCGTATCCGTCTGCACGAGGTCGAACAGCACCTGCTGTAGCAGATGATCTTTGTCGGTGGCTTTTTTCCCGGCGACTTCATCCGCCCGGTTTTCGCGGTCGGAGAGGTATTTTGCCATGGCGCTACTGGCACCACGGTTAGAGAGTGCAAACACCGAGGCGCCTGCCGCAGAAGGGTTGGTAAAGCCGTCGGCGTGAATCGACATAAACAGATCCGCACCGTGCTGGTGGGCGATCTCAACGCGGTCATACAGCGGAATAAAGGTGTCGCCAGAGCGCGTCAGACGGGCGTCAATGCCGTTGCTGCGTAAAATTGCGCGCACATTTTTTGCAATTGCCAGCACGACGTGTTTTTCTTTCGACCCGTTTTTGCCGATGGCGCCGGTATCAATACCGCCGTGGCCCGGGTCGAGCATTACCAGACGCTTCGCGCCCGGCTTTTTGGTTTTCGGTTTGCTGTGTCCGTTACTGGTTTTGAGCGTGCTCTCGTCTTTCGCCTGAGCCTGCTTTGCGATGCCCGTTAACGTTAAGGCCGCCAGCCCCGCTTTGAGAACCTGACGACGCGATGTGAGTGCTTTTAATGGTTTGAATGTGCTCATGCGGCCTGAATACTAAAAAATGGGGTCCTGGTGTTATATCGTATCGTGTTTCCCGTTACGACAGTCCATGTTGAGAATTGTTTTACTTTTCATTTCAATACGTGACAAAGTGACATTATGCCAAATTTTGGCGAGATTTTCCCCGGTTATTGGCGAAAGGCGAGCTTCGCGCCATAATCACTGTTTTTAAACCCGAAAAGGCGGTTAATACCATGGAGATACGCGTTTTTCGCCAGGAAGATTTCGAAGAGGTGATCACCCTTTGGGAGCGCTGCGATCTGCTGCGTCCGTGGAACGATCCGGAAATGGATATCGAACGTAAGTTGAATCACGACGTCAGTCTGTTTCTGGTCGCGGAAGTCAATGGCGAGGTTGTGGGGACGGTCATGGGCGGTTATGACGGCCACCGCGGCTCGGCCTATTATCTGGGCGTCCACCCGGAATACCGTGGCCGCGGCATTGCCAATGCGCTGCTGAACCGGCTCGAGAAGAAGCTGATCGCCCGCGGCTGCCCGAAAATCCAGATCATGGTACGGGAAGATAACGACGTGGTGCTGGGCATGTATGAGCGTCTGGGCTACGAGCATTCCGACGTGCTGAGTTTAGGAAAGCGTCTGATCGAAGATGAAGAGTACTGAGATCCATCCGGCAGACTATGACGCGCAGGGCCGCGTCAGGCTGCCCTTTTTATTCTGGTGCGTTATGCTGCTCCAGGCCCGGACCTGGGTGCTGTTTGTGATGGCCGCCGCGTCTCGCGGGCAGGGCGACACGCTGCTGAATCTCTTTTATCCCGATCACGACGCCTTCTGGCTCGGCTTACTGCCGGGCGTACCGGCGGTGGTCGCTTTTTTGTGCAGCGGACGACGGCATGCGATCCCACGTTTCTGGCGCGCGCTTCGCTGGCTGCTGATCCTCGCCCAGGTTGCGCTGCTCTTCTGGCAGCCGGTACTCTGGTGGTACGGTGAACCGCCGACGGGCACCGGCGTTGCGCTGGTGGTTGCAGATATTGTGGCCCTGCTGTGGCTGCTGACCAACCCGCGTCTTCGCGCCTGTTTTGCGCATCAGGATGATTAATCCGGCACTTTTTGCCGATGCCGCACTCCAACAAGCGTTGATTTAACAAGAAAGGACGTTTCAATGAAATCGCTGCGTTTACTTTTATGCGCTCTCCCGCTGGCCTTGACCGGCTGTTCGACGCTCTCCTCCATTAACTGGTCAGCCGCGTATCCGTGGAACTGGTTTGGCTCATCAACGGAAGTGACCGAGCAGGGCGTGGGGAAAATTACCGCCGCGACGTCGCTGGATCATGACGCTATTCAGGATGCGCTCAGCAGCGATTACCGCCTGCGCAGCGGCATGAAAACGGAGAATGGCAATATTGTTCGCTATTACGAAGCGCTGAAAGGCGACAAGCTGGCGCTGGTGATTAACGGTGACAAAGGCACCGTAAACCGTATCGCTGTGATGGATGAAGATATTCCGACGGCGAGCGGTGTGAAGGTGGGTACGCCGTTCAGCGACCTTTATAAGCAGGCCTTTGGCAACTGCACCAGCCTGCCGTCTGACGACAAGGTCGCGGTGGAATGTAAGGCTGAAGGCAGCCAGCACATCAGCTATGTCTTCACCGGAACCTGGAGCGGCCCGGAAGGTCTGATGCCGTCTGACGACACGCTCAGGAGCTGGAAAGTGAGCAAAATACTCTGGAAGCAGTAATTTGCGCCTGAACAAACCGCCTCGCTGAAATCCGGGTATAATAGCCGCCATCAATGCCACGCTGACGTGGCATCTTTATTTCAGGAGGAGCGATGTCTCAGGTTCAGAGTGGCATTTTGCCAGAACATTGCCGCGCGGCGATTTGGATTGAAGCCAATGTTAAAGGGGACGTGGATGCCCTGCGTGCGGCCAGTAAAGCGTTTGTTGATAAGCTGGCTACCTTCCAGGCCAAATTCCCGGAAGCGCACCTCGGCGCCGTTGTTGCCTTTGGCAATAACGTCTGGCGTCAGCTGAGCGGTGGCGAAGGGGCGGAAGAGCTGAAAGACTTCATCCCTTACGGCAAAGGTCTGGCTCCGGCAACCCAGTACGACGTGCTGATCCACATTCTCTCCCTGCGTCACGACGTGAACTTCTCCGTTGCCCAGGCGGCAGTAGCGGCCTTTGGCGACAGCATTGAGGTGCAGGAAGAGGTTCACGGCTTCCGCTGGGTGGAAGAGCGCGATCTAAGCGGATTCGTCGACGGCACCGAAAACCCGGCGGGCGAAGAGACGCGTCGTGAAGTCGCGGTAATCAAAGACGGCGTGGACGCGGGCGGCAGCTACGTGTTCGTGCAGCGCTGGGAGCACAACCTCAAGCAGCTTAACCGCATGAGCGTGCACGACCAGGAAATGATGATTGGTCGTACTAAAGAAGCCAACGAAGAGATCGACGGCGACGACCGTCCCGTTACCTCTCACCTGACCCGCGTTGACCTGAAAGAAGACGGCAAAGGGCTGAAGATTGTTCGCCAGAGCCTGCCGTACGGTACCGCCAGCGGCACGCTCGGCCTTTACTTCTGCGCCTACTGCGCGCGCCTCTATAACATTGAGCAGCAGCTGCTGAGCATGTTCGGCGATACCGACGGCAAGCGCGACGCCATGCTGCGCTTCACCAAACCGGTAACCGGCGGCTACTACTTTGCGCCGTCCGTTGAGTGTCTGCTGGCGCTGTAATGGCCTTTCTCCCTCTCCCTGTGGGAGAGGGCTGGGGTGAAGGCATCAGGCCTCACCCTTATTCCCTTTTCTGCTTCTAAATCACCAAACGGTATATAAAACCGTTACTCCTTTCATCCCCGTTATAAATATTATGACTATAAGATAGTCATCACATTTATAAGGGTGCGCAATGGCCGTTACTGTACTGAAAAAAGGAACTCTGGCGCTGGCAGGTTTACTGCTGGTGGCACAGGCGCAGGCGACTGAACTGTTGAACAGTTCGTATGACGTCTCCCGCGAGCTGTTTGCCGCCCTTAATCCACCGTTCGAACAGCAGTGGGCGAAAGACAATAACGGCGACAAGCTGACCATCAAACAGTCCCACGCCGGATCGTCCAAGCAGGCGCTGGCGATTTTGCAGGGCCTGAAAGCAGATGTGGTGACTTACAACCAGGTGACTGACGTGCAGATCCTGCACGACAAAGGCAAGCTGATCCCAGCGGACTGGCAGAGCCGACTGCCGAACAACAGCTCCCCGTTCTATTCCACCATGGGCTTCCTGGTGCGTAAGGGCAACCCGAAGAATATCCACGACTGGAGCGACCTGGTGCGTTCCGACGTGAAGCTGATTTTCCCTAATCCAAAAACTTCCGGTAACGCGCGTTATACCTATTTAGCCGCGTGGGGCGCGGCGGACAAGGCTGACGGTAACGATAAAGCCAAAACCGAGCAGTTCATGACCCAGTTCCTGAAAAACGTCGAAGTGTTTGATACCGGCGGCCGCGGGGCGACAACGACCTTCGCGGAGCGCGGTCTCGGCGATGTTCTGATCAGCTTTGAATCGGAAGTAAATAATATCCGCAAACAGTACGAAGCGCAGGGCTTCGAGGTCGTTATCCCGAAAACCAACATCCTGGCCGAGTTCCCGGTGGCGTGGGTGGATAAAAACGTGCAGGCGAACGGTACCGAGAAAGCGGCAAAAGCCTACCTCAACTACCTGTACAGCCCGCAGGCGCAGACCATCATTACCGATTATTACTATCGCGTGAATAACCCGGACGTGATGAACAAACTGAAAGACAAATTCCCGCAGACCGCGCTGTTCCGCGTGGAAGATCATTTCGGCTCCTGGCCTGATGTGATGAAAACGCATTTTGCCAGCGGCGGTGAGTTAGACAAACTGCTGGCGGCGGGGCATAAGTAATGTTTGCAGTTTCGACAAAACGCGTGCTGCCGGGCTTTACCTTAAGCCTCGGGACCAGCCTGCTGTTCGTCTGCCTGATCCTGCTGTTGCCGCTCAGCGCGCTGGTGATGCAGCTTGCTCAGATGAGCTGGGCGCAGTACTGGGACGTGGTCACCAACCCGCAGGTGGTGGCGGCCTACAAGGTGACGCTGCTGTCGGCGTTTGTTGCCTCCATTTTTAACGGCGTGTTTGGCCTGCTGATGGCGTGGATCTTAACCCGCTATCGCTTCCCGGGTCGCACGCTGCTTGACGCCCTGATGGATCTGCCGTTTGCGCTGCCGACGGCGGTGGCGGGCTTAACCCTCGCGTCGCTCTTCTCCGTGAACGGGCTGTACGGCGAGTGGCTGGCGAAATTTGACATCAAAGTGACCTACACCTGGCTCGGTATCGCGGTGGCGATGGCCTTTACCAGCATCCCGTTTGTGGTTCGTACCGTGCAGCCGGTGCTGGAAGAGTTGGGTCCGGAATACGAAGAAGCGGCGGAAACGCTCGGCGCCACGCGCTGGCAGAGCTTCCGCAAGGTGGTTTTGCCGGAGCTCTCTCCTGCGCTGATGGCGGGCGTTGCGCTGTCGTTTACCCGCAGCCTCGGTGAGTTTGGCGCGGTGATTTTTATCGCCGGGAACATCGCCTGGAAAACAGAAGTCACCTCGCTGATGATTTTCATCCGTTTGCAGGAGTTTGATTATCCGGCGGCGAGCGCGATTGCCTCGGTGATCCTGGCGGCCTCGCTGCTGCTGCTGTACTCGATTAACACTCTGCAAAGTCGCTTTGGTCGACGTGTGGTAGGTCACTGATGGCGGAAGTTACGCAATTGAAGCGATACGATGCACCCCGCATCAACTGGGGTAAATGGTTTCTGATTGGGGCGGGCGTGCTGGTTTCCGCCCTCATTCTCGTCGTGCCGACGGTTTATATCTTCGTTCAGGCGTTCAGCAAGGGGCTGATGCCCGCGCTGGAAAACCTGGCGAACCCGGATATGCTGCATGCCATCTGGCTGACCGTGCTGATTGCGCTGATCACCGTGCCGGTGAACCTCGTGTTCGGGACCCTGCTGGCCTGGCTGGTAACCCGCTTTAACTTCCCGGGACGTCAGCTGCTGCTGACCCTGCTGGACATTCCTTTCGCCGTATCGCCGGTGGTGGCGGGTCTGGTGTACCTGCTCTTTTACGGCTCCAACGGCCCGTTGGGCGGCTGGCTGGACGAGCATAACCTGCAGATCATGTTCGCCTGGCCGGGCATGGTGCTGGTCACCATCTTCGTGACCTGTCCGTTTGTGGTGCGTG